>NZ_NERU01000013.1 GCF_003063265.1 Limnohabitans sp. WS1
ATTGATCTACCGTCGCCCAATCAGCCTCGTAGTCCCTGAACCACAGTCACTGACCGAGAAGACAAAAGAAACAGAGAAAGCTGAAAAACAACCGGTACCTATTGACAGGTCAATCCATACCAGGAGCGACGCCCCCATCGCGATCAAGCCTCGCAGACCCCAAGAATCGCCCCGAGGGCGGGGCTACTACAAAATCCAGGACCTTCCCTTGTAGGAGCGACGCCCCCGTCGCGATCAAGCCTCGCAAACCACCAAGCATCACCCCGAGGGCGGGGATCCCACAAAATCCAGGGCATCTCCCCCGTAGGAGCGACGCCCCCGTCGCGATGGCCCACATTTGCAGACGACAATGCTTGATTTGCTGATTTCTTGAACATGACCACCTTGCCCGCCTGCCCCCAATGCCACGATGAATACACCTACGAAGATGGCAATTTGTTGATCTGCCCCAGCTGCGGGCACGAATGGAGCCCCGCCGAAGCGGCTGCCACTGAGGTGGCCAAAGTCTGGAAAGACGCCCACGGCAACGTGCTGCAAGACGGCGACAGCGTCACCCTGGTCAAGGACCTCAAGATCAAAGGCTCGTCTTCGGTGGTCAAAGTCGGCACCAAGGTCAAGAACATCCGCCTCATCGAGGGCGACCACGACATTGACTGCAAAATCGAAGGTTTTGGCCCCATGCAGCTGAAAACCGAATTCGTCAAAAAAGCCTGAGCCGGCATGAGCAACGACAACCAGCTTTACCTGCCCGAGAGCTTCACGGCGCTGTATGTGCCACCCGGCAAAATCAAACCCAGCATCGGCCACCGTGAGATGGCCGAGCGCTACGAGCTGTGCGAAGACCTCGCCAACTTGCTGACCGAAAAGGCGGCCAACATGCAGTTCACGCTGGGCATTACCGAAGAACTGGTGCTGACGCAATGCGAGCTGGGCCTGCTGGCCGAGCCTGCCGTGGTCTCGCCCGCCGAAGCCCGTTGGGTGGTGTGCCGCTTGGCCGAGCTGCTCAATTGGCCGATGCACCAACTGTTGCAAGCCCCCTTGCCCGGCGCACCTGTCACCTGAGTCACTGCATCTGACGGGCAAACTGGGAAGATGCGTCCATGAACGCTCCCCACAACGACTTGCAGCGCCTGCTCAGCGCTCCAATCTTGCCCACCTTGCTCAAGCTGGCCGCGCCCAATGTGCTGGCGATGGTCATGACCGTGCTGGTGGGCATTGCCGAAACCTACTATGTGGGGCGCTTGGGCACTGCGCCTTTGGCGGCCATGGCGCTGGTGTTTCCGTTTGCCATGCTCACGCAAATGATGTCGGCTGGAGCCATGGGCGGCGGGGTATCGGCCGCCATCAGCCGCGCCCTGGGTGCCTCCGATGTGGACCGAGCCCAAACCCTGCTGCAACATGCCTTGGTGATTGGCTTGGCAGCAGGCCTGATTTACAGCGGTATTTTTTTGCTCTGGGGCCCCGATTTTTACGCCCTGCTGGGCGGACAAGGTGCTGTGCTGGAGGAAGCGGTGCTCTACGGCCAAGTGCTTTTTTCAGGGGCCGTGTGGGTCTGGCTGCTCAACACCCTGGCCTCGATTTTGCGAGGCACGGGCAATATGCGGGCACCGTCCATGACGCTGGTGGCCACGGCGGTTTTGCAAATCGCGCTGGGCGGAGTACTGTCACTGGGGGCCGGCCCCATACCTGCCATGGGCATGGTGGGCGTCGCTCTGGGACACATCGTGGCCACCCTGGCGGGGGTGGTGGTGTTTCTGTGGTATTTGCTCAGCGGACAAGGCCGATTGCGATTGCCTTTGCAAAGCTTCACCCTGCACAAAAGCCTGTTTGCCGACATTTTGAAAGTGGGGGCCGTGGCCTGCTTGTCACCCGTGCAATCGGTGCTGGCCATCTTGATTTTTACGGGCATGTTGGCCCAACTGGGCACACCCGCGCTGGCTGGGTATGGCATTGGTCAAAGGCTTGAGTTTTTGTTGATCCCGATCGCCTTTGGCATCGGCGTGGCTTCGGTGCCCATGGTCGGCTTGGCCATGGGGGCAGGCCAAGTGGCCAGAGCGCGGCGCGTGGCCTGGGTCGCCGGTGGCGTATCGGCCTTCAACTTGGCCCTGATTGGCGCGGTGGTCACCCTGGCACCCGATCTGTGGGCGCGTTTGTTCACGCAAGATGAAACCGTGTTGCATTTCGCCCGCCAATACTTGGTGACGGCAGGACCGGCCTTTCCCTTCTTTGGCCTGGGACTGACTTTGTACTTTGCATCCCAAGGCGCAGGCCAAGTGATCGGGCCCGTGCTGGCCGGAACCGTGCGCTTGGTGCTGGTGGCCGGGGCCGGTTATGGGTTGACGCAACACCAAGGCACCGCGAACAGCTTTTATGCCTTGGTGGCCGTGACCATGGTGCTTTATGGCGTGGTCACTGCGGTGGCCGTCAAAGTCACCCCGTGGGCTGGACGCTGAAGAAAGCCGGTCCACATCGGGTCAGGCCGCTTACAAAATAAAGCGCCTTTTCTGCTGTGAAGTGGACATCCTCTTTGCGATGGGCCTTGCAGACCAACCCCCATCGCCCCGAGGGTGGGGCTCCTACAACGGCCATGCCATTCACCCCGTTGACGGCGGTCACACCGCTTTGTCCAGGCCCAACAAACGGATCGCATTGCCCTTCAAAATGCCGGGCATCACCTCGGGTTTGAAACCTGCCACCTCAAAGTCTTTCATCCAGCGCTCGGGGGTGATCAGCGGGTAGTCGCTGCCAAACAAAATGCGGTCTTTGAGCAAGGTGTTGGCGTATTGCACCAATTGTTTGGGAAAGTACTTGGGGCTCCAGCCCGACAGGTCAATCCACACATTGGGCTTGTGGGTGGCCACGCTCAGGGCCTCGTCTTGCCAAGGAAAACTCGGGTGCGCCATGACGATCTGCATGTCGGGCCAGTCAATGGCCACATCGTCCAGGTGCATGGGGTTGCTGTAGGCCAGGCGCAGACCGCCACCGCAACGCATGCCCGAGCCAATGCCACTGTGTCCGGTATGGAAAATCGCGGGCAATTTGTATTCGTTGATCACGTCGTAAATGGGCCAAGCCATCTTGTCGTAGGGGTGGTAGCCCTGCACCGTGGGGTGGAACTTGAAGCCCTTGATGCCCTCTTCCTTGATCAGGCGCTCGGCCTCGCGTGCGCCCATCTTGCCCTTGTGTGGGTCGATGCTGGCAAAGGCAATCATCATGTCGCTGTTGTCGCGTGCTGCCTTGGCGATCTCTTCATTGGGAATGCGGCGGCGGCCCAGCTGCGATTCGCTGTCCACGGTGAACATGACCAAGCCGATCTTGCGCTCGCGGTAATAAGCCACGGTCTCTTCGATGGTCGGGCGGCGGTTGCTGCCAAAGAACTTGTCGGCCGCGCGGTCGTACTCTTCGCCGTAGTTGTCAAACGGATTCCAGCAGCTCACCTCGGCATGGGTGTGGATGTCGATGGCAATCAGGTCTTGGTGGTTCATGGGGCTCCTTCGCAGCAAATAGGGGTGAACAATAGCCGATCACGCGCAAGGCCAAGGTCACAAGCAAGACCACACCCTCCATCGCCCCGAGGGCGGGGCTCCTACAAAGTGCAAGGCAATGTCCCTGTGATGCGCGGCAATGTCCCTGTAGGAGCGACGCCCTCGTCGCGATAACCCTCGCAGACCACCCCCCATCGCCCCGAGGGCGGGGCTCCTACAAAAACACCATCCCCCGAGGGCGGGGCTCCCACAAAAAAGAAAGGTTCCCCCTGGAACAGGCCCTGTAAACCTAGGGAAAACACCAAGCACAAAAATGCTGGTCACTGGTCACAATATGGTTATCAATAATAACTTTCTTGGCGTCTTGGCCAAGTCTGAAGAAAGGCCTTGCCATGACCGACATCCATCACCCCATCCTCGAACGCGCAGCCGCCAACGGCGTGGCTTTGGACATGCAAGGGGCCGTCGCGGTGGTGCGCCTTTGCCGTCCGGCCAAGCGCAATGCACTGAATGACGCCCTGATTGAAGCGCTGCGCGATGTGTTTCAGAACCTGCCGCCTGAAGCGGGTGCCGCCGTGATCCATGGCGAAGGCGACCACTTTTGTGCAGGACTCGATTTGTCTGAATTGAAAGAGCGCGATGCCGGTGAAGGCATTCACCACTCGCGCAGCTGGCATGTGGCCTTGAACGCGGTCGAGCAAGGCCGTGTGCCTGTGGTGGCCGCTTTGCATGGCGCGGTGGTGGGCGGAGGCCTGGAGCTGGCCAGCGCCAGCCACATTCGCGTGGCCGATGAAAGCACTTTTTACGCGCTGCCCGAAGGCACACGCGGCATTTTTGTGGGCGGCGGTGGCTCGGTGCGTGTGCCCAAGCTGATTGGCGCAGCCCGCATGACCGACATGATGCTCACGGGCCGCGTGTACAACGCTCAAGACGGCGAGCGCGTGGGCCTGGCGCAGTACCTGGTGCCCACCGGCACGGCCTTGACCAAGGCCATCGAGCTGGCCTCCCGCATCGCCACCAACGCCCCCCTGACCAACTTTGCTTTGACACACGCCCTGCCCCGCATTGCCGAGCAGCCGGCCGACCACGGCTTGTTCACCGAAGCGCTGATGGCCTCGATTGCCCAATCCGCCCCTGAAGCCAAAGCCCGCGTGCGTGCCTTCCTGGAAGGCAAGGCCGCCAAAGTACAGAAGGCGGGTTGACCGTTGGGCGTTGACCGTTGGGCGTTTTGGGTTGAGCGTTGAGCGATGCTCAAACACCTTGAACCCACGCTCAATGCCAAACCCCGAACGCAAAACCCAACACGCCCAAGGCACAACGCCCATCGCCCAAGGCCATCACCGGAGACCCCATGAACGCCCCCCAATTTCGTCCACTCAAATTCGGCGTGACGCGTGTCAGTTTGCGCGATGGCGTGCCCGGCACGCATTACCTCAAGGCTGACCAAGACCTGCAGGCTTTTCCGGATCGCCTGACCGACCGCCTGCAGCACTGGGCGCAAGTCAAGCCCGAGCACAGCTTCATGGCCCGCCGCATCCCGCAAGCCGATGGCACTTTGGGCGACTGGAAGCACATCAGTTACGCGCAGGCCTGGCACTCGGCACGCTGCATTGCGCAGGGCCTGATCGACCGCGGTCTGAACGCCGAACGCCCCGTCGTCATCCTGAGCGAAAACAGCCTCGAGCACGCTTTGCTGGCCTTGGGTTGCCTGGTGGCGGGCGTGCCTTATGTGCCCACCTCACCGCCCTACTCGCTGGTCAGTGTGGACTACGACAAGCTCAAGCATGTGCTGCGCACCGTCACGCCCGGCCTGGTGTTTGCCTCGGACGCCCGCTATGCCAAAGCCATTGCCGCCACCGTGGGTGAAGACATGGAGGTCGTGATGGTCAAAGGCGAGGTGCATGGCCGCACGGTCACGGCTTTTGACAGCCTGTGCGCCACCGCCCCCACACCGGCCGTGGACGCCGCCATGGCCGCCACCGGCCCCGACACCATTGCCAAGTTCTTGTTCACCAGCGGCTCCACCAAGCTGCCCAAAGCCGTCATCAACACCAACCGCCTGTGGTGCGCCAACCAGCAACAAATGGCGCAGTCCATGCCCGTGCTGGCCGAGCAAGAACTGGTGCTGGTGGACTGGTTGCCCTGGAACCACACCTTTGGCGGCAACCACAACTTTGGCATGACGGTGTTCCACGGCGGCACGCTCTACATCGACGACGGCAAGCCCACCCCGGCCTTGATGCACGAGACCTTGCGCAACCTGCGCGACATCGCGCCCACCGTGTACTTCAACGTGCCCACCGGCTTTGAAGCCATTGCCCACGCCATGCAAACCGACGACCAGCTGCGCAAAACGCTGCTGTCACGCGTGCAGATGTTCTTTTACGCCGGCGCTGCTTTGGCCCAGCCCATTTGGGACAGCCTGTATGCCAGCCAAGAGCGTGAAGTGGGCGAGCGCATCGTCATGGGCACAGGTCTGGGCATGACCGAGTCCGGCCCCTTTGGCATCTTTGTGACCAACCCCTTTGTGCAAGCGGGCGACTTGGGTGTGCCCACACCAGGGCTGGAGCTGAAGCTGGTCGACACCGATGGCAAAACCGAGGTGCGCTACCGAGGCCCCAACATCACACCCGGCTACTGGCGCAACCCCGAAGAAACCGCCGGTGCGTTTGACGAAGAAGGCTTTTTCAAGACCGGCGACGCGGTCAAGTGGATCGACGAGACCGATGTGCACCTGGGCCTGAAATTTGACGGTCGGATTGCCGAAGACTTCAAGCTGGCCACCGGCACCTTTGTGAGCGTGGGGCCGCTGCGGGCCAAAATCATCGCAGCGGGAGCCCCCTACATTCAGGACGCAGTGTTGACGGGCATCAACCTGAAAGAAGTCGGTGCCATGATTTTTCCGACACCGGCGGTGCGTGCTTTGAGCGGTTTGCCTGCCGACGTGCCTTTGTCTGAAGTTTTGGCCTCGGCCCCGGTGCTGGCCAAGTTCCAGGACATCGTCAACACGCTGGCCCAATCGGCAACTGGCAGCGCCAACCGCATTGCCCGCCTGTGCCTGCTGAGCGAGCCGCCCACCATTGACAAGGGCGAAATCACCGACAAGGGCTCGATCAACCAGCGCTCGGTGCTCACCCACCGCGCCGACACCGTGGCGGCCTTGCATGCCGACACGCTGCACTACATCGTCAAACCCCAAATTTGACCTGTAGGTCGGCGGCTTCAGCCCCGACATGAAGCTGTCCAAAACCAGCCATGTCGGACCTGAAGGTGCCGACCTACGGAACAGCCCCCAAATCGGATTTAAAGATTCGAATCACAAGGAAAAAACATGGCTTCCAAAGGATTTTTCAACGCGTTTGCCGATGTGTGGATGCAGGAAGGCGTGCGCACGCCCATGGTGGACTATTGCGGCGCACTGGGTCACATCTCGCCCACAGACCTCGGCATCAAAGCCGCCCGCGAAGCTTTGAAGCGCGCAGGCATCGCCCCCACCGAGATCGGCTCGGTCATCACCGGCAACATGGCCCCTGGCGACTTTGACCAATTCTTCTTGCCCCGCCACATTGGTTTGTATGCCGGTGTGCCGCAAGAAGTGCCCGCCATCATGACCCAGCGCATTTGTGGCACCGGCTTTGAACTGTTCCGCCAAGCGGGCGAGCAGATCGAAGCGGGCGTGTGCGACGCTGCGCTGGTGGTCGGCACCGAAAGCATGACGCGCAACCCGATTGCCGCCTTTGACCACCGCACCGGTTTCAAACTGGGTGCTCCCGTGGGCTTCAAAGACTACATGTGGGAAGCGCTGAAAGACCCGGCCGCAGGCATCAACATGATCCAAACGGCCGAAAACCTGGCCAAAAAGTACAACATCACCCGCGAAGAGGTCGACCAGTTCGCGTCTGACTCGTTTGCCAAGGCTGTGGCCGCGCAAGCCGCCGGTTTCCATGCCGGTGAAATCGTGTCTGTGGTCACTGAAAAGTTTGAACTCGAAGGCTACAAAGCCCGTGGCATCAAGCTGCAAGGCAAGGTCACCGAAGTGGCCACCGACACGCACCCCCGCATCTCGCCCCCCGAAGTGCTGGCCAAGCTCAAGTCTGTTTACGAAGGTGGCGTGCAAACCGGCGGCAACAGCTCGGCCCTGGTCGATGCCGCAGCGGCCTGTGTGGTGACGTCGGGTGCTTACGCCAAAGCGCAAGGCAAAATGCCGCTGGCCCGCGTGGTGGCGGCAGCTGCGGTGGGCGTGCCGCCCGAGATCATGGGCATTGGCCCAGCGCCAGCCATTCGCTTGCTGCTCGAGCGCACAAGCCTCAAGCTGTCAGACATCGGCCGCTTTGAGATCAACGAAGCGCAGGGTGCACAAACCCTGGCCGTGGCGAAAGAGCTGGGCCTGGATGTGTCCAAGCTCAACGTGAACGGCGGCGCGATTGCGCTCGGCCACCCCCTGGCCGCCACCGGCGTGCGCTTGACCATCACGCTGGCTCGCGAATTGAAACGCAGCGGTTTGCGCTACGGCATCTCCAGTGCCTGCGTGGGCGGTGGGCAAGGCATTGCGCTGCTGATCGAAAACCCCGAAGGCGCATGAAATGAACGCGTAGGTCGGCGGCTTTAGCCCCGACATGTTCGCGGTCTGCGGGCATTTGTCGGGGCTGAAGCCACCGACCTACAAAAATACAAAGTGCAAGAACCCGTAGGTCGGCACCTTCAGGTCCGACATGTTTGTGGTCTGCAAGCATTTGTCGGGGCTAAAGCCACCGACCTACCAAAATACAAAGTGCAAGAACCCGTAGGTCGGCGGCTTCAGCCCCGACATGTATCCGAAACGTCGGACCAGAAGGTCCGACCTACAACAGAAAGGTCTCGACATGAACATCCAAGGACAAGCAGCACTGGTCACCGGCGGTGGCTCCGGTTTGGGCGAAGCCACTGCCCGCGAATTGGCCCGATTGGGCGCAAAAGTCGCCGTGCTCGATCTGAACATGGACAACGCCGAGCGCGTGGCAGCCGACATTGGCGGCCTTGCAGTGCACTGCAATGTGAGTGACCCAGACAGCATGCAGCATGCCATCGAGACCGCTGCCGCCGCCCACGGCCCGGCCCGCATCCTGATGCAAATCGCGGGCATTGGCACCGCCAAGCGCGTGGTGGGCAAAGACGGCAACGCCGCGCCTTTGGAAGAGTTCGCCAAGGTGATCAACGTCAACCTGATCGGCACCTACAACGCCGCCCGTCTGTTTGCCGCCGCTTGCGCCAAGCTCGACCCCATGGATGACAACGCCCGTGGCGTGATGGTCTTCACCGCATCGGTCGCCGCCTTTGACGGCCAAGTGGGCCAGCAGGCCTACAGCGCCTCCAAGGCTGGCGTGGCCGGCATGACGCTGCCCATGGCGCGTGACCTGGCGCAACACGGCATCCGCGTGTGCACCATCGCCCCCGGCCTGTTCAAAACACCGCTGCTGGCCAGCTTGCCCGAGCCGGTGCAAGCTTCGCTGGCCGCCAGCATCCCCTTCCCGGCACGCCTGGGAAAGCCCAGCGAATTTGCCGAACTGGCCTGCCACATCGTCAGCAACGACCACCTGAACGGCGAAACCATTCGCTTGGACGGCGCCTTGCGCATGGCACCTCGCTGAGGTGAGCTTCATCGTCCAACGAAGAAACAAGCCATGAAAACTGTTGTCTACGAAGTGCAAGTGATGTTCGGTGACTGCGACCCCGCAGGCATCGTTTTTTTCCCCAATTTTTCCAAATGGATGGACGCCTCGTCGCTGAACTTCTTTGTGAAGTGCGGCGTGCTGCCTTGGCGTGAATTGGTCAAGACGCGCGGCATCATTGGCACGCCGCTCTTGGAAATCAACACCAAATTCATCCGACCCGCCACCTACGGCGAAACCCTGCAGGTGCACACCAGCGTGCAAGAGTGGCGCGACAAAGTGTTTGTGCACAAACACGTGGTGATGCGCGGCGAAACCGTGCTGTGCGAAGGCACCGAAGTGCGCGCCTTTTGCATCAAGCACCCCGAAGACCCGGACCGCATCAAAGCCATCCCGGTGCCCGAAGACATCCGCGCTTTGTGTACTTGATACAGCGACTTGAGCCATGTACTACGAACCCGGCGTCACCCCGCACGGCCTGCCGCACGACCCCTTCAAGTCGTGCGTGATCCCGCGCCCCATCGGCTGGATCTCCACGGTGGATGCCCAAGGCCGCCACAACTTGGCACCCTACAGCCAATTTCAAAACGTGACGTTTGACCCGCCCATCGTCATGTTCAGCGCCAACCAAACCACCCAGGGCGAACGCAAAGACTCGGTGCGCAACGCCGAACAAACCGGTGAGTTCGTCTGGAACATGGCCACCTACGCCCTGCGCGATGCAGTCAACATCTCGGCCGAAGAAGTGCCCCATGGCGTGGACGAGTTCGAACGTGCAGGACTCGAGAAGCTGCCCAGCCGCTTGGTGAAACCCATGCGTGTCAAGGGCTCGCCCATCCAGTTCGAGTGTGTGTACCTGAACAGCCTGCGCTTTCCCGGCAAACCGCCCATGGGCAGCGCCGACGTGGTGTTTGGCCGTGTGGTGGCCATCCACATCGACGACGAGATCATCAATGGCCAAGGCCTGATCGACGTGCTCAAAATCCAGCCACTCGCTCGCATGGGCTACTACGACTACACCTTTGTCGACCAGCAATTTCAAATGGTGATTCCGGGCAACAGCCAAGCCTTGCTGGCCGGGCTGGAAGGCTCGGCCGACAAAGCGGCCAAGTCCTGATCTGAACACTCCAACGCCCTCTTTTTTTCACCCCCGTTCGTTCAACCTTTTACAACCACGCCTCCAGGAGACAAGCATGAGCAACCGTCGAGAATTCATCCAATCCACCCTTGGTGCCGCCATTTTGGGCAGCACCGCATTCCAGCAAGCCTGGGCGCAAAGTGGCCTGCCCATTGAGCAAGTCAAAGTGCTCTACGGCTTCCCACCCGGCAGCTCGGGCGACATCTGCGCCCGCCGCGTGGCCGAAAAATTTGGCGGCACGCCTTACAGCAAAAACGCCGGCATCATCGACAGCAAGCCAGGTGCAGGCGGCCAGATTGCCCTGAACCTGCTCAAAAGCGCCCCAGCCGACGGCTCGGTGCTGGCCATGACCCCGTTCTCGGCCATCTCGCTTTACCCCCACATCTTCAAAAACCTGCAATACAAGCCGTTTGAAGACTTCATCCCTGTGGGCACCGCCTCCATGATCCACCACGGTTTTGCCGTGGGCCCCATGGTGCCCGCCAGCGTCAAAAACGTGAAAGACTTTGTGGCTTGGGCCAAAGCCAACCCCGCGCAAGCGAGCTACGGCTCAC
Source organism: Limnohabitans sp. WS1 (assembly GCF_003063265.1). Classification (GTDB taxonomy): domain Bacteria; phylum Pseudomonadota; class Gammaproteobacteria; order Burkholderiales; family Burkholderiaceae_C; genus Limnohabitans_A. The sequence continues at coordinate 10,826 of NZ_NERU01000013.1, forward strand.
CTGCTGCAGGCTCCACACCGCACTTCATTGGCGCGTTGCTCGGCCTGAACCAAAACTTCGAGTTCAAGCATGTGCCTTACCGTGGCTCGGTGCCCGGCGTGACCGATGTGGTCGGCGGCCAGATCGCTTGCATGTTCACCCCACACGGCGACTTCATTGCCAACCACAAAGCCGGCAAGATGCGCATCTTGGCCACCTCGGGCAAAACCCGTTCGCCCTTTGTGCCCGATGTCGCCACCTTTGCCGAGCAAGGCTTTCCTGAATTGACCGTGGAAGAGTGGTTTGGCTTTTACGCTCCCGCCAAAACCCCGGCCAACGTGGTGCAAGCGGCCAATGCAGCCATCAATGCCGCCCTCAAAGACAAAGGCGTGTTGGACGCCTTGACCGTGGTGGGCCTGATTCCGTTTGGCGGCACGGTGGCAGACCAACTCAAGAGCTCGCAAGTGGAACTCGAGCGCTGGGGTCCCCTGATCAAGCGCATCGGCTTCAGCATCGATTCCTGATTCAGAAGACTGATATCGTGTAGTCCGGCGCTGCTTGATGGCAGCGCCGGATTTTTTCCATTGAGCCCCCAAAACCCATGAACGCCTACCAACCCCGCACCGACGACATGCAGTTTGTGCTGTCCCGTGTTTTGAACGCGCCCGCCCAGCTGCAAGCCCTGCCCGCCTTTGCCGAGGTCGACCCTCCCCTCATGCAGCAAGTGCTCGAAGAAGCAGGCAAGTTCGTGGGCGAGGTGATTGCCCCGCTCAACCGCGACGGGGATGAAATCGGTGCGCAATGGAAAGACGGCACCGTCACCATGCCGCCGGGCTTCAAAGACGCTTACCAGGCGTTTTGGCAAGCGGGCTGGCCTGCCCTGGCCGCCAGCGCCGAAGACGGCGGGCAAGGCTTGCCCACCGTGCTCGAAGCCATGCTCTACGAAATGCTGAGTGCCGCCAACCACGGCTGGACCATGGCCCCTGGACTGTTGCACGGCGCTTACGAATGCATCAAGCACCATGCGAGTGACGAACTCAAAGCGCTGTACCTGGAAAAAGTGGCGACCGGCGAATGGCTGGCCACCATGTGCCTGACCGAGCCCCATGCGGGCTCCGACCTGGGCCTGGCCCGCACCAAAGCGGTCCCCATGCCCGATGGCCAGTACGCCGTGAGCGGCACCAAAATTTTCATCTCGGGCGGCGAACACGACCTGACCGACAACATCGTGCACCTGGTGCTGGCCCGCCTGCCCGACGCGCCCCCTGGACCCAAAGGCCTGTCGCTGTTCCTGGTGCCCAAGTTTTACCCCGATGGTTCGCGCAGCAGGGTGCACTGCGACCGCATCGAAGAAAAAATGGGCCTGCACGGCAGCCCCACCTGCGTGATGCGCTTTGACGAAGCGGTCTCTTCGATAGTGGGCGAGCCCGGCAAAGGCTTGGGCGCCATGTTTGTGATGATGAATGCCGCCCGATTGCATGTGGCCCTGCAAGGCATTGGCCTGCTGGACGCCGCCTGGCAAAAGGCCGAAGCCTATGCACAAGAGCGCCGCCAAATGCGTGCGCCGGGCAAAGGCAGGTCGGCGGGCGAAGCGGATTTGATTGGCGAGCACCCCGCCATGCGCCGCATTTTGGACACACAACGCGCCTGGGTTGACGCCGGTCGGGTGCTGGCCTACCGCACCGCGCTCGAACTCGACCTGATCAAGCACAGCCCCGACGCTGCTGCCCAAGCCGCCGCCCAGCGCTGGTGCGCTCTGGTCACGCCGGTCATGAAATCGGTCTTCACCCACCAAGCCTTTCATGGCGGCAGCGACTGCCTGCAGGTGTTTGGCGGGCACGGCTACGTGCGCGAATGGGGCATCGAGCAGATCGTGCGTGACGCCCGTGTGGCCATGATTTACGAAGGCACCAACGAAATCCAGGCGATTGACCTGCTGGTGCGCAAAGTGCTGGCCGATGGCGGCACCGGCATGAACGCCTTGCTGGACACCCTGGCTGCCGACTTGCCACCCCACCACAAAGCCAGCACGCCAGCGACAGCCCGCCTCCAGACCCTGCGTGCCGTGACCGCGCAAATCGTCAAGGCCGCTGCGCAAGACACCGCCCTGCCCTACCGGGTGGCCGACGATTATTTGCGTGCTGTGGCGCTGGTGCTCATGGACTGGGCCTGGCTGCGCATCGAGTCGGGTGTGGACGCCGACACACCCCATGCCCAAACCCGTTGGCTGACACCGGCCAAGGCCCTGCGCAGCTGGGTTCTGCCCGAATTTCAAATGCGCACCTTCATCATCGTGCAGCAATGCATGGCCGCCGCATGAGCGACGACATGCCCATCACCCCACAAGCTGGAAAAGTGGCAGAAAAAAGGGCCACTCCAACCACCCTGGCATTGGCCCCCAAAACCCCGCGCACCCCCTCGGCCAAAGCGCTGCGCCCCAGTACCAAGGTGGCCAAAGTGGCCAAGTCTGCGGCGACCAGCGCAGAGCAAGTGGACACCCGCTACCTGCAAAGCCTGGTGGGCTACAACGCACGGCGTGCAGCCCTGAGCATCATTGAGTTGTTTTTGGAGCGGCTGGCCCCCTATGGCCTCAAGCCCGTGGACTTTTCGGTCATGTCCACCATTGGCCACAACCCCGGTGTGACCTCGCGCCAGCTGTGCGCGGCTCTGAATTTGTTGCCCCCCAACTTGGTGGGGCTGATTCAGTCACTCGAAGCTCGGGGCCTGATCGAGCGCAAGCCCCACCCACACGACGGTCGCGCCGTCGGCCTGCACGCCACACCCAAAGGCCAGGCCTTGATGGTGCAAGCCGAACAAACGGCCACCGAGCTCGAAACCGAAAAAACAGCCAAGCTCACGCCCGCCGAGCGCAAGACGCTCGTGGCGCTGCTGCAAAAAATTTACTTCTGACCGCGCTCGGCCAAAAAGATGTCGATGCGGCGGTTGCGGGCCCGGCCATCGGCGCTGCCGTTGTCGGCAATCGGTTCACGCGAACCCCGGCCATCAATGGCGATGCGTGCACTGCTCACCCCACGGGCCACCAAGTAATCACGAGCACTTTGCGCACGGTTGACTGACAAGGGGTTGTTGATGGCATCGCTGCCAGTGTTGTCGGTGTGACCCACAATGCGCACTTCCATGCTCGGCTGCTGGCTCAGACCTTGGGCAAACTGGTCCAGAATCGGGCGCAAATTGGCCTTGATGTCGGCACGGCCTGTGTCAAATGAAATGTCGTTGGGAATGCTCAGCTTGAGCTGGTTGTCTGCCGTTTGTGTGACCACCGTGCCCGTGCCAGCCGTGGCTTGCTCCATGGCGCGTTTTTTGTCTTCCATGTTTTTGGACCAGATGTAACCGCCCAAAGCCCCCAAACCCGCGCCAATGGCGGTGGACTTGCTGTCACGCCCCAAAATTTGACCCGCCACCGCACCGATCACGGCACCGGTACCCGCCCCCTTTTGCTCTTGTGTTGCCGTCGCGCAACCGGTCAACAAAACAGCCACGGCGCTGGCCAAAACGCCCATGTGGGTCAAAGCAGATTTTGGGGTGAACATAAAAAAGTCCTTTCAGTCATTGAACGCAGCTGAATTTAACCCGCCGCAAATGGATGACCTGTGACTTGGCACACAAAAATTGCAAGCAATCGTGTCAGCCCGCCCCCAAACCCTGAAACCACCCCTTGCAACAGACCTAAGCGCCCAACTCAATGGCCACGTAGGCGGTGACCAAACTCACAAAAGCGATGCCCACCAACAAGGTCAGGGTGCTGTGTTTGCGAAAAAAATAGACCAGCGAAGCCGCGTCCATTTTCCCGCCCTTGCGCCCAGCGCCACTGCGGCGACGACGCCGGGACTGGGATTCTTTGAGCTTGTTCATGGGCATCTCCTGGACAAAGAACGGTAGGGAAAGCGCACGACACCGAAGGCTCGAAAGCAAATCTTCAAAATCGTTGATTTCAATTTTTTTATGATAAATTTGGGAAATTATGAATCAAGATCAGATTGATCATGATTTTTATACCGTTTCAATCGCACAACCAACCCAGGCGCCCCCATGAAAATCACTGCACTTCTGGCCTTGGTGGCCTTGTCCACAGGCACCGCATTTGCACAAAGCAACCCCAAGGACTTTTTGGGCTATTACGAAGGCGTGCAATTGGGCAGTAACAGTGCCACCGTGTCGGGTCCGTCCTTGGACACCACCACCAAGTCCATCTACCCCTCCATCGTGCTGGGCTACAACATCATGCACAACAACATGCTGGTGGGCGTCGAAGGTTTTGCCGATTACCACAAGAAATCATCGACCGGTATCGTGGCAGGCGTCACCTTCAAAGCCGGCAAAATCATCAACCACACCTTGGTCTATGCACGCGCTGGCGTCAAAGGCGACATGCCCAGCTACCGCCCCCAAGTGGGCCTGGGATTGGAACAACGCCTGACCCGCGACATGACACTGAGCGGCATCCTCACTTATGACGTCATCAACAAAGACGGCGTCAAACGCACCAACAACAACGCCGCCATCGGCCTGAACTTTTATATCCATTAAGAGGGTGCCTTGCTGGCTCAGTCAGACCCTTTTGCGGGTCTGATGGCGCGCTATAACGCCTCAAAATGGCAACACCCCACGCATCCCAAGCCTGTTGTTGTGCCAAGGTGACAGGGTTTCACTCAAGCGTCTGACAACATTGCGCTTTTTGATGGAACGAGGCTTGAACATGTTGAACTCGCATTTGCCACAAGACGCCCATACAGCTTTGTTGATCGGGCGTTTGTGGGTTCCTGAGGCCGGAGCTCATGTGGTGGCTGTGACGCCGCAAGATGTGTTCGATTTGTCAGAGTTGGCCTCCACCAGCAGTGCTTTGCTGGAGTTGCCCGATGTGGCCACACGGGTACAAGATTTTGTCAATTCAGGTCTCGCACCTGTTTTGTGCAGTACCGATCAAGCCCTGGACAACAGCCTGCAAGCGCAGCGCAAGCCTGATGCGCCATGGTTCATGGCCCCTTGCGATTTACAGGCGGTCAAAGCGGCGGGTGTGACCTTTGTGGCGAGCATGTTGGAGCGGGTAATTGAAGAGCAAGCCCGTGGCGATGCCAGTCGCGCCGAAGCCGTCCGGCAAGCGGTGGTGGCCGTCATTGGCGACAATTTGCGCAGCGTGGTGCCTGGCTCTGCACAGGCCGCGCAACTCAAGCAGGTGCTGCTGTCACAAGGCATGTGGTCGCAGTATTTAGAGGTCGGCATTGGCCCCGATGCCGAAATTTTCACCAAATCCCAGCCCATGAGCGCCGTCGGTAGCGGTGCCTGGGTAGGCATTCACCCGGCAAGCCAATGGAACAACCCCGAGCCCGAAATTGTGTTGGCGACCAACTCACGCGGGCAGGTCGTGGGGGCCACCTTGGGCAACGATGTGAATTTGCGAGATTTTGAGGGCCGCAGCGCCCTGCTTTTGGGCAAGGCCAAAGACAACAATGCGAGCTGCGCCATCGGTCCGTTCATTCGGCTTTTTGATGCGCAATTTGGCATTGAAGATGTGCGCCAGTGCGAGTTGCGCCTTGAAGTCCAAGGGCCCGAGGGCTTTGTCATGCAAGGCAGCAGTTCATTGAGCCAAATCAGCCGGGATCCGCTCGATTTGGTGCATCAGGCCATGGGCCCCTACCACCAATACCCCGATGGCATGGTGCTGTTTCTGGGCACCATGTTTGCCCCCACCCAAGACCGTCACGGCCCAGGCCAAGGCTTCACCCATGTAGTGGGCGATGTGGTGAGTGTGTCCACACCCAAGTTGGGCACCTTGCTCAACACGGTCACCACTTCCGACCTGGCCCCACCGTGGACCTATGGCGTGCAGGCCCTGATGCGTGATTTGGCCTCCAGACCTGTGGCCTATCGATCCGACAAGCGCTGACTGTTGGTTTTGCGCTGACCTGCTTTCCAAAGGCGATTCATCGGGAATGCACTGGGGCAGAACACTGAGGCTGGCATAATTTTGGGTTTTACACACACGGCGCTGTGGATCACTGGCCGTGTTTCTTTTTGACAGAAAGCTTTCCATGAACACCACTCCCTCTGGCTTGCAGTACGAAGACACCGTTGTTGGCGATGGCGCAGTGGCCACACCTGGCCAGGATGTGACCGTGCACTACACCGGCTGGCTTTACAAAGATGGCCAGCAAGGTGCCAAGTTTAATTCGAGCCGCGACCGCCGTGACCCCTTTGTGTTTGGTCTGGGTGCCGGCATGGTCATCAAAGGCTGGGACGAGGGTGTGGCTGGCATGAAGGTGGGCGGTCAGCGCACACTGATCATCCCTTCTGAGCTGGGCTATGGTGCACGCGGCGCAGGTGGCGTGATTCCACCCAATGCCACGCTGAAGTTTGATGTGGAATTGCTGGCCCTGAACTGAGCGCACATCGGCTGCATTGGGGCAAAACCCGCCAGTTGGCGGGTTTTTTCTTGCGCGGCACCCCTGCCCACTTTTCAGTCAAATTCCCCCCTTGAAGCCCTCCAATACGCCCCTACATAAGAGGGGTATTCATTTTTTGCGGACATTGTTCATGTCAGAAGCCACACAAAACTCCCAAACCCAAGCCTTGAGCGACGAAGAATTGGCCGCCGTAGCCGCCATGGCCGCGTCCTCCCAAGCCACCGATCCTTTGGCCGATGCCCAAGCCGAATTGGTCAATTTGAAAGCGCAAAACGCCGATTTGGCCGACCAGTACCTGCGTGCCCAAGCCGATGTGCAAAACGCCCGCCGCCGTGCCGAAGACGAGATCAGCAAGGCTCGCAAATTTGCCGTCGAGGGTTTTGCCGACAGTTTGCTGCCGGTGCTGGACAGCCTGGAAGCGGGCCTGGCCATCCCCAATGCCACGCTCGAGCAGATCCGCGAAGGCTCGCAAGCCACCTTGCGCCAGCTCAAAAGCGCCTTGGAGCGCAACAAAGTGGTCGAGATTGCACCGCCTGCCGGCACCAAATTTGACCCCCACCACCACCAGGCCATCAGTGTGGTGCCCGCCGAGCAAGAGCCCAACACCGTGGTCACGGTGCTGCAAAAGGGCTATTCCATCGCTGAGCGCGTGCTGCGTCCGGCCTTGGTGACGGTGACCGCGCCCAAATAATCAAAAACCTTTTTTGGTGTGTGGGGACTTGAAAAGCCACCCCGCTGCCCCAACTGCAAAACATCTGCACTTTTCAACAATTTCGGAGTATCAAAATGGGAAGAATCATCGGTATTGACTTGGGCACCACCAACTCGTGCGTGGCCATCATGGAAGGCAACACGACCAAAGTAATCGAGAACGCCGAAGGCGCTCGCACCACCCCGTCGATCATTGCGTACCAAGAAGACGGCGAAATCCTGGTCGGCGCATCGGCCAAGCGCCAAGCGGTCACCAACCCCAAGAACACGCTGTATGCGGTCAAGCGCTTGATCGGCCGCAAGTTCGCCGAAAAAGAAGTCCAAAAAGACATCGACCTGATGCCTTACACCATTGCCAAAGCCGACAACGGTGACGCTTGGGTGGAAGTGCGCGGCAACAAATTGGCCCCGCCTCAAATCAGCGCTGAAATTCTGCGCAAGATGAAGAAAACCGCCGAAGACTACCTCGGCGAAGAAGTGACCGAGGCCGTGATCACGGTGCCCGCTTACTTCAACGACGCCCAGCGTCAGGCCACCAAAGACGCAGGCCGCATTGCCGGTCTGGACGTCAAGCGCATCATCAACGAGCCCACCGCTGCGGCCCTGGCTTTTGGCCTGGACAAGCAAGAAAAGGGCGACCGCAAGATCGCTGTGTATGACCTGGGTGGCGGCACGTTTGACGTGTCCATCATCGAGATTGCCGATGTGGACGGCGAAAAGCAGTTCGAAGTGCTGTCCACCAACGGTGACACCTTCTTGGGCGGCGAAGACTTTGACCAGCGCATCATCGATTTCATCATCACCGAGTTCAAGAAAGAATCCGGCGTCGATCTGGCCAAAGACGTGCTGGCCCTGCAGCGCCTGAAAGAAGCCGCTGAAAAGGCCAAAATCGAGCTGTCCAGCTCGGCTTCGACCGACGTCAACCTGCCTTACATCACGGCCGATGCCACTGGCCCCAAGCACTTGAACGTGAAGCTGACCCGCGCCAAGCTGGAGCAGTTGGTGGAAGAGCTGATTGAGCGCACCATCGCCCCTTGCCGCATGGCCATCAAGGACGCTGGCGTGTCGGTCGGCGAGATCGACGACATCATTTTGGTCGGCGGCATGTCCCGCATGCCCAAGGTGCAAGAGAAGGTCAAAGAGTTCTTTGGCAAGGAGCCACGCAAAGACGTGAACCCCGACGAAGCCGTGGCCGTGGGCGCTGCGATTCAAGGCCAGGTTTTGTCAGGCGACCGCACCGACGTGCTGCTGCTCGACGTGACGCCTCTGTCCCTGGGCATCGAGACCATGGGCGGCGTGATGACCAAGATGATCACCAAGAACACCACGATCCCGACCAAGTTTGCACAGACCTTCTCGACCGCTGAAGACAACCAGCCGGCCGTGACGATCAAGGTGTTCCAGGGCGAGCGCGACATCGCATCGGGTAACAAGTTGCTGGGTGAGTTCAACCTCGAAGGCATCCCACCCGCAGCGCGTGGCACACCTCAGATCGAAGTGTCTTTTGACATCGACGCCAACGGCATCTTGCATGTGGGCGCCAAGGACAAAGGCACCGGCAAAGAAAACAAGATCACCATCAAGGCCAACTCCGGTCTGTCCGAAGCCGAGATTCAGCAAATGGTGAAAGACGCCGAGCTGAACGCCGAAGAAGACAAGAAAAAGCTCGAACTCGTGCAAGCCCGCAACGCAGGCGAAGCCGCTGTGCACAGCGTGAAAAAGAGCCTGACCGAGCACGGCGACAAGATCGAAGCGGCCGAAAAAGAAGCCATCGAAGCGGCCACCAAGGCGCTGGAAGAAGTTTTGAAGGGCGAAGACAAAGCCGACATCGAAGCCAAAACCGAAGCCTTGATGACCGCCAGCCAAAAGCTGGGCGAAAAGGTCTACGCCGACATGCAAGCGCAGCAAGCTGCTGCGGGTGCTGCAGCCGGCGGCGCCGATGCCAAGCCACAAGACGACAACGTGGTGGATGCGGAAGTCAAGGAAGTCAAAAAGGGCTAAGACCCACCCCTCTGCGGCCTCGCCGCAGTTCCGCCGCGCAAGCTGATTCAGCCCCCTGAATCGCCTTCGCGGCGTTCTTGTTCTAACGGTTGGATTTGCCCCATGGCGACAAAACGAGATTTTTACGAAGTGCTGGGCGTTGCCAAAAACGCCTCAGACGAAGACATCAAAAAGGCTTATCGCAAGCTGGCGATGAAGTACCACCCTGACCGCAACCAGGGGGACGACACCAAAGCCAAGGAAGCCGAGGCCAAATTCAAGGAAGGCAAGGAAGCCTACGAGATGCTGTCGGACGCGCAAAAACGCGCAGCTTACGACCAGCATGGCCACGCGGGTGTAGACCCCAATATGCGCGGCGGTGCCGAAGGCTTTGGTGGCTTTGGTGACGCTTTTGGCGACATCTTTGGCGACATCTTTGGCGGCCAGGGCCGCGGCGGACGCGGCGGTGGACGCCAAGTCTTCCGGGGTGCCGACCTCAGCTACGCGATGGAGATCACGCTCGAAGAAGCAGCTGGCGGCAAGGACTCGCAGCTGCGCATCCCCAGCTGGGACGAGTGCGACACCTGCCACGGCAGCGGTGCCAAGCCTGGCACCAGCGCCAAAACTTGCTCGACCTGCCATGGTCAGGGCCAAGTGCAAATGCGCCAAGGCTTTTTCAGCGTGCAGCAAACCTGCCCCAATTGCCGTGGCACGGGCAAGATCATTCCCGACCCCTGCGGCACTTGCCATGGGCAAGGCAAGGTCAAAAAGCAAAAGACGCTGGAAGTCAAAATCCCGGCCGGCATCGACGACGGCATGCGCATCCGCAGCGCGGGCAACGGCGAGCCCGGCACCAATGGCGGGCCACCGGGCGATTTGTTCATCGAGATTCGCCTGAAAAAGCACGACATCTTTGAACGCGATGGCGACGACCTGCACTGCGCCGTGCCGATCAGCTTTTCCAAAGCGGCTTTGGGCGGCGAGATCGAAGTGCCCACACTGGGCGGCAAAGCGGCCATCGACATCCCCGAAGGCACCCAGACTGGCAAGCAGTTCCGCTTGCGCGGCAAGGGCATCAAGGGCGTGCGCGGCAGCTACCCGGGTGACTTGTATTGCCACATCACCGTAGAGACGCCCGTCAAACTCACCGAGCACCAGAAAAAATTGCTCAAAGAGTTTGAAGAGTCTCTGACCAAAGGCGGTGGCAAACACCAGCCCAGCGGCGAAACCTGGACTGACAAGCTCAAGGGCTTTTTCGGGGGCTGAGGGTTGAGGTCGGCGGCTTCAGCCCCGACATGAACGCCCTCTTGCCAATACCATCGCTAAGAGAGCCCCGCCCCCGGGGCGATGGGTGCTGGTCTGCAAGGGTCCATCGCGACGAGGGCGTCGCTCCTACAGGGACAATGCCCTGCATTTTGTGGGAGCCCCGCCCTCGGGGCGATGCTTGGTGGTCTGCAAGGGTCCATCGCGACGAGGGCTTCGCGCCGACAGGGACAATGCCCTGCATTTTGTGGGAGCCCCACCCTGGGGGCGATGGGTGGTGGTCTGCAAAGGGTCCATCGCGACGAGGGCGTCGCTCCTACAGGGACAAGCCCTGCATTTTGTGGGAGCCCCGCCCTCGGGGCGATGGGTGGTGGTCTGCAAGGGTCCATCGCGACGAGGGCGTCGCTCCTACAGGGACAAGCCCTGCATTTTGTGGGAGCCCCGCCCTCGGGGCGATGGGTGGTGGACTGCAAGGGTCACTCGCGACGAGGGCGTCGCTCCTACGGGGACAATGCCCTGCATTTTGTGGGAGCCCCCCACTCGGGGCGATGGGTGGTGGTCTGCAAGGGTTCATCGCGACGAGGGCGTCGCTCCTACAGGGACAAGCCCTGCATTTTGTGGGAGCCCCGCCCCCGGGGCGATGGTTGGTGGTCTGCAAGGGTACATCGCGACGAGGGCGTCGCTCCTACAGGGACAAGCCCTGCATTTTGTGGGAGCCCCGCCCCCGGGGCGATGGGTTGTGGACTGGGAAGCTGTGAGCGAGGGCACCGCTACAAAAAAGCGGTCATGCAAACTTCATCGGGCCGGTGGCTGAGCGACCCGAACGAATCGAAGGGCTGTTTGACTTGCGTCAAACAACCTTTTTTCGTGACAGGGCAGCATGGAAGGCATGAGCGCATCCATCACATTCCTCGGCGGAGCCGATACCGTCACCGGCTCCAAATACCTGATCGAACACAATCAAAAACGGCTGCTGGTCGATTGCGGCTTGTTTCAGGGCTACAAACAACTGCGCTTGCGCAACTGGAATCCCCTGCCCGTCAACCCGGCGCTCATCGATGCGATGGTGCTGACCCATGCGCATCTGGACCACAGCGGTTACTTGCCTTTGCTGGTCAAACATGGCTTTCAGGGGCGGGTGCATGCCACCTCCGCCACTTGCGATTTGGCCAGCATTTTGTTGCCCGACAGTGGTCACATTCAGGAAGAGGACGCATTTTTTGCCAATCGACACGGTTTTTCCAAACATGCTCCAGCCCTGCCGCTGTACACCAAACAAGAGGCCGTGGCCAGCTTGAAGCTTTTGCACGCAGAAAAACAAGGCCAGTGGTTTGAACCGATCGCGGGATGGAAAGCGCGTTTTCAGCCTGCGGGGCACATTTTGGGCGCGGCCAGTTTGCTGCTGGATGTGGGCGGGCGACGGGTCTTGTTTTCTGGCGATTTGGGGCGGCCTGATGACCCACTGATGAACCCGCCCGAGCCGCCACCCCAGGCCGATACGGTGTTGATCGAGTCCACTTATGGGGACCGCCAACACCCCAAAGAAAACGTCTTCAATGAACTCGGGCCACTGCTGAAAAAACTGGCCGCTCGCGGCGGTGTGGCCGTGGTGCCTGTGTTTGCGGTGGGTCGGGCGCAGGCCATGCTGCACACCATTGCACAGCTCAAAGCGGCGGGGGAAATTCCGCACAGCTTGCCCATTTTTCTGGACAGCCCCATGGCCATCCACACCACGGCTTTGTTTGAAAGGCATCCGGGTGAGCACCGTTTGAGCCCTCAAGAGGTGCGCAGCATGGACCATGCGGCCACCATGTTGGAGACCCCTGAGCAGTCCAAGTCATTGGCAAGGCGGCATGGTCCGATGGTGATTTTGGCGGCCAGCGGCATGGCCACCGGGGGGCGGGTGTTGCACCATTTGGCGCAATACGCGGGTGACCACCGCAACATGATCATTTTGACGGGCTACCAAGCCCCCGGCACACGAGGCGCAGCGCTGGCCAGTGGCCGCAACACGGTGCGCATTCATGCACAAGACGTGCCGGTGCGTGCAGAGGTGGTGCAAATCGAATCGGCCTCGGCCCATGCCGATGCCAACCAGTTGCTCAGTTGGTTACACAAGATGCCCAGTGCACCCGGTCAGGTGTTTGTGGTGCACGGCGAGCGCGAAGCGTCCGACATGCTGCGCCAGCGCATCGAACACGAGATCAAGTGGCGGGCCTTGGTGCCCGAGCAGGGTTCGGTCTGGCCTTTGTAAACGACAACTTGAGGGGCCCACCGGAATGTCCGTTGTCTGCGAGGCTTATCGCGACGGGGGCGTCGCTCCTACAGGGGGATGCCCTGCATTTTGTAGGAGCCCTGCCCTCGGAGCGATGCTTGGTGGTCTGCGAGGCTTGATTGCGACGGGGGCGTCGCTCCTACAGGGGGATGCCCTGCATTTTGTAGGAGCCCCGCCCTCGGGGCGATTCTTTGTGGTCTGCGAGGGTGATCGCGACGGGGGCCTCGCTCCTACAGGGGGATGCCCTGCATTTTGTGGGAGCCCCGCCCTCGGGGCGATGCTTGGTGGTCCGCGAGGGTTTTCGCGACGGGGGCGTCGCTCCTACAGGGGGATACCCTGCATTTTGTAGGAGCCCCGCCCTCGGGGCGATGCTTGGTGGTCTGCAAGGCTGATCGCGACGGGGGCGTCGCTCCTACAGGGGGATGCCCTGCATTTTGTGGGAGCCCCGCCCTCGGGGCGATGCTTGGTGGTCTGCGAGGCTTGATCGCGACGGGGGTGTCGCACCCACGTGGGAAGTTCGCGGGATTACAAGAAGCGGTCGAGCAGTTTGCGCGAGTGTTTGTCCATGGCGGCCATGTCGCGGATCATGTATTGCACGCCATCGGCGTCGTTGATGAGCAGCACGGTGCCGGTCAGGCGCCGGATGTCTTCTTCGCCCTTGAGCATGAATTGGGTGCTGCCCCGGTCGGTGCGCACGCGCCAGGTGCTGGGGGTGGCAAAGCTGCTCACGTCTTCGAGTTGCAAAATTTCGGGCAAAAATTCGCGCTCGTTCAGGGCCTGCAAGACCTGCTGACGCAGGCTGGCGGGCAAGGCCGAGAGGTTTTCAATCCAGAGCACTTCGTGGCCTTCGGCGTCCATGAGGGCCACGCCCGCATCGGGGGCCGACACCGGGTAAGCCCGCAAGGCGGTGATGGGGCTTTGGCGGGTGCCGTCGGGCAGCACCAGCACCCAGTGGCCGAAGGCGTCGCGTTCAAAGTCAAAGGGGGTCATGCGCTCACCTTTTGCAGTGGGGTCTCAAGGCTGCCGCCCAACACGGCTTCGGCTTCGGCTTGGCGTTGCTGGGCTTCGTACAAGCGCCAGTAGGCGCCTTGCGCTTCAATCAGCGCGTCGTGGGTGCCCTCTTCCACCACCACGCCTTTGTCCATGACCACCAGGCGGTCGGCTTTGCGCAGGGTGGACAGGCGGTGGGCAATGGCAATGGTGGTGCGTCCGCGCACGAGGTTGTCCAGGGCGCGTTGGATTTCTTTTTCGGTTTCGGTGTCGACCGCCGAGGTGGCTTCGTCCAGAATCAAAATGCGCGGGTTGATGAGCAAGGCCCGGGCAATCGAGATGCGTTGGCGCTCCCCCCCCGACAGGCCCTGCCCCCGTTCGCCCACCAAAGAGTCGTAGCCTTGGGGCATGCGCAAAATGAACTCGTGGGCATGGGCCGCGCGGGCCGCGGCAACAATTTCTTCGCGCGTGGCTTCGGGCTTGCCGTAGGCAATGTTGTCGGCAATGGTGCCAAAGAACAAAAAGGGTTCTTGCAGCACGAGGCCAATTTGGCGTCGGTAGTCGGCCACTTTGAGTTGGCGGATGTCGGTGCCGTCGAGTTCGATGGCCCCTTCGCTCAGGTCATAAAAGCGGCAGATCAAATTGACCAAGGTGCTTTTGCCCGAGCCGCTGTGGCCCACCAAGCCAATCATCTGGCCGGGCTCGATGTTGAGGTTGAGTTGCCGAATCACAGCCCGGTTGCCATAGCGAAAACCGGCATCGCGCACGGTCAGCCGGCCTTGCACATGGGCAGGCAGGGCTTTGGGATCGGTGGACTCGGGCACGCTGGAGACGTGGTCCAGGATGTCAAAAATGCGCTTGGCCCCGGACGCTGCCTTTTGGGTGTTGGACACGATGCGGCTCATCGAGTCGAGTCGGCTGTAAAAACGGCCGATGTAGGCCAAGAATGCGGTGAGCACCCCCACGGTGATCTGGTCGTCAGACACCAGCCAGATGCCAAAACCCCAAACCACCAGCAAACCAATTTCGGTCATCAGCGTCACGGTGGGTGAAAACAGCGACCACACCCGATTGAGCTTGTCGTTGACTTGCAGGTTGTGGTGGTTGGCGTCTTTGAAGCGCTGGGCTTCGCGGTCTTCTTGGGCAAAGGCCTTGACCACCCGGATGCCGGGGATGGTGTCGGTGAGCACATTGGTGACTTCGGCCCAGACGCGGTCGATTTTTTCGAAGCCGGTGCGCAGTTTTTCGCGCACCACATGGATGAGCCAGCCAATGAATGGCAAGGGCAACAAGGTGACCAGCGCCAACGTGGGGTTGATGGTGAACAAGATGACAGCGGTCATCAAGATCATGAGCACGTCGGTGGCAAAGTCCAGCAGGTGCAAAGACAAAAAGACGTTGATGCGGTCGGTTTCGCTGCCGATGCGGGCAATCAAATCGCCAGTGCGGCGCTCGCCAAAGTATTCGAGCGAGAGTTTGAGCAGGTGTTCATAGGTGGTGGTGCGCAAGTCGGCCCCAATGCGCTCGGACACCAGCGCCAAAATATAAGTTTTGGCCCAGCCCAAGCCCCAGGCCAGCAAGGCCGATCCCAGCAAACCCATCAGGTACAAGGACACCACTCCCGGGTCGATCGCCTTGCCGTTTTGGTAGGGGATCAGGATGTCATCCATCAGCGGCATGGTCAGGTAAGGCGGCACCAAAGTGGCCGCTGTGGCCGCCAGCGTGAGTAAAAAACCGGCCAGCAATGAGCCTTGGTAAGGCCGGGCAAAGCGCCACAGCTTGAACAGGGTCCAGGTGGAGGGAGGCACCAGGTCTTCGCGGCTGCAGACAGGACAGTCGGCGTCGTCTGGCCCCATGACGGTTTGGCACACGGGGCAGACCGTGCTGGACAAGCGGGTTTGCAGGGGGGCACCGTCGTCAGTTTGGGCTTCATGGGTTTGTTGTGCCTCAAACTGGGCCAGCCAGCGGGCCGCCGCAGCTTGCAAACCCAGGGTGAATCGCCAAACGGCCAAACGGCCTTGGGGCTCGGACAAAGCCAGGGTGGCCACACCGGCGTGGTCACTCAATTTGAGCTGCAAAGCAGTCGTTAAGGGCCATTGACGCCAACTTTTTTGCGGGCCGTCAGAAGATAGAACCCGTTGATCGGTCAAAATGATGCCACTTTTGACGAAATTCAGCGATGCATCGAGGTCAACTTCCAGCCAGGCTGTGACGTTTTCTTGGGGTAGAAGCTGGGAAGTCACCTCAGCAACCCAAGCGTCCGGAACCACCGAACGGAGTGAGGCTGAGGAATATGTTGTAGTCATGAAAGTCAAACCGCAATGAACACGGCCAACCAGAGGGTCAGCCGGACAAAAAACCACACAGATTTGGCCAATACCTTGGCTCAACGACTGCACCCACACCACCCATGTACCCGATGACCCATGCGCTTTGCCAAAGCCAGATGTCCCATGCCGATGACGGTCGGTCATTGTATCGCTGCACACCCCACCCATGAGCGCTCACACCATCCAATTCCTGCGCATGACGCATTTGCGCGGCCCCAACATCTGGACTTACCGTCCGGTGATTGAAGCCTTGATCGACATTGGCGATCTGGAAGACTGCCCCTCCAACACCCTGCCCGGTTTCAACGAGCGCCTGACGGCCTGGTTGCCGGGCTTGATCGAGCACCGCTGCAGTGTGGGCGAGCGCGGTGGCTTTCTCAAGCGACTCGAAGAAGGCACTTGGCCCGGACACGTTTTGGAGCACGTGGCACTGGAGTTGCAAACCCGCGCCGGCATGCAAACCGGTTTTGGCAAGGCCCGCGAAGCCGGTCCCCGTGGTGTTTACAAAGTGGTCATCCGCACACGGCACGAGGCCGTGAGCCGCGCCGCTTTGCACGCCGGACGTGACCTGATTTTGGCGGCCATCGATGACCGGCCATTTGATGTGCCGGGTGCCATTGCGCAATTGGCCCAAATGGTCGACAGCCTGTGCATGGGCCCGAGCACGGCCAGCATTGTGGACGCTGCGGCCGACCGTGGCATACCGCACATTCGCCTGAACGATGGCAACTTGGTCCAGCTCGGTTATGGCCACCATCAGCGCCGCATCTGGACGGCCGAGACCGACCGCACCAGCGCGATTGCCGAGGGCATCTCGAAAGACAAAGACCTGACCAAGCAGCTGCTGACCATGTGCGGCGTGCCGGTTCCCGAGGGCCAGATTGTGGACAGCCCGGCAGCCGCGTGGGAAGCCGCCCAGGACGTGGGTTTGCCCGTGTGCGTCAAGCCCACCGATGGCAACCATGCGCGTGGCGTTTCGCTGGAATTGAGCCTGCAAGAGGACATCGAAGCGGCTTACGAGATTGCGCTGGCCGAGGGCAGCGAAGTGATTGTGGAGCGCTTTGTGCTGGGCGAAGAACACCGCCTCCTGGTGGTGGGTGAGCAAGTGGTGGCCGCCAACAAGGGCGAGACCGCCAGCGTCATCGGGGATGGCGTGCACACGGTGCGTGAACTGATCGAGTTGCAAATCAATTCAGATCCACGGCGCGGCGAAGAAGAAGACTTTCCGCTCGACACCATCCGGCTGGACGAGCACACCACTTCGGTGCTGGAACTCAAGCGCCAGGGCCTGAACGCCGAGAGCGTGCCCGAAAAGGGCCGCCAAGTTTTGGTCATGCGCACGGGCAATATGTCGATGGATGTGACCGACTTGGTACACCCCGATGTGGCCGCGCAAGCGGTGCTGGCTGCACGCGTGGTGGGCCTGGACATTGCCGGGGTTGATCTGGTAGCGCAAGACATTGGCAAACCCCTGGGGCCACAAGGCGGTGCCATCGTCGAGGTCAACGCAGGCCCGGGTCTGTTGATGCACCTCAAGCCCGCCACGGGGCAAGCGCGTCCTGTGGGCCAGGCCATTGCCAACCACTTGTTCCAGCCCGAGCACAACGGGCGCATTCCGGTGGTGGGCATTTTGGGCGACGGTGACACCACCCGAATCGCCAAACTGCTGGCTTGGCTGATGCACTTGAAGGGCTGGCACACCGGTTTGTCGTGTGCCGATGGGCTGTTTTTGAACCAGCGCCAGCTGCAGGCCAAAAACGGCATGGATTGGGACGAAGCGCAGCGCTTGCTGATCAACCGGGGCGTTCAGGCGGCCGTGTTTGAGAGCAACGCACGTCATTTGCTGGCCCAAGGCCTGCCCTATGACCGCTGCTTGTTGGGCATTGTGACGGCCATGCCCAGTGCGCAGGGCCTGGACGATCTGTACCCCGGCAGTGATGAAAAAATGCCGTCTTACATTCGCACCCAAGTCGATGTGGTGTTGCCCGAGGGGGCGGCTTTGCTGAACGCAGCCGACCCACAAGTGGCCGCCTTGGCGGCGCATTGCGACGGCAGCGTGATTTTTTATGCCGACGATGAACACAACGAGGTCTTGCAAGCCCATCGCAGCCAAGGCGGGCGCACGGGCTTTTGGCGCGAGGGCCAACTGGTGTTGGCCGAGGGCCGCAAAGAGCACCTGCTTTTGTCGGCCCAAAGGCCAGCCATTGCCCGTTTGCTGAAAAACGACATTTTGCAGGCGCACGACATGCTGGTGGCCGCTTGTGCGGCTTGGGCGCTGGACATTGGCACCGACTTGATTCGGGCTGGCATCAAGAGCTATGGCACCCCTGCTTCGGCCTGAAGCCGCGAACGAACCCCAGGAAAAACAGTTCATGCAAGTCTCCCGTATTCGTGCTTTGCGTGGCCCCAACTTGTGGAGCCGCCACACCGCCATTGAAGCCATCGTCAGCTGCTCGCCCGACGTGCATGGCTTGTCTGCCCAGCACCCCGTCGAACAACAGTTGCGGCGCATCTTTCCCGAAGTGGGCCCCTTTGACGGTCAGCGTCCCGGTGAAGCCGTGACCTTGGCACACGCCCTGGAAAAAGTCACCCTGGGGCTGCAAGCGCATGCGGGCTGCCCCGTGTCTTTCAGCCGCACCACCCCCACCGAAGAGCCCGGGGTGTTTCAGGTGGTCATTCAGTACACCGAAGAGGCCGTGGGCCGCTTGGCCCTGAAGCTGGCCGATCAGCTGTGCCAAGCGGCCATCCAAGGCCTTGGTTTTGACCTGGAAGGTGCCATCGCGCAGTTGCACGAACTCGATGAAGATGTGCGCCTGGGGCCCTCCACCGGGTCCATCGTGGACGCGGCCGTGGCCCGTGGCATCCCCATTCGCCGCCTGACCGACGGCAGCTTGGTGCAGTTTGGTTGGGGGGCCCAGCAGCGGCGAATCCAGGCCGCTGAAACCGACACCACCAGCGCGATTGCCGAATCGATTGCACAAGACAAAGACCTGACCAAGAGCCTCTTGCACGCTGCCGGTGTGCCCGTGCCCATGGGCCGCCCGGCCAAGACCGTGGACGAAGCCTGGGCGATTGCCCTGGAAGTGGGCTTGCCCGTGGTCGTTAAGCCCCAGGACGGCAACCAGGGCAAGGGCGTTTCGGTCAACATCACCGAACGTGCCGCCTTTGACAACGCCTACGCCACGGCCGAGCGCTACGGCACGGTGATGGTGGAAAAGTTCTTGCCCGGACACGACTACCGCCTGCTGGTGGTGGGCAACAAACTCGTGGCCGCGGCCAGGCGTGAGCCGCCCTTGGTGGTGGGCGACGGCAAGCACACCGTGCGTCAGCTGGTGGACCAGGTCAACGCCGACCCGCGCCGGGGTGATGGGCATTCGACCTCCTTGACCAAGATTCGTTTTGACGACATCGCCATTGGCCGCCTGCGGGCGCAAGACCTCGAACCCGAATCGGTGCCTGCCAAGGGCCGCCGCGTGATTTTGCGCAACAACGCCAACTTGTCGACCGGCGGCACCGCCACCGATGTGACCGACGACGTGCACCCCGAGGTGGCCGCGCGTGTGGTGGCTGCGGCCCAAATGGTGGGCGTGGACATTTGCGGCGTGGACGTGGTGTGCGAGTCGGTGTCGCGCCCACTCGAAGAACAAAACGGCGGCATCGTCGAAGTCAACGCTGCGCCGGGTTTGCGCATGCACATCAGCCCCTCGTTTGGCAAAGGCCGGGACGTGGGCAACGCGGTCATTGACCACATGTTTCCCGACGGCGGTAACGGCCGTGTGCCCGTGATTGCCGTGACCGGCACCAACGGGAAAACTACCACCGTGCGCCTGACCGCCCATCTGCTCAAGGCCCAGGGCCTGCGTGTGGGCATGACCAACACCGACGGCGTGTACGTGAATGGCCGCCAGACCGATTCGGGCGACTGCAGCGGCCCCCGAAGTGCCCGCAACGTGCTCATGCACCCCGATGTGGATGCGGCCGTGTTCGAAACCGCACGCGGCGGTCTGCTGCGCGAAGGCCTGGCTTTTGACCGCTGCCAAGTGGCCATCGTGACCAACTTGGGTGCAGGTGACCATTTGGGCCTGAACTACATCACCACGCTCGAAGACCTGTTGGTGCTCAAGCGCGTGATTGTGCTCAACGTGGCCCAAACCGGCATGGCCGTGCTCAATGCCAACGACCCGGCCGTGGTGGCCATGGCGCGGCACTGCCCGGGCGATGTGACGTTTTTTGCGCTCGACGCCAACCACCCCGTGTTGGCCACACACCGGGCGCAGGGCAAGCGCGTGGTCTATGTGGAAGACGGCGCCATCGTGGCCCAAAAAGGCAAACAGGTTTTTCGCATTCCTTTGAGCGAAGTGCCTTTGACACGACAAGGTCAGATCGGATTTCAAACTGAAAACGTGCTGGCCTCGGTGGGCGCGGCCTGGGCCGTGAACGTGCACTGGGATGCCATTGCACAAGGCCTGGCCACCTTCATCAGCGACATTCAGGGTGTGCCCGGGCGCTTTAACGTGTTCGACTACAAAGGCGCGACCCTGATTGCCGATTACGGCCACAACCCCGACGCCATCGCGGCTTTGGTTCAGGCGGTGGACAACATGCCTGCCAAAAAACGGGTGGTGGTGATCAGCGGCGCTGGCGACCGGCGCGACCAGGACATCCGGGACCAGACGCAAATTCTGGGCAAAGCCTTTGACGATGTGTTGCTGTACCAAGACGCCTGCCAGCGTGGCCGCGAAGACGGCGAGGTGCTGGGCTTGCTGCGCGAGGGTTTGCAAGGTGCACTGCGCACCACCCATGTGCAAGACATTCAGGGCGAGTTCAACGCCATCGACATCGCCCTGTCACGCCTGTCACCCGGCGACCTGTGCCTGATCCTGATCGACCAAGTGGAAGAGGCTTTGGCCTACATCACCGAAAAAGTCAAAGCCAGCAAGGCCAACTGAACCCTGCGCTGTTGGTTTTTTGTAGAAGCCCCGCCCCCGTGGACGATGCATTTCCCCTTTGTGGGAGCCCCACCCCCGGGGCGATGCATTTCCCCTTTGTGGGAGCCCCGCCCCCGGGGCGATGGGTCGTGGTCTGCGAGGCTTTTCGCGACGAGGGCGTCGCTCCTACAGGGGACTTCCCTTGTGGGAGCCCCGCCCTCGGGGCGATGGGTGGTGGTCTGCAAGGCTTGATCGCGACGAGGGCGTCGCTCCTACAGGGGACTTCCCTTGTGGAAGCCCCGCCCCCGGGGCGATGGGTGGTGGTCTGCAAGGCTTGATCGCGACGAGGGCGTCGCTCCTACAGGGGACTGCCCTTGTGGAAGCCCCGCCCCCGGGGCGATGGGTGGTGGTCTGCAAGGCTTGATCGCGACGAGGGCGTCGCTCCTACAGGGGACTTCCCTTGTGGAAGCCCCGCCCCCGGGGCGATGGGTGGTGGTCTGCAAGGCTTGATCGCGACGAGGGCGTCGCTCCTACAGGGGACTGCCCTTGTGGAAGCCCCGCCCCCGGGGCGATGGGTGGTGGTCTGCAAGGCTTGATCGCGACGAGGGCGTCGCTCCTACAGGGGACTTCCCTTGTGGAAGCCCCGCCCCCGGGGCGATGGGTGGTGGTCTGCAAGGCTTGATCGCGACGAGGGCGTCGCTCCTACAGGGGACTTCCCTTGTGGGAGCCCCGCCCCCGGGGCGATGGGTGGTGGTCTGCGAGGGTGATCAAGGCTTGGCCAAAGCTACACTGGCGATGAACAGACCCGTCCACACCCACCATCGCCCCCAAGTAGGTGCATGCCGCTCCACCCCGTAGTAGAGCCCTGCGCCCATGAGCAAAGACAAGGTCAGTGATGCCAACATGCCCAAAGCGTTGGCCCACAGCACCCCAGGCCACAGCGCCGTGACCCCTGCACTGACGGCCAAGCTCACCCCAAAATGGATCAAAAACACCGAATAAGACACGGTGGACAGCCACACCACGGCACGACCCAACCAGGCCAGTCCGGGCCGTCTGGCCGACAGTTCTTGGAGAGCTTGACCCGACAAGATGGCCGCAGGCACGGCCATCAACACAGCCGACACGGCAAAGGCGAGCCCCATTCGCAAGCGAGGCCCCATCACCCACGCCACAACGCCCATGGCCAAAAATATCACCCAGATGACCCTGCGCTGAGTGTGTGCAGGGGGTTGTGAATCGGTCTCGGGCCAAGGGCGATGAAGTGACTGCCGAGCCTCCCAAGCCAGCAAGCCCAGGCCATAAGAGCCAAAGAAGTAAATGCCGTGGTCGTCCAAATCGGTATGAAGGTTCCACCACCACCACGATGCGCAGGTCAAGCCCAACCACACGGCCCTGCGCAAGGCATGCACCGAAGGCGTCCCCCACGTCAGAGGCCAAAACTTCAGGGCCACCACACTGAGCAAGGTCATGGCGTACAACTGAAAGTCAATCGCCACGTACCAAATGCCCGCCGACAAAGCCTCCATGTCCAGCACATGCTGCAACAGTGCAAGGTGTGCCAAGGCCTGCCCCCAAGCAGGCGGGGCTGACAAACTGGCATGCTGAAATTCTGGCCGCACCCATTCCGTGACGCACACGGTGAAACTGAACGCCGCCAGCAAGGGGATGGCCAAACGCAAATAGCGCTGCAGCACCAGTTTCAAAGCCTCGGGCAGCGCCAGTGACTCCAGCCGCGACAAACTGCCAGCCGTCAAAAATCCCGCACACACCAAAAACAACTGCACGGCCAAGCGGCCATGGTCATACAGCCAACTCACCAGCGCAGGCCAAGCACGGGCCACCACGTCCGACATGGGGCCATAAAAAGCCATGTGGTGCAAAACGATCAAGAGGCAACCGACGGCCTTGAACGTGTCGATCAAAAAAGAGCGCCCCGTAGGGCGCTGAGCTGCGGTGCTGGACACCGCGTGGGTTTGGGCGCCCGGCAAAGCTCAGCCTTGCACCAGGGCCATCAGAGCGCCAAACGGGCGCGAGCAGCTTGGTACTGCGCCTTGAACTGGGCCACCAGATCGGCCGTGCTTTGAACCGACTGGATCGCGCCAATGCCCTGACCACAGCCCCAGATGTCTTTCCAGGCTTTTTTGGCGTCACCGCCAAAGTTCATCTTGCTGGGGTCGGACTCGGGCAAGTTCTCGGGGTCCAGGCCCGCTGCGCGAATCGATGGAGCCAGGTAGTTGCCGTGCACGCCGGTAAACAGATTGCTGTAGACGATGTCGTCCGAGTTGCTGTCCACAATGGCTTGTTTGTAGTCTTCGGCCGCACGCGCTTCGTGCGTGGCAATGAAAGCTGAGCCGATGTAAGCAAAGTCCGCGCCCATGGCTTGCGCCGCCAAAATCGCGTCGCCCGTGGCGATCGAACCGGACAAGGCCACCGGGCCATCGAACCATTGACGAATTTCCTGAATCAAAGCGAACGGGCTTTTGACACCCGCATGGCCACCAGCACCTGCGGCCACGGCGATCAAGCCGTCTGCGCCCTTTTCGATGGCTTTGTGCGCGTGTTTGTTGTTGATGATGTCGTGCAGCACCACGCCGCCATAGCTGTGGGCGGCGGCGTTGATTTCTTCGCGAGCGCCCAGCGAGGTGATGATGATCGGCACCTTGTATTTCACGCACATGGCCATGTCGTGCTCCAACCGGTCGTTGCTCTTGTGCACGATCTGGTTGATGGCAAAGGGCGCAGCGGGCTTGTCGGGGTTGGCGGCGTTGTAGGCGGCCAGGGCTTCGGTGATTTCGATCAACCACTCTTCAAGTTGCGCAGCTGGACGGGCGTTCAAAGCGGGCATGGAGCCCACAATGCCCGCCTTGCACTGCTCAATGACCAGCTTGGGGTTGCTGATGATGAACAAAGGTGAAGCGATGGCAGGGAAAGGCAGGTTCGCCAGAACCGGGGGCAACTTGGACATGAAGTCTCCTGAAAAATATCGGTCTATTGTGAGAGAACAAAGGCATCAAACGGTGTCGGCGCGGCGACAAGTCGGCAATCAGCGGCCTCGCCGCGATGGAGCCTTGCAGAGAACCCCCCATCGCCCCGAGGGCGGGGCTCCTACACAAATCCTGTTACATGAATGCATTTGTTGTAGGAGCGGCGCCCTCGCCGCGATGGAGCCTTGCAGAGCATCGCCCCATCGCCCCAAGGACGGGGCTCCTACAAAAATCCTGTTCCATGAACGCATTTTTGTAGGAGCGGCGCCCTCGCCGCGATGGAGCCTTGCAGAGCACCCCCCATCGCCCCGAGGGCGGGGCTCCTGCACAGATACAGCCCGGGATCAGAACGCGTCGAGCGCCATCGCGGTCACGCTGCCTGCGCCTTCGACAATGCTGTCGCGGATGCCGGGGGCCTTGGACAGGATGTGGTCAGCGTAAAAACGCGCGGTGGTGACCTTGGCAGCCATGAAGGCGGCGTCTTGGGCTTGTGCTTCGGGTGTCAGGGCCACCAACAAGGCGCGGCCCATTTGCCAACCGGCCATCAGGTTACCCGCCAGCATGAGGTAAGGCACGCTGCCAGCGAACACGTCGTTGGGGTGGGCCTTGGTGTTGCCCGCCACAAACTCGACCACGTCCACAAAAGCTTCGCGGGCGGCTTTGAGGCGACGGGCCACGGCCTGTGCATCGGCGTTGCCAGAAGCGGCCAATTCGCTTTCGGTTTGCGCCACCTGCCCAGCCAGCGCCTTGGCGGTCTGGCCACCGTCACGGGCGGTTTTCCGGCCCACCAAGTCGTTGGCCTGGATGGCGGTGGTGCCTTCGTAAATCGTCAGGATCTTGGCGTCGCGGTAGTACTGCGCAGCACCTGTTTCCTCGATGAAGCCCATGCCGCCGTGCACTTGCACGCCCAGGCTGGTGACTTCCAGGCTCATCTCGGTGCTGTAGCCCTTGACCAGCGGCACCATGAATTCATAAAAAGCCTGGTTTTGCTTGCGCACCTCGGCATCAGGGTGGTGGTGCGAAGCGTCATACGCAGCAGCAGCCGTGGCCGCCATGGCGCGGCAGCCTTCGGTGTAGGCGCGCATGGTCATTAGCATGCGGCGCACATCGGGGTGGTGAATGATGGGGCCAGCAGCGGGCAAGCTGCCGTCCACCGGGCGGCTTTGCACGCGGTCACGGGCGTACTGCACAGCACGCTGGTAAGAGCGCTCGGCAATCGCGATGCCCTGCACACCCACCGCATAACGGGCGGCGTTCATCATGATGAACATGTACTCAAGGCCGCGGTTTTCCTGACCCACCAAAAAGCCCACGCCACCACCGTGGTCGCCGAACTGCAGCACGGCTGTGGGGCTGGCCTTGATGCCCATCTTGTGCTCGATGCTCACGCAGTGCACGTCGTTGCGATCGCCCAATGAACCATCGGCCTTGACCATGAATTTGGGCACCACAAACAGGCTGATGCCTTTGACGCCTTCGGGTGCGCCCACCACGCGGGCCAGCACCAGGTGCACGATGTTTTCGGCCATGTCGTGCTCACCGTAGGTGATGTAGATCTTGGTGCCGAAAATCTTGTAAGTGCCATCGGGCTGGGGCTCGGCGCGGGTGCGCACGGCGGCCAGGTCCGAGCCGGCTTGCGGCTCGGTCAAGTTCATGGTGCCGGTCCACTGGCCGGAGATCAACTTTTCCAAGTAAGTGGCTTTGAGCTCATCGGAACCCGCGGTCAGCAGCGCTTCGATCGCACCGTCGGTGAGCAAGGGGCACAGCGCAAAGGCCATGTTGGCCGAGTTGAGCATTTCGCCGCAAGCCGCGCCAATGGTTTTGGGCAAGCCTTGACCACCAAAGTCGGCCGGGTGCTGCAGGCCTTGCCAGCCGCCTTCGGCGTACTGCTGATAAGCCTCTTTGAAACCAGGGGTGGTGGTCACGCCGCTGCCGTTGTGGAAGGACGGGTTCTTGTCGCCTTCCCAGTTCAGGGGCGAGATCACGTCCTGGTTGAGCTTGGCGCACTCCTCGAGCACGGCTTGGGCGGTTTCCAGGCCCGCGTCTTCAAAGCCGGGAATCTGCGCGATCTGATCAATGCGGGCCAAATGCTCAATGTTGAAAAGCATGTCCTTGAGGGGTGCGATGTAGCTCATGAAAGTCTCCAGTCAGTCGGGGTTCAGGTACAAAAAAGACCTCTCGCGGAGGCCTTTTTTGCTGTGGTCAATGGGTCACAGTGCGTTGGTCAATTCAGGCACAGCCGCAAACAAATCGGCCTCCAGGCCAAAATCGGCCACGCTGAAGATTGGCGCTTCAGGGTCCTTGTTGATCGCGACGATCACCTTGGAGTCCTTCATGCCGGCCAAATGCTGGATCGCACCTGAGATGCCGCAAGCGACATACAGCTGAGGTGCCACGATCTTGCCGGTCTGGCCCACTTGCAGGTCGTTGGCGGCGTAACCGGCATCGACTGCGGCGCGGCTGGCACCGATGGCGGCACCCAGCTTGTCGGCCAGTGGCGTCATCACTTCGTTGAACTTTTCCGAGCTGCCCAAAGCGCGGCCACCAGACACAATGATCTTGGCGGCGGTGAGTTCTGGGCGGTCGTTCTTGGCAATCTCACTGCGTGTGAAGCTGCTCTTGCCGCTGTCGGCTTGGGCGGCTGCGGCTTCTACAGCTGCGCTGCCACCGGTGGCGGCTGCGGCGTCAAAGCCGGTGGTGCGCACAGTGATGACTTTGGTGCCGTCGGTGCTTTGCACGGTGGCGATGGCGTTGCCCGCGTAGATCGGGCGCTCGAAGGTGTCGGCCGAGATGACTTGCGTCACATCGCTGATTTGCGCCACATCGAGCTTGGCTGCCACGCGGGGCGCGACGTTCTTGCCCGCAGCGGTCGCGGGGAACAAGATGTGGCTGTAATTGGCGGCGATGGCCAGCACTTGGGCGGCCACGTTTTCGGCCAGGCCGTGCGCCAGCGCTTCGCTGTCGGCGTGGATCACTTTGGACACGCCCGCAATTTGTGCAGCGGCGGCAGCGGCGGCAGCGGCGTTGTGACCCGCGACCAGCACATGCACATCACCGCCGCAAGCGGCAGCAGCGGTCACGGTGTTCAGGGTCGCGCCTTTGATGGAGGCGTTGTCGTGTTCTGCAATGACGAGAGAAGTCATGGTTTGTCCTTTGTTTTTTTTGCAGGAACTCACACCTTCGGGCGATGGGTGGTTTGGGCGCTTGGCCTGAGTCAATCGGTATCGCTCAACACACCATCACCCACGGGGTGGGCTCCTACAGGGAAGATGTTCAGATGACCTTGGCCACGTTCTTGAGCTTGTCCACCAGGGTGGCGACATCGGGCACCTTGATGCCGGCGCTGCGCTTGGCAGGCTCCATCACCTTGAGGGTCTTGATGCGCGGGGCCACGTCGACGCCCAAATCCTCAGGCTTGAAGTTGTCCAGCTGCTTTTTCTTGGCCTTCATGATGTTGGGCAGCGTCACATAACGCGGCTCGTTCAGGCGCAGGTCGGTGGTCACCACCGCAGGCAAGCTGACACTCAGCACTTCCAAACCGCCGTCGATCTCGCGGGTCACTTGGGCCTTGCCGTCCACGATCTCGATCTTGGAGGCGAATGTGGCTTGGGGCAGATCGGCCAAAGCGGCCAGCATCTGGCCCGTCTGGTTGCAGTCGTCGTCAATGGCTTGTTTGCCCAAAATGATCAGACCGGGTTGCTCTTTGTCGACCAGTGCCTTGAGCAGTTTGGCCACAGCCAAGGGCTGCAAGTCCAGATCGGCGGGTGTCTCCACCAGAATGCCACGATCGGCACCAATGGCCATGGCGGTGCGCAAGGTTTCCTGGCACTGGGCCACACCACAAGACACAGCGATGACTTCGGTGGCAAAACCTTTTTCTTTCAGGCGCACGGCTTCTTCAACGGCGATCTCGTCAAAGGGGTTCATGCTCATCTTGACGTTGGCGATGTCCACGCCGGAACCATCGGACTTGACGCGCACTTTGACGTTGTAGTCCACCACCCGCTTGACGGGAACGAGAATTTTCATGAAAGTTTCTCCGATTGAAATCAAAACCCAAGCGCATTCAAGTCCGGTAGCGCCATTGACGTAACGTCAACGTCAATTGTGCACCAAAACCACTTTTCAAACAGCCTGCACCCCATAAAAAAGCACGGTCGTTCGAAATTTAGACCGACTTTTGCCCGCTTCACCAGGTCCGACCCCCGGGAATTCACCGACCAATCGGTCGGGCATTACAGGTTAGGATTCAGGTCAATCTGGCGAGTATCCAGATATTTTGATTTTTTTGTCACTTTGATGGAGAGACGCATGAAAAAAAACCTGACGATGCTGGCCTTGGCCACTTTGACCTGCTGGGGTGGCGCAGTCCAGGCCCAAACCGTGTTGACCGTGTCCAGCTGGGTGCCCCCCACACACGGCCTGACCGTGGCGCAAAAGGAATGGTGCGATGCGCTGACCGCCAAAACCTCCAACCGCGTGCGTTGCAACATCTTGCCCCGTGCGGTCACACCCGCGCCTGGCACCTTTGATGCGGTCAAGAACGGCTTGGTCGACGTTTCTTTCACAGTGCATGGCTACACCCCTGGTCGCTTTGTGTTGACCCAAATGGCGGAGTTTCCATTTTTGGGCGACCGCGCCGAGCCTTTGTCGGTGGCCTTCAACCGCATCGCCAGCAAGCATCCCGAATTCACAGCAGAGCATGCTGGCGTGAAGGTGCTGGGTTACTTCACCCACGGTCCTGGCATTGTGTTCAACACCAAAAAACCGATCACCAAAGTCGAAGACCTGTCGGGTCTGAAGTTCCGGGTCGGCGGTGGCATGGTCAATGAGATCACCAAAACCTTGGACATGAACGTCACCCTCAAACCCGCACCGGACTCTTATGAATTGCTCTCGAGCGGCGTGATGGACGGCACCTTGTTCCCGGCCGAATCCACCGACTCCTTCAAAATTGACAAAATCATCAAGCACGCCACCACCTTCCCTGGCGGCCTGTACAACACCAGCTTTGTCTTCATGATGAACCCGGCCAAGTACAACGCTTTGTCGGCCGAAGACAAAAAAGCCGTGGACGAGCTCTCAGGTGACGCCGTGGCCAGCCGCTTTGGCAAATCGTGGGACCGTGTGGACGATCTGGCTTTGGCCAACATGCAAAAGAACGGCGTCAAAGTCATCAAGGCAGACAACAGCTTTGTCAGCGGTGTGACGGTGCGAGTGAGCAAACTCGAACGCGATTGGGCTCAAGCGGCCAAGGCCAAGGGCTTGAAAGACCCCTCGGGCATGCTGTCTGATTTCCGTGCGGAAATTGCCAAACTGCAAAAACAAAAATAAACGGTGTGGCCCTTGTGCTTTGACCAAGGGCACGGCACCTCCTGACAACAACGGTACCTGCAAACACAGCAGGTGCCGTTTTTCTTTGGGTGAAATGTGAAAAAGTTATTCGACATCGTCTGCGGAACCCTTTCGGGTTTGGCTTTGTTTGCCATCATGGTGCTCACCTTTTTCGACGTGAGCGGCCGCAAAATTTGGTCTCAGTCCATCACCGGCTCTTTGGAGTTGACCGAGTTGCTGATGGTGGTGGTCATCTTTGGTGCCTTGCCACTGGTCTCGATGAAAAGTGAGCATGTGGTTTTTGACTCGCTGGACGCCTTGTTTTCACCATTTTTTCAGCGCATCCAACGCGCCTTGGTGAACCTGGTGTGTGCGGCTTTGCTGTTTGGTTTGGCCTACCTGATGTGGCGCACTGGCTCCGAATTTGCGGTCACCGGCGAGACCACGGCACAACTCAAAATTGCCAAAGCACCTTTCATCCAAGGCATGGGCGTTTTGTGTGGCCTGACGGGGCTGGTGCACCTGATCAAGGCTTTTGGGTCTGCCCAAGAAGAAGAATCCTCAGAAGGGGGCACACTGTGACCGAAGCTTTGCTTGGATTTTTGGCCATTTTTGTCTTGGCCTTGATGCGCATGCCCTTGGCTTTTTCCATGGGCTTGGTCGGCATTGTGGGCATTGGCCTGACCCGCGGCTGGTTGCCTGCTTTCGCGAGCACGGCCCAGGTGGTGCACGAGACCGGGTTCGCCTACACCTTATCGGTGATCCCGCTGTTCATCCTGATGGGCAATTTTGTGGCCCGCGCTGGTTTGGCCCACGAGTTGTTTCACGCCGCCTACACCTTCATTGGCCACCGACGCGGAGGCCTGGCCCACGCCACGATTGCCGCTTGTGCTGGTTTTGGGGCCATTTGCGGCTCGTCCATTGCCACTGCCGCCACCATGAGCAAAGTGGCCTACCCCTCCATGAAAAAGCTGGGCTACAGCGATGCCATGTCCACCGGGGTGATCGCTGCAGGCGGCACGCTGGGCATCATGATTCCGCCGTCCACCATTTTGGTGATCTACGGCATCATCACCGAGACCCACATTGGCAAACTGTTTGCGGCCGGGGTCTTGCCCGGCATCCTGACGGCCGTGCTCATGATGGTGGCTGTGGTGTTCATGACTTGGCACGATCCCGAACATGCCCCGGCTGGCGAGAAGTTCAGCTGGTCTGAGCGCTTTGCCGCCGTGCGCGGCATCTGGGGCGTCTTGCTCTTGGTGGTGCTGGTTTTGGGTGGCATTTATGGCGGCTTTTTCACCGCCACCGAAGGCGCTGGCATGGGGGCGATGGGCGCCTTTTTGTTTGCCCTGGCCCGCAAGGCCTTGAGCCCCAAGGTGCTCATGGAGGTTTTGGTCGAGTCGGCACGAACCACGGCCATGCTGTTCACCTTGCTGATTGCCGCCACCATTTTTGCCAACTTCGTCAACTACACCAGCTTGCCTTTTGAGCTCAAGGACTGGATCACCGGACTGGGCCTCTCGCCCATCATGATCGTGGCCGCGATGATGCTGATCTATGTGCTGCTGGGCACGGTGATGGAAGAGCTGACCATGGTGCTGCTGACCATTCCTTTGTTCTTTCCCATCGTGGTGCAACTGGGTTTTGATCCGGTCTGGTTTGGCGTGCTGATCGTCATGGTGATCCAGATTGGCCTGATCTCACCGCCTGTGGGCATGAACTTGTTTGTGCTCAACACCTTGCTGCCCCATGTGGGCCTGGGGGCCATTTTCCGGGGCGTCTGGCCCATGGTGCTGGTGCTCATCATCACCTTGGGCATTTTGCTGGCCTTCCCGCAAATCAGCCTGTGGCTGCCTTCGATGATGAATTGACCATGTGCATCACGCGCTGCGGGTACGGGATCTCGATTCGGTGCTCACGCAGCGCGGCCAAAATCAACATGTTGATGGTCGACTTCAAAGCCAATTGACCGTTTTCGGGATCGGCAATCCAGTAACTCACCGTGAACTCCAGGCCGTCCGCGCCAAACTGGCTCAAAAAAGCATTGGGCGCGGGGTCTTTGAGCACCCGCTCCTGGCTTTCGCAAGCCTCGATCAACAGCCGCCGCACCAAGTCCACATCGCTGTCGTAGGCCACCGAGACCACGGTGGTTTGCGACAACTTGGGGTCCATCAGGGTGAAATTTTCCACCCGGTTGATGATCAAAAACTCATTGGGCACGATCGATTCGCGGCCATTCAAAGCCCGAATCACGGTGTAGCGGGCCTTGATGTCCACAATGCGGCCTTCAAAACCGTCTACCAGCGCCATGTCGCCAATGCGCATGCTGCGTTCGGCCAGGATGACAAATCCGCTGACGTAATTGGAGGCCAGTTTTTGCAGGCCAAAGCCAATGCCCACGCCCACCGCGCCCCCCAGCACCGACAAGGCGGTCAGGTCAATGCCCACCGAAGACAGCGCCAGCAACAAACCCACAAACATGAGCAGCGCCCGCACCGTGTTGCTGATGACCTTGCGCAGCGACAAGTCGCCGCCCGTGGCCGATTTGAGCAAGCGCGCCTCAATGGCCGCCGACACCCACAAAGTGACAATCAGCACTGCACCGGCGGTGAGCGCCCCTTCGATCAGGGTGCGCACCGACAGCAGTGAACCGCCCACTTTCCATTGAATTTGATCGAGCTCCTCCAAGAGCAAAGGCAAGATGCCGGTGACCCACAGCACCACCGCCCCCCAGGCCAGCCACGAAATCGTGCGCTCCAGCACCCGCACAAAAGGGGCCTGACCAAAGGCCACTTGCAACACCTTGACGCCAAAACGGATCAAGGCCAAGGACATGCAAACCGGCAACAAAATGCCAAACAATGCCACCGGTTGCGCATCGGTCAAGAGGGTTCGGGCTGCAAACGTCAGGCCCAGCAAGAGGATCGGAAACAAGACCCCGTCAATCAAGCGCCGCCCCAGCAAAATCGACAACTCCTGACCTGCAAAAGCCTTGCGAACACCCCAAGTCATCGTCCAGGCCAGCGCAATGCACACCGCAAAAGCCGACAGCACCTGCAGCGATTCGGCCCGGACCAGGACCTCCAGCCAGCTCATGGGGTCGGCGATGTTCAGCGATTTCAGGCTCGCCATGTCGGTGTCCTTTTCTCAATGAAGGCCAACACGCCCTCTTGCGCGTCGTCGTGCACCATGTTGCACGCCATGGTCTGCCCTGCCAGTTGGTAGGCCGCTGCGATGCCCATTTCGCGTTGCTGGTAAAACAAGGCCTTGCCCAAACGCACGGCCTCGCGCGGCTTGGACAAAATGGCGCTGACCAGTTCATCGACCTGAGCATCCAGCTCGGAGGCGGCACACACGCGGTTGACCAAACCACGGCCTCGGGCCTCGTCGGCCGAAATAAAGCCCCCCGTGAGCAACATTTCCATGGCCTGCTTGGCGTGCATGTTGCGCACCAGCGGCACGCTGGGGGTGGCACAAAACAGCCCCACGTCGATGCCGTTGACCCCAAAGCGGGCCGTGTCGACCGAAACGGCCAAATCACACTGCGCCACCAACTGGCATCCAGCCGCAGTGGCCAGGCCTTGCACCCGAGCGATGACGGGCACCGGCAAGTTCTGGATGGACAGCATCATGCGGCTGCATTGGGCAAACAGTTTTTGGTAATAGGCCAGCTCGGGCTGAGCCCGCATTTCCTTGAGGTTGTGGCCAGCGCAAAACGCCTTGCCCGCAGCACCCAGCACCACCACGCGGGCTTGCTCGTCTTGGGCAATGGCGTTCAGCGCCTGCTGCAGCGCATCGAGCATGGCCTCGCTCAAGGTGTTGAAGCTGGCGGGGCTGTTGAGGGTCAGGCGGTGCACACCCAGCGCA
The DNA here is from genome assembly GCF_003063265.1 of Limnohabitans sp. WS1. Lineage (GTDB taxonomy): Bacteria > Pseudomonadota > Gammaproteobacteria > Burkholderiales > Burkholderiaceae_C > Limnohabitans_A. The sequence continues at coordinate 43,892 of NZ_NERU01000013.1, forward strand.
TCGCGCTCGTGCAGCAGCCCATCGGTGAATTGGGGTAAAGGCATTTGGCTCATCCGCCCATTGTGCCCAAACCCGACCCGCCAAGACCTTGCCCCTGCTCCAAAAAGCAAGTGATGGGGCCTTCAGGCTTTACACATCGGCCAACACCCGCAAATGCGCCTCGACACTGCGCCCCAAGGCACTCAGGTTGTAACCGCCCTCCAGGCAACTGACGATGCGGCCCTTGGCGTGGCGCAACGCCACATCCTTGATGCGCTGGGTGATCCAGGCATAGTCCTGCTCCACCAGGCCCATCTGCCCCATGTCGTCTTCGCGGTGCGCGTCAAAACCTGCACTGATGAAAATCAGCTCGGGCCGGTGCGCCTCCAGCCGGGGCAACCACATCATGTCCACCAACTCGCGAATGTCCATGCCCCGCGTGTAGGCGGGCACCGGCAAATTCACCAAATTGGGGGCATTGGACTGTGACCCCCCCTCCGGATAAAAGGGGTGCTGAAAAAAGCTGACCATCAATATCCGCTCATCGCCAGCCACGATGTCTTCGGTGCCGTTGCCGTGGTGCACATCAAAGTCCACAATGGCCACCCTTTTGAGGCCATGGCGCTCGACGGCGTATTTGGCCGCAATGGCCACGTTGTTGAAAAAGCAAAATCCCATGGCCTTGTCCCGGCACGCGTGGTGTCCCGGCGGACGCGTGGCGCAAAACGCGTTCTCCAGTTCGCCTGCCAGCACCGCATCGGTGGCATCGATGGCCGCGCCTGCCGAAAGCAAGGCGGCCTCCCAAGTGTGGGCATTGATCAAGGTGTCGGGATCGAGCGCGGTGTGTGTGGGCCCGCCTGCGGCCATGTCTTCGCGCAAGGCATCGCCCAAACCCCGCAAAGCCGCCACATGCATGCGCCCATGGGCCAGCTCAATGTCGGCCAAAGCAGCGGGGCCAGGCTCACGCCTTTGCAAAGCCATGTCCACACCGCTGATGAGCAGCCGGTCTTCAATGGCCCCCAAACGCTCCGGGCACTCCGGGTGGCCTGGGCCCATCTCGTGTTTCCAGCAAGCGGGGTGTGAGAAATAGCCTGTCGCGCCCATGGTTTTGTCTTCCAGAATGCTGCCACCTTGAAGGCAGCTTTGCTTTTATTGAGTTGCACCAGTTTTGATGGTTTCAGCTTATCACGCGCCCAGTCCCCTGGCGTTTAAACTCTCTGCCAATGAAAAAAAACACATACTTTTTGGTCAGCACAGCCTCCAGCGCCCGCTCAAACACGCAGCGTCTGGCCCGAAGCTTGGTCATGGGTCTGGCCGCTTTGCTGTGCATGCCGCTGCCTGCACTCACCCAACCCACCTCACACCACACCAGCAGCCCAGCGAAGAAGGCTGCAACCCACAAGCACAGCCAAACCCCTTCCAAGCCCAAAAACAAGCACCAACGGGCGCAACGCCCCGCGCCTTCAGGCTTGAGTCTGGACACCGCCCTCACCCAAACCTGGTCCCAAGATGCCGCTGCCCGGCTTCAGCTTGACCCGCTTTGGGTCGAACAAACCATGGGCCAGGCCAAACGTCTGCCCTCCATCGAAAAACTGGTGCTCCCTGCCAGCAGCCCCAGTGCCAAAAACTGGGCGGCCTACCGTGCCCGCTTCATCGAACCCATCCGCATACAAGCCGGCGCACGCTTTTGGAACACCCACCGCAGCGCCCTGGAAAGGGCTGAACGCGAGTACGGTGTGCCCGCTGCCATGATCGTGGGCATCATTGGGGTTGAAACCTTGTATGGTCAAAACACAGGCAACTTCCGCATCATCGACGCCCTGAGCACCTTGGCCTTTCACTTTCCAAGTGCCCATCCCAGAGCGGCCGAACGACAGGCTTACTTCCGGTCTGAGCTGGAGCAATTTTTGCTGCTGACCTCGCGCAGCGCAGCGGACCCCCTGGCCATACGGGGCAGTTATGCCGGTGCCATGGGTTTGCCGCAGTTCATGCCCTCGAGCTGGGCACGCCATGCCGTGGACTTTGATGGCGATGGGCGCATTGACCTGTTTGCCAGCCCTGCCGACGCCATCGGCTCCGTCGCCAATTACTTCAAAGCTTTTCAGTGGCGCAGCGGCATGCCCACCCACTACCCCGTGACGCTGGTGCCTGGCCAAACCGACATGGACGCCCTGCTCGCCCCAGACATCTTGCCGACCTTCAGTGTCAACAGCTTCACGGCCAAAGGCGCAAGCTTGCAAGGCGAAGCCCTGCAACACCCCGGCCCCTTGGCCCTGATTGAACTGCGCAACGGCAACGACAGCCCCAGCTACGTGGCCGGCACCGAAAACTTCTACGCCATCACCCGCTACAACTGGAGCAGCTACTACGCCATGGCGGTGATTGAGCTGGCCGAGGCGGTGGCGCGGGAAGTGCAAAGCAAGCCATGAACCCGCTGAACCACAAAAAACTGCTGCTGAGCAAATGGACTGCGGTCAAACCTGTGGCCAAACAAAAGCATTTTTTGGTCAGCCGGGTGATTCAACCCGACGATCCCGCTGACGCGATTCAATTGGTTGAAATCGAAGCAGTGTTTTCAAAGGCAACGCAAGTGATTGCTTGGCGTGAACTGCAGGACAGCAGTGTGTGGCGGCAGGGTTGGGTTTGAGTGGGTTGGAATGATCGGCAGTTGCCGCTTTCCAACTCGGACAAGCGTAAAAAAAATTGACGCTTGACCCACGGCCCTGCATCAAAGCTATGCCTGTCAGCCTTTGTATGGAAAGAGGACAACAGGCGGCTGCCAATCCCAAGCAGTGGCCAAACAATTTTCAACAGCTTGCTTAGCCTGTAGTGTTGGCACGAAAATTCTCAATACATCTTTAGGTTCAAAGCCAAGATATTCGACATCATCCGCCAAGACAACGCGAGCCTCTTGCTCTCGCCAGAATTCATATCCCTCTGCATATCTGTCGTATGGCAACAGCTTAACTTGAGCACCGTTCGGATCGCTCACAACCGAGATGACAGGGTAATACACACGAAATTCAGGCCAAAGCTGTAGTGGCTTGCGATAAGCAACAAGCTCACGCTCAAGCTTTTGGTCTGGCATCTCTGCATCTAAGGACTTTTTGTAAGCAATGACTTTCGGATCGTTTGGAAGTCCAACCAAATCGTAGTAAGCCACACACTTGGCACCAATTCGGTTGCGATACTGATCTGTAAAAGCAATTGCCAATTGCCCATAGTGCTCAACACACTCCCATGCAGCCATTTTTTTGAATGGCAAATTTGCGAAGCAAATCATATTGACTTCTGTCGGCATCAACCCTACTGGTGGTGACTTGACAAACTTTGAAATGCCCACACCTGCTGAACCTATGCTTTGTGCCGAGGCAGGCAGGCCCCATAAACTTCCAGGATTGTTCAAGATCGGCAAGAACTCGGGACAAGAAAACGCTTTAAGGCATCTTGGCTCCAAAATCGTTTTGCAAGTTTTCAATACCTGCTCATCAATTTGTCCTTTGCGGGCCAAACTACCATACGCGAAATGAAGCAACGGCATAAGTCCTTCTGTATTGAATTTGACTTTTCATTTTAGAGTTGAAGCAATGGAACATCACAGCAATGCCTCTCATCCCCACGTAAAAAGGTCACACGGCACACGGCCAGTTCTTTCTTTAAGAAACCAAGATTTTTGGCGGGTTTTCCCGAATCACAAGGTTTGATTGGGATTGTTTGTCGGTTTACCTTTGCCCTGCTGCTTGCTCTGCTTGACCAAAGCTTTCTGACGCTTCTGGGCATCTTTCTCGGTCTTGATTGCAGTCTTGTTCCGTTCCCCCACGTCTTTCAACTTGTGCAGGCGGGCTTCTGGTGGGCTTAAGGGCTTGATGTGCTTGACGGGTTTGAATTCATAAAATCGCATCAAGTATTTATGCAGGACACTGCGATTGGCGTTTAAAACGACAACCGCAGTGCATCAATCAGGCCGTCACTTGCCAAAGCCTTCACGAAGCTTGATGCTGGCCGCTTCGATCTGCGCATCCAACTCCCCTGCTTCCACGGCCTTCTTGACCAATTCAAGCGTTGGCACCAAGTCATCCACAGTGGCCATTTCGATGGATGACTTGCCCTTGGCCAGATCAATAACCCGACTGCCATAGCGGATGTTCATGGCCAACTTGCCATCAGCGGCGGTCCACCACCATTGCCGCACTTTTTTGGGCAATTCAACGCTGCGGCTATTGCCCTCATCATCGCGAACAGTCTTGAAGCGGCGAACTGTGTAAGTGCCCCCAGCGCTTATGGCTTTTGCAAGCTCGATCTGCTCCCAAATCTTCTTGCCCAACTTCAAACGGCGATGCACTGCGGGTGTCATTGCTTGGGATTTCTTAGCAGTGCTCAGCTTGAGCGTTGTGAGTGCGGACATCAATTACTCCTGTGTGTTGTTGATGTCCACAACTTTATTTTCGGCATTGTGGTTTGAGCAACCGAGGCTGTTTGGTGTCCCGTCGAATTGGCGGGTTTCTGATCATCTGAGCTTCAAGGCGTTACTTCCCATTCTGTCTTGTCGTATGGATCTCGCTCCGCGGAGTCATTCCATTCATAAGTGGTAATGGCACTGCACATCAATCAGTTCACGTAACACCAGATCACCTCACATAACATCTGATCTGCCACATCACACATCTCACACATCCATCTGCAAATCACAAGTCAAATTCCGTTACGAAAATCTCTATAAAGCTATATAAGAGAAAAAAGTAACGGTCATGTTTTATCGGGGGAATCAACACCCCTTGATGTTGCAGACATCTTGGCCTGTGTGGCCTTGCGTTCCCTGTATCGCTTTTGCTTTTCTGCTGGTGTCATGGCGATCTTGGTCTTCTTGCGAGGGGCCTTGTTCATGCAGGTTAAAGCAAAAGGACTGATCTGTTTGATCTGGGCATCTGCGTCAAAGAAATCCATCAATCCCATTGCGATCTCAAAATCAAGAACGAAGCAATGAACTGGCTTGATGTTGCCCTCAACACGCAAGGCACTGCGCATAAGGATTTGATAGAACATGTAACTGCCAAATGCCTTGGCAATAAAGCCATCAACTTTTTCAGTCCAAAGACCGGCCGCCTCGGCTTGCTGTGTCAGAAAAGCCTTGAATGCCCATCCCGGCTTGAGTGCAGTGCTGAGACATACCGCTGTGCTGTCACTGTAGGTGTTGATGCCATGAACATTGTGTGTGACCTTCTGTTCGTTGCTCAACTTGGCCGCGATCTCGTCGTTATTTCGAACAACGAGGCAAGGACCGCCCTTCAACTGCTTTTCAACATAACGGTAAAACTCCGGCAATGCATTGGGCTGTGCATTGCGTCTGTATTTGCTCCAGCTGAAACTATCTTCGGGAACATGAAATATTGGCACTTGCTTGTGGGGCGTGAAAGGCACACAGATCGTGTAGGTCACGCCGTTTGCCTTGAGCCACATGCTCATGAAAGTGCTGTCAAATGCGGCTGCGGCGATATGCACGGAAATCCAGCCGTTCAACATGCTGTCATTCAGCTCAACGGCAATGCTCAGCTCCCGTGTGTCGCCCGCTTTGATCTTTTGCCAATGCCCCCAAGTGACCCACAGCCGGGTGTTGGGATTCATCAATCGACGCCACTGCAAACTCTCTTGAAATATTGAACTGCTCTCCACTGCAATGCGCTTGAGACTTGCCCACGATTTGGGCTGGAAATCTTTGTGCCATTTTAATTTTTCAGCAGCAGAGATGTCCATCTTTTCAATTTCGGGTTTGAAGTATGACTCGTATTGCTCCCAACCTTTGCACTCTTCTTCGACGCTGAAAATCTTGTCCAACTGCAGGGCAATTTTTGGATCAATGCGCAGCTCTTCAATGCTGTATGGATTGATGGCCTCATCAATGATCAAGTGGTAGTCACACTTGATGTCCCAGCTGATGTGGGTTCTTCGAAAGGCCTCTTCAGTGATGATCACCATGGGCGCTCGATTGGCCAAGGCATTGAGAATTTCAGCCGATACATTGAGGCCTGAGCCAGAATCATGCGAGCTGTTGATCTTCCTGATCGCGAGTGTGGGGTTGTCGAGGCAGTATTGCTCTTGAAGCAATTGGCTGGGCACCACGATCAGTGTGGGCATGTTTGTCATTGCCAATCTGGCCAGCATGGGATAGATGCCGTTGCGTGTCTTGCCTTGCCCCGCGCCACGGGCGTCCACGGTGATAGATGTTCTTTTCATTGTTCTTCTTTCTTGTTGTTATTCATTCCACATGGGCCGACCATCGGCCCTACTCACCACGGCCACTTAGGTGAATACGGGACTTGCAAATCCCGTATTCGGACGGCGGTGAATAACATCAAGCCAGCAGCTCAATGCATGTGTATTTAGTTGAAAGAAGAAGCAGTGTTGTGCAAAACTGACTGCACATGGGATGTCGTGAAAAACGTCAATGCAAGGTGGGACCGTGTGCTGCAATCACCATGGCCCGAGATCTCCACATCCAGCAAAAATTGCAGCGCAGATTTTTTGGCAGCGCTATGAAGGTCTGGGCTGCGAAGAACTTCAAGGTTGTTGAGAAAAAATCCAGGCGGCAATGTCATTGACCGCTTGAGTTTCCATGCCGATGAAACCATGCCAATGAAATGCTTGACACGGATCACCTTGTGGATTTTCACCACCTGTAACGATCATCATCTTTTTTTGCTTGGAATTGGTAAATCGATCAACAGTTCCCGGTAGTTCGTAGGCTAAAGTGCCCGCACACGAATCCTCTTTGTGATGATAAAAAAGAACTGGCGCTGAAATTTTTCCAACATCTTGTCTTGGCACAGCTTGCGGTATTTTCCAAGTCAAAACGGAAGCCGTCAAAACAAGTCCTTGCACTTTATCCGGCAGTGCAATCCCCAAAGCAGTTGCTGAAATTGTCCCGTTGGATGTGCCGACAAGCCAGAGTGGAACATTTGAATTCACCTTCAAGCTATCGATCACGGCTGAGACATCCTGTGCGTGTTGCGCAGATACACGCCATTGATGGTCTAGTCTTGGCTTATCAGTTGGGTTGCCAAGAATTGCTACGTTCATGTCATTTCGAAAAAACAGGTCTCGGCTTCGAATCAGGAAATTCCCATTTCGAGGTTGGCCGTCCTTGTAACCCATACCACCTTCACCACCGGACAAGAGAAGCACAGTCGCTTTTGCATTCTGGTTGGGCATCCACCAATAGCTTATCTTGGTGCCTTGCCGACTTTCAAGGGTTACCATTTTCTCGGTTGTCTGAGCACTTACCAAGTTGTGGCCTGAAGCTATGACCAGCACAAGTGCGAACACACGAAGTAGCGGAAATTTTGAGGTCAATTCTGATGACTTTCTAAAAATTGACATGCGGTCTCCTTGATGACTATTGATGGGCTTTAATGTATCGCGGTCAAGCAAAAGCTTCATCGTCTGGGAAGGTCTGGGCTGCACAGCGCGAAGCATCAATTCCTCAAAAAGAGACCCGCATCCCATGCGAAAATTTAATCGAAACTTGAGTTACCGTCGTAGTGCAGCACAATCCGTTGCTTTCGGACATTGCATGAAGTCCGATTGAACAATCAGCTTAGAGGCTACATTGAAAATCTTTATTCTTTTGGCATTCGTATCGATGTGTCAGTTCGTCAATGCGGAAACTGTCCAGGTCAGATATCTCGGTGCCGTTTCACTTGACTCGTTCGCATGCACAGATGTTAAAGAAGTCAGTGATGTTTCTCGCATTTGCTATGACAAGGCAGAGCGCTACATGGTCATCCGATTGCGGACGACCTACTATCACTATTGCGCAATCGACCCTGACACTGTAAGAAGCCTTCAAGCAGCCCGATCGAAGCGACAATTCTTTGAGACTCGAATCAAGGGCAATGGAGTGGACGGCCCATTCGACTGCCGGACCCACCCTATTCCGAGCAAGTATCGGAAATAGGACTTCCACGTCGCAATCGGCCAGAAGCTGAGTCTCACGTGTCAGGGTCATAGCACCGAGAACGCTTGACGTTTAAAACGACACGCAGGGTGCAGGCACTCAAAACAGCCCTACAGCGCATTATTTTCGGGCTTGGTTGGCTCTGGCTGCTGGTAGACCTGATCGCAGCTTGTAGGGCTTGCTTTGCTGTCACGCCAGTTTCGTGGCGCACTTGCCACACGAATTCGCGAAAGACAGGACCAAAGGGAATGCATAAACCCTTTGCGGCCGCACATAACCTCTTGATCTTTATGAGAAATGCCGGGAGCTGATTGCGCTGCCATTTCCGGTTGCTCAGACCAGCCCAAAGATCACACACTTAAAGCACGCACATTATTTGGAGCAGCGAAATGCCACAAGCTAAAACACTTACACCCGCAGAACTTGAACGAGTGCTGTCCTACATCGAAAGCAAGCCCAACGCAATCAGAAATCGCGTGGCACTACTGCTGACTGTGTGGGCGGGATTTAGGGTTGGGGAAGTTGCTGGCCTGACCATTGCCGATGTGCGCAATGCTGATGGCACTGTAAAAGCGGAAATTTATTTGGCTGCTGCACGGGTCAAACACGCACACGCACGCACTGTCTATCTCAACGCTCGCTTGCAGGCCGAACTGCAGACCTATGTGGCCAGCAAGACTTGGCACACCGCCGATCAAGCACTGTTCTGCACACAGCACACGCCACGCAAGGGGTTTTCGGCAAACACGCTGACACAGCACTTCCACTACCTTTACAAGCGTGCCGGGATTGAAGGTGCATCAAGCCATTCGGGTCGTCGCACATTCATCACAACACTGGCCAACAAGGGGATCAGCGTGCGACTGCTGGCTTCCCTTGCTGGTCATCGCAGCATTGCCACAACCCAACGCTACATTGACGTCAATGACGACATGAAGCGTCAGGCTGTGGAGTTGGCTTAACAATCAAAGCTTTCGGGCAGGCAGAATGAAGTTGTATTCAGCGCAATGAGTCAAAGCTCGAATCCTGCAGGCACCTTGATCGCTGAAGCTGGCAATGAGATCCTTAACCTCGCTTCTCATCGAGGCAATTGAATGAAAAACATCGCCCTCATAAAATTGTTTAACTAAGATCTTACCACTGACTCGATCAGCAAGCTTCATTTTGAAACTCATTTCATCACACATTCCGACCTTCAAATATAATTTTCCGTTTTCAATACTCGGAGTCATCAAAAAATCATCTGACAGATACTCATCTGAGATCTTCATCCAATACTTAAGTGCATCCAAATCCGCACCATTTGGTCGGAAATGAGCTTCGTAATTTATTGTAGGCTTTACAGAAAACTTATTCTGAGTCATATGTAAGTCGATACCCTCATTAAAAAACAAGCCAAGTTTTATACACTCTCCTTGATCATTTTCAATACGCAAATTTTTGTTCAATATGGACCATTTAATTTCGTCAATATATGCCTGAGTAGTCAATCGCGTGAATCCAGGAGCATTAATCACCTTTCCAATATAAGATAAACTCTGAATTCCTAATTCTTGATCAATATAATCCACATTGTCATTCGTCTTTCCAAGCACCACATACCGACCTTGCCCATTCGCAATTTCAGATGACGCACGAAATGCAACGCCATCATCATTCGGTGTCAACAGAATTCTTTCCATGTTTGGTGCTTTGCCAATAACATCCACAAAGTCGTAAAGCAATGTATGAAGTTTCATAATAGTCCTTGAGGCACGAGTGCAACAGCACCCGTGCTTTCTTAAAGAAAGGTTATGCAGCCAAGGCTGCTTTGGCGATCTTCAAGGATTCGCTGATAACGTTGAGCTTGATATTTTCAACATACAACATCGAACGCAGCTCCTCGCAAGGCTTACCCTCCTCCGAATACATCTCAATCTCCAAGGACAGTTGATCAACGCTGCTTTGCTGCTCAATGACCTTCGTCTCCATTTCTTTGACCATATTGATCGCATCTTTGCTGGGCTTTTTCGGCTTCTTCGCAGCATCTGCTTTTTTTGTCTCTGCCAGATAGCGGAGCAAAGTGGCTTCCTGCTGCTCATCGGACAAGCACGGGTCTTTGAGGTCGGCTGTGTCATCTGCGTTACGGAACGCAATGATGACTTTGTAATCCTCATTTCCCACCCAGTCGATCTTGTCAATCGTTTCGAGCGTGCGCTCGGATTGGCACTTACTCAAAGCCGTTTTAACCTTTGAGGTCGAATCTACCGTTGCAGCGGAATTCGAGCGGATACCCTCAAATCCACCTTCCGTTTTCTCCACCCACTCCGCAAATTTTGCGGGCGCAACATCCTGCTCGTCATATGCAACATCCAGCGCACGGCCATATACATGGACCTGCTTATCGCTTGCTTTTGTGAAGATGTAGCGAATGAGCAAGCTACTGTCCTTGCTCGTTGCCTTAACTTTCACATCCTGCTGCTTGAAATCGGCGCGAATGTTGGCAATGAGTCGGCCAAACTGGCCGCTTGCCTTGGCATTGCACAACATCGCATACACACGCCCCATCAACTCACGAGTAGCCTTACGTCCCAGCACCTCGTATGTTTCATAGTTGTTGTCCGCATCAGCACGCATTTTGGCGAGAGTGCTCATAGCGGCGGTAATACTAAATTTATTTTGGGTCTGAGGAATAGCTGCACCAACAGATGCAGTCACCTCTTCTTGCAAGCAAATAACATTAGCCATTTAAATCTCCTTTGTCTGGCTTATTCATCGACGAACTTGTCGAAGGCCTTGAGTAAAACATAAGGAGTTTGGCTTTTGAAGGAACAGTTTCAGATTAGCTTTTGTTCCTTTCCCTTAAACTCATATCCTGTAATTTATAAGCAAATCTAATCACATCAAAGGAATCTGACTCAAATTCAGACATATCAGGAAATCGGCCTCTACTTGCATTTTTTGATAACGCTAAAAATTCTCTCCTACACCTATTAATTCTAGCCTTGAAAACTTCCAAGCGTTCTTGATCCATTAAACCCTTATTCATCAAATCATCTTTAGCCTTCGGATCTAGTGTCCACCCAAGATTATCAATTTCGCGCTGAAGGAATTTAATCATATTACCTTTAACCGTTGGTGCTATAGATTTCAACAAATCACCCTCATCAGAATACTCTTTTGATGTAATTACAGCTTGCCTTACTTGTTCATAGCCATGTGCAACACGACCATTAACCGTGTGAAGTTTATATTTTGGTGGCTCAAATTTTATAAACTGGTTATTTTCATAATATTTTTCAAGATAATCCATTACCAACTTCTGAGTATCTTGCAAATGCAAATGCAAGGGTATTTCTAAAGTTATGCAGCCCTCTCTAGCTACAACATTAGAAAACACATCAATGCTTTTAATTAATGGAATAAACAGATGTCTGCGTGGCTCAAACCACTGCTTCCAAGCCTCTCCATTTATATCGACATTAACAGTTTCATTTAAAGTTCCAAAATCATTATAGAGTTCATCAAGTTGTTCATAGCGTGCTTGATCCCAATTAGGTATATCAATATCATCAAGCCCATCAGATAGCTGACAGTGCTTTTCATAATCAAAATTCCGATACAAGCACTGATACCAAAGCAGCACCCATTCTTCAGTCATCCTAGTCATTCTTGCTCTCTTTCAGTCGATGCTTTCTTTAAGAAAGGACACAGCATAACCCGGTAAATCCAGCCCTACAGCCAAGCCGAAAATTCATCTGTGCTTGAGGCTATCCGGTCCCAATCAACCCCGGCTGTAGGGCTGGTTTTCGGTATCCCGCCACTGTGACGGGCTATCGGTTGCCCATACCGCCACTCTGAAAACACACTGTGTCCAAACGCAACAGAAAGGACACCGCAATGGACACAAGCAGACAGACCGACCGATTAGCCATCGAAGCTAAATCAATACGGACCTCGGCATATGAACGCCTGCAAGCTGCAATCAATCACTTGCAACGCTCAATGTATGAAATGGAGTGCTATCAAGAAAAGCTGGAAGAAGCAGCAAGTGACCGTGAGCGCTCACAAGTCTTGAATTGGGCAATCAACCACTTGATCTGCAACATCCAGCCGAACTTGCGCATTGATCTGCTGGCCACAAGCCAAGCTGAGTTGGCCGTTATGGCTGCACAGGGAGCAACAGAATGAAGGATTTTGACCCTGCAGCACTGGCTCAATTTACGGGCACTGAACGCTACTACCGCATTGCACCCAAGTTCTTGATAACGGATGGCGTGAAATACCTGGCTGACACTGCTGGCTGCTACTGGCTGTTGGATGCTGCTGTGAGTCACCTTGTTCAGCTGGGCACGGCAGATTGGTTTGTGCTGGTCAGGCTTGTGGTCAACGGTTCAGCAGCTGTGCTGACACTTGAGGATGGGAATGGCCGAGTGCACCGCAAGCAGACCATTCCATACACAGACTTCCCCGCACCCCAACAGGTCTTATATGCCTGCTGGGATGGTCAGCATTGGGTGTTGATGCTGACTGGGGAGTATTGATCTTTTTAATTTATGGACTCTAACTTCATAAAGCCCCCTGCGAGTAACCCGGGTGCTCCACCATCCGAAATTGAAAAATACAGTTGATTCTCAGTAAGTGATTTACCAAGAAGCATTAGAGGGGTTTTTGCAGCTCTTGCAACTGAATCATATCCAGTTGGCGTCAATCTTATAAGTCCAGAAAAACCAACTACATCAGCCACCGCTCCATTCGAAACAGTCGGATTTAATATATCCCTCACATTTAGAGTAAATCCTTGCTGCTTTAATGAACATATAGTTCCAGTTATTGAATAATTTCCACTGCTATCAATTGAAATCACAATTGAGTTTGTGTTCAGCCCGCATGATTGCTTTGCTGTAATCACTTTACCTCTTAGTGATGAGGCGGTGAATGTATTGCTCAACGCATATCTATATTGCATTAAATCCTTTTTTTCACACAAACCTAAACCTGAAGTGTTTTGAGAAACTTTTTGAACATAATTGTTTCCACCATTAGTATATGAAACAAAATCAGCTCTAGTTGGACATGACACAGATTGCTGTGTGTTTTGAAATGTGTCGGTAATTTGAAATCCATCAATAATTGCCTGCGATCCAGTTATAGACATGGGCGTGCTATTTTTAAAACTCACAAAACCATCATCTCCTGATAAACTATCAAAGTTTAATGGATCTTTTTGAACAAAAAAACCAGATAGTATTTCTCCAGCATTTGGACCTGTTAATGTTTTTACATAGTTAAAATAAGCTTTGTTATAAGTAGCAGACAAAGGATTGTCAGGTGGAGAAGTCACCATTGATGCACTGATATCCACATGTGAGTTGGCCTCAACTACAGATACAGAACTATTTTTCTTATATTGAATTGTATTATTATTTGCTATAGCTACTCTGGCCGAATCCAAAATAGATAATTCATACTTATTAAAATCAAGAAATTCAGCTAATGCTTGTTTAGTAGCATCTGGAACCAGCCTTATCGCTGAAACATCCATATAAGCTGCAGAATTTTCCGCACCATCCAATGACAAAAGAATCTGAACAATTGATCCATAATTTGGCAATGTTGGCACAAATACTTGGCTACCAGTAACTGGTTTAAAAGTCGCTAAACTTAATCCACTTGAACCACCAAGATAAAGGCTAACACTATCGCCTTCTTTGTAGCTTATCGTGCCAGCTGTATCAGTAGTTCCTGTTAAACCACTTGGAGTTGATATGTAAGTTAATCCTTTGACTGGGGCATCAATAAATGCTGTCGAGAGTGTATTTCCTCCGCCATTACTTCCAGTTGTTGTGCCACCACCACCGCCGCAAGCAACCAGCAAAGTTGTGCTGAGCGCCAAAGCACTAAATTTAAGCAAATTCTTCATAAGTGTCTTTTCCGTGTTTTTGATATCTTTTTGATAATAATCTCAAAAATACAATTTTTCAAGGGCTCAATTGTTGCTTTTAAGCCGTGGCCTGTCAAGCCGTGGCTCTTAAAGCATCTTTTGGCAACACTCGTCAGCTTTTACGGCTGGCTATGAAAAACAAGACGATTGATCAAGTCAGGGCTGATTTAGCCCGTAACCTCAAGAGCATCCGCTTGAGTAAAGGCTTGGCACAAGAGCGTCTGGCACTGGAAGCTGATGTTGATCGCACCGTAGTCAGCAAAATAGAACGGGCTGTGACGAACCCCTCACTTGATGTGCTGCTGCGTCTTGCCAACATGCTGGATGTGCAGTTGATCGATCTACTGGCTTCCAACGCCGACTGAAAAATTGCCTGTAGCTTGTAGGGCTTACTTTCCTTAAGAAAGGATCAGCGGAGCTCAAAGCGTCAATAAAATTTACGCTTGAGGTCACGCTGTTCAGGGCACAGGACTGTGGCACTCAAATCAGCCCTACAGCGCGAGATCGCACCACTCAGCTGGCACAGGGTGCTGGCGGACCTGAAGGCAGCTTGTAGGGCTTGCTGCAAACTCTCATTTTGAGATTTGCTACCCCTCCCGTCCTTTCTTAAAGCAAGGACCTCAAGCGTCAAGAAAATCGACACATGACTTGACGTTTTAAACGTCAATCACAAGCTGCACTCCCCAATCCTTCAAGAGCGCTTGCCCTGCAGCAAGTCAATGTTCATCTCTGCCGTCAAGTTGCTGGCGTAGAACCGTTCAATCATCTCCACTGAAGTGCGTGCATTGCGTGCCAGTGTCAGCAGATCAATCTTCCCACCATACAAGAGCCTGAATGTCATGGCCGTGTGCCGCAGGCTGTAGATGGTTCGCGTTTGTCCGTTGGCCGCATTGGCCTCAATGCCAGCCAGACTCTGCAGATACATGAACTGCCAGCCGTAAGCCACCAACAACCATTTCCTGTCCTGCAAGTCGGGCAAGAACACATAGTCATCGGGCCTGCCATAGCCATCTGCCTTTTGTTTGGCCAGCAGCCGCTCATAAACAAACACAGCGGGTTGCAGGGTCACGATGGGTTTATCGTGCTTCTTGGTTTCGGGCAGGTTCAGTCTCAAGTAGATGTGCTTGCCCCTAACGATGGTGACATGCTTGTGTTTGAGGAACTTGATGTCACCGGGACGCATGAAGCCATTGACCATGAAACGGATGAGCCAATGTAAGTCCGCGTTGATCACGCCATGCCGTTCAAGAATCTCACTGCTGCTGCGATATTTTTTGGAGAACGCTTGGGGCACGGGTTGGCCAATGCGCTGCCGAGCCAAACGCACAAGGTCACGGTATTCGGTCACTGTAAAACTGCCACGCGGTTTGTCTGCGACTTTGATGACCGGGAACTTGGGAAGGTTCTGGATGATGTTGTTGCCATGTGCGTGCGCAAACACCTTGCGAATGGCCACCATGTGTTGATGAACGGTTGTGGCAGTCAAGTCCCTGTTGCTCATCATCTCCATAAAGGCTGACAACTCCTTGTAGCCAATTTGGTCCATGCTCATGTCGCCAAAAAAAGGCAGGATGCTGTTGTGCATGCGTTGCAAAAAGATGGGGATGTTGGCTGCTGCAAACTCACCTCGCTTGACCCTTGCTTGCAAGCCTTGGACAACGGCTGGCAGGAGGTCGGCAAACTTGGGGCTCCGATCACTGCGTGCCTCGATCTTGTCGGCATACAGCTCAGCAGTCTTGATGTGGAAGAACTGCTTGGCCTGACTAATGGCCGCTTGCTTGTTGGTGGTCTTGAGGCTTTGTGTGTAGGTCTTGCCTTTGAGGTAACAACGCACTTGCCAATACCTGCTGGCCATGGTCAGGAAAATGCGCAACTTTGTGGGGTAGTTGGCAATGGGCGTGACTGAGGCAAGGATGGGCAGTGTGCGGTGCCGTGGCGGGAGATAGTTTGTGTCGTTTGCTGCCTGTTGTTTTTCCAAATCCTGCATAGCCACAAGCGTAGTTTCTGACCAGCGGTCAGGGCAACCAGAATTTGAAATTTGTAGCTAACCTGGCGGTGTAGCTTGGGGCACGCTCGCAATCAGGCTCTAAAACGGTCCAGCACACTGCCGTGAATCAGCCACTGCGCAGCGTCAAAAGTCTTTACGCTTGTGCCACCGCCCATGCCATTCGCCGACCACGAAAAGTAGCACACCGAAAGGTTAGCTACAAATGCGCAAAAACAATGGCAGTCGAATGGCACAGGGACTGGAACACCTGAACTGCGTGCAGTGGAACGCCCAGCACAGCACAATGGACAAGCCGAAACAGGCTTAAACTACTCTGAACGAAGTTACTAAGGACGGTGTCTGGCACCCTTCGGCACGTTAGAGACTCCGTAATTTTTAATACTTTGATACGCTTAAAACTGGAGCAGCTACTACGCCATGGCGGTGATCGAACTGGCCGATGCGGTGGCGCGGGAAGTGGGCAACACAAAATGAGAAAGTTGGTGAGCTTGTGTTGATTGCTTATCCATACCTTCTGATTGCATTCGCATTTTGCGTTCTGCTCGGCTTTGGACTTGGTCGTTACCGTGACGCCTCATTTCAAAATCGAGGTGAAGCCTTGATATCCAAGACAATCCAAGCCAACTTTGCCCCACCTAATTTTCACCTTCTCAATCACATCACACTTCAACTCCAAGATGGGACAACCCAAGTCGATCACATTCTTGTATCCAAATTTGGCGTTTTCGTCATAGAGACAAAAGACTATAAAGGTTGGATATTCGCCAATTCAAAACAAGCAACTTGGACACAGGTGGTGTTTGGTCGAAAGTTCAGATTTCAAAATCCAATTTTCCAAAACATGCGGCATGTGCAAGCGGTCGAAAAACTGCTCGACTTCTTGCCATCAAGCGCCATCAAATCATTGGTTGTGTTTGTGGGCAAAGCCGAATTCAAGACAGAAAAGCCTCCAGGTGTCTACGCTATTTCTGAACTCATCAATTACCAGCAAGGCCACACTGAAGAAGTCCTGTCTCTCAACCGCGTTCAGTTCTGTGTGGGTCGACTTGAAACCACTCGACTTGCCATTACACGTCAAACAGATCTGGCGCATTTACAGAGTTTGGAGCGCAGGCTTGGTCGCAAAAAATTAAATTGATTCATAAAAAAGTCGAATTTAATGAACAAGCATCATCGAATACTGCATATTCCGAAAGCAACTGCAAATTTTTCAAGCTAAGGCGGTGACAAATCAAACCCCAAAGCTCGAAGCATGACCCCCCCTGAACCCCAAAAAACTGCTGTTGACCAAATGGACAGCAGTCACCCCTTGGCTAGGCAAATGCACTTCTTGATCAGTCGGGTCATCAAACCCGCGCTGCCAACGTACCCAATTGAGTTGGTGGAACTCGAAGCGGTGTTTTCAAAGGCCACACAGACCATCCCTTGGCGTGAATTGCAAGACGACAGCGTTTGGCGGCAAGGCTGGGTTTGAGTGGGTTGGAATGATCGGCAGTTGCCGCTTTCCAACACGGGCGTCAAAAAAATTTACGCTTGAAGTCGCGTCCGCATTGCAGCAAGGGCTGATCTCGATGGCTCCTGAGCCTCTACAACATCCCGCGCACGTCGAAGGTGCCTATCGTGACCCGGCGCGCTCCGCCGGACAAGCGGATGACCGTGTCGACATCCTTTTGCTGCGGTGTTCCGAACCCTGTGCTCAGGCGCAGCATCAGTGCAGTGGTGGGCGAGACCACCTGCTGGCGGTGACCAAAGAACTCCGCGCGAACGGTATAGGTACCCGGCTTGGCCTTGCGCAGCGAAAACTCTTCGGGGCCGTAGCCACCTGTAAAGTCGCGTGACATGAGCCCACCTTGCCGGGTGAGTTGGCGGCCGTAGTAGGCTTCTTGGCCGTCCGGGTCAATAACGTATAAGTCGATGTCGGTGTTGTCCGAGTCCCAACTGAGCACCACGCGCAAGTCTAGCGGCAGGTTCCTAAGTAGTCGTGGGTCAATGGCGCCTGTGTCAACCTGGCTCTGGCCGACTGTCTGTGCAGCTGCCACAATGGCATTGAGCTCCGCCAGAGCCACCAACTCAATATCGGAGAAGCGGTTATTCCATGGCCGTGACACAACGTCCCACAACCGGTCTACGGCGGCCTGCGCGTGGCCCTGGCGAGCCAATGCGAGTCCGAGATCTCGCGAGGACTGGGGCTCGTCAGGACTGAGGGCCAACACCTGGCGCAACAAAGGAATCGCGAGCTCCAGTTGTTGCGCCTGCAACAGTCGATAGGCGATCAGCCGCAACACATGCCGGTTCTCCAGCGCCATCTCGGCCAGGTTCGACAAGATGCGCAAAGCCAAGTCTTGCTGGCCACGCTCGAAGAACAGCTCGGCTGCATCCAGGAAGAAGGCCGTGCTGTTGGTGTACCCGGGGCGTTCGTCCAGATACACCGCGTACATCTGTTCGGCTGTCGTCTCTCGCAGGCGGCGCGCATAAGGTGCGTCCGGGGTCCAGCGCTGCAGGGCAATCGACATGGCAGGGGTCTGCTGCGGTGGTGAACTCGTTGCACGCTCAGGGCGCGCGGTTGGTGCACCAAGCGCCGGCAGCGGTGCGGGCATGGCAACAGGTGCTGGCGGGAGGGGTCGCATCACCCCATTCGGCCTGGGGCGCAGCGATTCAGCTGAGCGTTCTCGTTCGAGCGGCCGCTGGCGGACACTCTCTGCAACTGAATCGTCGGGCTCCTTGGTCTGCGGCGGGTCATCCTTGGGGAACTCGCGCTCCCACCAGGCCTGTTTTGCGGCAAAGCGCTCCGCCACACGGTTGAGATGGGATTGGCGGTCTGCCTGTTCGCGTTGCTTGCGTCGAGACAGCAGCCGTTGGTAAGCGTCAAGCAAGGAGGAAGGCGGTTCGATGCCGTGTTGGACATAGTCTTCCACCCGATCGAGGACAATCAGCGAGGTGCCGCGGGTGACAAGGCCGAACCGCATGCCCAGCCTCCGCACGGCCTGGCTTTGCGTTTCGCCTTGTGCCTCCAAGTCAGCCAGTCGCAGCATGGCCCAGCGGTGGGCCGCTATCGGCAGGCCGGTACTGTGTGTGGCCACGGGGGTGGGTAGATCGATGCTGCGCTGGCTCACTGTACCGTTGGGGGCCTGCACACGCAGTACGAGTCGCGCGCCCGGTTCGCGCAACCGGCCAGCCACCACCAGCCGATCCTGTTGAGGCAGACGGCGCTCCACCACAACATCCTCAATGCCCACGCCATCGGCTGACAGCAGTCGCGTGTGCTGGCGACGCAACAGTGCCACCGCCTCCAGTACAGCGGTGCGCATCAGGTCCACCAAGACACCGCCCGTGTGCTCGGCTGCCCGCCGCAATGCGTTAGCGTCGGCGCCAGGACCCGTGATAAAGGTGTACAGCGGTATCTTGGCGGCCGGCAGCCCACCGTCACCCCAGGTGCCCTGGCCGTCGCTGAACAACAACGCAAGATCGGCGCCCGAGGGCACGGTCATGCGGTCCAGCCGCGTGGCGCCGTCCTGCGGTAAGGAGCGCAGGCGATCTCGCAGATCCTGCCAGCGACCCTTAACGACGTTAAAGCGCCGCAGAGGTTCGGGCGCATCGCGCACCACCAGCAGATCGACCACGACATTGCCCAAAGCAGCAAAGAACGCATCAAGCAGCGCCAGCTCACGACCCTGGTCGCGCTGGGCTGCTGAAGCAGATGCATCCCAAAGCAAGGCGACGCGCCCTGGGACAGACCGCTGGCGTGTTTGCAGGGCAAGCGGGACCTCGGCATAGAAGTATGTGTTGTCTTGCAGTGACTGCGTGATCACCTCGGGCGCTTCGGTGCCCAGCGGCACCGCAACGCGCAGGCCTGCAGTGCCGGTGTAATTGCTGCGCACCAGGCGCACCAGCCAGGTGCCCCGCTCATTTACCAAGGGCAGTACCTGGCCGGCGAATAGGGCCTGAGGAACGGTACCGGATGCACTCCGAGGCATGCGTACCGTCACCTCGAGTTCCTGCACGCTCATGCCGAGCTGCAATGGGAGCTGCAGCAGTGCGCTCTGTTGGACCCCGGTGTGCTGTCTCACAAGGGTTTCGGTGATCTCCAGCACGACCCGCCGCAGTCCGCGGGCAGGCAGCGGATAGATCCGCAGACGGTAACTGTTGGTTCCGGTGGATTCTAGGAGCGCCGGATCGATGCGTGTGCGGGTCACGTCTTCGAACACCTGTCGTCCCTTGGCCTTCTCCACCGGAACAGCAGGTCGCAGTTCGCCATCGACTTCAAGCGCAAAGCCAGTGACCACCTGGCCATCCTGCAAAGGGAACTGCAATGCACCTTCCAGGTCCTGCCTGTTCGGATTGAAGACCTGCAACTCGATACGCGTGCGGGCCGCCAGCCCGACGACCTCAGTGTGGATCTGCACCTGAGCCAGCTCCAGCGGGATTTGCGCGTAGGGAGCAAGCAGCAATGGCAGGACCTGTCTTCCCCTCTGAGGTGAGCCAGATTCCGCAAATACGGCAAGAGGACCGACCGTCAAAAGGGCCGCGCCAGCTTGCAACAGGTGGCGGCGCTGGCGCTGTTGCGCCGACAAAAAGAGGTGAAAGTGGGACATGCGCAAATTGATCGAGTAGTAAGTGCTATTGAGATGTGTTCGAAAAAACTTAACCACTCCAGGGGTCAGCTGACGCCCAAGCAGCTTAGTGGGACACGGCGCATTTCCCCATGAGATGCGATGGTCATGGTGAACTTCGATCACCCACTAATAGCCGGGTCTCCAGCACCCGGTGTCCCTGTCCCTGTCCCTGTCCCTGTCCCTGTCCCTGTCCCTGTCCCTGTCCCTGTCCATGTCCATGTCCGTGGACAGCAGCACATGCAAGCCGCTCTTGAAGTTTTCTTCTTCGCGCCCACAACTCTTCACGTTTCAACAGTTCCATCGAGCTCGCCTCATATAAGGAACGTCTACACAAGGACTGCGACGGCGAGAGCTGATGCGCGATGATGCAAATGGCGGCAACCGCAGCGCGATTTTGGCCATTGGAAAGCCCTTTTGCGGCCATGTGCAGACTACTTGGGCCACTGCCAGCGCACGCCTTCCCGCGCCTCACTCAAAAGTGATTGGCTGAGCATCCACAGAAAAGAGAGCGCTAAGAGCGCATGCAGCTGCATCGTGATGTTGGCCAAGCCGCGGTAGCGTATCTTCAATTGCCCGAACTCGCGCATCCTGAAACAGAACAAGTGCTCTACCTTGGCTCGGACACATCTTTTAGCTTTTTTGATCAGTCAGCCGTATTTACTGCTTAGATACAGTGCTTCGATGGTCGTTGTTCTGTGCACGATTGGGAGTTGCCTTTTCGCCAACTCGAGCAGCGTCTTTAGCCTGCTCTCTCTGCTGCGAGTTATGGTTGATACGGTAACTAGGGCTATTTTTCATCAAATAATCGTGATTATTCTTGTTGGCTTGCGCAGAACCGCAGGCCGGCTGGTTAGCACCCCCACATGAGGTCTGGGCCTGAGCTCCAAAGCTAATTACTCCCAATGCAAACGTGCCGATAACTATGACGTGCTTCATAGGTTTTCCTCATTTTAAAAAATTAAAAATCCAGTCCTTTTTGCCCAATATCCTTTGGTAAAGACCGGAGCCACAACCCCTCAGCTGCGTAATAAGTATGGCGAGCCGCGTCGCTGGCCGCCTCCCATGTCTATGTGAGTCAGCATCGCGCAGACTCTAGAAATCTGTGAAAATTGTTAAGAACTTCGCAAAATGAATTTGGTCTATGCCGTTGTCTGAAACGCAAGCCCCGATCACCGTTGTGCTCGTCGAAGACGATCGGCGGACACTGACGCATCTGCTGGCAGCGATCGATGCCGAGCCGCGCCTGCGCATTGCGGCTGCGTTCGAGCGCGGCAACCCGGCGCGCGCCTGGATCGAGACGAACGTCTTCGACGTGCTGCTCACCGACATCGGCTTGCCCGACGGGTCAGGCATCGACGTCATCCGCGCTTGCGTCGTGGCGCAACCGCACGCTGACATCATGGTCGTGAGCATGTTTGGCGACGAACAAATCGTGCTCAATTCGATCGAGGCCGGCGCGACCGGCTACATCCTGAAGGACGCCGACGGCTTTGACATCGCCCGCTCGATCCTTGATCTGCGCGCGGGCGGCGCGCCGATGAGTCCGCTCATCGCCCGGCGGCTCATCTCGCGAGTTAGAGACGGGGCGGCCGCGCCGCAGCGTGAGCCTGGTTCACTGGGGTCACTGTGTTCACGATCCATGCGGATGCCCGAACTCACCCGACGTGAGTCCGAGACGTTGAACCTGATCTCGCGCGGTTACACCTATAAGGAGATTGCGGCGCTGATGGGCGTGTCGGTCTCGACGGTACAGACATACATCAAGAGCATTTACAGCAAGTTGAGCGTGAACTCGCGTGGCGAAGCCGTCTTCGAGTCCCGAGCTCTCGGGCTGTTGGACCGGGCGCGGCGCGATTGAATTGCTTGCGCGTCAGCCCGAGCGCGATAGCGCACTTCGCTCGATGCCTGAGCCTGCTGATCGGGTTGGGGTTGGGGCTGGCCACCGGCTCCGTACAGGCCCTCACGACGCTTGATCGGGCGGCTGCGGTTCTTAGTGTCGACGGCGCACCGCCAAGGCATACCGAGATTGATTTGCCCTTTCACTGGGATGCCGTTCACGGCGGGTCGACCGGCAGCGCCCGTTTCACTTTCGAGGTCCGGGCTACAACGATCGGCGTCGACCATGCGCTGCTGCTTCCGCGGGTGGGGAACAGCTTTCGCATCCGTTTCAACGGCCAGTTGATCGCGCAGCGCGGCAGCGCCAGCAATGCCTATGACGACTACTCCAAGCGCCCACACCTTGCGCAAATCCCGGCTGCGTTGGTCGCGCCAGGCAATCGCCTCGAAATCGAGATCGAGGCACAAAGCGTACGCAAGGCCGGACTGAGCCGTTTGCTGTTCGGCACAGCGACTGAAGTCATGCCCATCTACGCTTCCCAGCACGACTGGCGCGTGACGGGTTCACTGGTCGTGGTGGTGATCAGCTTGATCCTGGGTTCAATCGCTTTGCTGCTGTGGATCCGTCAGCGCGACGTTCTTTATCTGATTTATGCGAGCGCCGAATTGCTCTGGGGGCTGGCGATGGGCGATATGCTGATCGAGAGACCGTTTCTGCCATGGCCGTGGTGGGGCGTCATCACCTACTCGGCGCAGGCGGCGGCAGGCATGCTGATCTGCAAGTTTGCACTGATTGTGGTTCAGCGCAACCGAGGGGCCCTTCGCTCCGCAATCAATCTGGTGCTGCTCCTGTGCGCCCCGATGCTGGCGCTGGCGTTGATTGGCGGCTGGCCAGTTTTTGAGTTGCTCGTGCTGCTGCCGTCACAACTGATCGGGCTCGGCGTGGCCGTCTTAGTGGTTCGGGTTGGCCTTGCCAGCGCCGAACTCGAGGAGCGCGTGCTGGCATTCGGCATGCTGGCCCTTGGGGTGGTGCTTGTGCGTGACATATTCGTCCTCGTCATCCGACCCTACATGAACCTGTTCGGCCCGTGGGCGAACCACTATGGCGAAATTGCCTGGACACGCTACGCTTGGGTGATTTTCGGTATCACGCTGGCCTGGCTGATTGCCGAGCGAATGCGCCGCTTGACCCGCAAGGCCCAAGCCATGAACCGCACACTCGCCCAAAGTCTTGCTGAGCAACGGGCACAATTGGAGTTGGTTTTCGAGCGTGGTGTAGATGCGAAGCGCCATCAGGCCCGGATCGAGGAGCGGCAACGCCTGACGCGCGACCTTCATGATGGCGTAGGCAACCAGTTGCTCGGTGCCTTGGCGCTGGCCGGGGACCAAGGCCTCTCGCGCGACACGCTGACCAAGCATTTGCGTGATGTGCTGGATCACCTCAAACTCACAGTCGACGCGATGCATGACACCGAGGGCGACATAGCCTCGCTGCTTGGCGCGCTGCGCTATCGCCTCGACCCGCGTCTGAGGGCGGCCGGCATCGACCTGACTTGGGCGGTCAAGCATTTGGAGGCCATTGAGGGTTGGACAATTGACGGTTCACGCGACCTGCAGATGATCCTGTTCGAGGCATTCTCCAATCTCATGGCCCACGCCGGCGCGACGCAGGCTTCGCTAAGGGCCTGGCACGCAACCGATACACACAGCGTGTGCATCGTGCTTGCCGACAACGGATCGGGATTCAAGCACGATCTTGACGTTACATCGGGCGGGCACGGCTTGGCCAACATGCGTGCCCGCGCAGCAAGGCTCGGCGCGGCACTCGTTATCAAGAGCACGCCCGCCGGCACCGTCATCAAGCTGAATGTGCCGATCAGCAGGCCGCCCACCATCCCGACGACGCAACTTTGACTTCCCGGGCCGCCGCGATGTCCTTTCACCGGTTTCCGTGATTCGCGCAGGGTGCGCGTCCAGCGAATCCGTCTTGACCAGCCGCACTCGGCTCATTTGGACAGCAGCCGTGCACCGTTGCAGGACACGCTTTCTTGAGAGAAGCTTCGTGCTTGCACTGTCGTGCTTCACTACACTGCGACAGCAACACGTCCAACAAGCCCCACGACAGCGGATCTACCTGACGGGGCTGGCTTGGATTGCTGATCGACCGGATCAGCGCACGCAGTGCTTGCGTTCACAGTGCACGCAGCACCTGCCAGCACATACCTTTCTTAAAGAAAGCAGCGTCATGAAACTTGACGCTTGCGTTATCGGGTTTCACGACAAGACCAGACAGCGTGCATACGACTTCAAGTCCGCTTGCCCTGCAGCAATTCAATGTTCATCTCGGCCATCAAGTTGCCGTCGTAGAAACGCTCAATCATCTCCACACTTGTCCGGGGGTTTCGGACCCATGTCAGCAGGTCAATCTTGCCGCCGTACAAGTGAGTTGGCTGGGGCGGTGGCTCGGGCATTGCAAAGCAATCCTTTTCAGCGTCGTCGCCTGAACCTCTCGACCCCAAAAAACTGCTGCTGAGCAAATGTACCGCCGCAAAACCTGTGGCCAAGCAAAAGCACTTTCTGGTCAACCGGGTGATTCAGCCCGAATTGCCCACCGCCCCTGTTGAGTTGGTGCCAATAGAGGCGGTGTTTTCCAAGGCGGTGCAGGTCATTGCCTGGCGTGAACCACAAGACGACAGCGTGTGGCGGAAGGAGTCGGTTTGATGGGCGCTGGTTTCAAGTGAAGGTGCCGCTTAAACGGACATCTGCCCCTGACCCCACAACGACACACTGCCCAGTTGTATCATCCGGCTTTAATGTCCAAAATCACAAAAATGAAAAAATCAATAGTCGCGTTGGCACTCCTGAGCATCGGCACACTGACTTGGGCGCAAGAAGTGGGGCGTGTGATTTCCTCCGTGCAGGTCATCCAGCAAGTCTCTGTCCCACGCCAAGTTTGCACCCAAGAACAAGTGGCTGTGCAGCAGAACAAAAGTGGTGCTGGTGCGGCCATGGGTGCCATTGCTGGCGGCGTGCTGGGCAATCAAATCGGCGGTGGAAGTGGCAAGGCCGCAGCGACAGCACTGGGCATTTTTGGTGGTGCCATTTTGGGCAACAACATAGAAGGCGCACCCACTCCGCAGACACAAACGGTGCAAAACTGCACCTATCAAAACGTCTTTGAAAATCGTGTGACGGGCTACAACGTCACCTACGAATTCAACGGCAAGCAATACAACGTGCAGCTGCCGCGTGACCCTGGCCCGACGATCAAGCTCAACGTCACGCCTGCCCCTTATTGATTCAAAGTTCAAAATTTTGTGAATTCACATCAAGCCCAAGGTGTGCAGCCCTGGCCTTGAGTCAATCACTCATTTTGAGAGTTGATCACAGCCGCAGCGAAGCTGTGATTCCCAGGTGGAGCAGGCGATCAGTTTGACGCAGGGGCGAAAAACGGCTCACCATGCGCCCCCCACATGCTTGCAGAAAGAATGCTGTAACCCGCTTAAACTATCTTGAACGAGGCGACAAAAGACGTGGTGTTGGTCACTCTGTGACGATTGAGAAACACCGTTTTTTTGAACCCTTTGATACGCATGATGCGCGAGCTGCCACTCAGCCATGGGGACGGTCAAAGATGAGCCCAGTGCCAGAAAGATTTGACCGAATGAATGCCCTGCTCATCATCGTTTTTTCTCTCATTTACCCCATCACGCACATTGCCAACGGATGGATTTTTGAGTTTGCCGAGGTGTCTCCCCACATCAGCCTCATTTATTTGCCGGCTTTTGTGAGATTGGCCAATGTGTTGGTCTTGGGGCCACTCAAGGGCACGTTGGCCACCTTCATGGGCGGCTTGCTTTTGGCACAGACATACGATGCGGCTTTTTTGGTCAGCTCACTCAATATTTGCTGCTCAGCCAGTGGGCCTTTGATTTCTCTGTGTATTTTTAAAATGTACTCACGAAGAAATGTTCACTTAACGTCCATCAAAGACTTGGGCGTATTAACTCTGATGTATGCCTTGAGCAATGCGGTCTTGCATCACTTGGTTTGGTCGGTGGTTGACCCTTCCAAATTGAGCGAACCCATCCAAGTGGTGTGGATGGTTTTGGGTGATATTTTTGGGGCCTTGCTGGGTGCCTACCTCATGAAATGGTGCATCTTGAAATATCGGCAAGTCCAAGTCTCCAGGAACTTGCAAGACTGAGCCTTGAGTTCAAAAACACCTGTCCTTTACACGCTGATGCCATCCCCCTTCAATTCAAGATGACTTGTGACTGAGCAAGGGGCCCGCTTGTGCAGTCGACATATTGCTGTCGAGCCATTCAACGTAGGCCAAACCTTTTTCTGAGGGCTCTAAATATTTGGTCCGTTTATCACCGCCTTGGTAGCGGGTGAGGATCAAATCTTTGGCAATCAAGCGCTTGAGCCGTTTGTGCAAAGTGGCGGGTGAGCCCAGCAGCTCCTGCCCAATGGCCATTCGAACCGTCAAGGGATGGCCTTTGGACCAGTGCACCAAAACCGAATCAAAAAGCGCCTTTTCATTGGCAGCCAATTCATTCAATCCAGGCAAAGCCTCGATGGTGTTGATCAGTTGTAAAAACCTGAGATAGGCACTGGTCAATGGTGAGGGGTGATTCATAGTGTTGACATTGTAGGCACAGCTATTCAAGGCACCTGTCACAAAAGACGAGGGCTTATGCGTTTATTCTTTGTTTTTGCGCATGCAAGATAGACACGGTATCGGCAGATGCATGAGAAAAAAATCAACAACAGGCAGTGCCTCTTCGTTTAAAAAACCTGCTGTATGAGCCGATGAATCAGGGCACTCCAATTTTCTTGGGTCATCTGCTCTTGCACAATGTCATCGACGATCATGCCCAGCGTATAGGCCTGAATCAACACCGCTGCGCTGCGGGCATCAACCCCTGTGAACATCCAGCCACGCTCCTGAGCCATACCAATGAGGTCGGCAATCGTATCGGTCAGTCTTTGTTGTTCTACAGCCAATGCCTTCGCCAACCTAGGGTTGTCTTCACTGAAAACAATCAGGCGTGCACGCTGAAACCGAATGGCCCGCAGAGATTTTTGCTGAGTCGCGTCGGTAACTTTGGTCAATTCAAGCAGCATCTCTTCACGATTTTTTGCTTTTTTAATTATATTTTCAAATTTTATTAAGCTTTTATCAACTGTTTTTGCAAAAGACTCCACCAACGCCACCTCCAACAGTGCTGAGATGTCCTCGAAATGGTGATAGAGAGAGCCACGCGAAATACCACTTTTTTCCAACACCATTTGCGCTGTGATGTTCTGTGGCAAATGCGTGAGCAGCAAATCCAAAGTGGCAGCCAATAATTTGTCGCGCGTTTGATGTGATCCGCTCTTGGGTGTGGCCATCGGGGGCCTGAGGGAGCTGATTTTTTTGACCAAAGCCATATATTGAAAACTAAAGTATATTTAATTGACTTAATTATCAATTTGATTGTTTATCAGAAAAGCCTTTAAGCAAGATGCGCAATCCTCACCATCAATTTGATTGACCGCCTCACTCGTTATCTTACCAATAAAAATATTTAATTGTAATGAATTAAATTAAAATAAATATAGTTTTTAATTTTTTAAAATATCTAAATTTAATTAAATTTAAGTATTCAATATCTTCATTTTCATTGACTTTGCCTGATCTGTACATCGTGTATATACTTGAAATCTAGTCACGATGACTATTTTAAAAAGAGGCCAAAAATGTCAACTAAACCCATTCGCAAAACCACTTCAGGCAACGATGTTTACACTTCCAGTGATTCTTGGATCGATGGACTGGCTGGCAATGACGGGCTGACGGGGGCTGCGACTTCTCAAACCCTGATCGGCGGCTCAGGCTTGGACAGGATTCGTGGCATGGGCGGCGATGACACTCTTTGGGGTAACACCACAAACCGTGCAGCTTCTGCCAGCAGCAAAAGCAACGATGTGTTTGTTTTTGAAGCGACACGCCAGGCCAACGGCTTTGACACGCTGATGGATTACAGATGGTCGGACAGCAAAAAATCAGAACGGGATGTGCTCGACCTCAGTCTGGCACTGAAAAACTTCAGCTCAAAAAACGATATTCAACAATACGCTTGGTTGGTCTCCAGCGACCAAGGTGCCGTGTTGTGGATTGATCAGGACGGCGCTGGTTCCGGTACAGCGCAATCATGGGCAAGACTTGAAGGTGTGGTGGCAGGAGATAAGGTCCGAATCCAGCTCAATGGCAACAACACCGAAGGTGACTACACCCTCAAAGTGTTGCAAGGCGGCCCCATCGCTCCACCAAGCGACACAACGGCCCCCTCTTTTTCACCGGCAACCCCATTGAGCTACCAGGAGAACCAGATAGCCGATGCCGTGGTCGCCACCGTGGCAGCGGCAACAGACAATGTGGGCGTGACCCAATACATGTTCCTGCTGAGCAACAACGCTCGATCGGCCACTTCTGAAGACGGTTTTTTCAGCATCAACGCCAACGGCCAAATCAGCATGACGGCATTGGGCGTGGCCGCTGATGTGAACAATTTTGAAGCGGGTGTCTCCAACACTCACAGCTACAACATCGTCGCTGGCGACCAAGCGGGCAATTGGTCCAGTGCCTTGGCGGTCACTCTGAATGAAACCAACGACACCAGCGATGACATCATTCCCGACACCACTGCACCCACCTTCTCATCTGCTACTGAATCGCTCAATTACCAGGAAAACCAGATAGCCGATGCGGTGGTCGCCACCGTCACTCCAGCTACAGACAGCGTGGGCGTGACCGAATACATGTTCCTGCTGGGCGACAACTCTCGTTCAGCCACTTCAGAAGACGGTTTCTTCAGCATCAATACCAATGGCCAAATCAGCATGACGGCATTGGGCGTAGCCTCTGACGTGAACAATTTTGAAGCGGGCACTTCCAACGGGCACAACTACAACATCGTCGCAGGCGACCAAGCGGGTAACTGGTCCAGTGCTGTGACGGTCACTCTCAATGAAACCAACGACGCCAGCGATGACTCCGGCGCACTAAAAATCGGGGTGGCTCAATCGGGGGATGACATCTGGAATGCTGCGGTAACGGCCATCTTTTATGATACTGACTACATCATCATGGACAAATTTCCGGTAGGAACTAGCTACCGTTTTTTTGTCAACGATGTTGAACTGGGTGCACCTACCGAATTGCAATTGGGGCAGACCAGTACCGCCGCCGTATGGGATGACGACACACAGTTTCGCGTCGGCGATGTGGTCAAAGTCATGGCCACTTTTGACGGAATCGAATACTCAAGCCAAGTGCTGGCTAAGGGCGACAACGTCGGACCGCAATTGCCCGACACCACAGTCCCGAGCTTCACATTAGCTACTGAATCGTTGAGCTACCAGGAAAACCAGAGCGCCAATGCGGTGGTTGCCACCATAACTCCAGCAGCAGACAACGTGGGCGTGACCCAATACATGTTCCTGCTGAGCAACAACGCTCGCTCGGCCACTTCTGAAGACGGGTTTTTCAGCATCAACGCCAGTGGCCAGATCAAGATCACGGCTACAGGCGTTGGAGCTGAGGTCAATAACTTTGAAGCGGGTGCCTCCAACGCCCACAGCTACAACATCGTGGCCGGCGATCAGGCAAACAACTGGTCAAGTGCTGTGGCGGTCACACTCAATGAAACCAACGACACTGGGGACGACACGCTAAGTGTTTACGTTGCACAATCGGGCGATAACGCCAATAGCTACATTGACACTGACTACATCACCTTTGCACCAATATCAGAGAACGCCACCTTCAAGTTTTATGTCAACAGTATTGAACTGACGACTTCCCCAACACAGCTCAATCACGGTCCTTACACCACATTTGCACTCTGGGACGATGACACGCAATTCGGTGCAGGGGACACCGTCAAAGTTGTGGCCTCGCTCTACGGCATGGATTACATTGGACAGATCGTCGCGACGGGGGACGCCATCGGTTCGCACCCCGTCATTCCCGCCTGATGGCCCATCGGTCACATGTACAGCAGGCCAAAACAGTAACTGTGAGCCTTCAGTCATGAACCCCCTGAACCCCAAAAAACTCCTACTGACCAAATGGACCGCCGTGAAACCCGTGTCCAAACAAAAACATTTTTTGGTCAGCCGGGTGATTCAGCCAGAGCTACCGACGGACCCGATTGAGTTGGTGGAAATCGAAGCGGTGTTTTCAAAGGCCGTTCAGGTTCTGGCTTGGCGGGATTTGCAAGACGACAGTGTGTGGCGGCAGGGCTGGGTCTGAACACCCAAGCAAAAGGATTCGATTCGGCGACCCTGTGATGTTTGCAGCGCCGCCCATGACGGGTCCTGGGTTTGAAACAGGGCCAAGGCACAAAGGGCAGTCAAGGCTGCCCTTTGTGCCGGGTCATCAAGAGTCAGCTTTGAAACCCAAGGCCGACACCAAACGCCGCGCCATGTCCGAGTCTTCGGCAAGCCGCCGCGTGTGCTCCGCCGTGGTGCTGGCCTCCAGGTTGGCGGCCAGGGGCGTGACAAAGTCTCGAATGTCTTGCTGGTTCATGGCTTGGCGCAGTGCCGCATTGAGGTTTTGCTTGGCCGCCTCGCTCACCCCAGCAGGGGCAAAAAAGCCAAACCACTCACGCACCAACAACTCGCCAAAGCCTTGCTCACGGTAGGTGGGCACTTCGGGGGTGAACACGGCCCGATCGGGACCCGAGGTGGCCAAAATCCGGATCTTGCCACCTTTGTGGTGCTGCACCCAGTCGCCCAATGGCGACGACATGCCCGCGAGCTGCCCGCCCATGACCTGGGGAATGGCGGGGCCAGAGCCTGCAAAAGGCACGTTGGTGATTTGAAAGCCGCCCAACATGGCCAAGCGACCCGCCAGCAAATGGGGCATGGAGCCTGCTGCGGGGTTGCCGATGCTGGCTTTGCCAGGATTGGCCTTGGCCCATTCGACAAAATCCTTGATGTTCTTTACCGATTCGGGCACCGCAGGTCCCACCACAAAAGCATGGTCGGTGGAATGGCCAATGCCGATGGGCGTCACATCCGATTGGGCATAGCTCAGACGGGTGTACGAGTGCGGGTAAATCGTCAGCATGGAAGCGGGCGAATACAGAATGTGGGCCCCATCGGCCGCCGCAGACTTGAGGGTGGTCACGCCAATCTGCCCACCCGCGCCGGGCTTGTTGTCCACGATGACGTTGTTGGCGTAAGTGCCACGCATTTTTTCTGCAATTCGGCGGGCAAATGCATCGGTGGTGCCACCGGGTGGAAAACCCACAATGATGCGCAGATTTTCCAGGCGTGTTTGCGCAAAATTAGGCAAATGGGTCAGGCCCAGCATGCTGGCAGCGGCACCTTGCAACAATTGGCGGCGGGTGGTCATGGTGTGGTGTTCCTCAAATCTCGTGGATGAATAAAGCCATGCGATTGAAACACTTCGAAGGGGGTATTTACAGAGGGTATTCACTGATCCACCCCATGGGGAATACCAGCATTTTGGGAGCCCCGCCCAATAGTGATGACCAACATTTTGTGGGAACCCCGCCTAGTGGGGAAGCCCTGCAGTTTGTAGAAGCCCCGCCCTCGGGGCGATTGCTCGTGGTCTGCGAGGGTGATCGCGACGAGGGCGTCGCTCCTACAAGGGGGAGGCCCTGCATTTTGTAGGAGCCCCGCCCTGGGGGCGATTGCTCGTGGTCTGCGAGGGTGATCGCGACGAGGGCGTCGCTCCTACAAGAGGGAAGCCCTGCATTTTGTAGGAGCCCCGCCCTCGGGGCGATTGCTCGTGGTCTGCGAGGGTGATCGCGACGAGGGCGTCGCTCCTACAAGGGGGAGGCCCTGCATTTTGTAGGAGCCCCGCCCCGTGGGGAATACCTGCATTTTGTAGGAGCCCCGCCCTCGGGGCGATTGTTCGTGGTCTGCGAGGGTCATCGCGACGAGGGCGTCGCTCCTACAAAAAAGGCTTGCAACTAAATTTCCAGGGTGTGGGCAACCAAGCGGCCAATCAGGCGGTGGCGTACCTCAGGATCTCGGGGAAAACCGGGCATGGCCTTCAAGACAAAGTTGTAATCCAGGGTGAACAACAGTTGCGCTGCGGCAAACGCTCCCGTGTCCGATGCCCCCGTTTGGGGCAAAAACAGGGCTTGGATTTTCCGCATCAACGCCACACAAGCCATGAAGATTTCCTTGGTCCGAGGGTCAATGGTCAGCTGTTCCTGAAAAATTTCATGCATCGCCCGATTGGCCGGAAAGTCCAGCAATTGCAAAGCTTCGGCTTGTTTGGACATGCTGTAACACACGTCTGCAGCTTGTGTGTGTTGCGGCAAATTGAGCGTGATCTCGGCCATGCCTGCAAAAACTTTGTCGCAATAACGCTCATACAGAATCAGCAAAGCCTGTTTTTTGCTCCCAAAACGCTTGAGAAAGGCGCCACGCGTGAGCTGTGCTTTGTCCGCAATCTCTTCAATCGTGACTTGTCCCAAAGACTTCTCTTGCAACAGTTCGTGCAAAGCATCCAAAAAACGCTGCTCGGTCACGATGGATCTGGACTGCAAAGGTTTTTTGTAAGTGTCAATCGTCATCAAAATAGGGCTCAAAAATACCGAACACGCAAGTTTTCAAAAAACAAGGAACAGATCGTTCCATGATCGTCAGATTATAAAAAAATCCATCAAATTCAAACGCAAAACTCATGGACCATCAACACGGCTTGACAGCGTCAAAAAATGCATTCTTTTGGTGATGCGATCAAAAAGCACAGAAGCCCAATGCCTGTTGATTCGACCAACAACTTGGCTGGACTGATCAATTTTAAAAATTCTACAATGAATTGTAATTTTATATTTAAAATAATGGAGTTGAAATTTACATTTGACAATGACCGCTTGATTATCAAATCTGGAATGGCTTGACTTTTCACTCAGACTTTGAATGACTCAGCGGTATTCACCGTTTATTTTGAGATCTACAATCCATCCTCAGGCCCTACCCTTGACACAATGTTGCCATCCATTTCCATCAATTCTCAAGGTCTTTTTCTTTCTTTCGTTGCAGGGTCTTTTTTTTATCTCTCTTACAGAATCAATGAGCAAATAGGTTCTTGGGCGGTGTACACACAGGGCATCAGTCTGATTTTTTTACCGGCTGGCATCAAACACCTTTCCATTTTATTGGCCGGCGGTTGGGGTGCTTTGGGTTGCTTTGCAGCGCTGTTTTTGCTGGCCAATGAATTTTGGCACGGGATTCACCCATTCATAATCTTGCTTTATTGTTTTTTCAGCACAAGTGCCACTTGGCTGGGTGTCTGGATGAGTCTTAAAATTTTGGGCATCAGCAATGATTTGGCCAATTTGAAATTCATTCATTTGCCTCAAATGGATTTCATCACAGCGACCGTTCATGCAGTCGTTATCAATGTATTTTTTATTGTCACGTCCATGAAATCAACCCATGCATTTTCAAATTATTTTGCAATGCTGCTAGGCGACTATATAGGCAGCTTTATTGTTTTGACACTGTTTTGGGTGATGCTGCTTGTTTTTAGCAAATCACCTATTAAAAATTAAAATCAAATAAAAAATCAAGGAATCGGATGCAACCACTCATCAATTCTTATTTATGATTTGCCAAATTGGCCAATGTTTTTTTTCGTGATTCGCATTTGATTTTGAACCCCAATCAGCGTGCATTGTTAGACGCGATTGCCTTGGCTTGGCATCAGGGTCAACCCATGTCGGTGCGTGAAGCCATTTCACTCAAGAAACTCGGTTCAGCGGCAACGCTTCACAAACGGCTTACTATTTTAAGGTCTGAAGGCTACCTTGAAGAATTCAACACACAAGGCGATAAAAGGACCAAACTGCTGGGTCTGACACCTAAAACTTTGCTGTATTTCGAAACCTTGGGTGCTCTTTTGGTGTTGCAGCAATCAAGTGCTTTCAATCTCCCATCTGGCATTTGATATTTTCAGGGCTTTGGCCCATACGCTTCCAACAGGATCGCGACATAATTGCTTAAAGATTCAAGCATTTTGGGTTGAGCCACCACATGACGCAAACGCCGATCATGCTCCGTACCTTCCAATTTGCACCAATCTTCAGTGAGCAGCCGTTTCAAATGCTTTCGAATACCCGCTTCACTGAAGTCAATGCTGTGAAACAATTGTTTCAGTGTCAGTGGTTTTCCTTTGAGGGTGTTGTAGGCAATCACCATGAACAGGTCTAAGGCCAGCGAACTTTGTTCGATGGGCAGGTTTTCTTTTTCCCAATTGCGTACTTTTATTATATTTTCAGCCAGTGGAACGATGACTTCTGGATTGTTTTGATTCATTGTATTTCTAGATTTAAGAAATATAGTAAATCCTAGCTTATGGAATAGCAACCCAATAAACATTCACTTTGTATGGAAAGATATTGTTGATTTTTTCCTGATGCCAACATATTATAAAAAATAGAAATTGTTTAAAGTACTCAATCGAACTGAAAGATAATTATAAAATGTTAATAGGAAAAAATCCTGACACGAAGAGCAAGGGGACCAAAAGACTCGAAGCTTACGCGATTGGTACCGCCAAAGCTGCACAAATGCTGGGTTTATCCATCACCTTGGTCAAAAACCTGGTGGATCAACAAGAGTTATTGGCTTGGAAAACCCCGGGCGGGCATCGCCGAATTGACATGGAATCCATTCGAAAGTACCAAAATAAACTCAAAAAACCGATTTATTCCGCTTCAGAAACCAGATCCCTGCCCTCGATCAGTTTCATGGTGGATGATGCATTGGTGCTGAAATCACTGAAAAATAGCACCACTCAATGGCAGGAGTTGATTGATTTTAATATTGGACAAACAATTTCTGAAGCTTATTTGTCTTTTTCACACAAGATTCCTGACATATTGATCATGAAAACCCATATGACAGTGGATCAACAAATCGCCACTGTTGTTGAATTGCAAAATTTCATCGAAGGATTACCCAAATCCTTGTCAGTCATTTTCATGACCGATACTCAGGATTTGCATTTGAAAGTTCAGCATAAATTGAATCCAGCGATTCAAATTTCCAGCGACACCTTGAATCCTGCTTGGTTAAAGGCTTTTTTGATGGGTGTCATGACCAACCCGGAATGGCACTGACAAAAAACCGAAATTCAGAACAACAAAGTGTTGTTGTATTTTGACAACCAGGTCCAAATCAACCAGGGCAGCAGCAGCAAACTGCCCACAGTGAACAAAGCCAGCATGGCCTGTTTGGGGTTGCTGCCATAAGGCATTTTGTTGATTTGACGGCAATGTGGACATTTGACCCAGCCTTCTTTGCGCAGAGTCCAAGGTTGAAACACATTGGCTGTACCACAGTTTTTGCAAATATAGTGATGTGGTTGGTATCGCAGGGGTTGTCGCGTCAATAAAGCGACAGAACTCTGAGCAATTCCTTTGCCCATTCGGTAAGGAATTTTCAATACATAAACGAACATGTCGATCAAAATCACAAAAATCCTTAATTTCAAGGATTTTATTTTACATATTTTGGATAATTAACGTTTCTAGAAATGATTTAAAAAGTCCATGCACTTTTCAGTCCCACTTTCAGTCCCAAGTGGCAGCGCAGCCACTTGGGACACCTCAACCCGAGCCGAGCCCCCTTAAGTGGCATGGGCCTGAAGCGCCTTATTCACCTCCAGCGTGCCTTGCTCTGAGCCTGCGCGGGGCACCGTTTCGCCTTGTCGATCGGTCAGGGCGTGCATGGCGGCAGCCAATCGTTCGGCCGTGTCGGGACCCGTGCCCAAATGCACACCTTGGGTCAAGGTGATGTGGGCCACCTCAAAACTGCCAGCACCAGCGCAGATGATGGTGCGGTTGGGGGCATCGTCACTGGCCATGACCAACATGGCGGGCACCACCGCACTGGGGTCGAGCGCCTTGAGCACCGCCTCGGGCATCAGGCCTTCGGTCATGCGGGTGGCGGCCGTCGGGGCCAGGCAGTTGACCCGGATGTTGTGCTTTTCACCCTCTATGGACAGCGTTTGCATCAAGCCCGCCAAAGCCATTTTGGCGGCCCCGTAGTTGGCTTGTCCAAAGTTGCCGTACAAACCGCTGGAAGAAGTGGTCATGACCACGCGCCCGTGGTTTTGTGCCTGCATCAGGGGCCAGACGGCCTTGGTGCAGTGCACGGCCCCCATGACGTGCACGTCCATGACCAGCTTGAAGTCGTCCAGCGACATCTTGGCAAAACTTTTGTCCCGCAAAATGCCAGCGTTGTTGACCAAAATGTCCACCCGGCCCCAGGCATCAACGGCCTGCTGCACCATGGCTTGGACGGCCTCGAAATCGGTGACCGATGCGCCGTTGGCCAACGCTTCACCACCGGCCGCGCGTATTTCATCGACCACGGCCTGTGCGGCCGAGACGCTGGTGCCTTCACCATGCACATTGCCACCCAGGTCGTTGACCAGCACCTTGGCGCCGCGTGCGGCCAATGCCAAAGCGTGTTGTTTGCCCAAGCCACCGCCTGCGCCCGTGACAATGGCGACGCGTCCTGTGAAATTCATGCCCATGGCCTGTCCTTGTGTGTGGGGTTGAGAAAAAAGAAACAACTTCGGTGAACAGGCGACAGGCCTGTCCGGATTCATCTGCTAACCTGAGTCTTCAGCTTGGCAGACATCTTGTGCTGCTGACTTTAAACCAGCGCTGTGACGCTGGCTGTTACACGATTGACATCTCCATGGAACTGAACACCGAATTTTTGACCGCCCCCCCACTGGACGCTGCCACCGTGGTCATGCTGCGTGACGGCCAGGACGGCCTGCAAGTGCTGTTGATGCGCAGGCACCAGGCATCGAACGTGCTGGGCGGTGTGTATGTTTTTCCAGGCGGCAAACTCGATGCACAAGACCAGAGCCCCACCTGGTTGCAGCGCTTGAGTCAGGACCACGAGACTTTGCATGCCCGCCTTCATGAGCCCGATTTGGCCGCAGAGCGTGCGGCCGGTTTGTTTGTGGCCGCCATGCGCGAGGCCTATGAAGAGTGCCGTGTGCTGCTCGGCTGTGGCCAAGTCGCCCAAGCCGGCACTCAGGCATTGCAACAGGCTTTGGCCAGTGGGCAAAGCTGGCACGAGGCTTTTGCCAGTCAAGCGGTGCCGCTCAACACCGAACACCTGTTGCCTTGGTGCCGCTGGATCACGCCCCAGCAAGCCTCGGTCACCAACAAACGGTTTGACACCCGGTTTTTTGTGACCCGCGTGCCGGACGACCAAGTGGCCGAACACGACAACCACGAGACCACCGAAACCCTGTGGATCAGGCCCGGCGATGCGCTGCTGCGCTATTGGAACCGTGAAATCGAATTGGCCCCACCCCAGATCATGAGTTTGGTGCACCTGCACCGACATCCCCATGTCCAAAGTGTTCTGGACGAGGCGCGGCAAAGAAAACCGCCTGTGGTGCAACCCGAACCTTTTGACAATGAGGGGATCCGCACCATTTGCTACCCGGGTGATCCCCGGCATTCGGTCCAGACGCCCGCCTTTCCCGGCCCCAGCCGCTTGCTATTTAAAAACAAACGTTTCGAACCTGAGCGCGGACTGAGCGCTTTGCTTGACTAGAATAGAGGCTGGTGCGTTGCATTTAGTAACGTGATTTTTGTATTCACTTGTAAGCTTGCCGCATGAGCAACTCTGAACCGCCCATTTATTTGTCCGTTGACCGGGCCATGGAGTTCATTGGCGACGCCAATGGTGTGTTGTCCCTGCTCAAAACACTGCACCAAACGCTCAGCGATGACCTGCCTCTTTTGCAAGAGTCACTGGACAAGGACGATGTGTACGGTGCCAACCGCATCCTGCACCAACTCAAGGGCTTCACCCCCGTGTTTTGTGTAGACGGTCTGGTCGAGCATGTGGTCAAGGTCGAGGCCATGAGCAAACACGCCGAGGCCAGTGAACTGCGGGCAGCCTACAGCCTGTTGGCGCCTCAACTCGAAACCCTGCGCACCGAAGTGGCCAACCACCTGAGGCTTCACCCCATCGACTGAACCGGTGCCCGCTCGAGTGGTTCCCGGTCCAGTGCTGCCGGCAGCGTTTGCTGCTGCAGCCATCGCTCAATTTCGCTGGCGTCGTGCACCAAACGCAGGGTGTCAAAAGCCAGCTGGGCTTGTGGGTAGACGCGCCGCATGTAGTTCAACCACTGCTTGAGCCGTCCCGCCCGGTGGCGCGTGGCCACCCGCAGGCCAATGCCCACCCAAAACACCTGCATCAACTCCAGCATCCGGCTCCAGGCCACCCCTTGTCCAGGGCCCAGGCTCTGACCTGTTTGCACTTGGGCCGCGATGGCCAAGGCCAGCCCCGGGTCGGTCACCATGCCCCGCCCAATCATGATGCGGTCACAGCCCGTGACTTCGCTGCAACGCAA
Organism: Limnohabitans sp. WS1; assembly: GCF_003063265.1. Taxonomy (GTDB): domain Bacteria; phylum Pseudomonadota; class Gammaproteobacteria; order Burkholderiales; family Burkholderiaceae_C; genus Limnohabitans_A. The sequence goes on from NZ_NERU01000013.1 coordinate 82,631, forward strand.
GGCGTCGGCCACCGTCCAGATTTCGCCATTGGCCACCAGGGGCAAGCGCACATGCTGGCGCAAGTCGGCAATGCGGTCCCAGTAAGCGGGCGGGCGGTAACCATGGGCCTTGGTGCGGGCGTGCACCACCAGTTCGCTGGCCCCTGCCGCCTCGATGGCTTGGGCACAGTCTTCGGCACGGCGGTCATCGTTGTAGCCCAGTCGCATCTTGGCCGACACCGGAATGTGTGCAGGCACCGCGCGGCGCACGGCCGCCACAATTTGCCCCACCAACTCGGGCTCATCGAGCAACACCGCCCCACCCCGGTGCTGGTTCACGGTTTTGGCGGGGCAGCCAAAGTTCAGGTCAATTCCGGCAGGGCCCAGCTCGGCCAACGCGGCCGCATTGTCGGCCAGGCAAATCGGGTCTGAACCGAGCAATTGCACTTTCACCAGCACCCCGGCTGGCGTGCGGCTTTGGTTGAGCAACTCAGGGGCCACCCGAACAAAGGCGCGGCGGGGCAAGACGGTGTTGGTGACCCGAATGAACTCGGACACGCAGGCATCGACCCCGCCCACGCGGGTCAGCACATCACGCAAGGTGTGGTCGAGCAAGCCCTCCATCGGGGCCAACATGATGTGCATGGCGTGCCGTTCAGTTCAATTTGCGCTTGAGACGCACTTCTTCGACTTTGACACCGCCCAGGGGCACGGTGCGGGCGGTGTTCATCTCGCGCTTGAAACCGGCCAGATCATGAAAGCGCAGGGTTTTTTCATGCAACAGGGGTAGCCAGACCGTGACATCGGTGCAGTCTTCGTCTTGCAGGCCTTCGCGGGCCGCGTCCCACAAGGCCAGGCCAATGCCCTGGCCGATGCGGTCGGGTGCGGCGTAAATGGCCCAAATTTCCCCCGTGGTGTTTTTGGACTTGGGGTCACGCGAGCGGTCAAAGCCCACAAAACCCACCACCTCGCGGCCCACCGTGGCCACCACGACTTGGGGCTCGCCGTATTCAATGGCTTCTTTCCAAAACGACACGCGCTTGGGCATGGGGGTGGCGTCCCAATGGGCATCGGGCACTTGCCCAGCGTAGGCGGCGCGGCAGGCGCTCACATGCAGTGCGGCAACGGCGGGCGCATCCTGGAGGGTGGCAAATCGGACTTGGATATCGGACATGGCTAAAACTTCAAATGAAAAACAAAGCAACAAAGCCAGAAGACTTTGGCGCAAAACCCGACATTGTCGCCGCTTCGGTTATCTTCCAAGGATGCCGACCTTTCCCAGCCCACAGAATTCCCCTCTTTTAGCAAGATTCAAGCGTCCAGCCAACGGCACATCCCCCACAACACCCCAGCGCTTGCGCCCATGGCCTGTTGTCTGGGCGGCTCTTGTGGTGACCGCAAGCAGCTTGGCCAGCCCTTGGGCCACGGCACAGACCCCCGTGCGTGTGATCGACAGCATGGCCGAGCGCACCCGTGCTTGCACCGCTTGCCACGGTGACCAAGGCCGCGCCGGGCCCGATGGGTATTACCCCCGCCTGGCGGGCAAACCGGCCGGTTACCTGCACAACCAACTGCGCAATTTCGCACAAGGCCGTCGCCATTACGAGCTCATGGCCCGCTTGGTGGACCCGCTGAGCGATGCCTATCTGGGCGAAATGGCGCAGTACTTTGCCGACCTGAAACTGCCCTACCCGAGCCCAACAGCCAACAACACCATTGCCCCCGAACGCCTGGCCAAGGGCCAGCAACTGGTCACCCAGGGCGATGCCGCACGCGGCCTGCCCGCCTGCACCCAGTGCCACGGTGTGCGCCTGACGGGCGTGCAACCCAACGTGCCCGGCTTGCTGGGCCTGCCGCTGGACTACCTGAATGCGCAGCTGGGGGCCTGGCAAACCGGGCAGCGCCGCGCGCACGCCCCCGATTGCATGGCCGAGGTGGTCAAACGCATTCCGGCCCCGGACTTGATTGCGGTGTCGAGTTGGCTGGCCCGCCAGCCACTGCCGGCTGACACCCACCCCGCCGAGCGTGTACCGCCAGGACCCGCTTTGCCCGAGGACCTGCGCTGCGGCAGCGCACCAGAGTTGTCGACACCCCTTGCGGCCCCATCGGCGCTTCCCCCCCAACACGCGGCCAAGCCTGCCCAGAAAGGCCAGCCATGAAACGATTCCTGATGGACATGCACCCTGTCAAACGCCTGGCTGGGGTCACACTGCTCAGTCTGCTGGTGCTGGCCCTCGCGGTGGTCTGGGACAACTGGGGCGATATGTTGTGGGACCCAAAAGCACCCACAGCCCCCACACCTGCCAGCACGCGCAGCAACGAAGCCCAAATCGAACAAGGCCGTTACCTGGCTTTGGCCGGCAATTGCATGGCTTGCCACACCGCCAGAGGCTCGGTGCCGCTGGCCGGCGGACGCCGCATCGAGACACCGTTTGGTGGCGTCTACAGCAGCAACCTCACGCCCGACCCCGAAACCGGCTTGGGCCGTTGGACGGCGGATGAGTTTTGGCAAGCCATGCACCACGGCCGATCCAAAGGTGGGCGCTTGCTGGCCCCGGCTTTCCCCTACAACCACACCAGTGTCGTGAGCCGCGAAGACAGTGACGCGGTGTTTGCCTGGCTGCAAACGCAAGCCCCGGTGGTGCAAGCCCAGCCGGCCCACACCTTGGTCTGGCCCTTGGGCACGCAGCCCGCACTGGCCGTGTGGCGCAGCCTGTTTTTTGAGCCCAGCCCGTTTCAGGCCGATAAGACCCAGAGCGCCGAATGGAACCGGGGCGCGTATTTGGTGCAAGGCCTGGGCCACTGCGCCGCCTGCCACAGCCCGCGCAACGCCTTGGGTGCCAGCGGTGCGGTCCATGACTTGTCTGGCGGGCTGATGCCGGTGGTCAACTGGTACGCCCCCGACCTGACACGCGACACCGAAACCGGCCTGGCCAGCACACCCCTGCCCGAAATCGTGCGCTTGCTGCGCACGGGTGCCTCCAACACCGCACAAACCAGCGGACCCATGGGCGAAGTGGTGCAACACAGCCTACAGCACCTGAGCGAGTCCGATTTGCACGCCATGGCGCTGTATTTGCAATCGGGTGCGCAATCAGCACCCCAGCGCCCAACGCAGCCCCCCGCCCCCGCCCGAGTGAGTTTGCAAATGGCCCAGCTGGGCCAAAAAACCTACGAACGGCATTGCCTGGCCTGCCACGGCGAAAAAGGCGAGGGCCTGAACACCCCCAATGGCGAGGTGGCCTATCCGGCCTTGGCGGGCAACCGTGCTGTGCGCATGAACGATCCGACCAACCTGGTGCAATTGGTGCTTTACGGCGGCTACGGCCCGGCCACGGCCTTGCACCCTCGGCCATTTGGCATGCCCCCGGCCGTGCTCGAACTCGAAGACCGCGAGATCGCCGCCGTGTTGACCCACCTGCGCACCCAATGGGGCAACCAGGCCCCCGAGGTCACCCCTTTGCAAGTCAACCGCATCCGCGCGGCACAAGGCTCATGAAAGCCGATCAGCGCACCACCTCCACGCGCCACACCCCTTGGGTCAGCATTTGGGCGTAAGGGCCGGGAATATCGGCACGCCACTGGCCTTGGTGGACCGGGCTGGCATATTGGCAAATGGTGGTTTGCTGGGCATCCACAATTTTCCAAGTCACCGACTGGCCTTGCGGCAGGTCGGTGCTCGCGCCGATGCTGGTGCTCGACAAATTGCTGCCCACATGAAAGGCGTCGCCCAGATCTTGGGCTTCGTGGGGCGGAAAATCCTGCCCGTCCATGAAGCCAAAAACCGGATCGTGCGAGAGCAGACTTTGACGCACGGTGGGCCAGATGCACTGGCGCAAAAAGTGCTGGTCCACCACCCGCAGGCCCAGGTACTGGCCTTGGGCCACGAAATCCACCATGGACTGGCGCAACTGCCGAAACACCCCGCCGCAGCCGCCCCACATGCCGGCCAGCAACAGTTCGGTGTGAGAAAAATAATCGCGCATCAAATGAAAATGCCGGTCGCTGCGCAGCCAGGCTTCAATGGCAGCCACCTCGCGCTTGGAAATCAAGGAATCGGCGTCGCGGATCAAAAAGCGGTCAACACCTTCGTCCTCCATCACCAAAAATCGCCACATGAGGCCACTGAGTTCTTGGCGATCGCGCTCTGACACCTCGACCAGCTGCGCCCCCATGGACCGCAGCGATTGGCGCACGACCAAGGGGACGGTGTCGTCCACATAAAAACGGCAAGTCCAGTGGGGCAAGAGTTGCTGGGCCACCATGACGTTCAATTTGGCGGTTTCACAGTAACGTGGCTGATCGCCAAACAAACTGAAGGCGATCACCTGGCGGCGGGCATCCTGGCCTGGTGCAGGCACTTGGGCGGGCAGCGCCCGAACAGGCTGGCCATGGGTTTTTTGATCCTTGAGCGACAGGCTGCGCAAGCCGTACTGGCGCACATCGTCCATCAGGCCCAGGTGGCCGCAGGTTTCAGTCAAGCCGTCCCACAGGTTCACGTCTTCGGGGGCCAGTGGGCAGGCTTGCAGGTAAATGCTGCGGGCTTGCTCGCGGTCGCCCAAGCGCAAATGGCAAAACGCCGCATCGCCCAAAATTTGAGGGTGCAAGGGCATGAGCTGGCGGGCTTGTGTGTTGACCGCCAAAGCTGCTGCAAAGTCACCCTGGGCCGACAACTGCACAAAGCGCTGCCCCAAATCGGACAGTTGGCGGTTGAGCGTGGCCGTGGCCCTGCTTTTGGCGGGTGCAGCCTTAGCTCTTTGAATTTTTTTCATACCTTAGGACTCAAAAATATTAAAAATGAATCAAGGCTTGAGCATACCCAATCATGGAACGCCTTTTATGGAGCGCCGCTGGAGCAGACCTGCCATTGGCTTGTTGTGGGAGCCCCGCCCCTTGGCGATGGGGGGGTGGTCTGCGAGGCTTTATCGCGGCGAGTGCGTCGTTCCTGCGGCCAAGGCAGCGATGCCGATGCAGCTGTCTTCCACATGACTCACAGGTGCTGCGCGGCTTTGCGCAAGTGGCGGCTTGGCCCTAACATGCCCGGCATGAAACACCACCTTTACATCCTCACTGGCGCATCCCGGGGCATGGGATTGGCCATGGCCGAGCAATTGCTGCAAGCTGGCCATGCTTTGTTGTGCATCTCGCGCAACGCCAACCCCGCCTTGGAGAGTGCCGCCCAAAAAGCTGCGGTACCCCTGACGCAGTGGACCCACGATTTGGCTGACGGCACTGGGGCAGCAGCCCGCCTGAGTGACTGGCTTGCAGGCCAAAACCCCGATGACTTGGCCAGTGTCAGCCTGATCAACAATGCCGGGGTGATTCCCCCCATCTTGCCCGTGAGCCAGTCCCAGCCTGCCGATCTGGCCTGGGCCTTGCGGGTGGGGCTGGAAGCGCCCATGGCCTTGTGCGCCGCATTTTTGAGGGCCACACAGTCTTGGACTTTGCCTCGCAAAGTGCTCAATATTTCATCTGGTTTGGGGCGTTACCCCATGGCCTCACAGGCCGGCTACTGTGCGGCCAAGGCCGGCATGGACCATTTCACGCGCTGCATGGCCTTGGACGAAGCCTTGCAAGATCACGGGGCCCGTGTCTGCTCGCTGGCCCCCGGGGTCATTGACACCGACATGCAAGTGCAGATGCGCGGTGCGGCAGGCGAGGCCTTTCCTGACCAAGCCAAGTTTTTGCAACTCAAGGCCAATGGGCAACTCAGCAGCGCCCCACAAGCGGCCGCGCAGGTGCTGGCTTTCTTGGCCCGCCCCGACTTTGGCGAGCAAGCCGTGGCCGATGTGCGTGGCTGATGCACAGCGCTGTGCATCTGGCCCCGTCAAGTTTCAAGTCAAAGGCATGTCATGGCCTGTGCGTCAGTGTGGAAGCCGCCCAATGGCGAATGCCGCATTTTGCAGGAGCCCCGCCCTCGGGGCGATGGGTCGTGGTCTGCAAGGGTGATCGCGACGAGGGCGTCGCTCCTACAAGGGGATGGCCCCCGCGTTTTGTAGGAGCCCCGCCCTCGAGGCGATGGGTCGTGGTCTGCGAGGGTGATCGCGACGGGGGCGTCGCTCCTACAAGGGGAAGGCCCCCGCATTTTGTAGGAGCCCCGCCCTCGGGGCGATGGGTCGTGGTCTGCAAGGGTGATCGCGACGAGGGCGTCGCTCCTACAAGGGGATGGCCCCCGCATTTTGCAGGAGCCCCGCCCCCGGGGCGATTCTGGGTGGTCTGCGAGGGTGATCGCGACGGGGGCGTCGCTCCTACAAGGGGATGGCCCCCGCGTTTTGTAGGAGCCCCGCCCCCGGGGCGATTCTGGGTGGTCTGCAAGGGTGATCGCGACGGGGGCGTCGCTCCTACAAGGGAAAGGCCCCCGCATTTTGTAGGAGCCCCGCCCTCGGGGCGATTCTGGGTGGTCTGCAAGGGTGATCGCGACGAGGGCGTCGCTCCTACAAGGGGATGGCCCCCGCATTTTGTAGGAGCCCCGCCCTCGGGGCGATTCTGGGTGGTCTGCAAGGGTGATCGCGGCGAGGGCGTGACAAAAATCATCGACACAGTCCCCGTAGGCCCAGCTTGTCAGTCCCTTGTAGCCATTGACCCTGACACTGTTTGGGTCATCAATCCTTATGTTGATTTTTTTAATTCTGGAGACATTCCCATGAGCCGTGAAGTTGTTGTTGTCAGCGGTGTGCGCACCGCCATTGGTACCTTTGGCGGCAGCCTGAAGGACATCGCACCCACCGAGCTGGCCGCACAAGTTGTGCGCGAAGCCCTGTCCCGCGCAGGCACCGAAGGTCAAGACGTCGGCCATGTGGTGTTTGGCCATGTGGTCAACACCGAACCCAAAGACATGTATTTGTCGCGCGTGGCGGCCATCAACGGCGGCTGCGCCGAGGGCACGCCCGCGTTCAACGTGAACCGCCTGTGCGGCTCGGGCCTGCAAGCCATCGTCAGCGCCAGCCAGTCCATCATGCTGGGCGACTGCGACATCGCCATTGGCGGCGGCGCAGAAAACATGAGCCGCGCCCCTTATGCCAGTCTGGCCACCCGCTTTGGCGCACGCATGGGCGACACCAAGATGATCGACATGATGATCGGCGCACTGCACGACCCCTTCCACAACATCCACATGGGCGTGACGGCAGAAAACGTCGCCGCCAAATACGGCATCACCCGCGAGATGCAGGACGCATTGGCGCTGGAAAGCCACAACCGTGCTGAACGCGCCACAACAGAGGGCCGCTTCAAAGACCAGATCATGCCGGTCATGCTGAAAAGCAAAAAAGGCGAAGTGGCCTACGCCACCGACGAGCATTTCCGCCCTGGCTGCAAGCTCGAAGACATGGCCAAGCTCAAGCCCGTGTTCGTGAAAGAAAACGGCACCGTGACCGCTGGCAACGCCTCGGGCATCAACGATGCGGCCGCCGCCGTGGTGCTGATGGAAGCCGGTGCGGCCAAGGCCCGTGGAGCCAAGCCTATGGCCCGCTTGGTGGGTTACGCCCACACCGGTCTGGACCCCAAAATCATGGGTGTGGGCCCCATCTCGGCCACACAAGCCGTGCTCAAGAAAACCGGCCTCACGGTGAACGACCTGGACGTGATCGAAGCCAACGAAGCCTTTGCCGCGCAAGCCTGCGCTGTGACCCGCGAGCTGGGCCTGGACCCCGCCAAGGTCAACCCCAACGGCTCGGGCATTTCGCTGGGTCACCCCATTGGCGCGACCGGTGCACTGATCACCGTGAAAGCCCTGTACGAGTTGCAGCGGGTAAACGGCCGCTACGCCTTGGTGACCATGTGCATCGGCGGCGGTCAGGGCATCGCGGCCATTTTTGAGCGCATGTAAAGCCAGTGCCCCGCGTTTTGTGGGAGGCCCCGCATTTTGTGGGAGCCCTGCATTTTGTGGGAGCCCCGCCCTCGGGGCGATTGTTGGTGGTCTGCGAGGGTGATCGCGACGGGGGCGTCGTTCCTACAAGCGGATGGCCCCGCATTTTGTGAGGTCCCCGCGTTTTGTTGGAGCCCCGCATTTTGTGGGAGCCCCGCATTTTGTGGGAGCCCCGCCCTCGGGGCGATGGGTCGTGGTCTGCGAGGGTGATCGCGACGAGGGCGTCGCTCCTACAAGGGGACGGACCCGCATTTTGTGAGGGCCCCGCGTTGTGGGGGAGCCCCCGCATTTTTTGTGAGGGCCCCGCATTTTGTGGGAGCCCCGCCCTCGGGGCGATTGTTGGTGGTCTGCGAGGGTGATCGCGACGGGGGCGTCGCTCCTACAAGGTGACAGGCACGCATTTTGTGAGGGCCCCGCGTTTTGTGGGAGCCCCGCATTTTGTGAGGGCCCCGCATTTTTAGGTCAACGATCCCGGTGGGCCCACTGGTACGCCAGCACTGGCAGCATGAAAGCCACACCCAGCAAACTGATTTTCAGGCCCGGCGCAATCAGGCACAGAGCACCCAAGGCGCACAGGGCGCGTTCCCAACCCTTCATCACGGTCATCAGGTAACCACTGAGCGCCGCAGCCAGCGCCACGATGCCCAGCACACAACCGGTGAAGGTGATGGCAAAGTCGGCCCAGGTGAAGCCCTTGGCCACCAGCAGCAAGGAGGGTGAGAACACAAACACAAAGGGCACCAGCACTTTGGCCAGGCCCAGGCGGAACGCCATGTTGCCGGTTTTGAACGGGTCACCGCCAGCCATGCCCGCCGCCGCATAAGCGGCAAGCGCCACCGGCGGCGTGATGTCGGCCAGCACGCCGTAATAAAACACAAAGAAGTGCGCCACCAGTGGCTCCACCCCCAGCTGCACCAAAGTGGGTGCGGCCACCGTGACCATGATGATGTAGTTGGCCGTGGTCGGGATACCGCAGCCCATCAAGATGCAGACGATGCCGGTCATGAACAGCGCTGCCAACAGCGTCAAGGACTTGCTGTCGGCCATGAAGGCGGGCAACCAGTCCATCAAGAAAGCCGAGATCATCTGCGCCCAGCCGGTGATGATGAAGCTGATCTTGAAGCCCACACCTGTGAGCGTGACCACACCAATCACAATGCCCACCGTGGCCGCCGCAGCGCCCACCGCCAGCGCGTATTTGGCCCCGGTTTCAAAGGCCTCCAGCAGCACGGCGTTGTCAATGCGACCCACCAAGCCCAGCCACTTTTGCCCGGCCCAAATCAGGGCCACGCCCAGCGCCAAAAAGCCCAGCTTGATGGTCTCGCCGTCGCTGCCCCAGTCCACAAACGCCACCAGCGCCAGCAGCACATGCAGCACCACCAGCAACAGCCAGTTGGTGCTGCGGTTGCCCCACACCGTGGTGCTCAGGCCCACGATCATGCATGACGTGATGCCGGTGAACGCCGCCAAATAAGGCGTGCGGCCCGACACCAAAATGGCGATCAGCAAAGCCAGTGGAATCAAAGTGGGCCAGCGCTGCTTGAAGGACTCGCGCAGCTTGGGCATTTCTTCTTCGGTCAGGCCCCGCAAGCCATAGCGCTTGGCCTCGAAGTGCACCTGCATGAACACACCAAAGAAATGCATGAAGGCCGGCACGATGGCCGCAGCGATGATGGTCTGGTAGGACACGTTCAAAAACTCGACCATCAAAAATGCCGCCGCACCCAACACAGGCGGCGTGATCTGCCCGCCTGTGGACGATGCGGCCTCGACCGCGCCCGCAAACTCACGGCGGTAGCCCACCCGGATCATGGCCGGGATGGTGAGCGAGCCCACGGTGACCGCATTGGCCACCGAAGAACCGCTGAGCGTGCCGAACATGGCCGAGCCGAACACGCTGACCTTGGCCGGACCACCGGCGTAACGCCCGGCCACGGTGGAGGCGATGTCCAGAAACAGCTGCCCCAAACCAATGCGCGTGGCCAACACACCAAACAGCACAAAGTGAAAAACATAAGTCGCCACCACACCCACCGCCACACCATAAATGCCTTGGCTCGTCAGGTACTGGTGGTTGATCATCTGGCTCCAGCTCGCGCCCGCGTGCTTGAGCAAACCTGGGAAATACGGCCCGGTCAAGGCATAGGCCGTGAAGCCCAGCGCAATCAAAGGCAAGGGCCAGCCCATGGAGCGGCGTGTGGCTTCGAGCAAGGTGACAAACAGGACCGAGCCCATGACCACGTCCATCGTGTCCGGGTTGCCTACCCGAAAGGCCAGGTCGTCAAACACGTAAGGGATGTACATCACGCTGGCCGCGCAGGCCAGGCCCAGCAACCAGTCAATCAGTGGCACACCGCCAATGCTCAGGCGACTTTTGGACACGGTGCTGCTGGCGTCTGACTTGGTCGCCGCAAACACCAGAAAAATCAGCCCCAGCACAAAAGCCAGGTGAACACCCCGGTGGGTGGTCTCGCGCAGCAGGCCAAAACCAGCTGTGTAGAAATGGAAACCCGACAGGATGATGAGCAGCCATTTCACGATCACCGTGGCGGGCGGCAATGTGGGCCGAAAGCGCATTTCGGGGTCGAACTTTTCTTCGAGTTCTTGCAAATTGCGCACATTGCGCTCGAGGGCTTCGGCCATACCTGTCCTTCACAACACAAGGCACTGTAGGGCCTTGTTCACAACACACAGGGCGCCATGGCGCCCTGTTCAAACATCATCGCCCACGGGGTGGGCTCCTACAAAATCAATACACCTGCCACCTTGTGGGAGCCCCGCCCCCGGGGCGATCGGTGGAGATTTGCGAGGGTCGATCACAGCAAGGGCACCGCGCCTGCACCAGGCTCGGTGCACCCCGCATCACTTGAGCAGACCGGCTTCTTTGTAGAAGCGCTCGGCACCGGGGTGGAAAGGAATGCCCACGCCCTTGACCGCGTTCTCTTTGGTGATGAACTTGCCTTTGGCGTGGCCAGCAGCCAGGGTGTCCTGAGCGGCTTTGCCATACAAGGCCTTGGTGATTTGGTACACGGTTTCCGCGTCGGCCTTGGCGCTGGTCACCCACTGGGCGCCCATGGCCATGGTCTGCACGGCGGGCACGTCTTTGTAAGTGCCTGCAGCGATCGTGTCCACAGCCAGATACGGATTGGTCTTGCGCAAAGCATCGGCCTGGGGGCCGGCCAAAGGCACCAACTCAATGCCGGTGCCGCTCGATGCCAATTCGGCAATCGCACCCGCGGGTGCGCCGCCCACAAAGAAGAAGGCATCGAGTGCGCCATCTTTGAGCTTGTCACCGGCCTGGTTGGGCTTGATGTACTCGGGCTTGATGTCGCTTTCCTTCACGCCATAAGCGGCCAGCACAATGCGGGCGTTGACCAAGGTGCCAGAACCTGGCTCGTCCAGCGCCACGCGCTTGCCCTTGAGGTCAGCCACCGACTTGATGCCCGAACCCTTTTTGACCACCAGGTGAATGCTCTCGGGGTAGAGGTTGGCAATCATGCGCAGGTCGGTGACCTTGGGCTTGCCTTCGTACACGCCGGTGCCGGTGTAAGCCCAGGTGGCCACGTCCGACTGAGAGAAACCCGACTCCAAAGCGCCACCGGCCACGCCGTTGACGTTGGCCACCGAGCCGTTGGTGGCCTGGGCTGTGGCCACGATCTTGCCGGGCTGGCTGACCGCGTTGGCGATCATGCCGCCCACCGGGTAATAGGTGCCGGCCGTGCCGCCCGTGCCGATGCGGAAAAATTGTTGTGCTTGCACCGGGGCGACCATGGCCGCTGCCAGACCCAAAACCAGAACCAGTTGACGACGCTTCATGACATTCCTTGGAGTGTGAATTACGAAAGAAGGTTAAAAACCAACAGCCTAGGGTGTAGCACAACTTGTGCCCATTTTGAGTTCAAACAGGCCCACATCAGGGTTGACGCTGATATCGAAGACCCTGATAAGGCAAGCGCTAAACTGGCTGTTTTTGTCAAAGGTGTCTCATGCATGTGTGCGTTCTGGGTGCTGGAATCATCGGCCTGAGCACCGCTTTCGAACTCACGCAACAAGGTCACCGCGTCACCGTGGTGGACCAAGGCGCAGCGGCCTCGGGGGCCAGCGGCGGCAATGGGGCACAGCTGAGCTACGACTACGTGCAACCCATGGCCGACCCCGGCATCTGGGCACAACTGCCCAAGCTCATGCTGTCCCCAGACTCCGCCCTCAAGATCCGCCCACAGTGGGACCCGGCGCAGTGGGCCTGGTTGCTGCGCTTTCTCAGGGCCTGCAACACCGCTCAGTCGCACAGCACCACAGCGCAACTGCTGCGCCTGGCCGCCCAAAGCCGCGCCGCTCTGGACGACTGGCGCGAACAAGAAACACTGAATTTTGATTTCTCCAGCAGCGGCAAACTGGTGATGTTTCGCTCAGCAACTGCCTTTGACGCAGCACGCCAACAACTGGCCCTGCAGCAGCAGCTGGGCGGATCGCCCCAACATGCGGTGTCGGCCAGCGAGGCCTGCGCCATCGAACCCGCCTTGGCGCCCCGGCGCGAACTGTTTGCGGGCGGCATCTACACGCCCAGCGAATGCGCCGCAGACTGCAAAAAACTGTGTGAGGAATGGGTGCACATTTTGTCGACCCGTGATGTGCAATGGTGCATGGGTCAGCGCATTGAACGCTTGTTGGTGCGTGGCCAACAAGTGCAGGCCGTGTCATTGGCCTCGGGGCAAGACATCCAAGCCGATGCCTTTGTGCTGTGCACGGGCCACACCACCCCAGGTCTGGCCGCACAAGTGGGCATTCATTTGCCGATTTACCCGCTCAAGGGTTACAGCATCACGGTGGACACGGATGGCCCCGGCCTGGCCCCCCACGTCAGCATCACCGACAGCGCCCGCAAAGTCGTGTTTGCGCGTTTGGGCGAACGCCTGCGCGTGGCCGGCATGGTCGAGTTGGTCGGACACACCACGCAGATTCCCCCCGAACGCATCAACAGCCTGCTGGCCGACACCCGGGACCTGTTTGGCGACTGCTCGCGCTTTGCCGACCTGCACCCCTGGACCGGCATGCGCCCGGCCACCCCCACCGGTCTGCCCGTGCTCGGCCGACAAAAAAACGGCCCAGCCAACCTCTACCTCAACACCGGGCATGGGGGCCTGGGCTTCACATTGGCCGCAGGGTCGGCGGTGCAAGTGGTCAGCGCCATGCACAGCCATTGAGCGAGGCTTTATCGCGGCGGGGGCGCCGCGCTTACAGGTGACGACCTCCATTTTGTGGGAGCCCCGCCCTCGGGGCGATGGGTAGTGGTCTGCGGGGCTCTATCGCGACGGGGGCGTCGCTCCTACATCGTGGGGGCGCCGCTCCTACATCGTGGGGGCACCGCTCCTACAAAAAAGATCTGGCCATGACCTGTTGACCCATACCCTGCTAAAGTCAATTCCAACTTTTTTGCAAAGGCACTTTCCATGTCACAAACCCACGAACCCCATGATCACGCGTCTGCCCCCGAGACCCACAGCACCAACTGGAAACACGACGGTGTGCGGGTGGTGCCGGGCAACCAGTTGGACGGCAATGTGCCCTCCACACCGGGCATGGACCGCAAAGCGGCCATCAACTTTGCACGCGTGGGCGCTCAAAAACTTTGGGCCGGCACCGTGCACATCCACCCCAATGCCAAAACCGGCGCACACCACCACGGGCCTCTGGAAAGTGTGATCTATGTGGTCAAAGGCCGCGCCCGCATGCGGTGGGGCGACGCCCTGGAATTCACCGCAGAAGCCGGCCCCGGCGACTTCATTTATGTGCCGCCCTACGTGCCCCACCAAGAGATCAACGCCAGCGCCGACGAAACGCTGGAGTGCGTCTTGTGCCGCAGCGACGGCCAAGCCGTGGCCGTCAACATGGACATCGAGCCCGTCGAAAAGCCCGAAACCGTTTTGTGGATCGACCCGACCCATCCGCAGGGTGGGGTGTAAGGGGCGCGGGGCAGTCATGCCCCTGATCGCCACCACCTTCCTCGCAATGCGGCGTAAGCCACCACCGAAGCTTGATGGCGGTATCTTTCAGCCAGGGTCAATGGCCCTGCCACCGTCAAAAAATAGTCATACGCCACCGTCTGATCGGTGGCTTTGATGTATTGAAAATGGAGCTGGAATTTGTCTTTTTTGAGCTTGTGGTAGTCGCCCGGATCAAACATGTCTGCAAATTTGGGGTTCAGCACTTTCAGGGCCACGCCCCCTGGTGTGGGCGACACGCCGCAGGCCAGCAAGGGGTCTTGCAAGGCAAAACAACACCCATCCGGTGGGGCCGAAAAGTCGATCCAGTTCAAGCCCTTGGCCGAGGCGATGAGCTGCAAATCGCTTTGAAAAGCACTCGCCATGGGCAAGCTGCCCAAAGCCGGTAGCCATTGACCCAGGGTCAACAAAGACAGGCTCGTGGCTTGCTGGCTCAATTCAGCATTCAAGCGCAAGGCCTTGGCCAAAACAATGGCCGCCATGGTGGCACCTGAACTGTGTCCGACCAACAAGACCTCGTCATAACGGCCCGAACCGACCCGTTCCACCAGGGTGTGGGCATGCGCCTGCAGCCTGCGATCGAGCTCAGGCGTTTTGTCCTGCGCCTGCAGCGCATTAAAAACATAACTGCGCATCATCCAGTACATGCTGTAACGGCCTTCAAGCCAGCGCCCCGCGATCCAGACGGCACCTGCAGCAGCCACGCCCAGCAGCCCCGCCATGGGCCAATCCGCCCCCATCCCCTTGGCCATCGACATCAGCAGCAGCCCCGCTGCAGGCGTGCCCAGCAACAGCAGCAATACCAAAAAAAACGGCAATGTCAAAGCCAACACCGGCGGCCAAGACAAGCGGTACATGCGGCCCAAGGCCCCACTGCGCCAGTTGAGCCAAGTGGTGCTCAAAATTTGCCACCACAACAAGGGCATGGCGCGTGTCCAATGCGCACGCACAATGTCGTCCCAGCTCAAAAACTCGTAATCGGTGCTGACCGCTGCGCCGTCCACCCGTGCCTCCAGACGCCAGGCGGCATTGCCTTGATCCAAGCGCTTGCGAGGCCCCACATCCAGCTGCCACCCGTGACGTTGGCTATGCGCCCCACCCTCTTTTTTGAACAAGGCGTGGTAGTGCGCCGCCCCTTTGGGGTCAAAGCCACTCACATACAAAACACAACGCCGACGAACTTCAGTCACAGATTTGAATTTAAAAAATGGTGGGCTTTTCCAGCCCCTTGTGCAGCACCAAATCGACCACGGCCTGTTCGCGCTTGTTGGCCCGTCGGCAATGGTCTTTTTGAAAACGGTCCGTGATCCAAATGATGCCCCGTGCCCACAGCCGGTGACGTTCGCGCCAGGCGTGCGAAGACACGCTCTCCCACGCATAGCCGTTGAAAACCGAGGCGTTGACAAAATGGTCCAGCGCCCTCACGCCAGCGCGTGCGCGGCTGTTGGGCCCCGAAAAACCCACCACCACCAAAATCAAATAGCCCAGCACAGCCATCGGCACCACCGCCGACATCAACACAAACCCCATCAAGCGTTCTTTCATGCCACAGCCCTTCTGTGAAGTGTCAATCGCACGCCGTTCGCCGATCGGATGGTCAGGCGTCCCACGGGCTGCGGCACATGGCCAGGCACTGCAGCCAGCCGGTAACGGCCCACCAGGCTCGACAAAATCAGCACGGCTTCTTGCAGCGCAAAGGCGGCACCAATGCACACCCGGGGACCGGCCCCGAATGGCAGATAGGCCTGACGCAAAGAGGCACGCGTGGCCTCGTCGTCGTACCGATCGGGGTTGAAGGCATCGGGCTCTTGCCACCACTGCCGGTGCCTTTGAATCAACCAAGGTGAAATCAAGATCGATGCGCCTTGGGGCACCGTTTTGTCCCGCATGGGGCAAGTTTGGGCCGACTCGCGCACCATGAAACCCACCGGCGGAAACAGCCGCAAGGTTTCCCTGAACACATTCCAAGTCAGGGCCATGGGCTTCAAATCGCTTTGCTCGACCGAGCGGCCTTGCAGCTGGGCCGCGACTTCGGCCTGCACACGCGATTGCACCTCAGGAGCCTCGGCCAACAAATAACAGGCCCAAGTCAATGCACTGGCCGAGGTTTCATGGCCTGCCAAAAACAACATGGCCACCTGGTCCACCAACTCGTCGAAGCTGAAAGGCTGGCCCGATTCAGGGTCACGCGCAGCCATGAAGGCCGCCAAAATGTCGGCCGGGGCCAACACGTCTTGGCCCTCGCCATCGCGCACATGGGCCTCGTAGCGTGGCCGAATCAGCGCCTCCAGCAGCCCCCGGATTTCGCGGGCAGCCCGGCGGCTGCGCCACACGTCCCAAGGCCACACCAGCCAACGCACGCCATACATGGCGGGCAACATCAATTTGGGGGCCAAAGCCTGAAAACGTGCAAACGCATCAAACACACGGTGCGCATCCACACCCTCTAGCGGTTTGGAAAAAATCGTCCTGAAAATGATGTCGGCGGTGACAAAAGTCATCTCCACCTCGATGTCGTGCTCGGCCCCATCTGGCAAGCCATCCAATCGCGCAAGCATGGCATCGGTAGCGTCCTTCATGACCGGAAAAGCCACCTGCAAACGCGCTTGGGCAAAAGCCGGCCCCATCATGTCCCGTTGGCGTTGCCACGTTGCGCCATTGGTGGTGAACACGCTGTCGCCCAGCAAAGGGCGCAAAGCGTCACCGAGCAAGGCGCTCTTGGGAAAATCGGCCGACTCTTCTTGCAACACCCGCTTGACCACCGCCGGGTCATTGACCATGTACAAATCCACGCCCGGCAAATGCACCTCGCCCATCTGCATGCGGTAACTGCGCTCATAAAGGCTGTCCAGCCATGAACGCCGAGCGCTGAAAAAAAACTTCCAAATGCCCGTGCGCGTCTTGCGCGGTGCGGGGTAAGCAGGGCAAAAATGGTTCATGAAACCACCGGCTGCAAACCACGCTGGCGCAAGCTCTGCGCACCGGCTGTCCAGGAAAAAAAATCATAGCTGCCGGGCAACTGCCCGGCCATCAAATACTGCAAATGCATGCGACGCTTGTCTTTCTTCAAAACGGCATAAGTGGCCGCATCAAACAAGGTGTGAAACCGGGGCGATGTCATGGCGCGGGGGTTGACGGCTTGCCCCTTGACACACAAGGCCACCGGATCGACCAAAGCAAAACTGCCCCAGTCAGACGGCGAAGAGCAATCCACCCAAAATAAATGCGGGTTGACCCCAACACACGCCAGCTCGTTGCGAAGCGCATGGGCTTTGGGCATGAGAGCAAACAGTGGAATGCAATGCCCCAGCGTCAGCACCGACAGCTTGGACAAAGCCTTTGGCACATCGGCGCAGCGCTTCGCTGTACGCGCCGCAGCAGACACGGCCCCCATGCTGCCAACACTGAAACCCACCAGCAGCACTTCATCTGTTTCGGGCCTCAGCAGGGCTTGTTCGATGCCCTCGGCCAAACGGTCCCAACGCTGCGACAACTCAGGCACTTGACCTCTGGCGTGCAGATCTGCAAAGCCAAAAATGCGCAACAGCCACGAGGTGTGCAAGCTTTTTTCCCACTGCCAACCTGCAGCCAACACAACGCTCGCCGCCAGCCCGGCAGCCAGCCAGGCACTGCCCCCCAAAGAGGGCATCCAAAGACCCACCAGCCAAGCCCCACATGCGGCTGCAGCCATGGCCACCAGCACCACGCCCAGCCAATAAACAGCCGGATAAAACAGCGACACCAAGGTCCGGCCCGCCACGCCCCCCACCTTGCGCAAGAGCTTGGGCATGGTCAGCAACAAGCCATAAACCCGCACGGATCGCATCAACACCTGCCACGCACCCCGTGGCCAATGCGCCCGGACAATGTCGTCCCAACGCACATACTCGTAAACCGTTTCGGTGTCACCCGAGCGAACCGTCCACACCGCATTGCCGTTGTCGCCCTGCTTGCGATCACTGACCTCGTACACCGTGTGGGTGACGGTGCCTTGCAACGCTGCCTGTGTGCGGTACAGGCGGTGGTAATGCGCAGCGCCCTTGGGGTCAAAACCACTCACAAAAAACACATGCCGACGTTGCACCTGACCCTTGTTCATGCCAACCGCCCCACCGCATCACAGACCTGACGGCGTGCCTCTTGGGCGCTGCCCTGCCCGGCCCAACGCCGACACGCGTTCACCACACCGGGGTCTGCCAGCAAAGACTGCAAATGGGTTTGAAGCCTCCCCTGCCCAGGGCTTGGCAAGACCTGGGCCACACCCAAGCGCTGCAAACGCAATGCATTGTCAAATTGGTCATAGGCACAAGGCACCACCAACTGCGGCACCCCTGCATGCAAGGCCTGCGCACTGGTGCCAATGCCGCCGTGTTGCACCAAAGCGCGTGCATGCGGCAACACATCGGCAAAGGGCACATAAGCGCCCGCCCAAATCTGGGCTGGCTGCGCAGCCACACGCGCCTGCAGTGCCTGGCTCAAGTGGCCCAGAAAAACACCACGTAAGCCCATGGCCGCACAAGCTTGCATGGCCTCTGCAAAAAATTCATCGGTGTGGTGTCGGGCCGTGCCGGGCATGAACACCACAGGCGCATCGCCCTGTGCCAAAAACAATTGCAAACTCTCTGGCAGCGGTGTGTCGCCATCGTTGTACCGCACAAAGTCGGCCTGCACCACCTGCCCCGGCCAATCGGGCGGGGCCGCTGCAAACCACTTAGGAAACAAAGCCACCCCCGCCTGCGGTGAATGCATCCATTGCCCAAACACAGACCCCTTGATGGGTGCCAAGCCCTGCGCTTGACGCAAACGCTCCAAGGCTGGTTTGACCAGGGGCTGCAACTTCAAGCGGTCCAAGGCATGCCAAGCGCCCTGCAAGGCCCAGTGCGGCATCCAGCGCGGCACCGACCACTGCGCCAGCGTCAAAGGCGGATGCACCGAGCGCAGCAAGGTGGGCGCGGTGTAGACACTCATCAAGGGCAAACCCAGCTTTTCTTGCGCCACCCGTGCGCCCATGGCCAGCGGGTTGGCCAGCACCACACAAGGCCCCTGGGCAGACCACGCAGACAGCCGCTCAAAGGTCGGCTCCAGCGCCGGGCGTAACAAATAGCGCCACATCACCCCCAAACCATCCACCGGATGCCAAAGCTTGGGGTGTGCCACGGTGCTGGCGTGCTCTTCGGCGCGGCCGATGGCGTCAAACTCCAAACCCGCACCACGCACCATGCCCTCAAAAACAGGATTCGTCATCACCACGGCGCGGTGGCCGCGCTCGCCAAGGGCTTGACCCAGCGCCAGCATCGGGTGCACATCACCCGCACTGCCCAAGCTCACCAAACACACCGTGCTCATCAGTTCAAACCCATCACCAAGCTCATGCCCGCGCCAACAAAGGCCGCAGCCAACGACGCCACCACACCACGCCACCCGGGCTTTGCGCACGCCAAGCCAGCAACTCTTGCAAAGCCTGCTCGGGCGAACAGCGCTGGCCAGACACCCGGCTCACGTACACCGGGTACAACAACAATGCCGCAGCCACCAACCCATCGAGCGAAAGCCGACGGGTGCGGCGCGGATGCGGATACCGGTCAAGCGTCAGGCCCCAACCCGCATAAAAAGGCTGGCCGTAACACACCACCGGGATGCCACGCAGCAAAGCTTCAAAACCGGTCAAAGACGTCATCACATGCACCTCGTCTTGCGGGTTCAGTGCATCCAGCAGCTGTGACATCGAGGCCTGCAACACCACTTCGTTGCACCACAGCATGGCCTGCGCCTCTTGTGCCCCCGCTTGGCGCAGGCCGGCCACCACATCCGGATGCGGCTTGTACACCACCCAGGCATCGGGCCGGGCCTGGCGCACTGCCTGCAACAAGGCCATATTGGTTTTGATGTCCAGCGTGCCCGTGGCAATCGACGCATCGGTCTCGACCTGCCCCGGCACCAAGACCACTGGTTTGGAGGTGTCCGGTCGTGACCAAGGTGCAGCGGCCAGGTTGTACTTGCTCAGCCCAGCGGCCACCACCAGCTGCCTGAAATGCGCTGCCCGCTCCAGCAAGTCCGGACTGAAAACCGCGTTTTGCAGCATGCGCTCTAAAGCACTGGGCTGGCGTGCATCAAAGTAAATGCCCAAAGGATCGATCACCCACGACATCGGGCGGGTCAAATCGGCCCCCAAACCCACCGAGCGCAAAAAACCGTCTTCCAGGCGCACCACCTTCACACCGGTCCCCAGCCCTGCTGGCCCAACTGCCGCCCCCCACAGCAACAAGGTCGCCCCCTCAGGCACCTGTGCAGCATGGCGCACAAAGACAAGGTCATGGCGCTGCGTGAACTGCCGCAACAAAGCCCGTTTACGCCATGAAAAACCATGGGCAAAAACCGGGCCACGGGCCAAGTCGATATCGCGTGAATCAAGCAATTGGAAGAACTGATTTGCAGGAGCCCCGCCCTCGGGGCGATGGGTGGTGGTCTGCGATGCTTTTCGCGACGAGGGCGTCGCTCCTACAAGGGGACTTCCCTTGTGGGAGCCCCGCCCTCGGGGTGATGGGTGGTGGTCTGCGAGGCCTTTCGCGACGGGGGCGTCGCTCCTACAGGGGGAGGTGTTCTGCATGTTGTGGGAGCCCCGCCCTCGGGGCGATGGGTGGTGGTCTGCGAGGGTTATCGCGACGAGGGCGTCGCTCCTACCGCAAGCCATCCGGCTTACAGATCCAGCAGAGGCAGCATTTTGCGCACATCACCGTGCAAAGATGTCAGGGTTTGTTCAAATGGAAGATGCGGCATTTCATCACGGACCAATTTCGCCACGGCCTGGGCTTGGTCCAGATCGCGTGGCTTTTTCAAAGGCTCGCGATCATCCAAGCCCGACAGCCACATCTTGTGCAAAGCAAACGCCCGTGGGTCTGGCACCCTCATGGGGACAGGCCATCCATCTTCATCAATGGCCACCGGATCAAGTTTGGGTGAATTCAACAACCACTGCAGGCCAGGCACCTCGGTTGCCACAAGATCAGCCTCAGAAAACGTGATGCTGTTTGACTCAGTCATGCCACGAGGAGCCACGACCAAATCCACCATGAACATGCCCGCGTTGGCCGCACGGTAACCATTTTTCCGAACACACTCAAAAGTCTTATCTGCCCTTTTGAGCAAGCCCAAGAGACCCTCACCATCCAACTTTTCAGACACAACTGTCAATTTTTGACGCGCATCGTAGAGCAGGTCGACATCCCCAGATGCCAATAATTCAAGCAAAAAATGCGCACCCGCCGCCGCTTCATAAGCGTACAAGGCTTGAGTCCCAATGACCGTAAAGCTGTCGTGCAAGCCAGCCCTGTCGAGTTCACGTAAAACACGGGCCACCACGCGCGGCACGCGGCTCAAGCGCAAAGCTTTATTGAGCCTGGCCTGCTCTTGTATTTTTTCAGTGATGCCCTGCAAACGCGCCTGCGCTGCGCTGCGGCCTTCCACAAATGAAACGAGCAAAGCCTCGGTTTGAGCTGATCTGCGCCCCAGTGACTTGCCATTGCCTTTTCTGTCTGTATCCCGGAAAAGGTACTCCGTGCCGCGCACCGTCTTCCAGCGCATGCCGTATTGATAAGCACCTGCATGATGAAGCGCAGTCCGATAATTGTCGAAAAGCTGTTCAGAATTGACTTGATGGAGCCGTTGCTGGTTTGAAAGAGGCTTCACACTGTTTCCGGCAAAAAATTAGTTTTTAAATTATGCCGGAAACAAACACCATTTAGACAAACAAATCCCCCACAGACCATTGAACCAGCCAGGCAGGATGCCCTGCATATTGCAGGAGCCCCGTCCTCGGGGCGATGGCATTTTGTGGGAGCCCCGCCCTCGGGGCGATGGGTAGTGGTCTGCGGGGCTTTTCGCGACGAGGGCGTCGCTCCTACAAGGGGACTTCCCTTGTGGGAGCCCCGCCCTCGGGGCGATGGGTGGTGGTCTGCGGGGGTTATCGCGACGAGGGCGTCGCTCCTACAAGGGGTCTTCCCTGGTGGGAGCCCAGCCCTCGGGGCGACGGGTAGTGGTCTGCGAGGCTTTTCGCGACGAGGGCGTCGCTCCTACAAGGGGACTTCCCTTGTGGGAGCCCCGCCCTCGGGGCGATGGGTCGTGGTCTGCGAGGCTTTTCGCGACGAGGGCGTCGCTCCTACAAGGGGACTTCCCTTGTGGGAGCCCCGCCCTCGGGGCGATGGGTCGTGGTCTGCGAGGCTTTTCGCGACGAGGGCGTCGCTCCTACAAGGGGACTTCCCTTGTGGGAGCCCCGCCCTCGGGGCGATGGGTCGTGGTCTGCGAGGCTTATCGCGACGGGGGCGTCGCTCCTACAAGGGGACTTCCCTTGTGGGAGCCCCGCCCTCGGGGCGATGGGTGGTGGTCTGCGAGGCTTTTCGCGACGGGGGCGTCGCTCCTACGGGGGGGATGCCTAACATCATCCATTCGAATCCATGGCCAAGATGTCCAACAAGCGTTGCACCTGCTCAAAGTGCTGGTCCCAGGTGGGCAACTGCAGGTTGGACATGCGCTGCAACTGCGCTTGTCTGCGTGGGCTGTTGGCCAAGGCATAACTTTCGATGACCTGCAGCCAACCCAAGCCATCCAGGGGGCTCAGGTACTCGGGCACATCGCCTGCAATTTCACGAAACACCGGCAAGGCGCTGGCCAGCACCGGCGTGCCAGCTTGCAAAGCTTCGGCCAAAGGCATGCCATAGCCTTCGGTGAAGGATGGAAACAGCAGCGCCTGCGCGTGTCGCAAATAACGCGACAACTCGGTATCCGGGCAATCAGGCACCTCGTGCACAAACCCGCGCAAGGCCTCGCAACGCTCCAGCAGATCAACCACGTTTTCGCACTCCCAACCGCGCTGACCAATCACCACCAAATGGGGGGCATGGGGACCCCACCGGGCCACCAACTCGCGCCAAAGCGTCAACAGCAACACATGATTTTTGCGGGGCTCAATCGTGCCCAGCACCACAAAATAAGGCCGTTCCAAAGGCCGTGTCGTGCACACAGCGTCAGGCAAAGCGGCCGGCGCCAACAGCGCCACCGTGGCAGGCGGCATGGGCAAAGCCTGCTGCCGTGCAAAGGCCATCAAGCTGTCCAGCGTGGCTTGCGAGTTGGCCACCACCCCTGCCCCGCTTTGCAGCGCCAAGCGCATGCGCTGAACATGCGCTGCCGTCTCGCCTGGGCGGCAATACTCGGGGTGCGTGATCGGAATCAAGTCATGCACAAAGAACACCGGCTTCTGATGCGTTTGGCACAGCCACGACGCCAAACCCGGGCGGTCCCAATCTGAATGCCCCAAATAAAAAGCCACCTGGCCTGTTGCATCTTGCGAAGGCCAAGGCGGCACAAAGGCCCGCGCCATCCATCGCCCGAGTTGCCACGAAAAATCAGCGGGTGGATTCTGCACCAAAGCAAACAAAGCCTGCGACTCGGCCTGCGGCACCAAGCGCCGCCAAGTGCCCTTTTGCAGCACCGCCTGCGCTTGGCGGCCCCAGTGCGCGACATAAGCCAGAATCACCCGGTCCACCCCGGTGGGCAAACGCCCTTGCCCGGCACGGCCCAGCAGGCGACTGATGTCAATCAGCACAAACGCGCCTCAGCAAACATGATGGAAGATCAAAAACCCGCTTCTTTCTGATGTCGCACCGCCAGAATGATCACGTACTGCACATCCAAACGGTATCTGGCTACGTAGCCACTGTCGCCGAAATCGATGATCCAGTCACGGAACTCATCGTTCATGTCCTGAGCGGGCCTGCCCATGCCTGGCTGTAAAGAAAGCACTTTCACTTCTTGACGAATGGCCTTAATGGCCCGTTTTGCCGCATCCTGATTCCTAAGGGCCAAAAATCGATAGAGCCTCTGCACATCGAGCAGGGCCTGGGGCGACCAAATCAGCTGCGGCATACTGGCGGATCAACGTCGTTGCCCTGCTCCAACTGAGCCAACCAGGCATCCGCTTGGTCAGCCGGCGCATGCTGATTGTTGGCGCGAAAGGTCTCCCACGCCTGAAGGGCATCCTGACGAAACGCTTCTCGCTTCTCTTCACGGTCCACGTACTGTTGGATCGCCTCACGCATCAACCAGTGAGGCGTACGCTGGCGCGCATCAGCTAACCGCTTGACACGGGCTCTGGTGACTTCGTCTATCTTGATCGCAATGGGTCGAGCGGCTAGAACAGACATGCGCGTCTCCAAAAAAAGTATGTATGGGTAATACCTAACGATACCACCCCCGAACAACGTCAGCAAGCCATGCCACCCCATCATCGAAAAGAACGGTGCCATCCAAGAACTGCCGAGCCAAGTGCGATATAAAAAATATACAAATTTATGGGTATATGAGCCTAATTCTCTTGGTATCTGACCTCAACTTCCCAAGCGTTTTCGCGGCGGGGGCGCCGCTCCTACAGGAAGGTGGCGCGAAATTGGCGAATGCCCTACAGTTTGCTGGAGCCCTCATTTTTGTGGGATCCCCGCAGTTTTTGGGAGCCCCGCAGTTTGTGGGAGCCCCGCCCTCGGGGCGATGGGTGGTGGTCTGCGAGGCATTTCGCGGCGGGGGCGCCGATCCTACAAAAACGTTCTTGCAAACGTCATTGGGCCGGATCAACAGGCTCAGCCATCAATTGGTCACCGCCCGCAGGGTCAAAATCGGCCCGGCCACCGAACCCACAATGTTCAGAAACTTCTGCAGCTCGGCTGCTGGCGCATTGGACACGTACACCACATCTTTGTGGCGCATGGGAAAGTCCTGAGCTACAAAAAACATGGCCGGGTCCTTCAGGTCCACCCGGTATACCACCGGCAGCTTGCCCTGTGCCTGTCCAGCCGCTATAGCGCCCGTGGCCGACAAGGCCGCTGCGTCTTCAAATCGGAACACAAACACCCCCCGTGCATCGGCCCGGGCGTCCTGCAAACCACCCAAGCGGCCAAGGGCCTGGGCCAGTGTGATGCCCTGCGACTCAAAATTCAGTTCTTCATTGCGCCCCGTGGCACCCAGCGCCGTGAGGCTGAAAGGCTGGTGCACCGCAGTGACCACATCGCCCGGGTGCAGGGCAATGTTCTGCAAGGGGTCGGCAATGATGGTGTCCAGCGGCAAGGACAGCACCTGGCTGCCCCGCGTGATCTGCAGCGACATCTTGGCCACCGGCTGACGCACCCCACCCGCTGCCGCCAGCGCATCCAGCAGACGCTCGCCCTTGGCAGTGAGCGGCATGCGCAGGCTCTGCGCCACCTCGCCCACCACTGTCACATTGCTGGTGGCGTTGCGCGTCACGCGCACCATCACCTGCGGCTGGTTGGCCTTGCCCTTGAGTCGCTGGGTGATGTCGGCCTCGATGTCTTGAGGCAAACGCCCCGCCGCTGGCACAGCACCGGCAAAAGGCACATTGATCGTGCCCGCTGCGTTCACCATCTGCTCGGGAAAGGCCGTCAGCCGCGCCGCCGAAGAACCGGCCCTCGGGTCCAACACCGCAGTGCCAAACAGGCTGGCCGGAGGGGCTTCCCACACCGACACCTCCAGCACATCGCCCGCACCCACCACGAGGCCCGGGCTGCGGGTCTGACCCCAGCTTTCAGAAAACAGCGCACGGCGCTGGCTGGCCTTGACCTGACGGGCTACTAACTCAGTGACGTCCACTACCTTAATGGCGTTTGCTCGACCATCGGCCTGAATCTTTGCAACAGAGTTGACCTGCTCGGTACTAGGACCGGCAGATGAGAGCCAACCTGATTGGGTGCCGCAGCCCGTGAGCAGGCCAAAACAGAGGGCAGACACCAACGTGGCAGATTGACGTGGATAGAACTGAAAACGCATTGCAAAAAACAAAACTAACTCCTGATAAACCATATATTGATCATGCGTCCACACCTGCGGTTTTGCGGGAAAACAAGTCCCGCCAGAATGCCTTGAGCGGGTGGGCAGACCGCCACGCGAGGCGAACACGCTCTGCCTCTAGTTCTTCCCTCAGCTCAGCAACGCATGCTTCATAGGTTTGCTTAGCATCCCAATACGCTGCATTAATTTGTATAAAACTTGTTTTAAGAGCAATGAACTCGCCATGCAGACTCTCATACTGACGCTGTGCTTGCTCTGCTTGCTTGGCTTGTTCGTTTTTTAAGAAAGCTATTTGCACTGCGTGCTCTGCTTGCCCACCTACCAACTTGCTTTGGCTTGCCTCAAAAGAGCCTGCCAATTCAAGGCTCTGGGCCATTAACAACTCACTCAGTTTGTCAGTCAGCTCAGCCCTCATGCCAACCAGGTTCAGCTCTAGTTTGTCCAATCGCTGCACCTCACGATCTTCTTGCTCAACGCTCATCTGAGTCAACTGGTCGAATCGTGCGGCATGTTGCAAATGCCAAAACTCCAGCTGCTTTTGGCTAGCCTCGATAGCTTGGGTCAAAGCGTCCCCGTTATCTGCAACGAATTCGGCTATCCCTGCCAAGACAGCGGCCTGCTCCCTCCCCCAGACTTTTGCCTCTTGCAAAGCAGCCAACGCAGCCCTATCAGCAGTAGGGTGTCGCCCCTCTGATTTACCATTACCCAAGTAATGCGCGAACGCGTTAACCCCAGCAGCAGCAACATCCGGATAGTTGCTCAAATAGAAATCTTCATCAAAAAGCAAGGGCTCCGCATTAAGCGGCGCTGCTAAATCAGGCATGCATTGCAGCGGTGCCACCAGATCCTGCCCATCAAGGCCTAGTGGGCCAACATCTACAAAAGCCTCTTGCCCACGTACTATTCGTGGCCCAAGTGTATTGTTCGGTGCAGCAGCCTTGCGGACCACACAAATAGAGTTTAAAAACTCTACTGAATGAATCTGGGCTAGCAGATCTTCTGAAAACTCTGCGATGTCCTGTTTTGAAAACTCCGTCAACAACTCGCGCCGACTCATTGGAAGGCCCCAAGATTGATGGTTCACGATGTCACAAAGGGACTTGAAAAAATGGATAGATGAAAGGGGATTGTGGAGCCCACCCTGATAATTCTGCCAATAGCTGCAATGCAAGTCTTCAACGATGTAAAGGCCACCTTCAGACAGACGTTCAAAATACAAAGCGAACGACTTAACGATATCGCTCGCTGTATGAGAACCGTCATCGATGATGATGTCGAAAGTCGCGGAAATACTCAATATTTGGTCTCTTGTCTCAACCGTACTCGCATCGCCCACCACCACATGCACGCGGCTGTCCGCGTAAGTCAAATTGCGGCAACCCTCGTCGATATCACAGCCCACCAGTACACGGGCTTGCGCAAAATAATCACTCCAGACCTCTAGCGAGCCGCCATTCTGAACGCCGATTTCAAGAAGGCAAATCGGTTGATCGCGATAAGGTTCAAACAGCCGAGCGTACTCGCGCACATACAAACTCCATTTGTCGGTGGTCTTGCCAGTGTGCGTTTCAATAAGTTGCTCAAGAAGGGACATCATCTATCGCCGTTGGGTTACAGTTGCCGCTCTTTGATGGCTAGTGACTCGGTCGAGCAGCGCAGCCCACTGCGGAAGCAAAGCATCCATCGTGTAGCACGGTGTCACTGTTGAGGCGTGTTTGTGCAACTCAACTTGGAGCAAATTTGCATCTGGGCCGTAGAGTAGTTCTTCAAGTCGAGCCGTCAATCCTTCAACCGAATAAGGGTCAAAGTACAACGCAGCATCGGCATAAACCTCGCGGTGCACGGCAATGTCTGACGCGACCACCACTCCCCCGCTGCACATGGCCTCTACACCCGAGAAGTCAAAACCCTCAGCCAGGCTTGGGCACACCGTTGCTGCAGCATGTTTGTACAAGGCACGCAAGTCTGCAGCCGGCACGCCGCTCAACACAAAGACCGAGCCCTGGTCTATGAACGGCCGCATCTCGCGCAAGATGGCGGCATTGCCCCAGCCCGCGCTGCCCACCAGTACCAGCTTGAGTTGCGTGTCATTTTTTAACCGCAATGCATGCCAAGCAGCCAAGAGACAAAGGTGATTTTTGCGAGGCTCCAGGGTTGAGACCATCAACAGGTATTTGAAAGAATGTGGGGCCGATCCCAGCAAATGCTGTCTATAAAAATCTTCCTGCTCCCCCAAACCCTTGAATGCAGGACTGGCACCGGCCAGTTGAGTATTGATACGGACGCGAATAATGTCAGGGACAACTGAGGGCAATGAAGCCTCATCAAAATAATGCTCAGATACCATGTTGTGAATGGTCACAGCTCTGTCTGCGACGTCGGGAAAGACCTTCAACAGGTCTTGCCGCGTCGCCTCAGACACGCAGGCAAAGTAAGCGCCAGATTCCACATTGCACCGAAGGGCATGCAAATGAGCTGCACGGTGCCGCGCCATGTTGGAAAAGGCATGCGGCATCAAAAGGGGAAACGCATCGTGGTATCGCACCACCAGGGCGGTGCCGGGTGTAGGCCTGCCCGGGTATGGTGTTTGCGCTAAGAACACATCTGCTCCCGTTGTATCGATCAGCGGATACATCGCGCGTTTGCGCCACTTCAACACATTCAGCCCGGCAGACTGAAGTGTGTTCCACGGAATTGAGCAGACACGAAAAACACCCTGAGTGACCTGTTTGAAGTCCTTGACCAACAGAGTCTTGGAAAACAAGGATTGCCACAAAAAAGACTCAAAACCCCGAGAAGCAAACCACGAAGTCCGGACAGCCACGCGACGTGGGAACAGCACAGACTTGAGCGCCAGCCAAAAAGCGATTCGGCGGCGTTTTAAAAACAGATCCATCGCCGCCCATCTGTTAGCCGACGGCTTGTCAGCCATGGAGACAACGACCTGACCAACCCGATCGATCCTTGCGTCCTCCGACACGGGTTCTGCACCAGAGCCGGTGGATAAAAACGCCAAGGAAGCCTGCAGCAGACCCTCAACCTGCACCCGGTTAAGCGTGGAAAGGGCCAAAAACAACAAGCGCGTTTCTTGCGGGATACCTGCAAAACCGTCCAGCGCGGGTCGCATTTCCATCAGAACACGAATCTCCTGCTCAGCTTTCATTCGGGAGCAAGCTGAACATCAGCCACAGCAAACGGCGCAACCCTGGGTGGCCAGGCCAAGCCAAAGTCTTCATCCTCAAGAGTCAAGTTGGGGTTGTAAGCTGGGTCATTGAGCAGCAGGTCACCCCAACGCTGCTTCATGTAAGCCACCTCGCGGGCAGACCGTGCCTGTTTCTCGGGTGTGTTGTCAAAACCCCTGCTTACCGACTCGTGGTGGTACAGCTCGGCATAAGGGGTCCAGATGTTGCGGTACCCCGCCTCTAGCAAGCGCAAGCAAAAATCAACATCGTTGCAAGCAACAGCCAACGCTTCATCAAGACCGCCAACTTTGTCATAAACCTCCCTACGAACCACTAGGCAAGCGCCAGTGACCGCAGAGAAATCTTGGATCAAAGCGGCTCGACCGCAATAGCCCACATTGCCCTTCGGCAAATAACGGTGCACATGCCCAGCGATACCGTGAATGCCTAACACCAAACCCGCGTGCTGCAAGGTGTCGTCGATGTACCAAAGTCGTGCACCCACTGCGCCCACCTCGTGCCGCACGGCATGACTCACCATTTCAGACAACCAGTCAGGGGTTATCACCTCAACATCATCATTGACCAGCCCAATCACGTCCCCCCGCGCCAGCTTAACCGCAGCATTGTTAAGCGCCGAATAATTAAAGGGGCGCGGATCACGCAATACGCGTATTTTTGGATTGGCGGAAAGAGAATCTAGGTAACGTAGCGTAGCTCGCTCCTCAGATCCATTGTCAACAATGATAATCTCGTAAGCTGAATAACTTGTCTTGGCCAGTATAGAATCAACGGATTTTTGAAGCAGTTTGCCGCCGTTGCGTGTAGGAATAATCAAACTCACCAAAGGAAGCTGAATTGGTAAGGCATAGCGAACACGGTAACCGTAGCCCACATATTGAGCTTTGGCTTGAATGGCAAGACGCGCAAAATGATCATTTAAAGCACGCTCGCCTGCTAGCATGGCGTAAGGCTTGGCGTCTGTAGAATGCGCGGTACTTCCTGCATGAATACGCCAGTGATACAGCACACGAGGTATATGAACGATCTGAACAGGCCGAATCTTCTCTATGCAGCGCAAAGCAAGGTCATAGTCTTGTGCACCTTCAAGGCCCAATCGAAAACCGCCAACCGATCGAACTAAATCTGAGCGATAAGCACTCAGATGTGAAAAAATATTCTGTGAGAGAAAAAGGTCGGGGTTCCAATCAGGTTTGAAGTAGGGGTCAGAACGAGCCCCGCCTTCATCAATTTTATCGACATCAGAATACACAAGGGCACAATCAGAGGAGACATTAATAGCATCATCTACATGCGAGAGCGCAGTTTTTTCAAGTAAATCATCGTGATCGAGCAATATAATCCATTTACCGCACGCCGCGGCCAAACCCTGGTTCGATGCCGCAGAGATATGTCGGTTCTCAGGATAAGATTGGACCTTAATTCTTGAATCTTTGTGGGCATATGCCAGCAGCAAGCGTTGAATATCAACATCGCCGGAGCCATCATCTACAATGATAAGTTCCCAATTCTTAAATTCTTGATTGAGCACTGACTCAATTGCTTGAGAAATTAAATCAAAAGACGGCTTAAAAGTTGGCATAATTACAGAAAATTGAGGCGAATTTTCAATATTCTTATCTACCTTCGTAGGCAGGTCCGAAGACATTTCATGTGAAAATGCATTCAACCACACAGAATATGAAAAAAGATGTGTTCCCACAGAGAATAACGCATCGTAATCATTCCAAACTTGTTCTTCAGTAGTTTCGGTTTTGAAAAAATTATTTTTTACAACGCTCATTACTTTTGATCGATAAAGAGGATGAAGTACATTTAGCTTTTTCAGCATTCGGCTCATAGCAAACTTTCTCGACACTCTTATCAATTTAAATGCCAGTACAGATACATCCGACTTATTAGAATCCCGAGATAACAGCAAAGAGCCACCTGTTTTCAACCGAACAAGTCGCTTGGATCTGAAATTTTTATGTACATCGATAGCAAAAGATCCCAAATGATGACCTGTTAAATCGACAGCGACCAATACCACCCTGGTCCGCGGACTAGCGCAGATAAGTTCCAACTCCAACATGTACCAGCCTGATCCTACGTAGGGTAAGGAAGCCATTGCGACTCCTTCCACACTACCAACCCGGTTTACTAATTTAGGAATGACAGAGATCAGATCATTAATACCCCATGAATATCTGAAAACACCACGAAGAAACTGAAAAAGGTTAGTAATCATAAGGAACGATAAGCGCAAGGCTACCTAGGTAGCGCCACACCCATAAATAATTAATCACCTATGGATGCTCCGCTCCATTCTATACCAGTCAATCTTTTGCCTCTTTTAAGCATGGAAATACAAGCAATTCTGTAGGGTAATGTCCATACCCCTTCACCAATTCTCTTACCTCCTCTATTAAATGTTCAGAATAAATGGAAATTTTTTTCTTAATGAATGGTGAACCGAGAGCAATCATGCTAACTGGATCACTATACGCAGTATTAAATTCTGAAATGTGTGTATTTCGCCCTTGGATAATTCCCGCCTCATTAATGTAGCACCCGGACTTGAAGCCTGCCCGCTGCAAAATACCGGTCAATTGAGTTTCGTAAAGTGCAATAACATCAAGAATATCCGATACGTCGATCACAGAAGACCAGAATGCCTTGAATTCACTGGAAGCCACGACCTTACGATCAAATACCATGAAATAGCTCTGCAAATGCGCTGGGATATGATGATCTTTCAGCCCGACGGCCTCTGCTCGTGTCGACTCAGGACTTTCGGGGAAGTCTGTGACCGCCCAGAAATTCGCACCTGATTTCTGCATGGTTGTAAACATAGGCTCCATAGGTAATATTGGACCAAAGCAACTATTGTTTGCCAAAATAACTTCGTCATAAGTCGTTACTCTTTCTAAACCCACAAAGTTAATTGCATCGCGCCAAGCACCAAAATCGAAACCCACGTTCTTACGCGACACCACCTCGCACGCTAGTAATGCAACCTTCTGAAGTTGGGTTGCGCTTAAATCACCGTTAGAGATGAATACCACATCTTCAGAGAGTTTCTTAAGCTGATTCAGATAATACATATCTGAATCGCTGATGGTGCAATTCGCATCATGGTGCACGAAGAAACTCAGTCGCTTTTTCTTAGGAGGTGACTCAACGGCGGGTTGTACCGCAAGAAATTCCTTAGTAGAAAACATGCGGCTCACTGCAACGTACTTCCAAACTCGTTCAATCGTATGAGCCATAGTTTTTCCAACTTGACCAACTTCTGGTTCAAAGTGGTCGTATGACCATTTTCGGTCAAACAATGGCTTGATCGCTGAAGTACGGGCCCAGAACATATTCCCCGCAGGAAAATCTGGCCTACCCGGCAAACAGTTATCAATGCCAACGGACTTAAGAAGACGATGGCATTCCAACTCGAGTCCACCCCAATCCGCATAGGGTGCGATCAGCGGATAGTTTTGCGGGAACATCAGGCCCAACTTTGGATCATTAGAGAACTGTTCAAAAATACCAGCGACGATCTCACTGCTACCCAAAAGGTTATCAAAAAGATAATGGCGCCACTGGTCACCCCAATTTACAGTTGTCGATTTTTTGGAGTGGAAGTGCCCGATAAAGTCGTAAGAACCGATTTTATCGCCCAACTCAACCATAAGAGGTCCAATATCACGACCAATATTGGGCGTTCTTATAACTGATAGATTTTTTTGGCGTCCACCAGCTTTGAATAGCTTTGAAAAGTTTTCAACCTTCGATTTGGTATCCGTAGTGATAAATAGATCATAGCAATGAGGAATCTGATTGATGTATTCCATAACCTCTAAGGCAACATCCTCAAAGTAGAGATGTGCATGCACAGCAATCTTCCCAGGACTATTCGTGGCGTGATAAGCAGGTTGAATCACAGAACACGCCCCCTTAAACGGCAGATCAAACAAGGCCTTAGAGGTTGTATTGATACTAGCGTAACCACTCTTCAAATCAGGCTCTAAATAGGTACCCTCGGCCCATTCATTCCAAGCGTTAATAAATATAAAGCGCTCCTCCTTTTTAAAGTTTTCGCGGGTGTAATTGATCGTATGTGCAAGCCAATCGTAATAAACCTGTAACGCGAAGCCGTACCAAACCGACCAACCTTTTTTGCGTCTAGCGGAGTTATCCCAGCCCAGCATTACCGATCGATAAAATTTTAACGTGGGATTATCAGTACGCTCGGTTCCTTGCTTAATGTCATCAACTAAATGCTGATAGTCGAAAAAATGTCCGTTCGTTTCAAAACCCATCTTCTTCTGATCTATTTCATACTGTACAACATGCGGTGGAAACTCCACAACGGCATCAACTGCATCAGAAAGTGATTTGACTGCGGTATCCTCAAAGTTGGTTCGATTGCACCAGATGAGAATTTCCCCTCCGATATTTTCACGCCACCAACTCCTCCAGACCTGAAAGACCAGCTTTACGCGAGGGATGACCTGCGGCTTATAAACCATGATCACCGGTTTACCGTCAACGCAGATGTAGCGTGAATCCTTAACGTATATGCTAATATCACTAATAAACTTAACGGGATCATCAGGAAGGTATTTTTGTTCCAGTAGAATATCACTTTCTTGCCCGTCCCAGGTCTTTGTCCAGTTTTCGTTCGCCCAGCAAAGCATAAACTTGATGTCGATGTCCTTGTTTTCAATAAGTAGATCAACGGGTTTTTCAAGTATTCTGTCGCCTGAAAACCAATAATGATAGAAACAAAACCCATATATTCCATGGGCATTGGCAAGGGCTGCTTGCTTCCGCAATGTTTCCACATCGGAAAGGTCGTAATACCCGATATCTTCGTGCGGCTCACGGGGCTGGTAATGGCCCGGAAAATTAGCTTTTGATGACTTGGTATTGGTCCACTCAGTGAATCCCTCACCCCACCAACGATCATTTTGTTCACAGCGGTGAAACTGGGGTAGAAAAAATGCTATTGCCTTTATATCGGTTGTCAGATTTTTGAAGTTCTGTTCGGTCTGATATTCTGATGCATACGCAACTGGAAAATCCTTGGTGCGTGATACGTACTTCAAATTATCTCTGGAGTTGTAGGCCGGGCGACGACCTTCCGCACGACCGTACTTGCTGTAATGTTCATAGGGGTCAATATTCATACTGGCGACATCTTTATACTGTGCAAGATACCAAGCACGATCGAAAGCCGGATAGTTTCCTTTCTCCCTACCCTTGTTCAAGTAATGCTCGTATGCATCGCCCTCTAAGCTCTCGCCGTATTGCTTGATATACCAACGTACGTCAAAAGCGGGATGTCGCCCTTCAGATTTTCCATTCGATAAAAAATGTTCATACGGGTCAATTCCAGCATCTCTAACATCCTGGTATTCAGTGATATACCATTCTGCATCGAATGCAGGATGACATCCGATTTCGGATCCATACTTTAAGTAGTGTTCATATGGAGATAGACCTTTCAAATTAATTTCGGGATACTGAGTAACGTACCACTCCGAATCAAAATAACTTGGTACCTCATGGTGTATCGGTATCTGGACCTTGGTATCAGGTTCTTGCACTATACCAGTCTCCGATTTCACGGATATTGTCCTCCCCCCCTCGCTATGGGCTGCGAAGCCGTGTTGAATCGAACTATGCAATTCAGCAAATTCAACTTCGATTTTTCGATTGAGAATAAAGATTGCCTCATCGATTTTTTCTAATCTTGAGTTTACATCATTTTTATAGTTTATTCTCAACTTTATTATGTTACCAATCAATGGAATTTTAATGAGTTTATGATAAAACAATGCTTTTCCAATTCCTCCAATTTTGGCATTAAATTTTTTCCCCTCCTTACTAAATCGCAACTGTGCCAAAATCTCCATCTTGGATACCCCTTTTTTGAGACGTTGATAATAATATATCATCCCATCTGCGTCAGGCTCTCTTCCCAATAATTGAAGGTAAGCAATTCGGATAAATTGATTTCCCTCTTGTGCAATTATTTGTTGAATATTCATATTTTCCTAATCAGTAGAAGATCTCGGCATGGGACAAAGCAAAACCTGCTTCATGCTTTCGGATAATTTAAGTCTTATACCAACAGGCCACACAATTGATATGCTGGGTTGCCTGCCAGACTTATTAAGTATTAAGAATTGGCTACATATCTGAATTTGTCCAGATTGATAACGGGGTATGTTGACTGGGTCAACCAGTCTATGAATATGTTGGTGCCAATAAAGCCGGCACCCACCTGTGAAGAGAATCTTCAGATTTTTTTCAGGAATCAATGTTAGACAAGGAATGGACAAAGACGTGTTTGGAATCCATATCTCTATCTAGGACTTCCTTCGTAAACGGATAGTGCTGCTTCTACTTCGTTGAAATTGACAAGTCGCCCAGAGTCGAGAATGGCAGCTCGTTGGCAATGGTTTCGGATGTATTCAGCGCTGTGCGAAACGATGATCATGGCGCGATCGCTGCGCTTTTCAAATAGCTCAACGCGGCACTTTTCATGAAAGCGGTTGTCACCCACAGCGATGATTTCATCGATCAAAAAGCAGTCAAATTCAACAGCGAGGGAGATGGCAAAAGCCAAACGTGCACGCATGCCCGACGAATATTTTTTTACAGGTTCTTTGAGGTAGTTGCCGAGTTCCGAAAATTCTTCAACAAATGCAATGGCGGGACTGATCGGTGCGCCATAAACACGGCAAATAAAGCGAAGGTTATCGATGCCGCTCAAGCTACCCTGAAAAGCCCCGCCAAAAGCCAGCGGCCAAGAGATGCTCATTTCACGTTGGATATGTCCACTGGTAGGTAATTCGGCTCCGCTGATGAGTCTGATAAGAGTAGATTTACCGGCGCCATTACGCCCCAGGACGCCGACTTTTTCACCTTTAGCCACTTGCAGGTTGATGCCGTCAAGTACTTTTCTTGGGCCTTGCCGGGTGTGATAAGTCTTGCTGACAGCGTCAAGCGTGATCATTCGGGCTCAACCCTTCTGCCTGTTTCCCTAAGCATGGCCAAGCCGATGAGGGTGAGAACAGCATTGCAGAGAATCAGAAAAACAGGATCTTCGTAGGTTCGAACCGTGTTGCCAAAGTAGCCGTGTCGAATCATTTCGGTGGCATGAACCATGGGTAACCACAAAAGGTATTCCTGGGCAACCTTGGGCATCCAGTCAACCAAAAAGGCTGCACCCGAAAGTGGAAAAAGTAAGTAGGTGAAGATATGCCAGACCCGCTCTACGAATTCCCCTCTTTCTGATGCTGCGCCAACAACAAAGCTCAATGCCACCGAAAACCAAGCGAGCAGAAACCAACCGATTCCAGCGATGAGTACGTCATTGGGCAGTTCCATCCAGCCCAAAGCACTGAAGATTATGGTCAACACCATCATTGACATGGTGGCACCGGCGATCTCAAGAATCAGGCGTGCGGCGAGTACGTCAAGCACACGTACATTGCGGTGGTACATCAGGCTGAGGTTGACTTCTACCGCCTTAACAACACGATTGGTGCAGTTGCGCCAGAGCAAGATAGACGAATAGCCGGTAACGGCAAATGCTGTAATGGGCAGGCTACTACCGTGTGTTGCCTTAATTAAGGTCCAAAGCGTGGTGACACCCAATGTGAATAGCATCGGCTCTAAAATTAGCCAGAGAAAGCCAATGTTGTGGCGACCAAATCGAGTGATGATTTCGCGCATGATGAGTGCGCCAATCACCCTGAGCTGAATAGCAAAAGATCGACTGAGCGGTGTCATTGTCTGTCGCATAGCCCAATTCTCAGTCTTTGTGCTCTCGCACGCCGGCCAACAAAATGCTGGCGATTCCCCAGGCAACCAGGCCCAGTAAGAATACCGACAGCACGCCCCTCAAACGCCTGGGCTCCATGGCTTTGTCGGGCAGGCTGGGGGCCACGATGCGCTCCAGATACACCTGTTTGCGCTGGGCTTCGTTGCGGGCTTGTTCCAGCGACACCATAGCGCTCGCCAGTTGCTTGTCGGCAAACTCGCGCTCCAGCGCAAGGCGCTGGAAGTCGGCGGCTTTGTTGGCCAGTGAGCGTTCACCGCCGGTGACTTTGCTGGTTTCGTTGACCATCTCGGCCCGCAGCGTGTTGACGCGCAGCTGCAAGGATTCGATTTGCGGGTTTTGCGGCGTGAAGGTCTTAAGCTGAGCCAACTGGGTGGTGGTGGCAATGATCTCGTCTTGCAGTTTGGCCACTTGCTGCAGCTGCACAGTGGCCTGGCGCTCAGGATCTACCACGCCTTTGGCGTTGCGATAGTTGGACAGCGCGAGAGCTGCTGCTTTGGCCTGGGCCTGGGCCTGGGCCACTTCGGCAGCGGCAAAACGGATCAGATCTTGTCGGCCACGCTCATTCAGGCGGTTGACCAAGGCTTCACTCAGTTCAAGCAATTTGCCGTTGATGCTCTGGGCATCTTGCGCGGTATAGGCGTGCACGCGCAGGGTGGAGATGGACGAGGCGCTGTCGTGCTGCAGCTCTACCTTCTTTTGGTAATAGCGGTGCAAGGCTTCAAAACTGGTATCAAAACCTGTGCTCAGGTCCAGCCCACCAAAGCGGCTGAAGATGTCCACAGTGCTGGCCCCGTAGGCTTTGCCAACGTCAAGCGTGGCATTGATCTCTTTGAGTGCGTCGCGCGAGAGCGCGTAGTCGTGCACCGTGTAACTGTCATCTTGCGAACGTGAAAAACCTGCACCTTTTAGGATGGAGCCCAGGGCTGACATGGATTGACGCTCTGGGCTTCGCACCACAAAGCGGCTCTCAGAGGTGTAAACGTCTGACGCTGTTAGGCCGAAATACAGAACGGCCAGCATAGTAGGAGCTACCACTGTGGCTAAGAACAATCGATTTTTTAAAAGGGTCATTTACACACGGTCATATGAGTCGTAAAAGCAATCGCCGTCGGCTTGGGCTTGGG
Source organism: Limnohabitans sp. WS1 (assembly GCF_003063265.1). GTDB lineage: Bacteria > Pseudomonadota > Gammaproteobacteria > Burkholderiales > Burkholderiaceae_C > Limnohabitans_A. The sequence continues at coordinate 120,484 of NZ_NERU01000013.1, forward strand.
CTGGGGTTTGAGCTGGATGTGGTGCTGGGTCTCGAGCAAGCACCTCATGCCAGCGCAAAGGCTCGGCACGCAGCGCATAAACGCTGGCGGGTACTTGGGTGAGGTTTTTCATTTGCGCCAAAAACTTTTGGGTTTCTGCCAGGCAAGCGGGGCGGCCTTGTGTCCAAAACTGGTCCAGCTCGCCTGTGAAGCTCAGCTGCGGTTGTTTGTAAAGGGCTTGGCCCAACACCATGAGCGGTGCACCCCGCTCCAGTGCTTGAAGGCCCACCGTGCTGTTGATGAGCACGACGCCAGCCGAGTGCTGAGCCAAATCGGGCGTGTCACCTTCGACCATGTGGTGCACGCGGTGCGCCATGCCCAGCTCTTGCGCCAAACCAGCAATGAGTTCGCCATGCCCGGGGCCACCCCGCACATGTGGGTGCTGCCTGAACACCAGCAAGCTGTGCGCCGGGGCGTGCTGCGCAAAAGACTCCATGACGCGAATCACAAATTCGGCGTTGTTGGCAAAGTCGCTGTGGTGAACGATTTGCGCATCACCATCGTGCTGCAAAGGCACAAAGAAATAGGGACGGCTGGCTTTGTGGGCAAAAAGATGCCGTTGCAGTCGATGACTGGGGTGCAAGTGCGTGAGCTTGCGCAGCCACGAGCGAATCCAATAGTGGGCGTAGAAACGCGGGTCGCTGATGCGGTGGTGTTGGTAAAGCTCGAATTCGTGTCGCGCTTGCCACATGGCTTGGTAATGCAGGCTGGCCTGCCAGGCCATTTTTTGAAAATGGCTTGGCGAGATGTCGGGCACGATCGAGCCCGCTTGACCCAGGGGTGCCCATTGGTAACGCTCCAGCGTTTGCGAAAAACCATTCACACCGCCCAGTTCCATGGTGATGAAACCGGGGCGAAAGTACCCCTCTTCCAGCACCACCACGTCAATGCCCTGGCTTTTGCACAACTCAATAGCGGCATGGTGATATTTGCGCGACTGGCCAAACAAAACCACACAGTCAACTTGGTGTGTGTGCAACAGTTGCCCAAAAAAAGCCGGCCAGTCGTGCAGTGCTTGCTTGAACGCTATAGGTTCGAGCACTTGGCTGTCGTGCAGGTCTCCCCCCTGAAAAGCCACGCGCCGCACTTGTGCACCTTGCTGCATGAGCCAAGTGGCCAAACGATCAAAAAAAGCCCCCACCGGCCCTTGCAAAAGCAAAACACTCCGGGCGCAGTTCAAGCGCAACAAGGCGGGATTGCAGCCTGAGCTGACTTTCTCAAATTTCATGAATGGTCAATGACGACTTCAAAGCTTGATCTAAATTGAACAAAGACCAAAAAAATGGGGCAAGTGCCCCGCAGGTGATGATGTTCAAAATATGAAATAGAATTATTTAATTAATTTATTTAATTTAAAGCTACCGCACAAATTTAATGCCAAAAACACGAAATTTGATAAAATTACAAATAAGAATTGTATCTTTGAATCAAATCTTTCTTTATTGAAAAGCTTGTTTTTGTCATTGCATATTCATTTCAAATGATTGAAACGAAAAGCAAGAACCGGCGTCAACAACCCTGACCAGACCCAGTCATCTTTTAGAGGGATTGCCGATTGAGATGGCGCGTTTTTCGCCCGCTGGGCTGGCTTTATTGATTCGGCCCGATGAAGTTGCAAAAACGCTTTTTTGTGTAAGCGACGCCCTCGTCGCGATCAAGCCTCGCAGACCACCCACCATCGCCCCGAGGGCGGGGCCCCTACAAAATGCAGGGCAATCCCCCGTAGGAGCGACGCCCTCGTCGCGATCAAGCCTCACAGACCACCCACCATCGCCCCGAGGGCGCGGCACCCACAAAATGCTGGGCGCTTCCCTTGTAGGAGCGACGCCCTCGTCGCGATCAAGCCTCGCAGACCACCCACCATCGCCCCGAGGGCGGGGCCCCTACAAAATGCAGGGCATTCCCCCCGTAGGAGCGACGCCCTCGTCGCGATCAAGCCTCGCAGACCACCCACCATCGCCCCGAGGGCGGGGCTCCTACAAAATGCAGGGCAATCCCCCGTAGGAGCGACGCCCTCGTCGCGATCAAGCCTCACAGACCACCAAGAATCGCCCCGAGGGCGGGGCTCCTACAAAATGCAGGGCAATCCCCCGTAGGAGCGACGCCCTCGTCGCGATCAAGCCTCGCAGACCACCCACCATCGCCCCGAGGGCGGGGCTCCTACAAAATGCGGGGCACCCCCGTAGGAGCGACGCCCTCGTCGCGATCAAGCCTCGCAGACCACCCACCATCGCCCCGAGGGCGGGGCTCCTACAAAATGCAGGGCACTCCCCCGTAGGAGCGACGCCCTCGTCGCGATCAAGCCTCGCAAACCACCCACCATCGCCCCGGGGGCGGGGCTCCTACAAAATGCAGGGCACTCCCCCCGTAGACGCGAGTTGCCGGTCGTGTTGACGCTTGCCCTGTAAGCGATGGCTTGTGGCCATGTAGGCCAAGCTCAAAAGCTCACATCCACCATCACACTGGCCCGCAGGTTTTTGCGCACAGCACTGCCTTGCACAGCGCTGCGTGACCAATGCGTGTAGGCCAGTTCTGGCGTCAAACTCAAGGATTTAAAGGCCAAGGTTTGCGCTGCATTGAACGCCCACATGCCCCCATGCGGTGCTGTGACGCGCGGGTCATAGGCACCCATGCTGGTCTGAATTCGTCCGGCATGGATTTTGAAAACACGCAAATTTTCTGCATCCATCCAGCCCAAGGTCATCACCTTCGAGCCCGAGCCCTGTGAGCTACCCACCCAACGCGCCCCCTGGGTGTAGCCCTGCGTGTAAACCCCGTTCACATAGCCCGGAAACGGTGACTTGCTGTCCCACGGCAGGCTGTAGACGTTGGTATTGGCCCACTCGGCAAACACACGGTAGCGACCCTGACCGAACGAACTTTCGACGCCCCACAAACTCATGAACTTGTAAGGCAGCGGCAGCTTGCCCGCCGCGTCTTCACCCATCCACTGCGTGTAAGCCGCACAACTGCCCAGCCACTCGCCCCATGCCTTGGGGCACGACAAACGCAAGTCATAGCCTGCGATCTGGCCACTGCTGTCCACAAACGAATCAGTGGCGTTTTTGTTCAGCTCTTGCCCAAAGAAAGCCTTCACAAAATTGGACGCGCCACTCGGACGCCCCGCCCCGCCCGTTTGCAAACCCCGGCTGAATCCCAACTCTAGCCAAGGCTGTGGCTTCATGGTCAAGCGCATGCCCGAAAACAAAAAACCACTGGGCTGCTGGCTGACCACCTGCGGGTCTTGCGCCTTGGCCACAAACACATCCAGATTCCAAGGCCCCATCCAGCTCAACCAAGCACTGTCCGACGCCGCCACGCTGCCACGCTGCAAACCCACCCCCGTCCAAGACGGGTTGTTGTGCCCATTGACCAAACTGCTCTGCCAGCCCGGCCCCCACCAATGCCGTTGGCTAAAAGCCTGCACATTCCAACCCTCAACACCCACAACCGCCGCACTGCCATCCGGGCGAAGCTGCACATGCCCCTCGGTGCCATGGCCACTGAATCGGGTTTGCAATGAATTCGGGCTCAGCTCGGCGCGGCCGCCCACACGCACCGCCGCCGTGACCCCATCGGCAGCCTGGCCCCAGCGCCACTCTTCAGACTCCAGCTGCACACTGCTGCCCGGCGTGTAGTTGTCGTCAAACCCATGAAGTGCCTCAACCCGCGACCTGGCCTGTGCCCGCAAACGCCAGCCCTCTTGCCGATCGCGCAACTCGCGCAGCACCTCCTCCCGCGCCCACGCCACCTGTTGCGCAATGGCATCCGGCTGCTGGCGCGGCAAGCGGGTCAAAGCCTGCTCAACGGCCGCTGTGGGCAAGGGCCAATGGCTGGTGGTCAACTGCAAACCCGCATGGTCCGACAACCACTGCAAGTGGTGACGCGCCTGCCAACTCGGGGAATAAGGAGCACTGGCAGGCACTTGGGCCATGGCGGGCAGGGTCAACCACAGCGCCGCCGCCATCACTGAAAACTTGTCAATGCACATGCTAAAATTTAATATTACAAAAGTAACATTTATTTTAAACATGAATACATTGGACAACGTATTCAAAGCAAGGATCAGCCGCTAAAGCATGACGGTCGCCGTGTCAGGCCCGGCAGCCTTGACACCCGAGCCCTGTGCATGTCGGGGCAGAAATTTCAACAGGAGGACGCGTGAAACTGTTTCGCTTATTTCAAAAAAACCCGTCCTCCAAGACCCAAGACATCAGCTGCTGCGAGCTGACGCAGTTTGACTGCAACCAAGGCCGCAACTGCCCCCTGCGGCAAAAGCCCCAGCGTCTCCACGCGTCAAGCCCTACACCCCCAAGCCCAGCCACCCGTGCAGCGCCGTGTGCCACAGCAGCAATAGACGGCGGACCATCGAATACGCCTGCCAAGGGGTGACATCGCCGCTTCTCAAAGCATGAAGCTTTCTTTGTGGGAGCGGCGCCCTCGCCGCGATAGAGCCTCGTAGACCACCACCCATCGCCCCGAGGGCGGGGCTCCCACAAAGCCCCCATCGTTGATCACTGTCCCCAAGGCAAGCCTTCCACTTCAAACTTCTCAGGGCCGGATCAATAACTGGTGCCAGAAACGACAAAAGGGCCCTGAGGCCCTTTTGTCGTGTTCAACATCAACGTCGTGATTCACACCATCGACAACTTCTCATTTTCCATCCACACCCAATCGACCACATCGCCTTCGGGCTGGTAGCCGGGCACCAGGTATTTCAATTGCTTGCGAATGTGCGGCACGTCGTTCACATCCAGCGCCAAGCTCAAGGCCTGCAGCTTGTCGTGCAAGTCCTCCAACAGCAAAAACTCCTCGTGCGCTTTCATGATGCGCGGGTGGTGCGTGGGCAAAGGGTTATCGCCAATCAAAAGCTCTTCGTACAGCTTCTCTCCGGGGCGCAAACCTTTGACGTGGATCTCGATGTCACCGCTGGGGTGCTCTTCGTCCTTCACGGTCAGGCCCGACAGCACCACCATGCGCCGTGCCAAATCCATGATCTTGACCGGTTGCCCCATGTCCAGCACATACACGTCGCCGCCACTGGCCATGGCACCCGCCTGAATCACCAACTGCGCCGCCTCGGGGATGGTCATGAAATACCGCGTCACATCGGCATGCGTCAGTGTGATGGGGCCGCCCGACTGGATCTGCTGGCGAAACAAAGGCACTACCGAGCCCGATGAACCCAGCACATTGCCAAAACGCACCATGCTAAAGCGCGTGTGCCCGCCCTTGCGCTTGACGTTTTCTGCATTGGCTTGCAGCACCATCTCGGCCAAGCGCTTGCTGGCCCCCATCACATTGGTGGGCCTGACCGCCTTGTCGGTGCTCACCAACACAAAATCGGCCACCCCATACATGGCCGACTGAGACGCCACCGTGTGCGTGCCAAACACATTGTTGCGAATGCCCTCGGCCGGGTTGTGCTCCACCAGCGGCACATGCTTGTAAGCCGCTGCGTGGTACACCGTCTCGGGCTTCCAGGTGCTCAAAATCTCGCCCATGCGCACCGGATCGCGCACACTGGCCAGCAGCGGAATCACATCCACATCGCTTGCCAACTCATCATGGACCAAGCGCTCCAACTCTTGGTGGATCGCATACAAGGAATACTCGCTCAACTCCACCAGCAGCAACTTGCGCGGTGCGCAGCGCAAAATTTGCCGGCACAACTCCGAGCCAATCGATCCACCCGCTCCCGTCACCATGACCGTCTTGCCCGTCACCGTCTTGGCCATCATCAAGGGGTTGGGGGCCACTGGGTCACGGCCCAGCAAGTCCTCCAGGTCCAGCTCTTTCAGGTCGGACTCTTTGACTCGGCCTTCGACCAAGTCATACAAAGGCGGCAAAGTGCGCACATTCAGGTGGTGCTCGCCCAGCAGCGCCAAGATCTCGTTGCGCCGCTCACGGCCTGCCGACGGAATGGCCAGCAAAACCAAAGACACCCCCTTGTGCGAAATCAGTCGCTGCAAATCGCTCACCCCATGAATGCGAATGCCATTGAGCACCTGCCCATGCAGACGGTCATCATCGTCCAAATAGCCCACCACTCGCATGTCCTTGCTGGCGGCCAAGCCCGCTGCCAACTGGCGACCCGCCGAGCCCGCGCCATAAATCAACACCTGCGCCGTGCCCTTGCCCGAGATCATCTCGCGGTACATACCGCCCAGCCAATAACGCACCGCCGAACGACTCAAAGCCACCAACAGCAACAACAGCATCGGCTGCATCACCCCCACCGAACGAGGCACACCCGGCAAACCGATCACGCTGTAAACGGTGCCAAACAGCAAGGCATACCAGCCCACCGAACGACCCATCGCAAAAATCGCGTTCAAGCCCGCATACCGAAAGATGGCCCGGTACAGACCAAATTTCACAAACAAAGGGATGGCCAAACCCACAGACAAAAGCAGCGCATGCCAAGGCAACTCGGACAGCGACAACATCTGCTCCAAGCGCAAGCTCATGCTCAGCCACAGCGCAAACACGCACAAAAGCACATCCAAAGCCACGGCCACGGCCCTTTTGAACGGACGCGGCCAAGCCAACAGCCAATTGGGGAGTTTATTGATCAACATAGGAATTCAAGAAAGTCGGCGGCCAGAGCACCGACAAAGAAGATCGCGAGGAGCGAACTTAAGAAACCGTCATCGCGAGGCTTGAGCCATTCGGCCCATGCGTTGCGTGTCACGCCGCGCTTGGCTTGTCCAGATGGGTGCGGGTCTGCTTTGGATTCATGTGACGTGAATCTTGGTCAGCCATGGCGACGTGGTAACCCAGCTCATCAGCGTAAGCGCGACAAGGAAACCCAAAACCACTCAAGCGGTCATCACCCACCTGCCCAAGCTTGCGTTCTGCGTGTGCTGGATCGACCACCAACATGCCCCGCGCCGACAACAAAGCGGCCAACTCGGGCAAAGATTTGAAAGGTTTGGGTGGAAGCAGCGTGGCCATCAAGCCCGCTTTGCGAACCGCGCCCGCTCAGCTCGGCTTTTGCTTGCACGCCCTCAGCAAAGACTCCCGGTCTGGAAACATCTTTTGAGCGTACTCAGCAATCGACTTCTTACCTTGGCGCAGCGAATCAATCTCGGCTTGCGTTAACGGATCTGAAACCAGCAAGTTATCGGGCTTGGCGGGCGGCAAGGGCGTCAGATTTGAATCCGAAATTTTCTGTGAACTCATCTTCAAAACGCTCCTCGAACTTCTGCACCCAAGCCAACTTGTCCAGGGTCCATGGACAAGGGACAAGGGACAAGGGACAAAACAATCGGGATCTGACCCCAATTTATGGTTTCAGGCGACTTGAAGCAACAGATTTTTGCCACAAGCCTTGACATACTTGCGCACCGTTCAGATCGATGGTGAATGCTTACCCGTGGCAAGCGACCGCTCTAAACGCACGACCGCAGGGGCTTGTGTTCCCATGCGCTCGGCAACTTCTGCCTGCGTGAGTCCGGCATCGTGCCGCGCCTTCAAAAGCGCATCCAACAGAACGGACTCTTCGCGGTCAATTCAAAACGACAATACGTTTTCCAATTTGGGGGCAGAAAAACACACGCGCAATTCCCTCGGCCCCCTTCGGTCGCATCCCACTGCGCCATCACGACCTATTGGGATCTGACCCCCATGGCACTACCTTAAGCAAACTGTGCCCGGATCTGCTGGCGAGCCAGCGCGCGTGGGATCGTCAATAAAGGCAGCGGCTTGGGTCTTCTCTTTTTGGCGCGTGGCTCAATTCG
>NZ_NERU01000014.1 GCF_003063265.1 Limnohabitans sp. WS1
CCGTCGCCCAATCAGCCTCGTAGTCCCTGAACCACAGTCACTGACCGAGAAGACAAAAGAAACAGAGAAAGCTGAAAAACAACCGGTACCTATTGACAGGTCAATCCATACCAGGAGCGACGCCCCCGTCGCGGTCAAGCCTCGCAGACCACCCACCATCGCCCCGAGGGCGGGGCTCCTACAAAATGCAGGGCAATGCCCTTGTAGGAGCGACGCCCTCGTCGCGATCAAGCCTCGCAGACCACGCACCATCGCCCCGAGGGCGGGGCTCCTACAAAACACAGGCAGCTTCTTGTAGGAGCGACGCCCTCGTCGCGATCAAGCCTCGCCGACCACCCACCATCGCCCCGAGGGCGGGGCTCCTACAAAATGCAATCGCCCCGAGGGCGGGGCTCCCACAAAAAGAACATCGCCCAGTGGACGGAATGCGCACACTGATTGCTATGCCAAGTCAAGCCTTTCATTTGAAACTTCACAGGGCCGGCTCAATGAGCTTCAGGCATAGCGCACCCGCAAATCGCGCTTGAGCAGTTTGCCGCTGGGGTTCTTGGGCAGCGTGTCGGTGAAGACCACCCGTTTGGGGCACTTGAAACCGGCCATGTGCTGGGCGCAGTGCGCGATCACCACCGCCTCGTCCAAGGTCTGACCGGCCTTGACCACCACCACCGCTGTCACCGCCTCGACCCACTTGGGGTCGGGCAAACCGATCACCGCCACTTCACTCACCTGCGGCAGGCGGTAAATCATTTCTTCCACCTCGCGGCTGGCCACGTTTTCACCACCGGACTTGATCATGTCCTTCTTGCGGTCCACCACGGTGATGTAGCCCTCCTCGTCGATGATGCCCAGATCCCCGCTGTGGAACCAGTCGCCCTCAAACGAAGCCTGGGTGCGCTCATCGTCGTGAAAGTAGCCCAGCATCAAATGCGGCGAGCGGTGCACGATCTCGCCCACCTCGCCCACGGCCACATCCTGCATGGCCTCGTTGACCACGCGGGTCTCGACGTTGCGCACGGCCTTGCCACAAGAACCCGGTTTGCGCAGCTGGTCTTCGGGGGCCAGCATGGTGGCCAAGGGCGCGATTTCGGTCTGGCCGTACAGGTTCCATAGCCGCACTTGGGGCAGGCGCGAAGCCAGTTCTTTGAGCACCTCCACCGGCATGATGGAAGCGCCGTAGTAGCCCTTGGCCAGTTGGGCGAGTTTGCCCGCATCCATCAGCGGTGAGCGCAGCAGCGCGATCCACACCGTGGGCGGCGCAAAGAAGCTGGTGATGCCGAACTTTTCGAGCATGGGCAGCAGGTTGTCGGGCGTGGGCTTGGACGTGATCACGTTGGTGCTGCCCATGTAAATGGCCGGGCCAAAGAACACATCGAGCTGGGCGCAGTGGTACAGCGGCAGCGCGTGCAGGGCCACGTCAGCCTCTGCAATTTCGGCGTCGATCACGCAGCTGACGTATTGCCACATCACCGCGTCGTGCGTGAGCTGTGCCCCTTTGGGCGAAGACTCTGTGCCACTGGTGTAGACGATCTGCGCCACGTCGTAGCTGCCCAACCGCAAATCGGGCAATGCATCGGTGCAAGCGGCCAGCACATCAAAGCTGTGCATGCCCGCCACGCTCTGGCTCGGGTCTTCGGAGGGCAGCCAGATGAACTGCTCGACTTTTGTGTCCAGCTTGCTGGCGGCCTGCGCCAGCTCGGCCAGGCCGCTGTCGGTGGCCAGGGTTTTGGCACCCGCGTGGCGCAAGATGTAAGCCACCTCTTCGGCCTTGAGCATGAAGTTGATCGGCACCATGACCGCGCCCCGACGGGCCAGCGCAAAACGCAGCGCTGCAAACCCGTGTGAGTTGCGGGCCAGCACCGCCACCTTGTCGCCCTCGGCCACGCCGATGCTGGTCAGGCCTGCGGCCAGACGGCTCACCAGGGCGTCGAACTCGGCATAGGTCCAGGTGGTGGCACCACACACGATGCCGGTCTTGGTGGGCAAGCGGATCGCGGTGCGGCGCAAGGCATCGGCAATGGTCTGGCGGCGAACGGCGGGGTGGATGGACTGCGACATGCTCAGGACTCCTCTGTAGATATGATTGAAGCATTCAACATCACCCATCAGAGAATTCCATTGGCACTACCCCCAGCATCCCCCCGAAAACTGTCACATACGCGAACCGTGGTGTACCAAGGTTTTGACCGCGAAGACGGTCTGTGGGACATCGAAGCCCAACTGACCGACGTCAAGACCTTCAACTTTCAGGTGCCCAATGAACGGCTTTTCCCTGGCGATGCGCCAATCCACAACCTGAAAATCCGCGTCACATTGGACAACCAGATGGTCATCCAGGACATCGCCACCTCCATGGACGACATCCCCCACGCCGAATGCACCGGTGCGCCACACAACATGCACAAACTCATCGGCTGCACCATGGGTCCGGGCTGGCGCAAGGTCATCAACCAACATGTGGGCGGCACCGACGGCTGCACCCACCTGCGCGAGATGTTGTTCAACATGGCCACAGCCGCTTACCAAACCTTGCCTTCAGGCCAATGGCAGCGCCGCGAACTGGCAGGCCAGCCCCACCCCGAAATGACCCAAGCGCCCTATTTCCTGGGCCAATGCCACAGCTGGGCCTTCGACAGCCCAACGGTGCAGAGGGCGTATCCGATGTTTTTTAAGCCAAAGGCAACTTCCCCGCAAGCCTCGAATTTAGACAAGGTCGTGGATGCCGATGTTGTCCTGGAACATATTGATGTCAAATTGGCAAGTGCGCACAAAGTCATGGCGCAACGAAAATCCTGAAACCTATGGCTCAAGTGATCGCTAGAGGTGAAATAAAGCCCTAAGCTCGTTTCTAACTGACCCAACTGTGGCCGATCACTGAACTTGACTGAGCACTGCTTCAATGAGCGCCGGGCTGAGCCAAATGCCATGGCGTCGCATGTTCTCAATGGCGAGCGGCAAATCCACTGTGAAACCCAACTGCCGGGCTTTGAGCATGATGCCCAATGAACCCGTGAGGTTCAGGCCGCAAAGTCGAGCAGTACGTCGACCAACCACCTCATCTATGCACACTAGCGGCAAAGACAAATTCAACGCCGTCTGAATGACCGAGGCTTCTCCTGAGTCCAAGGAGTTTTTGAGGAACGGCAGTAGCGTGACCGGCCGATCCTGAATATCCAGCCAATCCGCAGCCTGAAACGCGTCAACTCCGAAAGAAGTCTGACCACCCGCACGGACCTCTTGGGCCACTTCAAACGGCACCAACACCCTGACATACATCTATTTCAAGATGTCCAGACTGCCCAGGGCGGCGGTCAATGCAATCAAGGGTGTCGTGTTGGACACCAAAACAGCCGACCGCTCAGGCATTGAGGACATCGTCGGCCAACTCGTCTTTGGGCAAATCGATCAATGACACCCCAAATCGCGGCAACTCGGCCATGAAAGCCAGGCGATCCAGACCTGCCAAGGATGCCGCCATGCCGGACGACAAGCGCTTCATTTCAAAAAATTTGACGGCCATGGCCAGTTTGGCTTCCCGCTGAAAGTCCTCTTTGCCGCAATGCATCACATCCAGGTAGCTATTGGGAACGTCCAACAAAATCTGCATAGGAACCTCCGAGTGCTCAAAAGTATGGCACAGGTCTTCAGGATGAAGCACACCCTCGCTCACAACACGAATTGAAGCGATCTAAATCAACGCGCACAATTAAAGACAGTCATTGCGACAGCAGTTATGTCACAATAATCCCATGACCACCACCTACTCCATTGACCAGCTCTGTGCGCTGACCGACTTGCCCAAGCGCACGGTCCGCTACTACATGCAGCTGGGCCTGGTGGACCGCCCTGTGGGCGAGACCCGGGCGGCGCATTACACGCCTGTGCATTTGGGCCAGCTCATGCAAATCCGCAAGTTGGCCGATGCCGGGGTGTCGCTGGAGCGCATCCGCAACGTCTTGGCGGGTGGCGAATCGCCCGTGCCCGAGGGCGAGCGCCAACCCGGGGCCATCCGCGTGCGCAGCCATGTGTTCATCGCGCCGGGCATAGAGCTACAAATCGACCCGCAAGAAGCGGGCTTGTCGCCCGAACAACTCCGCGCCTTTGTGCGCAGCGTCATGACCGAATGGGAGAAAACAAAATGAACCACACTGTGATGGGCCTCAAAAGCCGAGACAACGATGAAGCCGTGGCCCTGCAATCGGTGCATGCCCAAGGCCAGTTGCATGGCCTGGTACTGCGCATGAAGCTGAGCCAGGTTTATCGCAACACCACCCGCGACAACCTCGAATGCGTCTACACCTTCCCGCTGGCCTGGGGCAGCGTGCTGCTGGGCATGGCGGTCGAACTCAACGGCAAGCGCATGACCGGCACCGTGGTCGAAAAGAAAGAAGCCGAAGCCACTTACGAAAAAGCCATCCAGTCCGGCGATCTGCCCGTCATGCTGGAGCGCTCGGGCAAAGACCTCTACACCGCCAACCTGGGCAACATCTTGCCCGGCGACAACGTGGTGATCGAGCTGGAATATGCCCAACTGCTGCGCCTCGAAGGCGGCATGCTGCGTCTGGCCCTGCCCACAACAATAGCCCCGCGCTATGGTGACGAGCACCACCCAGGTGGCCTGGCCCCGCACCAAACTGCCGTGGCCAGCCCCCTGGCCGAATACCGCCTGCATGTGTCGCTGGACATTGCCAACCCCTTGGCCCAGGCCACCATCACGAGCCCATCACACGGTGTGCAACGGGTCCAACACCACAACGGTGTGATGGTCAAACTGCAAGACAAAGCCTGGCTGGACCGAGACTTTGTGCTGACCCTGCACGGCCTGAAAGACATGGCTTTTGCCATGGCCAGCGCCGATGCCACCCAACCGGGCCAATACACCCTGCTGAGCAGCGCCACCGCCCACTGGGACGCGGCCCGCACGCCACCCGCCCCGCTGCGCATGAAAGTGCTGGTGGACGGCTCAGGCTCCATGCAAGGCGACAGCAACGCACAAGCCCGCGACGCGCTGGACTGGCTGTTTCACCAACTCGCAAGCCAAGACGAAGTGTCGATGACGCGGTTTGGAGACAAACCCTTGCATGTGCTGCCGCGCCTGCAAAAGTGCACCGAAGCCTACCAACGCCGACTGCGCTCAGAAGCTCGCAACCTCCAGGCCGACCTGGGCGGCACCGAAATGGACAGCGCATTGCAGGCCGTGATCCGCATCACCACCGAAGACGAGCGCCAGGTGGAAGCCGCCAGCATCTTGCTCATCACCGATGGCGAAGTCTGGAACATCGAACACATCGTGGCCACCGTGCGCCAATCGGGCCACCGCCTGTTTGCGCTGGGCGTGGGCAGTGGCCCGGCCGAAAGCCTGCTGCGCGAGCTGGCCGAAGTCAGTGGCGGTGCCTGCGAAATGGTCAGCCCCCAGCAAAGCATGCAACAAGCCGTGGCCCGTTTGCTCGAACGCATGCGCCACGCCTGCGCCATTGCGTGCCGCTTGGAAAGTGATGAAGAGCTGCTCTACCAATCGCCCAGCCCACGCGAAATCAGCCAAGGCGACACCGTGCACCAATGGGCACAAAGCAGCCACAAGCCGCTGGCTGCCCCCCGCCAGCGCTGGACACAGTCTGGCCAAACCCTCATTCACCAAGCTGAACAACTGCTGTGGGACACCGACGGTGTGCTGCCGCGCCTGTGCGCCGCACAACGCCTGCACGACACCACCGACACCCAGCGCCAGCGAGCGCTGGCCGTGCAATACCAACTCGTCACGCCACACACCCACTTCATCTTGGTGCACACACGCACAGAAGGTGAAAAAGCGCAGGACCTGCCCCTGCTGCAACAAGTGGCGCAGATGCAGGCGGCGGGTGTGGGGGGGCATGGCACGGTGATGCTCCATGACAGCATGCCAACCCGCAGACCGCCTGCCAGCTTGATGATGTTACGCACAGGTTCGGCCCCAATCAGCACGGGTATGAACACGCCGGCGCTCTGGCGCTCCAGCCGCACCAGCGCGGCCGCCAAGATCGATGGCATGGCCCATGCGGGCATGGACGACATTGAGATTCCGGCCTTCTTGCGCAAAGCCGCAGACGGTGCGGACGCACCTGCCTTGCCTTCACCCAAGCCCATCAGCAAAGCCTACAGCCCGCCGCCAGACACCCCAGTGTCAGCGCCAGTGCCCACGCCTGTGCGCACCCCACCACCCGCGCCCACCCAGCAGGCCCTGCCACCGGACTATTGGCAACAACAACGCCAGCGCACCTACAGTAACACCTTTACCCAACTGAGCTTGGTGCTGCAAAGCCTGGACGCCCCCAACAACCCACTGGTGGACCTGCTGCAACAGTTCAACACCCAGGCCTACGGCAAACGCAGCTTCCGCGCCGCCCTCTCGGTCAGTCTGGGCACCGCACGCACCGCCTTCATGGCCGACTTTGTGCTGCACCACGCCAAAGCACTGGGCAGCCCCGCCCTGGTCTGGGCCGTGTTGCTGCTGTGGCTGGCCGACGAAAAAAGCTTGCCCCTGGACCGCCACGCGCGGCGCTTGCTGGAGGTGGAATTGGCCAACGTGGACAGCAGCGCCAAGACCCGCTTAATCACGAGCTTGGAGGGGGCGCTGAGCTCAAGGGGGGAGGACAAGGCGGCGTAGCAGCGATAATCCCCCCTCCCCAGCGCCCCAAGCGCTTCCCCTCAACAGCCTCTGGATCTACACCATGAACCGCTGCACTTTGGCCCTCTCTGGGCGTGCTTTACTTTGGCGTGCTTTGCTTTGCCTTAACTTCATCCCCTCCCTTCAATCCGTGGAGGCCGCATGAGCAAGAAGGTCTTCATCAAAACCTTTGGCTGCCAGATGAACGAGTACGACTCGGACAAGATGGCCGATGTGCTGGGCGCGGCCCAGGGCTATGAGCCCACGCAGGACGTGGACGAGGCCGATCTGATTTTGTTCAACACCTGCTCGGTGCGCGAGAAGGCGCAAGAGAAAGTGTTCAGCGACTTGGGCCGAGTGCAGCACCTCAAAGCCAAGGGCGTGCTGATTGGCGTGGGCGGCTGCGTGGCCAGCCAGGAAGGTGCCGAGATCATCAAGCGTGCGCCTTATGTGGACGTGGTGTTTGGCCCGCAGACCTTGCATCGCCTGCCCGAGCTGCTGGCCGAGCGCGAGCGCAAGCAGCGCCCGCAAGTCGACATCAGCTTCCCCGAGATTGAAAAGTTTGACCACCTGCCGCCCGCCAAGGTGGAGGGTGCGACAGCCTTTGTGTCGATCATGGAAGGTTGCAGCAAATATTGCAGCTATTGCGTGGTGCCCTACACCCGGGGTGAAGAGGTCTCGCGCCCGTTTGACGATGTGCTCGTCGAAATCGCCGGTCTGGCCGCGCAAGGCGTGAAGGAAATCACCCTGCTGGGCCAGAACGTGAACGCATACCGGGGCAAGATGGGTGGCACCTCAGAGATTGCCGACTTTGCGCTGCTGTTGGAGTACGTGGCCGACATGCCGGGCATCGAGCGCATCCGCTACGTGACGAGTCACCCGAACGAGTTCACACAGCGCTTGATTGACGCATACGAGAAGATTCCCAAACTGGTGAGCCACTTGCACCTGCCGGTGCAGCACGGTTCAGACCGCATCTTGATGGCGATGAAGCGCGGTTACACCGCCATGGAATACAAGAGCACGATCCGCAAGCTGCGGGCGATCCGCCCCGACATGTCGCTCAGCAGCGATTTCATCGTGGGCTTTCCCGGTGAGACCGAGGACGACTTCCAGAAGATGATGAAGCTGATCACCGACGTGGGTTTTGACACGAGTTTCAGTTTCATCTTCAGCCCCCGCCCTGGCACGCCTGCGGCCAACTTGCACGACGACACGCCACACGCCGAAAAACTGCGCCGCCTGCACCACCTGCAAGCCACCATCGAAGAGAACGTGCAGCGCATCGGCGAGAGCCGCGTGGGCACGGTGCAGCGCATTTTGGTGGAGCGCCCTTCACGCAAGGACGCCACCGAGCTGGCCGGGCGCACCGAGTGCAACCGGGTGGTCAACTTCCCCGGCGGCCCCAACATGGACCGCCTGATCGGTCAGATGGCGGATGTGCGCATCACGCAGGGTCTGTCGCATTCGCTGCGGGGTGAGTTGGTGATTCGCGATTGAAACCAGGCGACGTGCCGGGACTGATGAAACAACCTGCGTTTTGTAGGTCGGTGGCTTCAGCCCCGACACAGCGCACATCAAAGGCATGTCGGGCCTAAAGCCGCCGACCTACGTAAGGTCAAGACTCGCGTCCAACTTCGCGAATGTAGCGGCGGTAGTCACCGTGCTCAATGGGTGTGCAGCTGTCCACCGGGCGGTTGTACGCATAGGTCTGCACCCGCTGGCCTTGAAGCGGGCCGCTCGCCACCGTGACCTCCTCGCGCCAGTATTGCGATGCAGCGCGGTCACCAGGCACCATGTCTTCAACCCCATCCAGCCGGTCTAGGTGTGCGGCATCGACTTCGTAAACTTCGCCCGAGACCAAGCCATCGCCCAGAAGGAACCCGGGGTAGCGCCCCACGTCGACCAAGCGGCCGGGGACTTGGGCTGCGCCCACAAAACGAGCGCCTTGCATTTGGGCCTCCAGGCGCAGGCCGGGCATCAGGGTGCCGTAAATAAAAAGTAGCTGTGTCATGGGCCCGATTTTGCGTCAGTGGCAACGCTCTGTCGTGTGCCAACTTGACACAGGTCTTGTTGTCGCCTGTTGGCGGGTGGGTCCTGTGCGGCGGTTTAAACTGATTGCTTGAAGATGCGGGTGCGCTCGTTGGGCGCACACAAAGATCAAACACGGATTTCACCGTCCAAAGACCCCCATGAAAGCAGAACAAAACGAACTCATCACCCGCATCGGCCCGGGCACACCCTGCGGCGCAGTGATGCGCCACTATTGGCAGCCCGTGGCGCTGGTGGACGAGTTCAACCCCGCGCTCGATCCGCGCGTGGCAATTCGTCCTGTGAAGGCGGTGCGCATTTTGGGGCAGGACCTGGTGCTGTTTCGCAACGCGCTGGGCGACTATGGCTTGCTCGACCGCGACTGCCCGCACCGGGGCGCGGACCTGGCCTATGGCCGCAACGAAGGCGATGGCCTGCGCTGCCCTTTTCATGGCTGGAAGTTCGATGTGACAGGCCAGTGCATCGAAACGCCCGCCGAGCCCACCGGCAGCACGCTGTGCAAGCGGGTGCGCCAACGCAGCTACCCGATCATCGAGCGCAGTGGCATTTTGTTTGGCTGGTTCGGCCCCGAAGGGCAGACCCCGCCGCCGCTGCCGGGCATCGACGCTTTCAGCGCCCCGGCCACCCACACTTTTGCCTTCAAAGGGCTTTGGCATTGCAACTGGCTGCAGGCGTTTGAGGTGGGCATTGACCCGGCGCACGCGTCGTACCTGCACCGTTTCTTCAATGACGAATCGCTCGAAGGCAGTTATGGCCGCCAGTTCCGCGGCGCGAGCGCGGGCGATGTGCAAGGCGAGCGCTGGCCCATGACGCGCGTGATGCGCGAGCTGGACCAGCCCGAGATTTCGTTTGAGCCCACCGATGCGGGCCTGCGCCTGACGGCCCTGCGCCCGATCAACGAGGCGCTGACCCATGTGCGGGTGACCAACGCGCTGTTCCCGCACACCTTTGTGATTCCGCTGTCCGAGACCATGACCATCACGCAGATGCATGTGCCGGTGGACGACACGCACACCTATTGGTATTCGGTGTTCACCAGCTTTGCCGGGCCGGTGGACAAAGAAGCCATGCGCAACCAGCGCCTGCCCTCGGTCACCCTGCCCGACTACATCCCCAAAGCGGGCAAGCACAACAACTGGGGCTTCAACCCCGAAGAGCAGGTCTCGCGCACTTACCTCGGCATGGGCGAGGACGACAT
Organism: Limnohabitans sp. WS1; assembly: GCF_003063265.1. Classification (GTDB taxonomy): domain Bacteria; phylum Pseudomonadota; class Gammaproteobacteria; order Burkholderiales; family Burkholderiaceae_C; genus Limnohabitans_A. The sequence continues at coordinate 9,891 of NZ_NERU01000014.1, forward strand.
CAATGTCCACGACCAGTGGGCTTGCGAGAGCATGGGAGCCATCCAGGACCGCACCCGCGAGCACCTGGGCACCAGCGACAAGGTGATCATGGCGAACCGGCGCATCTTGCTCAAAGCCATCGAGACCGTGCAGGCCGGTGGCTTACCGCCCGGCTTTGCGCAAACGGCTGTGGCCAGCCAGCGCATGGGCCCCGACACGGTGGACGGCATCGCCCCCAGCTGTCAGTGGCCGCAATGGTGGCGCGAAGCCTGCGCGGCCAAACGCAGCGGCGCGCCTTGGGACGCCGCCTTGACAGCTGATGTGCCAAGCCCAGCCGACACGAGCGCAGCATGAGTTTCGCCGAACGTTGCGGCCTGAACAGCCCGGAGCGGCAAGCGGATTGCGTGCAATTGCTGCAACAGGTTGAGGCCTCGGGCATCGAGCTGATCCGACTGGGCTGGTGCGACCTGCATGGCGTGGTGCGCGGCAAGACCATCGTCGCTTCACAGCTGCGCCAGGCCTTGGCCAATGGCATTGGCATGGTCAGCACCTTGCTGCTCAAAGACAGCTCGGACCGCACCGCCTTCAAGGTGTTTGAGCCGGGCATTGAAGAGACCCTGCCCGGCTTTGCCGGGGCCAGCAATTTCACGCTCATGCCCGACCCGGCCAGCTGGCATGTGCTGCCCTGGACCGAGAAAACCGGCTGGCTGCAGTGCCAGCCCTTTTTTGCAGATGGGCGCATCGTGCCGCTGGATTCACGCCACGTGTTGCAGCAAGCCGTGTTGCGCTTGGCCGAGCGTGGCTGGCAAATGCGCTGCGGGCTGGAAGTTGAGTTCCACATTTACCGCCTCAAAGACCCGTTGCATGGGGCAGACCTGGACCCGGACCGCGCCGCCTGGCCCGGCCCCGCGCCCGAGGTCAGCCTGATCCATCCGGGCTACAACCTGCTGACCGAAGCCTGGATGGACAGGTCCGAAGAGCCGCTTCGCATCGTGCAGCGCACCGCCCAAGCGCTGGGCCTGCCGCTGATCTCGCTCGAAATTGAACTCGGCCCCAGCCAGGTGGAGGCGGTGTTTGACGTGCGCGATGTGCTGACGGCCGCCGACCACATGGTGCTGTTTCGCAACGCCACGCGCCAGGCCCTGCGCCGCGCTGGGTACCACGCCACCTTCATGTGCCGCCCGCCGTTTGAACACATCATGTCGAGCGGCTGGCACCTGCACCAATCGGTTTGTGAATTGACCACGGGAAGTAACGTGTTCATGCGCGATGCTGCAGCATCGGGTTTGGGTGCACTGGATGCAAAACAGGTGCTGAGCGATGTGGGTGCGTCTTGGCTGGCGGGTCTGCTGGCACATGCACCGGCATTAACGGCCCTGTGCACATCCACCAGCAATGGCTACGGGCGTTTCAGGCCCAATGCCATGGCGCCACAGTCGATTTTGTGGGGCCGTGACAACCGGGGCGCCATGCTGCGGGTCATTGGTGCGCCGGGCGACAGCGCCAGCCGCATTGAAAACCGCTTGGGCGAACCGGCGGCCAACCCTTATCTGTACATGGCCTCGCAAATCCACGCCGGGCTGGCCGGGGTGGACGCACAGCTGCAAGCGCCGCCCGCCACCGAAACGCCCTACTCTGCAGGCGCTGCCACCATCCCGAGCAGTCTGGCCGATGCGGTGCGGGCGCTGCAAAAAGATACGGCGTTGTGCCAGGCGCTGGGCCAGCCCTTTGTGGACTACTACAGCACCATCAAGCAGGCAGAACACCAGCGCATGGCGCAGGCCGAAGACGCCCAGGAATTCCACCGCCGCGAATACTTCGGGCGCATTTAAAAAACCCCTTGAACATGATCACCATCCACCTGCAACCCCACGACCCCACACAAGCGGTGCACACCCTGCAAGCCCAGCCCGGCCAAAGCCTGATGCAGGCTGCGGTCGATGCCAACTTGACGGGCATTCAAGCCGATTGCGGCGGGCTGCTCACCTGCGCGACTTGCCATGTGGTGGTGTCAGGGGACTGGCTGGCGAAGTTGCCAGCCATGACCGGCGACGAAGACGGCATGCTGGCCTTCACCGCCCAAACGCGCGAGCCGGGCAGTCGCCTGTCATGCCAGATCATGCTGACGCAAGAACTGGATGGCCTGCTGGTGTCGCTGCCCGCGAACCAGTATTGAACAGTATTTGTAGGTCGGCGGCTTCAGCCCCGACATGGGCCTGTGCCGGAGCGAACAATCGTCGGAGCTGAAGCTACCGACCTACAGGGCATCTGGTAGGTCGGCAGCTTCAGCGCGGCATGCCGGGAAAGCCCCCGCCACCGCCCATCATGCCTTTCATGGCACCCATGCGTTTCATCATCTTCATCATGCCGCCGCCGGACATCTTTTTCATCATGTCCTGCATCTGCTCAAACTCCTTGAGCATGCGGTTGACGTCCTGCACCTGAACGCCTGCGCCAGCGGCAATGCGCCGCTTGCGGGTGGCTTTGATCAATTCAGGCTTGCTGCGCTCTTTGGGCGTCATGCTGTGGATGATGCCTTGCTTGCGGCCAATGTCTTTTTCGACTTTGTCCATGTCCATAGACCCGGCCTTGGCGGTCAACTGGCTGGGCAGTTTGTCCATCAGGCTCGACAGGCCGCCCATTTGCTTCATCTGCTGGATCTGGGCCAAAAAGTCATTCAGGTCAAAGCTGCCGCCACTCTTGACCTTGGACGCCAGCTTTTGCGCGGCCTCCATGTCCACACCGGCCGTGACCTGCTCGACCAGGGCCACGATGTCGCCCATGCCCAGCACACGGCCTGCGTGGCGTTCGGCGTCGAACACTTCCAGGCCGTCAATTTTTTCACTCGTACCCGCAAACTTGATGGGCACACCCGTGATCTGGCGCACCGACAGGGCCGCACCACCGCGTGAATCGCCGTCCAATTTGGTCAGCACAATGCCCGTGAGCGGCAAGGCGTCGCTGAAGGCGCGAGCGGTGTTGGCCGCGTCCTGACCCTGCATGGCGTCGACCACGAACAGGGTTTCAACAGGCTTGAGTTCAGCATGCAGCGCCTTGATCTCGGCCATCAGGGCTTCGTCAATCGCCAGGCGACCGGCCGTGTCGACCAGCAACACGTCAAAAAAGTGCTTGCGGGCATAGTCAATGGCGGCGCGGGCAATGTCGATTGGCTTTTGGTCGGGCGAGCTGGGGAACCATTCGGCACCGGCTTGGGCAGTGACGGTTTTGAGCTGTTCGATGGCGGCGGGGCGGTACACGTCACCCGAGACCGTGAGCACTTTCTTTTTGCGCTTTTCAATCAGATGCTTGGCCAGCTTGGCGGTGGTGGTGGTTTTACCGGCACCTTGCAAACCTGCCATCAGGATCACGGCGGGCGGCTGCGCGGCCAAGTTGATGTCCGACACCCCCTCGCCCATGGTGGCTGCCAATTCGCGGTTGACCACACCCACCAGGGCTTGGCCGGGCTTCAAAGAGCCCATCACCTCTTGGCCCAGGGCTTTTTCCTTCACGCGGGCGATGAAGTCGCGCACCACCGGCAAGGCCACATCGGCTTCGAGCAGGGCCATGCGCACCTCGCGCAGCATGTCGGCCACATTCGATTCGGTGATGCGGGCCTGTCCGCTGAGGGTCTTGACGAGGCGGGAAAGTTTGTCGGTCAGGGCGGAGGCCATGGGCAAATCCAGAAAAAACCGGTCAAGCGTGTTGGCGAAGCCCCTGTGGCTGCGCCTGAAAGGCTAAACTCGGTGGCATGATTTTAGCGAGTGCTCCTTTCTGGACGCTGCCCTTCTCTGCATTGGCGGCGCTGACCTATGCCTTGCCCGCTTTGGTGCCTCGACACCTCAGTGATGTCCACGCCAGACGACTGTTGCTGCTGGCTTGGGCATTGCACGCGCTGAGTTTGCTGATGATGCTCATGGGTCCGGTGCGTTTTGGTTTCGCCCCTGCACTGTCGGTCACGGCGTGGTTGGTGGTCACGGCTTACATGATCGAGACCCAGTTTTTCCCCAAACTCAAGGCCCGCTGGGCCGTGGGGAGTTTGGGTGCCGTCACGGTGGTTTTGGCTTGGGTCTTTCCCGGTACGCCTTTGACCGCACAAGCTTCGGCCTGGCTGCCCCTGCACTGGGCCTTGGGTTTGTCGGCCTACGGCATGTTTGCAGCTGCTGTGGTCCACGCCTGGATGATGACGCGCACCGAACACGACATCCGTCTGGCCCATGACGCCACCAGCGGCCTTCCTTTGCTCACCCTGGAACGCCTGACCTTTCGCTTTGTGACTGCAGGCTTTGTGCTGCTGACGGCCACCTTGGTGGCGGGAGCGCTGTTTGGCGAAGCCTTGTATGGACAAACCCATACCCAATGGCACTGGGACCACAAGCGGGTTTTTGCCCTCTTGTCCTGGATCACTTTTGCCACTTTGTTGATTGGACGCCAGCAATGGGGCTGGCGAGGTCGCCGCGCCGTGCGGGTGCTCTACATTGGCGCGGCACTGCTGCTCTTGTCCTATGCTGGCTCACGCTTTGTTTTGGAAGTTTTGATCGGGCGCGTTGGATGAAATATCTTTTGTTGATTTTGCTGGTATTGGTGGTCATTTGGGCCCTCAAACGAAACCGCAGGGACACGCCAGCACCTCCACCACAAGACAGCCCAAACCAGCCTTCCAACATGGTTGCATGTACACACTGCGGCATCCATCTTCCCCAAGACGAAGCCGTGAACGGTGAAAAAGGCGTGTACTGCAGCACCGATCACCGAACTGCGGCACAAGACCGCAATCCGTCCTGATCCTTGGCCAGTCTTTCTCGTTCTTATTCAATTCTGTGTTCCAACAAATCCAGCACTTGGAAAAACCCGTCCCTGAACCCATCGGTCTTTGGCAAGACGGTTGGTACCGTCATGCCACACGCTTGGACTCGCCAAATTTTGGATTGCGACCCAACGGGGCCTGTGTTGACTTAGTGGTCATCCACTCGATCAGCCTGCCACCCGGCCAATATGGTGGCAACGAAGTTCAAGCGCTGTTTACCAATCAGCTGGACTGGGAGGCTCACCCCTATTTTTCGCAAATCCGGGGTTTAGAGGTGTCAGCCCACTTTTATATCCGGCGCGACGGCACCCTTTGGCAGTTTGTCAGTATCGATCACCGCGCTTGGCATGCAGGCCAATCTGAGTACCGGGGCAGAAACCAATGCAACGATGACTCCATCGGCATAGAACTGGAAGGCCTGGAGGGTGAAACATTTGAAGAGGCTCAGTACACACAACTGAGCCAACTTTGCCAAGCCTTGCAGCTTCACTGCCCCATTGCCCATGTCGCGGGGCATGAGCACATTGCCCCCGAAAGAAAACAAGACCCCGGTGCTGGTTTTGACTGGAATCGACTGAAATCAATGTTAAATTTCCCACCTAGCGTTTACCCTAGGTAGCTCTCAGTTTTTCAATCGGATCGCCGTCCATCTGCAGATCCGCCATCGCCCCAAAGCATCAGGCATGCAAGACGAAAATCACTTGCATGCCCCATCACCACTGACCTTTTCGTGAAAAAACCCATTTTGACGGGGCTTGAAGCGCCCCATTTCAAGTTCTGAAAAGACCCATCACTCTTACCCAGTGTGGTCTGGCCCACCTGAGTAGAGTGTGGTGTCTTTTGGAGACGGATACACTACCTGTAGTGGCTTGCCATGCCCCGAGACACCAGATATAGTGTCTTTTACAAAATCTCACAATTGATCAAAAGAGGCTTTGCACTCTTTTGATCGGCCTCATCTTTGACTTTTCCCATACAAAAATGAACATGCAAACCGATCTGACCCCTCCTTTGTCGCCCACCAGCCAGACGAACTTGTCCGAAGCCGATCGTGCGGGCCATTCTTCTGCGCAACCCTTGAACCATTACCAAATCATTCGCCGCAACGGTGCCGTTGTGCCGTTCGAACCCAGCAAAATCGCCATCGCGATGATGAAGGCGTTTTTGGCCGTGCATGGCACCCAAGGCGCTGCGTCTGCCAGCGTGAGAGAGGTGGTAGAGCAACTGACCCAAAACGTGGTTCGTGCACTCATGCGTTCACGACCCGGGGGAGGCACTTTTCACATTGAAGATGTGCAAGACCAAGTGGAACTGGGTCTGATGCGCAGCAGCAATCACGAAGTCGCTCGCGCCTATGTGCTCTACCGTGAACGCCGCACCCAAGAACGCAGCCAACAGTCACATGCTGAGCCTGCCGTTCAAGAGCCCGTGTTGCATGTTCTGGACGGTGGCCAACGCGTGGCCCTGGACCTGAATTACCTGAAGTCCTTGATGATCAATGCTTGCGCCGGTTTGGGCCCTGACGTGAGTCCTGAGCCGATCGTGGCGGAAACCATGCGCAACCTGTACGACGGTGTGCCCATGGAAGAGGTGTACAAAGCCTCCATCTTGGCATCGCGAACCCTCATTGAAAAAGACCCAGATTACACCTACGTCACGGCCCGATTGTTGATGCACACCATTGCCAAGGAAATTTTGGGCAAGGAAGTGACCCAAGATCAGATGGCTGGCGAATACATCCAATACTTCCCCAAGTTCATCCAAAAAGGCATCGACAACGAACTGCTTGACCCCAAACTGGCGCAGTTTGACTTGAAAAAACTGGCAGAAGCGCTCAAGCCTGAACGCGATTTGCAGTTTGATTACCTGGGTCTGCAAACCCTGTATGACCGTTATTTCCTTCATGTGCGCAAGCAACGCATTGAAATGCCCCAAGCATTTTTCATGCGTGTGGCCATGGGTCTGTCGGTCAGCGAGGCCAATCGCGAAGCCCGTGCCATCGAGTTTTACGAAGTGCTGTCCTCCTTCGATTTCATGTCTTCGACGCCGACCTTGTTCAACAGCGGCACATTGCGTCCGCAGCTGTCGAGCTGTTACCTGACGACTGTGCCTGACGACCTCGATGGCATCTACGAATCCATCAAAGAAAATGCCTTGTTGTCCAAGTTCGCTGGGGGATTGGGCAACGACTGGACCCGTGTGCGAGCCATGGGGTCGCACATCAAAGGCACCAATGGCGAATCACAAGGCGTGGTGCCGTTCCTCAAAGTGGTCAACGACACCGCAGTTGCCGTCAATCAGGGTGGTAAACGCAAAGGCGCGGTCTGCACTTACCTTGAGACTTGGCACCTGGACATTGAAGAATTCCTGGAATTGCGCAAAAACACCGGCGATGATCGCCGCCGCACGCACGACATGAACACCGCGAACTGGATTCCTGACCTGTTCATGCGTCGCGTCATGGAAAAAGGTGACTGGACACTGTTCTCTCCTTCAGATTGCCCAGATTTGCATGACAAGTACGGGGCTGATTTTGAAAAAACCTACACGGCCTACGAAGCCAAGGCCGAACGGGGTGAAATCAAACCCAGCAAAAAATTGCCGGCCAATGACTTGTGGCGCAAGATGCTGTCCATGCTGTTTGAAACAGGACACCCTTGGATCACCTTCAAGGACCCTTGCAATATCCGCTCGCCACAGCAACACGTTGGCGTGGTGCATTCGTCCAATCTGTGCACAGAGATCACACTCAACACCAGCGACACCGAAACTGCCGTCTGCAACTTGGGTTCGGTCAACCTGTCCCGACACCTCAAAGACACGGCCAACGGCAAAGTGCTTGACCACGACAAGCTCAAAAAGACCATCTCGATTGCCATGCGGATGTTGGACAACGTGATCGACATCAACTACTACGCAGTCAAAAAAGCGCGTGATTCCAATGTGCGTCATCGGCCTGTGGGCTTGGGTCTCATGGCTTTCCAAGACTCGTTGTATGAAATGCGCATCCCTTACGCTTCGCAAGCAGCGGTGGAATTTGCTGACCGCTCCATGGAAGCCATTTGCTACTTCGCCTACTGGGCCTCGACCGATTTGGCCAAAGAGCGTGGCGAATACTCCAGCTACAAAGGCTCTTTGTGGGATCGCGGCATTTTGCCTTTTGACACGATCGACTTGTTGGCACGCGAACGAGGCGGCTATGTTGAGGTCGACCGCTCGTCCGCCCTCGATTGGGATGCTTTGCGTCAAAAAATCAAGACAGACGGCATGCGCAACTCCAACTGTGTCGCCATTGCGCCCACAGCCACCATCTCCAACATCATTGGCGTGGATGCGTCCATCGAGCCGTGCTTTGGCAACCTGTCAGTCAAATCCAATTTGTCAGGCGAATTCACCGTCATCAACAGTTATTTGGTGCGCGATCTGAAGCGCTTGGGCTTGTGGGATGACGTGATGGTCATGGACTTGAAGCACTTTGACGGCTCTTTGCGGCCCATCGATCGTGTGCCTCAAGACATCAAAGCGCTCTACGCCACAGCATTTGAAGTCGAAACGACTTGGCTTGTAGAGGCCGCAGCTCGGCGTCAAAAATGGATTGACCAAGCCCAATCTCTCAACATTTACATGGCTGGTGCTTCGGGCAAAAAACTCGATGACACCTACAAACTTGCATGGCTGAGGGGTCTTAAAACCACTTATTACCTGCGCACATCCAGTGCCACCCAGGTTGAAAAATCCACGGTCAAAGCTGGCTCACACAATGCGGTATCTTCCGGCTCTCCCGCTTCTGGCAGCAGTGCTGTGGCATCCACGGTGGCGGCACCGGCCATGAATGCTGTACCCGCAACAGACGTTAAATTTACAGCCATTGACGATGTTGGCTGTGAGGCTTGTCAGTGATGTCATGACCTCGCATCGCACCGGGCCAGCCTGCAATGTGCGATGCAATTGAACAACACTTCAAGCGTGTGGTTTTGCATCATGTCAATGACTTCTTTGCAATTTCACCGCATGCTTTCATAATCTGAGAATTGGAATTTTTTATGTTGTCTTGGGACGATCAAGTTAAACCCGCATCGCAAACTGCAATGCCTTCCGTTCATGGCTCTGATGCATCGACCATCACCGAGGCAGCGCTGTTTCACGCCACGACTTCGGCAGCGCCGCGACGAATGAATGCAGCGGACAAGCGGATCATCAATGGCCAAACCGATGTGAACCAGTTGGTTCCTTTCAAGTACAAATGGGCTTGGGAAAAATACTTGGCCACTTGCGCAAACCATTGGATGCCGCAAGAAGTCAACATGAACCGAGACATCGCTTTGTGGAAAGATCCCAATGGCCTGACAGAAGATGAGCGTCGCATTGTCAAACGCAATCTTGGTTTCTTCGTGACAGCAGACTCTTTGGCTGCCAACAACATCACACTGGGTACTTACCGGCACATCACGGCACCTGAGTGCCGTCAGTTTCTGTTGCGTCAAGCCTTTGAAGAAGCCATCCATACCCACGCCTACCAGTACATCGTTGAATCTTTGGGGCTCGATGAAAGCGAGATTTTCAATGCATACAACGAAGTCAAATCCATCCGCGACAAAGACGAATTCCTCATTCCCTTTATCAGTGCGATCATGGATCCGCACTTTAAAACCGGCACATTGGAAAACGATCAGACCTTGCTCAAGTCGCTGATTGTTTTCGCTTGCTTGATGGAAGGCTTGTTTTTCTACGTTGGTTTCACACAAATTTTGGCTTTGGGTCGCCAAAACAAGATGACGGGCGCGGCTGAACAGTACCAATACATTTTGCGCGACGAGTCGATGCATTGCAATTTCGGTATCGACTTGATCAATACCGTCAAGCTTGAAAATCCTCAACTCTGGACTGCCGAGTTCAAAGCAGAAATCAATGAGCTTTTCTTGAAGGCGGTGGAACTGGAATACCGTTATGCCGAAGACACCATGCCCCGCGGTGTGCTGGGCATGAATGCCTCCATGTTCAAAGGCTACTTGCGCTACATTGCCAACCGCCGCGCCACACAAATCGGTTTGGACGCCTTGTTCCCCAACGAGGAGAACCCTTTCCCATGGATGAGCGAAATGATTGATCTGAAAAAAGAGCGTAACTTCTTTGAAACTCGGGTCATCGAATACCAATCAGGCGGCGCTTTGTCTTGGGATTGATGGTCTGACCTGCAAAGCAATGAAATCCATTAAACAGCCACGCACCACAATGCCCTCGGGTGATGTGGTGTGTGGCTTTACTGCGTTCATGGTGCTGAGGAGCCCCTCAACACCATGGATCGTTTTGTGCAGTCCAACAAGCACAAAGCGTTCCCTTTCCGTTGAGATCTCAACTTGATCAAGGAGAAAATCATGGCAACTGCAAAAAAAGCAACAGCAAAAAAAGCTGCTCCCGCGAAAAAGGCCGCTCCGGCCAAAAAAGCTGCTGTAGCAAAGCAACCCGCAGCCAAAAAAGCTGCACCAGCCACCAAGGCAGCACCGGCTAAAAAAGCGGCTGTCGCCAAAAAGCCAGCAGCTAAAAAAGTAGCACCTGCAACCAAAGCTGCTCCCGCCGCTAAAAAGGCTGCAAGCGCTAAAAAAGCTGCTCCCGCTAAAAAGGCCGTAAGCGCTAAAAAAGCAGCTCCAGCAAAAGCAACCGCTCCAGCGAAAGCAGCTGCTCCAGCTAAAAAAGCCGTTGCAGCCAAAAAAGCTGCTCCAGCTAAAAAAGTCGCAGCAGCGCCTAAGGCAGCACCTGCAAAAAAAGCTGCAGCCAAAAAAGCAGCTGTCAAAAAACCAGCAGCCAAAAAAGCCGTTGTGAAGAAGGCAGCCAAAAAACCAGCGGCAAAGAAGGCATCCAAAGCGCCTGCTGCTCAAACCACTCTGAATCCTCAAGCAGCCTGGCCGTTTCCTTCGGCAGCCAAGCCCTGATTCAGCAGGTCATACCTGACCGCCAAACCCGTCACTGGTTTCAGTGCCGGGTTTTTTGTTGTCAAAAAATGGATTCACTCAGGGGTAGAAACTCAAAATTCGATAATCGCTGAACGGCGTCTCATGGGCTGTGCGCAAACTCAATTGCCCCGTCCAAGTTTGACCTGCTGGGAGAGACTTCGGTGCGCCCATTTCTTGGGGCAAAACCACTTTGCGTAAAACCGGTTGTTGGTTTCCAGACAAAAGAGTCAACTCCAATGCCGTCATGGCCACCATGCTGTCCGAGGTATTTCGAAGGGTCCAGGAGAGTAAAAAATCGTCAGTGCGTCGCACCAAAGTCGAGCTTTCAATGACCAAAGCCTCCACATCTTGCGAAGGCTCAAGCGTACAGCCCACGGATTGACACACAGCATCAAAACCCACCGCAACTGCAGGCCAATGCAAAGCAAGGACATGCCTCTGCACAAACGCAGCCTGCAAGATCAACATCAAGACCAACAATACAAATGTGGCCGGCCAAAGCTTGGATGGATTGACTGAATTGGGTCTTTGCGCAAGCGACAATTCGCCCGCGACCTGAGGCGCATCTGCGCGAAGGACGGTGGATGCCAGGTCGGAAGGCAAACTCAGTGGTTGACGAAAAGACGACAAAGCATCTTCAAATGAGACCAAGGCCTCGTTGCTTGGAGAACTGGCTTGCAAAGAGCCTGGATCTTCGACTTTTAACAGACCATCTGTTGGGACAGATTCATGGCCCAAGGGCATGGCGGTGGCTGCGCTGACCGGCGTTTCACGAGTGACATGCGTGAGATCCGACTCTGCCAAGGGTTCCCAAAACAAAACCAAGCCAGTGCTGTCAAAAGCATGCTCGCAATGACCACACCTCAACCAACCGCCTGCAGCTTGCAACTGTTCTGAGTCCACACGGTAGACTGTGGCGCAAGCTGGGCAGCGAGTTATCCTGTTCATCCACTGATTGTAGTCAGGCGATTGAGCAGATTGCTATGCTTGCTCGTTGGCTTTGGCGGTCATCAAAATCCAGCCTTCTTGGGTATCTGCCACCTCTAAACGGATCCAAGGGGCATAGGCCAGCTTGAGTTCATCAGCCTGTCGCTCCAAAATACCCGCCAGGACCAAGGAACCTCCAGGGGCCACATAGGCACAAAGCAATGGGGCAAGCACCTTGAGCGGTGTGGCCAAAATATTGGCCAGAACTGTTTGGTACTGGCCTTTCGCCTTGTCTGGTAAACCTGCCGTCAATTGCACACCATTGGCTTGCGCATTGAGTTCGGTCGATGTCACGGCCGCATCGTCAATATCCACAGCATCAATGACTGTTGCACCGTACTTGGCTGCACCAATGGCCAAGATTCCGGAGCCGCAACCGTAATCGAGGACACGTTGGTTTTGAACACCATTTTGAGCAATCCAGCGCAAACACATGCGCGTGGTGGGGTGGGTGCCGGTACCAAAAGCCAAACCCGGATCCAGCCGGATGATTTGGCGAGCCTGACTGGGGGGCTCATGCCAAGTGGGGACAATCCAAAAGTCGGAGGTCACCTCGACAGGCGTAAATTGGGATTGCGTGAGCCTCACCCAATCTTGATCTTCCAATGTCTGAATGCCTAAAACTTCGCAGTCTTCAAAAAAATCTTGAAGCTCCAGCAAGGCCAATGCATCGTTAGCTTGCACCTCTTGTGCAAACAAGGCCACGACTTTGGACCGTTGCCATCCCTCTTTGGGTGGGGGCATGCCGGGCTCACCAAACAAGGCTTGCTCAGCAGGGGTTTGGGCATCGGCATCTTCGACAGACACACTCAAAGCATCCAACGCATCAAGTGCATCGCTCAAGACATCGACCCGGTCTTCTGGACACAACAGACTCAGTTCAAACATATGGCCTCAGCGTTTGTGCTGGCTCAGCCAGTGTTCAAGGTAATGGATGTTGGTGCCCCCTTGCATGAATTTGGCATCGACCATCAACTCCCGGTGCAAGGGCACATTGGTGTTGATGCCCTCGATCACGGTTTCATTCAAAGCCGTTTGCATCCGGGCCAAAGCTTGCTCGCGGGTGTCACCATGAACGATCAATTTGCCAATCATCGAGTCGTAATTGGGCGGCACAAAATAATTGTTGTAGACGTGCGAGTCAACACGCACACCCGGGCCACCCGGCATGTGCCATGAGGTGACGCGGCCAGGTGATGGCGTGAACTTGAACGGATCTTCGGCATTGATGCGGCACTCGATGGCATGACCCCGAATTTGGATCTGCTTTTGCGTGAAGGGCAGTTTTTCGCCCGCAGCGACCATGATCTGGGTTTTGACGATGTCGACCCCAGTGATCCATTCGGTCACAGGGTGCTCCACCTGAACGCGGGTGTTCATCTCAATGAAATAGAACTCACCATTTTCAAACAAGAACTCGAAGGTGCCCGCACCACGGTAGCCAATTTTCTTGCAGGCGGCAACGCAGCGCTCGCCAATTTTGTCGATCAGTTTGCGGGGAATGCCTGGTGCCGGGGCTTCTTCGATCACTTTTTGATGGCGACGCTGCATGGAACAATCACGCTCACCCAAGTAAACAGCATTTTTGAACTTGTCAGCCAGAATCTGGATCTCGATGTGGCGCGGGTTCTGGAGGAATTTTTCCATGTAAACCGCAGGATTGCCAAAGGCTGCACCGGCTTCAGCTTTGGTCATTTGCACCGCATTGACCAAAGCAGCCTCGGTGTGCACCACACGCATACCGCGACCGCCACCACCACCTGCAGCTTTGATGATCACAGGGTAACCCACCGCTTTGGCAATGCGACGAATTTGCACCGGATCATCGGGCAACTCACCTTCGGATCCTGGCACACAGGGCACACCCGCACGGATCATGGCCTGTTTGGCAGACACCTTGTCGCCCATGATGCGAATGGACTCAGGTGTTGGTCCAATGAACTGGAACCCGCTTTTTTCGACACGTTCGGCAAAATCGGCGTTTTCACTCAAAAACCCATACCCTGGGTGAATCGCTTCGGCATCGGTCACTTCAGCTGCTGAAATGATGGCGGGCATATTCAGGTAACTCAGCGAAGACGCCGCAGGACCGATACAAACCGCTTCTTCGGCCAATTTGACGTATTTCGCTTCTTTGTCGGCCTCTGAGTAAACCATGACCGCTTTGACACCCAACTCTCGGCAAGCCCGTTGGATGCGCAAAGCGATCTCACCACGATTGGCGACCAGGATTTTCTTGAACATGAAATCCCCGTTGGCTTATTCGACGATGAACAAAGGCTGACCGTACTCCACGGCCTGACCGTTTTCACACAAAATCTGCGTGACCGTGCCGGATTTGTCAGACTCGATTTCGTTGAGAATCTTCATCGCCTCAATGATGCACAAGGTGTCACCCTCTTTGACCACCGAGCCGATCTGGATAAACGGTGCAGCACCCGGACTGGAGGACCTGTAGAAAGTACCGACCATGGGCGACTTGACTGCATGACCCACTGGTGCAGCAGGGGCCGCAGGTGCTTCTGGAGCGACAAAAACGGGGGTCACAGGCAAAGGTGCAGGTACTGCTTGCTGCATCACCACAGGCGCGGCCAAACCGTTGCCTTTGACAATGCGGACTTTGCCTTCGGCTTCGGTGATTTCCAGTTCGGTCACATTCGAATCGGACACCAAGTCAATCAATGTTTTAAGTTTGCGTAAATCCACGGATCCTCCATTGCTGTAAGCACATGTAATCGATCGAATTTACACCAAATTTCGGTAAAACCCCTCAAAAATCTGCTTACAGACCAGATTTCAGATGCGGTCGACCAGAAAAAGGGCACTTTTCAGACGAAGGAAGGGCAAAAATCTTCATCACACCCGCTTCACACGCTGTTGCGACGCCACTCATCCAGATCAGCCTGGGTCAATTGACCCATCTTTTGACGCCAAATGCTGCCATTTGAATTGAAAAAGACGGTAAAGGGCAATCCACCTGCTGCGTTACCCAACGACTTGGCCAAATTGGTGCCCTCCAAACCGGCCAAACCCACGGGAAAAGCCAAAGGTTGTCGCTCCAGAAAACGGCGAACCGCACTCGGTTGATCAATGGCCAATGCCACAACTTGATGACCGTTAGGTGCATTTTCACGCCAGAAGGCGTTGATCATGGGCAACTCTTCGATACAGGGTGGGCACCAAGTGGCCCAAAAGTTCAACAACAGGGGTTGACCTTTGAAACTGCCCATCGACAAAACAGCACCCGCAGGGTTTTCGAATTGCTGACTCCAAACAGGGTGACTTTGGACGTTGGCCACCGCCTTGGGCTCAAAACGCCATAAGGACAAGCCAACACCTGCCACAGCAGCCGCTGCACCCGCCCCCAATAGCAAATTGCGCCGAGAAGCATTTGAATTGAGATTGTTCATGCGTGGATTGTCTTTCAAGCAGCCAGCAAGCGCTCCAGAGCGGCCAAATCGCCACGAGGTGAACGGCCTTGCCCATCGGGCAGCAAAGCACCGCGCAAATCGTCGAGGTCGTAAATGCGCAGGTGCACGCCCACATCTTCATTTAAACCCATACAAAAACTGTGCAGGCTCAGCACCTCTACATCGTCACCATGCAGTCCGCGCACGGTTTGGGTCTCGTAGCGCTGGTTCTGGTTGATCAGGGCGATTTCGGCCGATTTGGGGTCATCACAAAACAAGGCCAGATCCACGTCACACAGGCGGGTGGCCCAGCCTTGCCAGACCGCACCGCCCAGGTGCGGGCGAAATTCGGCCAAGCGCTGCATCCAGACCCGCGCCAATTCGCGCAAGGCCAGCAACTCGCCAGGCTGCGTGTCGGCACAAAACAAGGCGATGTAGTCGCGCACCTCGGCCTCGACCACATCGTTGGTGGGCAAAGCGGTGCGCGTGGGCAGGCCCAGCTCTTTGAGGGCGCGGTGCTTGGCCGGGCCAAAGGCCAAGCCTTCTTCCACCACCAAACGGGCAGCAGTGCCGGCAATTTCAAGGGCAAACTCGTTCATGGGCACCGATTGTGACCGGCCCCAGCGGCTCGCAGTCCAAGCTTTGCCCGATGGCCCCCTAAAATCCGGGCATGCATATACATATCTTGGGCATTTGTGGCACCTTCATGGGGGGCTTGGCCGCGCTGGCCCGCGAGGCTGGGCATCGTGTCACGGGATGTGACGCGGGCGTTTATCCACCCATGAGCGACCAACTGCGCTCTTTGGGCATCGAGTTGATCGAGGGTTTTGACGCCGACCAGATGGCCCTCCAACCCGACCTGTACGTGATCGGCAACGTGGTCAGCCGCGCCCGCCTGCCAGACGGCAGCCCCAAATTCCCGCTGATGGAAGCCATATTGGAGGCCGGTGCGCCCTATACCAGCGGACCCCAGTGGCTGTCCGAACATGTGCTGCAAGGCAAACATGTGCTGGCGGTGGCGGGCACACACGGTAAAACCACCACCACCTCGATGCTGGCCTGGGTGCTGGAGCAAGCAGGGCTGGAGCCGGGCTTTCTGGTGGGCGGCGTGCCGCTCAACTTTGGCGTCTCGGCACGTCTGGGCGGCGGGAAGTATTTCGTGATCGAAGCCGACGAATACGACACCGCCTTTTTCGATAAACGCAGCAAGTTTGTGCATTACCGCCCGCGCACCGCCATCCTGAACAACCTCGAGTTTGACCACGCCGACATTTTTGACAACCTGGCGGCCATTGAACGCCAGTTCCACCACCTGGTGCGCACCGTGCCTGGTTCGGGCCGGGTGGTGGTCAACGGCCTGGAAGAAAGCCTGACACGCGTGCTGGCCCAAGGCTGCTGGAGCGAAGTGCGCAGCTTTGGTTCGACCGTGAGCGACTTTGTGGCCGAAGGCGAACCCTCGCAGTTCCAAGTGTTGCAGTCTGGCCAATCCGTGGCCGAAGTGCGATGGGCCATTGGCGGCGTGCACAACCAGCTCAATGCACTGGCCGCCATCGCCGCCGCCGAACATGTGGGCGTGAGCCCCGCTGTGGCGGCAAAAGCCATGGCCTCGTTTGAAAACGTCAAACGCCGCATGGAAGTGCGCGGTTGTGTGAACGGCATCACCGTTTACGACGACTTTGCCCACCACCCCACAGCGATCCGCACCACCGTCAACGGCCTGCGCCGTCAGGTGGGCCATGCCCGCATCCTCGCCATCTTCGAGCCACGCAGCAACACCATGAAGCTGGGCACCATGAAAGCCCAACTGCCCTGGAGCCTGGAAGAAGCCGATTTGGCCTTTTGCCATTCGGGCGGACTGGGCTGGGATGCCACTGCAGCCCTATTGCCCATGGGGGCCAAAGCGCAGGTGGGTGCCAACATAGACGAAGTCATCGCCCAAGTGCTGGCCAAAGTGCAGCCCGGCGACCACCTGCTGTGCATGAGCAACGGGGGCTTTGGCGGCATTCACGCCAAGTTGCTCCAAGCCATTCAAACGGTCTAAAGGGCATGCTGAACAACAGCAACCGGCGACTGGGTATTGGACTGGTCACCTTGACCACGCTGATGTTCGCGGTGCTGGACACCACGGCCAAGTGGCTGGTGCTGAGTTTGCCGGTGTTGCAAGTCGTGTGGCTGCGTTTTCTCACGCACTCGCTGTTTTCCTTCGCGGTTTTCGCCCCCAGCATGGGGCTGTCGCTGGTGCGCTGGCACCATCCCCGGCTGCAATTGCTGCGTGGTCTGATGTTGGCCTGCATGACGGGCCTGAACTTTTGGGCCCTGCAATACCTGCAACTGGCAGAAACCGGTGCCATGCAGTTTTCCGTGCCCATCTTGATTGCTGTGCTCTCGGCCTGGTGGCTTGGAGAAAAGCTGGATGCCCGGCGCTGGGTCGCCATTGCCGCAGGCTTCATCGGCGTGCTGATCATCATTCGCCCGGGCAGCCAAGCTTTTCACCCGGCCATTTTGCTGTCTGCGGGCAACGCCGTTTTGTACGCCCTGTTCAACTTGCTGACGCGCCGCCTGGCCAGCCAAGAACATCCGGCCACCATGCAGCTGGCATCGGCACTGGTGTCCACCGCTGTGCTCACCCCTTTTGCGCTGTGGACATGGCAAACCCCCAGCAGCGGCTGGCAGTGGCTGCTGCTGGCACTGGCCGGACTCAGTGGCGGCGCGGGTCACTATTTCGCAGCGCAAGCCCACCGATTTGCTTCTGCCGCTGTGCTGGGGCCGTTTCTCTACCAGCAGATCCTCTACATGACCCTGGGCGGCTGGCTGGTCTTTGACCAAGTGCCCGACCGTGCGGTGTTGTTGGGCGCGACCATGGTGGTGGCCAGCGGTCT
This sequence comes from Limnohabitans sp. WS1, assembly GCF_003063265.1. Taxonomy (GTDB): domain Bacteria; phylum Pseudomonadota; class Gammaproteobacteria; order Burkholderiales; family Burkholderiaceae_C; genus Limnohabitans_A. Next base: position 27,902 of record NZ_NERU01000014.1, read on the forward strand.
TTACCTGTTGTGGCGCGAGTTCCAAGTCAAGACCGAATCACCTGCGGTCTGAGCCCGAGGGCAGCGCCTGAAGGCTGGACAGGCAGTCCAGCCCACAGACCTCTGCAATTCAGCCTGCGCGGCGTGCCTTCACCGCATCGGACAACACCTGCAACACGCCCTCGCTGTCGTCCCAGCCAATGCATGCATCGGTGATGCTCTGGCCATAGGTCAGATTCGCCACATCGTGCTGGCCGGGTGTGAACTTCTGGGCACCGTCTTTGAGGTGGCTTTCAACCATGACGCCGAACACCTGGCGTGAGCCACCGCTGATTTGTGCGGCGATGTCCTTGGCCACGTCGATCTGGCGCTCGTGCTTTTTGCTGCTGTTGGCGTGGCTGCAGTCCACCATCAGAGTGGCAGGCAGCTTGGCAGCTTCCAGTTCCTTGCACGCGGCGGCCACGCTTTCGGCATCGTAGTTGGGCGCTTTGCCACCGCGAAGAATCACATGGCAGTCCTGGTTGCCCTGGGTCTGCACAATGGCGACTTGGCCATTTTTGTGCACCGACAAAAAGTGGTGGCCACGGGCTGCCGCCTGAATCGCGTCAGTCGCGATCTTGATGTTGCCATCCGTGCCGTTCTTGAAGCCAATGGGGGCCGACAAGCCCGAAGCCAACTCGCGGTGCACCTGGCTTTCGGTGGTGCGGGCACCGATGGCGCCCCAGCTGATCAGGTCGCCGATGTACTGGGGCGAGATCACGTCCAGGAACTCGCTGCCTGCGGGCAGGCCTTGGCGGTTGATCTCGATCAGCAGCTGGCGGGCGATGCGCAGGCCTTCGTCGATGCGGTAGCTCTCATCCAGGTAGGGGTCGTTGATCAGGCCCTTCCAGCCCACGGTGGTGCGAGGCTTTTCGAAGTACACGCGCATCACGATCTCCAGCGTGTCCGCGTATTTGTCACGCAGGGGCTTGAGGCGGCGGGCGTAATCGAGGGCCGCAGCGGGATCGTGGATCGAGCAGGGCCCGATGATGACGAGCAGGCGGTCGTCTTGGCCATGCACGATCTTGGCGATCGATTGGCGGGTTTGGGAGATCAGGGTTTCCGTCGCCGTGCCGGCAATTGGGAAAAAGCGAATCAAATGTTCTGGCGGTGGGAGCACGGTGATGTCCTTGATGCGTTCGTCGTCGGTCTGGCCGGTACGGTCGGCGGCATTCGGATACCAGCTCTCGGGGGCTGCGGTTTTGGCGTTCATCGTGGACTCCTCAGATTGAAAAAAGGTCAAAAAAAACCGCCGGGCTTTGGGGCTCCGGCGGTGTGTGTCGAGATGTTCGGGTGCTTATGCGCTCGCCTCTCGTCCGCCGGGGACTGAGAACCAAAAATAAAAAAAGTAAAAAGCGATGCGCGAGGACATGGGGTTCAATGTATCACAGGTTGATGACGCTTCCTGACGGGTCCGCCCAAGGGCAAACCCGAACAGGCGCCTCAGGCCGTACCGCCCACGGTGAGGCCATCGATGCGCAGCGTGGGCTGACCCACGCCCACCGGAACGCTCTGGCCCTCTTTGCCGCAGGTGCCCACACCCGAGTCGAGCTTCATGTCGTTGCCGATCATGCTGATCTTCTTGAGCGACTCGGGGCCGCTGCCGATCAAGGTGGCGCCCTTGACGGGGTATTGGATCTTGCCGTTTTCCACCCAGTAGGCCTGGCTGGCCGAGAACACGAACTTGCCGCTGGTAATGTCGACCTGGCCGCCCGCGAAGTTGGTGGCGTACAGGCCCTTTTTGATGCTGGCCACAATTTCTTCGGCGCTCTTGTCGCCGCCCAGCATGTAGGTGTTGGTCATGCGCGGCATGGGCACATGGGCATAGCTTTCGCGGCGGCCGTTGCCGGTGGGCTTGACGCCCATCAAGCGGGCGTTCATCGAATCCTGGATGTAGCCGCGCAAGATGCCGTCTTCGATCAGCACGTTCTTTTGGGTGGCGTGGCCTTCGTCGTCCACGTTGAGAGAGCCGCGACGGTCAGAGATGGTGCCGTCATCGAGCACGGTGACGCCTTTGGCCGCCACGCGCTGGCCGATGCGGCCGCTGAAAGCGCTCGAGCCCTTGCGGTTGAAGTCGCCTTCCAGACCATGGCCTACGGCTTCATGCAGCAGCACACCGGGCCAGCCATTGCCAAGCACCACCGTCATCTCGCCCGCAGGCGCGGGGCGAGCTTCGAGGTTGATCAGTGCGGCCGAGACGGCTTCTTGCACATAGGTCTCGACCATGCCGTCGTCAAAGTAGGCCAGACCAAAGCGGCCACCGCCACCCGCACTGCCCACTTCGCGGCGGCCGTTTTGCTCGGCAATCACCGTGACCGACAGGCGAATCAAGGGGCGCACGTCGGCGGCCAGGGTGCCATCGGCCCGGGCCACCATGACCACGTCGTATTCGGTGGCCAGACCGGCCATGACCTGCACCACACGCGGGTCTTTGGCTCGGGCGATTTTTTCCACGCGTCCGAGCAAATTCACCTTGGCGGTGCTGTCCAGCGTGGACATGGGGTCCAGCGAGGGGTAGAGCGAGCGGCTGGCTGAGACCTTGCGGGCAGGCACTTTGACGCGTTTGTTTTGCGTCGCCTGCGCGATGGTGCGCACCGTCATGGCCGCGTCCATCAAAGAAGCTTCAGAGATGTCGTCCGAGTAGGCGAAGGCGGTTTTCTCACCCGACACGGCCCGCACGCCCACACCTTGGTCGATGCTGAAGCTGCCGGTCTTGACGATGCCCTCTTCCAGGCTCCAGCCTTCGGAGCGGGTGTACTGAAAGTACAGGTCCGCGTCGTCCACAGCGTGGGCCTTGATGGCGGCCAAAGCGCGGCTGAGGTGGGTTTCGTCCAAGCCAAAAGGCTCAAGCAAGAGGGAGCGGGCCGTGGCCAGACGTTCGATGGTGGGTTCGCGTGAAATCATGGGGGCCATTGTAGGCAGGGATCAAGACCCTTGCCGGGGCTGGAGAGACCAGGACCGTGCCGAACAGGACCAAACAAGGTTCGCGGGTCCGCAGACGGCCGACCCAAAAGCCTACATCCGGCCATGCTGGCGCATCAAGTCCAGCAGCTTGTCTGTGTCCAGCGCAGGCACCACATGCCCGGCCGGTTTGACAGTGGGCACATCCTCGCCCTGCACCAGGGCGTTGATGACCGCCTCGTCCACGGCCTGCACCGCGGCCTCGTAGAGCACATCCAGCACCTCCCAGTTCAGGCTGTGGCGCTGAATCACTGCGCCCATTTTTTCGGGGTGAGGCATGGGGTCGGCCACCGAAAAGGCCAGAAAAATATCGCCCGATGAATTGCCCCCCGGACTGCCTGAACGAGCAATGCCCAAGCCCGCCCGCTTGGCCAGCGAACGCAAGATCGCATCCGAGAGGGGCGCATCGGTGGCCAAAATGACAATGATGGAGCCACTTTCTTTCTTGGCAAAGCCGCCCGGCATGGCTTGACCCACAGGCACCCCCAACACCGACAGCCAGTGACGCCTGCCGTAATTGGCCTGCACCAAGGCGCCCAGGGTGTAGGTCTGGCCCGCCACCTGGATCTGGCGCGAAGATGTGCCGGTGCCGCCTTTGAACTCGTAGGCGATCATGCCGTTGCCACCCCCCACCGAACCCTCGGCCACCGGCCCGCTGGTGGCGGCATCGAGCGCGGCCACCGCATGCGCCGCTTGCACATGCAGGGCATTGATGTCGTTGAGCACCCCGTCATAGGTTTCGGCCACCACAGGCATGGCCCAGGCGTGATGGTTTTGAAAATGCTCGGCGTAACGGCCCAACATCCATTGCACCGCCCCCTGGTGGCACGCCCCCACCCCATGGGTGTTGGTGATCAGCACGGGCCCCAGAAAATACCCCGCATCGTTGATCCAGTGAACCCCGGTCATCTCGCCATTGCCGTTGAGGGCATGAAAACCCGCCCACACGGGCATGGGGTTGTTCGCATCCTGCCGGGGCACGATGGCCGTGACCCCGGTGCGCATGCGGCGCGAGGGATCGGTCAAAGTGGTGAAGCCCACCGTCACCCCGGGCACGTCGGTGATGGCGTTGAAGGGGCCGGTCTGGCCCGCAAAAGGCAGGCCCAATTCACGGGCTCGGGGTCGGTTCATCGGCGTCCTCTGGTTTCACAAGTTGCCACGAGGCGGGCATCCACAAGCGCTGCCGATGGCTGCTCGTTCAGCGCTGACGCATCAATTGCAACAAAGCCGCATCGTCCAGGTCGGCCCAGCCTTGCGCAAGGGCTTGGGCAAACAAACCGCGTGCAATCCTGCCCAACGGGGGATCAAAGGCCACTTCTTCGGCGGCCTGCAGAGCCAAGCCCGTGTCCTTGGCCAGCAAAGTGACATGGGCGCGAGGCTCGAAGTCACCGGCCAGGGCCCGACGCATGCGGTCAGAGCCAATCCAGCTTTGCCCGCTCGATGCCTCGATCACAGACAGCGTGGCCGCGGGGTCCAGACCCAGCCGCTCGGCCAAGGCCATGGCCTCGGCGGCTCCGGCCAAATTCACGGCGGCCAACAAATTGTTGACCAACTTGGTGCGTGCACCGTCTCCTGGGCGCGTGCCGACACGAAAAACTTGTTGGCTCAAGGCATTCAACAGCGTTTGGCTACGCTGCCACACCGCATCCGAGCAAGACACCATCAAACTCATGGTGCCCTCTTTGGCACGCAAAGGACCACCTGACATGGGGGCATCAATGAAATCGATACCCCTTTGCGACAGTCGTTCGGCCTGCCCTTGCACCGTTCCCGGCCCAAGCGTAGGACACAGCATGACCGACTGACCCGGTTGCATCACCGGGCCAGCACCGCCTTCGCCCCAAAGCACCACCTCGGTTTGGGCCGCATCCACCACGACCACCATCAACACGCCGTCGGGCGAAAGAAGCTGAGCGGCCTCCTTGGCAGAGCCACAAGCAATCGCCCCCAATGCCGCCGCATGCGACTGAACCTGCGGGTCAATGTCGTGGACCGCCACAGACCAGCCAAGACCGCACAAACGGGTCAGCATGCCACCGCCCATATTGCCCGCACCCACCACCGCGACCTGCATCAGTTTTGTCATGTTTGCACCAGTTGTTTGGATTTTGCAATCGACATCAAAATCCCCAAAGCCAGACCCAATGTCACCATGGCCGTGCCTCCATAACTGATGAAAGGCAAGGGCACGCCCACGACGGGCAAGATGCCACTGACCATGCCCATGTTCACAAATGCGTAAGTGAAAAAGATCATGGCCATGCTCGCTGCCAACAATCGACTGAACAAGGTTGGCGCTTGCATGGCGATGATCAACGCCCTGTAAATCAAAAAGAAATAACAAGAAATTAAAAACAGGCCCCCTGCAAAACCAAATTCCTCGCCATAAGCTGCAAATATAAAGTCAGTGGTGCGCTCAGGAATGAACTCCAGATGCGTCTGGGTTCCTTGCATAAAGCCCTTGCCCCAAAACCCACCTGAACCAATCGCAATCATGCCCTGGATGATGTGAAACCCTTTGCCCAGAGGATCGCGAGCAGGATCCAGCAAAGTACAGACTCTTTGCCTTTGGTATTCATGCAGAACGTGCCAATCCACGTTGGCTGCGCACAAAGAAGGTTCAAATGCCACCAAAGCAACAATACCAACTACAGCCAAAGCCAAAGGTGGCAAAATCCATCGCCATTTGAGACCGGCAAAGAAAATCACGGCCAAGCCCGCTGCCAACACCAGCAAAGCTGTCCCTAAATCAGGTTGCTTCATGATCAAGCCCACGGGCACACCCAATATCAACAAAGCCACTGCAAAATCAGATGAGCGAAGTTGACCTTCCCGTTTTTGAAACCAAGCAGCCAGCATCAAAGGCAAGGCAATTTTCAAAATCTCACTGGGTTGAATGACCACCCCCAGATTGACCCAACGCCGAGCCCCTTTTTTAGTGATGCCAAACAAAGCCACTGCGATCAACAAAATCACACCCATGGTGTAAACCGGGACAGCCCACGCCATCAACTTAGGTGGTGGAATTTGAGCCACCACAAACATGATGGCACCCGCAATGAGCATGTTTCGCCCATGATCAACAAAGCGCGTCCCGTGATCAAAGCCCGAGGAATACATGATCAGCAAACCGGCGCAAGCCAGCATGAAGACAGCAAAAGCCAAGGGACCATCAAAACCCTCAACAAAGCGCCACAGGCGTTGCAGTACGGTGGGTTTATGAATCGAGGCGACCATTTATGACTCACCTCTGGGATGACGCCCCATCAAGGCCTGAACGGCCTGCTGCGCACTCAAGTTGCCGTCCAACAAGGCCACCACAGCTTGTGTGATGGGCATCTCGACGCCCAACTGTCGCGCCCGCAAAAGCACTGTGCGGGCACTGTAAACGCCCTCGGCCACATGCCCCAATGAGGCCAATGCTTCGTTCAAGTTGAGGCCTTGAGCCAACAACAAACCCACCTTGCGGTTGCGACTCAAATCACCTGTCGCCGTCAAGACCAAATCACCCAAGCCTGACAGCCCCATAAAAGTATCACTTTTAGCCCCCAAAGCCATTCCCAAGCGGGTCATTTCTGCCAAACCCCGAGTGATCAACGCGGCTCGGGCATTCAATCCCAAATCGAGGCCATCGCATAAACCGGTGGCAATGGCCAAGACATTTTTGACTGCACCACCGACCTCGACACCCACCATGTCATCGTTGGCATAAACACGCAAAGCCGGACCGTGAAAGCCCGCGACAAGGGCATCGCGGACACAGGCATGGGGACTTGCTGCGACCAAGGCCGTGGGTTGATGCCGCGCCACTTCAAGGGCAAAACTCGGTCCACTCAAAGCACCCGCCAGCAAGTGGGGTGCCACATCACGCTGCACCTCGTGCGGCATCAGACCTGTGCCCGACTCAAACCCTTTGCAAAGCCAAGCCACAGGCGAACGCACCCCTTGCATGAGCTCGAGTGTGGGCCTCAGACCCGACATGGGCGTGGCAACGATGAACAATGTTTGCGCATCGGCGTCAGCGAGCAAGGGCGTCCAATCTCCACCTGAAATTTGCAACCGTTCGGGCAACTTGATACCGGGCAGATAACGCTTGTTTTGCCCTTCATCGCGCATGGCCTGCGCCTGTGCCGCGTCCCGAGCATGAAGGCGCACATCGTGATTGGCTGGATGCTGACAGGCCGCCAGCGCCAATGCAGTGCCCCAGGCACCTGCACCAATCAGGGTGATGTGCATCGCAACATGTCCGGGAAACGCTTGGAATTACTGCGGCAAGGACTCAGCTTGCTGTGCTTGCTGCTGCTCGTACATGGCCTGGAAGTTGATTTCGGCCAAGTGCACAGGAGGGAAACCGGCACGCGTGATCAAGTCGGCCACGTTGCCGCGCAGGTAAGGGTAAACAATTTGCGGGCAGGCAATCCCCATGACAGGGCCCATTTGATCATCGGGCAAGTGACGGATCTCAAAAATACCGCCCTGCTTGCACTCAGCCAAAAACACCGTCTTGTCTGCAATCTTGGTGTGCACTGTGGCGGTCACGCACACTTCAAACACGCCATCAGCCACAGGCGTCGCCTCCACACCGAGTTGGATGTCAACGCTGGGTTGCTGCTGGTCCAACAAAATGGCGGGGGAATTGGGTTGTTCCAATGACGCCTCTTTCAGATAGACACGTTGAATCTGAAAGACAGGCGCTTGGACTTCGTTTGTGACAGCGTTTTCAGTCATTTTTTACTCTTTTAAAAATAGTCTGACACCAGCGTCAGACGTTTGGGGCCATAAACAGCTAATTATCAACCATCCAAGCTCAGTCAAGTCACCTTGATGCCTTGGGTGCCACCGCAAGTCAAAGCGATTGCAAAAGGGGCACCAAACCACCCCGAGCATCCAGCGCCATCAAATCGTCGCACCCCCCCACATGGGTGTCACCAATGTAAATTTGAGGCACCGTGCGCCGACCTGTGATTTGCATCATGTGATCGCGCTGAGCAGGATCGGTGTCGATGCGGACTTCTTCAATCTCAAGGACGCCTTTGGATTTAAGAATTTGCTTAGCCCGAACACAATAGGGGCACACAGCGGTGGTGTACATCTTGACGGCTTGCATGAGATCTCCAGTTGATGTTTAAAAATTCAAAATCAGGCTTTTTCTGTGGGCATGCTGGCAGCAGTCCACGCCTTCAAACCGCCAGACAACGATTGAACATTCTCATAACCGAGCTTACGAGCTGTCGCTGCAGCACGAGCTGAACGGGCACCCACTTGACACACCATGACCACTTGGCTTGATTTGTTTTTCACCAACTGCCCCAATTTGGCCTCTAACTGACCCAATGGCAGGTTTTTCGCCCCGATCACATGGCCTCGGGCAAACTCATCGGGTTCACACACATCAATCACCACCGCTTTTTCACGGTTCATGAGTTGCACCATGCCTTGTGGATCCAAGCCATTGCCCTTGGTCAAAGCAGGCAACATCAACGCCACACCTGAGGCCAAGGCCACGCACAGCAACATCCAGTTTTCGAGGAGAAAGTTCACGAATCACACCCTTGTTCGGCAAAAAAAGAGGCCCGTCAGCGGGCCGCCAAAATTGCAATTCTAAAATGACAGGCTTAACCTCTGTTTTGAAGCGCCTCTTAGGGCCATTTGCTTATGTACAAACTTGTCCTCATTCGCCACGGCGAATCCACCTGGAACCTGGAAAACCGCTTCACCGGTTGGACCGATGTTGACCTGACCCCCACGGGCGTGAGTCAGGCCATGTCAGCAGGCAAACTGCTCAAAGCCGAAGGTTGGGATTTTGACCTGTGCTACACCTCGGTGCTCAAACGCGCCATTCACACGCTGTGGTACACCCTGGACGAAATGGACCGCACCTGGTTGCCAGTGGTCAAGGATTTTCGTCTGAACGAGCGCCATTACGGCGCACTGCAAGGCCTGAACAAGGCCGACATGGCCAAAGAGTTCGGCGATGAGCAAGTCTTGATCTGGCGTCGCAGCTACGACACCCCCCCACCCGCACTGCAAGCCACGGACAGCCGCTGTGAACGTGCGGATCGGCGCTATCCCTCGCCGGACCTTGTGCCACTCACCGAATGTTTGAAAGACACCGTGGCCCGAGTCTTGCCCGCTTGGAATGACAGCATCGCCCCCAGCATCCAATCGGGCAAACGCGTCCTGATCGCAGCCCATGGCAACTCCATACGTGCCCTGATCAAGTACCTTGATGGCATATCTGACACCGACATCGTGAACCTGAACATCCCCAACGGCATCCCCTTGGTGTATGAACTCGACGCACAGCTCAAACCAATACGTCACTACTACTTGGGCGATGCCCAAGCCGCCGCCGCAGCAGCTGCCGCAGTGGCCAGTCAGGGCAAGGCCTGATCACACCTGAGCCTTTACATGAAATTACACGCGCTGCCCCACACCTTGGGGCTTGCGGGTGTATATTGATTCGAACTTCATTGGACACCAACTCGCAAAATGGGACACAAACTCAAGATCGTCGGCTTGCTCAGCGTGGGCGCATTGGCCGGTGCATTGACCACCGTGTCATTGCAAACCGTGGCGCGTGGCAACATGGCCCCCTTGCCCTTGGAAGAACTGCAGCAACTGGCCGCAGTGTTTGGCATGGTCAAAAGCGACTATGTCGAGCCGGTGGACGAGAAAAAACTGATCACCGAAGCCATCTCCGGCATGGTGTCCAGTTTGGATCCTCACTCGCAATACTTTGACAAGAAAAGCTTCAAGGAATTTTCTGAAGGCACATCGGGCAAGTTTGTGGGCGTGGGCATCGAAATCAGTCAAGAAGACGGCTTGGTCAAGGTGGTCTCTCCCATTGAAGGTTCCCCTGCTGACCGTGCTGGCCTGAAACCCAACGACTTGATCACCAAGATCGACGATACGGCAGTCAAAGGACTGTCTCTCAACGACGCGGTCAAGCGCATGCGTGGTGAACCCAAAACCAAGGTCGTCCTGACCATCTTCCGCAGGAGCGAAAACCGCACTTTTCCGGTGACGATCACACGCGAAGAAATCAAAACGCAATCGGTCAAATCCAAATTGATCGAACCGGGTTACGGCTGGATTCGCGTTTCACAATTTCAAGAGCGAACGGTTGAAGATTTCGCTCGAAAAATTGAAGACATGTACAAGCAAGATCCTCAACTCAAGGGCTTGGTCTTGGACTTGCGCAACGACCCAGGAGGTCTGCTCGACGCTGCAGTGGCACTGTCTGCTGCCTTCTTGCCGGACAATGTCACGGTGGTGACCACCAATGGTCAATTGGATGAGAGCAAATTCACCTACAAGGCGTCGCCACAGTTTTGGCGGCGCAACAGCAGCAACGACCCCATCACACGCATGACGCAAGCCACAGGTGGGGCCTTGAAAAAAATCCCCTTGGTGGTCCTGGTCAACGAAGGCTCTGCCTCAGCCAGTGAAATCGTCGCAGGGGCGCTACAAGACTACAAGCGTGCCACCCTCATGGGCAGCCAGACCTTTGGCAAAGGTTCTGTTCAGACCGTGCGTCAACTCGGCCCGGACACTGCTTTGAAAATCACCACGGCCCGTTACTACACACCGAACGGGCGTGCCATCCAGGCCAAGGGCATCGTGCCTGAAATCATGCTCGACGAGACTGAGAACGGCAATGTTTTTGCGGCCTTGCGCACACGGGAAGCGGATCTCCAAAAACACCTGAGCAACGGGAAAGAAGCCGAAGAAAAGAAAGACCCTGCACGCGAACAAGCTCGCGAAGAGGCTCTTAAAAAACTTGAAGAAGAAGCCAAAAAACCGGCTTCTGAACGCCGCTTGCCTGAATTCGGGTCGGACAAGGATTTCCAGTTGATTCAAGCCATCAAACAGCTCAAAGGCCAGCCTGTCAAAGCCAGCACCACATTGGCTGAACGCAAAGCTGAGAAAAAAGACTGAGTCTGAATTCACGAAGCCGCCACATGGATGACACCCAGCTGCTGCGTTATTCGCGGCACATTCTGCTCAATGAGTTGGGCATTGACGGACAAGAAAAACTGCTCAAATCCCATGCGCTGGTGATCGGCGCAGGAGGACTCGGCTCCCCCGTCTGCTTGTATTTGGGCAGCGCGGGTGTGCGTGACATCACCGTGGTGGATCACGACACGGTGGATTCCACCAACTTGCAACGGCAAATTGCCCACACCTTGGACCGTGTGGGCCAATACAAAGCCGACTCGGTGCGAACAGCCATTGCACAAATCAACCCCGATGTTCGTGTGACCCCCATCACGCACCGTGCAGACGCCTCCTTGCTGGACACCTTGGTGGCGCAGGCTGATGTGGTGATTGATTGCTGCGATAACTTCGAAACGCGTCAGGCCGTCAACCTGGCCTGCGTGGTCCACCGCAAGCCATTGGTGTCAGGTGCAGCCATCCGGATGGACGGACAAGTGTCTGTGTTCGACAGCACGCAGCCCGATGCCCCTTGCTACGCCTGTATTTTTCCGCCCGCACAACAACCGGAAGAGACGCGTTGCGCCACCATGGGGGTGTTTGCCCCTTTGGTGGGCATCATTGGCACGGTGCAAGCCGCCGAAGCGCTCAAAATCTTGAGTGGCATGGACAGCCACATGGCAGGGCGCTTGCTGATGCTCGACGGCCGCGAGCTGTCTTGGACCGACATTCGCATGCAGCGCAATCTGTCTTGCCCGGTGTGCGCCGCACACCGCAACTGAGCGGCCAAGTTTTGTCATTCACGCTCAGACGTGAATGTCATCAACAACCCTGTCTTCACAAGAGCCGGTCATGGCTCCAAAAATTCCCTATCCATCCGTTATGGCGCTGAATGCGTGCCTGCGGATTGCAACACCACCGCCCATCAAAGGCCATGGCAACTGCCGTGAAACTTTCTGAAAATATGCGGAGACATGGCATCTTCGTTGGCCGCAAACAATCCTCGTTTGTGTTTTTGTGCCTGGCGTTGCAAAGCTGCATACGGACCTTTACCAGAGCTGAACCTGTAGGCCCACGCCATGCCTGAGCGCACCATCTCGGCCCCCAAATCGCGCCCATCCACTGACAGACGTCCGATTTGCCGACCATAACTGTCATGGCTCACCTTCACGACCTGAACTTGTTTGCGCAAGGCCAAGCGGATCATCATGTCTCGGGCTTCAGGCCCTCCGGGCTGACAGGTTTCAGGCGCATCGATGCCATCAATGCGCAATTTGATCGGCTCCTGATGCCCCTCACGCACCAAAACCAAGGTGTCACCATCCATCACCCAACTGACCCACCCCACCCAGGTCTCGCTGGCATGAACAGTCACTGCCCCCAACAAGACCCCAACAAGTGCAAATCGCAGCCATACCTTCATACCACATCCTTGCCACGCTGTCCTTGATGCCGATTGGCCCTGGGCAAATCGGGACTCAACTGTGCCAACAAAGATTCGGCACGGGCCTGCAAACGATCGAGCGCCTCATCGAAATACACGATTTCTTGGCCTGACATTGCGTCAATGATTTGACTGTTGATGGCCTGAATTTGCGGCATCAAGACATCGTAAAGTTGTCGACCAGCGGGGGTCAGCTCAACCAATGCACTGCGCCGGTCATGCGCCGTGATGGAGCGCATGACCAATTGCTTGCGGGTCAACGCCGTCAAGATGCGCGAGGTGCGGGCCCGGTCTCGGTGCATGCGCTCAGCCAAAACCGAGGGGGGTAAACACCCGTTTTCATAAAGATGAGCCACAACGGCCCACTCACGACGTGTGATGCCATAGCCACCTTCACACAAACGAACCACCATCGCACCGGCCACCCCCGATAACCGTCCCAAACGGTACAAAAGCAGGTCATCAATCGACGCCAAGCGCTGGGAGGGAGACAAAGACATCAGGGTTTTCCAAGGGGATGGTTGTTTAGATCAATTGTCGATCGGGGCGTTACATTGTGGATGAACTTGAATTTTCTATAAAAAGACTTTAAAGCCCGTCATCCGGAGACCTTCATGAATACCATCCGCCAACTCATCCTGAGCCGCACCAAGGCATTGACACGCACAAGCTTGGGCTTGACTGCCTTGTGTTTGGCCATGCTTTCACCTCAAATTCATGCCCAAGACAAGCCGCCTCTGAAGATCGTGGTGGGCTTTCCGCCCGGCGGATCGGCCGACATTTTGGCCCGCATGGTGGCCGAAGCGCTGCGCGATGACGTTGGCACCATCGTGGTCGACAACAAACCCGGCGCAGGTGGGCGTATCGCCTTGAATGCCGTGAAAACGGCCAAGCCTGATGGGCAAACCGTGATCATTTTGCCCAGTGGTCCGATGGTGTTGTTTCCACACGTCTACAAAAAACTCGACTATGACGCAGTCAAGGACTTCACACCCATTTCTCAAATCGCCCGCTTTCAGTTTGGCGTGGTGTCTGGCCCTTCCTCGAACGTCAAAAGCGTGGCGGAGATGATCGCCAAAGCCAAAACCGATCCCAATACGGCCAGTTACGGCACGCCTGGTGCGGGCACTCTGCCCCATTTCATGGGGGTTCTGATGGAGCAGTCCGCAGGCATTGGCCTGAACCACATTCCATTTCAAGGAGGTGCCCCGGCCAACAACGCCTTGTTGGGGGGTCACATTGGCTACAAGTTTGATGTCGTCTCCGAAACCGCTGAAATGCATCGCACCGGCAAAGTCAGAATCATTGCCGTGACCGGTAGCCAGCGCGACCCGCAGGTCCCCGAAGTGCCCACACTCAAAGAATCGGGAATCCAAATGGAAGCCACCGCTTGGTTTGCCATGTATGGCCCAGCGGGCCTGAACGGCGATGCGCTCACCCGACTGGAAAAAGCCATGATGAGAGTCGCCCGCGATCCTGCCATGAAAGACAAGATGCTCAAGCTCGGCTATGAGCCCATTGGTTCGAGTTCGGCCGATCTGGCCAAAGCACAAAAAACTGACCTGGCTCGCTGGGAAAAACCCATCAAAGCCACAGGCGTTCAACTCGATTAACCCTCACGAATTACACGGAAATCAGTCCATGACCGCACTCCTTATACGACGCACAGCCTTGTTGGCAGGCCTTTTACTTTCTTTGACAGGCAGCCTTCAAGCCCAAAATGCGCCTTGGCCGAACAAACCTGTACGCTTTATCAACAGTTTTCCACCTGGCGGCCCGTCTGACATCTTGGCACGCGCCGTGGGCGATGTGCTTCAAAAGCAGTTCAATCAACCCTTCACGGTTGAAAACAAACCTGGCGCAGCGGGCAATGTGGGTGCCGACCAAGTGGCCAAATCCAGCGTCGATGGGCACACCTTGCTGTGGGGAATTGACACCACCCACACGATCAACCCGCACATTTACAAAACCATGGCCTTCAAAGAGGCTGACCTCAAACCACTGCTTGTGATTTCCAGTTCAGCCTTGTTGCTGGGTGTTCACCCCAGTTCTGGCATCAAAACGGTGAAAGACTTCATGCAAGTCGCGCGTGAGCGCAGTCTGAACTTCAGCTCTGGGGGCAATGGCTCACCCGGGCACCTCTGGGTCAATATGAGCAATGTGTCCGCCGCAACACGTCTGGTGCATGTGCCCTACCGAGGCAATTCGCCAGCCGTCATGGCGGTGGTATCTGGCGAAGTCGATGGCGGCACATTGGCCACTCCGGGCATGATGCCCCATGTCAAAGGCGGCAAAATCACTGCGCTGGCCGTGACCGGACGTCAGCGCTCGCGCTTGGCCCCTGAGGTGCCCACTGTGGCCGAAGCAGGCTTCAAAGACCTGGAAAGCGAAGTGCTTTACGTGGTCATGGCCCCCGCCAACACACCCGCCCCCTTGATGCAGACCATGGCCAAAGCCATCACAGAGGCCCTGGGACGACCCGAGTTGCAAACCCGCCTGAAGGATCTGGACATGACTTATGAAGGCCTCACGGGCGCGGCCGCCTCTGAACGCCTGAAAAAGCTCTCAGACCACTACGGCCGTGTGATCCGAGCCACGGGCATGAAAGTCGATTGAGTTTGATCTTTCAGTCAAGCGCCAACACACCTATGACCACCCAACGCCCCAACATCATCTTTATCGTCGCCGACGACCTCGGCTTTGCCGATCTCGGCTGCTATGGCGGCCGCGACGCCAAGTTCGGCAAGGTCTCGCCCGTGCTCGACCAGCTCGCTGCAGCGGGTCTCAAGTTCACACAGGGTTATTCCAACTCGCCCGTGTGTTCGCCCACCCGCTTTGCGCTCATGACAGCCCGCTACCAGTACCGCTTGCGCGGCGGGGCCGACGAGCCCATCAACAGCCGCAGCCGTGGCAGCGCCGTGTTGGGCCTGCCGCCCGAACACGCCACGCTGCCCTCGCTGCTCAAGGCCAGTGGCTACCGCACCGCCTTGATCGGCAAATGGCATTTGGGTTACCCGCCTCACTTCAGCCCGCTCAAATCAGGCTACGAGGAGTTCTTTGGCCCCATGTCGGGCGGGGTGGACTACTTCACGCATTGCGCCTCCAGCGGGGCACACGACCTGTTCACGGGCGAAGACGAAACCCCTGAAGACGGTTACTTGACCGACATGCTGTCCAAGCGTGCGGTGGACTATGTTGAACGCATGGCCCCGGGCGCTGAGCAAGGCACCCCCTTCTTTTTGAGCCTGCACTACACCGCGCCGCACTGGCCCTGGGAAACCCGCGAAGACCATGCGCTGGCGCAAGAGGTCAAGGACAACCTGTTCCACCTGCATGGCGGCAACATCCACACCTACCAGCGCATGATCCACCACATGGACGAAGGCATTGGCTGGGTGGTGGACGCTTTGAGAAAAACCGGGCAGCTCGACAACACCCTGATCGTCTTCACCAGCGACAACGGCGGCGAACGCTTTTCGGACAACTGGCCCCTGGTCGGCGGCAAGATGGACCTGACCGAAGGCGGCATCCGCGTGCCGTGGATCGCCCACTGGCCGGCCGTCATCGCACCCGGCGGCACCTCGGCCCAGCACTGCATGACCATGGACTGGTCGGCCACCATGGTCGATCTGGCGGGCACCAAGGCCCAAGACGACTTGCCCTTTGACGGCGTGTCTTTGGCCCCCGTGCTGCGCGATGCAAAGCACCAGTTTGACCGCCCCCTGTACTGGCGCATGAACCACCGGGGCCAGCGCGCCTTGCGCATGGGCGACTACAAATACCTGCGGGTGGATGGCAACGACTACCTGTTCAACATCCCGGCCGACGAACGCGAACGCGCCAACCTGGGCGGTCGCCAAGCCGAGCGCCTGCGAGCCATGCGTGACGCGTGGGAGGCGTGGGACGCCACCGTGCCCGCGATCCCCGAAGACGCCACCGTCAGCCTGGGCTACTCGGTCAAAGACATGCCTCAGCGCTGAAGCCTTGGCGGCTAAGATCGGCCATGGCTGGTATGCAACGATTTTTAACTTTTCGCCAGTGGCCACGCCTGACGGACTCGCTGGCCCGAACCGAGGTCTTGGCCGGTCTGACGGTGGCATTGGTCATGATCCCTCAGGCTGTGGCTTATGCGGGCCTGGCCGGCATGCCCTTGGTCACTGGCCTCTACACCTGCTTGATTCCCGCTTTGCTGGCGGTGCTCTTTGGCAGCGCCAACAGGCTGTCCGTGGGGCCTGCGGCCTTGACCTGTGTGTTGATTGGCGCCTCGCTCACAGGCATGGCCGAACCTGGCTCGCCAGAATGGGTGGCGCTGGCCGTGTGGCTTGCCCTGCTTTCAGGGGCCATTCAACTTCTGCTGGGTCTGGGGCACTACGGCTGGCTCATCAACCTGGTCAGTGCCCCGGTCATGACAGGCTTCACACAGGCGGCCTCATTGCTGATCATGGCCTCACAAGTGCCTGGCTTGCTGGGCGTGAAAGCCTGGAGCTGGGACATCCAAACCTGGCCCATTTGGTTGCTCAGTTGGCCTGCGCTGTTCGGGCTCGGCAGCTTGGTGGTGCTGTTGCTGCTGCGACGATTCAAACCCCGCTGGCCGGGCATCATGATCGTCATGGGCCTGGCCTCGGCCATCGCCTATGCCACCGATTATCAAAACCATGGCGCAGTGGTCGGCCTGCTGCCCTCAGGCTTGCCCGATTTTTATTGGCCGCAATGGCCGGGCCTGGACATGCTCAACCAGCTGTGGGTGCCCGCCTTGGTGATTGCGCTGGTCAGCTTTCTGGAAACCGCCTCCAGCGCCCGAATCGAGTGCCGCCGCGACGGTAAACGCTGGGACGACAGCACCGAACTGTTCAGCCAAGGTTTGGCCAAAATCGCCTCGGCTTTTTCGGGCAGCTTTGCCACCAGCACATCTTTTTCACGCTCGGCCCTCATGCTTTATGCCGGGGCCCGTTCGGGTTGGGCGGTGGTCGCCTCGGTCGGCTTTGTGCTGCTGGCTTTGCTCATCCTCATGCCCGCGCTGCAATACGTGCCGCGCTCGGTCATGTCAGCGGCTGTGATCGTGGCCGTGCTCAATTTGTTTCAACCCCGCCAGTTTTTGAACCTTTGGCGCGTAGGCCGCATCGAGACCATGACGGCTGGCATCACCTTTGCCATGACCTTGTTGACCGCGCCACGCATCTATTGGGGCGTGATGACGGGGGTGTTGGTGGGCCTGAGCCACTTTTTGCACACCCGTCTGCACCCGCGCATCATCGAGGTGGGCTTGCACCCCGACGGCAGCCTGCGCGACCGACATCTGTGGAAATTGCCCCCCTTGGCTCCTCAGCTGTACGCACTGCGCATGGACGCGGAGCTTGACTTTGCTGCGGCCAGTGATTTTGACCGGGCCATCACCGACCACTTGGCACGCCACCCCGATGTGATGCATGTTTGCTTGTTTGCCCAGCCCATCAACCGCATGGATGTGACGGGCGTGGACACCTTTGGGCAGCTGCAGCGCCAACTGGCCAGCAGGGGCATCACACTGCACATCAGCGGTATCAAACTCCCAGTGGAAACCACCTTACGCCGAGCGGGTGAGCTGAAGGAAAGCCCTTACATCAAGCTTTACCGCACCGACGCAGAGACCCTTCAATCACTGGCCCAACTGACGCCTTTGCCCAACGACATTGGGGCAGCAGCCATTTGAGTCTCGCCATCAGCGGGCCACCCACAAAGGCAAGGCGTGGATGTTTTGGGCTTTGCCCATCTTGGGTTGCAATGACTCTCGCTCTGAATCCGCAGAGGCTGAGCCCAAAACCGATACATTGAAAAACTTGAGGTAAGTGGTTTTTTGAGGCCACTCACGGCCCACGAACACCTCCATTTGATCGGGCAATCGCCAAACTGCGTGGTAGGGACCACTTTCTTCGCGCCCTGTCACACGCTGCGGACGTCCAAAACGGCTCTCAATGCGTGTCATCAACTCGCCCACATGCGCATTGTCCGAAAAAGTGGTGAACACATATTCCACCCTCGCCAGCTTTTGCCCATCTCGGGCGTAACTGAACTTCAGCTGAAGCAAGCCAGGCATCAAATTGGAGGCCTCATAAATGTCCTCACTGAAAGCCTCATCCTCGCGTTGAACCGCCAAGCCTTCCCTGCGGATGGCCTGGCGCATGTCCTCGCGCGTGGCCGTGCTCAATCGAACTCCGAACATTTGCAAAGACCCCTCACCCAAGCGAGTGGCTTCGGGCGCGGGTGCCGTGTTCAAGGGCGCTGGCGTCGAAGCCGCAATGCTGGACCGAGCAGCGGGCGCGGAACTGGGGGGCACCGCCGTGGTACCACGCCATCCCGTTTGTGCTGACACCTGCACAGTCAAAGCCAAACTACAACCCCAAAAAACCTTGGGCGTGGCACGCAACAGTCGAAAAACCACGGGCCTGTTCAAAAATGAGCGAGTCGCTGAGCACATGTAAGTCCTGCCATGAAGGTTGAAAACGGACTTGAAGTGTACCCATGCAATCGACAAATGAAAACCAAAGATCACAAATAAACCATTTCAAAGCCTTGTATCAGGCCAGCGCTTTCTCGAACTCCGACAAACGCTTGTAAATAGAGCGCAGCTCGGTGATGTCAGTCCAGCGTTCGATCAGGTAAGAGAAGGCGTCATTGACCTTGCCAAAGGCATTGCTCACTTGCTGGATCACCCCCAAGGTGATCAAACCCGTGAACAGCGATGGCCCCATGAGCAAGAACGGAAAAATCACCATCATCTGGCCGTAAAAATTGCTCCATAAATGAAAGTAGGCGTAATGGTTGAACAGCCGGAAATTGTTCAGCCGCACCCCCATGAACAACTCCAGCACCGTGGGCAAATGCATGCGGCTGCGCTCGTCTTCGGCAAACACCAGGTCCTTGCGCAGCGCAGCCTCGGTCCTCTGGTTGTTGTACTCCAGCCCCGGCAGACGAATGCCCACAAACCACGAAATGACTGTGCCGCCCAGCGCCGTGGCCAACGCCACCCAAAACAGCGAACCCTCAAACTGAAGCCACGCAATCGCCATGCCCGCGGACAAAGCCCACAAAATCGGAATGAACGACACCAGCGTGAGCAGCGCACGCACCAAGCCCAGGCCTAAGTTTTCGGTCTGTCGGGCAAAGCGCATGCAGTCCTCCTGAATGCGCTGCGATGCGCCCTCCACCGTCGCGTCGGTACGTTGCCAGCGAGGCAGGTATGCCTCGGTCAACGCCTGACGCCAACGAAAAGCGAAGTGAGAAGCCAGATACGTCTCCAAGCTGCGCAGCAACATGAACGGAAAGGCAATCCACGCAAACTGCCACATGAATCCCCAGAACTTCTCCAGACCACCGGCTTGTTCTGGCTTTTGCAACAGGTCATAAAACTCGCCATACCAAGCGTTCAGCTTGACGGTTTGCTGCACGGTGATGAACACCAGCGCCACCAAGACCAGCAAACCACCCCAGGCCCACAAGGCCCAGCGGCGTGAGAGAAAAAAACTGCGGAACATGGGCGCTTTCGTTCAGGGGTTGACGCTGTCGACCGTCTCGGTCTTGAAGTCGGCGGGCAGCACCACTTCGAGCAATTCCAGATCTTCACTGTGCCCGAGTTCGCGATGCCGGATACCCGGCGGTTGGTGCACACACGAACCCGCTTCCAGCCGAACGGCACCCTGCCCTTCGTATTCAAACTCGATCCAGCCCTTGAGCACATAGACCAGCTGAAACTCGGTGACATGCAAGTGCGGTTGGCTGGAAAACTCATGCTCCCCTGCGGCACGGATCACACTGGCCGTGACTCGCCCCTGTGTGGCCTGGTTGAGCCCCAAATCACGGTACTCAAAAAACGAGCGCAAACCGCGCTCGAACTGCGCATCTTTGGCGTGTGTCACCACAAAACCTTGCGTTGTCATGGGTCTCTCCTATGAACTTGGTTGAATTGATTTGAACAACCCTGTGCATCCTAAGGCCAAGTGACCCATGGATCACGACCTGGGCAAGTTCTGTTTTTGTCACCCCGGGCGAAGACCCGGGGTCCATCACCCTTTCAGGCATGGCATCGCGTGCTGAGAAACATATTCTCAGATCACCTGACCCTTACGAATTCAAGCTCAAGTGGTAGGCGTGGTACTTTTGATCACGCGCCCAGCCCATGGACTCGTACAAGGCCTGTGCTGGCAAATTTTGCACATCCGTGTTCAAGGACAAGCGCACAGCGCCCAGTTGGCGCGCATGCTCGGCAGCAGCTGTCAACAAAGCTTCGCCCACGCCCAAGCGCCTGGCCGCAGGTGACACGAACAAATCGTTGAGCACAAACACCCGCGCCATCGACACGGAAGAAAAGCTCGGGTACAGCTGCGCAAAGCCCACAGCTTGCCCTTGTGATTCGGCCAACAGCACAACCGATTGCCCATGCTCAAAGCGCGCCTGCAAAAAATGCCGTGCAGCCACGCCATCGCTGGCCTGTCCATAAAACTGGCGATAGCCATCAAACAGGGTGACCACGGCATCGAGGTCGGCCAACACCGCTTGACGGATGGTGATTGAACTCATGGTTTGTCCTTTACTACAGCTTGGACCTTGTAGGCTCGCATGCCCGAGGCCACTTGCGAAGCCTCGGTGGTGTCATGCGGGTAAAAGCGATAACTGGGTGCCAAGATAGCGGTGACGGACTGCACATGAACCACCAACACGCTTTGGATGGTGAAGCGCTGGCCCACCATGGCCAGCAGTGGTTTGGCCCAGGTTGCAAATTCGGCATCCCCTGCACGCACCTCGCGCGCAGTACCCACCAGCTTGAAGCCCTTTTGCACAAACACATCGACAAAACTCAAACACACCTGCGGGTGCTGCGCAATGTTGCGCGCGCTCATGGGCGAAGCGATGTGCGCCACCACCACATGCTGCTCGTCGGCAATGGCCCAGACCTCTTTGGGCGAGACGTTGGGCTGACCCTCGGCGTCCACCGTGGCCAGCCAACACAGCACGCTGCGGCAGGCAGCCTCGCGAATGGGTTCGGTCAAAAGGGTCATGGGCATTCTCGAGGGTAAATAAAGCTCAGCGGCTATCGAAAAGGGTCGGATTTCATCGTATTACCTGATGTAATTATGTTTTAAAAAGTTTTCATTTTTGGAAATGAAACAGATTACCAATGGAGCTCATCGTTCTTTTTTTGCTGCTTGACTTCAATATTGACGTTACTACAATAAAAAACCGCCATGCACCTAATTTAGGACCCAGAAAAACGGCAAAACAATTTGGCCAAGCACGGTTTGGACTTCATTGACGCCGTTGCAGTACTGGACAGTCCGTATCGCCTAGACGTGCAGAGCGTGCGAAACCAAGAGCTGAGAAGCCAATCATTTGCCTACGTGTTTGATGTGCTGGCGGTCTTGTCTGTGGTGCATATCTCGCGTGAAAACCAGATGAGGATCATCAGCTTTAGACCCGCGAGTGAACTAGAAAGGACCGCTTACCATGACTGGCTTGAATACAACTTCGATGACGCTCGCTGAATTGCGTGAGGCCTCTGTGACGGGCAAAAGCAAGACGCAAAAAAAACGAGTCCAGACCGCTACACCCTATGTATGGGATGGTGAAGATGAAGATGATCGACCGCTGACGCACGAAGAAATGCAGGTGGGCATCGAGGCTTACCGGCGTCAACGCGGACGACCCACAGGCAGCGACAAGGAGTCCACCACCATACGGTTTGACCGTGACGTGCTGGCCGCCTTTCGCGCAGGCGGCCCAGGATGGCAAACTCGCATGAACGCTGCGCTGCGCGACTGGCTCAAGATGCACACAGTTGCATGACGCGCTCTTTGGGCATTAAGCTTCTTTCAGCCTCAAGAAAACAGCCATGCGGTGCAGCTCATCGTCCAGGGCCACAGCAAAGGCCTTGCACTTGGGGGCTGCGTTCACGAAGCCCAGGTCAGGCGTCAGCTCACCGGACTTGGCACTGACGTTGGCCCACCCAATGACCTGATCGCGCCAAAGCAAAGGCATGGCGTAGTGACCACGCACCCGCTTGGCAGCAGGGGTGTAGGCCTCAAAGCGGTAGGCCCAGCCCCACAGCTGCTCAAAGCGGCGGCGGTCCCAAACCACCGGGTCAAAAGGTGCCAGCAATCGCACTTGATCCTCCTCACCGTGGCGGCGCGATGAAGGGTTTTCGCCTTCGGGCCAAAACCAGGTCGTGCCGTCCACAATTTGACTGGGCAAACGCAGGCGCGCTCTTTCAAGCATGGCTTGGCGATGCTGTCGCCACTGCGGAACACCACCCGCCAGCAGGCTGACGAGCTGCCCCAGACTGGCTGCAGGCAAAGGGGCGTACTTGGCCACGATCACATCGACCAGCCGGTCCATGATGGCCTCGGGGTCGAGCCCACTCGGTTCATGCGCGCGAACAGCGTACAGGCGCTGACCGCCCTCGCGCCGCACCACGCGCAACAGACCCCGGTAGTGCATGCCATCGAGCAGTTGGGTGCTGGCCTTGCTGTTGCCGCCGAACCAGTTGACCACGCGCCCATGGTCAAAGTGGGCATCCACCTGTGCGGGTCTGACAACGCCCGCCTCGCGCACAAACGCCAACACCTCGTGCGCTTGCTTCATGCGAGCGACGGACCACACGATTCGGGTCGTCCGTGGGTGCATCAGGTGGTGCACATCACGCCGCACAAAACCGTAGTTGACGAAAAAATCTTCCTCGATGGGCAGTTTGGGGTAATGCGCCTCAAGATCCCCGACCCGGTAGCCCGCCACGCGGTGGCGCAGCGTCAGGTCTTGCGCGCGGGCAGGCGCACGCAAGGGGTCAGCCTGCACAAAACCCAGGCGTTGCAATGTCGTGGTCAAGGTTGTGGGCGCGAACAGGCTGCGCCCGACTGCATAGCGGCGAAGCTGATCCAAATTCAAAACGGGGCTAGCCATGGCCGCATCATGCCGCAGACGTACCGTATCCGCAGACGTACCGCATGGACTGTTATTTCTTGGCCGCCACCCAATAAGCCACGATGGCATTGGCGTGCCCGTGGCCCATGCCGTGCTCGGTCTTGAGCCAGGTGACCATTTCCATGTGTTTCATGCCCTCGCACGATGGGAGCAAGTCCAGCCAATGCGCGATCGGCTGACCGTACTTTTTCTCAATGGACGGGAAGTACGAAGCGGGGCCTTTGGGTTTTTCGGGGGTGGTCATAGGGCGGGTGTCCTCGTTCACTTGTGTGCAGCAGCGATTGTCGCCAATCCATCCGACTTCAGCGCCATCTGAGCCGCTTGCTGGAATCGGTTGCTGGCTTTCATCGCATCTGAACTTTCAGGCTTGATCTTTTGCCAAGGCTAGATCCAGCTACATGTGGACTTTGGACTGGTATCTGTTGGCGGTCAAAACGGCCATCGGATCCACCCCAAAAGGCTCAAAACCCAGACTTTGATCAAGCTGCTCTGCCGGGGCATTGCCTTGCGTCACTTCCAGTTGAAGCACGCGAAGACCTTGACGCGTCATGCCATGCTCAACAGCTGCACGCATCAGTTTGCGGGCCAGGCCTTGGCGTTTGTGGCGGTGAGTGGGCTTATGTGCATGGTGGTGTGCGACCGATCAAGACAAGATTTTCATGGCGCTGGTCACCCAGCACAAAATCTGTCGTTCCCTGCTTTGTAAAGCCTTGGCGCATGTAAAAACCGATGGCTTGTGCATTGTGGGCATTGACCGTCAACCAAAGCGGCATGCCTGCCAGATCGAAGGCCCATTTTTCGGCCACAGTCAAAAGCTGCCGCCCCACACCTTGGCCCACAAAATGCGCTTGCACATAAAGTGTCTGAAGCTCCGCCAACGTCGATGCACGGGTCGGACACGGAACGCCCATGTGGAGCACCGCAAAACCGATGAGGTGGGCCCCTCGCTCGGCCACCCAGATGTGGGCCCAAACATCGTTTTGGATGGCCAGGTACTTGTCCGGGGTGAATTCGGACCTCGTGTAGTCGGCTATTTCGGCAGAAATGCCCTCTGTGGCATAGGTGTGAAGCCAAACCTGCGTGGCCAAGACGGCGATGCGGGCAGCATCTTCATGCTGGGCGCTGCGGATGACCGTTTGCATTGGATCAAGCCAAGCAGCGGTCTGAGGGCTTGTTGGCATCATGCTGTGATCCATCCTCAAACCGAACCGCATCGTGCGCAATCGCCGTGACCCTGGGGCCGAAGCTGGAGATGTGGGTCAGCGTGGCGTTGTGGTGCGCAATGACCTGCTGCGGACTGATGGCCGCATTGCCTGCCGAGGTGTGCGCATCGGACACCAACACCACCGGATAGCCCAGCGCCAAGGCCTTGCGCGTGGTGGTGTCCACACAAAACTCGGTGTGCATGCCGCACACCACCAAGTCCTTAATGCCCAGCGCTTGCAAAGCCTCATGCAAGTCTGTGCGTAAGAAAGCGTCAGGCGTGGTTTTGCGAATGCGCCGATCACCGGCCTGCACCTTCAAGCCTGTCGCCAATTGCCACTCACGGCTGTCGTGCTCCAGATCGCCTGCACTCGACTCGTGCTGAACGAAAAACACCGGAAGGCCCGCAGCGCGAGCCCGCTGCGTGACGGCGTTGATGCGCTCAATGGTGCCGGGACAATCGTGCGCTGCATCAGGGCCTTCGCACAGGCCTTGTTGGACATCAATGACCAGGATGGCGGTGTGAGCGGTTAAATTTTGGGGGTGCATTTTCAATTTCCATAGATGCAGACAGTACTTTCAACTTGATCCCTATTGCCTCACAGGTCCCGATTCACAAGCGCCAGTTCCATGAACAAACTGTGCGCGTTGGCCTCGTAATCTGCGAACGGTGCTGAGAGCTTGAAACCCATGCTCAGGTACAGCTGCTGTGCGGGCATAAATGCGGGATGTGTCCCTGTTTCCAAGCTCAATTTTCGATCGCCGCGCTGCATCGCCGTTTCCACCACTCGAATAAGCAAAGCACGACCAGCGCCACGGCCACGGTGTTTGTCGGCTGTGCGCATGGTGATGTGGCTGTCTCTGGCTTGGACGGATGAAACGGAGCATCGTGGCTGTTTGGCCAACAGCCAACCGGCAGCGGCTCCAGTGACCCATGACTTGATCCATGACGTGACCCATGATGTCACAATAAAATAATACCAAAGATAACAATTAAACCTCTCACGCCGTCACGATCCACCCCTCCAGCGGATCACACGGCGGCAAGCCGTATTGCGGATGCCCCGCCTCGTGCTGTTGCTGCGCCCAGGCCGCTTGCATCAGGCACAAGGTGGCGTCGAGGGCATCGCCGCTGGCGTCGTCGGCGAGACGCCCCAGCAGCGCGTTGCTGGCCACCAGGCGCAGACCCAAGCGGGTCTGGCCGCGCTCCAGCGCACTCAAGAGTTCGCGCCGGGCCAGCAGGCGCTCGGGGGTTTGTTTGGCTTTGTCGTCGCTTTTGTAGCTCTGGTTGCACAGCACCTCACGCGCCAGCAAGCCGGGGTAGGCCTCCAACGCCACACGGCGCACGTCGCCTGCATGCAGGCCGGGCAGGTGGACACCCGCTTGGCGCAGCAGGGGCACGCCTGCGTGCAGCATGTAGGCCACGGGGGGGTTGACCCATTTCATGGAGGGGCTGGAACCCGCAGGCAGGTCGGCAGCGCGGTGGGCAAACTTGCCGCCTACGGGGCGGGCGTTGCAAAACGCAGCAAACTGCTCGCGGATGTCGCTGCGTTCCAAGGCGCAGTAATGGTCCATGCAGGCGGCCCAGTCGGTGGACCAGCCCAGCTTTTCGACCAATTCACGCGGCAGTCCAAAGGGCAAGTCAAAACCACCCACCCAGTCGGCGGGCTGCGCGAGCCAGTCGCCAAACGCGGCCAGCGTTTCAAAGGTTTGCAGGGCTTGCAGCTGCACCCTGCCCTGCCGGGCCTGGCCCAGCGCCAGCACGATGGGTTTGCGTTTGCTGGGGCTGCTGGAGAAGTCGCAGCCGATCAGTGTTGTTGGGTTCATCTCACCACCCCAAAGCCATCACGCCTGCGGCAATCAGCACGGCCCCGGCAATGCGCGGCCCCCGGTCTTTTTCGCCCAGCAAATGGCCGCCCAGCAAGGCGGCAAACAGCATGGACACTTCACGCGCCGGGGCCACATGTGATAGCGGAGCCACCTGTAGGGCGTACAGCACCAGCACATACGACACAGGGCTGAAGATGCCGACGATCAAGGCGTAGCGCCGCTGCTGCAACCACAGCGCCCACACGGCTGGGCGGTCGCGCAGCAAAGTGGGCGTCAAAAAAACCAGCCGCACCAGATTGCCAAAGTAGTCCACCAAAACGGGCGACATCAGCGCCACCTTGACGGCGTAGCCATCGACCATGGTGTAGCTGGCAATGAACAAGCCGGTGATGCCGCCATAAACAATGCCGGTGCGCACACGCGCTTTCTTCTCAGGGTCTTGCGCGGCCTGCCAAAGGCCCGGGCCGCCCGCAATCAAAAACACGCCGCCCACCACCCCCAAGATGCCGAAGAGGCCCAGCGAAGTAATTTGCTCGCCCAGGAAGAAAATCGCCACCATGGACGACAGCAGCGGCCCCGAGCCCCTGGCCAGCGGGTAGACCACCGTCAGGTCGGCCTTTCGGTAGCCGCGCAACAAGACAATGAAGTAAAAGATGTGCAGCAAGGCACTGGCCAGCACCAGGCTCCACTCCAACAGACCCCAAGCGGGCACTTGTTGCCAGCCCATCCACAGGCCCACGGGGGCCCAAAACAGCATCAAAACCACCGAGGTGAAGGCCACAAAGCGCACGTCGCCTCCAGCCTTTTTGGCGGCGATGTTCCAGCTGGCATGGATGAGTCCGGCCAGAACAACCAGGGCAAGTGCACTCAGGGGCATGGGCGTGAAAAAGCCCCTTGCGGGGCTTGGGGTGAAGGGGCGTTTTAAGCCCGGCCGATGATGGAGGCCGTGGCCATCAGCTCTTCAAGCAAAGCCAATGAGACTTTACCCGAGACGTTGTAAGGGTCCAGCTCGGCTCGCTCGGAGTACTTGAGCAAGATGTTCGTGTTCACGCGCGAGGCATCGACCTGACCCATGGTCCAGCCACCAAAGCGGCGTTCAGAAATTTCTTCGTAATGCAGCAGCACCACATCTTTGTGTCGGGCATCTCTTTGGATGTGGCCGTACAACTCGCTCACTGCGGTACGACCGCCTTCAATGGCTTGCAAGAAAATGCCGCCGCCGTAACAAAGAATGCCGGTGATGCCACTGGTCGGGTTGAACTGGCGCGACTGAGCCAGAATGGATTCGATGGTCTCGGGGCGAGTATCCACCGCACGGCTGGCGTAAAGCAGGCGTACCAACATGGTCAGTTCTTTCCAGGAATCAATGACAGAAATTCACGGCGCAGATTCGGGTCCTTGAGGAACGCCCCGCGCATGACCGAATTGATCATCTTGCTGTCCATGTCTTTGACGCCACGCCATCCCATGCAATAGTGGCTGGCCTCCATGACGATGGCCAAGCCATCAGGCTGGGTTTTGCGTTGAATCAGGTCGGCCAGTTGCACCACGGCCTCTTCCTGGATCTGGGGGCGGCCCATGATCCATTCGGCCAGGCGAGCGTACTTGGACAGACCGATCACATTGGTGTGTTCGTTGGGCAGCACACCAATCCAGATCTTGCCGATCACTGGGCAAAAGTGGTGGCTGCAGGCGCTGCGCACGGTGATGGGGCCGACGATCATCAGCTCGTTGAGGTGCTCGGCGTTGGGGAATTCGGTGATCTCGGGGCCTTCGACATAGCGGCCCTTGAACACTTCCTTGAGGTACATCTTGGCCACACGTCGGGCAGTATCGCCCGTGTTGTGGTCGTTCACGGTGTCGATCACTAGGCTGTCGAGCACGCCCGCCATCTTGCTGGTGACTTCGTCGAGCAGCTTGTCCAACTCGCCGGGCTGAATGAACTCGGCAATGTTGTCGTTGGCATGGAAACGCTTGCGGGCGGCGTGGATGCGCTCTCGGATTTTTACGGAAACAGGTACGCCTTCGTCTTCGGGCGTGGGAGCAGAAGCAATCATGGCGTCTGGGGAATTCATTAACATGTTGAAGATACTACCAGCGAATGATCGACGCACAGCCATCAGGGACATCTGAAAAGGCTGCCATCAATAACGATAGCCTGTTAAAAAAAGTGCCAAGCGCATCAAGCCAAATGCGATGCGGTCGCGCACACGTTGGTGCCATTGCCGCTGGCTGTAAACCCCCATTTCCACAAGCGTGCTTTGCGTGTCAATCACATGGCACAAACGACGATGCAAGCCTTGCGCAAATTCCCGGTCAGCCACCACCACATTGGCCTCCCGAGCAAGCAATAGGCTCAAAGGGTCCAGGTTCGAGGACCCCACTGTGGCCCAAGGCCGGTCATTGTCGGGATCGACCACCGCCACTTTGGCATGTAAAAAACTCGGCGCGTATTCATGAATTTCAATGCCTGCGGCCAACAAGGCACCATACACGGGCTTGGCGGCATGGTATTGCATGAAATATTCATATCGACCTTGCAACAACAAGCGCACCCGCACTCCACGCTGGGCCGCGTGCACCAGCGCTTGGCGCAATCGGCGACCTGGCAAAAAATAAGCACTGGCAATCAGAACATCATGACGCGCCGAGCCAATCGCCTTCAAGTACGCTCGCTCAATTTGCCCTCTGTGCAACAAGTTATCCCGCAGTAAAAGACCTGCTCTTCCCTTGGCAAAACCATCCTTGGGGTGAAGCGCGTTGCGCTGCCAAGGCAAGGTCAGGCCTGCTGTTTTGAACAAACGGATGGCTTGGGGAATCTGGTGCCTGCGCACGCTCTCGACGCTTTGTAAGCGCAGCCTGAGTTGGGACATGGCTTCCTCGATGTGTGACACCAAATCACCCTGCACACCGACAGCGAAGTCCAAGCGCGGCTGACTCAATGGGCCGTGGTGCGGATCATGCCAATCGTCCAAAATATTGATCCCGCCACAAAAAGCCATTTGTCCATCCACCACACAGAGTTTGCGGTGCAAACGACGCCAACGACTGGGGATGAGCAAGCCCAAAGCACCCAAGGGTGAATAAACATGCCATTCAACCCCAGCCACATCGAATCGCTTTCGCCATGGTGCAGGCACATTGGACGTGCCCACACCATCGACCAGCAACCAGACATTGACGCCACGCGCAGCCGCTTTCTCCAATGCCTCTGCCACGATGAGCGCGGCACCATGAAAGTCAAAAATATAGGTTTCCAGCAAAACATGGCTTTGCGCTTGGGCCAAGGCCTGTGCCAATGATTCGAAATACGCCTGACCGCCTTCGATCAAGCGAATTTGATGGCCATCGCTCAACGCGTTGTGCCGCATGCTCAGTCGTTCCAAGCGAATTCCGCCACCAAAGGCAAGTGATCTGACATGCGACGCCAAATGCGCCCCGAAGGCACCATGGCGTGCACAGGCGTGAGCCCTCGGGCATAGACATGGTCCAACTGGTTCAGGGGTAAGCGTGAGGGGTAGGTGGGCGTCGACTGCTCGCGCCACTCCTGAAACCCCGCCAAGGCCATGCGTTGGCCCAGCCCCCGCCCCCAATCATTGAAATCCCCCGCGACCAAAACAGGTTCGTGTGAGGGAATTTCCTTCTCAATGTGAGAGAGCAATTGCTGGACCTGACGCACCCGACTGGAGGGAATCAAACCCAAGTGAACCACCAACACATGCACCAAACGGTCCACAACTTGCACTTGGGTGTGCAGCAGCCCACGTTGCTCAAAACGATGATCTGACATGTCACGGTGCTGGTGCGTCAAGACGGGCCAGCGCGACAACAGGGCATTGCCATGCTCGCCGTGACGGGTGATGGCATTGGTGTGATAAATGGCCTCATAACCCTCTGGGGCCAGGAACTCGGCCTGCGACTGTTCAGGCCAGCGACTGAAGTGTGCAGCTTCAAGGCGATGCATGCGCCTGACTTCTTGCAAGCAAACAATGTCGGCATCGAGTTGTTCCACCGCATGTCCAAGGTTGTGGATTTCCAGTCGCCGAGCGGGACCCAAACCTTGCACGCCCTTGTGAATGTTGTAACTGACCACCCTCAAAACCGGGTGTTCATGGCGCTGCGGGGTCAAGGGGCGACCTGCTGCAAAAAACGCGGCAACATCAGGATGGCCTCTGCATTGGAGGCTGAAAAACACTGATCTGCTGCGGCGTGAAGGGGTAACCACTGCGACTCGGTGTGCTCTTGCGGGCTCAACACAATGGGATGATCTTGCGGCACCAACAAGCCAAAAACCCGCTCTGTGTTCCGACTGACATCAGGGTGATAACGCCAACGCCATTCTGGGTAGATGTCATATTGATTTTCAAGTTGCCAATCGTGCAAATGACAACCCGGGCTGTGCGCTTGGATGCCGGTTTCCTCGAATACCTCTCGCACAGCCGTGTCAGCCCAGCTCTCATGGGGGTGGTCTTTGCTGCCGGTCACCGACTGCCATGTGCCCGAATCGGTGCGGCGAATCAACAAAACTTGACCCGCTGGGGTATGGATGACCACCAGCACCGACTGCGGAATTTTGAAGAGTTTTGTCGTATCGCCCATGGCGACATTCTAGGGTGACACGCACAACCCTTGAGCAGCATCCAACTCACAAGAACACTGAATTCTTGACCCAAATCATGTGGCGGCCATCCAAGCCCGAAATTTGTGCTCTCGGCTCAGAACTGAAAAAACAATGGCCCGTTTTTGCTGTTTGTAGGGTGCCTTGACATGACATGTCAAAGACCAAGTTCTGAAAATCAGATGGGCTTGGGAGTGGGACGCAAGTCAAAGCCGATCAGAAAAAGCACTTTGACTTTTTTCAGGCAACAAATGGGCAAGCAATGATTTTTGAAGTGGTTTAGACAACACCTCCTGCATGCCTGCCAATTTGGCTTGCTCAACGGTGTGGGCATTCAAATCAGCGGTTAAAGCCACCATGGTCACAAACGCTTGAGGCCCAGGCAATGCCCGAATGAGTCGGGCACAGGTCAAACCATCCATGAGCGGCATATGGATGTCCATCAAGACCAAATCAATGCCCCCCAACTTGGCCAACTCCAAAGCCTGAACACCATCCTCGGCATAACTGACACGATGTCCCATGCTTTGCAGCAAAACACCCACCACCTTGCGGCTGAGTTCTTGGTCTTCTGCTACCAAAACATGGCAACCGTGTGGCTGAGGCGAATGTGCCGATGCAGATGGGGCTGTGTCTGAAAAAAATTCGTCAGTGGTCTTTGAATGGACGGAAAACCGCTCCGCTATTTTTTTTAATAAAGCGATCATTGTGGGCAGATAAATACATGAATGTAATTTTTAAATGAACTTTAAACCCTTTCACCCAAGCACTCCAACATCTTGTGCTGACAAGCTTGCTAGGATGACGGCATGCTGACCCCATCACTTTCACCATTTGTCATTGAGGTGCACCAACTCCAAGGTGGCCCAGCCCATCAAGACCTTTTTAATGACCTCCATCACGGCTGGCCGCCTGGCGTGAACTGGATTTACGGAGAAGAAGGCTGTGGAAAAACCACGCTGTTGAGGCTTTTGGCGGGTGATTTGAGTCTCTTTTCAGGCGAAATCCGCAGGCCTTCGGGGGGTGTTTTCTGGGTCAACTTGCAAACACCTGAATTCGACGAAGCCACCGTTCAAGAATGCTTGGACAAGCTAAGTCCCCTGTACCCAGGCTGGGACAAGTCACTGTTGGAAAGTTTGACCGACGAGTTGTCCATGCGTGCACACCTGAACAAACGTCTGAACATGTTGTCAACCGGCAGCCGACGCAAAGTCGGATTGCTCGCCGCCCTGGCTTGCGGTGCCGATGTGACACTTTTGGATCAGCCCTTTGTCTCTTTGGACACCGCGTCCATCCGGATCATCAAATCCTTTTTGAACGAAGCGAGTGATCATCCCAGTCGGGCTTGGCTGGTGGCTGACTACGAAGTGCCCAGCGATATCCCTTTGGCATCCGTTCTTGGGCTTTGATGCAGTCCTGCCGACAAAATACTGAAATTGCGCCAATCAAAGCGCTTTTTGCCCATCCCTCTTTCATCAAACCAAAAGCCATGATGGGGGTCACTCGTCCACTGCCATGACCCCCTTCGTACTGCTGCCGGAAGGCGGACATCACTTTACCAGTGCGCCGTACACCAAATCCTGCATCTGTTCTCTGTAGTACTTGCGCAAGTCACCAGGAGCTGCAGTGCCAAACGCCACCACCAACTGTGCCTTGGGGTCGGCAAAAAAGCCCGTGCCATTGGCGCCATTCCATGAATATTCGCCAGGGTTGCCAGGCACAGCGGCCAAGCCAGGCTCCATTCTCACAGCCACGCCGAGTCCAAAGCCATATCCAGCGCGATGCGGCTCCACATTGGCCACGCGGTTTTGAATGCCTGGGCCCAGATGATTGCTGGTCATCCATTGCACAAAGGCAGGACTCAAAATTTGTTTACCCTCCAAACTGCCACCGTTGAGCAACATTTGACCGAAACGCACGTAATCGCCCATGGTGCCAAATGCACATGCACCTCCGCAGTCAAAGGTGGCGGGCTTGTTGATCAGTGCAATGGCCTGGGGTTTGCCATCCAATGGGTTTTGTGGAAAGGGTTGCGCCACTTTGGCACGCTGCGCATCGCTTAACTTGAAGGTGGTGTTCTCCATTTTCAAAGGTTTCCAAACAGTTTCGCTCAAGTGGTCACCCAGCGATTTTCCTGCTACTTTTTCGACCACTGCACCCAGCACATCCACAGACAAGCTGTACTCAAAAACCGTTCCTGGTTGGTAAACCAGCGGCAGTTTGGTCAGCGCCTCTGCAAACTCCTTGGAAGTGCCCATATAAGAAGCGGCACCACCACTGGGCCATAACGCCGCAATGGGACTGCCGCCATCGGGACGCCCACCATATGTGATGCCCGAAGTGTGACGAAACAGGTCATGAATCAAAATGGGACGTTTTTGAGGTTCCAAAGTGAACTTACCATCTGCCGTGGGCACCCCCACTTGCATGGCTTGATAACCTGGGAAGTAGTCTGATAACTTGCTTTGCAATGGGAGTCGGGCCTGCTCAGTCAGGGCCAGAGCTCCGACAGAAGCCATGGGCTTGGTCATGGAAGCGAGTTGAAAAATCGTGTCGGTGGTGGCAGAAATACCCTTGGCCTTGTCTGCATGTCCAAACGCTTTGAAATAAACCAGTTTGCCTTGTCGGGCAATGGCCACCACAGCACCGGGCACCCGCTGACGCGCCATCTCATCCTCTAAAAAGCGGTCAATATTGCGCAATCGCTCAGTTGACATGCCGACACTCTCGGGTGAAGCCACTGGCAGGGGTTGAGCCTGCACAAATGATGCACAAGCAAGCGTCAGCGCTCCCAAATAAACGACTTTCAACATGGCATTCTCCTTGGATGGATCAAAAATGTCTGGTGATACTCCAGCACCGAAAAACTTTAGCACCCCCATTTCACTGCATGTGAGCCAAAGGCGTCACCACGCAAACACATCCAAGGGTCTGATTTATCAACACCACCGCGATCCAGCAATGCCGCTGAACCGAAAACTGTGCACTTTGCACAACTCAACCGATCCAGCAAGTCATTTCAGCCGACATGCTTGGATGCAGACCAACCGTTTGGCGTCTTCAAAAACGATCAGCGTTCATCACCAGGGTCCACGCGGTCACAAAGTCACGCGCCAACTTCTCGCGGCTGTCGTCTTGGGCATAGACCTCGGCATAGGCCCGCAGCACCGAATTGGAGCCGAACACCAGGTCCACCCGACTGGCCGTCCACTTGGTTTGGCCTGTTTTGCGGTCACAAATGTCATAAGAGTTGCGGCCCGTGGGCTTCCACTGGTAGACCATGTCGGTCAAGACCACAAAAAAGTCGTTGCTCAAGACCCCCA
The DNA here is from genome assembly GCF_003063265.1 of Limnohabitans sp. WS1. Taxonomy (GTDB): domain Bacteria; phylum Pseudomonadota; class Gammaproteobacteria; order Burkholderiales; family Burkholderiaceae_C; genus Limnohabitans_A. The sequence goes on from NZ_NERU01000014.1 coordinate 62,184, forward strand.
CCCGATCGGTGAACACGCCGTGCTGGCTGCCACCGTGGTTGGTGCCCAGCACGCGCATGCCGCCGATCAGCGCCGTCATCTGGTGCGCGGTCAGGCCCATGAGTTGGGCTCGGTCGAGCAACAACTCTTCGGGGCTCACGGCGTAGTGCTGTTTGACCCAATTGCGGAAGCCATCGTGGATCGGTTCGAGCACCGCGAACGACTCGACATCGGTCATGGCCTCGCTGGCGTCGCCACGCCCCGGCTGGAAGGGCACCGGAATGTCAAAGCCCGCCGCTTTGATGGCCTGCTCCACACCCACATTGCCAGCCAGCACAATCACATCGGCCACACTGACGCCGCTGTCCTTGCCAATGCCTTCAAGCACGCCCAACACCTTGGCCAGACGGGCAGGTTCATTGCCTGCCCAGTCCTTTTGCGGGGCCAGGCGAATGCGTGCGCCGTTGGCACCGCCGCGCTTGTCGGAGTGGCGGAAGGTGCGGGCACTGTCCCAGGCAGTGGTCACCATCTCGCTCACGCTCAAGCCACTGGCCGCGATCTTGGCTTTGACCGCTGACACGTCGTAGTTGGCTTGGCCTACAGGCACCGGGTCTTGCCAAATCAGGTCTTCTTGCGGCACTTCGGGGCCAATGTATCGGGCTTTGGGGCCCAGATCACGGTGCGTCAGCTTGAACCAGGCGCGGGCAAAAACCTTGGAGAAATACTCGGGGTCTTTGTGAAAGCGCTCTGAAATCACGCGGTAGGCCGGGTCCATCTTCATGGCCATGTCGGCGTCGGTCATCATGGGTTGCAGGCGAATCGACGGGTCTTCCACATCGACTGGCATGTCTTCTGGCTGGATGTCGATGGGCTGCCACTGGTGCGCACCAGCGGGGCTCTTGGTCAGCTCCCACTCGTAGTTGAGCAACAAATGGAAGTAGCCGTTGTCCCACTGCGTGGGGTGGGTGGTCCAGGCTCCTTCGATGCCGCTGGTCACGGTGTCACGACCCACACTGCGTGTGCTGTGATTCATCCAGCCCAGGCCCTGTTCGTTCACATCGGCACCTTCTGGAGCGGGGCCCAGGTTTTGCGCCTTGCCGTTGCCATGTGCTTTGCCCACGGTGTGACCGCCTGCGGTCAGGGCCACGGTTTCTTCGTCGTCCATGGCCATGCGGGCAAAGGTCAGGCGCACGTCTTGCGCCGTTTTCAAGGGATCGGGCTGGCCGTTGACGCCTTCGGGGTTCACATAGATCAAACCCATTTGCACGGCGGCCAAGGGGTTTTCCAGAGATTGACGGTCACCGCCGTCGTAGCGTTCCGAACCCAACCATTCTTTTTCTGCGCCCCAATAAATGTCTTGCTCGGGGTGCCAAATGTCTTCGCGGCCAAAAGCAAATCCATAGGTCTTGAGGCCCATCGATTCATAAGCCACGTTGCCCGCCAGCACGATCAAGTCGGCCCAGCTGATGCGGTTGCCGTATTTCTTTTTGATCGGCCAGAGCAGGCGACGCGCCTTGTCGAGGTTGGCGTTGTCGGGCCAAGAATTGAGCGGCGCAAAGCGCTGGTTACCCGTGCCCGCACCGCCCCGGCCGTCGGCAATGCGGTAAGTGCCCGCGGCATGCCAGGCCATGCGGATCATCAAACCGCCGTAATGCCCCCAATCGGCAGGCCACCAGTCTTGGCTGTCGGTCATGAGCGCCGTCAGGTCTTTTTTGAGCGCAGGCACATCCAACTTTTTGACTTCTTCGCGGTAGTTGAAATCGGCCCCCATGGGGTTGGTCTTGGTGTCATGCTGGTGCAGGATGTCCAGATTCAACGCCTTGGGCCACCACGCCTTGGCGGCGTTGGCGGAACTGGCATGGGTATTGGCACCGTGCATGACGGGGCATTGGCCTGCGGTGGTGGAAGTGGGGTTCATGGTGCATCCTTCGTGGTGGGTATCTCGAGGTTCGGTGTTTGCAAATACGGTCTTGTGGAAACCGCTGCAGAAAGAAAAAACTTTCACATCCGAGATCTCAGTTTACGCATGCCGTGACGACTGAATCAGCGATTTATTCAATGACCGCGATAGCCACGGCCTGCTTGCGTTATCCAAGCCACACAACGTGGCGCATGCTCGAATAAACCTTTTGCACTGACTCCAATGACGCGGAAACACCTTCGATCAACGAGGTCAAATGCACAACAAGTGAAGTTATTGACCCCTTTTCTACGCTATGCCCCATAATGCATGCGTGTACGTCATAAAAAACGGCACAAGTCAGGTGATCGGTCAGTTTCGCGCGCTACGGCGGCAGTTCTCAGTTTGTTGTGCTTTCGGGACCCCATCGCTTTGTTTTATGTATTTCTGAGGAGTCCCCATGGGCAATAAACTTTACGTCGGCAACTTGCCGTACACCGTTCGCGACGAAGACCTGCAACAGGCCTTCGGCGAATTCGGCGCCATCACCAGCGCCAAAGTCATGATGGAACGCGACACAGGTCGTTCCAAAGGTTTCGGCTTTGTCGAAATGGGCAGCGATGCCGAAGCACAAGCTGCCATCGCTGGCATGAACGGTCAATCTTTGGGTGGCCGCAGCATCACCGTGAACGAAGCCCGTCCGATGGAGGCACGTCCTCCCCGTACAGGCGGCTTCGGTGGTGGTGGCGGTTACGGCGGTGGCGGTGATCGCTCCGGCGGTGGCGGCTACGGTGGCGGTGGCCGCTCTGGCGGTGGTGGCTACGGCGGTGGCGATCGCTCCGGTGGTGGCGGCTACGGCGGTGGTGGTGATCGTTCCGGTGGCGGTGGTTACGGTGGCGGCGGTCGCGGCGGCTACTAAGCCCTCCCTTTTCGCTCGTGGCAGACGTTCTGCTGCGTAACTTCTGAACCAGTCAACACTGGGATACAGATGTCAAAGGCTTCAAGACTTCGGTTTTGAAGCCTTTTTACTGGGTCGGTGCCAAAACCACTTTCATCCCACGAACTTGCAAAAAAAACGCCACATCTGTGGCGTTTTTTTCAAAACCACATCAACGAAGATGTGGCACTGATCAAGTCATCAAGCTGACTTGACGGCATCCAAGTTACGCAAGCGAATGTGCAGTTCTCGCAACTGTTTCTCGTCGACCGGGCTTGGTGCCTGGGTCAGCAAACACTGAGCACGTTGGGTCTTGGGGAAGGCGATCACGTCGCGGATGGATTCAGCACCGGTCATGAGCGTGACGATGCGGTCCAAACCGAAAGCCAGGCCACCGTGTGGAGGTGCACCGTATTGCAGCGCGTCGAGCAAGAAGCCGAACTTGATCTGGGCTTCTTCGGGTGTGATCTTCAAGGCGTCAAACACCTTTTGCTGCACATCGGCACGGTGAATACGCACTGAGCCGCCGCCCATTTCCCAGCCGTTCAAGACCATGTCATAGCCCTTGGAGATGCACTTCTCTGGCGCGGTGACCATCCAGTCTTCGTGACCGTCTTTGGGCGCGGTGAAGGGGTGGTGCACAGCGGTGTAGCGCTGGTTTTCGTCGTCGTACTCGAACATCGGGAAGTCGACCACCCACATCGGGGCCCAACGGTCTTCAAACAGACCATTGGCTTTGCCAAATGCGCTGTGACCGATCTTGATGCGCAGGGCACCAATGGCATCATTGACGATTTTTTCTTTGTCAGCACCGAAGAAAATCAGGTCGCCGTTTTGAGCACCCGAGCGCTCCAGCACAGCCGTCAATGCAGCGTCGTGGATGTTTTTAACGATGGGTGACTGCAAACCTTCGCGGCCCTTGGACAGGTCGTTGACGCGGATGTAGGCAAGACCCTTCGCACCGTAAATCTTGACAAACTCGGTGTACGCGTCGATTTCGCCACGGCTGATGCCACCGCCTTCGACCGAACCATTGGGCACACGCAGGGCGACCACACGGCCGCCTTTCATGTTGGCAGCACCGGAGAACACCTTGAAGTCCACGTCACCCATGACGTCGGTCACTTCGGTGAACTGCAGCTTCACGCGCAGATCCGGCTTGTCGGAGCCATAAATGTGCATCGCGTCCTGGTAGGTCATGACCGGGAACTCGCCCAGGTCCACGCCAATGGTTTTGAGGAACACGCGTTTGATCATGCCCTGGAACATGTCGCGAATTTCTTCTTCGGTCAGGAAGGAGGTTTCGATATCGATCTGAGTGAATTCGGGCTGACGGTCAGCACGCAAGTCTTCGTCACGGAAGCACTTGGTGATTTGGTAGTAACGGTCATAGCCCGCCACCATCAAGAGTTGCTTGAAGAGCTGAGGCGACTGGGGCAAAGCGAAAAACTGACCATCGTGCACGCGGCTGGGCACCAGGTAGTCGCGGGCACCTTCGGGCGTGCTCTTGGTGAGCATGGGGGTTTCAATATCAACAAACCCGTTTTCATCCAGGTACTTGCGCACTTCCATGGCCACTTTGTAGCGCAACATCAGGTTGTTTTGCATGTAGGGACGGCGCAAGTCCAGCACACGGTGTGTGAGGCGAGTCGTTTCAGACAGGTTTTCTTCGTCAATCTGGAAAGGAGGTGTGACGGAGGCGTTGAGCACGATCAGTTCGTGGCACAACACCTCGATCTTGCCGCTCTTCATGTTGTCATTGGTCGTGCCATCAGGACGGGCACGCACCACGCCTTTGATTTGTACGCAGTACTCGTTGCGCACGTCTTCGGCCACTTTGAACATGTCGGGGCGGTCCGGGTCGCAAACCACTTGCACATAGCCTTCGCGGTCGCGCAGGTCGATGAAGATCACGCCACCGTGGTCACGGCGACGGTTGACCCAGCCGCACAGGCTCACGGATTCGCCCGTCAGGGCTTCGGTCACCAGACCGCAGTAGTGGGAACGCATGGACATGTTGTTGGACTTTCAGGATACGCAGGAACAAGATTCAAAAAAAGGCGCGTCAGTCCAGCTTGGGTTGGGCCGGGTCTGACGGAGGCTTGGGGACAGGCGTGCCGGGCACCACCACCCCCATGGAAATGATGTATTTGAGTGCATCGTCAACACTCATGTCGAGCTCAATGACATCGGCTCGGGGCATCATCAGGAAAAAGCCCGAGGTCGGGTTAGGCGTGGTGGGCACATACACACTCACCATGGGTTGACCCAGATGCTTGGCCACTTCCCCCCCAGGGGTTCCGGTCAAAAAGGCAATGGTCCATGAACCCTGACGGGGGTATTGGACCAACAAGGCTTTGGAAAACGCATGGCCACTGCCCGAAAACAAGGTGTCGGCCACCTGCTTGACACTGGTGTAGATGCTGCGCACCACAGGAATGCGGTTCATGAGGCCGTGCCATTTGCGCAGCCACCACTGGCCAAACATATTGGCCACAAAAACGCCCGTGGCAAAAATGAACACGGCCACTATGGCCACACCCAGACCAGGCACACCTCGAAGGTATTCGGCGCTGGCGTGAATGCCAGGAATCAAGGTGTCGGCTGCATGCAAAACGGCCAAGAAAATGGCGTCGAGCAGCCCAAGCAACCACATCAGCACCCACACAGTGATCCCCATGGGCAGCCACACCAGCAAACCGGTGATGAAATACTGTTTGAAGCTGCGGTGTTTCATGGGCAAGGGCAATCGTGGAATCTGACGAAAAAACTTCAATGACAAGCACAAGAGGCTGCGCAGCCAGCCGCGCTGGAAGTTGCTGCCGCCGTACCAGCCTCAGGACTTGCGGCAGGTGCAGAACCCGGTGAGGCATCGGAAGACGGAACAGCTGCTGCTGCAGCAGGCACTGCCGCGGTTCCACCGCCCTTAAAGTCGGTGGCGTACCAACCAGTGCCCTTGAGCTGAAAGCCAGGTGCTGTCAATTGCTTGCTGAATTTGGGTGCACCGCAAACCGGACAATCGGTCAGAGGAGCGTCACTCATTTTTTGCAACACATCCTTGGCATGGCCGCAGGCGTCACATTTGTAAGCATAAATGGGCATATGAAAAGCCTTAAAGGGTAATGCGGGAAAACCTTTAATTATAGGCGCGCAGAGATTTTGCAACCGCCGCCTGTCCTGCAAACCTTAGGGCTGTACATGGACTGCTTGACCCTCTAGGGCATCACTTGCCTCATTGACCCTCAGTGATTGCGCCCTCACCCAAGTCGTCAATCCATCAATGCTTGTCCGAATGCCCACCCATGCTGGCACGATGCAAAGCACTGAGCATTGAATGACCCTGGTTGGGAATGAGGCTCGGCATCAATGAGCCAATGACCATGCCCAAAATCGATGCAAAAAGGCCGAGCAAGTTGGCTGGAACCAAAGTCTCTGTCCCCAGCAAACTCAGAACCAACCAAGTGCCCACCCCCATAACCACCGACATCAAGGCCCCTTGCGTGTTGGCCCTTGGCCAAAATGCACCAGCCACCAAGGGCACAAAGGCCCCGGTCAAAGTGACGTTGTAGGCGTTCTGCACCATTTCGTACATGGTGCTGTTGCTGTTAAGTGCAAACAACAAGGCACAAGCACAGAAGGTGACCAAAATGATCCTCAGCAGCAGCAAGAACTGACGATCACTCATGTGGGGCACAAAGGGCTTGAGCACGTTTTCGGTGAAAGTGGCCGTGGGGGCCAACAAGGCACCGCTGGCGGTGGACAAGATGGCCGAGAGCAAAGCGCCGAAGAACAAAATCTGCGCCCACATGGGCATTTGGCCTAACACCAGATCGGGCAGGATGCGCTGGATGGCGCGCGCGTCCTCTGACTCGAACAAGGCCTTGAGCTCGGGGTGGGCGATCAGGGCCGCATAAGCGATGTACAGCGGAATGAAGGCGATCACAAAATACATCAGACCGCCAATGAGGGTCCCACGCACGGCGGTTTTTTCGTCCTTGGCACTGGTCATGCGCTGGAACACGTCCTGCTGCGGGATGGAGCCAAAAGCAAACGCAAAGAAAGCACCTGCCATGGCCCACCAGGCGGCGGCATCCATGTCGGCAGGGAACATGTCGAACTTCCCGTCAGCGGCCGCTTGTGCCACGACCTTGTCAAAGCCACCCGCATTGCCACCCACCAGGGTGGCCACCAGGATCAGGCCGACCACAATGATCACGGTCTGGAACAAATCGGTGAAGGCCACCGACCACATGCCACCAAAGACGGTGTAGACCAGCACCACGGCTGCGCCCATCATGATGGCGTAATTCAAATCAATCGCCCCGGACGAGAGCACATGGATGACCAAGCCCAGCGCTGTCAGTTGCGCCGAGGTCCAGCCCAGGTATGACAACACAATCGCCACACTGGTCAGCACCTCCACCGACTTGCCGTAGCGCACCTTGTAGAAGTCGCCAATGGTGAGCAGGTTCAGGCGGTAAAACAGCTTGGCAAACAGCAAAGCCGCCAGCACGAGGCAAACCGTGGCCCCAAAGGGATCACCGGGAATACCGTTCAGACCATCTTTGGCAAAGGTGGCCGACACCGACAAGACCGTCTCGGCCCCGAACCAGGTGGCAAACACGGTGGCCACGTTCATGTACAACGGCAAGCTCCGTCCCGCCACCAGGTAATCCTTGGCCCCATGAACCCGGCGAGCAGCCAATAAACCAATGCCAATGGTCACGGCCAAGTAAGCGATCACAAAAGTCAGCAACACCTTCGTACCCTCCAAAATTCAGGCTTAGTAAATCAGTTGCAGGTGCATGCCCACCTGCAAAACGACCAAGGAAACCACAAAGCCCAACCCGGCGTAAATCAGGGTTTGCAGCAATCTGTTGGTTCGTCGCTGCTCAGCCAGCAACTGCTCCATCTGACGCACATCGTTTTGGCGTGGTTGTTTCAAGTACTCGTGCAGCAAGCGTGGCAACTGCGGCAGCAGTTTGGCGTAGTGCGGAGCTTGCGACTTGAGCTCTTCCCATAACTTTTTAGGGCCAATTTGGTCCAGCATCCACTTTTCCAGGAAAGGCTTGGCCGTGCTCCACAGGTCCAGCTCCGGGTCCAGATCGCGCCCCAGGCCTTCGATGTTGAGCAGGGTTTTTTGCAGCAACACCAATTGGGGCTGGATTTCGACCTGAAAGCGGCGCGAAGTCTGGAACAGGCGCATGAGCACCATGCCCAACGAAATCTCTTTGAGCGGACGGTCAAAGTAAGGCTCACACACCGCACGGATGGCCGACTCCAGCTCATCCACCCGCGTCTCCGGCGGGACCCATCCCGATTCAATGTGCAGTTCGGCCACGCGCTTGTAGTCGCGGCGGAAAAACGCGGTGAAGTTTTGCGCCAGGTACTCTTTGTCGTACTCGGTGAGCGTGCCCACGATGCCGAAGTCCAAGGAGATGTAGCGGCCAAAGGTCTCAGGGGCCAGGCTGACCTGGATGTTGCCGGGATGCATGTCGGCATGGAAAAAGCCGTCGCGGAACACTTGTGTGAAAAACAGGGTCACGCCATCGCGGGCCAACTTGGGAATGTCCACACCCGCTTCACGCAGGCGGTCCACCTGGCTGATGGGCACACCGTGCATGCGCTCCATGACGATGACCTCGGGATGACAAAAGTCCCAGATCATCTCGGGGATCAGCACCAGATCGAGGCCTTGCATGTTGCGGCGCAGCTGCGCTGCGTTGGCCGCTTCGCGCACCAGGTCCAGCTCGTCGTGCAGGTATTTGTCAAACTCGGCCACCACCTCGCGGGGCTTGAGTCGTTTGCCGTCGGCGCTCAGGTTTTCCACCCAACCGGCCATCATGCGCATCAGGCTCAGGTCTTTGTCGATGACGGGCAGCATGCCGGGGCGCAAGACCTTCACGGCCACTTCGCGCACTTCACCCGATTTGCCTCGCAAGGTGCCAAAGTGAACCTGAGCAATCGAGGCACTGGCCACGGGCTCGCGCTCAAAAGTTTCAAAGATGTCGTCGACTTTGCGGTTAAAAGCCCGCTCGATCGACGCCACTGCGATTTCCGAGCTGAAGGGGGGCACGCGGTCTTGCAGCTTGGCCAGTTCTTCGGCGATGTCGGGGGCCAGCAAGTCGCGCCGGGTAGACAGCACTTGCCCAAACTTCACAAAGATCGGACCCAGACGCTCGAGCGCCTCGCGCAGGCGCACCGCCCGGGGCGAGCGCAAGTCGCGGCCCACCGAGAGCACACGGGCCAGCAGGCGTATCCAGGGTTTTTGAAAGCTCGAGAGCACCAACTCATCCAGGCCGTAGCGCAGGACGATGAAAACAATGAAGGCGCCGCGCCCGAAACGGCCCCAGCGCATCATGCTGCGCTGCCCGTACGCAACCCGGTACCGGGTCGCTGGGCGACAAAACTGCGCAAAGCGGCCAAAGCCTGACGAGCGACTTGTGCCAAGGTGTGCGCGGGGGCGTCGCCGATCAGGCGAGCCAAGTCCTCTTCGGCATCCCAGCGGACATGGTCAATCAGCCAATTGACTTCAGCAGCCAACTGCACATCGCCTTCAATGCGCACCTTGGGTTTGTCGCCCCGAGCCAAAGCCGAAGCGATGGAGACGGGCGAGTCTTCGGTCACCGTCAGGCGCAGATCGAAGCCTTCAAAATGACCACGCTCAAGCAAACCTGCGGGGGTAGGGCTGAGTTGAAGTTGCATGCGATCCCAAACCAGCTCGATGCGCTGGCCTTTTTGGCGGGCCAGACGGGCCATGGCTTCAGGCTCGTTCATGAGCACATGGTTGAGGAACAAAACAAGGCGGTTGACGCTCTCGTCCACCACCCAGGCTGGGGGCTGGAAGTTGGCTGCGAGCCGGTTGACCATGTCGGGGAGCGCCTGAGCGGCCCATGAAAAAGGGGACTGTGTTCCCATAGTCCCCGATTATTCCCGAAAGTACAGGCCCCGAAGCATCAGGGCTTTGTCGTTCCCGCTTTATTGCAAGGCTTGCACGCCTGCAACCAGCCAACCACCGCCTTGCTTGGATTTGGTCATGTTCCAGACTTCGCGGAATGGGCTAGGACCCGACACTGCGTCTTCACGGATCATGCCGTTGAACTCGACACTGGCCATGTAGGCGTCGGCCTGCTCTTCAATGCCCAAAAGCTGGGCGTCAAGCATGACCACTTCGGTCTTGTTTGGTTGACCTGGGAATTGCGCTTCACGCTCTGCCAATTGGTTGCGTATTTCCAAAACCATGGCATCCGTCATCATGGAGCGCAAAGCACTGATGTCAGAACGATCCCAAGCGTCTTGCAAAGTCACAAAATTGCGTTTCGCAGCGGTGATGAAGCTGTCCACATCAAAACCCGCAGGAATGCCCCAGGTTTGTGTACCACCCAAATTCGAACCGATGCCCGAACCGATCATGGAACCTGTGGATTGCGAGGCAGCAGAGCTGTCAAAACGCGTGTTTTGGGCTTCCCAAGGACGCGCTGAAGCGTCATTGCCAACATTGTGAGGGCTGTATTCCTTGAGGGATGCAGGGTTGTTGGCAGAGCCTCCTGCACCTTGGTAGGCCAGACCATTCGTCTGCGTCGCACCGCCTCGGCGAGCCCGCATGATCATGCCGATCACAGCGATCACTGCCACACCGATCAACAAAGCCATCAAGATGTTGCCAAAGGCCTCACCCATGCCGAGCGAACTGGCCAGCCAGGCCAAGCCCAAACCAGCGGCCAAACCGCCCAACATGGCACCCCATGGTTTCTTCGGTGCAGCAGCAGCTGGTGCGGCAGCAGGTTTGGCCGCATTGGTGGGGGCTGCATTTTGTGCCGGCGCGGCAGGTGTTTGAGGCGCTGCATCGCGCTTGGTGACCTGATTCGATTGCTGCCCAATGGATTTTCCGCCACCCATGCGGCGTGCGGCCTCGGCGTTCAGGCTGCCCAAGGCCATCACGCCCGCGAGCATCAGTGTCATCAACTTTCTGTTCATGGTGTCTCCAACTCAGGAAATTCAATTTTCGGACATCAACATTTGATGCCCATGTGCAAGGCTACCACCCCGGCCGACAAGTTGTGAAAATCAACATGGCCAAATCCGGCATTTTTCATAAGGGTTTTCAGATCCTCTTGGCTGGGGTGCATGCGGATGGATTCTGCCAAATACCGGTAGCTGTCGGCGTCACCCGCCACCAGCTTGCCCAACTGGGGCAAGATCTTGAAGCTGTACCAGTCGTAGGCTTTTTCCAGGGGTTTGGCCACTTTGGAAAACTCCAAAACCAACAATTTACCGCCTGGCTTGAGCACCCGGCACATTTCCTTCAAAGCCACGTCCTTGTGCGTCATGTTGCGCAGGCCAAAGGCGACGCTGACCACATTGAAATGCCCATCCGGAAAAGGCAGTTTTTCGGCATCACACACCAAAGTGGGCAGCACCAGACCGTGGTCAACCAAACGGTCACGCCCGGTGGACAACATGGCTTCGTTGATGTCGGTGTGCACCACGCGGCCCGTGGTCCCCACTTTTTTGGCAAAGGCCATGGACAAGTCGCCCGTGCCGCCTGCGATGTCCAGCACCTGATAGCCTTCTTTGAGGTTGGCCACCTGCACGGTGTAGGCCTTCCACACGCGGTGCAAGCCCATGGACATCAGGTCGTTCATCACGTCGTATTTGGACGCGACCGAGTCGAACACGCCACGCACATGCTTGGCTTTTTCGCTCTCGTCGACGGTTTTGAAACCGAAGTGGGTGCTGCTCATGCCGACTTCCTCAATGCTTGTGACCGCAGCTGCCGCCCGCCGAGGCTTCGACCATGGGCGCGTCGCGGCTCATGCCCGCCGCTTGCAGGCGGTCTTCGTACTGCTTCCAGAGGGCCGCTTCCTGGTCACCCAGAAAGTACAGGTACTCCCAAGTGAACAAACCCGATTCGTGCCCATCGGTGAAGGTGGGTTTCACGGCGTAATTGCCCACAGGCTCGATTTCGGCAATGCCGACCTCGCGCTTGCCGGTTTGCAGCACTTCTTGGCCGGGGCCGTGGCCTTGCACCTCGGCCGAGGGCGAGTACACGCGCATCAGCTCAAACGGGATGCGGAACTGAGCACCGTCGGAAAACCCGATTTCCAATACCCGGGTCTGACCGTGCAAGGTCAGCGACTCGGGGTGGGGCATGTCTTTTTTCAATCCGGCCATGTTTTGCTTTCGAAATTTTGCTGTCGGGTTGCGTGCCGGGCTTACACCAGCACGCGCTCAATGCCGCCTGCATTGGCGGCGCTGACGTACTCGGGCATCCAGTTCTCGCCCAGGATGTGCTTGGCCATCTCGACGACGATGTAGTCGGCTTCGAGCAGGCCGTTTTTCATGTCGTCGCCAAAGCGCGACAAGCCTTGCAGGCAGCTCGGGCAGCTGGTCAGGATTTTCACGTTGGCTTGCGGGGCCAGCGCACCGCTTGCGCGCAAGGCGGCTTCGCCTTTGAGCAACTCTTCTTCCTTGCGAAAGCGCACCTGGGTCGAGATGTCCGGGCGCGTCACGCCCAGCGTGCCCGACTCGCCGCAGCAGCGTTTGCTCTCCAGAACGTTGTCACCCATCAAGGCCTTGACGGTCTTCATGGGCTCTTGCTGCTTCATGGGACTGTGGCAAGGGTCGTGGTAAAGATAGGCCCCGCCCGCGTCCAGCTTCATGCCCTTTTCGAGCAAGAACTCGTGGATGTCGATGATGCGGCAGCCGGGGAAGATCTTGTCGAACTGGTAGCCCTGCAGCTGGTCATAGCAGGTGCCGCAGCTCACCACCACGGTCTTGATGTCCAGGTAGTTCAGCGTGTTGGCCACGCGGTGGAACAGCACACGGTTGTCGGTGATGATCTTCTCGGCCTTGTCAAACTGGCCCGAGCCCTTTTGCGGGTAGCCACAGCACAGGTAGCCCGGTGGCAACACGGTCTGCACGCCCACATGCCAGAGCATGGCCTGAGTGGCCAAGCCCACTTGGCTGAACAGGCGCTCAGAGCCACAACCGGGGAAGTAAAACACCGCTTCGGACTCCGAGGTGGTGGCCTTCGGGTTGCGGATGATGGGCACGTAATCGTTGTCTTCGATGTCCAGCAGAGCACGCGCGGTTTTCTTGGGCAAGTTGCCCGGCATTTTTTTGTTGATGAAGTGGATCACCTGCTCTTTGATGGGCGCGGTGCCCACCGATGCAGGCGGTGCGCTGGTCTGCTTGCGGGCCACGCCCTTGAGCAAACCGGCCACAAAGCGCTGCGCCTTCATGCCCACACCCACCATGGCGGCACGCGCCAGCTTGATGGTCTCGGGGTTGGTGGCGTTGAGCATGAACATGGCGGCAGCATTGCCGGGCCGGAAGCTCTTTTGCCCCATCTTGCGCAACAGGTTGCGCATGTTCATGGACACATCGCCAAAGTCGATGTTGACCGGGCAAGGCGTCAGGCACTTGTGGCACACGGTGCAGTGGTCAGCCACATCTTCAAACTCTTGCCAATGCTTGATGGAGATGCCCCGGCGGGTTTGCTCTTCGTAGAGGAAAGCCTCGACCAGCAAAGAGGTCGCCAAAATCTTGTTGCGCGGGCTGTAGAGCAAATTGGCACGCGGCACATGTGTGGCGCACACGGGTTTGCACTTGCCACAGCGCAGGCAGTCTTTCACGCTGGCGGCAATCTCGCCAATGTCGGACTGCTGCATGATCAGCGACTCATGGCCCATCAGGCCAAAGCTGGGGGTGTAGGCGTGCGTCAAATCGGCCGCATGCACATCGTCGCCCAAGCCCGTCAGGGCCGCGCCACGCAGCAGCTTGCCTTTGTTGAAGCGCCCTTGTGGGTCCACCTTGGCTTTGTAGGCGGTGAAGTTGGCCAACTCGTCGTCGGTCAAAAACTCCAGCTTGGTGATGCCAATGCCGTGTTCGCCCGAGATCACGCCATCCAGGCTGCGGGCCAGCACCATGATGCGGGCCACCGCCTCGTGCGCGGTTTGCAGCATCTCGTAGTTGTCGGAGTTGACCGGGATGTTGGTGTGCACATTGCCGTCACCTGCGTGCATGTGCAGCGCCACCCACACGCGACCTTTGAGCACGCGTTGGTGAATGGCCGTGACTTCGGTCAGGATCGGCAAAAAGGCCGAACCGGAGAAGATGTTCTGGAAAGCTGGGCGAATTTGCGTCTTCCAGCTGGCGCGCAGGCTGTGCTCTTGCAACTGATGGAACAGCGCGTCGACATCGGTCAACCAGCCTTGCCACTGATCGCGCACTTCGCGCACCACCGCCAGGGCTTGCGCCACGCGGTCTTCCAGCAACTCGGCCGAAGGAATGTCGCTGGCATCGTCTTGCTTGCCCAAGGGCAGGTTGCCCTTTTGCAGAAAATCTTCCAGCTCACGGCAAAACTGCAGTTTGTTGCGCAGGCTGAGTTCGATGTTGATGCGCTCGATGCCGTCGGTGTACTCGGCCATGCGTGGCAGCGGAATGACCACGTCTTCGTTGACCTTGAAGGCGTTGGTGTGGCGCGAAATAGCCGCTGTCTTTTTGCGGTCGTGCCAGAACTTTTTGCGCGCCTCGGGGCTGATGGCGATGAAGCCTTCGCCGCTACGCGAGTTGGCGATGCGCACGATCTCGCTGGTCGCCTTGGCCACGTCGTCGGCGTTGTCACCGGCGATGTCACCGATCAAGACCATCTTGGGAAAGCCACCGCGCTTGCTCTTGGTGGAATAACCCACGGCCCGCAAATAGCGGTCGTCCAAGTGCTCCAAACCGGCCATCACGGTGCCGGTGCGCTTTTGCTCGGCAAACATGAAGTCTTTGATCTCGACGATGCTGGGCACCGCCTCGCGGGCGTGGCCAAAGAACTCCATGCACACGGTGCGGGTGTGGGTGGGCATGCGGTGCACGACCCACCGGGCGCTGGTGATCAGGCCGTCGCAGCCTTCTTTTTGCACACCGGGCAAGCCGCTCAAGAACTTGTCGGTCACGTCCTTGCCCAAACCTTCCTTGCGGAAAGTCTTGCCCGGAATGACCAGGGTTTCGGTGCGGATCGGGGTTTTGCCGTCGGCCTTGAAGTAACGCAGCTCAAAGGTGGCGACCTCGGCGTCGTGGATCTTGCCCATGTTGTGGTCCATGCGCACCACATCCAGCCATTCGGCGTCGGGCGTGACCATGCGCCAGCTGGCCAGGTTATCCAGTGCCGTGCCCCACAACACCGCCTTTTTGCCGCCTGCGTTCATGGCGATGTTGCCGCCCACGCAGCTGGCTTCGGCCGAAGTTGGGTCCACCGCAAAGACAAAACCGCCGCGCTCGGCCGCATCGGCCACGCGCTGGGTGACCACACCGGCTTCGGTGTAAATGGTCGGAATCTTGTGCGCAATGCCCGGCAGGTCGATCATTTCGACCTCGGTCATGGCTTCGAGCTTTTCGGTGTTGATGACCGCGCTCTTCCAGGTCAGCGGGATCGCGCCCCCCGTGTAGCCCGTACCGCCGCCGCGTGGGACGATGGTCAAGCCCAAATCGATACAGCCTTTGACCAGCCCAGCCATTTCGACCTCAGAGTCAGGCGTCAGCACCACAAAGGGGTATTCCACACGCCAGTCGGTGGCGTCGGTCACATGGCTCACACGCGAGAGGCCATCGAACTTGATGTTGTCTTTGGCCGTCAGGCGGCCCAAGGTCTTTTGCACCTGGCTGCGCAGCTTGGCCATGCGGGTGAAACGCTCGCTGAACTGCGTCACGGCCTGGGCGGCCATGGCCAGCAATTGGCCAACCAAGGCGTCGCGGGCAGCATCCACACTCGGGGTGCGGCGCTTTTGCACCTCGCCCAGGCGGTGCTGCAGGGCCTCGACCAGCAGTTTGCGGCGGGCCGGGTTGTCCAACAGGTCGTCTTGCAGATAAGGATTGCGCTCCACCACCCAGATGTCACCCAGCACTTCATACAGCATGCGGGCAGAGCGGCCCGTGCGGCGCTCCTCGCGCAGCTGGTTCAGCAGGTCCCAAGCTGACTCACCCAGCAAACGCAACACGATTTCGCGGTCTGAAAAGCTGGTGTAGTTGTAGGGAATTTCACGCAAACGCGGCGCTTCGGCGTCGGCTTGCATCAAATGTTGGAGCGTAATGGGTGCATTCATGGGGCTAGGCTCAGTCAAAGGCGTCGCTCAAGACGCTGTCAGCCAGACCCGAAACCAATGTCAAACCGGCTGAGGCTGAATGTTACCGCAGTGCAACAAACACGCGCCGGGGGTGGGGGCACCTGTCACCTGAGAGTCACGGCTCATGGAAAATCCGGATTGTCACTTTGAATTCATCCATCCCTAATAGACTTGTCATTTTTCAAAGGCACAGTCATCGCGTCAGAATGCCCCAAAACAGGGGGCTTTTTGATTGTTCAAGCTTTTTTCAGGAACTTTCATGAAACTCAAACTCTCCCTCACCGCCCTCGCCTTGGGCCTGGCCAGCGTGTCAGCCCAAGCCCAAACCGAAGTCCAGTGGTGGCACTCCATGGGCGGTGCCTTGGGCGAGTGGGTCAACGACCTGGCCAAAGACTTCAACGCCAGCCAAAAAGATTACAAAATCGTGCCCACCTTCAAAGGCAGCTACGACGAGTCCATGACCGCCGCCATCGCCGCCTTCCGTGCCGGCAATGCCCCGCACATCCTGCAGGTGTTCGAAGTGGGCACCGCCACCATGATGGCCAGCAAAGGTGCCATCGTGCCTGTCGGCGAGGTCATGAAAAAAGCCGGCGTCACTTTTGACGCCAACGCCTACGTGCCTGCAGTGGCCGGTTATTACACCGCTCCCAACGGCCAGATGTTGAGCTTCCCCTTCAACAGCTCCACCACAGTCTTCCACTACAACAAAGACGCCTTCAAGGCCGCTGGCCTGGACCCTGAAAAGCCACCAAAGACCTGGCCTGAAGTGGCGCTGGCCGCAGGCAAGCTCAAGGCCTCTGGCCACAAATGCCCATTCACCACCAGCTGGGTGAGCTGGACGCAGCTCGAAAGCTTCTCGGCCTGGCACAACACCGAGTTCGCCTCCAAAGGCAACGGCATGCGCGGCATTGATGCACGCCTGACTTTCAACAGCCCGCTGCATGTGCGCCACATCGACAACTTGGCCAACATGGCCAAAACCGGACTGTTCGTCTACAAAGGCCGGGGCAACGCGGCCGATGCGGTGTTTGTGTCGGGCGAATGCGCCATGACCACCGGCTCGTCTGCGCTGTACGGCAACATCAAGCGCAACGCCAAGTTCGCCTCCGGCATCTCCACCCTGCCTTACTACCCCGATGTGGCGGGTGCACCCCAGAACACCGTCATTGGCGGTGCCAGCCTGTGGGTCATGTCGGGCAAGAAAGACAACGAATACAAGGGCGTGGCTCAGTTCTTTGCCCACCTGTCCAAGGCCGAAGAAGCGGCCAAGAGCCACCAGCGTACCGGCTACCTGCCACTGACCAAGGCGTCTTATGAGATGACCGAGAAATCGGGCTTCTACAAGCAAAACCCTGGCACCGACGTGTCGGTGGAGCAGATGATCCGCAAGACCACCGAGAAGTCACGCGGCATACGTTTGGGCAATTTTGTGCAAATCCGCACCATCAACGACGAGGAACTCGAACAGGTCTGGGCCGGTAAGAAAGCGCCCAAAGAAGCCCTGGACGCCGCAGTCAAACGTGGAAACGAGCAGCTCGAGCGCTTCCAAAAAGCCAACAAGTGAGCCCGCGCCCCGGGCCGTCTGCCCGGGTTTTGTCTTGAAAGCAGGGGCCATGTGCCCCTGCTTTTTGAGCTTTTGTGGCTCACCTAAACTCTGCCCCTATGGAAAAACGCGTTCGATTTCAGTCCCGCTGGTTGCCTTGGCTTTTGGTGGCTCCCCAAATGGCCATCGTGCTGGTGTTCTTTTTTTGGCCCGCCGGGCAGGCGCTTTACCAAAGCGTGCTGTCACAAGATGCTTTTGGCACCAGCACCGAATTTGTCGGACTGGAAAATTTTGAGCGCCTGTTTGCCGACAGCACTTACCTCGAATCCTTCAAGACCACGGCGGTTTTTTCCTTGCTGGTGGCTTTTTTCGGCTTGAGCATTTCGCTGCTGCTGGCCGTGATGGCCGACCGGGTGCTCAAGGGCGCTGCCATCTACAAAACCCTGCTGATATGGCCTTACGCCGTGGCCCCGGTGGTGGCAGGCGTGCTGTGGCTGTTCATGTTCGCCTCGCCCATGGGCGTGATCGCCTTTTATTTACGCTCGGTGGGCATCGAGTGGAACCACTTGCTCG
Source organism: Limnohabitans sp. WS1 (assembly GCF_003063265.1). Lineage (GTDB taxonomy): Bacteria > Pseudomonadota > Gammaproteobacteria > Burkholderiales > Burkholderiaceae_C > Limnohabitans_A. The sequence goes on from NZ_NERU01000014.1 coordinate 80,231, forward strand.
ATTCGGGCCATGCCATGACGCTGATCGTGGTAGCGGCCGTGTGGAAGCAAATCTCCTACAACTTCCTGTTCTTTTTGGCGGGGCTGCAGTCCATCCCCAAATCCCTGCTGGAGGCGGCGGCCATTGACGGGGCCAGCCCTTGGCACCGCTTTTGGACCATCGTGTTCCCGCTGTTGTCGCCCACCACGTTTTTCCTCTTGGTCATCAACGTGGTTTATGCCTTTTTTGACACCTTCGGCATTGTCGACGCCACTACCCAAGGCGGCCCCGGCAAAGACACGGCCATTTTGGTCTACAAGGTTTACTACGACGGCTTCAAGGCGCTGGACATGGGCGGCTCGGCCGCACAGTCGGTCATCCTGATGCTGATCGTGGTGGCACTGACAGTGGTGCAGTTCCGTTTTGTCGAGAAAAAAGTCCAGTACTGAGCCCGCCCCATGATTGAAAAACGCCCCGGCCTCACGGTCCTGTCCCACCTGGTGCTGATCCTAGGGGTGGTGATCGTGGCCTTCCCTCTGTACCTGACTTTTGTCGCATCGACCCAAAGCGCTGCCGAGATCGCCCAATCGGTGCCCATGTCCATGTGGCCCGGCAGCCACGCGCTGGAGACCTACAGAACCGCCCTGTTTGGCGGCGAAACCAGCGCAGGCAGCCGCATCCCGGCGGCAGCGCCCATGATGTGGGTCAGCTTGGTCAGTGCGCTGGTCATTGCCATTGGCAAGATCGCCATCTCTTTGCTCTCGGCTTTTGCCATCGTGTATTTCCGCTTTCCGCTGCGCAACCTGGTGTTCTGGATGATTTTTGTCACCCTGATGCTGCCCGTCGAAGTGCGCATTGGCCCCACCTACGAGGTGGTCTCCAACCTGGGCATGCTCAACAGCTACGCGGGCCTGACGGTGCCGCTCATCGCTTCGGCCACGGCCACGTTTTTGTTCCGGCAGTTTTTCCTGACGGTGCCTGACGAGCTGGTGGAAGCCGCACGCATGGACGGCGCGGGTCCCATGCGGTTTTTCATCGACATCCTGCTGCCACTGACACGCACCTCGATTGCGGCGCTGTTTGTGATCCAGTTCATCTACGGCTGGAACCAATACCTGTGGCCACTCTTAGTGACCACCAACGAAGACATGTACCCGGTGGTCATGGGCATCAAACGCCTGATCGCGGGCGAGGCTTACACCGAATGGAACGTGGTCATGGCCACCGCGATTTTGGCCATGCTGCCCCCGGCGCTGGTCGTCATCCTGATGCAAAAATGGTTCGTCAAGGGCCTGGTTGATACGGAAAAATAATAACCCCGGGGACAGACCCATTTGAAGCGTTGCTCTGTCCTCGTCGAATTAACAAGCCGGGGACAGACCGCTGCGAAGCGGCGCTCTGTCCTCGTCTGATCAAAAAACATATGGCTGCCATCACCCTCTCTCACATCCTCAAAACCTATGGCCAAGGGGCCAAGGCCAACACCGTCATCCACGACCTGAGTGCACAGATCGCACACGGAGAGTTCGTGGTCATCGTCGGGCCTTCGGGCTGCGGCAAATCCACCTTGCTGCGCATGGTGGCGGGCCTGGAAGACATCTCGGGCGGCACCATCTCGATCGGTGATCGCGTGGTCAACGACCTGGAGCCGGCCGAACGCGACATCGCCATGGTGTTTCAAAACTACGCGCTGTACCCGCACATGAGCGTGTTCGACAACATGGCCTATGGCCTGAAAATCGCCAAAGTGCCAGTGGACGAGATCAAAGCCCGGGTGGACAAGGCCGCAGGCATTCTGGAACTCTCCCACCTCTTACAGCGCAAGCCGCGCGAACTCTCTGGCGGCCAGCGCCAGCGCGTGGCCATGGGCCGCGCCATCGTGCGCCAGCCCCAAGTCTTTTTGTTTGACGAACCGCTGTCCAATCTGGACGCCAAACTGCGTGCCCAAACCCGGCTGGAAATTCAAAAACTGCACCGCGAACTCGGCATCACCAGCCTGTTTGTCACACACGACCAGGTCGAAGCCATGACCCTGGCCCAGCGCATGATCGTGATGAACGGCGGCCACATGGAGCAGTTCGGCACGCCCGAAGAGGTCTACAACCGCCCGGCCAGCACCTTTGTGGCCAGCTTCATTGGCTCGCCCCCGATGAACTTGCTCCAACAAGCCCCAGACACCCCGGCAGGCCGCATTCTGGGCATTCGACCCGAGCACATGGACATCACGCCAACAGGCTGGCCTTTGCAGGTGGAAACCGTGGAGCTGCTCGGCGCTGAGCGGCTGGTGCACGCCCGTTTGGGTGCAGAAAACCTCACGCTGCGCCTGGACGCATCCCTGCCCGCCCCTTTAGCAGGCGAATCTTTTTGCATCACCCCCCGCGCGGACAAACTCCACTGGTTTGACGCCAAAACCGGTCAACGCATCGCCACAGCATGAACCCCACCAACGCCGAGACCGCCCTCCCCGCCTGGCCCTACCCGCGCTGGATCGCGCACCGGGGTGCGGGCAAGCTCGCCCCGGAAAACACCTTGGCCGCCTTCCGGCTGGGCGCGGCGCACGGCTACCGCATGTTTGAATGCGACGCCAAGCTCAGCGCCGACGGCGTGGTGTTCCTGATGCACGACGCCACGCTGACGCGCACCACCAATGGCCAAGGCATCGGCGGTGAGCTGCCCTGGCATGCCCTGTCGCAGCTGGACGCAGGCAGCTGGCATTCGCGCAGTTTTGCGGGCGAGGCCTTGCCCACGCTTGAAGCACTGGCGCGGTTTTGCCTCAGCAATGGCCACCTGCTGAACATCGAAATCAAGCCCACGCCGAACACCGAAGCCGCCACGGGAGAGGCCGTGGCCCGCTTGGCTGCTCGTCTTTGGGCGGGCGCTGCCGTGCCACCGCTCCTGACATCGTTCAAACCGGATGCATTAGCTGCCGCACAAAGAGCTGCACCCGAATTGCCACGCGGCTTGCTGGTCGACACGCTTTGGACCGGCTGGTTTGAGAAAGCGCAAGAACTCAAATGCGTGGCCGTGGTCGCCAACTACGCTCTGTGGGACGCGGCCACCGTGGCCCAAGTCCATGGCGCAGGCATGCGGTGCCTGAGCTACACCGTCAATGACGACTGGGCCGCACAGCACCTGCTGGCCCTGGGCACCGACGGCATCATCACCGACCGGGTGGATCTTTTCAGCCCGGCCTGAGCGCCCCTTAATCGAGCTTGGCCCCCGATTTCTGAACCACCGCCGCCCAGCGCGGCATTTCGGCCGTCAGGAATTTCGCAAAGTCCTCAGCCCCCAAATAGGCCGGATCGGCCCCTTGCGCCACCATGCGTTGGCGGATGTCGGGTTGGTTCATCACGGCCTTGAACGCGTCGCTGAGCTTATTCACCACGTCTTTGGGTGTGCCTGCCGGGGCCAAAAATCCATAAAAGCCAACCACTTCGAAATTCTTGATGCCGGTTTCCATCACGGTGGGGATATCGGGCAAGGCCGGGTTGCGCTCGCGGCTGGTCACGGCCAGTGCCCGCACTTTGCCTTGCTTGTGGTATTGGGCAGCTTGCGGAATGCTCTCGGCCATGAATTGCACCTGCCCCGCCATGAGGTCGGTGAAGGCGGGGGCGCTGCCGCGGTAAGGGATGTGCACCATGAACAGCCCAGTGGCCGACTTGAACATCTCGGGCACCAAGTGGCTGCTGCCGCCATTGCCCGCCGAGCCGTAGTTGATCTGGCCGGGACGGTCTTTGGCATAGGCCACAAACTCCTGAAGCGTGTTGGCAGGCACTCTGGGGTTGACCAACAGCGCCAGCGGCTGCATGGCGGTGCGGGCCACGGGCACAAAGTCACGCAAGGTGCTGTAAGGCAGCTTGGTGTACAGCGCCGGGTTGATGACCATCACCCCGGTGTTGGCCAACATGAGCGTGTGGCCATCGGGCGTTGCACGCATGACTTCTTGAGCGCCCACGGTGCCGCCCGCGCCTGCTTTGTAATCCACCAAAATGGGCTGCCCGAGCTGGGCCTGCAGCCGGTCGGTCAGCAGGCGGGCGTGCTGGTCGAGCGGGCCACCCGCCGGGAAACCCATCACCACCCGGATCGGTTTGGTTGGAAAAGCCCAGGCACTGCCCATGGCTGCGGCCAAACCAATCGAAACGATGAGCTTGGTGATGCGTTTTGTAGTCTGTGTCATATGAACTCCCTTCAGTGGTTGAAATTGGCAGAGAAAGCCTTACAGGGTTGTCAACGGCGTTTCCAGGCTTTGTTCAAAACCCATTCCAGCGTTGCGGCGGTCAGCACCAGAACGATGTAAGTGTTCATTTTTCCATCTTGCCCCTGTACCCACAAGCCGGCCACCAACACCAACACCCCACTCAAGGCGTGCAGTCCCATTCGACGTCCCCACGATGAACCACCCGGCCCCATGACCCATCGCCCGGCCAAGGGCATGAACACGGCCATGGCCAAGGCGGGCATGACAAAGCCTAAAAAATGCAACATCAATTGCCAAAATGTCATATTGACTCGATTTTGTGGAATAGAGAGACAGCTTTTACCTGTTTTTTGACTTTAAATTGTGCCTTCAAAGACACGTCAATCAAATTCCTCACCCATCGTGTCAACTCAAGTTGACAGACCGTGCCTATAATGGACCTCATGGCTGTTTGGACTTTGGGCTTGAACCACACCACTGCACCGCTCGATTTGCGCGGCAGGTTTGCTTTCGCCGTTGACAAATTGGTCCCTACTTTGCAAGGTTTGCGCCGAGACTTGGCCCACCGCATCGCACAAGAGCCCGAAGCGGCCATTCTTTCGACCTGCAACCGAACCGAAATTTATTGCGCCGCTGACCAAGCGGCCACCAACGACACTTTGCGTTGGTTGGCGCAAACAGGCGGCGTCAGCGCTTCTGAACTCCATGCGCACACTTACTTGCTCGAAGGCAATGAGGCGGCCCGACACGCTTTTCGTGTGGCCAGTGGTTTGGACTCGATGGTTCTGGGCGAAGCCCAAATTTTGGGTCAACTCAAAGATGCCGTGCGAGCGGCCGAGCAAGCTGGTGCTTTGGGCAGCACCCTGAACCAGCTCTTTCAGCGCAGCTTTGCTGTCGCCAAAGAAGTGCGCAGCTCTACCGAAATTGGAGCCCACTCCATCAGCATGGCCGCCGCCTCGGTGCGACTGGCGAGCCAATTGTTTGAAGACCTCAAGGACATTCGCATTTTGTTTGTGGGTGCCGGAGAAATGATTGAGTTGGTGGCAACCCACTTTGCCGCCAAACAGCCCCACAGCATGGCCATTGCCAACCGCAGCCTGGACCGGGGTGAACTCTTGGCCAGCCGTTTTGGTGCCGAAGTGATGCGCCTGGCCGACCTGCCCGAGCGTTTGCACGAGTTTGATGCCGTCATCAGTTGCACCGCCAGCACCCTGCCCTTGATTGGTTTGGGCGCGGTGGAACGGGCCCTGAAAAAGCGCAAGTACCGCCCCATGTTCATGGTCGATTTGGCGGTGCCCCGTGACATCGAACCCGAAGTCAAGTCCCTTGAAGATGTGTACCTCTACACCGTGGACGATTTGGCCAGCGTGGTTCAAGCAGGTCAGGCTCAGCGTCAAGCGGCCGTGGCCGAGGCCGAGGTCATCATTGACGCTGGGGTACAAAGCTTCAGCCACTGGCTGGGCCAGCGCGACACGGTGCCCCTGATTCAACAACTGCAAAACCAGGCCGACGCTTGGCGCGAAGCCGAATTGGCCAGGGCAAAAAAGCTCCTGGCCCGGGGCGACGACCCTGTTGCCGTGATGGAAGCCTTGTCCAAAGGTTTGACCCAAAAAATGATGCATGGTGCTCTGGCCGAATTGCGCGGCGCAGACCCGGAACACCGCGCACAGACCATGCACACCGTGCAGCGCGTGTTTTTGCGCAAAGAGCGTTAGCGACAAACTTTGTAGGCCAGGGCTTTCGCTCTGACACATGGCTTTTTCTGGCACTCAAGCGCCAAGCTACACAAATTTTGTTCGCATGAAACCTTTTCTCATCCAACAACTCGAACGCTATGCCCTGCGTTTGACGGAGCTGGACTTTCTGCTGTCCCGCGAAGACATCATGGCCGACATGACGCAGTTCCTGAAACTGTCGCGGGAACATGCCGAGGTCAGCGCCGTGGCCTCGCGATTTGCCCGCTTTCAGCAACGCAACGCTGACTTGTTCTCAGCCCAAAGCATGCTGGACGACCCTGACTTGCGTGACATGGCCGAAGAGGAAATCGCCAGCGCCAACGCCGAGCTGCAAACCCTCGAAGCTGAACTGCAGCGCATGCTGTTGCCCAAAGACCCCGACGACGCCCGCCCGGCCTTTGTCGAAATCCGTGCAGGCACCGGGGGCGACGAGTCGGCCCTGTTTGCAGGGGACCTGCTGCGCATGTACTCGCGGTACGCCGAAAGCCAGGGCTGGCGGTGCGAAATCGTCTCGGAATCGATGAGCGAACTGGGCGGCTACAAAGAAGTCGTGGTGCGCATCGAGGGCGACCAGGTTTACGGCGCACTCAAGTTTGAATCCGGTGGTCACCGGGTGCAGCGCGTGCCCGCCACCGAAACGCAAGGCCGCATTCACACCAGCGCCTGCACCGTGGCGGTCTTGGCCGAGCCTGACGAAGCCGAGGCCATCAAGATCAACCCTTCGGACTTGCGCATCGACACCTACCGCGCCAGCGGGGCGGGTGGGCAGCACATCAACAAAACCGATTCGGCCGTGCGCATCACCCACTTGCCCACCGGCATCGTGGCCGAGTGCCAGGATGGCCGCAGCCAGCACAGCAACAAGGCCCAGGCCCTGAAAGTGCTCACAGCCCGCATTCAGGAAAAAGACCGTGCCGAACGCGCCGCCAAAGACGCGGCTGAGCGCAAGAGCCTGATCGGCAGCGGCGACCGCAGCGACCGCATCCGCACTTACAACTTTCCGCAAGGGCGCCTGACCGACCACCGCATCAACCTGACTTTGTACAAGCTGCTCACCATCATGGAGGGCGATTTGCAGGACGTGGTCCACGCGCTGCAAAGCTACGAAGCGGCCGAACAGCTGGCCGCGCTGGAAATCGGGGCCACCGCCTGATGCAGACCGCCGACACCGTCACCGCGTGCCTGCGCCAAGCCCAAACCCAAGGATTGGCCCGGGTGGACGCGCAGATCTTGCTGCTGCACAGCCTGCAACGCCCGCTGCACGACCGCGCTTGGCTCTTGGCCCACGACAGCGACACCTTGACGCCTGCGCAAACAAACGCATGGCAAGACGCGCTGCAGCGCCGCCTGAGCAGTGAGCCCGTGGCCTACATCACCGGAAGCAAGGATTTTTTTGGCCTGACGCTGGCCGTGGATGCGCGTGTACTGGACCCGCGCCCCGACACTGAAACCCTGGTGGACTGGGCTCTGGCGTGTCTGGCTGATTCCGCGCCCTCATCTTCCTCCTCCAATCGCTCGCTCCGCATTCTCGACCTGGGCACGGGCAGCGGCGCGGTGGCCCTGGCGCTGCAACACGCCCGGCCCGATGCCACCGTGTGGGCTGTAGACGCCAGCGAAGACGCCCTGGCCGTGGCCCGCGCCAATGCCGCCCGCTTGCAGCTGCGCGTGCAATTCATCGCCAGCGACTGGCTGAGTGCAGTAGACATCCAGCGCACGGGCCGTTTTGACCTCATCATCTCCAACCCCCCCTATGTGGCCGAAAGCGACCCGCACCTGGCCGCACTGACACACGAGCCCCTGCAGGCCCTGACCAGCGGCCCCGATGGCCTCGATGACATCCGCCAAATCATCGCCCAAGCCCCTGCCTGTCTGACCCCGGGCGGCTGGCTGCTGCTCGAACACGGCTGGGACCAGGCGACCCATGTACAAGCGCTGCTGCGCGAAGCCGGGTTTGAGCAGGTGCAGTCGCGCCGCGATCTGAGCGGCATCGAGCGGTGCACGGGCGCGGCCATGCCGAAGTGACAGCAACATCCCTGTGAAAATGGCAGACTTTCAATCAGAGACATAATTCACCCTATACGACATCGACCCCATTTGGAGCAACACCATGAGCGACACCCAGCAACGCATCGACGAACTCGTCAAAGGCAACGAGATCACCCTGTTCATGAAGGGCAGCGCCAGCTTCCCCATGTGCGGTTTTTCTGGCCGTGCCATTCAGATCCTCAAAGCCGTCGGCGTGGACCCCAAGACGGTCAAAACCGTGAACGTGCTGGACGACGCTGAAATCCGCCAGGGCATCAAGGAATACAGCAACTGGCCCACCATCCCCCAGCTCTACGTCAAAGGCGAATTCATCGGCGGCTCGGACATCATGATGGAAATGTACGAATCGGGCGAGTTGCAGCAGGTCATCAACGGCCAAGCCTGATCAACCACCACACTCGGGCTTCAAATCCCGCCAGAGCCACCTTCGGGTGGCTTTTTTGTTTTCAATCCACCACATGAACCCACAGCCGCTGTGCCGCGAACACGGCCTGTGGATAGGCTGACTTGCCACGGCTGCCGTTGTAGCGGCCAAGCCCCATGAACAGATCCCCACGCTCTCGATCCAGCAAATACCGAAGAATGACGCATCCAAAACGCAAATTGGTCTGCATGTGGAACAAACGGCTTGCGTTGCCATCCCCAATCAGCCTTGCCCAAAAGGGCATCACTTGCATATAACCCATGGCCCCAGCGCTGGAAATGGCGTATTTTCGGAAGGCGCTTTCGACCTGTACCACACCCAGTACCAGGGACAGGGGCAGGCCCGCTCTGCGGGCTTCGTACCAAAGGGTTTGCAAAAACTCCTGGCGCTCAGTCGGGTGGTTTTTGTAGCGAGCCAGTCGCTGACTGCTGAACGCCTGCCATTGGGCATAGGCCTGCTGCTCTTGGGGCGTGCTCAGCAGCGGTTCAGGCGGGGCAGCGGCCATTACCGCCGCACTCAGGGCAGAACGCACCGAGTGGGACAAAGGCTCTTCGATTTGGGAGCCGGCCCGGACGACACCGGCCGGACATAGTCCCAGCAGCATTTGGGCCAGGAATGCGCGGCGCATTGGGCGGGTACTCAGCGGCACCTTTGCATGTTTCAGGCCGCCAGTCGCGCCTTGAGGTGATCAAGGATCTGTGCCACAGCGACTTTGCTCGATTCGACATCGCGGCGGTGTTGGTATTCCACCAGAGCGTCTTTGAGGCCCTTGTCGCCAATCGTGATGCGGTGCGGCACACCGATCAACTCCCAGTCTGCAAACATGGCACCCGGACGCTCACCCCGGTCGTCCAGGATCACGTCCACACCGTCGGCCAGCAAAGCGGTGTAAATCCGCTCGGCTTCTTGCTTGACGGCTTCGCTGCGGTCCATGCCAATAGGGCAAACCACCACGGTGAAGGGGGCAATGGCGTCGGGCCAGATGATGCCGCGCTCGTCGTGGTTTTGCTCAATGGCGGCGGCGGGCAAGCGCGTCACACCAATGCCGTAGCAACCCATTTCCAGAAACTGTGGCTTGCCGGTCTCGTCCAGGAAAGTGGCATTCATGGCCTTGGAGTATTTGGTGCCCAGATAGAACACATGGCCCACCTCAATACCTCGCTCAATGGCCAGCTCGCCCAGGCCGTCGGGCGATTTGTCACCCGCCACCACATTGCGGATGTCGGCCACCAAGGCGGGCTCGGGCAGGTCACGCCCCCAGTTGACACCCGTGATGTGGAAGTCTTCTTCGTTGGCCCCACAAATCCAGTCGGCCATCACGGCCACGTCGCGGTCAGCCACCAAGTGCACGGGCTTCTTCAGATCCAATGGGCCCAAATAGCCAGGTTTGCAACCAAAGTGATCTTCAATTTCGCTCAGAGTGGCAAAGCGGAAGCCGCCCTCCATGCCGGGCAGTTTGCCCACTTTGACTTCGTTCATGTCATGGTCGCCGCGCAGCAGCAACAGCCAGACTTGTGACTTCACGATCTCGCCCTGCTCATTGAGTGAGTCGGTGGCCAGCACCAGCGACTTGACGGTGGTGGACAGAGGCACGTTCAGCAAGGCGGCGACGTCTTCACAAGTGCTCTTGCCGGGCGTGGGCGTTTTGGTCAAGGCTTGCTTGGCCTCGCTGCGAGGCACGCTGGGCGCCAAGGCCTCTGCCTTTTCCATGTTGGCGGCGTAGTTGCTGGTGGGGCAGTACACGATGGCGTCTTCACCGGTGGCTGCGATCACCTGGAATTCTTCGCTCAAGTCGCCACCAATGGCCCCGCTGTCAGCGGCCACTGCGCGGTAGGTCAAGCCAAAGCGATCAAAAATCTTGCGGTAAGCACCGGCCATGACCTGGTAGCTGGCCTTGGCGCTGTCCATGTCGCGGTCAAAGCTGTAAGCATCTTTCATGATGAATTCCCGGCCACGCATCAGGCCAAAGCGGGGGCGGCGCTCGTCACGGAATTTGGTCTGGATTTGGTAGAAGTTTTTGGGCAGCTGTTTGTAGCTGCGCACTTCCTGACGCACCACATCGGTCACGACCTCTTCACTGGTCGGCTGGATCACGAAGTCACGGCCGTGGCGGTCCTTGATGCGCAACAGCTCTGGGCCCATCTTGTCAAAGCGTCCCGTTTCTTGCCACAGCTCGGCCGGCTGCACCACGGGCATGGTCATCTCGATGGCACCGGCACGGTTCATCTCTTCGCGCACAATGGCTTCGACCTTGCGGATCACGCGCAAGCCCATGGGCATGTAGTTGTAGATGCCCGCACCCAATTTTTTAATCATGCCGGCGCGGGTCATCAGCTTGTGGCTGGCGATCTCTGCGTCAGCAGGTGCTTCTTTGAGAGTTGAAATCAGGAACTGGGAAGCTTTCATGGCATGAAACTAACAAAACTGGGACATCAGGGAAACATCCAAGAGCCAGCGCTGATGCGGCGTGCATAATGGACACAATTTAAAATTTTGAGGTTGATTATGCTTGACCGTGAAGGCTTTAGGCCGAACGTCGGCATCATTCTGCTCAACCAGAGAAACCAGGTTTTCTGGGGCAAGCGCATCAGAACCCACAGTTGGCAGTTTCCACAAGGTGGTATTGACCGGGGTGAGAGCCCCGAACAAGCCATGTTTCGGGAACTCCATGAAGAAGTGGGGCTCCACCCAGAGCATGTGCGCATCGTTGCCCGAACCCGTGACTGGTTGCGCTATGAAGTGCCAGACCGCTTCATCCGTAGGGATGCGCGTGGGTTTTACAAAGGCCAGAAACAAATCTGGTATCTGCTCCAATTGGTCACGCACGACCACCATTTGAACCTGCGCGCCACGGACCACCCCGAGTTTGATGCTTGGCGCTGGAACGATTACTGGGTGCCTCTGGATGTGGTGGTGGAGTTCAAGCGTGGCGTTTACGAAATGGCGCTCACCGAGCTTGCCCGTTTTTTGCCGCGAAACGAACGGCAAAATCGCTACCTGCGGGGCGGTATGCGTGGTCCACGTGAAACTTATGAACCCGACCACTCCTCCATGGAGATGCACCCACCTGCCCACATGGAATTACCCCCAGGGGCCAGCTTTGACCCCAACCCACAAGGTTGAATGAGCATCTTGTTCGGCGTGGCGCGATCTCAGTGCGACAAGATCATGTTGTCGCGGTGCACCATTTCGGGCTCAGCGGTGTATCCCAACAAGACCGCATAGTCGTGTGAAGGTTTGCGGCACAGCAAACGAGCCTCTGCACTGGCGTAATTGGCCAAGCCACGGGCAATTTCAGCGCCTTGCTCGTCTCGGATGGCGATCACATCGCCCCGAGAGAACTCACCCGCCACACCCGTCATGCCAATGGGCAGCAGGCTCTTGCCCTCGGTCAGCACCTTGTGGGCTGCACCCGCATCCACCGTGACCGAGCCCCGCAGTTGCAGGTGGTCGGCCATCCATTGTTTGCGGGCTTGCTGTTTAGCGGTCTGGGCCACCAGCAAAGTGCCCATGTTGTCACCTTGACTCAGGCGCAGCAGCGCATCGGGTTCGCGCCCCCAGGCGATCACGGTGGACGCGCCTGAACCTGCGGCCCGCTTGGCTGCCAGGATTTTGGTGATCATGCCACCCTTGCCGATGCTGGAGCCCGCACCACCCGCCATGGCTTCCAGGGCAAGATCACCGGCACGGGCTTCGTGCACAAAGGTGGCCGAGGGGTCTTTGCGTGGGTCTGCGGTGTACAGGCCTTTTTGATCGGTCAGGATGACCAGCAAGTCGGCTTCGATCAGGTTGGCCACCAAAGCGCCCAAGGTGTCGTTGTCACCGAACTTGATCTCGTCGTTGACCACCGTGTCGTTTTCGTTGATCACGGGCAAGACGCGGTGCTGGAGCAAGGTCAGCAAAGTGGAGCGGGCATTGAGGTAACGCTCACGGTCGGCCAAGTCGGCATGCGTGAGCAGGACCTGGGCGCTGCCCATGCCGTTCTCCCGCAGTTTGGTTTCGTACATCTGCGCCAGGCCCATTTGGCCCACGGCAGCGGCGGCTTGCAGCGCCGGCACTTCACTCGGGCGGGTGGTCCAGCCCAGGCGCTTCATGCCTTCGGCAATGGCGCCGCTGGAGACCATGACCACTTCTTTGCCCTGGGCGCTGAGCAGCGCCATTTGGCGGCACCACTCGCCAATCGCACCCTCGTCCAGCCCCCGGCCTTCGTTGGTCACCAGGCTGGAGCCGACTTTGACGACGATACGGCGTGCATCGCGCAACAGAGAGGAAACGGCGGCAGAGGTCATGCTGAAAAGTTGGCTTGGCGTTGAAACAGCGCTTGAAAGGGGCTGGGAGTGGCTGCGTCAGTCGGGCAGCGGCTTGAAGCGCGGATCATCGGCATCGGGCTCTTGCGGCTTATCCTGCTCTTTGAATCGGGGATCAATGTCCACCACGCCTTGCTCGATGATCTGCTGAGCGCGGATGTGCTTGTAAATTTCCTTGATCAGCGGCTCGCAACCTTCGCGGGTCAGGGCCGAAATCTGGAAAACCGGACCTTTGTAGCGCATGCGCTTGATGAAGTCCTTGACGCGGGCTTCGCGCTCATCGGCGGGCACCATGTCCAGCTTGTTGAGCACCAGCCAGCGCGGCTTGTTGTAAAGACCGGGATCGTATTTTTTGAGTTCGGCCACGATGGCCTTGGCTTGCTGCACCGGGTCGACGTTCTCGTCAAACGGCGCAAAGTCGACCACATGAAGCAACAAACGGGTGCGCTGCAGGTGGCGCAAAAACAAATGACCCAAGCCAGCACCTTCCGACGCGCCTTCAATGAGTCCCGGCACATCGGCCACCACAAAGCTTTGCTCAGGGCCGACGCGGACCACACCCAGATTGGGGTGCAAGGTGGTGAAGGGGTAATCGGCGATTTTGGGGCGGGCGTTCGAGACGGCAGCAATGAAAGTGGACTTGCCCGCGTTGGGCATGCCCAGCAGGCCCACGTCGGCCAGCACCTTCAGCTCAAGCTTGAGCTCTTTCTTTTCACCCAACCAGCCAGGTGTTTTCTGGCGCGGGGCGCGGTTGATCGCGCTTTTGAAGCGCATATTGCCAAAGCCGCCGTCGCCGCCCTTGGCGATCATGATGGTTTCACCCGGCACCAGCAGCTCATACAACACTTCGCCGGTTTCGGCATCAGTGATGATGGTGCCCACCGGCATTTTGAGGGTGACGTCGTCGCCCGCTGCGCCGAACATATCCGAGCCCATGCCATGCTGGCCCCGCTTGGCCTCATGGCGGCGCGAGTAGCGGTAATCGACCAGGGTATTCAGGTTGATGTCGGCAAACGCGAACACATGCCCGCCTCGACCACCATCCCCCCCGTTGGGGCCACCAAATTCTTTGTACTTTTCGTGTCGGAACGAGACGCAGCCGTTCCCGCCGTCACCTGCGGCGATGTCAATATAGGCTTCGTCAACGAACTTCATGAGATTTCCAGTGTAGCGTGAGGCCCTGACGTTAATCCACGACAGGGCCAGAAAAGCGAAAAGCCCCGTCTTGCGGGGCTCCTCTGCGCCATGGGCGGGACGGGCTTAAACAGCCGGTGTCACGTTGACCATGTGTTTGCTCAGTTCGCCTTTGGTGGAGAACGACACGTGGCCGTCAACCAGGGCAAACAAAGTGTGGTCCTTGCCAATGCCGACATTGTTGCCCGCATGGAACTTGGTGCCACGTTGACGAACGATGATCGAGCCAGCGCTGATCAGTTCACCACCGAAAGCCTTGACGCCGAGCATTTTTGGCTTGGAATCACGACCGTTGCGCGTAGAGCCGCCGCCTTTTTTCTGTGCCATGACCTATTCTCCTCAGGCAGCGATCGCGCCGATTTGCAGTTCAGTGAACTGCTGACGGTGACCCTGACGTTTTTGATAGTGCTTGCGACGGCGCATCTTGAAGATGTGCACTTTGTCGTGCTTGCCATGAGCCAACACCGTGGCTGTGACTGTGGCGCCGGACACCAGGGGCGTGCCGATCTTGAGTTCAGCGCCGGTACCGACGGCCAAAACTTGATCAATCACGATTTCCTGGCCAACGTCCGCAGCAATCTGTTCTACTTTAATTTTTTCGCCAGCGACAACACGATACTGTTTGCCACCGGTTTTTATGACCGCGTACATATTAGACCTCTTGAATGGAAGTTTCCAAGGGCTGATCCCCAAGGAACCCGAGATTCTAGCACGTTCGCATTTCTTTGACCAGACTTCGGCATCAACTTGCCCTTTGTTTCAGGCATCGGACACACCGCGCTCTATATAATCAGCATGCACATGAAGCATGGAATTTTTATGCTTTTACCGCCTCGGCTCAGCCAGGTCACCCTGCCGGATACCCCAAGTTGTCTGACTCTGAAAACAGCACCGCCGCCGTTCTTGACCTCGTGTCTCCCGACATGATTGAAGTTGACCGCGTCATTGCCCAACGACTCGATTCGGGCGTCCCACTGGTTGGGGAAGTGGCCAAATACATCATCTCGGCTGGGGGTAAACGACTTCGACCTGTTTTGCTGCTGTTGACATGCGGGGCTTTGGGCGTCAAAGGTCCTCAGCGCCACAACCTGGCCGCCGTGGTCGAATTCATCCACACGGCCACATTGCTGCACGATGATGTTGTCGACGAATCTACTTTGCGACGTGGCAGACCCACGGCCAACGAGCGTTTTGGCAACCCCGCAAGCGTTCTCGTGGGTGATTTTTTGTACTCTCGTGCCTTTCAGATGATGGTGGATGCACAGAGCATGCGTGTGATGCAAATTTTGGCGGATGCCACCAATGTGATCGCCGAAGGTGAAGTGCTTCAACTGATGAACATGCACGACGCCTCACTGGACGAAGACGGCTACCTGAAGGTCATCCGCTCCAAAACCGCCAAGTTATTCGAGGCCAGCGCCAGACTGGGTGCCGTTTTGGCCAACAGTCCTGTCGAAATAGAGCAGGCTTGCGCTGACTATGGTCAAGCCCTTGGAACTGCTTTTCAAGTCATTGACGATGTCCTTGACTATGATGGCAACACTGCTGAAATGGGCAAAAACCTGGGTGATGATTTGCGCGAAGGCAAAGCCACCTTGCCTTTGATTTTGGCCATGCAGCGCGGTGATGCAGCACAAAGACAAACCGTGCGTGAAGCCATTGAAACGGGCAGCGTGGATCGTTTGAGCGATATCGTGACCATTGTCCGGACAACAGGCGCTCTTGAAGCCACCCGCGACGCCGCAGCGGCAGAAGCACAACGGGCCATTAACGCTGCCATGCAGTTGCCAGATAACCCCTACCGAAATGCCATGCTGGTGCTTGCATCACAACTGCTCAACCGGCGAACATGATGAAAAGCGCCTGTCGGTAAGGGGGCATCTGCACCGCCTTTTACCGATGCCCAGTTTGTCACTTTGGTGATGCCAGAGGCCTGTTGACTGTGTGATAGTGATTTTCACCTTTGTTTCATAACAAAGGAATCACAACACTAGGAGACTTCATGCGTTCAACATCCAAATCAAGGCGTTTGATTTTCGCTTCTGCGTTTCTGGGCTTCTTGGCCATGGCCATTCAGCCCACCGCCATGGCGCAAACATACCCCACAAAACCCATCAAGATGATCGTTCCGTTTCCAGCGGGAGGCACCACTGACATCGTCGCACGCATCGTGGCACAAAAGATGAGCGAGTCCATGGGGCAAGCGGTCACGGTCGACAACCGTGGGGGGGCAGGAGGTGCAATCGGTGCCGATTTGATGGCCAAGGCTGCCCCCGATGGTTACACCATCATGATGCACAACTTGTCATTTCCGCTGGCTTCTGTTGCGCAGACCTTGGCCAATCGATCACCTTTTAACGTGGATACCGATTTTGCCGGTGTTTCCATTGCTGTTTACGTCCCCTTTGTATGGACCGCCAGCCCCAGCGTACCGGCCAAAGACCTCAAAGAGTTGGCCACTTTGTTGCGCTCTAACCCGTCCTTGCAATACAACTATGGATCAACCGGCCCCGGTTCCACCATGCATGTATTGGGTGAAGCTTTCAAAAAAGAAGGCAAAGTCAACATCACACACATCCCGTTCAAGGGCGCAGCCCCACTTAAACAAGAGTTGTTAGCGGGCCGCCTTCAAGTGGGCGGGGATCAGTTGTCCTCGTCTTTGGCCGAGATCAAAGCCGGCACCTTGAAAGCCTTGGCGACCACAGCCTCCAAACGCATTCCCGGCTTGCCAGATGTTCCAACCGTCAAAGAACTTGGTTTCCCCAACTTGGAGCTTGAAGGCTGGAACGGTGTTTTCGCCCCCGCAAAAACACCGAAGGACATCATTGAACGCCTGAACAAGGAAGTGATCGCTGCCGTTCGACACCCCGATGTGATCAAACGTTTGAACGATTTGGGTGCAGAAGGTGTCGGCTCAACCCCGGCCGAACAAGATGCCATGTTGCGTCGGCAAATGGACCAGTTCAGAGCCATCATTCGGGAAATGCGCCTCGAATAAGGCAACAAACAGGGTGGCTCTTTAGCCTTTCAGGCGCGGCCACCCTGGGACAACCACCACACCAATAGCTCAGAGCAATCTTTTCCGTCTAAACCGTTTTGGGCGGCCGCATCGAATTTTTGCAAAGCCAGGGCGGTCAGTGGAAGTACTTTTTGTGTGGCCTGACCTTGGTCCAGCATGGCTTGCATGTCTTTGCGCATGGTGGCCACATTCACGGTGACTTGATCGCTGGTTTGCTGCTTCAAGGTTTGGGCAATCATGTTGCCTCGAACCTTCAGCATGTTGGGGCCACCTGAAGAGTCCGACAAAATATCGATCACCCGTTGAGGATCAAGACCCAGAGGTTCAACCAATGACAAGGCCTCGCCCAAGGTTTGCCAATACACCATCAAGGGCAAGTTGACGGCCAACTTCATGGTCGCCCCAGCACCGTGTGGGCCGACATACTCTACGCGTCGACAAATGACACTCAGCAAAGCATGGACCCTCGCCAAATCCTGCGCTTGTCCACCCACAAAACCCAGCAACTTGCCCTCTTTGGCGGGCCCTACGCTGCCGCCGACCGGACACTCCAGAAAATACGCATGGACGGCTTGGACAAGCCCGGCCATTTCCTGAGGTTTGGCTGGGCGAACTGTGCTCATGTCAATGAAGGTCTTCCCCTTCACCTGTCCGGCCAACAATCCAGACTCGGCACCATAAACCTGATCTAAAGCCGCCTCATTGGTCAACAAAGTCAGGACCACATCGACCGACTCAGCCAAGGCTTTGGGCGTTGGAGCCCATTGAGCACCTGCGTCGAGCAAGGACTGCGCCTTGACGGAGGTTCGATTCCAGACCGTCACCTTGTAGCCCTGCGACAAAAGTCGTGAACCAATGGCCGCCCCCATCTTGCCAATTCCAGCGATTCCAATATGCATGTTTGTCTCCAGTCATTGATGTTGACGTTTGTCGAATATTTTGTGCCCACTCCCCAAGTTTTGCTGAAACACAGGTCCTTGACGAATTCTTTTTTTGACGGCAAAGCAGCCACGACTCCTACAAAATTTGGGGTTACATCATTTACAAACACAAGTTCAAGCACCATGATTTGAATAACTTGGTATTCAATCAACTTAGGAGCCAGCTTGGAGCCCTTACTTTCACGACCCTCGACCATGGGCGCTGACGATGCTCCAGTCGTCAGCTACGTGCAACAACTGCTCGAAAAGGCGGTGGCCCTCAAAGCCTCTGACTTGCACTTTGAGCCCTATGAGCACCATTACCGGGTGCGCATGCGCATCGATGGTGAGTTGCGTGAAATGGCCACCCCCCACATGGCGCTCAAGGATCGATTGGCTTCCCGTCTGAAGGTCCTGTCGAGACTGGACATTGCTGAAAAACGTCTTCCCCAAGACGGGCGAATGAAGCTCCAGCTGGGCGATGGTCGCTCACTGGATTTGCGCATCAGCACTTTGCCAACATTGTTTGGTGAAAAATTGGTTGTCCGCATCTTGGATTCAGCACAAGCACAACTGGACCTGACACGACTGGGTTACGAACCCGAGGACTTGGCACGACTGATTCAGGCCATTCGCGCCCCACACGGCATGGTGCTGGTCACCGGTCCCACGGGCTCTGGCAAAACACAATCGCTTTATGCTTGCTTGAACTTGCTCAACACCTCGGAAGTCAACATTGCCACCGTCGAAGACCCCTGTGAAATCCAGCTGACAGGCATCAATCAGGTCAATGTCCAGGACAAGCCCGGCTTGAGTTTTGCTGTAGCGCTGCGGGCGTTTTTGCGCCAAGACCCTGACATTTTGATGGTGGGTGAAATACGTGACCTCGAAACAGCCAATATTGCCGTCCAAGCCGCACAAACCGGTCATTTGGTTCTTTCTACTTTGCACACCAACGATGCACCAGGGACACTGATCCGCTTGCGAAACATGGGCTTGGCCCCCTACAACATTGCAGCGAGCGTGACCTTGATCACAGCCCAGCGTCTGGTGCGTTGTTTATGTGTCCATTGCAAACAAGCCACGCAAGTACCCTCTGCCGTGTTGCATCAGGCTGGACTGGGCTTGAAACTGCTGCCCAACGAGCACGTCGAGGTTTTCACACCGGTGGGCTGCGAACATTGCCACAAAGGTTTTTCAGGCAGAACAGGCATCTTCCAAGTCATGCCCGTGAGCCCTGACATGCAAAATCTGGTGTTACACGATGCTGTCGGCCAAGAAGTCGCCAAACTGGCCCAAAAAGAAGGCGTGGCCAGCTTGCGCATGGCTGGCCTGCGCAAAGTCCTTCAAGGCATCACATCTTTGGACGAGGTGCTGGCGGCCACTCGGGAGGAAGCATGAATCCAGGCTCCAATGCTCGCCAAACGCCCAGTTTTGCTTGGAAGGGTCAAAATTCGCAAGGCCAATTGCATCAAGGCAAACTCCATGCGCTCAATGCAGATTTGGCCCGAGCCCATTTACGAAGACAAGGTCTGCAACACATTCAAGTGAACCGTCTTTGGTGGGACACGACACCCAAGGTGCGACCCAAAGACCTGTCTGCCATGACGCGCCAATTGGCGGCCTTGCTGCGTGCAGGTATTCCTTTGCTTCAGTCACTGAACATGCTGAGTCGCAGCATGACCTCACCTGGACTGGTTCAAACATTGCGCGATGTGCAAGAAGATGTTGAAGCAGGCCTGAGCTTGCATACCGCCTTGGCCAAGCACAGCCAACACTTCAGCGGCTTGTACGTGCACATGGTGCAAGCGGGTGAATCAGCAGGCATTCTTGACGTCATGATGGAGCGCCTGTCGCTGACGCTTGAAAAAAACGAGGCACTTCGCTCCAAAATTCGCTCAGCGCTGATGTACCCCAGTGCGGTCTTGTCGGTTGCCATTGGCATCTTGGTCATGATTTTGGTTTTTGTGGTGCCTGTTTTCCAAGACGTTTTCAAATCATTTGGCGCCGAATTACCTTGGGCCACCCAAATTGTGGTCGGTTTGAGCGATGCCCTTGTACACTTCGGCCCCCTGCTTTTGATCACTTTGATGGTGGCTTTCTGGTTTGCACAGCGGCCAAGTGATAGCCGCGATCGCTTGCGTCAATGGACCGCGAGGTGGTTGTTGCGCTGGCCTGTTGTCGGCCCGCTCATCACCACATCGGTGGTGGCACGTTGGGGCCAAACTCTCTCAGCCTTGCTGTCCGCAGGCGTCCCCTTGACGGAGGCTTTAGGACCCACCGCACAAGCTTGTGATCATCCGGTTTTTGCCCGATGGACACTGCAATTTCAGCGCCGCGTGGCGCAGGGCGGCAGTTTGAGTGAAGCCATGGGGCAAAATGGTCGTTTTCCCGCCATGATTGTTCAACTTTGCGCAATCGGTGAAGAGACTGGCGCTCTTGAGAGCTTGCTGGCCAGGGCCGCCGCCCTCATGGAAACCGAAATGGATGACCAGGTCAATGGTTTATCCAGCCTTCTGGAGCCGCTGATCATTGTGGTGTTGGGCGGGTTCATCGGTGCCATTTTGGTGGCCATGTATTTGCCTATTTTTCGACTGGGCCAGGCTTTTTAAAATGAACAATGCGGTCTTGACCTTGTGCTTGCCAGCTTTGCTGGGTCTGGTGGTGGGCAGTTTTTTGAATGTACTGATACACCGACTGCCCCGCATGATGCAGGCCCAGTGGGAGGCCGAAGCCAGCCTCATGTCCAATCCAGCGGCCCCCTCCAATTTACCCACCTACAACCTGGCTTGGCCTGGCTCACATTGCCCTCAATGCCAGCACGATCTGCGGTGGTTCGACAACATCCCGGCACTGAGTTACCTCTTGCTCAAGGGCCGCTGCCGATACTGCAGCGCCCGCATTGGATGGCGGTATCTGGGGGTGGAGTGTTTGACAGGCATTTTGTTTGCATGGGCCTTCATGCACCACGGATTTGGGGTTGAAGCTTTGGCTTGGTGCGGATTTTCAGCGGCACTGGTCGCTTTGGCAGCGATTGACGCAGACACCACCTTGTTGCCCGATGCCATCACACAACCCTTGCTTTGGTCGGGATTGCTGATGAGCAGTTTGAGTTGGACAGGCATTTCCCTGAGCATGTCTTTGTGGGGGGCCTGTGCAGGCTACCTTTTACTGTGGCTTGTCTTGCACTTGTTCAAATGGATTACAGGCAAAGAAGGCATGGGTCAAGGTGATCTCAAGCTGCTCGCCGCTTTAGGAGCCTGGCTGGGTTGGCCCGCTTTGCTTTCCTTGGTATTGATTTCCTCGATCACAGGTGCATTGGTCGGCATTTGGTTAAAGTCTCGGGAAAAATTGTCTCCTGAGGGGTATCTGCCATATGGTCCCTTTCTGGTGTTTGCGGGCTTGTGGGTCATGATGTTTGGCTCCTTGCCCCCTTTTCAGATCTGAACACGTATGACAACTCAACGCGTATGGCGGATTGGCCTCACCGGCGGCATTGGCAGCGGCAAAAGCACTGTGGCCAGCCTTTGGGCAGGTTTGGGGGCAGCCGTCATAGACGCTGATGCCATTTCCCGCAGCTTAACGGCCCCTCATGGACGAGCCATGGTGGCCATTGAACGCACATTTGGACCTGCCATGGTCGGTCCAGACGGTGCCATGGACCGACAAGCCATGCGTGAACTTGTCTTCAAAGACCCGAATGCCAAAAGACAGCTCGAGCTCATCATCCACCCTTTGGTCAGTCAAATCACCGCCGAACAAACTCAGGCAGCGCTGACCCAAGGCCAGCGCTGCTTGATTTTTGATGTTCCCCTGTTGGTTGAATCGGGGGAACGGTGGCGTCGTCAAATGGACCGTGTTGTGGTGATCGATTGCGATGAGGACACCCAATGTGGCAGGGTCATGCTCCGCAATGGCCTGAACACCCAAGAGGTAAAACGGATCATCCAACAACAGGCTTCGCGGGCGCAACGTTTGGCTTGTGCCGACGTGGTTATTTTCAATCAGGGCTTGAGTTTGTCTCAATTAGAAATTCAAGTCACTCAAGTGGCCGCTGACTTCGGGCTATGATTACGGAATTGGAAAATGCTGCGTGATACTGTACGAATATCCCTTCAACGAGCGCATTCGCACCTATTTGCGACTGCATCAGCTCTTTAACCGCCTGAGTCAGCTGACTCAGCGGGTGGAATCCATCGACCATCATTTCGCACTGACCACCTTGTTTGAAATCATGGAGGTTGGCTCGCGTTCCGAGCTCAAATCCGACGTTTTGAAGGATTTAGAGCGACAAAAACAACTCTACGGCAGCTACAGGGGCAATCCGGCCATCTCTGAAAAAGCGCTCGATCAGTTGATCTCCCAACTTGACGAGCTTTTCGACACCCTGAACCAAGTCAATGGAAAAATTGGCCAAAGCCTCACAGAAAGCGATTTCTTGATGGCTTTGCGCAGCCGCGTCGTCATCCCAGGGGGAACCTGCGAATTTGACTTGCCTGCCTACCATGCTTGGCAACACCACGATCCCAACAGCCGAACGTCCGACCTGAATTCATGGGCTGCCCCATTTGCACCGCTGTCCAACGCGATTCAAATGTTGCTTCAAATGTTGCGCGAATCGGGCACCAATCAA
The DNA here is from genome assembly GCF_003063265.1 of Limnohabitans sp. WS1. Taxonomy (GTDB): domain Bacteria; phylum Pseudomonadota; class Gammaproteobacteria; order Burkholderiales; family Burkholderiaceae_C; genus Limnohabitans_A. The sequence continues at coordinate 102,687 of NZ_NERU01000014.1, forward strand.
AAAGTGATGGCGCCATCGGGTCAGTTGCAGCAAAACCTGCCCCAAGGTCGCACTTACCAACTTTTGCGTCTGAAGATCGACTCTTCTCTGGGCATCACGCCAGAGATCAGTTGCAATCGCTTGCTGGTGGTCATCCGAATGATGCGTCAGCAAAGCGATGGCAAACTCGTGGCCACGACCGAGGATGTTCCATTTGAAATGTCCTTGTGCGCATGAGCAACGCTGAACCCACAGATTCATTCAAACCCCGCAAAGTGCGATGCCCCGCCTGTGCAGGGCAGAGCTTGTACAGCCCCAGCAATCTTTACCGCCCGTTTTGCAGTGCCCGCTGCAAGGGTGTGGACTTGGGGGCCTGGGCCAGCGAAGAATTCAAACTGCCTGACAACACCCCGCCCGACGAGCCGTTTGGTGATCCGCGTTTGCAGTGAGAAGCCCGGAACCCCTGGGGTTTCAAGCGTGTGTGGCGTCCGTGAACTGACGCTCTTGGGCCAGCCAAGCCAGCACGGGAATGGTGCCCGGCAAAACCGGCGTCACAGCCACGGGAAGTAACTGCCAAGCGTGTGATTGCGCCTCGCGCATTTGCAACTCACCCTGCCAGTCCCACACCTTGCAAAAGTGCAGCCGCACCAGCGCGTGTGGGTAATCGACCATCTGGGTTTTCCAGACTTGGGCGGCACCGATGGTGATGCCCAGCTCTTCCTGCAACTCGCGGCGCAGCGCTTGCTCGACCGACTCGCCCGCTTCGAGCTTGCCGCCCGGGAACTCCCAATAGCCTGCATACACCTTGCCCTCTGGGCGCGAGGTCAGCAAAAAATGGCCATCGTCTTGCAGCAGCACGCCCACCGCCACATCGACCACGGCTCGCTCGGCCTGGCCTGTGCTCAGGTCTTCGCGTGCGCGCTCGCCGTCGGCGACCAGCAAACCTGCGCTCATGCGGGGTCGGCTTGGCGGCCCATCATGTCCCGCGCAAACTGGTAGGCCACCCGGCCGCTGCGTGAGCCGCGCTCCAAAGCCCACAGCAGCGCATCGGGGCGTGCGGCCTCGATTTGCGCGGGTGTGGCCCCCAAGGCGCTGAGCCACTGCCCGGCAATGGTCAGGTACTCGTCTTGCGAGAAGGGGTAGAAACTGATCCATAAACCAAAGCGCTCGGACAATGAAATTTTCTCTTCCACGCCTTCACCGGGATGGACTTCGCCATCGTCTGTGTGTTTGTAGGTGAGGTTTTCGCTCATGTACTCGGGCAGCAGGTGGCGGCGGTTGCTGGTGGCGTATACCAGCACATTGGGGGTCGAGGCCGCCACGGTGCCGTCCAAAATCGACTTGAGCGCCTTGTAGCCCGGCTCGCCATCTTCAAAGCTCAGGTCGTCGCAATAGACCACGAACTTTTCGGGGCGACCCGCCACCACTTCGATGATGTCAGGCAGGTCGGTCAGGTCTTCCTTGTCCACTTCAATCAATCGCAGACCTTGCGGCGCATAGGTGTTCAGGCAGGCCTTGATGAGCGAGGACTTGCCGGTGCCGCGTGCGCCTGTGAGCAGCACGTTGTTGGCCGGACGGCCGTGCACAAACTGCTCGGTGTTGCGCTGCAGCTTTTCCTTTTGGTCGTCGATTTCCTTGAGGTCGGCCAGCGTCATGGCCGCTACATGGCGCACAGGTTCGAGCACGCCGTGGCCGGACGAGCGTTTGCGGTAGCGCCAGGCAATGGCCTGCGTCCAGTCGGGTGCCGACAGGGGTTGAGGCAAGACCGACTCGATGCGGTCCACCAGCTGGCTGACTTTGGCCAGCAGTTGGTCCAAGGAAGAAGATGCGGGGAGGTTCATGAACGGTAATCGGCGTTGATGGTGACGTAATCGTGGCTCAGGTCGCAGGTCCACACGGTGTCGCTGGCGGTGCCACGGCCCAGGCCCACACGCACGGTGATCTCGCTGCTCTTCATGACGCGCTGACCGTCTTCTTCGCTGTATTCGGCTCGGCGGCCGCCTTTCGAGACCACATGCACATCGTCCAGGTGCAGCTCGATCTGGCCTTGGTCCAGGTCTTCAATGCCCGCATAACCCACGGCGGCCAGAATGCGGCCCAGGTTCGGGTCGCTGGCAAAGAAAGCGGTTTTGACCAAGGGCGAGTGCGCGATCGCATAAGCCACCTGGCGGCACTCTTCGCCCGTGCGGCCGCCTTCGACCTGCACCGTGATGAACTTGGTCGCGCCCTCGCCATCGCGCACGATGGCGTGCGCCAACTGGCGGGCCACTTGCATCAAGCCCTTGAGCAGAGCCTGGCCATCGGCACTGTCCAGCGAGGTGATGGGCGCATGACCGGCCTTGTGCGTAGCGATCAACATGAAGGAGTCGTTGGTCGAGGTGTCACCGTCGATGGTGATGCGGTTGAACGAGCCATCGGCCAGCTGTTTGGCCAAAGCAGGCAGCAACCCTGCATCGATGCAAGCGTCGGTGGCCAGAAAGCCGAGCATGGTGGCCATGTTGGGACGGATCATGCCAGCACCCTTGCTGATGCCGGTGATGCTCACGGCCTTCCCGCCCACCTGCACCTGCACGCTGGCCGCTTTGGGCACGGTGTCGGTGGTCATGATGCCTTCGGCGGCTTTGGCCCAGTGAGCAGCTTGCGCATCGGCCAAAGCAGCGGGCAGACCCGCCACGATGCGGTCCACGGGCAGCGGCTCCATGATCACGCCGGTCGAAAACGGCAGCACTTGTGTTGGTTCGCAGTTCAGCAGTGCGGCAAGCGCCTCGCAAGTTTGGCGTGCATGGGCCATGCCCGGTGCACCGGTACCCGCATTGGCGTTGCCCGTGTTGATGACCAAAGCCCGCACAGAACTGCCCGCGGCCAGGTGCTCACGGCAGACCTGCACAGGGGCGGCGCAAAAGCGGTTGCTGGTGAACACACCCGCCACGCTCGCACCTTCGTCCAGCAAGAACACGGTGAGGTCTTTGCGGTTGGCTTTGCGCACACCCGCTTGGGCGATGCCGATGCGCACGCCCGCGATGGGGCTCAGCTGTGCGGGGTCCAGTGGGGGCAAATTCACGGGCATGAAGATCTTTCAAACAAATGGGATACACACAACATCAACGTCAAAACGGACCGAAGTCCGTTTTTGTTTCATTTGATCAAGCCAGTTTGCCGTGGCACTGCTTGAATTTTTTACCACTGCCACAAGGGCAAGGGTCGTTGCGTCCCACTTGGCCCCAATCGTTGGCCAAGCTGGACAAGTTGGTCGCAGGCTGTGTTTGTGCTTGACCATTTTCATCAGGTGCGCTGTAGGTCACATTGCTGATGTGCTCAGCACGCTCTTCAATGGCCTGAGCGGCTTGTTGGATTTGATCTCCTGAATCGATTCGCACCGTCATGAGCGTTCTGGTGACTTCGTTCTTGACAGCGTCGAGCAACTGGCCAAACAACTCGAACGCTTCGCGTTTGTATTCTTGCTTGGGTTGCTTTTGTGCATAACCTCTCAGGTGAATGCCTTGCCTTAAATAATCCAGTGCACTCAAATGTTCGCGCCAATGGGTATCAATGCTTTGCAACAAAATCATCCGCTCAAATGAGACGAATTGGTCTGGGCCCACTTGTTCGAGTTTTGCTGAAAACTGGGCATTGGCCGCATCGACGACCATTTCCAAAATGTCCTCATCGGTGATCGCATTGGCAGCCTGGACCTTGTCTTTCAGGCCCAACTCGATCCCCCATTCTTCCGCCAGCACCTTTTCCAAGCCGAGCAAATCCCACTGTTCTTCCACCGATTCAACAGGCACGTATTGCCTGACCATGTCGGTAAAACAGCCTTCACGCAAACCTGCAATCTGGCCATTCAGATCGGTGGCATCCAAAATATCATTGCGTTGTTGGTAGATGACCTTGCGTTGGTCATTCGATACATCATCGTATTCCAACAGTTGTTTGCGAATGTCAAAGTTACGCCCTTCAACTTTGCGTTGTGCGCTTTCGATGCTGCGCGTCACAATGCCAGCCTCAATGGCTTCGCCCTCAGGCATCTTCAAGCGGTCCATGATCGCGCGGACGCGATCACCCGCAAAGATGCGCATCAAGGGATCGTCCAAGCTCAGGTAAAAGCGCGACGAGCCTGGATCACCCTGACGACCTGAACGACCCCGCAACTGGTTGTCAATGCGCCGTGACTCATGTCTTTCTGTGGCAATGATCCGCAAACCACCCAATGCCTTGACCTGCTCGTGCGTGACTTTCCACTGCTCTCGCATACTGTTGACACGCAACTGGCGTTCATCGGCTGAAAGACTTTCATCGGACTCCACCGCTTGAACATCTTTTTCGATATTGCCACCCAAGACAATGTCGGTTCCACGACCCGCCATGTTGGTGGCAATCGTGATCATGGCGGGCCTCCCTGCTTGAGCCACGATGTCTGCTTCTCGGGCATGCTGCTTGGCATTCAAAACTTGATGCGGCAACTTCTCTTGTGTCAGAAGGTTCGAGATCAACTCTGAATTTTCAATCGATGTCGTGCCCACCAAAACAGGCTGTCCACGCTCATGACACTCGCGGATATCTGCAATAGCTGCGGTATAGCGCTCTTGAGATGTTTTATAAACACGGTCCAGTTGATCTTCACGCTGGCTCTTGCGGTGCGGCGGAATCACCACCGTTTCAAGACCGTATATTTCCTGGAACTCATAGGCCTCGGTGTCAGCCGTGCCCGTCATGCCACCTATTTTGTTGTAAAGGCGGAAATAGTTCTGGAAAGTGATTGAGGCCAAAGTTTGGTTTTCAGCCTGAATCTGCACCCCTTCTTTGGCCTCCACGGCCTGATGCAAACCATCACTCCAGCGTCGACCCGTCATCAATCGACCGGTGAATTCGTCCACGATGATGATTTCACCATCCTGAACCACGTAATGCTGGTCCTTGTGATAGAGATTCACTGCACGCAATGCTGCGTTCAAGTGGTGCATCAAGCTGATGTTGGCCGGATCGTAAAGGCTAGCACCTTGGGGGATGAGCCCCAACTGAGACAACACGGCTTCTGCCTTTTCGTGTCCCTGTTCTGTCAAAAACACCTGGTGAGATTTTTCATCGACGGTGAAGTCACCCGGAACTTCAATGCCTTCACCCGTGCGGGGATCGGCCTCACCTATTTGACGCGTCAACAAGGGCACCACTTGGTTCATGGCCAAGTAAGTAGCAGTGTGGTCTTCTGCTTGACCACTGATGATCAAAGGTGTGCGTGCCTCATCGATCAAAATCGAATCCACCTCATCAATGATGGCGTAATTCAGAGGACGTTGAACACGGTCATAAGCCTCATAGACCATGTTGTCACGCAGATAGTCGAAACCGTACTCGTTGTTGGTGCCATAAGTGATGTCGGCGTTGTATGCAGCTTGCTTGTCCTCTCGAGGCAGTTGGGCCAAATTGATGCCCACTGTCAGTCCCAAAAAGTTGTACAGCTTGCCCATCCATTGCGCGTCCCTTGAAGCCAGGTAGTCATTGACGGTGACCACGTGGACTCCTTTGCCTGCAATGGCATTCAAGTAGGCTGGCAAGGTGGAAGTCAGTGTTTTGCCTTCCCCTGTGCGCATTTCTGCAATTTTTCCGTTATGCAGAGCAATACCACCCGCAAGTTGCACATCAAAGTGGCGCATTTTCATGATGCGCTTAGAGCCCTCACGGACCACAGCGAAGGCTTCGGGCAACAAGGCATCCAATGTCTCGCCTGCGGCACAGCGGTCGCGAAACTGCTGCGTCTTGCTCTTCAACTCGTCGTCACTCAATCCCTCCAAACCTGCCTCAAGTGCATTGATACGTTCAACGGTTTTTCGATATTGCTTGAGCAGGCGGTCATTGCGACTGCCGAAAATTTTGGTAAGGAATGGGATGGCCATGTTGATTTGATCCACCTTCAGCTTCTGGCTGAAAAACAGACCGTCTATCCTGTCAGGTTAAAAGATTCAAAAACGTGTCTAAGGCGACAATGTGCCCCATGACCTTGGCGACTCCATTGAGGGATCGCCCAACTTGCTGATTTTAGCCTCTCGCTTGAGCCCGCCAAAGACCTTTGCCCTGCTTGCACGCATCCTTGATAATGCTGTGTTCCTATTTATTACATGCAACGTCGTCATCACGCCATCCCCCTACAGCAAGCCGCACAAGAGTCACCATCACTGGCGTCATTGATGAACCGTGTCCATGCGTCCAGCGAGCGTTTGAATGCGGTACGGTCCTTGATCCCTGCTGCATTACGCCCCAATGTCGTGGCAGGCCCCATTGAGGACAACTGCTGGTGCTTGATTGTTCACTCCAATGCAGTGGCAGCCAAACTTCGTCAACTGGTGCCCAGTTTATTGGCACACCTGAATACACACGGCTTGCACGTCTCAACAATTCGCATCAAAGTTCAAAATCGATAACTTTGCACATTTTGACGAAGATTTAATTCCCAGCGTTCAGCCAAAAAAAAACCTTGATCTTAGGGATCAAGGTTTTTTTAAACTGTGGTGCCGCTTGTCGGATTCGAACTGACGACCTACCGCTTACAAGGCGGGTGCTCTACCAACTGAGCTAAAGCGGCACGGGCTGAATTCTAACGTGCTATTTGACCAAGTTAGACTTTAAAGAGAATTTTTATTTGATTCGCTTTAAAGCAGGACGACCCGACGCTGCTGGTGGAGGCTGTGGCGGCTCATCGGTTTGCTCAATACTTTTTGCAGCAGCGAGCGCATTGACGGGAATTGGCTTTGAATCTTCATCGCTGACAGGAAAAGCCATTCCTTGACCGTTTTCTCGTGCATAGATGGCCATGACCCGATGTATAGGGACCATGATGTCACGAGGCTTACCGCCAAATCGGGCTTTGAACTCAATGAATTCATTGCCCAATTTCAACGAGCTTGTGGCATCCATGCTCACATTCAGGACAATTTCCCCACCTTGCACGTATTCACGAGGCACTTGGACCGAATTGTCAACTTTGACAGCGACATAAGGCGTGAAGCCGTTTTCAGAACACCATTCATACAGTGCACGTATCAAATACGGTCGGGTCGAAGGCAACTCGGTTGCACTGATCATTGTGAACTCCAAAGCAATTTACTTGCGCATGACCTTTTCCGAAGGCGTCAATGCCTCAATGTAGGCAGGTCGCGAAAAAATGCGCTCTGCATACTTGAGCAAAGGTGCTGCATTTTTGCTCAACTCAATACCATAGTAATCAAGTCGCCACAACAGTGGCGCAATGGCGACATCCAGCATCGAGAAATTATCCCCCAGCATGAACTTGTTTTTCAAGAAAACAGGGGCCAGTTGAGTCAATCGATCACGGATGTGTGCGCGTGCTTTTTCAAGTGTTTTATCACTGCCCTTCAAGGCGCGATTTTCCAAAGTCAGCACATGTGCGAACAGTTCTTTTTCGAAATTGAGCAAGAACAAACGGACACGGGCACGGTCTACTGGATCACCAGGCATCAACTGTGGATGAGGAAAGCGCTCATCAATGTACTCGTTGATGATGTTCGACTCATACAAAATCAAATCACGTTCCACCAAGATCGGCACTTGGCCGTAGGGGTTCATCACATTGATGTCTTCCGGCTTGTTGTAGAGGTCCACATCACGGATTTCGAAGTCCATGCCTTTTTCGAACAGCACAAACCGGCAACGGTGGGAAAAAGGACAAGTGGTTCCAGAATAAAGCACCATCATGGCTAAGGCTCCTCAAAAAATCAAAAAGAGTGGAAGGCCCCAAGGCCTGCCACTCCACAAGACCCGGCTCATTGGCCGGGTAGAAAATCAATTACTTGATGTCTTTCCAGAACGCTGCATTCAAACGCCAAGCGATAAAGGTAAAGAACGACAAGAAAATCAGGACCCAGACGCCAATGCGCACGCGGGTATTTTGTGCAGGCTCCGCCATCCACTGCATGAAACCCACCAGATCACCAACCGCTTGGTCATATTGCAAAGGCGTCATCGCACCAGGCTTGACTTGCTTCCAGCCTGAGAAGATCTGGACTTTGTGACCGTGCTCTTCTTTTTCTTCAAAGATCGGCTCGCGCTCGCCCTGCAATTCCCAGAGAGGGTTAGGCATGCCCACGTTGGGATAGGCCAAGTTGTTCCAGCCCGTAGGTTTGGTTTCGTCGCGATAGTAAGTGCGCATGTAGGTGTAGAGGTAATCTGCACCTGTGCCGCCATGTCCTGATCGTGAACGAGCCACCAAAGTCAAATCAGGTGGATTCTTACCAAACCATTCTTTAGCTTGGGCTGGATCAATCGCAGCTTTCATGGTGTCACCCACTTTGTCAGTGGCAAACAGCAAGTTATCCTTGATCTGTTGTTCTGACAAGCCAATGTCTTTCAGGCGGTTGTAACGCATGAAGGCAGCAGAGTGGCAGTTCAGGCAGTAATTGACAAACAGCTTGGCACCATGTTGCAAAGCAGCCAAATCGTTGGTTTTCTTGGGTGCCTTGTCCCAGCTGATGCCGCCACCAGCGGCATGCGCACCAGCCATCAAACCGAGGGCCATCACAAAGCCCAGTGCGAGTTTCTTGAGGTTTTTCATGTTCTTGAATCTCCGTGATCTCAGTGAGGCGTGAAAGTCACGCGGTCAGGAACGGGCTTGGGTGTACCCAGCTTGCTCCACCAAGGCATCAACAGGAAGAAGCCAAAATAAAACAGTGAACCCACTTGGGACACACGCTCGCCAATCGGCGAAGGAGGTTGGACACCCAAATAACCCAGGATCAGGAAGTTGATGACAAACACAGCGTACAAATACTTGTGCCAGTCTGGACGGTAACGGATCGACTTGACGGGGCTGTTGTCGAGCCATGGCAAGAAGAACAAGATGACCACCGCACCACCCATGACCACCACACCCCAGAACTTGGCATCAATGGCCAACATCAGGGCAGAAATCACCACAGCAGCACCAATCACAGCACCCTTGAGCAAGGAAGGCATCTTGCCTTTGGCCACAGCCAATACAGCACCGATCACCACGCAAGCGATCAAGGCATACATCATCTCACTGGTGATGGCACGCAGCATCGAATAAAAAGGCGTGAAGTACCAGACTGGCGCAATGTGCAAAGGTGTGGTCAGCGGGTCTGCTGGAATAAAGTTGTTGTATTCAAGGAAGTAGCCACCAAACTCGGGAGCAAAGAACACAATCGCCGTAAACGCCATCAAGAAGACGCTCACACCCATGATGTCGTGCACCGAGTAGTAAGGATGGAAAGGAATACCGTCCAAAGGATGGCCATTGGCATCCTTTGGTGCATTGGGCCCTTTGATTTCAACACCATCGGGGTTGTTGGAGCCAACTTCGTGCAGCGCGATGATGTGCGCCACCACCAAACCGAGCAAGACCAAAGGCACAGCAATCACGTGGAAGCTGAAGAATCGGTTCAAAGTGGCATCGCCCACCACAAAGTCACCACGGATCAGCAAAGCCAAATCTGGGCCGATAAAGGGGATGGCCGAGAACAAGTTCACGATCACCTGAGCACCCCAATAAGACATCTGGCCCCATGGCAGCAGGTAACCCATGAAAGCTTCGGCCATCAGGCACAAGAAAATGGCGCAACCGAAAATCCAGACCAGCTCACGCGGCTTGCGGTAACTGCCGTACATCAAGCCACGGAACATGTGCAAGTACACCACCACAAAAAATGCTGATGCGCCTGTGGAGTGCATGTAGCGGATCAGCCAGCCCCAGGGCACATCGCGCATGATGTACTCAACCGAAGCAAACGCCACTGCCGCATCAGGCTTGTAGTGCATGACCAGGAAAATACCCGTCACGATCTGGATCACCAGCACCAGCAAAGCCAGTGAGCCGAAGAAATACCAGAAATTGAAGTTTTTGGGCGCGTAGTACTCAGACAGATGCTCTTTGTACAGCTTGGACGCCGGGAAGCGGTTGTCCACCCAGTTGAGCAGTTTTTCGCCAGCGGGGGCGTTGGGAGAGATTTCTTTGAATTCAGCCATGTTGTTCTCCATCAGGCCTTCTTGTCTTCACCAATGATCAACTTGGTGTCTGACAGGTACATGTGCGGAGGCACTTCGAGGTTGTCGGGCGCAGGTTTGTTCTTGAACACGCGACCAGCCAAATCGAAGGTCGATCCGTGGCAGGCGCACAAGAAGCCACCGGCCCAATCGTCGGGCAGCGATGGTTGAGCGCCTGTGGCGAACTTGTCACCCGGTGAGCATCCCAAGTGCGTGCAAATGCCCACAGCCACCATGATTTCTGGCTTGATGGAGCGGTGGCTATTTTTGGCGTATTCGGGCGTGGGGTAAGCGGTGCGATCTGATGCAGGATCGGCCAGCTGACCTTCGATCTTCTTGAGGGATTCGAGCTGCTCGGGCGAGCGTTTCATGATCCAAACAGGTTTGCCACGCCATTCGACTGTCAGCTTCTCGCCTGGGTTCAAGGCGGAAATGTCCACCTCGACCGCCGCGCCAGCCGCTTTGGCTCGCTCTGAGGGTTGGAAGCTGCTGACGAAGGGGGTGGCCACAAAGCCAGCGCCTACGGCACCTGCGCAAGTGGAGGCGATCAGCCAGGTCCGCTTGCTGTTGTCGACTGGGGTGTCACTCATGGGAATCCTCTAGCGAGTCGTTATCAGGGTCAACCCGCGATTGTAGCGGAGTGAAACAAGCACACGACTTACAAGATCTCCCTGCTTGGCCCTTATGCGTCACAATGGCATCCTGTTTTTTTTTTTTTGGGAGTTTTAGATGTCTTTTATTCAGGAATTCAAATCTTTTGCATTGAAGGGAAGTGTCATGGATCTCGCTGTAGGCGTGATCATTGGCGCTGCATTTGGCAAAATTGTGGACTCGCTGGTGGCGGATTTGATCATGCCCTTGGTGAGCGTGGTCTTTGGTGGCCTTGATTTCGCCAACTACTACTGGCCTTTGTCAGGTCAGGCTGCAGGTCTGTCTTTGGTGGATGCTAAAAAACTGGGGGCTGTCTTTGCTTACGGCAATTTCATCACGGTGGCCTTGAACTTTTTTATCCTGGCCCTTGTCATTTTTGTCATGATTCAGCAAATCAACCGACTCAAATCCAAACAAGTGCCTGACAGCACGCCCGAAGAAGTGGCAGCAACACCGGAAGATGTGTTGCTGCTGCGAGAAATTCGAGACAGCCTCAAAAGCAAAGGCTAAGTTAAATCACCTTTCAGCATGCGCCCACCATTTGCCTTGCGAGGCGCAGGGCTTGAATCAGACTGGACGCATCGGCCAGTCCCTTTCCGGCCAAATCCATGGCCGTGCCATGGTCCGGACTGGTTCGGATCAATGGCAATCCCAAAGTCACGTTCACGCCCTGCTCAACACCCAAATATTTGACGGGAATCAAGCCTTGGTCGTGGTACATCGCAATGACCACATCAAATTCCCGGTGCCCGTTGGATTGGCGGCGAGCTCGCATAAAAACAGTGTCAGGCGCAAAAGGGCCCTGCACATCCAAACCCTCTTGACGAGCTTGTTTCACGCAGGGCTGGAGCACATCAATTTCTTCACGGCCAAACAAACCCCCTTCGCCAGCGTGCGGATTCACACCCGCAACTGCAATTCGGGGTCTACGCCCCAACAAACGGGTCAACGACGCATCGGTGATGCGCAAGGTTTGCGCCACCTGTTCCTGTGTGATGGCATCCAAGGCTTGACGCAAAGACACATGAATGCTCACCAACACAGTCCGTAAATCCTCATTGGCCAGCATCATGCGTACAGGCAACTGCGACACAGGCACGCCAAGGTAATGCGCCGCCTCGTCTTGCAACAACTCGGTATGACCTGGATATTGGTCGTAGGGTGCACCCGCCGCATGGAGGGCTTCTTTGTGCAAGGGTGCAGTGATCAGGGCAGCAACATCGCCCCTTAATGCGGCACGGGTCGCCCAGAGAACCGCATCTCCAGCCACCTTGCCTGCGCGTGAATCAATTTGTCCCCATGTCAAAACAGGGGCCACGGACCCCACTTGCAAGACGGGCAAGCATCGCGGTGGCATTTGCAACGCCTCAAGAGGGGACTCAATTTCGCACACCGGAAAATTCAGAGGACGTTGCAACAACGCCATGGCGCGTCGCATCACCCCAACATCACCCGCCACAAAACACCCCCGGGTCAAATCAGGGGCTTGAGACCAAGCGCGGGCCACAATTTCTGGGCCAATGCCACAAGGGTCGCCCAAAGTCAGGACGATGGGACGGGTTAACGCAACCCCAGACAATTCAGAAATAGAGGTCATTTGCAAGGCCTCATGCAGGGTTGTCGATCTCAATGAATCGATGTTGCAAGCCCAACGCTTGCGCTACATGCGCAGCGACAGCGGGGGCACCATAACGTTCAGTCGCATGATGACCACATGCCATGAATGCCACCCCTGTTTCTTTGGCCAAATGGGCTTGAGGTTCGGAAATCTCACCAGTGATGAACACATCCACACCCAAAGCAATGGCGGCCTCAAAGTAGGACTGAGCCCCCCCTGTGCACCAAGCCACACGGCGAACAGGCTTGTCATTGCCGCCGACACAGACGACAGGGTGCCCTAATGCATGCGCCACATGGTCGGCCAATGCTTGGGGCTTGGCCCAGGTGTGGGCAGGTGCGCCCACAAAACCCAGGCTCTGCTCACCAAAACGAGCTTCCATCTGAAAACCCAGCACCTTGGCCAGTTGGGCGTTATTGCCCAGTTCTGCATGTGCGTCCAAAGGCAGGTGATAGGCAAACAAATGAATGCCATGTAACAAGAGCAAGCGCAAGCGCTCCCGCATCCATCCGACCACCCGACCGTCCTGCCCACGCCAAAACAGGCCGTGGTGAACAAAGATTGCATCGGCATGGACGTCAATGGCCGCTTCAATCAGGGCCCGACTGGCTGTTACGCCGCTGACCAATAATTTCACATCTCGATCGCCCTCAACCTGCAATCCGTTGGGGCCGTAATCGCGAAATTTTTCGGGCTCAAGCAAGGCATCAAAGGCCAAAGTCAAGTCTTGAACGTGGGTCATATGAATGTTGCTTTCATGATCAACAAGTATTGTGGCGCAATGCGCTCTCAGTCCGAACAGAAAAAAAGACCCAAGGCTTGATGCACGACTTGAATCAAGGACAATGGAAAACATGAAACGCTATTGGCTTTTATTTTCACAATGGGTCACGGTTTTGTTGGCCATATGGTTTGTGGTTGCCACACTTCAACCCGATTGGCTGAACCGAGCAAACCGATCTAGCGGGGGCGTGACCTTGCTACAGGCACCCCTTGCCCATCCCAACAACCGATCCGCAGGAAGTCTGAGTACGCCCGCCCGCTTGGCATCACCCGCAGTGGTGAGCATCAACACCAGCAAAAACCAATCACCCGCCACCCAAGGTCAGGACCCTTGGTTCAAATTTTTTCATGGCGAGCAAGACGAGCAAAATCCGGCCGGTCTGGGCAGTGGCGTCATCGTCAGTGCAGAAGGTCATATTTTGACCAACAACCACGTCATTGAAGACGCCGATGACATCGAAGTGGTTTTGAGCGATGGACGCAAGACCTTGGCCAAGGTCATTGGATCAGACCCCGAGACGGACCTGGCTTTGCTCAAAATCAATCTTGATAAATTGCCCGTCATCGTGCTGGGTCAAATTCAAGACATGCAAGTGGGTGATCTGGTATTGGCCATTGGCAACCCCTTCGGAGTGGGTCAGACCGTGACCTCGGGCATTGTCAGCGCCTTGGGTCGCAATCAGTTGGGCATCAACACATTTGAAAACTTCATCCAAACCGATGCCGCCATCAACCCGGGCAACTCAGGCGGCGCATTGGTTGACGTGAATGGCCACTTGATGGGCATCAACACCGCCATTTATTCGCGCTCAGGCGGCAACATGGGCATTGGATTCGCCATTCCGATCTCTACAGCCAAACAAGTCATGCAGGACCTGCTGAAGAAAGGCAAAGTCGTTCGGGGCTGGATTGGCGTAGAGCCTCAAGACATGTCCGCCGAGTTGGCACAAACCTTCCAATTACCCGCCTCGGGCCAAGGCATGCCTTATGGCGTGGTCATCACAGGGGTGCTCAAAAACGGTCCGGCAGCTTCAGCTGGCATTCGCCCCGGCGACGTGATTGTCAAAGTCGCAGGTCAACCTGTGCGCAATGTGTCCGAGTTGTTAACCCAAGTGGCTGGACTCAAGCCCGGTGTACCCGCTGAAGTGAACATTTGGCGTCGTCAAGGTGAGGTGAACCTTCGCCTGACACCTGCTGAACGGCCCGCGGTCAGCAAACCACGCAAGTGACAAACCGGTTGTGCAGATACCCCGTTGAACAAGCCCCAAAAGAGCTCAATGAGCCTCTTTTGGGATGACCATTAAGCGCGTTTAAGAGGCACCATCGGTGTCTTGCGGAGCCTGCGTGTGCTTGATGAACACTTGCGCGGCCCAAATACCGATTTCGTAAAGCAAGCACATGGGAATGGCCAGCGCCAGCTGTGACACCACATCAGGGGGAGTGACCACGGCGGCAATCACAAAGGCCAACACCACAAAATAGCCCCGGAAATCCTTGAGTTTTTGAATGCTCACTACACCCATGCGAGCCAAGACCACCACAGCCACGGGTACCTCAAAAGCCAATCCAAAAGCCAGGAACATGGACAACACAAAGCTCAAATAAGCTTCAATATCTGGCGCTGCCGTAATGCTTTTGGGCGCAAAGCTTTGAATGAAACTGAACACTTGGCCAAACACAAAGAAGTAACAAAACGCCACCCCAATGAAAAACAGCACCGTGCTGGACACCACCAAGGGCATGACCAGCTTTTTCTCATGGCTGTAAAGGCCAGGGGCGATGAATGCCCAAACTTGGTACAAAACCACGGGCAAAGCAATCAGGAAAGCGCTCATGAGCAAAATCTTGAGCGGCACCATGAAAGGCGAAATGACCGAGGTAGCGATCAAAGTCGCGCCTTTAGGCAGATGCACCACCAAGGGTGCCGCCAAAATGTCATACAAATTGCCCGGCCCCGGAAAAATGGCCAAAACGGCCGCAGCCACGGCCACTGCCGCCACGGCCCACATCAGGCGGTCGCGCAACTCGATCAGGTGCGCCACAAAAGGTTGCTCGGAACCTTTGAGTTCGTCGTCGGGCTGGGAAGGGGTATCGGACATGGCGGGGTCGGTTGGACGGTACGCACCCAAAGGTGCGTCAGCGTCACATGGAATTGAGGGGCTTGGGCCGGTAACGGGCTACGCGAGCGGCACCGGAAAGCGCTTTGGTGCGCACCCCGTTACGGGCTTTGTACCACTGGGGCATCGCGCCGCGCTTGAGTCGCCAGTTTTTATCGGGGCGAACGTAGTACGGTGGTGGTGGCTCAATGGTGGGCAGATCACTGGTCAGCCCAGCTGTGGTTTCAGCCCAGTCTTTTTCAAAATCAGAGGCCGTGGTTTGAACGGTTTGCTCGACATCACGAGCCGCCGTCTCCATGGTCTCTTTCATCTTTTTGAGTTCTTCCAGGTCCATGGACCGGTTGACCTCGGCCTTGACATCGGCAACGTAGCGCTGCGCTTTACCCAATAAAGCCCCAAGTGTTCGGGCCACCTTGGGCAATTTTTCAGGGCCAATGACGATCAACGCCACCACCCCGATGAGCGCCATTTTCGAAAAGCTTAAATCCAGCACAATGCGGCGTTCAGTCGTTCAAAAATCAGGACTTGGTCTTGGCTTCAACGTCAATGGTCGTCTTGTCAGCTGGCGTTGAAGCGGTCACCTGACCCGCCACTGGGGCTGCGCCTTCTTCGGGCTTGGTGCCGCCGTCTTTCATACCATCTTTGAAACCTTTGACCGCACCACCCAAGTCAGAACCCATGTTTTTGAGCTTTTTGGTGCCAAACACCATGACGACAATCAACAGCACGATCAGCCAGTGCCAAATGGAAAAAGTACCCATGAAACTCTCCTGTTAATGCTGGGATTCTAAGGGGATCGACCAACGGTTTTGGATCGGCCCTGTGGATGGAAGGATTTGAGGGCTAAAAGCGCCGTTTCAACCCCGCAACCAAGGGCGCGGGCCAGCCATGACATGCATGTGCAGGTGGTGCACTTCTTGTCCACCCTCGCTGCCGTTGTTAACGACAATGCGAAAACCGCCGTCCGGATAAGGGTTGCAACCCTCTTGGGCTGCCAGCTTAGGGGCCAGGGTCATCATGTGGCCCATCAAAGCGGCGTGCTCTGGGGCCAGATGCATCATCGACGGGATGTGCAGCCTGGGAATGATCAAGAAATGAATGGGGGCCCAGGGTGCGATGTCGTGAAAGGCGAACACATGCTCGTCCTCATACACCTTACGCGACGGGATTTTGCCCGCGATGATTTTGCAAAAAATACAGTTGGCGTCAGTCATGGCTTGAAGGGGTCAAAGTCAAAAATATCAATCGGTCACGGGCCGCTGCGCATTCAAGCGCACCATGCCCAGCACGATGCGGTACAAAAACCAGATGGAAATGGTCACCCAGGCCAGCCAGCCAGGGAAAAACATCAAGAGCCACAAAGGTGCAGTGACCAAGTACAGCAAAGCCGCCCAGATCACGGTGCGGATGCGGTAGCTGAAGTGCGTGGCCTCCCAGCCGCCGGTATCGCCTTTTTTGACCAAATCAATGATCAGCGCCACCACCAGCAAGGCCGGGCCCATCTGCGCCCCCGGGATGACCGCGCTGACCGCCACAATCAGGTGCAGGATGTAGCTGACCCAGCTGATGGTGTGGGTGCTGTCGTCGACGGGTGGTGTGTTCATGGGCGCAGCTTACTCCCCCAAGCGCTCGCGCTCTTGCACTTTGCGCAGGGCTTTTTCTTCCAGGCCGCTCAGGCCCTCGCGGCGGGCCAGCTCGTTGACCACGTCGGCGGGTGTCAGGCCGTAGTGCGCCAGCGCAATCATGCTGTGGAACCACAAATCGGCCACCTCGCCCACCAGCTTGGTTTTGTCCCCGCCATGGTCCACGTCTTTGGCGGCCATCACGGTCTCGGTGGCTTCTTCGCCGATTTTCTTCAAAAAGGCGTCGGGCCCCTTGTGCAGCAGGCGGGCCACGTAGCTTTTTTCGGGGTCGCCGCCATTGGCGGGTTTGCGGCTTTCGACCACGGCCGCGAGGCGGTCAAGGATGTCCTGGTTGTTCATACGCTTGGGGCACTCACTTGTAAATGGTTTCGGGGTCTTTCAAGACCGGATCGGCCGCCTGCCACTCGTCGGCTTGCAGGCTCTGGAAAAAGCAACTATGGCGGCCCGTGTGGCAGGCAATGCCCGGCTCGTGCCCCAGCTGCGTGACTTTAAGCAGCACCACATCGTTGTCGCAGTCGATGCGGATGTCGTGCACCGTCTGCACATGGCCGGACTCCTCGCCCTTGAACCACAGCTTGTTGCGCGAGCGGCTGAAATACACCGCCCTTTTCAGCTCGGCCGTCTTTTGCAAAGCCTCGCGGTTCATCCAGGCGAACATCAGCACATCGCCGGAGCCTTGTTCTTGGGCGATGACCGGCACCAGGCCTTTGTCATCCCATTTGATTTTGTCTAGCCAATTCATAGGGGGATGATCTTAAGTGATTGACTGTGACGTTTTCAGAAACCTGCAAACCCTCAATGCGGCACACCATCGTCCGAATCGTCGGCCAACAAAGACTCATAATCCTGCCCGCCATAAAAGATGCCCAAGATGGATACCCACCCGGCATCTACCGCAAAAGCAATCACTGCGCGTTTTTTGTAGTGTGTGATGCGCAAACTAGGCCGCACATCGTCGCGTTTCATGCCGCGCTGCGGAAAAATGCTCAGGCTTTCGCAGTAGCTCACCATGGCTTCGGTGTAGCGCAACGCAATACCCGGCGAGGCCTCGGACGCGATGTACTGGTAAAGGTCAGCAATTTGTTCCAAAGCCTCGGGCGAGAAGACAACCCGGTGTGTCATTGCAACTTGGTGTGCTCTTGTGCAAGGCGCTCACGCACCTGATCCACTGTGACAGCTCTCGTTGGATCAGCCTTGAGTGCATCGTAAGCCGCACCGACTTGATGCGTCAGCCAAGACTCAATGGCGCGGTCTCGGCTCAGAAGTGCGCGAAGACCTTCGCGAATAACTTCGCTTTCTGTCGCGTACTCGCCTGCACGCACTTTGCTCTTGATGGCATCGGCCATCTCGTTGGGCAATGTGATGCTCAGTTGTTGAGTGGTTCGCATGACGGGCCTTTGAGTGAGTAGGATTGAATCTTATCAAACAGCCATCACCTTGAGCGATGGGTTTGCCCTCACTGCGCGGAAACAGCCAGAACCGCCTTCGGGTTTGTGCGAGCTATGGCAAGCAGCGTGCGCGCTGCACCGCTTGGCTGCTTTCGTCCTTGCTCCCATCCTTGAAGCGTACGCACGGAGACGCCCAACAAGTTGGCGAACTGGGATTGAGACAGGCCAGTGGCTTGTCTTGATTCTGTGGCCGACGAGACCACCATCTTGCCTTTGCCAGCCTTCATGTCTTTGATGGATTGAAGGATCTCCGCACCAATGTCTCGCTTCGCTTCAAACGCAGCAATCTCGGATGGATTCAGCTTCTTAGATTTCGAGGGCACGACGAATCTCCTTGAGTGTGATGAGTGAAATGTTCTCTGACTCTGACTTTGCATAAAGAGTGAGGAGATAGACCTCGCCAGCTTCGTTGCGTGCGAGGTAAATGATCCTGACGCCGCCTGACTTGCCTGCCCCCTCACGTACCCATCGAACTTAGCGTACACCGCCTGAGCCGCGAATCACAGCGCCGGCTTCAGGGTTCTGTGCAATGAAAGATGCGAAATCGGCTCGTTCATCTTCGTCCCAATATCTAGGCCAAAGCTTCTGAAAGATGGGGCTTTCGACAACGGTCAGCATGCCATGAATGTACGCCTGAAGCGCATAGCCGTCAACGGACGTTTCCTGTCAAGTCGAACGAAAAGCCAGGATGCGTAAATGCGCGAGTGAAGGCGGCAGTACAAAACAACCATCGGTTGCAAAATGCAAGCCCATCGAGGAGAAGTACCATGGCTGTCGCAATGAAACTGTCTGACGAACTGGTCGAAGCCGCCAAACCCTATGCTGCAGCGGAACACCGCTCTGTGCCACAGCAAATCGAATACTGGGCACGCATCGGCAAAGCCGTGATCGACAACCCGGACATGCCTTTGCGGCTGATCCAAGACACCATGCTATCGCGTGAAGAAGTCAAAGCCGGTCTGGCTGCGCCTTATGAGTTTGGCTGATGCTGAAAGTCAGCGCATCGCCATCGCTTAACCGGGTGGCAAAAAACTGCACGCCCGCGACAAAAAAGTGCGAGTTGAAGCCGTCAAGTCCTTCTACCAAACCCTCAAATAGGCGAAAAAAGGGCGACTTCGCGGGTGTTTTTGTCTACAAGTTCAAACTGAACGGTCAGGAAACTCTGCTGTCCTATGAACTTCAACCGCACAAAAACACAAACCGCCCTAAAATACATGCACAACTCACTGGACAGGTTTCAGCCATGCATGTCATCAGTTACACAGACGCTCGCAACTCGCTCAAAGCTGTGATTGACCAAGTCATTGACGACCAAGCCCCCACGCTCATTCACCGGCGCGAGGGAGGTAACGCCGTGATTTTGTCGGAAGAGGCTTTTTCCAGCATTCAAGAAACGCTGTACCTGCTCTCCAGCCCTGCAAACGCACGGGCGCTGCTGAACTCTGTGGCCCAACTCAAAGCTGGAAAAGCCAAAAAACGCAAACTTCTAGACATTTGAAGTCAGGGCATGAGAGAAGTTCGTTTCACCCCCGATGGCTGGGATGCTTACGTCTGGTGGCAAGGCCAAGACCGCAATACCCTCAAACGCATCAACACCTTAATCGATGCCGTTTGCCGTGAACCCTTTACAGGAATTGGCAAGCCAGAACCCCTTGTCGGCAACTTGGCTGGCTTGTGGTCGCGCCGTATAGACGAGATGCACCGTTTGGTTTATGAAGTCGATGAGGTGTCCATCACCGTTGTGGCTTGTCGATTTCATTACGATGATTGATGTGGGCATGTGCGCCTGGCGGCCACGGCATCCAGCCGTTGGCACTCCGGTTAAACGACCCCTTAGGCTGCATTCGCCCGTTCATACCTGACCTCGTCACTACCGTCAGGACCGACACACTCCCATCCGTTCTTGTCGTAGAACGCTCTGGCTTTGGTGGTTGTGCCCGTCGAGAGCCAGAGCCTGTCGATGGGTTGCTTGCGAAACCACTCGATCATTGCGGCATGCAACCGGGTTCCATGGCCTCGGCCTTGTGCATCTGGCCTGACAAACAGCGCCCAGACATTGCCGGTCTTGGCGATGCCTACAGCGAATGCCTCAATCCTTCCAGCTTCTTCGATGACCCACCCGCAGCCTGTGCCTTCAATCGACGCTCTGACCTCTTCATCTGAGATACGACCGGGCGTCAGGGTGTTCTCGGTCACTGAGTAGCGCACCTCCCAAATGCCGGGGATGTCGGCAGCGGTGGCTTGGCGCAAATGAGGTCGAGACACGGCGATGCTCATGGTTGATTTGGCTGTTGTTTAAAGTTTACGGCACCCGATAGAGAAGCCATTCGCTGCATCAGAAGCTTAGACCGCATTCTCTGTTCGCCACTGCCGATTGAGCAGTGCGTACTGAAGGAGGTCGTGATGCTGTCCCGCCCAGTAACCTGCTTCCCGCTGCCGCCCCTCTTGCTGAAACCCTAGCGCCTCGAGTAAGGCCAGAGATGCTGAGTTGTCAGGGTGAATCTGCGCCTCGATTCGATTCAACTGCACCTCTTGGAAACCCCAGGTGATGATTGCTTTTAGCGCTTCTTTGACATAGCCGCGGCCCTGATGCGCCGCAGCGATTTCGTAACCGACGATGCAAGATTTCCAGTTTCGATTCCAGCGAAACAAGCCGCATGTGCCGATCAGTCCGGGTTGGTCTCTCAACTCCAAAGCCCAGCGTGCACCGGAAACCGGCTCTTTCCGCCAACTGGCAAACGTAGCGACCAACTTCGTGGCACCGTCAAGATCGGGAATAGGATCTGACCCGAACCATCTCATGTGCTCGGCGTTGCCATGTATTTGCAAAATATTCTCCGCATCCGATTCCACAATCTCACGCAGCGTGAGTCGGGATGTCCCCTGATGGCCACCCAAATTCCCCCACTTATGGCCACCTCAAACTCCCCCACCTGAATTGATCGGGGACAGGGTCTCAACGCCGACACCGTCGGCACCTGTTGGCAGGACGCATGTTCTGGCCTTCC
>NZ_NERU01000015.1 GCF_003063265.1 Limnohabitans sp. WS1
CCACTTGCACAGGCGTTGAGATGTTCCGCAAGTTGCTCGACCAAGGTCAAGCCGGTGACAACGTCGGTATCTTGTTGCGCGGCACCAAGCGCGAAGACGTCGAGCGCGGCCAAGTGCTGTGCAAGCCCGGCTCGATCAAGCCACACACCCACTTCACGGGCGAGATCTATGTCTTGTCCAAAGACGAAGGTGGCCGTCACACGCCTTTCTTCAACAACTACCGTCCTCAGTTCTACTTCCGTACGACGGACGTGACCGGCGCGATCGAATTGCCAGAAGGCAAAGAGATGGTGATGCCGGGTGACAACGTGTCGATCACTGTGAAGTTGATCAACCCCATTGCGATGGAAGAAGGCTTGCGCTTCGCCATCCGCGAAGGCGGCCGCACCGTTGGCGCTGGCGTTGTTGCCAAGATCATCGCTTAAAGAGTTTCAAGTAGGGGTATAGCTCAATTGGCAGAGCGTCGGTCTCCAAAACCGAAGGTTGTAGGTTCGATTCCTACTGCCCCTGCCACCTGAAACAAGGTGGATAACAAGCCCGCTAGAACCTAGCGGGCTTCATTGTCTTAAGAGACGCCTCTGCATTGGAGGTGCAATAAAGGTAAAAGCCCGTATGGCAACGTCCGAAGTTCAAACTGTGAGTGCTGCTGGCGACAAAATGCGATTGGCATTGGCTGTGTCGCTGGTGGTCGCGGCCCTGGTTGGCTTTTACATGCTCTCAAAACAAGGTGTTTGGGTTCAGTGGGCAGTTTTGCTGGTCAGCTTGTCTGCAGCATTGGCCGTGTTCTTGACCAGTGAAATGGGTCGGAGACTGATTGGATTCAGTCGCGATGCTGTTCGTGAAGTTAAAAAAGTGGTTTGGCCTGAGCGTAAAGAAGCCCTGCAGATCACGGCTTATGTTTTTGCTTTTGTCGTTGTGATGGCCTTGTTTCTTTGGCTAACAGACAAAACCCTGGAATGGGTTTTTTACGATTTGATTCTTGGGTGGAAAAAATAATGAACGATGTCGTAGTGAATGCGCCAATGGCGGGATCGTCCACCAACCCAGACTTGAAATGGTATGTGGTTCATGCTTACTCCGGCATGGAAAAAGCGGTAGAGCGCAACATTGTTGAACGAATTGCACGTTCAGGAATGGAAACCAAGTTTGGCCGAATCTTGGTGCCTACAGAAGAAGTGGTCGAAGTTAAAAATGGCCAAAAAAGAACAACTGAGCGCAAGTTTTTTCCTGGTTATGTCTTGGTTGAAATGGTCATGGACGATGAAACATGGCATTTGGTCAAACATACCAACAAAGTGACAGGATTTGTGGGCGGCGCTAAAAACAGACCGGCACCCATATCAGAAGCAGATGTAGCCAAAATTGTCAGTCAAATGCAAGAGGGCACAGATAAGCCACGTCATAAAGTTGAATTTGAGGTCGGTGAATACATTCGGGTCAAAGAGGGCCCCTTCACTGATTTCAATGGGACCGTCGAAGAAGTCAATTACGAACGCAACAAGATGCGTGTTTCTGTGACGATTTTTGGAAGAGCGACACCCGTTGAATTGGAATTCAGTCAGGTCGAAAAAACCTGAATGAGAAAAGGTTTGGCATGAACCGACTCGGTGCCAAATTGAGTTGAAGAGTCGTTAACCCCGGGAAGCTGAAGGTTTTAATACCTAAGCGTTAATACCCGCAAGGAGAAAAGCATGGCGAAAAAAATCGTCGGCTTCATCAAGCTGCAAGTGCCAGCTGGTAAAGCCAATCCATCACCACCCATCGGTCCAGCACTGGGTCAGCGTGGTTTGAACATCATGGAATTCTGCAAGGCGTTCAACGCCCAGACCCAAGGCGTCGAGCCAGGTCTGCCATTGCCAGTGGTGATCACTGCGTTTGCAGACAAGTCCTTCACCTTCATCATCAAAACGCCACCAGCGGCCACTTTGATCAAGAAGTCCATCAAGATTGACAAGGCCTCGACCAAGCCAGGCTTGGAAAAAGTTGGCAAGATCACCCGTGCTCAGCTGGAAGAAATCGCCAAAACCAAGATGAAAGATCTGACTGCCGCCGACATGGACGCAGCCGTTCGCACCATCGCTGGTACTGCCCGTTCCATGGGCGTGAATGTGGAGGGCGTGTAAATGTCCAAGCTCACTAAAAAACAAAAAGCCTTTGTCGGCAAAGTGGACAGCAACAAGCTGTACCCCTTGGCCGATGCCTTGGTGATCGTGAAAGATTGCGCCAATGCCAAGTTCGATGAGTCCATCGACGTGGCTGTGCAACTCGGCATTGATGCCAAGAAGTCTGATCAAGTGGTTCGTGGTGCTGTCGTGTTGCCTAACGGCACGGGCAAAACCGCCCGCGTTGCTGTGTTCGCACAAGGCGCCAAGGCTGAAGAAGCCAAAGCCGCTGGTGCTGATGTGGTCGGCATGGACGACTTGGCTGCCCGCGTAAAAGCTGGCGACATGCCTTTCGATGTGGTGATTGCTGCCCCTGACGCCATGCGCGTTGTGGGTACTTTGGGTCAAATCCTGGGCCCACGCGGCTTGATGCCTAACCCCAAAGTCGGCACCGTGACCCCAGATGTGGCGACTGCTGTGCGCAACGCAAAGGCTGGTCAAGTCCAGTTCCGTGTTGACAAAGCCGGTATTGTCCACGGCACCATTGGTCGCCGTTCTTTCGAGAATGACAAGTTGCAAGGCAACTTGGCTGCCTTGATCGAAGCTTTGGTGAAAGCCAAGCCAGCCACGAGCAAGGGTGTTTACCTGCGCAAAGTGGCCGTGTCTTCGACCATGGGTGTGGGCGTTCGCGTTGACACACAATCCATCGCAGCTTGATTGCGATAAAAATTTGAGTGGGCTGACAAGCCTGCTCAATGTGGTGGGCTGCACTCTTTGCAAAAGAGCTGCAGGCCATCCAAGACCGTTGGTGCACACGCAGATGTGCTTAATCAACAATCAAACAAGTTAGCTTGTCTGTTTGGGCCAACGCAGATGGCGATCCCGCTGCAGATGGATGAAGATCCTGAACAGTTGGTCGCTGCAAATAGGCGTGTTCAAGGGGTGACCCGAAAAACACATATAAAGGAGTAGACCTTGAGTCTGAATCGCAGTGAGAAAGAAGCGGTCATTTCCGAAGTGACCGACCTCGCCGCTAAAGCTCAAACGCTTGTGATGGCGGAATACCGTGGTATCACGGTCGCTGACATGACCAACCTGCGCGTCAAAGCTCGCAGCCTCGGCGTTTCGCTGACAGTGTTGAAAAACACTTTGGCTCGCCGTGCTGTGACAGGTACGCAGTTTGAAGTTGTCGCCGACCAGATGACCGGTCCGCTGATCTATGGCTTCTCTGAAGATGCAGTGGCTGCCGCAAAAGTGGTAGCTGACTTCGCGAAAACCAACGACAAGTTGGTGATTCGTGCAGGTGCATTTGCAGGCAAAGTCTTGGATGTGAACGGCGTGAAGCAATTGGCAAGCATTCCTTCGAAAGAAGTGTTGTTGGCTCAGTTGTGTGGCTTGTTGATGTCGCCGATGTCTCGCACCGCAGTGGTGTTGGGTGCTTTGGCGGCCAAAAAAGGCGAAGGCGAAGCTGTTGCCGCTTAAGGCCAGTTTTCGTATTTAACCAATTGTTAGGAAATAAAAATGGCATTCGATAAAGACGCATTTTTGACCGCGCTCGACAGCATGACGGTCATGGAACTCAACGACTTGGTGAAAGCCATCGAAGAGAAATTTGGTGTGAGCGCTGCCGCTATGGCTGCTCCAGCTGCAGGCGGCGCTGCTGCAGCCGTGGCTGAAGAGAAGACTGAGTTCAACGTTGTGTTGCTCGAAGCTGGTGCGAACAAAGTGTCCGTGATTAAAGCTGTGCGTGAAATCACAGGTTTGGGCTTGAAAGAAGCCAAAGACCTGGTGGATGGCGCTCCTAAAGCGGTCAAAGAAGCTTTGCCTAAGGCAGATGCTGAAGCCGCCAAGAAGAAGCTGGAAGACGCAGGCGCCAAAGCCGAACTCAAGTAATTCAGTGACTTTCCAAGGCTGGAGTGTCCGTGAGGACCTCCAGCCTTTGGTCCTTGAAGAGGACCTGAAAAATAGATCAAAAAGAACCCATTTTTTGTTCATCTAGTCAGGAGTTGATTCAAAGTCAAGTAATTCTGAATCAATGCAACGTTTTTAAACATTGGCGCTCGAGTCTCTAAAAAATGAACACCGGAAAGTAGATTTCAACAGTCTGCTTTCCAGTGTTTTGTTGAAACACCGGAAAGTTGATTTCAATAGTCTGCTTTCCAGTGTTTTCTGACCCGACTGCAGAAAACCCTTGGTACGGGTTGCGTGCAATGCGCAATCGTCCGCCAACGCTGGTAGTGGCCAGCCGCCAAGCCCTTTGTGGGTACTGAAAAGTGCCACCAATACACAGTTCTGAAAGATCAAGCCCGGAGATCTCATGGCCTATTCCTATACCGAACGCAAGCGAATCCGCAAAAGTTTCGGCAGCCGCGAAAGCGTGCTCGAAGTTCCCTACCTGCTCCAGATGCAAAAAGACGCTTACACGTCTTTCCTTCAAGCAGGTGTGGTCTCATCCAAACGAACCCACGAAGGCTTGCAAGCAGCCTTTGAATCAGCATTTCCCATTGTTTCGCACAATGGATTTGTGGAAATGAAGTTTGTTGAGTACAACTTGGCCAAACCTGCATTTGATGTGCGTGAATGCCAGACACGTGGACTGACCTTCTCTTCAGCCGTTCGGGCCCGGGTACAGCTCATCATTTATGACCGTGAAACGTCGACATCACAATCAAAAATTGTGAAAGAAGTCAAAGAGCAAGAAGTCTATATGGGCGAAGTGCCTTTGATGACCGACAAAGGTTCTTTCATCATCAACGGTACTGAACGCGTGATCGTGTCCCAGTTGCACCGTTCTCCTGGCGTGTTCTTTGAACACGACAAGGGCAAGACCCACAGCTCGGGCAAGTTGTTGTTTTCGGCCCGCATCATTCCTTATCGCGGTTCTTGGCTCGACTTTGAATTCGATCCGAAGGACATTCTGTATTTCCGGGTTGATCGTCGCCGCAAAATGCCGGTGTCGATCTTGCTCAAGGCCATCGGCCTGAACCCTGAGTCGATCCTGGCCAACTTCTTCGTCAATGACAATTTCCGTCTGATGGATAACGGTGCCCAGATGGAATTTGTGGCTGAGCGTCTGCGTGGCGAAGTCGCCCGTTTTGACATCACCGACAAGTCCGGCAAAGTGGTGGTGGCCAAAGACAAGCGCATCACCGTGCGTCACACCCGTGAACTCGAGCAATCGGGCACCACGCACATCAGCGTGCCAGAAGACTACCTGTTGGGTCGCGTGGTTGCACGCAGCATTGTCGAAGCAGACACTGGCGAGATCATCGCCAAGGCCAACGAAGAGTTGACCGAAGCGCTGCTGAAAAAGCTGCGCACATCGGGTATCCAAGACCTCCCTTGCATCTACACCAACGAGTTGGATCAGGGCGCTTACATTTCGCAGACCCTGCGCATCGACGAAACCGTCGACGAGTTCGCCGCACGCGTGGCGATCTACCGCATGATGCGTCCTGGCGAACCACCAACAGAAGACGCAGTGCAAGCCCTGTTCCAGCGCTTGTTTTACAACCCCGACACTTACGACTTGTCGCGTGTGGGTCGCATGAAGTTCAACGCCCGTGTCGGTCGTCCAGACTCCACAGGCCCCATGGTCTTGACCAACGAAGACATCTTGGCTGTCGTCAAGATTTTGGTGGACTTGCGCAACGGCAACGGTGAAGTCGATGACATCGACCACTTGGGTAACCGCCGCGTGCGTTGCGTGGGTGAATTGGCCGAAAACCAGTACCGCACAGGTTTGGCACGCATCGAAAAAGCCGTCAAAGAACGTTTGGGCCAGGCCGAGCAAGAGCCGCTCATGCCGCATGACCTGATCAACTCCAAGCCGATTTCTGCGGCCTTGAAAGAGTTCTTTGGTGCATCCCAGCTGTCGCAGTTCATGGACCAGACCAACCCGCTGGCCGAGATCACCCACAAGCGCCGCGTGTCGGCCCTTGGCCCAGGTGGTCTGACCCGCGAACGTGCTGGCTTTGAAGTGCGAGACGTGCACGTGACCCATTACGGTCGCGTCTGCCCCATTGAAACACCAGAAGGCCCAAACATTGGTCTGATCAACTCATTGGCCCTGTACGCCCGTCTGAACGAGTACGGTTTCATCGAAACCCCTTACCGCCGCGTGGTGGAAGGCAAAGTCACGATGGACATCGACTACCTGTCGGCCATTGAAGAAGGCAAGTACGTCATCGCCCAGGCCAACGCCACGTTGGACAAAGACGGCAAGCTCACCGGTGACCTGGTGTCTGCGCGTGAAAAGGGTGAATCCATCCTGTGTGGCGCCGAGCGCATCCAGTACATGGACGTGTCGCCAGCGCAGATCGTTTCGGTGGCGGCCTCTTTGGTGCCGTTCCTCGAGCATGATGACGCCAACCGCGCTTTGATGGGTGCGAACATGTCGCGTCAGGCCGTGCCTGTGTTGCGTCCTGAAAAGCCCATGGTGGGCACCGGCATCGAACGCGTTGCAGCGGTCGACTCCGGCACCGTGGTCACCGCAACCCGTGGCGGCATCGTCGACTATGTGGACGCAACCCGCATCGTGATCCGCGTGAACGACGCTGAAGCTTTGGCCGGCGAAGTGGGTGTGGACATCTACAACCTGATCAAGTACCAGCGCTCCAACCAGAACACGAACATCCACCAGCGCCCCATCGTCAAGCGTGGCGACAGGCTGGCCAAGGGGGATGTGATCGCTGACGGCGCATCGACCGACTTGGGCGAAATCGCCATCGGTCAGAACATGCTGATCGCCTTCATGCCCTGGAACGGTTACAACTTCGAAGACTCGATCTTGATCTCTGAGCGTGTTGTGTCGGAAGACCGCTACACCTCGATCCACATCGAAGAACTCGTGGTCATGGCCCGTGACACCAAGTTGGGCGCCGAAGAAATTTCGCGCGACATCCCCAACCTGTCCGAACAGCAACTGGGCCGCCTGGACGACTCCGGCATCATCTACGTGGGTGCAGAAGTGCAACCCGGCGATGTGCTGGTCGGCAAGGTCACCCCCAAAGGAGAAACCACCCTCACGCCTGAAGAGAAACTGCTGCGCGCCATCTTCGGCGAGAAGGCATCGGATGTGAAAGACACCTCACTGCGCGTGGATCAGGGCTCGCAAGGCACCGTGATCGACGTGCAGGTCTTCACCCGTGAAGGCATCGTGCGCGACAAGCGTGCCCAGCAGATCATCGACGACGAACTCAAGCGTTTCCGCTTGGACCTGAACGACCAGCTGCGCATCGTGGAAGCGGACGCCTTTGACCGTATCGAGAAACTGCTGGTGGGCCGCGTGGCCAACGGTGGCCCACAAAAGCTGTCCAAAGGGACCAAGCTCGACAAAGCCTACATGGAGTCGGTCGACAAGTTCCATTGGTTCGACATTCGCCCCGCCGAAGAAGATGTGGCCATGCAGCTCGAGTCCATCAAGAACTCGCTGGAGCAAACCCGCCACAGCTTCGATTTGTCGTTTGAAGAAAAACGCAAGAAGCTGACACAAGGCGACGAGTTGCCCGCTGGTGTGCTCAAAATGGTCAAGGTTTACTTGGCCGTCAAGCGCCGCTTGCAGCCCGGTGACAAGATGGCTGGCCGTCACGGCAACAAGGGTGTGGTCTCCAAGATCGTGCCCGTCGAAGACATGCCTTTCATGGCCGATGGCACACCTGCCGACATTGTGCTCAACCCGTTGGGCGTGCCTTCGCGCATGAACGTGGGTCAGGTGCTTGAAGTTCATTTGGGTTGGGCAGGCAAAGGCATTGGCCACCGCATTGGCAACATGCTTCAAGCTGAAACCCAACGCATGGAAAAAGTTGCCGAACTGCGCAAGCTGTTTGAGCAGTTGTACAACAGCATGGGCCGCAAAGAAGACTTGTCGCAATTGAGTGATGACGAAGTACTTGACATGGCCAACAACCTGAAAGACGGTTTCCCGTTTGCCACGCCGGTGTTCGACGGTGCAGCAGAAGAAGAAATCCGTGCCATGTTGCATTTGGCTTACCCCGATGACTTGGCCAAGGCCAAGGGTCTGACGGCCACACGCACACAAGCGAATTTGTTTGATGGCCGCACAGGCGACGCCTTTGACCGGCCAACCACCATCGGCTACATGCATTACTTGAAGCTGCACCATTTGGTCGACGACAAGATGCACGCACGCTCGACGGGTCCTTACAGCTTGGTCACACAGCAGCCGCTGGGTGGTAAAGCGCAGTTCGGTGGTCAGCGTTTCGGTGAGATGGAAGTGTGGGCACTGGAAGCCTATGGCGCTTCTTATGTTCTGCAAGAAATGCTCACCGTCAAGTCTGACGACGTGCAAGGCCGTACCAAGGTGTACGAAAGCATTGTCAAAGGCGAACACTCCATTGAAGCGGGCATGCCCGAGTCGTTCAACGTGCTGGTCAAGGAAATCCGTTCGCTGGGCCTTGACATTGAGCTCGAGCGTTCTTAATTCACAGGCAAAGGATTTAAACCATGAAATCACTACTCGACCTGTTCAAGCAGTTCACGCCAGATGACCACTTCGATGCCATCCGCATCGGCCTGGCATCGCCCGAGAAGATCCGTTCTTGGTCTTTCGGCGAAGTGAAAAAGCCGGAAACCATCAACTACCGTACCTTCAAGCCCGAGCGCGATGGTCTGTTTTGCGCCAAAATTTTTGGCCCCATCAAAGACTATGAATGCCTGTGCGGCAAGTACAAACGCCTCAAGCACCGCGGTGTGATCTGCGAGAAGTGCGGCGTTGAAGTCACACAAACCAAAGTGCGTCGCGAGCGCATGGGTCACATTGACCTGGCCGCACCTTGCGCGCACATCTGGTTTCTGAAGTCATTGCCTTCGCGTTTGGGCCTGGTCCTTGACATGACACTGCGTGACATCGAGCGCGTGCTGTACTTTGAAGCCTACGTGGTGACCGATACCGGCATGACCCCGCTGAAAAAATTCAGCATCATGTCCGAAGATGATTACGATGCCAAAGTCAAAGAGTATGGCGACGAATTCGTGGCCAAGATGGGTGCAGAAGGCATCAAAGAACTGCTGCAAAGCATCGATATCGAAAGCGAAATCGAGCGTTTGCGGGGTGACTTGACCGGATCCGAACTCAAGGTCAAAAAGAACTCCAAGCGTTTGAAAGTTCTTGAAGCCTTCAAGAAATCAGGCATCAAGCCCGAGTGGATGGTGCTCGAGGTGTTGCCTGTGTTGCCACCGGACCTGCGTCCTCTGGTGCCCCTGGACGGCGGCCGCTTTGCGACCTCTGACCTGAACGACCTGTACCGCCGCGTGATCAACCGCAACAGCCGTCTGCGCCGTTTGCTGGAACTCAAAGCGCCTGAGATCATTGCCCGTAACGAAAAGCGCATGCTTCAAGAAGCCGTGGACAGCTTGTTGGACAACGGCCGCCGCGGCAAGGCCATGACCGGTGCGAACAAGCGTGCCTTGAAGTCCTTGGCTGACATGATCAAAGGCAAGAGCGGTCGTTTCCGTCAGAACTTGCTGGGCAAGCGCGTGGACTACTCCGGTCGTTCCGTCATCACCGTGGGCCCAACGCTCAAACTCCATCAGTGCGGCCTGCCCAAACTGATGGCGATTGAGCTGTTCAAGCCTTTCATCTTTGCCCGCCTCGAAGCCATGGGCATCGCCACCACGATCAAGGCCGCCAAGAAAGAAGTTGAATCTGGCACACCCGTGGTGTGGGATATTCTGGAAGAGGTCATCAAAGAGCACCCCGTGATGCTCAACCGTGCGCCAACATTGCACCGTTTGGGCATCCAGGCATTTGAGCCTTTGTTGATCGAAGGCAAAGCCATTCAGCTCCATCCCCTCGTTTGCGCGGCCTTCAACGCCGACTTCGACGGTGACCAGATGGCTGTGCACATTCCGCTGTCGGTGGAAGCGCAGATGGAAGCTCGCACACTGATGCTCGCGTCGAACAACATCTTGTTCCCTGCATCGGGCGAGCCCTCCATTGTTCCCTCGCAAGACGTGGTGTTGGGCCTGTATTACGCCACCCGCGACCGCATCAACGCCAAAGGTGAAGGCTTGATCTTTGCCGACATTGGTGAAGTGCAGCGCGCTTTGGACGCCAATGCTGTTGAATTGGCTGCCAAGATCAACGTGCGCATGACCGAGTGGACCAAAAACAAGGCAACCGGTGAATTCACCTCGGCTGTCTCGATGGTGGAAACCACCGTCGGCCGTGCCTTGTTGTCCGAGATCCTGCCCAAGGGCCTGCCTTTCAGCAACTTGAACAAGGCGCTCAAGAAAAAGGAAATTTCCAAGCTGATCAACACGTCTTTCCGCAAGTGTGGCTTGAAAGAGACCGTCGTGTTCGCCGACAAGCTGTTGCAAAACGGTTTCCGTCTGGCCACACGCGCTGGCATCTCCATCGGTATCGACGACATGCTCGTCCCACCTGAGAAGCCTGCCATCATTGAAGCGGCCGAAAAGGAAGTCAAAGACATCGAGCAGCAATACGTCTCCGGTCTGGTGACTGCTGGTGAGCGTTACAACAAAGTCGTTGACATCTGGGGCAAGGCCGGTGACGTCGTCTCCAAAGTGATGATGGACCAGCTGCGCAAAGAAAAAACCATTGACCGTCATGGCAATGAAGTCGATCAGGAATCGTTCAACTCGATTTACATGATGGCCGACTCCGGTGCGCGCGGTTCTGCAGCTCAGATTCGCCAGCTGGCCGGCATGCGTGGCCTGATGGCCAAGCCCGACGGCTCCATCATTGAGACCCCCATCACGGCGAACTTCCGTGAGGGTCTGAACGTGTTGCAGTACTTCATCTCGACCCACGGTGCTCGTAAAGGTCTGGCCGATACGGCTTTGAAAACGGCCAACTCGGGTTACCTGACACGACGTCTGGTGGACGTGACCCAAGATCTGGTGGTCACTGAACTCGATTGCGGCACTGCTGATGGCTCGCTGATGCGCGCCATCGTCGAAGGCGGTGAAGTGATCGAATCGCTGCGCGACCGCATTTTGGGCCGTACTGTGGCTGAAGACGTCTTGCACCCTGAAAACCGGGCTGTATTGGCCGAAGCAGGCGTCATGCTTGACGAGGACCTGATTGATGAACTCGAAGCGGCGGGTGTGGACGAAGTCAAGGTGCGCACGGCACTGACCTGCGAAACACGCTTTGGTTTGTGCGCCAAGTGCTATGGCCGCGATCTGGGCCGTGGCGGTTTGGTCAACAACGGCGAAGCCGTTGGTGTGATCGCCGCCCAGTCGATTGGTGAGCCAGGCACACAGCTGACGATGCGTACCTTCCACATTGGTGGTGCGGCTTCGCGTGCTGCTGTGGCGTCCAGCGTGGAAGCCAAGTCCAACGGCACCATTGGCTTCAATGCCACCATGCGTTATGTGACCAACACCAAGGGTGAGTTGGTTGTGATTGCACGCTCTGGCGAAATCATCATCACCGAGCACGGTCGTGAGCGCGAGCGTCACAAGGTGCCTTACGGCGCCATCTTGTCGATCAAAGCCGATCAGACCATCAAGGCTGGCACCATCTTGGCCAATTGGGACCCTCTGACCCGTCCAATCATCACCGAATTCGCTGGACAGGTGAAATTCGAGAATGTGGAAGAGGGCATGACCGTGGCCAAACAACTGGATGAAGTGACCGGCTTGTCCACGCTGGTGGTCATTGACCCCAAGCGCCGTGGTGCTGCCAAGGTCATTCGCCCACAGGTCAAGCTGATCGATGCCCAAGGCAAAGAAGTCAAGATCCCTGGCACCGATCACTCGGTGACCATTGGCTTCCAGATCGGCTCGTTGATCCAAGTGCGTGACGGCATGGATGTGGGCCCTGGTGAAGTGCTGGCCCGTATCCCCGTCGAAGGTCAAAAGACCCGAGACATCACCGGCGGTTTGCCCCGTGTGGCCGAGCTGTTTGAAGCCCGTACGCCCAAAGACAAAGGCATGCTGGCTGAGATCACCGGTACCGTGTCTTTCGGTAAGGAAACCAAAGGCAAGGTCCGCTTGCAAATCACTGACCCTGAAGGCAAGGTCTGGGATGAACTGATCCCCAAAGAGAAGAACATCTTGGTGCACGAAGGCCAAGTGGTCAACAAGGGCGAAAGCATTGTGGATGGCCCGGCCGATCCACAAGACATCTTGCGCTTACTGGGCATTGAAGAGTTGGCCCGCTACATCGTCGACGAAGTGCAGGACGTTTACCGCTTGCAAGGCGTGAAGATCAACGACAAGCACATCGAAGTGATTGTTCGTCAGATGCTGCGCCGCGTGGTGGTTGAGAACATCGGTGATTCAACGT
The DNA here is from genome assembly GCF_003063265.1 of Limnohabitans sp. WS1. Taxonomy (GTDB): domain Bacteria; phylum Pseudomonadota; class Gammaproteobacteria; order Burkholderiales; family Burkholderiaceae_C; genus Limnohabitans_A. The sequence continues at coordinate 12,379 of NZ_NERU01000015.1, forward strand.
ACATCTCTGGTGAACAGGTTGAACGCTCTGAAATGCTCAACACCAATGATGCATTGCAGCGCGAGGGCAAAATCCCGGCAACCTACAGCAACTTGTTGCTGGGCATTACCAAGGCCTCCTTGTCGACCGATTCGTTCATCTCGGCTGCTTCCTTCCAGGAAACAACACGGGTGCTGACCGAAGCGGCCATCATGGGCAAGCGTGATGAATTGCGTGGTTTGAAAGAAAACGTGATTGTGGGTCGTTTGATCCCCGCTGGTACAGGTTTGGCTTATCACAAAGCCCGTGCTGTCAAAGATGCGATGGACGACGCTGAGCGCCGCGCCATTGCCGATGCAGAGGCTGCCGAATTGGCTGGTGAAAATGCTGAGGACGCCGTCACGGATTCTGGCGAAGCTGCCTGAGCCCTGAGATCATCGTGAAAACGATGATCCTGATCAGCCCCTGTACTGCTGCGCGGTCAGGGGCTGTTTCATAAGCAAGACAACAAAGAGGTGCGCATGGGTATTTTGATCTTTGGGGCATTGGTCTTGTTGACTTTGTTTTGGTCTGTGGGGGCGCACAATCGTTTGGTACGTCTTCGATCGGAAGTCATCAGGCAGTGGAGCAGTGTTGATGCAGTTTGGCTGAGGTTGTTGGTGCGATTACAAGGTGGCTTGGCGGCACGAGAATCCTTGTCAACCGAGACCGACCTGAAAGAACTCGAACTCTTACAAGCGGCCTGTGACGGATTGCTGGAGGCTCTGTCCCAGATGCGCTTGCAGCCGTTGGTCCAAACCCATCAAAAGCAAGTGATCTCCCAGCATTTGAAATTGGTCGGAGAGATCAGGTTGTTGCAGCAAACCGCCCACGCCCCCATCCAGCCGGATCTTGAAATTGCTTTGAACAGGATGCGACAAACATTGCCAGCTGCTGTCATTCCATACCATGTGGCGGTCGCTGCATACAACGATGCTTTGAGCATGAGGCCAGCATCTTGGTTGGCCAAGCGTTTGAACTTCAAGCCGGTGATGAGGATGGATTTAACGCTGACATCCAATTAAAGAAAAATCAAAATGAACCATCCTTCGCCGCAATCATCACCCTCAGCACAGTCTTTGCCATTGTGGCGTTTGCTGCAGGCAACCGCTTTGGTGGTTCAATCGGTCAAAGAAGGGCGATCACTGACGACCCAAATAGACGGTGTCGCCACTGAGTTGCGGCCTGGTGTTCAAGCCCTGAGCTTTCAAGTCATGCGCCAATGGGGAAGAGCTATGGCCTTGCGCGGAAAACTGGCATCCAAGGCACCACCCCCGGCTGCAGACGCGCTACTTTGCACAGCCTTGGCCTTGTGCTGGCGTGATTCAGATGCACCATACCCCGTTCACACCCTGGTGAATCAAACGGTTGAGGCTGCACAAAAGCAAAGGCACACGAAAGCTCAAAGTGGGTTCATCAATGCCTGCTTGCGACGCTTTATGCGAGAGAGAACAGCGTTGATTGAACAGACAGATGGGTTCTTGGAGGCCCGTTGGAATCACCCGGCGTGGTGGATTGAGCGACTTCAAAAAGACTATCCCGAGCATTGGCAAAGTCTTCTGGATACGGCGCAACGACCCGCAGCGATGACCTTGAGAGTGAACGTCAAGCATCAAAGCGTCCAGAATTATCAGGGTCAATTGAATGATGTCGGGATCATGTCCAAGCCCGTTGGTGCCCAGGGTTTACAGTTGGAAAAACCCGTCCCGGTGCAACGTTTGCCCGGTTTTTCCCAGGGCCACGTGTCTGTACAAGATGCGGCTGCTCAATTGGCGGCCCCATTGTTAACGCATGGCATGGATACGCAGCACCCTTGGCGAATACTGGATGCCTGCGCCGCACCTGGTGGGAAAACAGGACATTTGTTGGAGCTGCTGGAAAACGCGCAAGTCTGGGCATTGGACGTGGATTCCCATCGTGCTGAGCGTATTGAGCAAAATTTGACACGCACAGGTGTTCACGCCAAGGTCATCACAGGCGATGCAATGCAGACAGCAGATTGGTGGGATGGCGTTCCATTCGATGCCATTTTGCTGGACGCGCCGTGCACTGCCTCGGGTGTGGTAAGGCGGCATCCCGATGTGCGCTGGTTGCGCCGCGTGACAGACAGTGCGCAACTTGCGGGCATCCAAAGACAAATCCTTCAAGCCCTATGGCCTTTATTGACTCCTGGTGGAAAGTTACTTTATTGCACCTGTTCTATATTCAAGGCAGAAGGCGATGGAAGCATCCAAGCGTTTCTTCAGCACAACACTGATGCCCAATTGCACCCATCACCAGGTCATTTGATACCCGGACAAGTCCCTGAGGGCCTTCCATTCAAGCACAATGCATTGGGTGAACATGATGGGTTTTATTACGCACTGTTGGAAAAACGTCGGGTTTGAATTTTGGATTCGAACGGGATGTTTGCTGGGCGCTTGTTTCTTGGCCCTGAGCCAAGCTTGGGGGCAAAGTGCAACCCTTGAATTGGTGAATTTGAGAGCAAACCGGCAAGACAATGTGTTGGTTTTGAATGCACAGTTGAAGTTAGAGTTAGGCCCTGTTGTAGAAGATGCCTTGGTCAAAGGCCTCGCAGTTCACTTCATGGCCGAGGCTGAATTGATGCGTGATCGTTGGTACTGGTTTGATCGAAAAGTGGGTGTTGTCACACGCTATTACCGTCTGGCTTTCCAGCCTTTGACCCGGCGCTGGAGATTGAATGTGTCGTCAGAACCATTTTCCGTCACAAGTTTGGCGGGTAGCATTTCGCAAAATTTTGAAAGTCTCAACGAGGCGCTGGGCGTTATACAAAGGCAAAGCCATTGGAAAGTGGCGGACGCCAGTGAACTCAACCCAGAGGCCCGGCAATATGTTCTGTACCGATTCAAGTTGGACGTATCACAGCTTCCCCGTCCCTTTCAAATTGCAGCAGGCAACCAAGCCGATTGGAATTTGCAAGTCGCAAGCCAGTTGCGACTGAGTGCAGAAATGGTGCGCTGAAGTGAACATGTTCAAGGGGCCGTCATCGAAATTGTCGGCGCTGTCATCGAAAGCCAGTCGCTGGTTGATGATGATTGGTGTGCTGGCGATTTTGGTCATTGGCTTGGGCTTGCTGGTGTTACTGACACAGGCCACAGGCAACCGTGAGCGCTACAACCAGACCTACGATTGGTTGGTGATGGTCAATGCCATTGTGGCCATCGGTCTTTTTGTCACCATCGTTTGGGGCATGTTGCGTTTGTTGCTGCGTCTGCGACGTGGTCAATTCGGGTCTCGTTTGCTGGTCAAGCTTGCAGGCATTTTTGGCTTGGTGGGGGTTGTACCTGGAATTTTGATTTACGTGGTGTCGTACCAATTTGTATCCAGATCGATTGAAAGTTGGTTTGACGTCAAAGTAGAGGCCGCCTTGGTGGCGGGCTTGAATCTCGGGCGGGCGACCTTGGACACTCTGAGCCATGAGTTGTCCAAACAAACAAAAGCGGCAGCTTCAGAATTGAGTGACGTCACCGAGTTGCAAGTTGGATTGGCGATTGAAAAAATCCGTCAGCAAATGGGCGTCAGCGATGTGGTGTTGTGGACAGAGGGTGGCAAAAGCTTGGCCAGCAGCGGTCAATCAAGGTTCCAAATCCGAACAGATCGACCGACTGTTCAACAAATCAAAGAAGCGCGACAAAAAGGCAGCTTGGCGTGGATAGAAGGCCTTGACGACGCGATGCCAGGGGGCGATAAAGCCAAAATCAAAATACTGGTGCCCATACCTCAGCAAAGTCTGGCTTTTAATGAAGAGAGACGCCTGATGTTGGTGACGCAAGATTTGCCGCCCACCTTGGTCAACAATGCTTTGGAAGTGCAAAACGCCTACAGAGAGTACCAAGAGCGTGCATTGGCGCGTGAAGGCCTCAAGCGGATGTACATCGGAACCTTGACACTGAGTTTGTTCTTGGCCGTCTTGGGTGCCATATTGTTGGCGGTATTGCTTGGCAATCAATTGGCGAGGCCCTTGTTGTTGCTGGCGCATGGTATGAGGCAAGTGACTGCTGGAGATTTGCGTCCCAAGTTGGCCTTGCAAGGCAAGGACGAGTTGGGGGGATTGACCCGTTCATTTGCGGACATGACGCAGCAGTTGGCCGATGCTCGTGCAAGTTCCGAGCGCAGCTTGAGTCAATTGGGTCAGGCAAGAAGTAATTTGCAGACGATCTTGGACAATTTGACAGCAGGCGTGATGGTGATGGACGCCCAGGGCATGATCCAGTCTGCCAATCCAGGAGCCACCCGCATACTCAGAGTACCGGTTGCAGCGCATGAGGGCATGCACATGAACGATTTGCCATCGCTGCAGGATTTTGCACAAGGCGTTGCTGAACAGTTCATGGCTTTGCGTGCGGATAAAGTTACCCATGAACTGGACCATTGGCAGAGGTCTTTTGAAATTCATGCCACCGGTCAAGGGCTTGGCCAAACGGCAGTCACTTTGTTGGCCAGAGGCGCGGTACTGCCTGATGGCATGCGCTTACTCGTTTTCGACGACATTTCTGAAATCGTGTCTGCAGAACGCTCTCAAGCATGGGGTGAAGTTGCCAGGCGTTTGGCGCACGAAATCAAAAATCCATTGACACCGATTCAACTGTCGGCTGAACGCTTGCAGCGCAAACTGATCGGAAAGCTGGATGCTCAAGACGATGCGATCCTGAGCAAATCGGTCAAAACGATCGTGGATCAAGTGGATGCCATGAAAAGGTTGGTCAATGAATTTCGTGATTACGCCAGACTGCCATCTGCAGAGCTCAAGTCAGTGCAGCTCAATGCATTGATTGCTGATGTGATGGTTTTGTACGTCAATGAAGCCGCTGATCGGATTGTGCGACCGCATGTCATGACTGACCTCGACGCTGAGTGTCCACAGATCCAGGGCGATGAACAGCAATTGCGCCAAGTCATTCACAATTTGCTGCAAAACGCACAGGATGCATGTGAAGCCTCAAGTGTTCATGGTCAGGAATCCCGCGTGGTGATTCGCACGGAATGGCGAGGATCAAGGAATCTGGTTCGTCTGACTGTGAGCGACACCGGCCCCGGCTTTGCGCCCAATATTTTGCAAAGGGCCTTTGAGCCCTATGTCACCACCAAAGCCAAAGGAACGGGATTGGGGCTTGCCGTGGTGAAAAAAATTGCGGATGAGCATGGTGCAAAAATCGAAATGAGCAACATCCTGAACAATGGAAAAATTGAGGGCGCACAAGTATCGCTATCATTCGCAGTCAAGCAAGCCTCACTGGGACTGAGTACGTCCCCTACATGAACAGAGACAAGACAGGCGATATGGCAAATATATTGGTGGTGGACGACGAGCTGGGGATTCGTGATCTGCTTTCGGAGATCCTCTTTGATGAAGGTCACCAGGTTGAGCTGGCAGAAAATGCTTCTCAAGCTCGACTCGCACGTCAAAAAAATCGCCCGGACTTGGTATTGCTGGACATCTGGATGCCCGACACCGATGGCGTGAGCTTGCTCAAGGAATGGGCTTCGGCGGGATTGCTCAATATGCCCGTGATCATGATGAGCGGTCATGCAACCATCGATACAGCGGTGGATGCCGTCAAAATTGGCGCACAAGCCTTTTTGGAAAAACCCATTACCTTGCAAAAGCTGCTCAAAGCTGTGGAGCAAGGACTGGCGCGTGATCAGGTCAAGCAAGCGGCAATGGCATCTCATGCACAAGCACAAAGGGTGGGGCAGATGATGCCTGCTGCGACCATGATGGTTTCGGATGTCAATTTGACGCCAGCTGTGCAACAGATTTTTGATTTGAATTTACCCTTAAGAGACGCCAGAGATGCTTTTGAAAAAGCTTATTTCGAGTTTCATTTGTCGAACGAAGGGGGCTCCATGACCCGCGTGGCTGAAAAAACGGGTTTGGAGCGGACACATTTGTACAGGAAGCTGAAACAACTGGGCGTTGATTTGACCCGCAGCAAACGAATCCTCTGATTTCGCTGCGGTCCCCCCAGAAAGCAGTTTTCCTCTGATACAATAACGTTTATGGCCCGATAGCTCAGTTGGTAGAGCAGCGGATTGAAAATCCGCGTGTCGTTGGTTCGATTCCGACTCAGGCCACCAAATCAACGTCGTAGAGAAGTTTTTCTACGACGTTTTCTTTTCGCTGCATACATTCCTCGATAGCTCAGTCGGTAGAGCGCCGGACTGTTAATCCGTAGGTCCCTGGTTCGAGCCCAGGTCGAGGAGCCAAAATGTCAATGCACGAAAAAGCTTGGAGTGGTAGTTCAGTTGGTTAGAATACCGGCCTGTCACGCCGGGGGTCGCGGGTTCGAGTCCCGTCCACTCCGCCAAAGTGATACATATGCGGGAATAGCTCAGTTGGTAGAGCGCAACCTTGCCAAGGTTGAGGTCGCGAGTTCGAATCTCGTTTCCCGCTCCATCCTGTATGGACAAATAAAAAGCCTTTTTGACTTGTCAAAAAGGCTTTTTTGTTTTATTTCGAGTTATTGATCAGTGCTGGTTTTTGTAGAAGATCATGCATCGTGAAGAACGCCATCCAACTCCCTCAGAGCGCCGCTGCGAGCCAATTCGGCCAACATCATGTCTAGCCAAGTGGGCAAGGAATAAGCCATTCCAAAACGCTGGTGCAAATCACGCATGTAGGGCACATCCATTGCCCAAGCATTGAAATCTTGTCTGGAAATGTGACCCCACTCCAGCAATTTGAACTTGAGCAAGACCTTGGTGCCATAGCGGGCATGCCGTTCCGGATTCTGAGCGAAAGCATCTAATTTTTGGCGTGCAAGACTCAAGGCCGGCAAAACATCGTTGAAAACTGAGCCATGCCCAGGAATGATGGTGCATGGGTTCAAGCGCTCAATCAAATCCAAGGTTTGAGCCACTTCGTCAAATGCAGCGACGCCAACGAGTTCAGGGAAAACAACGCCAAATCCGTTTTGCCAAAGGGCATCCGCAGACATGAGTAGGCGATGCTCGGGTGCAAACAAAATCAGCGAATGTGGATCATGTCCTGGTGCAGCATGCACCTCCCAATCCGAATTGGCCCAGCGGTGGACACTGCCGGGTTGGAGCAAGTGGGTGAAACGAAAGCGTGGGCAATTTTGGCCTGTGGGTTGGTAGCTCAGTTCATCTTGCACCCAATCCAAGACCGCGTGTGACAAACCGGGTGGGATCCATGTTTGAAGTTGGGGGAAATGCAATTGTAAAAATTGATTGCCTCCACAATGATCGCTGTGCAGGTGGGTGTTGACCAAGCGGTCAAGGGGGCGGCCGTTCAAGTGGTCACTCACCAACGCCAAGGTTTGCTCACGATGCGTCACGTACCCACTGTCAACCAAGGTCGCACTTTGATCATCCGTGAGCAAGACATTGTTAGCGGACAACCAGCCTCGCTCCAATACGGTCATGCCCGGTGGCAATTGAATAGGGTGGGACATGCTCAATGTCTATTTGCGCAGCTCGCGGCGCAATATTTTGCCCACATTGGATTTGGGCAATTCATCTCGAAACTCAATGTATTTGGGTCGCTTGTAGCCAGTCAAATGGTCATGACAAAAACGAGCGACCGATTCTTCGGTCAATAACGGGTCATTGCGGACCACATAAACCTTGATTGTTTCGCCTTGCATGGTGTCAGGAATGCCGACGGCGGCGCATTCAACGACGCCGGGGCAAGTCGAGATCACATTTTCAAGTTCACTGGGGAAGACATTGAAGCCACTGACGATGATCATGTCCTTCTTGCGGTCAACGATACGCGTAAAACCATGTTCGTCCATGATGCCCACATCACCCGTGCGCATGAACCCATCTGCCGTGAAGGTTTTGGCATTTTCAGCGGCTTGGTTGAAATAACCCGTCATCACGTTGGGGCCGCGAATGCAGATTTCTCCCGATGTGCCAATCGGTAAGCTGAGGCCATCATCATCCTTGATGGCAATGTCGATGCTTGGAAGTGGTAGACCAATGTTGCCGCTGAAGGCCTTTTGTGTCACTGGGTTGTTGGTGCCTATGGCACATGTTTCACTCATGCCCCAACCCTCAATCATGGCGCTGCCCGTGGCAGATTGCCAATTGCGAGCCGTGCCCTCAGAGGCCGCCATGCCCCCTGCTTGTGTGAGTTTGAGAGATGAGAAGTCAAGCGTCTTGAACATCGGGTGTTGCATCAAGGCATTGAACAAGGTGTTGACGCCAGGCAAAACATGAAAAGGGCGTTGTTTCAGGACTTCGATGAATATGCCGAAATCACGGGGATTGGGAATCAAGGTCAACATGGAGCCTTGGCGCATGGCCAACAGGCACAGGGTCAGCGCAAAAATATGATAAAGCGGCAATGCTGCCACACTGTTGACTTTTCGAAGATCAGGAATATCGGCCAATGCTGGAGAAAACCAGGCTTCAGCTTGCAAAATGGCAGCGACCACATTGCGGTGCGTGAGCACAGCCCCCTTGGATAGACCCGTTGTTCCCCCTGTGTACTGCAAGAACGCGGTGTCATCCAAGGTCTGGAGTGTTGGGCGAAGATGAAGTCGACGACCTTGGTCAATGGCTTTTTTGAATGAGGTGACGGTGCGTTTTTCGGTGAGAGGCAACTCGAACTCGGGGACCATTTTTGCCAAGTGCCTGACTGCAAAACTCATCCATCTGCCATACCACGGCCCTAGCAAATCGCCGATGGAGGCCAATACAACGTGCTGTATCGGTGTTTGCTCAATCACTTGCTGCAAAGTTGATGCGAAATTTTCAAGAATGACAATGCTTGTTGCGCCAGAATCTTTGAGTTGGTGCTCCAATTCACGGGCGGTGTAGAGGGGATTGACATTGACGCAGGTGTAGCCTGCGCGCAATACGGCGGCCATGGTGACTGCAAACTGTGGCAAATTGGGCAGCATGATGGCGACTCTCGCCCCAGGCAACAGGCCTTTGTTTTGAAGCCAAGCACCCAAAGCACTGGACAACTCGTCCAGTGCCGAGTAACTCATCGTGCGGTTCATGCACACAGAAAATGGACTGTGACCGTGTACCCGAAAGGCAGTTTCAAGCAAGTCTGTCAAGCTTTTGTACTGCTCTGTGTCAATGTCGTGGGGGACGCCGGGTGGGTAATTTTTGAGCCAGATACGTTCCATGGACTTCTCTCCTGATAGTCCGTCATTGTCGCCACTGGCGATGAGAGCAGGAATGGGGCAAATCCCGAGTGGAGGATCAATCAGGTCTCCCATGCGACAAAACCAAAATTCATTCATGAAAAGGAATTCGGTGCAAAATCATCGTAAACCCTAGGTTTGGACGCACATGCCCTATCCACTTGTTCAGTACTGGTCTCGCACGAAGGCGCATCTTCAGCGGCTTTGGCGAAGATGGCGTTTGAAAGTTGGCTTGACTGACAGACAAGCCAATGGCGCAGCCAGAAAAACAGAGAGCTGGGTGCCCATTCGTTCCCTTTCTTCACGGCACAAGCAACGCATTGAGCGACACCTGTGTGGCTTGACGGCTCAAGACCGATATCTGAGGTTTGGCTATGCGGCCACCGCTGAGCAAATTGGACGCTACGTTCAGGGCCTTGATTTCGAGAGGGATGAAATATTTGGGGTCTTCAATCGCCGATTGGAGTTGGTCGCCATGGCGCACTTGGCCTACTCGATTGATCCGCAGTGGGCCACCTGCGCAGAGTTTGGTGTTTCGGTGGCCTCGCATCAGCGCGGCAAGGGCTTGGGTGGGAAATTGTTTGAGCATGCAGTGATGCATGCCCGCAATCAAGGGGTGAGCATGCTGTTCATCCATGCCTTGAGTGAAAACTCTGCCATGCTCAAAATTGCACGGCATGCCGGAGCCACGGTTGAGCGAGACGGCAGTGAAAGCGACGCCTATCTTGCATTGCCACAAGCAGATTTGGACAGCCAGTTCAGCGGCCTGCTTCAAGAGCAGATGGCGCAAGTGGATTACCAACTTAAGCTTCAAGCACAACAATTCAGGCAGTGGTTGGCCACGGTACAAGAAATCAGACAGGGTGTGCGTGAGGCTCGGCACAAGGTGTGAGCCCGGTTGCGTTCAGTGACGGTCACATGAATCCGCTATCCTTGAGTCCTCTCAATAACAGCATGTTCTGCTCATTTGACTGTGTCAGACCCTTTACCAGCGCGTGCCCATGCACCCCATCCTGAACGTGAAGACAAGCGAGGTTTTCTGCAAAAACTCGCTGAGTTCATACATCCTGGCCCTGACTCTGCAGATGAGTTGATCCAGACCTTGGCTGAGGCTGAGGACAATCACATCATCAATGCTGAAAGCCGCTTGATGCTGGAGGGGGTCATTCGCATGGCCGATATGACGGCGGGGGATGTGATGGTGGCGGCCCCGCGGATGGACATGCTCAACATCGAGGATCCCTTTGATCAATTGATGAATCAGGTCATAGAAACCGCCCATTCTCGTTTTCCAGTGTTTGAAGGCGAGACAGAAAACGTCATTGGCATCTTGCTGGCCAAGGACTTGCTCAAGCTGTCAAGGTCTGGGGAGTTGAATCTGCGTGCCTTGTTGAGGCCCGCTGTCTTTGTGCCTGAAAGCAAGGGCTTGAATGACTTGTTGCGTCAATTCAAAGATGACCGCAACCACTTGGCCATCGTGATTGATGAATTTGGCCGAACGGCAGGTTTGATCACCATCGAAGATGTGCTGGAGCAAATCGTTGGTGAAATTGAAGACGAGTTTGATATTGCGGATGACCAAGGCGATATCTTGGCCATGGACGATCGAAGTTTTCGCATCCGTGGTGACGCTTCACTCGCACGCGTGAGTGAGGCATTTGGTGTGGACCTGGCCAGTGCACGCAAAGAGCATGACGCACCAGACTTTGACACCCTGGGTGGATTCATTTCGCATGAAATGGGTCATGTGCCCCGACGCGGTGAAAAATACGCATTGGCTGGGCTTCAGTTTGTCGTCTTGCACACCCGAGCTGGTGCAGTGAGATGGTTCAAGGTTTCGCCTTTGTCAGTTGCTGCAAGTTCAAAGATGTCGACATGAGCATCAAGCGGCCACACGCACAGAAGTTTCCAACGTTGTGGCTCGCCATGGCGGGCGCTGCACAAGCGGCTTCAGTGGCCATGCCTGGCAGTGGGCAGGCCCAAGGATGGCTTCAGATCCTGAGCATGATCTTGCTGTGCAGTGGATTGGCTGGACTGGTTCAAAACACCGAGAAAGGCCGAGCAACGCTCAAACGCGCAGCTTGGCAGGGCGGTGTGTTTGCTGCAGCTTGGTTGGCGGGGTGTTTTTGGTGGTTGTATGTGTCGATGCACCAAGTGGGAGGATTGCCGGCCCCATTGGCAGTTTTGGCTGTGTTGATGTTGGCGGGTGCATTGGGAATTTATTATGCGGTCGCTTCGGCGCTGTGGGTGTTTCTCGTTCCTGGCTTGATCGTTCAACGCCCCGGCCTGGCCAGTGCCCTGTTTGCTGCGCTGTGGACTTTGGCCGAATTGGCTCGCGGGCGTTGGCTCACAGGTTTTCCATGGGGCGCGGTGGGTTATGCACATGTCGATGGTTTCTTGGCGACATGGGCCCCCTGGACAGGCGTTTATGGCATCGGGGCGATTGCCGCGTGGCTGGCCATGCGGTTGGCTTTGGCCGGTTGGCGATGGCGAGCGCTTAAACCTTTGGCCGCAATCGGATTGGTCACCGGGGCATTGCACGTGTTCGCGCCGTCATTCACCACATCGGCGGGCACAAGCCGGGTCGAATTGTTGCAGGCCAATATTTCACAGACCGATAAATTTCAAGCGGCCAGTGGGGTGCGTGATGCCCTGGCGTGGTACGACTCCCAGCTGCGCAGCACGCGTGAACCTCTCGTGGTGGCCCCAGAGACGGCCATTCCTTTGCTTCCAGGTCAATTGCCGCCAGGGTACTGGGCGGAATTGACACAACACTTTTCACGCTCGGGCGGCATGGCATTGGTGGGCGTTCCTTTGGGCAATCGGGCAGATGGATACACCAATTCGGTCGTGGCTCTGGGGCCATCAACGTCCCAGGCATACCGCTATGACAAGGCGCATCTGGTGCCTTTTGGGGAATTCATGCCACCCGGTTTTGTGTGGTTTATCCGCATGATGAACATCCCACTGGGTAACTTTAAGTCGGGTGACTGGGATCAGGCTTCACTGCTTTGGCAAGGACAGCGCTTGGCCATCAACATCTGTTACGAGGATCTATTTGGTGAGGAATTGGCCATCCGATTCAACGATCCGAAGTACGCCCCCACGGCCTTGGTGAATGTGAGCAATATTGCCTGGTTTGGTGATACTTTGGCCGTCGATCAGCACCTCAACATCTCGCGCATGAGGGCCATGGAGTTGGGCCGCCCCATGCTCAGGGCCACCAACACGGGTGCCACGGCCATCATCGATCACCAAGGCCGGGTGGTGCAGCAATTGCCACGCTTTACCCGGGGCAGTTTGTCGGGCACTTTTGAAGGGCGGCATGGACTGACGCCCTATGTCAGATGGACGAGCAGTGTGGGTTTGTGGCCCATGTGGTTGCTCTGTGGTGGCACGCTGGCTTTGGGCTTTTGGCGACGTCGTCAAAATGGGGCGGTGTTTTAGGCCGCACGGGTTTGGCCCACAAGCCAACCAAAGTGCTTGCCAAAGACCGTAAAATGGAGGGTTCGCGCAAGTTTGCGTCCATCCAAACTCAGCCAGCTCGCTGCTGGCCTGCTCAGGCCATGTTGACCTTCCAGCAAATCATTCTCAAATTGCAGCAGTACTGGGACGCCCAGGGCTGCGCCTTGCTTCAACCCTACGACATGGAAGTCGGTGCGGGCACCAGCCACACCGCCACGTTTTTGCGCGCCATCGGCCCCGAGCCATGGAAAGCCGCCTACGTGCAGCCCAGCCGCCGCCCCAAGGATGGCCGCTACGGAGAGAACCCCAACCGCCTGCAGCACTACTACCAGTTTCAGGTCGTTTTGAAGCCAGCTCCCAGCAACATTCTGGAGCTTTACCTGGGCTCGCTCGAAGCACTGGGCTTTGACCTCAAGAAAAACGACATTCGTTTTGTCGAAGACGATTGGGAAAACCCCACACTCGGCGCTTGGGGTCTGGGCTGGGAGGTGTGGTTGAACGGCATGGAAGTCACGCAGTTCACCTATTTCCAGCAAGTCGGCGGCATCGACTGCAAGCCGATCACGGGCGAGATCACCTACGGTTTGGAGCGCCTGGCCATGTATTTGCAAGGCGTGGACAACGTCTACAACCTGCAGTGGACCGACGGTTTGACCTACGGTGACGTGTACAAGCAAAACGAAGTCGAGCAATCGACCTACAACTTTGAGCACAGCGATGCCGAGTTTTTGTTCACCGCCTTTGGTGCGCACGAAAAGCAAGCCCAGCACCTCATGGGCGCACAGCTGGCGTTGCCTGCTTACGAGCAAGTGCTCAAGGCCGCACACACCTTCAACTTGCTGGACGCGCGTGGCGCGATCAGCGTGACCGAGCGCGCAGCCTACATCGGCCGCATCCGCAACCTGGCCCGCAGCGTGGCCCAGAGTTATTACGAAAGCCGCGAACGTCTGGACTTCCCGATGGCCCCGCGTGAATGGGTTGCCCAAATGCCCAAGAAAGCCGCGTGAGGGAGAACAACATGACGACACAAAATTTGCTGGTAGAACTGTTTGTGGAAGAGCTGCCGCCCAAGGCGCTCAACAAGTTGGGTGCGGCCTTTTCGGGCGTGTTGGCCGAACAACTCAAGGCCCAGGGCCTGGCCGCTGCCGACGCGGTGGTGATGGCGTTTGCCTCGCCCCGCCGCCTGGCCGCGCATGTGACCGGTGTGGCTGCACAAGCCGCCGACAAAGCCGTGCAGCAAAAGCTGATGCCCGTGGCCGTGGGCCTGGACGCAGCGGGCAACGCCACCCCCGCATTGCTGAAAAAACTGCAAGCCCTGGGCGCTGACGTGAGCGACCCGGCCGCCGCCGTGGCCGCGCTCAAACGTGCGCCTGATGGCAAGGCCGAAGCCTTGTTTTACGACAGCCTGCTGAAAGGCGCTTCATTGCAAGCGGGCCTGCAAAAAGCTTTGGAAGAAGCGCTGGCCAAGCTGCCGATCCCCAAGGTCATGCAGTACCAGCTGGAAACCGATTGCGAGCTGCCAGGCTGGAGCAGCGTGAATTTTGTGCGCCCCGCACACAGCCTGATCGCGCTGCACGGAAGCACCGTGGTGCCCGTTAAAGCGCTGGGTCTGACGGCTGGCAACAGCACCCAAGGCCACCGCTTTGAAGCCAAGGTTTCGCCCGTGGTCTTGCCGCACGCTGACCAATACGACGAAGTGCTCAAGCGCGACGGCTCGGTCATCGCCAGCTTCGCTGAGCGCCGTGCTGAGATCGTGCGCCAGCTGAACGCTGCTGCGGCCAAAGTGGGCAACGGTGCTCGTCCGATCGAAGATGAAGCCCTGCTGGACGAAGTGACCGCGCTGGTCGAACGCCCCAATGTGCTGACTTGCCAGTTCGAGACCGAGTTCTTGGGCGTGCCGCAAGAGTGCTTGATTCTGACGATGAAGGCCAACCAGAAATACTTCCCCTTGATCGATGCGTCAGGCAAGCTGACGAACCGGTTCTTGGTGGTGAGCAACATCAGCCCCGAGGATGCGTCGTTTGTGATCGGCGGCAACGAGCGCGTGGTGCGCCCGCGCCTGGCCGATGCCAAATTCTTCTTCGACCAGGACCGGAAAAAGACGCTCGAATCGCGCGTCGAAGGTCTGTCCAAAGTGGTTTATCACAACAAGCTCGGCACGCAGGGCGAGCGCATGGCGCGGGTTTGCGCCATCGCCCAAGCCATCGGCCAGCAAATGGGTGGCGATGCGCTGGCGCAGCAAGCCGAGCAGGCCGCACGCCTGGCCAAGACCGACTTGCTGACCGACATGGTGGGCGAATTCCCTGAATTGCAAGGCATCATGGGTGGCTACTACGCCCGCCACGACGGCCTGTCGGCCGAAGTGGCCGAGGCCGTTGAAGACCATTACAAACCCCGCTTTGCGGGTGACGAGTTGCCGCGTAACAACGTGGGTCTGGTGGTAGCGCTGGCCGACAAGCTCGAAACTCTGGTCGGGATGTTCGGCATCGGCAACGTGCCCACCGGCGACAAAGACCCGTTTGCACTGCGCCGCCACGCTTTGGGCGTGATCCGCATGCTGATCGAAAAAGACGTGGCGCTGGGCTTGCCGGAATTGTTGGCCCTGTCGATCCTCGTGTTTGGCGACAAGATTTCGGGCAAGGCCGATGCGCTGATCGACTTCATCTACGATCGCCTGGCCGGAAGCCTGCGCGAGCAAGGCTTCAGCGCGCAAGAGGTTGACGCCGTCATGGCCCTGCGCCCAGCCCGCTTGGGTCAGGTCAGCCAGTTTTTGTCGGCCGTGCGTTCTTTTGCCGCCTTGCCTGAAAGCCCCGCTTTGGCTGCAGCCAACAAGCGCATCGGCAACATCCTGAAAAAAGCCGGTGAGGTGGACGCCCACGTCAACCCCGCCTTGCTGCAGGAAGACGCCGAAAAGGGCCTGTACGCCGCGATGCAAAAGTTGTTGCCTGAGTCCGAGGCGCAGTTCAAGGCGGGCGACTACACCGCCAGCCTGCAAACCTTGGCCGCGCTGCGCGCCCCGGTGGACGCTTTCTTTGACGACGTGATGGTCAACGCCGAAGCCATGGACCTGCGCTTGAACCGTCAGGGCCTGCTGAAAAGCCTGCATGTGGCCATGAACCGTGTGGCCGATTTGTCGCGTCTGGCGGCCTGATGCGCACACGGCCATGAATGCCAATCTGAAGCTCGTGATTCTGGACCGGGACGGGACCATCAACCGGACCGGGGACGAGTTTGTCAAGTCTCCCCAAGCCTGGGAGCCGCTGCCGGGTGCCTTGGAGGCCATCAGCCGACTGAACCATGCGGGTTTTCATGTGGTTTTGGCCACCAACGAGTCGGGCTTGGGGCGGGGTTTGTTTGACATGGCGGCGTTCAACGAGGTGCACAGCCATTTGATCAAGAAGCTGGCGGCGGTAGGCGGACGGATTGATGCCTTTTTTTATTGCCCGCATACTGCCGAAGAGGCTTGCACTTGCCGCAAACCTTTGCCGGGTCTTTTCTTGCAAATTTCAGAACGCTACGGTGTTGACCTGACGGGTGTTCCGTGCATTGGCAACAGTCTGAGCGACATGCAAGTGGCCGCCATTTCAGCGTGTGTGCCGCATTTGGTGCTGAGCGGTCGTCATCCAGAGTGGCTGGGTCAGACGCTGCCTCCAGAGTTTCCCTCTAACACCTGTGTGCATCGAGACTTGGCCGCTTGCGTTGATCACTTGTTGGGGCCTGATCCAGCCCGTGCCTCACATTGACCTGTAGCAAACCATGAACTTTTTACGCTCTCTTGTTCACATCGTGTGGATGGCCATCACAGTCATCCCTTGGGCGCTGTTTGTGGTGGCGATTTCGTACTTTGTCAGCAGCACCCGTTTGTACTGGATTTGTGCCGCTTGGTTGCGCTTGGCGGTGAACAGCGGCACCTGGATTTTGGGCATTCAAAACCGTATCCAAGGCATGGAAAACCTGCCCCAGGGCAGCAAGGATCCTGCAGTTTTACTGGTCAAGCACCAGTCCACCTGGGAGACGTTTGTCATGCCCGCCATCATGCCCCACCCCTTGGCTTATGTATTCAAAAAAGAACTGCTGAGTGTGCCCTTTTTTGGTTGGGCCATGGGTCGTCTGGACATGATTCACATTGACCGCAAGCAGCGTTCACGCGCCTTTGCCAAGGTGGTGCAGCAAGGTCGCCGCCTCATGCAAGAAGGTGTTTGGGTCATCATGTTTCCAGAGGGCACGCGCATCCCACGCGGTCAAAAAGGTGAGTACAAAAGCGGTGGTGCGCGTTTGGCCATCGCAGCAGGCGTGCCGGTGATTCCGATTGCTGTGACCTCGGCGCGTTGCTGGCCCACGCGCGCCTTTGTCAAGACACCCGGTGTGGTGGACATTTCGATTGGCAAAGCCATTGCCAGCGAAGGCCGAAGCGCCGAAGAGCTGATGCTGGAAGTCGAGCGTTGGATCGAGTCTGAAATGCACCGACTCGACCCGGAGGCCTACCCCTTGGTTTCGGCCGTCCAATAAAAGGACAGGCGACCCGGCATGCGAGCGCCTTTGCAATTTGTGCTGGACTTTTTCACGGGGAGTGACCCGGTTGGGCGGCCAGCGCGGTCTGTGCCTAATGCTCTACCCTTAGAGCCTGCTGTACCCAAAAACCCTGCGAGCGCATCGATTTCCCCCGAGCAGACCCTCGGTGGACCTTCTTTGCCACAGATTGGATTCACCCACCCTGCAGCCAATCGCCATGCCCAATTTCAGGATGTGCATGTGGCTTACCGGCTTGAGCGGTCACGCCGCAAAAGCATTGGCTTTCAGGTCGGGGCAGATGGTTTGGTCGTGCGCGCTCCGAGTTGGATCACTTTGCGCGAAGTGGATGCGGCAGTTCAGGAAAAAAGCGCATGGATTGTCACCAAACTGCAGCAATTCAAAGATCGGCAGACGGAACAATTTCAAAAAGCCATCGAATGGCGGCACGGCGCAGATGTGCCATTTTTGGGGCGTACGCTCCAACTGTGCGTTTTGGAACGGGGACTTGGGCGGCTGAACGGGCAAGACCTTCATCCGGATCAGGTGCTGCCCGTGACAGTGCCCCCCGGCGCCTCGGTGACCCAGGTGCGCGATGCTGCGCAGGTCTGGCTCAAAAAACAGGCCAAAAGCTTGTTCGAGCAGCGCCTGCAGCACTTCGCACCGCAATTGGGGGTGAATTGGTCCAAGCTCAGTTTGTCCAGTGCCAGCACACGTTGGGGCAGCGCCCGAACCGACGGGCATATTCGTTTGAACTGGCGACTGATCCACTTGCCGATGGGGCAGATCGATTACGTGGTGGTCCACGAATTGGCGCACCTGCGCGAGATGAACCACAGCCCACGGTTTTGGGACACCGTTGCCGAAGTCATGCCCGACTATGCCCAGCGGCGCAAAGCCTTGCGCCAAGCGCCAGTGGATCTGAAAGAAGATTGAGCCCCACCTCGGTGTTTTGCCTTGTGTCAAGCGCTCCAGCGTTGGCAAACCTGCCCAAAGCTTCTTCGCGCCCAGAGTGATACGGCTTTCTGGGGTGTTGCGCTGACCGTCCCCTCCGGGTGGAAAAAGCCAAGGGCTTTCGGTTAGCATGCGAACGTTGACGTTGACGTTAACGTCAATATGAAATCCTGTTGGGTGGGGCTGGAAACGCGCCTCCCGACACAAGCAAGGTGAGGACCCTCCGCCATGGCGAACCAATACACGATCAGCGATTTGGCCCAAGAATTTGACCTGACCACCCGCGCCATCCGTTTTTACGAAGACATGGGTTTGCTGGAGCCGGAGCGCTCCGGCCCAGGCGGGCGCAACCGGGTGTATTCGGCGCGTGACCGAACACGGCTCAAACTCACCTTGCGGGCCAAGCGCTTGGGTTTATCGCTCAACGAGGCCAAGGACCTCATTGACATGTACGACAGCCCGCGCGACACCATGCCGCAATTGAAGAAATTCCTGGTCGTATTGGCCGAGCACCGCCAGCAACTCGAATCTCAATTGGCCGACCTGCAAGCCACACTGGACGAGGTCAAGGCCCATGAAAAAGAAACCCGAAGTTTGCTGACCAAGGCCACCAAAGCCGCTCAAACGGCTTGAGTTCCGGGAAACCCCAAACCATCAGACTGGCTGTTTTTAATTGACGTTTACGTAAACGTCAATTAAAGTCACGGCTTCATCGATGACAGGAATTGTTGTGACCTCAACTGCAACCCCCCACCAGCGCGTCGCCCAGAGCCTTGAGCGTCAAGGCATGATGAACCATTTGGGGGTGCGCCTGCTTTCGGCCGTGGTCGGCCAAGTCGAATTGGCGGTGCCCTACAGCGACAAGGTGACACAGCAACAAGGCGGTTTTCACGGCGGTGCCATTGGCGCGTTGGCGGACATCGCGGCCGGTTACGCTGCACTGACCGTGGCACCAGAAGGCATGGAGGTCACCACCGTGGAATACAAGATCAACTTCCTGTCCAACTTTCAAGGCGGCGAGATTCGCGCCATCGGCCGCGTCACCAAAGCGGGCAAACGCATCATCGTGACCACCGCCGAAGTGGTGCACATCGACGACAGCGGCCAACGCTCGGACTGTGCCGTGATGCAGTCGACGCTGGTGCCTGTGCCTAAAACTTACTAGTTGGTTCGTTGTTCAGCGTTGGGCGTTGAGCGTTCAGCGTGGACACCCAACGCCACTGTACAAACAACCCAAGCCCAAAGCCCAACACTCAACGCTTAACGGAGAAACCATGAACAACCTGCCCGGCCTGAACTTCCAACTCGGTGAAGACATCGACGCCCTGCGCGACGCGGTACGCGACTTTGCGCAAGCCGAAATCGCCCCCCGCGCGGCCGAAATCGACCGCAATGACCAGTTCCCCATGGACCTGTGGCGCAAGATGGGTGACCTGGGCGTGCTGGGCATCACCGTGGGCGAAGAGTACGGCGGCGCGAACATGGGCTATCTGGCACACATGATCGCCATGGAAGAAATCTCCCGTGCCAGCGCCTCTGTGGGCCTGAGCTACGGTGCGCATTCCAACCTGTGTGTCAACCAGATCAAGCGCAACGGCACGCCTGAGCAGCGCGCCAAATACCTGCCCAAGCTGATCAGTGGTGAGCACGTCGGTGCCTTGGCCATGTCCGAACCCGGTGCGGGCTCGGACGTGCTGAGCATGAAGCTCAAGGCCGAAGACAAGGGCGGCTACTACCTGCTCAACGGCTCCAAGATGTGGATCACCAACGGCCCGGACGCCGACACCCTGGTGGTGTATGCCAAGAGCGAGCCAGAACTCGGTGCGCGTGGCGTGACGGCCTTTTTGATCGAAAAGGGCATGAAGGGGTTTTCCATTGCGCAAAAGCTCGACAAGCTGGGCATGCGCGGCAGCCACACGGGTGAGCTGGTGTTCAACAACGTGGAGGTTCCCGCCGAGAACATTCTGGGTGGCCTGAACAACGGTGCCAAGGTGCTGATGAGCGGCCTGGACTACGAACGCGCTGTGCTCACGGGCGGCCCCCTGGGCATCATGCAGGCCGTCATGGACAACGTGATCCCCTACATCCACGACCGCAAGCAATTTGGACAAAGCATTGGCGAGTTCCAGCTGATCCAGGGCAAAGTGGCCGACATGTACACCGTGCTGCAAGCCGGTCGCAGCTTCGCCTACACCGTGGCCAAAAACCTGGACCTGCTGGGCACAGAACATGTGCGCCAGGTGCGCAAGGACTGCGCCAGCGTCATTTTGTGGACGGCCGAAAAAGCCACCTGGATGGCGGGCGAGGGCGTGCAGATTTTTGGTGGCAACGGCTACATCAACGAATACCCGCTGGGCCGTTTGTGGCGCGACGCCAAGCTGTACGAAATCGGTGCGGGCACGAGCGAAATCCGCCGCATGCTGATCGGACGCGAGCTGTTTTCGGAAACCTGCTGAGGTTACTGCTGCACTGCGACAATTGACGCATGAGCCATTCACTTCAGCACCTTTTTGACAACAACCGCGCCTGGGCGCAGAGCATGGTCCGTCAGGACCCGGCGTATTTCTCGCGCCTGGCCAACCAGCAAAACCCCAAGTATTTGTGGATCGGCTGCTCCGACAGCCGCGTTCCTGCCAACCAGATCACGGGTTTGGACCCCGGCGAGGTGTTTGTGCACCGCAACGTGGCCAATGTGGTGGTGCACTCGGACCTGAACGCGTTGTCGGTCATCCAGTACGCGGTGGATGCGCTCAAGGTTGAGCACATCATGGTCGTGGGTCACTACGGCTGTGGCGGTGTGCTGGCCACGCTGCGGGGCATGCGTGTGGGCCTGGCTGACAATTGGCTGCGCCATGTTCACGATGTCAAGGTGCGCCACCGCCGCCGACTGGATCACCTCACGGTGCCCGAGCAAGAAGACGCCCTGTGCGAGATGAACGTGATCGAACAGGTGGGCAACGTGGCCTTGACCAATGTGGTGCAAGACGCTTGGTCGCGCGGGCAAAAGCTCAGCGTGCACGGCTGGTGCTATGGCCTCAAGGACGGCCTGGCCAAAGACTTGGGCGTCAGCATGAGCGGTGCCCATGAGGTGGTGGATGTGTTCCGCAGCGCCTTCAAGCGCTACCCCCGGGGCGTCTGATCGTCATGTGCCTATGAGCTTGGCTGAACTTCTGGAGATGGGCAGTTATGCGGTGACCGTGTTCGGTCTGCCCTATGCCGTCTGGGTGTTCTGTCTGGAGCAGCGCAAGGAGCGCGAGAACGAAGAAGAAGAGGCCTACCAGCACCTCTCTGACGCCTACAACGATTTCCTGAAAGTTGTGCTGGACCACGCTGATCTGCAGCTGCGCAGTCAGCACGCCCTGCACAATCCCACACCTGACCAAAAAGAGCGCATGTTGACCATTTTCGACATGCTGATCGCCTTGTTCGAGCGGGCCTACCTGATCGCCTTTCGCGACAACATGGGTGCCACCGAACAGCGGCGCTGGAACTCTTGGGACGACTACATGCGCGAGTGGTGCAGGCGCGACGACTTCCGTTTGGCCCTGCCACTCTTGCTGCGCGGCGAAGACCCCGACTTCGTGGCCTACATCCGCCGCATCGCCGCAGAAGAAACCGGCGAACACCTCATCATTGCCGACATCCACAAAGACATACCCACTTGAAAGGCTTCACCATGTCACACGACCCCATCGTCATCGTCAGCGCTGCCCGCACCCCCATGGGCAGCTTCCAGGGCGACTTCTCGCCACTGGCCGCCCACGACCTGGGTGGTGCCGCCATCAAAGCCGCTGTCGAGCGCGCAGGCATCAGCCCTGAGCTGGTCACCGAAGTGCTGTTTGGCAACTGCCTGATGGCCGGCCAAGGCCAGGCTCCGGCACGGCAGGCGGGCTTCAAGGGCGGTTTGCCCAAGAGCGCGGGCGCGGTCACTTTGTCCAAAATGTGCGGCTCCGGCATGCGCGCGGCCATGTTCGCGCACGACATGCTGGTGGCCGGCACACACGACGTGCTGGTGGCTGGCGGCATGGAGAGCATGACCAATGCGCCCTACCTCATGCTCAAGGGCCGAGGCGGCTACCGCATGGGCCACGACCGCATCTTTGACCACATGATGCTCGACGGCCTAGAAGACGCTTACGAGCCCGGCCGCAGCATGGGCACCTTTGGCGAAGACTGCGCGGCCAAGTACAGCTTCACCCGCGCCGAGCAAGACCACTTCGCCACCACCAGCGTGCAGCGCGCCAAGGCCGCCACTGAGTCGGGCGCCTTTGCCACCGAGATCACGCCCGTCACGGTGAAAGACCGCAGCGGCGAACGCGTGGTGTCCATCGACGAAGGCCCGGGCAAAGTCAAGCTCGACAAGATCACTTCATTGAAGCCTGCCTTCAAGAAAGACGGCACCATCACCGCCGCCAGCAGCTCGTCCATCAACGACGGCGCAGCGGCCATGGTGCTCATGCGCGAGAGCACAGCAGCCAAGTTGGGCTGCAAGCCCTTGGCCCGCATCGTGAGCCACGCCACCCACGCCCAAGAGCCCGAGTGGTTTGCCACTGCACCCGTGGGCGCGACCCAAAAGGCGCTGGCCAAAGCGGGCTGGACAGTCGAAGACGTCGACCTGTGGGAAGTCAACGAAGCCTTTGCCGTGGTGCCCATGGCGCTCATGAAAGAGCTGAACGTGTCGCACGACAAGGTCAATGTGAATGGCGGCGCTTGTGCCCTGGGTCACCCGATTGGCGCATCCGGTGCGCGCATCATGGTCACGCTGATCCACGCCCTCAAAGCCCGTGGCCTCAAAAAAGGCCTGGCCACGCTGTGCATCGGTGGTGGCGAAGGCACGGCCGTGGCGCTGGAATTGGTCTAACGCATCCCTTGTAGGAGCGACGCCCTCGTCGCGATGAATCACCTAACCATTCGCGACGAGGGCGTCGCTCCTACAAAACACAAAACCATGACCACTGTTCTCCTGATAGGCGCCTCACGCGGCATCGGCTTTGAACTGGCCCGCCAGTACCTCGCTGAGGGCTGGCGCGTGATCGCCACTGCCCGCTCTGACGAAGGCATCGCGAGCCTGAAGGCCTTGGGTGCTCAAACCCTGCGCCTCGATGTGGCCAATCCGGCCAGCAACTCAGGCCTGTCCTGGCAGCTCGATGGCGAAAAAGTTGATCTGGCCATCTATGTGGCAGGAGCCATGGACCGTGCCTCAGCCAGCACCCTACCCACCCGCGACAGCTTTGACGCGGTGATGCACACCAACGTGATGGGCGCGATGCAGGTCATCCCGCAAATCGTGCCCATGGTGCAAGAGACACGCGGCGTGATCGCCTGCATCAGCTCCATCATGGGCAGCATGCAAGAGACCACGAGCGGCAACGCCGCGCTGTACCGCGTGAGCAAGGCTGCCCTCAACATGGTGGTGCGATGCACCCAGGCCGAGCAGCCGGACATCACCGTGCTGGCCATCCACCCCGGCTGGGTGCAGACCGACATGGGCGGATCAGCGGCACCGCTGACAACCCGGCAAAGCGCAGCCAGCCTGCGTCAGACGCTGAACCACGTCCTTGAACAACGTGACCCCAAACACCGGGGCGCATTTTTGAACCATGACGGCAGCACGCTGCCCTGGTGACCCCACAAAGAAAGACCGACATGCTGCTGACCCCCGACCAAGAAATGATCCGCGACGCCGTGCGCGACTTTGCCCAGCGCGAGCTGTGGCCCCATGCCGCCGAGTGGGACAAGAAGCACCACTTTCCCAAAGAAGCGCACAAGGGCCTGGCCGAGCTGGGGGCGTACGGCATTTGTGTGCCCGAAGAATTGGGCGGCGCGGGCCTGGACTATGTGACGCTGGCGCTGGTGCTCGAAGAAATCGCGGCCGGTGACGGCGGCGTCAGCACCACCATCAGCGTGACCAACTGCCCCGTCAACGCTATTTTGATGATGTACGGCAACGCCGCGCAAAAAGCGAAGTGGCTCACGCCGCTGGCCCAAGGCCAGATGCTGGGTGCGTTTTGCCTGACCGAGCCGCATGTGGGCTCGGACGCCTCGGCCCTGCGCACCACGGCCGTGAAAGACGGCGACGAGTACGTGATCAACGGCGTCAAGCAGTTCATCACCAGCGGCCAACACGGCGATGTGGCGGTGGTGATTGCCGTGACCGACAAGGGTGCGGGCAAGAAAGGCATGAGCGCTTTCCTCGTGCCCACCAGCGCCCCGGGTTATGTGGTGGCGCGCCTCGAAGACAAGCTGGGCCAACACAGCAGCGACACTGCGCAGATCAACTTCGACAACTGCCGCATCCCCGCCGAAAACCTGATCGGCCAAGAGGGCGAGGGCTACAAGATCGCCCTGTCGTCTTTGGAGGGCGGGCGCATCGGCATCGCTGCGCAAAGCCTGGGCATGGCACGCAGCGCTTTGGATGTGGCGATCGACTACGCCAAGCAGCGCGAGAGCTTTGGCACGTCCATCTTCAATCACCAGGCGGTGGGGTTCCGTCTGGCCGACTGCGCCACACAGCTCGAAGCGGCACGCCAGCTGATTTGGCATGCGGCCAGCTTGCGCGACGCAGGAAGGCCTTGCCTCAAAGAAGCGGCCATGGCCAAGCTGTTTGCCAGCGAAGCAGCCGAAAAAGTCTGCTCCGCCGCCATCCAGACCCTGGGCGGCTACGGCTATGTGAGCGACTTTCCGGTCGAGCGCATTTACCGCGATGTGCGTGTTTGCCAGATTTACGAAGGCACCAGCGACGTTCAGAAAATCATCATCCAGCGCGCACTTTGAGCGCCTGAATGGCCGGTTGGCGCCGACCCTTCACGTATCATCGCGGCCCATGAACATCATCATCTTGGGCGCGGGGCGTGTGGGCGAAAGCGTCGCGGAAAGCCTGGTTTCAGAGCAAAACGACATCACCGTCATCGACCAAGACCCCGAGCGCTTGCGTCTGTTGCAAGAGCGGCTGGATTTGCGCGGCGTGGTGGGCAACGGCATTCAGCCCTCGGTGCTGCAAGAAGCGGGGGCACAAGATGCCGACATGCTGATTGCCTGTGCGGCGGCCGACGAGTCGAACCTGGTGGTTTGCAAGATCGCCCACGATGTGTTCAACGTGCCCACCACCATCGCCCGCCTGCGTTCACCCGAGTTCAACGAGGGCGACGAGTTGCTGGGCAAATCCGGTTTTGCGGTGGACCATGTGATCTGCCCTGAAGAGTCGGTCACGCGCTACATCGAACAACTCATCCAGTACCCCGAGGCCTTGCAGGTGCTCGAATTTGCCGAGGGCCGCGTCAGCCTGATCGTGGTGCGTGCGGCGGCCGACAGCCTGCTGGTGAACCACACCATCGCTGAGTTTCGCGACAGATTGCCCAATGCCGAGATGCGTGTGGTGGCCCTCTATCGCCAGGATGCACTGGTGGAAGCCTTGCCCGAGACCCGCATCCTGCCCGGCGACGAGGTGTTTGTGTTGGCCGACACCCAAACGATACCGATCGTGTTGGCGGCCATGCACAAGACCGATCAACCTGTGCGGCGACTGATGGTGGCTGGGGGTGGCAAAGTGGGCCTGCGCTTGGCCCGCAATGTGGCAGACCGTTACGAGGTCAAACTGATCGAGCGCGACAAAAAACGCTGTGAATACCTGGCCAGCCAATTGCCTTCGCGCACGCTGGTCTTGCATGGCGATGGTGCGGATGAAGACCTGCTGCACGAAGAAAACGTCGGGGCGATGGACTTGTTTCTCGCGCTCACCAGCGACGACGAGGACAACATCATGTCGGCCATGCTGGCCAAACGCATGGGCGCACGGCGCGTCATGGCCTTGATCAACCGCCGCGCTTATGCCGACATGATGCAAGGCAGCACAATTGACATCGCGATCTCACCTGCGCAAACCGTCATCGGCGAGTTGTTGGCGCACCTGCGCCGGGGCGATGTGGCGGCGGTGCACAGCCTGCGCCGGGGCGCAGCAGAAGCGCTGGAGGGCATTGCGCGCGGCGACATCAAGACTTCCAAGCTGGTGGGGCGGCGGGTTGAGGAAATCAAGCTGCCCCGAGGTGTGAGCATGGGGGCCATTGTGCGTGGCGAGGGCAAAAAATCCGAAGTGCTGATGCCGCACCACGACACCCTGATCGAAGCCGACGACCACATCATCTTGTTCATTCCCAACAAGCGCGATGTGCGTGCGGTGGAAAAACTCTTTCAGGTCAGCGCGACCTTCTTTGGCTGATCATGCTTGTCTACCGTGTCGCCCCTGTGTTGGGCAAGATCGTTTTGGTGTTTGTGCTGACCTTGCTGGTGCCGCTGACCCTGTCCATGGTTTTGGCGGATGGTGCGACCAGTGCCTATGCCATCACCATGGGGGTGTGCGCGTTGGTCGGTTTGTCTTTGTCGGCGCTGGGTCGGCACGGCGTGCGAGCCGATGAGTTGCAGTCACGCGATGGCATTTTGTTGGTCGGCCTGGTTTGGACCTTGCTGCCGCTGATCGCGTGTTTGCCCTTTTTGTTGCACTTTGCGCAGACACCTCAACCCTTGAGCTTTTCAGGGGCATATTTCGAAGCCATGTCAGCGCTCACCACCACGGGCTCAACAGTGATTGTGGGCTTGGACCATTTGCCTGCATCGATCAACATGTGGCGTTGTTTCTTGCAGTGGTTGGGGGGCATGGGCATTTTGGTGCTGGCCGTGGCCATCTTGCCCTTGCTGGGTGGGGGCGGCAGCCAATTGTTCCGAGCTGAAGCCACCGGCCCCATGAAAGACAGCAAGCTCACCCCGCGCATCACCGAAACCGCCAAAGGCTTGTGGACGGTGTATTGCCTGCTATCAGTGGCTTGTTTACTGGCCTACCGGTGGGGGGGCATGACCTGGCTGGATGCTTGGGCCCACATGTTCACCACCCTCAGCCTGGGCGGCTTGTCCACCCACGATGCGAGTTTTGGCTTTTTCAATTCGCCCTTGCTGGAGTGGATCGCGATCGTGTTCATGCTTTTGGCCAGCTGCAATTTCGCGCTGTATTTTGTCGCCCTGGTCAAGCGCCAGCCTTTAAAAGTGCTGCGTGATCCCGAGTGGCGGGCATCGATTGGCTTGCTGGTGGGTGTCAGTTTGATGATCGCCGCTTTGCTGTGGTTCAAAGGCCACCCCGCCGACCTGGCTGACATCATCCGCATGAGTCTTTTTAATGTCATCTCGATTGGTTCTACCACGGGCTATGCCACGGTGGATTACACCCAGTGGCCTGTTTTTGCGCCCATCGTGATGATCATTTTGTCTGGCATTGCCACCAGCGCAGGCTCCACGGGAGCGGGCATCAAAATGGCTCGCTTGGTGATTTTGATCAAACAGGCGCGCCGTGAAATGCGGGCCATCATCCATCCTCGCGCCGTTCAGCCGGTGACCTTGGCGGGGCATCCGGTAGACAACCGGACCATTTTTTCCGTACTCGGTTTCATGCTCATGTATGGCGGAACCATCATCGTTTTGACATTGCTGCTTTTGTTAACGGACATGCCCTTTGAGACAGCCTTCAGTGCTGTGGTGGCCAGTGTGAACAACATGGGGCCGGGCTTGAACGAAGTCGGCCCGGCAGGCAATTACGCCAGTTTGTCACCCACGCAATTGTGGATTTGCACACTGGCCATGCTCTTGGGGCGTTTGGAGATTTTGTCCTTTCTGGTCATCCTCACCCCCGGCTTTTGGCGTAAATGAAGTTTGATCAAGGAGATAGACATGCCCATCACCAAAGGATTTCAGGCGCTTGTGGACGAGGCCATGGCCGAGGTCACGACGCACAGTGTCGCCACCGTTCGCGACCGCATGAGCGACCCTAACGTGCAAATTGTGGACATCCGCGACCCGCGCGAACTGGAGCGTGAAGGCACGGTGCCCGGGGCTTTGCTGGCGCCACGCGGCATGCTCGAATTTTGGGTGGACCCGGCTTCGCCTTACTTCAAGCCGGTGTTCGCTGACGAGAGCAAGCAGTTCATCTTGTTTTGCGGCGCAGGATGGCGCAGCGCCCTGGCCACCAAAACCCTGCAAGACATGGGCATGACCAATGTGGCCCACATCGACGGCGGATTCGCCGCCTGGAAAAAAGCAGCAGCGCCCATGGCCACGCTGGAGCAGCACAAGGCCGAAAGCGCGGCCCGCAAAGGCGCGTGATGCCTGATGCCTGATGCCTGATGCCTGATGCCTGATGCCTGATTTTGTAGGTCGGCGGCTTCAGCCCCGACATGCCGGACCACTCAGGTTGGTCGGGGCTGAAGCCATCGACCTGCAAAAGAGCCCATGAAATTGACACACTGCCCCTGTGGCCGCACCAACCCCAAAGGCCAAGCACTGAGCTTGGATGCTTGCTGCGGCCCGCACCACGCCAACCAGAACGCCCCCGATGCCGAGCGCCTCATGCGCTCGCGCTACAGCGCCTTTGTGCTGGGTGACGTCCCGTATCTCTTGGCCACTTGGCATAGCAGCCGGCGCCCTGCCGAGCTGACGCTTGAAACAGGAGGCAAGTGGTTGGGTTTGGAGATCAAGCAGCACCGGGTGACAGGCGCTGACACCGCCGAGGTCGAATTTGTCGCGCGCTTTCGGGTGGGCGGCAAAGCGGTGCGCCAGCACGAACGCAGCCGCTTTGTGCGCGAGGATGGTCGCTGGTTTTATGTGGATGGCGACGTGCTCTGAGCTTTCGCCTCGTACAACTCCAAAGGCAATCCGTCCGGGTCGGCAAAAAACACGAATCGTTGCCCCGTGTATTCGTCGGTGCGAATGTCCTCAAGGCCAACGCCATGCGCCTGCAGGTACAACGCCCATTCGCTGACATTGGCCACGGCAAACGCCAGGTGCCGCAAACCTTGCGCTTCGGGGTAGCTGGGGCGCGGCGGCGCACCCTTGAAAGAAAACAATTCAATTTGACCGCCATCGGGCAAGGCCAGATCCAGTTTCCAGGAGTCGCGTGTGGCACGGAAATTTTCAGCCAAAATTTTCAGGCCCAGCACTTGGCTGTAAAAGCGTTTGGAACGTTCGTAGTCCGAGCAGATGATGGCCGTGTGGTGGATGCGAAGCAGGTCGGGCATGGTGTGTGTTTTTGGGGTCTATCCGAGCCCGTAGTTTGCCTTGTACCCATGGCTTTATGATCTCCGTCATGAACTTTGAAGCCATTTTGTTTGACTGCGACGGCGTGCTGGTGGACAGCGAAGCCATCACCTGCGGCGTGCTGCGTGACATGTTTGAAGAGCAAGGCTGGCGCATGACGCTGGCCGAGTGCATGCAGCGCTTTGTGGGCCACACCGTCAAAAGCCAGCGCAGCGTGATCGAAGCGCACACCGGCGTGCCGCTCACCGATGCGTGGCTGGAACAGTTTTTTGCCCGGCGCAACGAGCGCTTGACGCAAAGCATCACCGCCATCGAAGGCGTGCACGAAGCCGTGGCGCACCTGCACGACCACTGCCAGGGCCGCATCGCGGTGGCTTCGGGGGCAGACCGCTTCAAGGTCGAGATGATGCTCAAGCAAGTCGGCCTGATCCACTTTTTTGAAGGCCGCATTTTCAGCGGCCATGAGATGCCGCGCAGCAAACCGCACCCTGATGTGTACCTGGCCGCTGCCGCGCACTTGCAAATTGAACCGACGCGCTGCTTGGTCATTGAAGACACCACCGTGGGCATCACGGCGGGCGTGGCTGCTGGAGCCACGGTGTGGGCTTATGCGCCACCAGGCGCTGACGCCCATGCCCTGCGCCAGGCCGGTGCGGCGCAGGTGTTTGAGCACATGCGGGGATTGCGCTTGGGGTCATGAGCGCGGGGAAGGTTCAGGCGGAATGGCTCAAGCTTGCAACTGATCGTTCATCGCCATAAAAGAGAGACAGGACCTGCATGCAGTTGCGCGTCAAACGGTGTGATGCGGTCATGGTCATGGAGTACAAGTCCATGTAAAAACTTATCGCCGACTGCGGCCTGAAGTTGGCGTAGCCCTCTCAAATCGACGTTGCGCACCGTGGCCGATGCTTTGACTTCAATGCCAACCACACGCCCCTGTGGGTCTTCAATGACCAAGTCCACTTCGTCTTGGTTTTTGCTGCGAAAGTGTGAAACGCGCAGCCGCTTGTCGGACCAGGTGACGAGCTTGAGCACTTCGGAGACCACGAAATTTTCCAACAATGGTCCCCAACTCACGCGCTCGGGTGAGGCGTCTTTTTTCAATGTCTCGGCCGTGGCGCTGCGCAGTGCTGCAAGCAAGCCGGTGTCCAAAAAATGCAGCTTGGGCGTTTTCGTCAATCGGCTGATCGCATGGCTTGACCACGGGGGTATTTGGCGCAGTAAAAACAATCGCTCCAAAATGCCCACATATTTCTGTGCGGTCGGAGATGTCAGCCCCAGCGCGGCGCCGTAACTGCTGTGGTTCACCATTTGCCCTGCGTGCGCCGCCAGCATGTTCAAAAGGCGCGGCATGCGGTCGAGCTGGTCGATGTGGGCGATGTCACGCACATCGCGATCGAGGATCAAGGCCACATAGTCCAAGAGCCAGGCTTGGCGGCGACCCACCGTTGAGCGTCGCAGTGCTTCTGGGTAACCGCCTTTGAGCACCAAATCCATCAGATCATGGCCCACCACAGGCATGCCCACATCGGGCAAGCCTTGGCCGTCAAACAAACGGTCCAACAAATCGCCTGGCGTGGCGGCCAACTCGGCTTGCGCGAAGGGCAACAGTGTGACGACCTCTAAACGACCCGCCAAAGAGTCGGCAACCAAAGGCATGGCCATGAGGTTGGTGGAGCCGGTGAGTAGAAAGCGACCTGGCCTTGTGTCCTTGTCCACACTCTCTTTGATGGCCAACAAGAGATCGGGTGCGCGTTGAACTTCATCGATCACGGCTTGACTCAAGCCCCGTACAAAACCTGTGGGGTCGGCACGAGCAGCAGACAAAGTGGCGGGGTCGTCCAAGGTGATGAAAGGGCGAGCAGGGTTTGCGTACCGTCGCGCCAGTGTGGTTTTGCCTGCTTGGC
Organism: Limnohabitans sp. WS1; assembly: GCF_003063265.1. Lineage (GTDB taxonomy): Bacteria > Pseudomonadota > Gammaproteobacteria > Burkholderiales > Burkholderiaceae_C > Limnohabitans_A. The sequence goes on from NZ_NERU01000015.1 coordinate 43,448, forward strand.
GAGGGCCCACGATCAGCACCACGCGCGTGTCCTCTAGCGCGACGGCCACTTTGGCTTGAACGAAGCGTCGGATCTCTGACTCATTCGGGCGTGACATAGGGGTGGGCATGTGGCTTGTTTGGGCTTTTAATTATGGATAAATTTAAACACACGTAAGGCCAAATTTAAAATATAAACTGGTTATATTTAAATGATTAGCGCTTTTCGAACCGATAAAAGCCAATTCAGGTGGACCGGGGTGGCCGACGAGACCTCACACCCTCCGGCGTCACACCCGTCCACCCCTTGAAAGCCCGCATGAAACTCTTCTCGTTCTGAAACCCCACCTCGCCAGCGATTTGTTTGATGGGGCGCTGGGTGCGCAGCAGCAGGTCGGTGGCCAGGTCGCGGCGCACGGCGTCTTTGAGTTGCTGCAGGCTGGCTCCTTCTTCCTTGAGTTGCCGGTGCAGCGTGCGCGGTGACAGGTTGAGCCACGCGGCCAGGTCGTCGGCGTTGCGGCTGTGCTCGGGGTGCTCGGCCAGGGTTTGGCGGACTTTTTCCACCAGCAAACGGTCGCGCCGGTAAGGGCGCACGGTGAGCAACAGGGCGCGTTGCAGCATGCGTTGCAATGCGGCTTCGTCGCGGCGCACCGGCAGGTTCAGGTAGCCCGCGTCGAACTGCAGACTGTGTGTGGGCGCGTTGAACTGCGTGGGGCCGTCAAACAGCACGCGGTAACTGTCGGCATGGGGCGGCGGGGCAAAGCGCAGCGTGGTTTGTTGCAAGGGGATGCGCGAATCCGTCAGCCAGCAGGCCACGCCCAAAGCATTGCGCAGCACAGAGACCACGGCAAATTCCTGCAAAGCGCCCAGTTCGCGTTGTTCGGTCAATTGCAGGCTGGCCACGCCCTGCGACGGGCTGACTTGCAGGTGGATGTCGTCGGTCAGCAGGCCGTGGTGGCGGCACCAGCGGGCTAGTGCTACGCCCAGTGTGGGGGCGGTCAGGGAGGCGCGCACGAGCATGCCGTAACTGCCCCAAGGCAGGCGGCGGCTGAACCAGCCCAGGGCCTCGTCGTCCAGCTCGCGCATGGCACTGGCCGAGAGCCATTCCATTTGCAAAGCGGTGATGCGCGCATCGGGTTGATGCAGCAAGTCTGGCGCAATTTGTGCCGCCTGCAGGGCGGGCAAGGGGTCCAAGCCGCGCAGGGCAAACGCGCTGGCAATGGCGCGCACAAAAGCGATGGGTGTTTCGGCGCGCATGGAGAGGGTGTGGTGGTTGGCCAATGAATGGCCGGGGCTGGGGTGGGCGCTGGCAGCGTCTTTCATGGTGGCGCAAATTGTGGCACGATTTGCAACCCATTTGACACCCCCAAGCGGGGCTGCAGCCTTTAAGCTGGCAGGTATTGCACGTTCGATGCGCCCAGGGCCAAGCCCTGCGGCCCCAGACCCAAGGAAGCACCATGACCGTTTTGCACTCCCAACTGAACCCGCGTTCCGCCGATTTTCAGCACAACGCTGCCGCCATGCGTGGCTTGGTCGATGACCTGCGTGCCCACTTGGAGCGTGTGGCCCAAGGCGGTGGCGAGGCCCCCCGGGCCAAGCACACCGCCCGGGGCAAGCTGCTGCCGCGTGACCGCGTGCAGATGCTGCTCGACCCCGGCACGCCTTTTCTGGAAGTCGCGCCGCTGGCGGCTTTGAACATGTACAACAACGACGCGCCCAGCTCGGGCGTGATCGTGGGCATCGGCCGCGTGAGCGGCGTGGACTGCATGATCGTGTGCAACGACGCCACGGTGAAGGGCGGCACCTATTACCCGATGACCGTGAAAAAGCATTTGCGTGCGCAAGAGATCGCGCAGCAAAACCACTTGCCTTGTATTTATCTGGTGGACTCGGGCGGTGCCAATCTGCCCAACCAGGACGAGGTTTTCCCTGACCGCGACCACTTTGGCCGCATCTTTTTCAACCAAGCCAATATGAGTGCGCAAGGCATCGCGCAGATCGCGGTGGTCATGGGCTCTTGTACGGCGGGGGGCGCTTATGTGCCTGCCATGAGCGACGAGACCATCATCGTCAAGAACCAAGGCACCATCTTTTTGGGTGGCCCGCCACTGGTCAAAGCCGCTACGGGCGAGGTGGTCAGTGCCGAAGATTTGGGCGGAGGTGATGTGCACACCCGCTTGAGTGGCGTGGCCGACCACTTGGCGCAAAACGATGTGCACGCGCTGGCGCTGGCGCGTCAGGCTGTGAAGAATCTGAATGCCCAAAAGGCCCCCAACATCGCCACGCATACGCCTGTGCCCCCGAAGTTCGATGCGCAAGAGCTGTACGGCGTGATTCCGACGGACACGCGCAAGCCCTTTGATGTGCGCGAGATCATCGCCCGCATCGTCGACGGCTCCGAGTTCGACGAATTCAAATCCCGCTTTGGCACCACCTTGATCTGCGGCTTTGCCCGCATCGAAGGCATGCCGGTGGGCATCATCGCCAACAACGGCATCTTGTTCAGCGAGTCGGCGCTCAAAGGCGCGCACTTTATTGAGCTGTGCTGCCAGCGCAAGATCCCACTGGTCTTTTTGCAGAACATCACCGGCTTCATGGTCGGCCGCAAATACGAAAACGAAGGCATCGCCCGCAACGGCGCCAAGATGGTCACGGCCGTGGCGACTGCCGCTGTGCCCAAGTTCACCATCATCATTGGCGGCAGCTTTGGCGCGGGCAACTACGGCATGTGCGGCCGCGCCTACAGCCCCCGCTTCTTGTGGATGTGGCCCAACGCCCGTATCAGTGTCATGGGCGGCGAGCAAGCGGCCAGCGTCTTGGCCACTGTCAAGCGCGATGGCATCGAGGGCAAGGGCGGCCAGTGGAGCATGGAAGAAGAAGAAGCCTTCAAAGCCCCGATCAAGCAGCAATACGAAGACCAGGGCCACCCTTACTACGCCACCGCCCGCATTTGGGACGACGGCATCATCGACCCGGCCGATACCCGCCGCGTGTTGGCGCTGGGACTGAGCGCATCGCTGAATGCCCCGATCCCCGAGACGAAATTTGGACTTTTCCGCATGTGATGTGTATGATTTTTTAAATTCATACACATTCTGGAGGGTTCCAAATGCGCACCAACATCGTGATCGACGACAAGCTCATGGCCGACGTCATGGCTTATGGCGACTTCAAGACCAAGCGAGAGGCTGTGGAAGAGGGCTTGCGCCTGCTCAAGCGCAAGAAGGCTTATGCAGCGTTGTTGGCTGCCCGTGGCACCTTGTTTTGGGACGACTCCGACGAAGCCTGGGCCAAGGCGCGCGAAGAAAGGCAACTTGCAGAGACCGTGCAAGAACCTGCTGCTACATATGAAGTCAAGCCCGCGGTTAAAACTCGAAAATCCCAAGCAGGCACTGAAAACAAGCTGCATGGGAAAGGCAAGTCAGCATGATTTTGGTGGACTCCAGCGTGCTGATCGATCACTTTCGAGGCACGATCAACCCACAGACCCAACAGTTAGAACGCTGGCTCACAGGGGAAGATGGGCCGCCCGACATTGGTGTCGCCGATCTGGTTATTTTTGAAGTGGTTCGAGGCTTCTCCACGGCGAGTGCCCAGGCCCGAGTGCGCGACCTCCTGTTGAACTTGGAAGTGGTGGAAATTGGTGGTCTCGACAACGCCCTTCAGGCTGCCACACTCTATCAACGCTTGCGCCAATCTGGCCGCACCGTGCACAGCCCCATCGACGTGCTGCTGGCCAGCTACTGCATGACCCACGGCCACACGCTGCTGCACCGCGACGCGGACTTTGAATCACTCAAAACTTTAGGAGGACTGGAGACATGGCCACAATGAGCACATCCACCTGGCACAGCCACTTCAACATGCAAGCGCGCTACCAGGTCTGGGTCACGCACCGCCTGCTCGAAGCGGTCTCGCGTGTGTCCGATGCAGACTATCGGCGCGACGTGGGCCTGTTCTTCAAAAGCATCCACGGCACGCTGAACCACATGCTGGTGGCCGAGCACTTGCTTTGGTATGCGCGTTTTGCCAAAGGCGCATCGCCGGTGCTGGCGCTGGACACCGAGGTTGAACCCCACCGTGAACGCCTGGCCCAGGCGCTCAAGGGCGGATCGGCCAACTGGACGCCCCTGATTGCCAGCTGGAGTGCCGAGCGATTTGATGGCCATCTGGACTACCGCACGAGCAAGGGCGACCCCCTGTCCTTGCCGTTTGCGGCCACCTTGGCGCATGTGTTCAACCACGCCACCCACCACCGTGGCCAGATCACGGCGGCGCTGACCGCCATGGGCCAGCCTTGCCCAGAACTCGACATGGTTTATTTCCTTTTGGCAGAACAGGCATCCAAAGCATGAGCACAGCCCTGAAAATCACAACCCAAGGCGGCGTGCACACCATCACGCTGTCGCGCCCCGATGTGCGCAACGCCTTCAATGACGAAGTCATTGCCGAGCTGAAAAACGCTTTTCTGGCAGTGGCCCAAGACAGCGCCGTGCGCTGCGTGGTACTGGCCGCCGAGGGTCCGGCCTTTTGCGCAGGCGCAGACCTGAACTGGATGCGCCGCATGGCAGACTACACCCGGGACGAAAACCTGGCCGATGCGGGCGAGCTGGCCGCCATGCTGCACGCCATTTACGCCTGCCCCCAGCCGACCATCGCACGCGTGCAAGGCGATGTGTACGCCGGTGGCATGGGCCTGGTGGCGGCCTGCGACATGGCTGTCAGCGTGGACACGGCGCACTATTGCCTGAGCGAGGTCAAGCTGGGCCTGATTCCCGCCACCATCAGCCCCTATGTGATCCGCGCCATGGGTGCGCGTGCGGCGCACCGCTACTTTTTGACGGCCGAGCGCTTTGGCGCGGCCGAGGCGCACCGTATCGGCCTGGTGCACGAGGTGGTGACAGCCGATGCGCTGGACGCCAAAGTGGCGGAGCTCACCCAAGCGCTGGTGAATGCCAGCCCCCACGCCGTGCGTGCCTGCAAAAAGCTGGTGCAGGACGTGGCCGAACGCGAGATCAACGACGCGCTGGTGGCGCAAACGGTGGCGGGCATTGCCGACATCCGCGCCAGCAGCGAAGGCAAAGAGGGTGTGCTGTCCTTTTTGCAAAAACGCAAACCCAGCTGGTTATTGGCTTGATCGTGCTGGCATGAAATTGCTTCGTAGTCTGTTCGGGTTAGGGTGCTTCTTCTGGGCGGTTTTTGCGTGCGCGCAAACCCCTGCCGAATTGCCCGTCGCCAAAGACCTGCATGAAGTTGTTCATCGTGTACCGGTTTCGATGGAGGACCTTTATGGCCGGCGTGAGCAGCGCCAAATCCCGGTGACGGTGTTCAAGCCCGCAGGGGATGGGCCGTTCCCCATGGTGGTGCTCAACCATGGCCGTGCCTCCAGCCCCGAGAAGAGGGCCCAGCCCACACGCTTTCGGTATGAGCAGCAGTCCCGCTATTTTGTGCTCAAGGGTTTTGTGGTCATGGTGCCCACCCGTGTGGGCTATGGCGAAACCTTCGATGGTTTTGACCCAGAAAGCAACGGTGGTTGCAGCCAGCCCCGCATCGAACCCATGAGCCTGGCCGCATCGGACCAAGTGATCGCGGTGGCCGAATTTGCGCGCAGCTTGCCCTTCGTCGACGCCTCGCGGTGGTGGGTCATGGGCCAATCGGTCGGCGGCTTGACCTCGGTGGCCACCACCTGGCGTAACCCCCCAGGTTTGCAAGGGGCCATCAATTTCGCGGGTGGCACCGGGGGTGATCCGGTGGGCCGTCCTGGGCGTTCCTGTGCGAACGTCCAAATTGGCCAACTCTGGAAGGCCCGCGCTGCACAAGCCCGAGTGCCCATGCTGTGGCTGTATTGGGAAAACGATTTGTTCTGGGGTGCGCAAGCGCCGCGTGATTGGCATCGCGCCTGGCTGGACGGTGGTGGGCAAGCCGAGTTCCACCAACTCGCGCCCGTGGGCCAGGATGGCCATTCGGGGTTCAGCATCGACATGGACCGCTGGGTGCCTAAGGTGGATGCTTTTCTGGCCCAGGCCGGGTACACCCAGCCCGCTTTGCCACCGGTCCCTGAGCCGAGTGGTTTCGCACAAGTGGATGAGATCGACAAAGTGCCGGTGGGTGCCGAGACCCGGCAAAACCTGTACCGCCGTTTTCTGGCCAGCCCCTCACCGCGTGCCTTTGCCATCGGCCCGGGTGGCGCGGGCTTTGCCACAGGCGATTGGGCCGTGGGTCGCGCATTGGGTTTTTGCCAGGCACGCCGTGGCATTGCCTGCAAGTTGTATGCCGTAGATAACCAAGTGGTTTGGAGAAATTGACATGTTCAAAAAAATACTGATCGCCAACCGTGGCGAAATCGCCTGCCGCGTTGCGGCCACCGCCCGCCGTATGGGCATCCAGACTGTGGCCGTTTATTCGGACGCCGACGCTGGGGCCAAGCATGTGCAAGCGTGTGACGAAGCCGTGCATGTGGGCGGTTCGGCCCCCAAAGACAGTTACCTGCGCTGGGAGCGTATTTTGCAAGCGGCCAAAGACACGGGCGCCCAGGCCGTGCACCCCGGCTACGGCTTTTTGAGCGAGAACGAAGACTTTGCCAAGGCCTGCGCCGCTGCAGGTCTGGTGTTCATCGGCCCCCCAGCCTCGGCGATCTTGGCCATGGGCCTCAAAGCCGAATCCAAGCGTTTGATGGAGTCCGCAGGGGTGCCCCTGGTGCCCGGTTACCACGGAGCCGACCAAGACCCGGCGCTGCTGCAGCACGAAGCTGACCGCATCGGTTACCCCGCGCTCATCAAAGCCAGTGCAGGCGGTGGCGGCAAGGGCATGCGGGTGGTCGAAAAGTCCGAAGATTTTGCGGCAGCGCTGGCCTCCTGCAAACGTGAAGCGATCAACAGCTTTGGCAGCGATGCGGTGCTGATTGAAAAGTATGTGCAGCGCCCACGCCACATCGAAATCCAGGTGTTTGGCGATACGCAGGGCAACTGCGTGTACTTGTTCGAGCGCGACTGCTCGGTGCAGCGCCGCCACCAAAAGGTGCTGGAAGAAGCCCCGGCCCCCGGCATGACCGAGGCGCTGCGTGCGCAGATGGGCGCAGCGGCTGTGGCTGCCGCCAAGGCGGTGAATTACGTGGGCGCGGGCACGGTGGAATTCATCGTCGAACAAACGGCGTACGACCAGCCCGAATCCATGAAGTTTTTCTTCATGGAAATGAACACCCGCTTGCAGGTGGAGCACCCGGTGACCGAAGCCATCACGGGTCTTGATCTGGTGGAGTGGCAGTTGCGTGTGGCCAGTGGCGAGGCCTTGCCTTTGCGGCAAGACCAGCTGCGCATTCAGGGCCACGCCATTGAAGCGCGCATTTGCGCCGAAAACCCCGACAACAACTTCTTGCCCGCCACAGGCACCTTGCAGGTGTACCGCAAGCCGCAAGCGACCAGCTTTGAGCGTGGCACGGTGCGTGTGGACGACGGCGTTCGCGAGGGCGACACCATCAGCCCGTTTTACGACTCCATGGTGGCCAAGCTCATCGTGCACGGCGACACCCGCGAGCAAGCGCTGGCGCGTTTGGACACAGCCTTGGCGCAGACCCACATCGTGGGCCTGAACACCAACGTGCAGTTCTTGCGCCATGTGGTGCGCAGCGAGGCCTTTGCCACCGCCAAGCTCGACACGGCCTTAATACAACGCGAAGCCCCCGTCCTTTTCAAACAAGAAGCCGTGGGCTTGCCTGCCGCCGTGGCTGCGGTGGTGGCGCACACCCTGCACGCAGAAAAAGCCCTGCAGGGCGCAGACCCCTTCAGCCGCCGTGATGGCTGGCAGTCGCACGGCTTGGCGCAGCGCCGCTTTGAATTTGTCTGGCAAGACCAGCCGCGCTCGGCCCGTCTGAACTACCTGCACGACGGCGCTTTGAGCTTGTCGCTGGAAGGCGATGACGCTGCATCTGGCGTATTGACATTTGCCGCCCATGGCGAAGGCCTGTGGGTTCAGTGGGGCAATGCCCCCCGCTGCTTCAGCCAGCTCGACTGGCAAGGCGAAACCGCGCACCTCTTCACCCCCCAGGGCGCGACCCGCATCACCGTGCTCGACCCCTTGGCGCACGCTGGCGAAGCCGCGCAAGAGGGTGGGCGTCTGACGGCTCCCATGCCGGGCAAGGTGGTGTCCTTTGCCGTCAAGGCAGGCGACAAAGTCAAGGCGGGTCAGCCTTTGGCCGTGATGGAAGCCATGAAAATGGAACACACCATCAGTGCGCCCAAAGACGGCGTGGTCGCCGAGTTGCTGTACGCGCCCGGCGACCAAGTCGCCGACGGTGCCGAGTTGCTCAAACTGGCGGCGTGAATTTTGTAGGTCGGAGCTTCAGCTCCGACGATGTGCGACTGGCAACAACCGCATGTCGGGGCTAAAGCCACCGACCTACAAGACGACAACCCGCGCGACAGTCCGGATATTTCTCCGCTGACACAATTGCAGCATGAACATCACCATCTGTTTTGCCAGCTTGCCGCCTGAACCCTGGGTGCAGGCCGTGCAGCAAGCACTCCCCGACGCCCGGGTTAGCGCCTGGGCACCTGGCGCACCGCCCGCCGACCATGCCATCGTCTGGGCACCGCCTCAGCAGTTCATCGACGAACAGACGGCGCTTCAAACCCTCTTCAACATCGGTGCGGGTGTGGACGCCTTGCTTCAACTCAAGCTGCCCCCCTCACTGAAAGTCGTGCGTCTGGACGACGCCGGCATGTCGGTGCAAATGGCCGAATACGTGTGCCACGCAGTGATTCGGCACTTTCGCGAATTTGACGGTTACGACGCCGACACCGCAGCGGGCAAATGGTCCTACCGCAAGCCGCGCAGCCGCGCCGATTTTGCCGTGGGCGTCATGGGACTGGGCGTGCTCGGCGAACGTGTGGCCAAAGCGCTGCAGGTGTTTGAGTTTCCGGTCAACGGCTACAGCCGCAGTGCCAAAGACCTGCCCGGCATCCGTTGCTTCAGCGGTGCGCAAGGCCTGCCCGAATTCTTGGCCGCCACGCGCGTGCTGGTCAACCTGATGCCGCTCACGCCCGAGACCGAAAACATCCTGAACCAAGGCACCTTGTCCCAACTGCAAGCAGGCGGCTATGTCATCAACGTGGCGCGGGGCAAGCACCTGGTCGAAGAAGACCTGATCGCCCTGATCGACAACGGCCACTTGGCCGGGGCCACGCTCGACGTGTTCCGCACCGAACCTTTGCCTGCTGACCACCCCTTTTGGCAGCACCCCAAAATCACCGTGACGCCACACACCTCCGCCCGCACCCTGCGCGAAGAAAGCATCGCGCAAATCGTGGGCAAAATGCAGGCGCTGCAGCGCGGCGAGCCCATCCGTGGCGTGGTGGACCACCAGCGCGGTTATTGACCATTCAGAGAATCCCATGACACTCCCTTCACGCGTTCAACTCATCGACGTCGGTCCCCGCGACGGTTTGCAAAACGAAAAGCAACCGGTCCCGGCCGAGGTCAAAATCGGTTTGGTGCACCGCCTGCAGGCCGCAGGTCTGACCGAGATCGAGGTCACCAGTTTTGTGTCCCCGAAGTGGGTGCCGCAGATGGCCGACAACGCGGTCGTGATGGCGGGCATCGAGCGCCAATCGGGTGTGCGCTACTCGGTGCTCACACCCAATATGGTGGGCTTTCAGGCAGCGGTGGCATCGAAGCCCGACGAGATCGTGGTGTTTGGTGCGGCCAGCCAGGCCTTCAGCCAAAAGAACATCAACTGCTCCATCGAAGAAAGCATGGAACGCTTTGCGCCCGTGGTGCAGGCCGCGCTGGCCGCAGGCATTGCTGTGCGCGGTGCCATGAGCTGCAGTGTGGGTTGCCCCTACGAAGGCGATGTCTCACCGGCCAGCGTGGCCCATCTGGCGGGTTTGATGAAGCAAATTGGCGTGCAACGCGTGGACATGGCCGACACCATCGGCACGGGCACACCGCTCAAGGTGCAACGTGCCATCGAGGCCACGTTGCAGCATTTCGACATCGACCACATCTGTGGTCACTTTCACGACACCTATGGGCAGGCGCTGGCCAACACCTTGGCTGCACTGCAAATGGGCGTGTGGAACTTCCAGTCGTCTGTTGCAGGGCTGGGCGGCTGCCCCTATGCCAAGGGGGCCACCGGAAATGTGTCCACCGAAGACTTGGTGTACATGCTGCACGGCATGGGCATCGCCACAGGCATTGACCTGGACAAACTGGTCGATGCCGGGGCCTTCATCAGCGACTTTTTGGGCCGTCAACCCAACTCGAACGTGGCCAGAGCCATCCTCAACAAGCGGGCGGGTTGAGCCATGTGCGGAGCTCAATTGCACGCATTGCCCGAAGGTGTGCAGCGTGTTTCCCGCGCATTGCAAGACGCCGGTCATCCGCATGCGCCGGTCATGCTCGATGGCGCAGCCCGCACCGCACAAGAGGCGGCCGACGGGCTGGGTGTGCAACTTGGTCAGATCGCCAAGAGCGTGATCTTCAAGCGCAAGGACGATGGTGTGGCCGTGCTGGTGGTCACCTCGGGGGACCGCCGCGTGGATGAGAAAAAAGTTTCGGCCCTGGTTGGCAAGATCGGCCGTGCCGATGCCGAGTTTGTGAAAGCCCAGACCGGTTTCAGCATTGGCGGTGTCTCGCCTGTGGCGCACCTCAACACGCCGGTCACCGTGCTTGACCAAGACCTGTGGCGTTTTGCCGACATCTGGGCCGCCGCCGGGCACCCGCATGGCGTGTTCCAGTTGCAGCCCGACGACCTGAAACGTTTGACCAACGCGCCCGTGGCCGATGTGGTGCAGGCCGTCATGGTCTCCCATGGAGAGCCCGCATGAACATCCGCCTGCACAAGTTGGCCGAACGCGCATCGCAAGTGCTGTCCACATCTCTGCCTCATGTGCCATCGCCTTGCGTCTCGGTGTGTGTGATGCACCCGCAAACAGGCCAATGCGAAGGCTGCTTGCGAACCCTGCAAGAAATCGGCGAGTGGAGTCGACTGCATGACGCAGGCAAACGCCAAGTCTGGCAGCGCATTCAAATGCGCGTGCAGTCGTTGGTGGGGGGCTGACGGCCTCGGCCGTTTGGGCCGTTCAGGCGCTGCGCTCCACCACAATCAACACATTACAAGGCGACTCGTCCACCAAGGCCTTGGCCGTCGAACCGCTCCACCAGCGGCGCAGCAAATTGCTCTCGTGCCGATGGCCCACCACCAGCAAGTCTGCCGACATGCGGTCGGCATACTCAGACAGCGCCTTGATGACTTCGCCTTTGAGCAGTTCGCCGTGGGCCGCAAAACCCATGGCCTTCAAGGCGGCCACGCCATCGTTCAATTGCTGTTCCAACTGCGCTTCAACGGCGGCCGTGTTGGTTGATGCGTAGTAGCCCATCTCCATCGAACCCACATCCATGGGCGTGGGCACCACCGCCACCAAGGTCAAACGGGGTTGACCCCAATGCGCCAGTTCCTTGATTTCAATCAAGGCTTTTTGTCCGCTGGCCGAACCGTCGTAGGCCAAAATGATGTGTTTGTACATGCTGTCTCCTTGAGTGTTGGGCACGGAAGTCAAAGACCAAGATGACTTCACCTGGAAAACAGGTTTGATGCAAATTCTAGGGTCAAGCCCTGTTCCGTCTCTCGGTGTTCACCCTATAGACTGGGTGCGCCAACACACCCACTGCACCCTATGAAAACCATTCACTTTTATCTCGACTTCATCTCGCCTTACGCCTGGCTGGGCTTTGATGCGCTGCCCCGCGCCTTGCAGGGCATCAGCCACCGCGTGGTGCACAAACCGGTGCTGTTTGCCGCCATGCTCAAGCACCATGGGCAACTCGGTCCGGCGGAAATCCCCACCAAGCGTGACTGGACCTACCGGCAGGTGCTGTGGTTGGCCCGTCAGCAAGGCACGCCCTTGCAGCTGCCAGCCATGCACCCCTTCAACCCCTTGGGTTTGTTGCGTCTGGCCACGGCGTGTGACGCCGACGGCACGCCCAGTCGCTATGTGTGCGAGAAAATTTTTCGCCATGTTTGGTGTACAGGGCAGGATGCGGCCGACCCCGAGCGCCTGGCGGCCCTGACGACCGAGCTGGCACCGGCACAAGACCCCGGCAGCCCCCAAGTCAAGCAGGCTTTGCAAACGCACGCCCAAGAGGCGATTGAGCAGGGGGTGTTTGGTGTGCCCAGCTGGGTGGTCGATGACCGCGTGTTTTGGGGGCAAGATGCACTGCCCATGCTGCGGGCCTATTTGCTGGGGGATGCCTGGTTTGACGGCCCGGACTGGCAAGCCCCGTCGCAGTGCGGGGTGGGTGTCCGGCGCTCATGAATTGAGCGGTTGCCCCAAACAAAAAAACCCGATCACATGACGTGATCGGGTTTTTGATTGGAAGGGCTCAAGTTGGCAAGACAGAGCTTGCCAAAAGGGACCTTTTAGTGGGCAGCACTGCCTTGTGAGGTGGTGCCGTCAAAGCTGGGGAAACGGACGTTTTCGACCATGTTCTGAACTTCTTGGTCCGGTGCCTTGGTCAGCAGCGACACGATGATGATCACCGCAAAGCCGACTGGTACACCAAAGATACCGGCCGAGATGGGGGCAATGTCCCACCAGGTGTTGGCCTTCAGGATTTCAGGGGTCAACGAACCCTCATGGAACAAGCCGTACATCCAGGGATGTGTCTTGACCATGTAGTAGAACGAGATGCCCAAACCCGCCATCATGCCCAGCGAAGCGCCCCATTTGTTGGCACGCTTCCAGAAGATGCCCAGGGTCAACGCAGGGAAGAAGGCTGCCGCAGCAAACGAGAAGGCCGCAGACACGAGGAACAAAATGTCGGCCATGCGCAGCGATGCGACATAAGCGGCCGCCAAGGCGACGAACACCAAAATGGTTTTGGAGATCGCGACACGGCGGTTCGCCGAAGCGTTCGGGTCGATCACTTTGTAGTACACGTCGTGCGACAAGGCGTTGGCAATGGTCAGCAACAGGCCATCGGCTGTGGACAAGGCCGCAGCCAAACCACCCGCTGCAACCAAACCAGAAATCACGAAGGGCAAGCCACCGATTTCAGGTGTGGCCAAGACCACAATGTCACCACCCAAGCGGATCTCTGCCAACTGCAAGATGCCATCTTTGTTGATGTCAGACACCGCCATCAGCGTGGGGTCGACCACGTTCCAGCGTGCAATCCATCCCGGCAACTGGTCCATCGGTGTGCCGACCAAGAGCGTGTAGATGTCAAACTTGACCAACACCGCCAAAGCGGGCGCCGTGAAGTACAGCAAAGAGATGAAGAACAGCGACCAAGCCACCGACTCACGCGCTTCACGCACCGAGGGGACGGTGTAAAAGCGCATCAGGATGTGTGGCAAAGCAGCCGTACCAATCATCAAACAGAAGACCAAGGCCAGGAAGTTCTTGCGTGCCACATCCCGGGCTGCGTCGTCTTTGCCTGGGAAAGGCTCAGCGTGTCGCAGGGGTGGGGCTGCACGGGCCGTGTTGGTGGTGCGTGCTGCGGTGTAAGCCGCTTTGGCAGCGGCTTCATCCTTGGGCAAAGCGGCAACAGCGGCTTCAGCGGCTTTGATGTCTGCTGCTGGCGCGTTGGCGGCCTTCAGCTCTTCCAGCTTTTTGGTGGCGGCTTCTTTGTCAGCGGCCATGGCTGCTGGCACGTCTTTCAGCTTTTCAGTGGCTGCATCAGCGCGTGCTTTGAAGATGCCGCGAACTTCGAGTTCTTTGGGGTCTTTGAGCAATTGCTCTTCTTTGGCGCTGACTTTTTCAAGCAGGTAGCCATAAGAGATTTGCGGCACAGGCATGCTGGTGTGTTTCACCGACAACCAAACCACAGGGATCATGTAAGCGACGATCAAGATTAGGTATTGCGCCACCTGAGTCCAGGTCACAGCGCGCATACCGCCCAAGAACGAGCACACCAGGATACCGGCCAAGCCCACATACACCCCCACGTCGAAGGACAGGCCTGTCAAACGGGCGGTGATCAAGCCCACGCCGAAGATCTGCGCTACCACGTAAACGAAGGACACCAAGATGGCCGCAAACACGCCAATCAGACGCGCCATGTTGCCGCCGTAACGTGCGCCCAAAAAGTCAGGGATGGTGAACTGGCCAAACTTGCGCAGGTAAGGTGCCAGGAACAAAGCCACCAAACAGTAACCGCCTGTCCAGCCCAAAATAAAGGCCAAACCGCCGTAACCCGTCAGGTAAAGCGTACCGGCCATACCGATGAACGAAGCCGCTGACATCCAGTCAGAGCCTGTGGCCATGCCGTTGTAGATGGCGGGCACACGACGGCCGGCCACATAGTATTCGGCGGCATCGTTGGTGCGACTCATCACACCAATACCGCCGTACAAAAGCACGGTGGCCGCCAAGAAGGCGTAGCCAATGTACTCTTTGGGCATGCCTATTTGCTCCAGAATGGCGAGCAAAATCACGAAGGCTGCAAAGCCTCCGCCGTAGAACAAGAAAACTTTGTTCAGAGATTTCTGAAACTGGCTTTGGGTTTGGCCTTCTCCGCCGAAAACGCTCATGATTCTTCTCCTTCAGAAACGCCATATTCCTTGTCAAGGTTGTTCATATAGCGGGCGTAGTACCAAATGATCAGGCAATACACGATCAGTGCGCCCTGGGCGGCGACCCAAAACGAGAACGGCCAGCCAAAAAAGCTGAACGTCAAATCACGCGAAAAGTACAAAAGCACGAACGTGACAAAGAACCACAGGGCCAGCAATAGCCCCGTGATCCTTAAGTTTTTGCCCCAGTATTCCTGGTGCCTTGCAGTGAGCTGCATCTTCATCTCCTTCTTGTTAAAAAAATCAAACTACCGACTGTCACACTTCAATGTCTCAGCCCACAGGTCTGGGCTTGGTATTCACGCAGGCCTGTTCAGTTTGAGACCGGTTTCTCGCTCCAATTGAGCGGCCACCTTGGGCTCGAATCCATTCAAATGGCGCATGACTTCCAACGCTTTGTCGGGTTCATGCATCTCCATGTGCACCCGGGCCATTTGGTACCAGGCATAAGGGCTCATGGATTGCAATTCGGTGTTGCGCTTGAAGGCGATCAAAGACTCTTCAAACCGTTGCTGGCGCACCAGAACCAAACCCAGGCCATACCAGGCACGGTCCATTTTTTCGTCGATCTGAATGGCAGCTCTGAAGGCGTGTTCGGCTTCTTGGCTTCGCCCCAACTCTTCGCACACAAACCCCACGTTGAAGTGGGCATTGGCGTTGTTGGGTGTGAGCACCAGAGCCCGTTCAAAAAATCCCAAAGCCTGAATCAAACGCTTGTCGTTCAGTTCCTTGAAGCCCACGCTGTTCAAGGCCAGCACATCCTCTGGGTTGATCCGCAGGATCTCTAGAAACACCGCATGGGCTTGCTTGCGCAAACCCAAGACCAAAAGTGCCTTGGCGCGGAGACGAAGCCAAAAACACCGGCTTCGGCTGGAGGTGTTCAAGTGCGTGGGGGTGGTATGGGATTTCACTGACATGCAGCGATCCCCATCTCAAGGCAAAGTTCGATTTTCAGTTGCACCACCACGACCCAGGCAATCAAAAGCCAGCTGCTGGTGGCCAGCGGGATGTGTTGGTCCAGGATCAGTTTAGGGCTGATTTTGCGAGTCAACCAAAGCGCAGGCTTGGAGGCCACATCCAGCAATTGCCAAAAAACATTGTTGTCACGGTTGGACCCTGCCAGCAATCCCAGCAAGAAGCGCCCGACGATGAACATGAGTGAAAGTTCGATCAAACTTTTGGCGATGACGATGGCAAGCAACATAGGACTTTATTGATGTAGATCAAGAATTTTTTCGAATTCTATGAACTGCCTTCTTGTCCACCTAATCGCAATTAATCCCTTTTGAAAAATGCGTAAATAAAATTTTTCCGCGAGGATTCAGCCGCTTCATTGGGAGAGGCTGTTTTGCCTGACGGCTAACTTACAGTTTTGCTTTGTTTGCCACTGTCGGTGTGCCCTGAATTCAAGGGAAAACACCGATAAAACAGGGGTGGGTTTTTAGGGGGCTTGACAAACGATCAACACATCCCAATAGCTGAAAAAAATCGCTCGCGATCAGCCTTTGGCGATGGGCCTGCCTGCAGCGGTTTCTTGCGCTTCCCAGCGGTTCATGAGCCACGCATAAACGACAACGATGCAGATGAACAGCAAGATGGAGCCTTGTGCTGCCATCCAAAAATACAAAGGCCAGCCCCAAACCGTCACAGACAAGTCTCGCGCAAAAAAACTGGGGCCAAAGCTCACCAACACCCAGACCAGCAAAAGGATCGTGGTCAACAGGCGTTTTTTGTGGATGAAAGTCATGGCACTTGGTGGCGTTAAATTTTCACGAAATCTTCGCCAATCCACTGCGCCGCTTTTTCAGCAATCATGAGGGTAGGGCTGTTGGTGTTGCCACTGGTGATGGTGGGCATCACCCCCGCATCCACCACACGCAAGCCCGCGATGCCGCGCACCTGCAAGCGCCCATTGACCACCGCCATCGGGTCGTCGTCGCGCCCCATGCGGGTGGTGCCTACTGGGTGGAAGATGGTGCTGGCAATGTCACCGGCCAATTTGGCCAGTTCTTCATCGCTTTGGTACTGCACGCCGGGCTTGAACTCCTCGGGCTGAAAAGGCTTCATCGCGTCTTGCGCCATGATGCGGCGCGTCACACGCAAACTGTCGGCGGCCACTTTGCGGTCTTCTGCAGTGGCCAGGTAATTGGGCGCAATGGCGGGGGCGTCTTCAAAACGCGGGCTCTTGATGTGCACCGTGCCCCGGCTCGTGGGGTTGAGGTTGCACACGCTGGCCGTGATGGCCGGAAAACTGTGCAACGGCTCGCCAAACGCGTCCAGGCTCAAAGGCTGAACGTGGTACTGAATGTTGGCGTGGGGCTGCGACGGATCGCTCTTGGTGAATGCGCCCAACTGACTCGGCGCCATGCTCATGGGGCCAGTGCGTTTCATGGCGTATTCCAGACCGATCATGGCCTTGCCCCACAAGCTGTTGGCCAGGGTGTTCAAGGTCTTGGCGTTCTTGACCTTGTAGACCGAGCGAATCTGCAAATGGTCTTGCAAGTTGGCCCCCACACCCGGCAGATCGTGCTGCACATCCACACCCACACCTTGCAACACAGCTGCAGACCC
This sequence comes from Limnohabitans sp. WS1, assembly GCF_003063265.1. Lineage (GTDB taxonomy): Bacteria > Pseudomonadota > Gammaproteobacteria > Burkholderiales > Burkholderiaceae_C > Limnohabitans_A. The sequence goes on from NZ_NERU01000015.1 coordinate 60,569, forward strand.
GATGCCCGACAGCTGCAAAATCTGCGCAGAGCCGATGCTGCCCGCACTCAAAATCACCTCTTGTGTGGCCTTGACCTCGACCATCTCCAGCCCTGTCCAGACCTGAGCGCCCGTGCAACGTTTTTCGCCATTGGCCTGGGTTTCAATCAAGAGCTTGCTCACCTGGGCTTTGTTCCACAACTCAAAGTTGGGGCGTGAATAACAGGTGGGGCGCAAAAACGCCTTGGCCGTGTTCCAGCGCCAGCCGCTGCGTTGGTTCACATCGAAGTAAGACACTCCCTCGTTGTTGCCCCGGTTGAAGTCGTCGGTGGCGGGAATGCCCGCCTGCTGGGCCGCTTGCGAAAACGCGTCTAGCACGTCCCAGCGCAGGCGTTGCTTTTCAATGCGCCATTCGCCACCTGTGTTGCGTCCACGCAGCGTGTGCAAATAACTGCCTTTGGGCAAATCGGTAGGTGCCAGCAACTCGGACTTGGCCCCTTTGGCCCCGTGAAACTCGTTGGCCCCGTTGTAGTGGTCTTCGTGCAGTTTGAAGTAGGGCAAGGTTTGGTCCCAGCGCCAAGCATCGTTGCCCGTGATCTGGGCCCACTGGTCGTAGTCGCGCGATTGGCCGCGCATGTAAATCATGCCGTTGATGCTGGAGCACCCACCCAGCACCTTGCCACGCGGATAGCGCAGGCTGCGCCCGTTCAGGCCCTCGGCGGCTTCGGTTTGGTACAGCCAATCGGTGCGTGGGTTGCCAATGCAGTACAGGTAGCCCACGGGAATATGGATCCAGTGGTAATCGTCTTTTTTGCCGGCTTCGATCAACAGCACGCGTTGGCTGGCATCAGCGCTCAGGCGGTTGGCCAACAGGCATCCAGCGGTGCCACCGCCAACGATGATGTAGTCAAAGGTGTTGTCGTTCATGATGTTGTTCGTGGGGTCTGCTGATTTGAAAAGCGAAGTTCGCTGGGCGTCTGACTGTAATGGATGAGGTGAAGGGTCGGCGCTGAAGGTCACGATCCAGGTGAACGGTTGAATTTTGAGGCCGCAAGGGGGTTTGGCGTGCAAATTGGGCGACGCCTTTCAAGCATGCGCATCAAACGGTACTGAGTAATTACCCTTGGAAGAGGTGGTTTTCTCGCGATGTGAAAAAAATACCAAGGGTTAACACTTGGTATGTAAGCCCGTGTTGGTTGCCTGTCAGACAGGGGCAAGTGCCAGCATCAAGAATCGGCTCAAGTTCTCGTGTTGGGGACTCTTTTTTGGAGACAGCTTCATGGCTACAACTGCACCCCGCCCGATGTCGGCGGAAGAGAAGAAGGTGATTTTTGCCTCTTCTCTGGGTACCGTTTTCGAATGGTATGACTTCTATTTGTACGGCTCATTGGCCGCGATCATTGCCAAGCAATTCTTCAGCGGCTTGGACGAAGGCTCTGCTTTCATCTTCGCGCTGTTGGCGTTTGCTGCTGGTTTCATCGTGCGTCCTTTCGGCGCGATCTTCTTCGGCCGCTTGGGCGACATGATCGGCCGCAAGTACACCTTCTTGGTCACCATCCTGATCATGGGTGCATCGACCTTCATCGTGGGCATCTTGCCCAACTACGCCAGCATTGGTGTGGCCGCCCCCGTCATCCTGATCTGCCTTCGCTTGTTGCAAGGCTTGGCTTTGGGTGGTGAGTACGGTGGTGCTGCCACTTACGTGGCCGAGCACGCTCCTCACGGCAAGCGTGGTGCCTACACCGCCTGGATCCAGACCACAGCAACATTGGGCTTGTTCCTGTCCTTGATGGTGATCTTGGGTACACGGACCATCATCGGCGAAGAAGCTTTTGCTGACTGGGGCTGGCGCGTTCCGTTCATCGTCTCGATCATCATGTTGATCATCTCGGTCTTCATCCGTTTGAGCATGAACGAATCGCCTGCTTTCGTGAAAATGAAAGCCGAAGGCAAAACCTCCAAGGCCCCTCTGTCCGAGTCTTTCGGCCAGTGGAAAAACCTGAAGATCGTGATCTTGGCCCTGATCGGTTTGACTGCGGGTCAAGCTGTGGTTTGGTACTCCGGTCAGTTCTACGCTTTGTTCTTCTTGACACAAGCGTTGAAGGTGGACGGCGCCACTGCCAACATCATGGTTGCTGTGTCTTTGATCATCGGCACACCGTTCTTCATCGTGTTCGGTGCCTTGTCTGACAAGATTGGCCGCAAGCCGATCATTTTGGCCGGTTGCTTGTTGGCCGCTTTGACATACTTCCCTGTGTTCAAGGCATTGACCAAGGCTGCTAACCCAGACTTGTACGCTGCCCAAGCCGCATCACAAGTGGTTGTTGTTGCTGATCCAGCCGAGTGCTCGTTCCAGTTCAACCCCACAGGCACCAAGAAGTTCACTTCTTCTTGCGACATCGCCAAGCAACGTTTGGCTGGCGCATCGGTGAGCTACTCGAACGAAGTCGCACCTGCTGGCACCCCTGCCATCATCAAGGTGGGCGAGACCGTCGTGAAGGTCAAGTACACAGCTGAAGACGTGGCTGCTGCCAAGGCCAAGGCCGAGGAAAAGCTGGCTGCTCTGAACGCTGCAGAACCCAAAGACGCCAAGGCGATCGAAGCTGCCACCAAGTCTGTCAAAGACCTGAGCAACGAGAAGGCCGCTGGTGCAACACTGTTGGCTTCCAACCTGGGCGCTGCTCTGAAAGGGGCCAACTACCCTGTCAAAGCCGACATGGCCAAGTTCGACAAGGTTACCGTCATCATCATCCTCACCTACTTGGTGTTGTTGGTGACCATGGTGTACGGTCCTATCGCCGCCATGCTGGTCGAGATGTTCCCCACCCGCATCCGTTACACCTCCATGTCCTTGCCTTACCACATCGGTAACGGCTGGTTCGGCGGCTTGTTGCCCACCACCGCCTTCGCGATCGTGGCTCAGACCGGTAACATGTACAACGGCTTGTGGTACCCGATCATCATCGCCGGTGCAACCGTCGTGATCGGTGGTCTGTTCATCAAAGAGACCAAAGACGTCGACATCTACGCAGACGACTGATCTTTGTTGTAAGCATCCCGGGGTGACTCGGGTGCTAAATTCAAGGCCTTCCCCCTGTGGAGGGCCTTCTTTATTTTGGAGATGAATGATGTGGAAAATTGTTGTTGGATTCGTGATCTTTGCTGGCTTGGCTTTGTACGTCATCAGCAAAGGCGGTGACAGCCTGGACATGAGCGGCGAAAAGCACGGCGCTGATGCTGTGCATGTAGAGCCCGCCAAAGCCGATGCACCCGCTGCAGCTCCTGCTGCTGCACCAGCATCTGACGCCAGCGCTGCCAAGTAAGCACACTGCTGTCTCAGGGCTTTTGGCCCTGACGAGCGATCCCAAGCCACGCCAATGCGTGGCTTTTGTTTTGTAAGAGCGACGCCCTCGTCGCGAAAAACCTCGCAGACCATCACCCATCGCCCCGAGGGCGGGGCTCCCACAAAATGCAGGGCCTTCCCCCCGTAGGAGCGACGCCCCCGTCGCGAAAAGCCCCGCAGACCACCCCCCATCGCCCCGAGGGCGGGGCTCCTACAAAATGCAGGGCCTTCCCCCCGTAGGAGCGACGCCCTCGTCGCGATAAGCCCCGCAGACCACCCCCCATCGCCCCGAGGGCGGGGCTCCCACAAAATGCAGGGCATTCCACCCTGTAGGAGCGACGCCCCCGTCGCGATGGTGCGCTAGCAGACCATAGCCAATCGCCCCGAGGTCGAGGCTCCCCTCAGTCAGCGGCGGGTTTATCCTGCCGCCCTAGAATGCTTGGCCCTCACCCCATAAAGCCCGTCCATGTCCCAAGGTCTCATCCGCATCCGTGGTGCCCGTCAGCACAACCTCAAAAACCTCGATCTGGACATCCGCACGGGCGAGCTGACGGTGGTCACCGGCCCCAGCGGCTCGGGCAAGTCCAGCCTGGTGTTCGACACGCTTTACGCCGAAGGCCAGCGCCGTTATGTGGAGACCTTCAGCGCCTACGCCCGCCAGTTCTTGGACCGCATGGACAAACCGGCGGTCGATAAGGTCGAAGGCGTGCCGCCGGCGATTGCGATCGACCAGACCAACCCGGTGCGCAGCTCGCGTTCCACCGTGGGCACCATGACCGAGCTGAACGACCACCTGAAGTTGTTGTTCGCCCGCCTAGGCCAGCTGTTTGACAAAGACACCGCACAGCCGGTGCGCCACGACAACCCCGACACCATCTATGCCGAGCTGGCCCAGCGTGCCGAGCAAGCGGGCGACCCGCGCCTGTACCTGACCTTCCCGGTCGAGTTGCCGGCCAACACCAGCGCAGAGCAGGTCGAGCAGTGGTTATCTGCCAGCGGCTTCACCAAGGTGCAGGCCGAACGCGAAGTGGCCACCCTCACCGGCCCACGCAAAGTGCTGGACGTGATCGCCGACCGTTTCCGTTTGGGCAAGGCCGAAAAAGCCCGCGTGGTCGAAGCCATCGAAGTGGCCTTGAAGCGTGGCGGCCGCCTGAACGTGTATGCAGAGAAATTGGGGTCAGATCCCAATTTCTCCGCTGCTGCTTCCTCAGAAGCCGCCTTCGACATCTGGCGCTTTTCGACAGGTCTGCATTGCCCCGACAGCGACCAGCGCTACACCGACCCCATCCCGTCGATGTTCTCCTTCAACTCCGCCGTGGGTGCGTGCGAGACCTGCCGGGGTTTTGGGCGGGTGATTGGTGTCGACTACGGCCTGGTCATTCCCAACCCCAAGCTCACGCTGCGCGCTGGGGCCATCAAGACGCTGCAAACGCCCGCCTGGCAAGAAAACCAGGACGACCTGATGCGCCACGCCGAGGCGGCTGGCATTCCGCGCGACACGGCCTGGGACAAGCTGACGAAAGCGCAGCAAGATTGGGTCATCAACGGCTCGCCCGAGTGGAAGGGCCGCTGGAACCACCAGTGGTACGGCGTGAAGCGCTTTTTTGAGTACCTGGAGAGCAAGGCCTACAAGATGCACATCCGGGTGCTCTTGTCCAAGTACCGCAGTTACACCGAGTGCCCAACGTGCCAAGGGGCGCGTTTGAAGACCGAGAGTTTGCTCTGGCGCATTGGCAGCCATTCGGATGCCGATGGCGTTTTGCCGGTGGAAAAGCGTTTCATGCCCGCAGGTGTGAAGTGGACGCGTGCGCAGTTGGAGGCGCTGCCGGGTTTGAGTTTGCACGACATGATGATCATGCCGCTCGATCGACTGCGATTGTTTTTTGACCGGTTGTCGGCGTCGGGTCAGGCGTCTTTGGGGGCTGAGGCAGCCTCTTCGGTTGCTGGATTGTTGAGGACCTTGGGGGAGGCTCCGGCCGGGGATGGGCTGGGCTCCTCATACGGCGGGGGTACGCCAAAATCGTCGCCCAGCCCATCCCCGGCCGAAGCCGTAGGGGCGGGTGCAAACGCACAGACACACGGAGTCACCAAGACGGCGATTGATACAGCGACAGAGAGGGCGCAAGACGCCCGATCGACCACAAGGTCTGCGTCAGAGCGGGGGGCGGGCGACGATTTTGGCGTACCCCCGCCGCATGAGGAGCCCGCCCCCCGCTCTGATGCAGACCGAACCTACGAAGAGCCAGGACAAGGCAAAAGCGCCGAACAAAAAGCCCTGCAACTGCTGCTGGAAGAAATCACCACCCGCCTCAAATACCTGTGCGACGTCGGCATTGGTTACCTCACCCTCGACCGCCAAAGCCGCACACTGAGCGGCGGTGAAGTCCAGCGCATCAACCTGACCACCGCCTTGGGCACCAGCTTGGTCAACACCCTGTTCGTGCTCGACGAGCCCAGCATCGGCCTGCACCCGCGTGACATGCACCGCATCACCTTGGCCATGCACCGCCTGCGAGACGCGGGCAACACCCTGGTCGTGGTCGAGCACGACCCGGCCGTGATGATGGCCGCCGACCGGATGATCGACATGGGTCCCGGCCCGGGCGAGCGTGGAGGGCAGATCGTTTTTGACGGCACCACCGCCGACCTGCGCAACGCAGACACGCTCACCGGCGCTTATTTGGGTGGGCGCAAACAAGTGGGCCTGGGCTTCAAGCGCATGGTCACCGACAGCACGCCACGGTTGATTCTGGAAGGCGCACGCGAACACAACTTGCAAAACATCAGCGTGGATTTTCCGCTGCAGCGCCTGGTCACCATCACGGGTGTGAGTGGCTCGGGCAAATCGAGTTTGATTCAGGACGTGCTGGCCCCGGCGCTGATGCGCCACTTTGGCAAAGCCACCGAAACACCCGGCGCACACGACCGCCTGTTGGGCGCAGACCACCTGAGCGATGTGGTGTTTGTGGACCAGTCGCCCATTGGCAAAACCGCCCGCTCCAACCCCGTGAGTTATGTGGGCGCGTGGGACGCGATCCGCGAGATTTTTGCGACCGCGCCGCTCTCGCGTCAACGCGGTTACACCGCCAGCAAGTTCAGCTTCAACGGTGGCGATGGCCGTTGCCCCACCTGCGGCGGCTCGGGCTTTGAGCATGTCGAGATGCAGTTCTTGAGCGACGTGTATTTGCGCTGCCCTGACTGCGATGGCAAGCGTTACCGCCCCGAGATTCTGGAGATCACCGTCGAGCGCCAGGCCTTGGGTCAGGCGCAGCCGCGCCACCTGAACGTGGCCGATGTGCTGGACTTGACGGTGAGCGAAGCGGCCGCTTTGTTCGCACAAGACCGCGACGTGATCCGCGCCCTGCAGCCCATTGTCGATGTGGGCCTGGAATACGTGAAGCTGGGCCAACCAGTGCCCACCTTGTCGGGCGGTGAGGCGCAGCGCCTCAAGCTCGCGGGCTTTCTGGCCGAAGCCGCCAAAAGCGCGTCCAAGAGCCGCCAGAGTCTGGCGCGCAAAGGCACGCTGTTTTTGTTTGACGAGCCGACCACCGGCTTGCACTTTGACGACATCGCCAAGCTCATGCGCGCTTTGCGCAAGCTGCTCGAAGCGGGGCATTCGCTCATCGTCATCGAGCACAACCTCGATGTGATCCGTGCCAGCGATTGGCTGATCGACCTGGGGCCAGAGGGCGGTTATGCCGGGGGGCTGATCGTGGCCCAAGGCACGCCAGAAGATGTGCGCCAACATGCGACCTCTCATACGGGGCTGGCTCTGCGTGAGTACGCTGAGTCGATGGGCGAGGTGTTGGGTGTGGCTGAGCGTTTGAGTGTCTATGGGGGCGATTTCGATGTTCTGGCTGGGCGGTCGGGTGTTCGTGGGGGCGAGGCTGCGGTGTCAGCGGGTTCCTCATACGGCGGGGGTACGCCAAAATCGTCACCCGCTGACACCGCAGCCTCGCTGGCTCGCGTTCGAGGCGTGGAGGGTGCCTCCTCACTGGTTCCGGTTGCTCGGCGCGCACCTGTGTTGAACAACAACATCCAAATCGTCAACGCCAAAGAGCACAACCTCAAAAACCTGAGCGTGGACATTCCACGCGGCAAGTTCAACGTGGTCACCGGCGTCAGTGGTTCTGGCAAATCCACGCTGGCGTTTGACATCTTGTTCAACGAAGGCCAGCGTCGTTATTTGGAAAGCCTGAACGCCTACGCCCGCTCCATCGTGCAGCCCGCTGGTCGCCCCGAGGTCGATGCGGTGTACGGCATCCCGCCCACCGTGGCGATTGAGCAGCGCTTGTCACGCGGCGGCCGCAAATCGACCGTGGGCACGACCACCGAGGTTTGGCACTTTTTGCGCCTGCTTTATGTCAAGCTGGGCATTCAGCATTGCGTGCACGACAACACGCCCGTGCAACCGCAAACGTCCGACAGCATCATCGCGCAGCTCATGACGCAGTTCCGGGGGCAACACATTGGCCTGCTGGCCCCCTTGGTCGTCAACCGAAAAGGCGTTTACACCGAGCTGGCCGACTGGGCGCGGCCGCGTGGCTTTACACACCTGCGCGTCGATGGCGACTTTTTGCCCACACAAGGTTTTCCGCGCATCGACCGCTTCAAAGAACACAACATTGAACTGCCCGTGGCCAGTCTCGATGTGTTGCCCACCAACGAAACCGCCCTGCGCCAAGCCCTGAGCAAAACACTGGAACACGGTAAAGGCGTGGTGCATGTGCTGAGCGATCTGGACGGCCTGCGCGAAGCCATGTTCAGCGGCGAATCCACCGCCCGCATTGGCCAGCATCGCGTGTTTTCGACCCTGCGGGCTTGCCCGGCCTGTGACACCTCGTATGCCGAACTCGACCCGCGCTTGTTCTCCTACAACAGCAAACACGGCTGGTGCCCCGACTGCGTGGGCACGGGCGTCAAACTCAGCAAAGACGAACGCCAAGTGTTTGACGACTCGGTGCGCGACGACAAAGACAAAGGGCGCGAGCAAACCTTTGCCGAACCCGAGATCGAAGACCTGGCCAACGTGGCTTGCCCCAGCTGCGAAGGCACCCGCCTGAACGCGACAGCCCGCGCTGTGCGCTTGGGCTCAGCACCTGGCCAGGGCTGGCGCATCACCGACATCGCCAGCTTGTCCGTCACCGATGTGCGGCATTGGGTGGACAAGTTGCAGCTCACGGGTCGTGACGCCGACATCGCCCGCGACTTGGTGCCCGAGATCAAGAGTCGCCTCGAATTCCTCGAAGAAGTGGGCCTGGGTTACCTCACGCTCGACCGGGGTGCACCCACCTTGTCGGGTGGCGAGGCGCAGCGCATCCGCTTGGCCGCGCAGTTGGGCAGCAACTTGCAGGGCGTGTGCTATGTGCTTGACGAACCCACCATCGGCCTGCACGCCCGCGACAACCAGATCTTGCTCAATGCCCTGCATAAGCTGGGCGACAAAGGCAACACCCTGGTGGTGGTGGAGCACGACGAAGACACCATCCGCCGCGCCGACCACATCATCGACATCGGGCCGAGTGCTGGCAAACGCGGTGGTCGTTTGGTGGCACAAGGCTCGGTGGCAGACATCACGGCGTCTGCCGATTCGCAAACCGGCCGCTATCTGTTGCACGCGATGAAGCATCCGATGCAAGCCCGCAGGGTGGTGGATGCTTCTGCGCGGGGCCATGCCGTGGGCTCCTCATACGGCGGGGGTACGCCAAAATCGTCGCCCAGCCCAGTGCCCCACGCAGAAGCAGCAGAGGCGGGGAAATTGGGGTCAGATCCCAATTCTTTGCCAGCTGCTACGGCCGCTGAGACCGTCAATACAGCGGCCACAGCCACAGCCAAAGTGAAGGGCAAAAAGAAAGCCGCCTCACCCGTTGTGGCAGCAACGCCCGAAGCGCCCACACTTCAGTGGCTCACCCTGACCGGTGCCAACCTGCACAACCTGCGCCAAGTCGATGTGCAAGTGCCCCTCAAGCGCTTGGTCGCCGTCACCGGTGTCAGTGGCTCGGGCAAATCCACCTTGGCCCGCGATGTCTTGCTGGCCAATGTGCAAGCCCTGGTCAGCCAGCGCTCCACCTTTGCAGGCCGCACCGCACAAGATGCAGGCCAACGCGTGGCTTTGACCGCGTGTAGCGATGTGCAAGGCTTTGAAACCATCGACCGCGTGCTCGAAGTCGACCAGACCCCCATCGGCAAAACCCCACGTTCGTGCCCCGCCACTTACATTGGTTTTTGGGACACGATCCGCAAACTGTTTGCCGAAACCCTCGAGGCCAAAGCCCGTGGCTACGCCGCCGGACGCTTCAGCTTCAACACCGGCGAAGGCCGTTGCCCCAGCTGCGAAGGGCAGGGCATGCGCACCATCGAGATGAGCTTTTTGCCCGACGTGAAAGTGCCCTGCGAAACCTGCCGAGGCGCTCGCTTCAACCCCGAGACCCTGGCCGTGACCTGGCGCGGCAAAAGCATTGGCGATGTGTTGCAGATGGAAGTCGACGAGGCCGTGGACTTCTTTGCCAGCATGCCCAGCATCGCGCACCCGCTGCAGCTGCTCAAAGATGTTGGGCTGGGTTACCTCACGCTGGGTCAGCCCTCACCCACGCTCAGCGGCGGCGAAGCCCAGCGCATCAAGCTGGTGACCGAGTTGACCAAGGTGCGCGACGAAGTGGGCAAGCGCGGCAACAAAGCCCCGCACACGCTGTATGTGCTGGACGAACCCACGGTGGGCCTGCACATGGCCGACGTGGACAAACTCATCAGTGTGCTGCACCGCTTGGTCAATGCAGGCCACAGCGTGATCGTCATCGAGCACGACCTCGACGTGATCGCCGAAGCCGACTGGGTGATTGACCTGGGACCGGAAGGCGGCAACGCAGGCGGCCGCATTGTGGCCGCCATGACACCCGAAGCCTTGGTGATCCTGGGCACCCACACCGGCAAGGCCCTGGCACCCGTGCTGGCCCGTGTCTGACCTCCGAGCCCCCCCTGTAGGAGCGACGCCCTCGTCGCGAAAACCCCCACAGACCACCACCCATCGCCCCGGGGGCGGGGCTCCCACAAAAAAGACCATCGCCCCGAGGGCGGGGCTCCTACAAAATGCGGGTTCTTCCCCTGTAGGAGCGACGCCCCCGTCGCGATGACCCTCACAGACCACCACCCATCGCCCCGAGGGCGGGGCCCCCACAAAAAGACCATCGCCCCGGGGGCGGGGCTCCTACAAAATGCGGGTTCTTCCCCTGTAGGAGCGACGCCCTCGTCGCGATGACCCTCGCAGACCACCACCCATCGCCCCGGGGGCGGGGCTCCTACAAAAAGACCATCTCCCCCGGGGGCGGGGCTCCCACAAAATGCGGGTTATTCCCCTGTAGGAGCGACGCCCTCGTCGCGATGACCCTCGCAGACCACCCCCAAACGCCACAACGATGTCACCTCGGCCGCCCTTGCTGCGTGCAGCGGGTCGGTCGCGTCTTGGGCTTTGCCGTGCACCGGCTTGGCGTCCATGCGGCCCAGCACCACCAAGCCTGCCGCCTCGATCCAGCCCATCAGCTCCTGCCGCGAGCGCAAACCCAAATGCTCGGCCAAGTCCGACAAAATCAGCCAACCCTCGCCCCCTGGGCACAGGTGTTCAGGCAAACCCTTTAAAAAACCCTTGAGCATCTGGCTGCCCTCGTCGTACACGGCCTGGTCCAACAGCGACGTGGCCCGGGCCGGCAACCAAGGCGGGTTGCACACCACCAAAGCCGCTTGCCCTGGGGGGAACAAATCGGTCTGCAACAACGTCACCTGGTTTTGCACGCCCAAACGCTGCAAATTGTCTTTGGCGCAAGCCATGGCCCGATCGCTCAAATCGGTGCCCACCACCTGGGCTGCACCGCGACGGGCCAGTGCCGCTGACAGCACCCCTGTGCCCACCCCAATGTCAAACGCCACCGAATGCGTGCCCATGGCGGCAGGCCAGGGGGCCTTGGCCACCAACGCCACATACTCGCCGCGAATGGGCGAAAACACCCCATAGTGCGGAAAAATCTTCAGAGCCTCGCCCAAAGCGGGCACCTCCACCCCGTTTTTGCGCCACTCAAACGCCCCCACCACGCCCTGCAAGCTGCGCAGCGACAGCACCGAACCCTGCCCATTGGCCGGCCCAAAAGCCTGCGTACAAGCCTGGCGCACATCGGGCGCACGCCGCAAAGCCACCCCGTAATCGCCCTGCAACTCAATCAACACTTGGTTGAGCACCCGGCTTCGGTGCGCCTGCGCCTGGCGATGCGTGTGAAACGCAGCCCCGGGCACCACGGCGGGGGCCGCCTCTGATTTCTTGACGCGCACCTTTTTGGGCTTGTCGATGCGCCGCGCCAAAGCCTGCAACAACTGCCGGGCGTTCTGAAAATCCCCCCGCCACAACAAGCCCGTGCCCTCACAAGCCAGCCTGAAAGCCGTGTCCGCGCTCATCGTGTCATCGGCCAACGCCACCTTTTTGGGCACCGCCGCCCCCTGGTCCATGCGCCAAAACAAAGACCGCGTCTCGTTGTCCTCAGTCCAGACCAACTCGGGTTGCACATTCATGCCGTATCGCCTTCAGGCGCCTTTTTTCTACACAGAGGGCCATTTGGCCGGTGCGGGACTATAGCCCGGACGCAACAAATTTGACTATTTCTTCAAAAATGGATAATTCTCATGAATCAAAAAGGGCACAATACCGGGTAAATATCAGTATGAAATGACGATTTCATTTGATTTGTAACTGGTGGCTTCCACCAGAGAACCAGCTCTGCAACCTCACCGCACAAAGCGCCAACACCGAATGTGCAAACAACTTCATGGGCCGTCTTGTCACGCCAACTGACGCCATCGGCCATGAACTGACCACCCTAGAACCTGGCATGTCCTCCGAAAAACTCCCCGTCTCTGGTTTGAGCGAAAAGAAAATCAGATTTTCTAAATTTGCCATATTGCTGGGTGACATGTTGGCAATTTCTCTGGCCTTCATCATTTCGAGCGTGGTGCTCGGCCAAGGCCTTGCCCTCGAACTTTTGATCTCGCTGACCCTCGCATCAGAGCCTGACCTGTCACGCTTCATGGCTTGGGGTTTTGTCGCCGCCTTGGGCTTGGTGACTTTGCTGATGAGCTATCAGCACTACAGCGACAGACGGCCCTTTTGGGATGAGCTCAGAGATGTCGTGCGAATGGTGCTCGTCTTGGCAATGCTGGACATGACCATCGTGTCACTCTTTGGCTGGAATGGGTCCCGCCAGTGGTGGGCTCTTTCATGGACTCTGGTGGCTGCGTTTTTGATAGGGGTGCGCATGGTCACCAGGTCATTGCTCAAAAAGCTCAATTTGTGGGTCATGCCCACCATCATCGTTGGCGTGGGCTCCAACGCGGCGGAGGCGGCATTGGCCCTGCAAAGCCAGCCCGAAATGGGGCTTGAAGTTTGTGGATTCGTCGACCCACGGCAAGGGCACCTTGGCCACGCAGAAGCATCGTATGCAACCTACCCACGATTTCCAGCTCACCGCATGGCCGAGTTGGCAAAACAAGACGGATTCCAATGGGTGATCGCCTTGGAGCACAGTCAATCCGATCAACGTGAATATTGGCTCAGACAGCTTGCGCAATGGAACGTCCCCAACGTGGCGGTCATCCCTGCCATGAGGGGGGTGCCATTGCACGGGACCGACATGTCCCATTTTTTCTCTCACGAAGTGGCCCTGCTGCGCATGCGCAACAACCTCAGGCGCTGGCCCGCCAGGTTGACTAAACGCATTTTTGACACCGTCACAGCATGCATGTTGCTGATGGTGCTCAGTCCATTGATGCTCGTCATCACCTTATGGATTCGAAAAGACGGTGGCCCAGCCTTGTTCGCGCACAAACGGGTCGGCAAACAAGGACGCATGTTTGATTGCTACAAATTTCGCACCATGGTGGTCGATGCGGAGGCGCAACTCGAACAACTGTTGCAAAGCAGTCCCGCGTTGCGCACCCAATGGGTTCAAGACCACAAATTGAAAACAGACCCACGAATCAGTCCCTTTGGGCACCTGTTGCGACGCACCAGTTTGGATGAACTGCCGCAGTTGCTCAACGTCATGCGCGGTGAAATGAGTTTGGTAGGGCCAAGACCGGTGGTCCCTGGAGAGTTGGGCCGATACGGCGAAGAAACGGGCTATTACTTGATGGTCCGCCCAGGCATGACAGGGCTGTGGCAAGTCAGTGGTCGCAACGATCTCGACTATGACGCACGGGTGTACCTGGACACTTGGTACGTCAAAAACTGGTCACTGTGGCATGACCAAATCATCTTGTTCAAAACCATATCTGTGGTTTTGAGCCGTGCTGGCGCATATTGAATCAAGTGGCCAATAAATGGCCACAAAGTACAGGTGATGGTTTGAGTAAACAAAAGATTGACTCAGTTAAAATCAATCAAAGTTACTCAAAATGTCGTTGAATTAAATTAATTTATTTGGTTTTTAATTGAAATATTCATTAAAAGCAATAAATTTAATTTAAAGCGCAAGCGGCGATAAAAATCATGATTCCTGTAATTGTTTCTGGGGGCGTTGGCTCACGGCTGTGGCCTGTTTCACGCGAGCAACACCCCAAACCCTTCATTCGACTCGGCGATGGTCAAAGCTTGCTGCAAAAGGCATTTTTGCGGGCCAGCCAACTGAAGGCCACCAAGGCGGTCATGACCGTCACCAACCGGGATTTGTTCTTCAAGACCCAAGACGACTACGCCGAAGTCGCGTCTCTCAACACACGTTTTGACTACGTGCTCGAACCCTTTGGACGAAACACAGCGGCCGCCATTGCCGCAGCAGCCCTCGAAATCGAACGCCAGCATGGGCCCAACGAAATCATGCTGGTGCTGGCCGCCGACCACCTCATCACCGACCAGTCCGGGTTTGAGCTCGCTGTTGAACAAGCGCACGCCATGGCCCAGCAAGACCAGATCGTCACATTTGGCATACAACCCACCGCCCCAGAAACCGGTTATGGGTACATCGAAACCCATGGCCAGCGCGTCATCCGTTTTGTAGAAAAACCCAACATTCAAAAAGCACAGGAGTACCTTGACGCAGGTCACTACCTGTGGAATGCCGGCATGTTTTGTTTCAAAGCCGGCGTCTTGCTCGCGCAAATGCAGCAACACTGCCCAGACATCTTGCACACAACCCGCCAGTGCCTTGCCGCATCGCGGCGCACGCAAGGTCAAAACATCACGCAAGTCGAACTCGATCCCGACAGCTTCATCCAAGTTCCAGAAAACTCCATCGACTATGCCGTGATGGAAAAGTGCCAAAACATGGCCGTCGTGCCCTGCAACATTGGCTGGACCGACATCGGTTCATGGACCGCACTGGGTGATCTCACCGACAGCGATGACCGTGGCAACCGTGTGCAAGGACAAGCCCTGTTGCACGACTCCAGCAACTGCACCATCCAATCGAGTGACAGGCTGGTAGGCACGGTGGGGGTGTCCAACTTGCTCATCATCGATACCCCCGATGCGCTGTTGGTCGCAGACCGAAGCAAGGCCCAAGACGTCAAGCACTTGTTTGCCACCTTGAAAAACCTGGGGCATGAAACCCACAAGACGCACAAAACCGTTCACCGCCCTTGGGGCACCTACACGGTGTTGGGCGAGGGCGACGGATTCAAAATCAAACGCATCGAGGTCAACCCCGGTGGGCGCTTGAGCCTGCAAATGCACCACCATCGTAGCGAACACTGGATCGTGGTTTCGGGCAAAGCCCATGTACAAAACGGCGACGCTGAACTGACGATTGCCACCAACGAATCGACCTACATCCAGGCCGGTCGCAAACACAGACTCGAAAATCAGCAAGACCAAATGCTGGTCATGATCGAAGTGCAAAGCGGCACCTACCTGGGCGAAGACGACATTGTCAGGTTTGAAGACCAATACGGACGCATTGGCTAAATGAGCGTCCTGTTGAAAGCACTGTGGGGCTATCGTGGTTTTGTTTTGGGCAGCGTACAACGCGAATTCCAAAGCAAATACCGCAACTCACTGCTGGGCGCGGCCTGGAACATCATCAACCCCTTGGCCATGATCGTGGTCTACACGGTCATATTTGCTCAAGTCATGCGGGCCAAACTCCCCGGTGTCGACAGCACATTTGCCTACAGCATCTACCTGTGTGCCGGCGTCTTGACGTGGGGCCTGTTTGTTGAAGTGGTGGGACGTGGGCAAACCATGTTCATTGACAACGCCAACTTGCTCAAAAAAATCAGTTTCCCACGCATCACGCTGCCCATCGTTGTTGTGCTCAATGCCATGCTCAACTTCGCCATTGTCTTTGGGCTGTTCATGGCCTTTTTGGTGATCAGCGGCAACTTCCCTGGGTGGGTGGTGTTGGCCGCACTGCCCGTGCTGGCCTTGCAAATCATGTTGGCCGTGGGGCTGGGCATGGTCCTTGGTGTGTTGAATGTTTTTTTCCGCGACGTCGGTCAATTTTTCAGCATCTTCCTGCAGTTCTGGTTCTGGTTAACGCCAGTGGTTTACCCCGCAAGCATCCTGCCCGAATCCATCACACCATTCATTCACATGAACCCCATGACCTCGGTCATCGGTGCTTATCAGGCAATTTTTGCCAATCAACAATGGCCAGACTGGACCCAACTTTGGCCAACTGCAGTTCTGGCTGCCTTCTTGTGCTTGTTGGGCTTGCATCTCTTTAAAAAGAATGCAGGCGAAATGGTGGACGAACTCTGATGGGCACGATCGTTGTCAACAACCTGGGCAAGGCGTACAAACAATACCCCAGCCACTGGTCTCGCCTGAAAGAATGGCTCACGCCCGGCCATGCCAAGCAACACCAACTCAAGTGGGTGCTGCAGGGGATCCACTTCACCGTCAATCCGGGTGAGGCTGTGGGCATCGTGGGCATCAACGGGGCTGGCAAAAGCACCCTGCTCAAGCTCATCACCGGCACCACCCAGCCCACCACGGGCAGCGTGCACATGACCGGCCGTGTGGCCGCCATGTTGGAGCTGGGCATGGGTTTTCATCCCGACTTCACCGGCAGGCAAAACGCCTTCATGGCCGGGCAACTCTTGGGCATCAGCAGCGCAGACATTGCTCGCCTCATGCCCCAGATCGAAGACTTTGCCGAAATTGGCGACTACATCGACCAACCCTTGCGCGTGTACAGCAGTGGCATGCAAATGCGGCTGGCCTTCAGTGTGGCCACCGCCATCCGTCCAGACATCCTCATCGTCGACGAAGCGCTGTCGGTGGGCGACGCCTATTTTCAGCACAAAAGCATTGACCGCATTCGTGAATTTCGAAAAAGCGGAACCACTTTGCTCATCGTCAGTCACGACAAAGGCGCAATTCAAAGCATCTGCGACCGAGCCATATTGCTCAATGCCGGGCAACTTGCCATGCAAGGAGAGCCAGAGGCGGTCATGGACTATTACAACGCCATGCTGGCAGACCACCAAAACCAGACCGTCAAGCAAGAGACCACGGCAGATGGGAAAGTGCAGACCATTTCAGGCACAGGGGAAGTCTCTCTGGAAGAGGTCAACCTCGTGGATGACAAAGGCCAAACCATTGAACTGGTGGCCGTTGGTCAAGCCGTCTCACTGAGTATCCAGATCCATTGCCATCAATCTATTCCTGAGCTGGTCATCGGCTACATGATCAAAGACAGACTGGGACAGCCTGTCTTTGGTACCAACACACACCACCTCAAGCGGCAACTGAAAAATCTTCAAGCCCAAGACCGAATTCAGTTCAATTTTGATTTCGACGCCAATCTTGGACCAGGCACTTATTCGATTGCAGTCGCTGCACACACAGCCGACACGCACATTGGAAAAAACTACGAGTGGCGTGACCAGGCGATCATTTTCAACGTGGTCAATACCCAGCATGCCGAATTTGTAGGTGTGGCTTGGATGCCGCCCGGAGTCAGGTGCAAACAATGAGCAGTACCTTCTATCGAGCCTTTGAAGATCGCCACAGAGGTACCCGCGAAACGATCAAAGACAGGCTGCGCGTCTACACACCATTCGTGCAAGCCTTGCTGCAAGCCTACCCGAACGCGCAAGCCGTTGACCTGGGCTGTGGTCGTGGTGAATGGCTCGAATTAATGGCCGAAACAGGTTATGACATTCAAGGTTTTGACCTCGATGAAGGCATGCTCGAGGCCTGCCACCAACGGGGACTGAACGCCCAAACGGGTGACGCCATTCAACACCTGCAAACCCTGCCTGACCAAAGTCAAACGGTTGTATCCGCATTCCATCTTGTGGAGCACATGCCATTTGATCAACTTCAAGAACTGGTCATGCAAGCCATTCGCGTGCTCAAGCCAGGTGGACTTTTGATCATGGAAACCCCCAATCCAGAAAATCTTGTGGTGGGCACCTCAAACTTCTATGTAGACCCCAGCCACGAAAAGCCCATTCCGCCTTTGCTCTTGAGTTTCCTCGCGGAGTATGCAGGCTTTTTCCAAGTCAAAACATTGAGATTGCAAGAGTCCAAGGGCTTGCAAACCAAGGTCCAAGTCAACCTGGAAGATGTGGTGACAGGCGTCAGTCCGGATTACGCCATCGTGGCGCAAAAAGCGGCACCCCAGCCAGTTCTCGATTTGACTGCACATGCATTCAAGGCCAATCATGGCTTGGACCTTTCCGGCCTGCTCAACCGTTGGGATGCACGCTTTGAAAGCCAAATGACCGAAGTCAAGCAGGCACAAGATCAAGCCCAGGCCATCGCACAAGAATTGCAAAGCCAAGTGCAAGAAGCATTGGCGCTTGGACAGTTGGCGCAAACGGCAGCTGAACATGCACAAGCCAAGGCCGAGCAAGCCCAAGCTGCAGCAGGTCAAGCGAAAAACACAGCCGATCAAGCCCAAGCGACAGCCATTCAAGCTGTGCACGCAGCGCAACATCAAGCCCAAGAACTCAACGCCTTGTACGCCAGCAAATCATGGCGTTACACCAAGCCACTTCGCTGGGTATTTGGGCAAACAAGACGCCTCAAAGCAGAAGGCCCAAAAGCGCGCTCAAAAGCACTGATTCTTAAAGTGCTTCGATGCATTGACCAAGAGCTGACGCACCGGCCGGCATTGCGTCTGCAATTGATGGGACTCAGCCAAAAAATCGGATTGCATGCGGCATTAAAAAAAGCACAAAGTCAGTGGCGTGACCAAGCCAGCAATGAACCTGCGCACATCGTCGCAGCATCAACCATTGAGCCCTTGTCTCCTCGCGCACAGATCATCTATGAAGACCTGAAAAAGGCCATAGAGCAACATCAAGAGGCGGCATAACATGCGAATTCTTATCGACATGCAAGGACTCCAGACGGGCAGCAGACATCGCGGCATAGGGCGATATACGCGAGCGCTCGTCAAAGCCATGATCCGCAATGGGAAAAGTCACGAAATATGCTTGTTACTCAATAGACTTTTCCCCGAAACAATCGTCTCCATCATTCAGGAATTTTCAAGCCTGTTGCGTCCTGAGCAGATCAAAATTTGGGAGGCCATTGGGCCGACCCATGCCATGGATGATGCCAACGCATGGCGACGAGCAGCAGCAAACTACATCCGACAAGAGCGGATACGGCAAATAGCCCCAGACATTGTTCTCATCACAACTTTGTTTGAGGGATTTGGAGACAACTTCATCGCATCCATTGACGATGCAAATGAAACAAAAATTCCAGTTGCCACAATTTTGTACGACCTCATACCCATGATGAATCCCAAGGAATACCTGGCGGATGAGCGGGTCAGACAGTGGTACGACGGACACGTAAAAACACTTTGCAAAAGCAGTTTGCTGTTGTCAATCTCCGAATCTTCACGCAAAGAGGCGGTTGATCTGCTTGGATACCCAGCAGAAAAAATCACCAACATTTCATCTGCCGCAGACGATCAGTTTCAAATTAAAAACCTGTCGCCAGAAGAGGCAAGTCAGGTGCGAAAGCAATTTGGTTTGCCAAAAGAGTATCTGATGTATTCGGGGGCAACAGATCCCAGAAAAAACCACATCCGACTGATACAAGCGTACGCGCAACTGCCAGAAAACATCAGAAAAGAACATCAACTGGCCATTGTGGGTGGGTTGCCCGATGAACACAAATCAGCGTTCCAGGCTGAAGCCCAACGATGTGGTCTCAGCGAACAAGACTGCAAGATTGTGGGACTCGTCGACGACGACAGTCTGGTGAAACTTTACAGCCTGTGCAAAGGCTACATCTTCCCATCATGGCACGAAGGTTTTGGCTTGCCTGCCCTGGAAGCAATTCAATGCGGGCGACCGGTCATTGCTTCAAACACATCAAGCCTGCCCGAAGTCATTGGGGATGAATCTGCACTGTTTGATCCTTTCGACATTCACGACATGTCGAAAAAAATGCAGCGACTTCTGACGGATCAAGGTTACCGGGAAACGCTGGTCAAAACCCAAATCTTGCACGCCAAAAAATTCAATTGGGATGCCAGTGCACGCGCGGCCCTGCTCGCCATGGAGCGCGTCGTTGCACAAGTCAAACAAGATACACAAACCCATCAAGGCGCACAACAAAAAACAGGCCTTCAAAAACTGGGGCAACAACTCGCACCACACCATCGCGCTATTGACGATGCTCAATTGCGTCAACTCGCAACACTCCTGGCGGCAAACGAACAACAAAGCCAGCAGCGCGAACTGCTCATAGACATCTCTGAATTGGTAAAACACGATGCGCACACAGGCATACAACGAGTCACCAGAGCCATTCTGAAAGAACTCATTGAATTGAAGCCACTCGGCATGTCAGTTCGTCCCGTTTATGCAACGCCGAACCAAACCTATCAGTACGTGCAAAGCCTTCCATGGCAATCACTGCCCACAGATGCCGAAACAAAGAATGGTCCTGTTAGAGCGGCACCCGGCGATATTTTTTTAGGGCTGGACCTTGTTCATCCGGAAATACTCAAAGCGCAGCGCGTCAGCCTCGAAGCCTTAAGGCTACGTGGTGTCAAAACATACTTTGTCATCTACGACCTTATTCCCATCCTGTATCCCCAGTATGCCAACGCGGGCGTACCCGAGGGGCATGTCCAGTGGCTGGACATCGTGACCGAAGCCGATGGTGCCATTTGCATATCGCAAACGGTTGCTTCAGATGTCACAGAATGGTTAAGAACCAACAAACCCAAGCAAGTTGAAACTTTCCAAATAGGGCATTTCCATTTGGGGGCAGACCTGGAAAACTCCGTGCCGACCCGTGGTGATCCTGCCGATGCAGCGGCCATTGAAAGTGCCATCCAACAGCGCCCCTCTTTTCTGATGGTGGGCACCTTGGAGCCACGCAAGGGCTACCAACAAACCGTACAAGCCTTCGAACTTCTTTGGGCCAGCGGTTTTGATGCCAACCTCATCATGATTGGCAAACCCGGTTGGAAGGCAGACCAACTCTTTGATCACATTCAACAGAGCTGCGAATTGAACCAACGCCTGTTTTGGCTTCAGGACTCAAGTGACAAATACCTTGAAAAGCTTTATGCGCAAACAAGCGCATTGATTGCCGCTTCCTATTGTGAAGGCTATGGCTTACCACTGATCGAAGCGGCGCGGCACGCGCTGCCCATCATCGCGAGAGATACCGCCATTTTCAAAGAGGTTGCACAACAACACGCCAGCTATTTTCCAGACAGCGCAGAGCCACAAGTTTTGCGCGATGCCATAGAGGAATGGCACGAGAAATGGAAGCAAGGCCAGCACCCCAAATCAGACCGTATGAATTGCCTGACTTGGCAACAAAGTGCAAACCAACTTCTGGACAACATCCAGTCTATGGACAGCGGGCGTGAAATAAAAAACCACAAAACAGCATGACTGAAAAAGCAAGTATGAAAAAAGCCATCATCACCGGAATCACAGGCCAAGACGGTGCCTACCTCACCCAGTTGTTGCTTGAAAAAGGCTACACCGTTTACGGCACCTACCGCCGCACCAGCTCGGTCAATTTTTGGCGGCTTGACGAACTCGGTGTGCAAAACCACCCCAATCTGCACCTCGTCGAATACGACCTCACAGACCTGGGCTCCAGCATTGCACTGGTGCAAAAAGTACAGCCCGACGAAATCTACAACCTGGCTGCACAAAGCTTTGTGGGCGTCTCCTTTGAGCAGCCCAACGCCACCGCACAAATCACGGGCATTGGCGCACTCAACCTGCTGGAAGCCATTCGTCTGGTCAATCCAAAAATTCGTTTCTACCAAGCCAGCACATCTGAAATGTTTGGCCAAGTGCAAGCCATACCGCAGATCGAAAGCACACCTTTCTACCCTCGCAGTCCCTACGGTGTGGCCAAGCTTTATGCCCACTGGATGACGATCAACTACCGCGAAAGCTACGGCATCTTTGGTGCCAGTGGCATCCTCTTTAACCACGAAAGCCCCTTGCGCGGGCGAGAGTTCGTCACTCGAAAAATCACCGACGGAGTGGCCAAGATCAAACTGGGCCAACTCGACTGCCTGCAGCTGGGCAACATGGATGCCAAGCGCGACTGGGGCTATGCCCAAGAATATGTCGAAGGCATGTGGCGCATGCTCCAGGCCGACGAGCCCGACACCTATGTGTTGGCCACCAACCGCACCGAGACCGTGCGCGACTTTGTGCACATGGCCTTCAAAGGCGCGGGCATCAACGTCGAATTTCAGGGGCGTGAAGAAAACGAAACCGCCACCGACACAGACACCGGGAAAACCGTCATGCGCATCAACCCCAAGTTTTACCGCCCTGCCGAAGTCGAACTGCTCATCGGAGACCCCGCCAAAGCCAAAGCCAAACTCGGCTGGGCACCCCAAACAACACTTGAGCATATGTGTCAAATGATGGTCGAAGCCGACCTGCGTCGTAACCAAGCCGGGTTCTCTTTCTGATGAAAATCCTCCTGACGGGCGCCAACGGCTTCACCGGCCGACATTTTGTTCAATGCGCCGAACAAGCAGGCCACCAAGTCACGCCCATGCTGGCCGACCTGACCGACAAAGCCGCCGTGGCCGATCAAGTCCAGCAGGCCCAAGCAGACACGGTGGTCCACCTTGCGGCCATCAGCTTTGTGGGCAATGCCGACGACGCCGCTTTTTACAGCGTCAACGTCACAGGGTGCATCAACCTTCTGTCTGCGTGCGCAGCCTTGCCACAAAGGCCTCGCAAAGTGCTCTTGGCCAGCAGTGCCAACATCTACGGCAACTGCGCCAATTCACCCATCGGCGAAGAGCAAACACCGGCCCCCGTCAACCACTACGGCACCAGCAAGCTCGCCATGGAGCATCTGGCCCGCACCTACGCTGACCGCTTGCCTTTGGTCATCACCCGTCCCTTCAACTACACAGGACCAGGGCAAGGCAAACAATTTCTGATTCCCAAATTGGTCGAGCACTTTGCCCGCAAAGCCCCGCAAATCGAATTGGGCAACCTGCATGTCGAGCGCGAATTCAACGACGTGCGCATGGTTTGCGAAAGCTACCTCGCCTTGCTGCAACACGGTCAAAGCGGAGAAACCTACAACATCTGCTCTGGTCAAACCTACACACTTCAGCAAGTGCTGGACACCCTGGTGCAGCTCACCGGCCACCAACTTCAAGTCAACGTCAACCCCGCCTTTGTGCGAGCCACCGAAGTGCACAAACTCTGCGGCAACCCACAGCGCTTGCACCAAATCTTGGCCCAGGCCGGCATTACCTGCAGTCAGCCCACCTTGGCACAAACACTGCAAGCCATGTTGAACGAAAGCCATGTGGCTGACGTCATCGCATGCTGAAACTTGCACTCAACGCCGTGCCCTTGTTGTCCCCGCTGACGGGCATAGGGCAATACACCTTGCAACTGCTCGAAGGACTCGACGCGCAAAAAGACATGCGCATCGAGAAATTCTATGCGTCCAAATGGAGCGCTGAAACACGCCTTCAACCGTTGCCAGAATCAGCACAAATTTGGAAAAAATGGCTCAAAAAATGGCTGCCCAACAGCTACCAATACGCACGGGCTGCCCAGCAAAAAATCTTCAGCAAAGGCGTTGCCAAATTCAAACCCGACCTCTACCACGAGCCCAATTATTTGGCCTTCGAATTTGACGGCCCCAGCGTCATCACCGTGCACGACCTGTCTTGGATTCGCTACCCGCAGCACCACCCCCTAGAGCGCGTACGGGCCATGAACCAATACTTCGAGCCCGCCTTGCGCAGAGCCAGTCGCATCATTACCGACTCCGCCTTTGTCAAGCAAGAAGTCATTGACGTGTTTGGACTCTCACCCGACATCATTCACCCCGTTTACCTGGGTGTTGAAAGCCAGTTCAGGCCCCATACTGTAAAAGAAACCCAAGCCACACTGGCCAAGCATGGCCTTCAGCACCAGCAATACTTGCTGGCCGTTGGCACGCTGGAGCCCCGCAAAAACATGGGCATGGTCCTGCAGGCCTTCATGGCCATGCCCAAGGCGGTGCGCCGTCAATACCCCTTGGTCATCGTAGGCATGACAGGCTGGCACGCCAGCCCGCTCGAAAAACTCATGTCACCCCTTCTGGCCGCAGGAGAAATCATTCAGCTCGGTTACCTGACCCGCCAAGAACTCATCCATGTCACCTCCAGTGCCAGTGCCATGGTGTATCCATCGCTCTACGAAGGCTTTGGCCTGCCCCCCCTCGAAGCCATGGCCTGTGGTGTTCCCGTCATCGCCTCCAACGTCACATCATTGCCCGAAGTCGTGGGAGAAACCGGCCTGCTTGTTGACCCCCTCAACCCGGACGCCATCAGTCAGGCCATGCAAACAATGACCCAGGCCCCCGAGTTACGCGCAGCCTACAGTCAGCAAGCCCTCTTGCGCAGCCGCCAATTCAACTGGCACAAATGCCAGCAAGAAACCATCGGCGTTTACCGCGCCGCTTTGGCATGAAAATCGCCATCGTCCACGAATGGCTGGTCAACTATGCCGGCTCAGAACGCGTGTTGGAGCAAATGCTCCACTGCTACCCACAGGCCGACCTCTTCAGTGTGGTCGACTTCGTGCCTGAGCATGAACGCGCTTTTTTGCAGGGCAAAAAGCCACGCACCACCTTCATCCAAAACCTGCCGGGTGCACGCAAGCACTATAGAAACTTCCTGCCCCTCATGCCCTTGGCCATCGAGCAACTCGACATGACCGGCTACGACCTCATCCTGTCCAGTTCGCACGCAGTGGCCAAAGGCATCCTTGTCTCGCCCGACCAACTGCACCTGTGCATGTGCTACACCCCCATTCGTTACGCATGGGACATGCAGCACCAATACCTGCAAGAGTCAGGTCTGCAAAGCAGCCTCAAAGGCTGGGTGGTCAAATGGCTGCTGCACAAAATCAGACTCTGGGATGCCCGCACCGCCGATGGCGTTGACCATTTCATGGCCATCTCGCACTACATCGCCCGGCGCATTGAAAAAAATTACCGCCGTCAATCCACTGTCATTTATCCACCAGTGGACACCGCATACTTTGACCTGCCAAATCATCAGGTCAAAGGCGATTACTACCTGACCGCGTCACGCATGGTCCCTTACAAAAAAATGGCCATCATCATCGAAGCCTTCAAGGACATGCCTGATAAAAAATTATTGGTGATCGGCGAGGGGCCTGAAATGAGCCGTTGCGTGGCAGCAGCTGGCCCCAATGTGACCCTGCTCGGACGTCAAAGCGCAGACAGCCTGCGCCACCACATGCAGCAAGCCAAGGCCTTTATCTTTGCGGCCGAAGAAGACTTTGGCATCGCCCCCATTGAAGCCCAGGCCTGTGGCACCCCTGTTCTTGCATACGGCAGCGGGGCCGCACGCGAAACCATTCAATGCAACAACGCCCATGGTGTCAGTGAAAACGACACCGGCCTTTTTTTCAATGAGCAAACAAGCCAAGCCATCGTTCGTGTTGTCCATCAATTTGAATTGCAGGCATCTAAATTTTTGGGCCAGAACTGCCGCAACAATGCGCAAAGGTTTTCCATTGAACAATTCAGGCGCAATTTTGTTCAATTCGTCGAAACTCGCAGCACAGAGTTTCAAAAACAAAAACACAAAAACCTTTGCTGAAGTCTGCAGCATGAATGCAGCCCGTTGAACGACATCATCCAAACCCCAACCATCTTTCAAATCCTCTGGCTATGCACCTTGGCCGCTGTGCTTGTTGGCATGTTGACAGAGGCGGTCATCATCCCATCTTGGGTGCATCGGCACGACAAAGTGGCGCATTTCGTGGCATTTGGAATGTTGGCTGGCATGGCCCACGGCGCTTGGCCTGGTCTCAACTTATGGGCACTGTGGTTCACCATCTCGACATTGGGTCTTTTGACCGAAGTGGCCCAGCACCTCACGGTCAAGCGGCGTTTTTGCTGGCGAGATGCGCTGGCCAATGCACTGGGGGCTGCGGCTGTGCTGACCGTGATCTCCCAATTGGGGCCTTGAATATCAATGCCCCATAAAGGTCATGGCAAATTGCAGTTTTTATTGGATTTAAATCCAATTTAATACATAATAATAGTATGAATGCATCCTATAAGTTTAACCATTGCGTTGGACTCCAGCCCATCCAGTTGTTGGTGCAGCTGGTTCTGCTCGGCATGCTCGCCCTTCAAATCTGCCCTGCACAGGCGCAAGACCCTGCGGCCGGTCGCGTCATGTTTGTCACGGGCAAAGCCACGAAACAAGATGCCAAGGGTCAAGACATCGCCGTGGCCAAAGACATGGAAGTGCGGCAAGGCGACCGACTCATCACCGCCCCCGACGCCTACATCTACACACGCATGAGTGACGGCGCCTTGCTGGTCCTGCGGCCGGGCTCCACACTGAGCGTCGACGTCTGGCGCTACGACGCCCAAAAGCCTGAACAATCCCAAATCAAATACACACTGCACCACGGTCTGAGTCGCTACGTCTCAGGACGAGGCTCGCAGGCTGCCAAAGACCAATTTCGATTCAACACCCCTTTGGCCGCCATTGGTGTCCGTGGCACAGACTTCACCGTTTTGTCGCGGCCCGAACTCACCGAGGTGTCTGTGCGCGCGGGAGGTGTCATCGTCAGCGGTTTTGACGCCAACTGCAAAGCCAACGCATTAGGGCCCTGCGAAGGTCGCACCGCTGCCGAACTGTTCGCCAAACCCAGCGCGGGTTATCTCCAAATCAAAGCCGGAGAAAAACGCCCGCAGCTGATCCACAACAACGAAAAACTCGGCCCTGAACAAACCACGCCCCCACTCCTTAATGAACCTGTTGCCAAAGAGGACAAATCTGCCAACGGACAAACCAGTCTTGTGACACTCAAAGGCGACATTCGCACGGGTCAAGACGTGACCAAACTTCTCGTGCAGACCTCAGAAGTCGAAGTTGCCCCCCCGCCGCCACCGCCGCCACTGGCCGTATGGGGTCGTTGGGGTGATGTCGCCTCTGCCACTGATCGTGATCGAATCGTTGCCAACCTGCTCAATGGCCGCGATCTCTTGGCCATCAACTCTTATTACATCCTGGCACGCGCACCCGGCCCCCTGAGCCCCTTGCCCGAATCGGGTGTTGCCAGTTTCAAATTGATTGAACACGACGGTATCGTGGTTCAACCCCAAACAGGTCAAGTGCACAGCACCAAGGCCACCGACGGCAGTTTGCGCATCGACTTTGCCAAACAAAGCTTTCAGACCGAACTCAAACTCGACGTACTCGGTCAAAGCGTTCAAATTGGTGCGGTGGGCAAAGTCGAAGAAGGCGGCGTGTTGCGCTCCAACAGCTTCACCTCCACCACGGCAGTACAAGGCCTTGTGGGCGGCAGTGGTGCCAAACAAGCCACATACATCTACCGCCAACCCGGCACGACCGGCCTGGAGCTTTCGGGTGCAACCCATTGGAGTCGCTGAGAGCGTGGGCCATCCTTGAACCATTTGCCGCGCGTCAGTGCGATCAACAAAAAACTCGTATGGCTTCCGGTGATCTTGCTCATCGGCTGCATCTCACTTTGGTTGCAATTCACACCCAAGCAGCCAAGCACCGTCACGCAGCTTGAAAACACGCTCAAAGACGGCATGCGCCGAAGCGTCGCCAATTCGGTGCCAGAAGAGCGCATTGTCATCATCGACATCGATGAAAACAGTCTGAACCTCATCGGACCTTGGCCCTGGCCCAGAAGCCAAATGGCCCAACTCCTCGAAATCTTGATGGCTGAGCACAACGCCCGCATGATCGGCCTGGACATCGTTTTTCCGGCCAAAGCCGACCCGGCGGGCGATGCCCGACTGCACGCACTGTCGCAGTTCGGCCCTTTGGTGGTCGCACAGCTGTTCGACCTAGTGGATCGCGAGCACCCCTTGGCCAGCGGCGTGCCCATTGCTTCAACTCAGCAATTTCCGGGCAAATGGCCAAGTGCAAAGGGCCATTTGTCCAACCACAACGGCTTGGCCCAAGCCCGGTGTGCGGGGCACATCAACAGCGTTGTTGATACAGATGGCATCGTCAGAAAAATCAACCCCATCATCACCTGGGGCAAGTCACAAAACCTGGCGCTTTCACTGGCCATGCTGGCCTGCGACCCCCAGACAGCCCCACAGCTGCCAACCCTCTTTGGAGCCATTCTGGGCCCAGAGTGGGAAGTGCCTTACAGCAAAAAGATGACCGCCTACACCGTCATCCCTGCCAGTCACATTTTGCAACACCAAGTGTCCCCCGAGCTTGTGCGTGGCAAATGGATCTTGATTGGCTCGTCTGCGCTCGGACTCAACGACACCGTCTCCACCCCGCTGGCCAACAGGGTCCCCGGTGTCATGGTTCACGCCCAGGCACTCACCACATGGCTGGACCAACTGCAGCCCATGCGCAACCGCCCAATGACTTCAAACGGGGGCCAACTATTTGCGGCAGCGTGCAGCGTCTTGGGCTTGATGCTCATGATCCGGGTCATGGCCTACTGGCGTGCTTGGTTGTTGTTGCCCGTCGCTGCCATTTTGACCCTGGCCTGGTTGGCCATGGCCCGCGCCATGATCCCCTGGCAGCAAGACTTTTCCATCAGCGCCCCCTTGCTGGCGTATTGGGCTGTGCTGCTGGTGGTGCCATGGGTCTGGTGGCGCACCCAAAAAGAAAGCAAGCAACTGTTCAGCACCTTTGCAAACTACGTGGCCCCCTCGGTCCTCGACAAAATGGTCCGCCAGGGCTTGGACAAACCCCTCACACCCCAGCACGCCCACATCACCGTCTTGTCGGCCGACATGCAAAACTACTCGGGACTGACCGACCGGGGCACGCTGCAACAAACCGCCGACCTGACCCGGGGTTTTTTGCAATGCATCACCCAGCCGCTGCTCAAGCACCAAGGCACGCTTGACAAATACACCGGCGACGGATTGCTGGCCTTCTGGGGTGCACCCTTGCCCACAGAGCAACCCGCCAACCAAGCCATGCAAGCGGCCCTCGACATGGTCCAAGCCGTTCGCGCATGGAACACCACTCGCGCTGCGCAAGGCCTGCCTGTGGCGCGAGTACGCATCGGCATCGAATCGGGCACTGCGCTGGTTGGCGACCTGGGCACGCCATTTCGCAGCACCTACACCGCAGTGGGCAACTGCATCAACAGTGCCAGCAAAATTCAAGCTGCAGCCAAGCATTACAGCCACGACATCCTGATTGGCGAAGACGCCGCCTCCCACATCACCATTGTCCCTTTGCACAAGGTGGCCGACATCCAATGGGGTGAAACCGTGCACCTCAAAGCCGTCTTTGCCCCACATCAAGGCCCCAGCTCCTGCCCTGACAGCCATACCGAGTGGGCCAAGGCGTGAGCAAAACAACAAGTCACTGGCTCGCTCGGGCCTGCGCCATGCTCCTTGTCAGCGCTCTCGCGCCGGGCGTGGCCCTGTCCAACACAGACGCCGATTACGCCGAAGAACTGCTCGACCTTGTGGTGCAGCATTGCCGGGCTGGCGATGTCGCGCAAGCCCTCGCCATCCGCCAAGCCATAGAGCAGCAACTGACCCCGCCACCCGAAATACGCCAACTGTTGGACCAAATCACCCATACGGGTTGTCCCAAAACCACAACGCAAGCCCAGGGCGCGGTCACCGAATGGGCGCTGATCACCGGCTACGACGACAACATCAACCAAGGCTTGCAAGCCGACACCATCACCCTGGGCAGTGCACTCAAATCCATCACCCTAGTGCTCGACAGCGACTACAAACCCGTAGGCAGCCACTACGTGGCCACCACCGCCACACGGCAAATCAACACCCCAAGTGGTTGGACCCTGCGCGGCACCCTGGGGCACAAGCAAATCAGCAGCTACAGCAAGTTCAACAACACCAGCCTGCACCTCAGCGCCAAATACCCCCTGCACCCACTGGGCATCCCCTCATCGTTGCAAGTGGGCTGGTCTCAAACATGGCTAGACAATCACCTTGACCGACGCATGCCATCGCTCGAATGGCAAAGCCAACTCGGCAAGGACGAACGCGACTGGAAACTGCACGCACAAATTCAGCAACTCCACCATTCAACAAACAGCAGCGAAAACGCCCAAACCACCACACTCCGTGCCACACGACAATTTCAGTGGTCCCCTGAAGCCCAATGCCTCGTTGGCGCAGGTTGGCTCAGCGACAACGCCCAACAACGCGCCGGGGGGGACCGGCATGGCCAAACCCTGCAAATCATGCTGCAGCAGGCATTGACACAAGGACAACTGCAACTGCAGTGGTCGCAGGTGAGCTGGAAATCCGCCAAAGACTTCTCGCCCAACCTCATCGACTACAGGCGTCAAAACACCACCACCCAATGGACGCTGGGCTACCAAATTAACCTCGGCCCGCGCAGCCATTTCTATCTCGAATACCAGCGCACATCGGCCAAGGACAATGTGCCGCTGTACCAGCACACCTCAAATGGACTTTTGGCGGGGTGGATTCAGCAATGGCGGTGAATCCTCTTGGGCCAAGCGGTCCAGCTCATCCGCTTGCAAAACAAGCACGGCCTCGCCCTGTTTGGAAATGACCCCGTCGCGCACCAAGCGGGCAAAAGAGCGCGACACCGTCTCGCGGCTCGTGTTGAGCATATTGGCCAAATCAGACTGCTTGGGCACCAAACGCACACCCCAAGCACCATCTGCGCCCAAGGTTTTGCTGTGCGTTAGCCAAGCGCACACCCGCTGAAAAGCTTGGGGCAAACCCAGCAACACCCTTTGAATGGTCATCTCACGCACCTTGCCCACCAAATGCTCCATGACCCGCTTGGCCAACTGCGGCTGGGTAAAGAAAAACGCCTGCGCAAACTCCAGCGGCAACAAGCCCACCAAACTGGGCTGCGTGGCCTTGATGAACGCAGTGCGCGGCAGCAAGTCAATCACGCTCAGCTCACCAAAAAAAGCACCCGGCGTCACCACACTCAGGCTGACCTCTTGGCCGTTGTGCAGCAAATCGTAAACAAGCAACTGCCCTTCCAACAAAATAAACAAGCCGTCCGAAGGGTCGCCTTTTCTGCACACCACATCCTCGGACAGCAAATGCCGCCAACGTACACGCGACTCCAGCTCGGTCAAGGTGTCGGCGTCAATGTCGTTGAAAAGAGGGCATAGGCTGAGCTTGAAAAGGCGTGTCATGGTGTGGCGTGTCCGTGTGTGGGGCTGGAGGTAGAGCTGCAGTGTTGCAAAAGTGCAACGCATGAAAAGAATTTTACATGTGTGATGCGCATCACACCCTGAAAAAGGTCTTCTGGTATATTTAAGGATACAACTGACTGGCAAATGAGTTATTCAAAGTATTCACTCGCCCGGTTGTTAAAAATCCGTTTTTCACATCAAAAGGACTTTTCATGGCTAGCACATCTTTCCTTCAGCAAGCTTATTTGGCTTACTTTGGCCGCCCTGCAGACGCAGCGGGCTTGCTCACTTTCGCCAACGCCAGCGAAGCTTCGGTCATTGCTTCGTTCAGCGCATCGGCTGAATCGCAGCAGTTCTTCGGCAGCATGGACACTTTCAAGCAGATCAACACGATCTACAAGAACCTGTTCAACCGCGAAGCAGAACCCGCAGGCCTGAACCACTGGGCAGGCAAAATCATTTCGGGCGAAGTGACCTTGGCCGCCGCTGCTATGGAAATCCTGAAAAACGCACAAAACAGCGACAAACTCGCTGTGACCAACAAGCTGGCCGCTTCTTCGGCATTCACTGCCGCTATCGACACCACAGCCGAAATCATCGGGTACTCTGGTGCAGCCGCTATCGCCCCAGCCCGCGCCTACCTCGCAGCAGTGACGTCTGATGCCGCTACCCTGACAGCAGCCACCGCAGCAGCAGCACTCGATGCTTCCGTCACATCGGTAGTGTCCGCTGGCAGCAGCAGCATGGGGCAAACTTTGAGCCTCACCACCGGTGCCGACAACATCATGGGCACCACCAGCAACGACACATTCACCGCACGCGTGGTTCAAAACAACAACGGCGAACAAACCAACCAGATGGCCACCGGTGACCAAATCAACGGCGGTGCAGGTACAGACACCCTGTCGGCCAAAATCATTGCAGCCTCCGCTCTGAACCAGGGTCCAGTGACTGCCATTGCGCCTGAAACTGTGGCGGTTGAAAAAGTGTCCTTCACGGCACTGACAACAGCAGCCTCTACTGGCAACAATGAGAAGATGGTCGAAGTCAACGCCAAGTTCATGAATGGCCTGAGCACCATCAGCTCCGTACAGAGCGACGCTTCCCTGTTGGTGACCAACGTCAACACCCTCAAAGACGACGGCCTGTACGCCAACAAGCGCCTCACAGAAAGCCTGACCGTGCGCATGGACCACAGCGGTAACGATGCGGTCATCGCCGAATCCGACATGGCTGTGTTGATCGACAACGACTACCTGTTGCGCGGCAATGGCACCGCCACGGCTGCCCTGACTGTGGCTTTGAGCCCTCAGTTGGAAGTGTCCAAAGGCTACGATTCTGCCAAGCCATTGCAGTTCAACCCCTTCGACAAGTTGAGCTTCAAAATTGACGGCGTGAGCTACGAAATCACAATTGGCACAGGCACCGCCAACAAGCCAGTGACCACCACTTATGCTGACCTCAAGGCAGCGATCCAGGCGGGCTTGACAGCGAAAGGCCTGACCGATGTGGTGCTCACGCAAAACATTGGCGCATACACTTACTACTCGCGTGACGGTGTTCAGCGCACAGCCGACACCTTCACTTTTGCCAAGGCCGGTTCTATCTTGACATCGCAGGGCGCTGGTGCCTGGATTGCTTCGAGTGGTTTGCCTGACGACAACTCATTTGGTGCAACCGTGATCACGGCCGACACCGTGACCACCAAGTCACAAATCACCGTCAATGTTGAACTCGAAAAAGTCGGCCGTGGCAGCGATGGCGGCGACCTGACCATTGGCGGCATGGCCACGGACGGCAACAACAAGTGGGACTTCTCCAGCAGCAAAACCCTGGAAGAAGGCGTTGAAAAATTCAACGTCAAAGTCTCTGGCGATGCAACGCAATTCAGCAGCTTGGCCAGCCTGCAGTCCACCAACAACACTCTGCAAACCGTGGTCGTCACATCGGCCAGCGGCAGCAAGGCTGACCTGGTCATCGGTAACCACAACACTGAAGGTGACATCACCAACGCCCTCAAAGACGTTCGTGACTTCGACGCATCAGCTTTCGCCAACAACGTGACGCTCAACGCACACGTGTCCGACGAGTCCGTGGCCAAGTACATGAAGCTCAAGGACGAGTCAACCGACGCCCCTGCCAAGGACAACGCCAACTTTGCCTACAACTTCGGTGCAGGCAACGATACGCTCAACTTGAACATCAGCAAAGCCAACTTGGCAACTGCTGGCGGCACAACCACCCGTGAAGACTTCAGCATGGCCATCGGTGCCGGCGCTGGCAACGACAAAGTCACCGTGCAAATCGGTGATGGCAAAGGCGTTGTAACCGATGCTTGGTTCATCAACAGCAACCTCAACCGCAACCTGAGCATCAACGCCGGTGCCGGTGACGACACCGTCAGCGCCAAAGGTGCAGGCACCTGGACCATCGCTGCAGGCGAAGGTGCAGACACCGTGTACAGCGACAACACTGGCAAGAAGGCTGTTTGGGTGTTGAATACAGCGGACCAAACTGGTGATTCAGCTGCTGCAATCGCTGCAATCGCTACAGCACAAGCCGCATATGACACAGCCTTGGCTGCGCACTTGGCGATTGCTGGTAATACGGTGGCGACATTCACTGCCCTGCCTGGAACAGCTGCACTGGTGACTGCTATTTCTGCACCACTTACTCCTGTTTTCGAACGTACGCTTCAAAACTTGGTTTCTGACAACAATGACCAGTTGCTGAAATTGTTCAAAGCCACGGCCACCGTGGACTACCAAGGCTTCAGCAAAGCAGTCACCATCGACAGCACCAATTACTTGACGTCTGATTTGCAAATCAACCAAGCCATCAAGAAAGCCATCAACAGCGATGCCGTCTTGAGCAAGCTTTTGTTGGCAACCGACGGTCCTGCCAACACCTTGGTGATTACCTCTTTGGTGGACGGCACACAAGTGGACACCACTGCTGGTGCTGACTTGACCGTGACAATTGCATCTGCAAAAGCCACAGAGTTCAGCGATGTTGAGTTGGCTGCACTGATTACTGCAGGTTACGTTGCAGCTGGTTCTAGCAAAGCGGATGTGGTTACCGCAATCAATACTGCGGCAAACGCTGTCAATGGACCAAACGCTGATTACGCTGCCAAGTTCGCCCACAATGGTAAGGATGCTGTTTATTCCGGCAGCAACAGCGCCAATGCGACTTTCAACATCATTGAAGGTGCCGCAGGCAACGACGTGATCGTGACTGGCACAGGTACTGACAGCAAAGACGTGGTGGTTTACAAGAACTTGTTTGACAAGGACGCTGTGGACACCATCGTGAACTTTGATGCCACCAAAGACATGGTGAGCTTCTTGGGCTACGGTCTGAAGGCATGGTCTGTGGACAACACAGGTGGTGCCGATGTGCAATCGGGAACATACGCAGGGCTTGTAGCCGGTGACAAGTACGTGTTGTTGACCGAGTCCACCACCAACGACGGTTCGTACGTTGCAACGGTGTACACAGACAACGGTGCTGCTGCCGACACTGAAGTTGGCGTCATCGGCACTTTGGACTTTGGCGTGGAGCAAGTTTTCACAAGCTTCAACGTCTAAGGAATCAGGCGTTCAGCGCAAGCTGAACTAGCCCTGTGACTGAACCCCCTGCCCTCACGGGTGAGGGGGTTTTTTCTGATCTAAATACAACCAGGCGCTAGCCAATGCGCATTGGCAGCTGCAATCCAAAACACACATGTTCATCCTGACCTTGGACTGTATGTGTCTTTTGGATTGCTTGTGCCCATGATCTCACCTCCAACTTCCCCCAGAAAGGACCCCGCCATGAGCAGAAATAATTGGCTGAAAACCTCCATGATTCTGTGCGCACTCTTGCTTCAAGCCGCCTGTGGCGGTGGTGGTGGTGGTGGGGGTGATGCAGGCGGTGGCACTGTGGCAGGGCCATTTGCCCTGGCCGGCCAAGTAGAGGGCTTGTTGGGCAGTGGCCTTGCAGTCCAGGACGGTCTTGGCAACACACTCAGCATTCCCGGTGGGGCAACAAGCTTTGCTTTCAACAGCGGCAGCCCCTATTTGGCCACGGGGGCTGTTTTTGACTTGCAAGTCCAATCACAGCCCACCGGTCAGGTGTGTGTTTTCACCAATGGCTCGGGTGTGGCCAAGGTGAACATGGGCGCGATCAAAATCAATTGCGCCACCGTCGGTTTGACAACTGCATCGTTGAGTGAAAGCCAACTGCAGTGGCGTGTTCAAACGCCCATCCAAGTGAACCTGAAAAGTGAGGCAGGCCAAACCATTGGCGGCAAATTGACTTGTCAGAGCACAAACTTGGAGGCCCTGGAGGTGGCCTCTGACTGCTCATGGGCCAAAGCATTGCGTTTGGGTAACTACACAATCAGCGTCTTGAGCTCTGCCGGTCATGCCGCCAATGCCAACGTGAGTCAAATTCCTCAACGCCATGCCTTGCCAGCCACATCGCAAGCGGCCAATCTCTTCGCAGTCAACCCCAGCCAAGGCACGGCATTGCTCTGGGGCTCAGGTGCCATGGGCAAATTGGCACAATTCGATGCGAATATACCCAATTCGGACAGCCCTAAGCCGCTGGTGGGTCAACTCTTTGTGGCCAACTTCAACACCATCAGGCTGAATACAGTCAGTCTGGCCCTGGGTTCACCATCGGCTTCAAGCTTGGCATTGTCAGAAGCCGGTGAGGTTGTTTCATGGGGGGGTGATGGCACCACGCTTGGGCGCACGGTCACGGCCGGTGTCAGCACTGGCAAGGTCATCACGGCCACCGACAACGTGGCCCTCAAAAATATGGTCCAAGTGCAAGCAGGTCAGAAAAATGCCGCCGCCTTGCGCGACGATGGTCGGGTCTACTCATGGGGCTTGGCCAATGGTTCAGGTCAAGGTTTAAGCGGCCTTAATTCTGTCAATGCCAATGTCGTGATGGTTGGCCCTAACACACCCTTGACTGCTGTGGTGCAGATCAGTGCCGGGGACAACTACACACTGGCCCTGACAGCTTCGGGCGAGGTTTATGTCTGGGGCTCCAATCAGGGCTTGAAATTGCCCAACGCCGAGGGTTCCGTTGTCGCTCAATACGCTTATGCCACTCCCATCAATGATCCACTGACCAAAACACCGCTGCAAAACGTGGTCAGCATTTCAGCCGGCAGCACACACGCTTTGGCCTTGACGGCACAAGGCAACGTTTTGGCTTGGGGCAACAACCAATTCGGCCAACTGGGCAGGGGAAATACCTTCAGCAACGTCAACAGTGGTTTTGAACCAGGCTGGGTCAAGGCACCGCTGTTGCAAGGTGGCAATTTGAACAACATCAAAGCCATTGCGGCAGGACAAAACCACAACTTGGCATTGACCAACAATGGCTCGATTGTGAGCTGGGGCCCCGTATCCAACCCCCAATTGGGCTGGGGCAGCAAAACCATAGACCGTGGTGACTTGCCGTCCTTTGTGGTCAACGCGACCGATACATCCACGTTGGCCAACATCGTCGCGATCAGCGCCACCGCCACCAACAGTTATGCGTTGACCAGCAAAGGTGAGGTTTTGTCTTGGGGTTACAACTATTCGGGTGCATTGGGCTTAGGGGTGCTTTTCACTGAACTGGCACAAGCTGTCAAACCACAAAATGTGGTCAGCGGCAATGAAAGTGGCACTTTGAGTGTGGGTGACATGTCCCAGTTCAAAAACCTGAACCAACGCTACCGCTGAGCCCCAACCCCTTGTAGGCGCGACGCCCTTGTCGCGAAAACCCTCGCAAACCACCCCCGTCGCCCCGTGGGCGGGCGTGTGTTTGTAGGAGCGACGCCCTCGTCGCGAAAACCCTCGCAGACCACCACCCATCGCCCTAGGTGCGGGTGCGTGTTTGTAGGAGCGACGCCCTCGTCGCGATATGCCTCGCAGACCACCACCCATCGCCCCGAGGGCAGGGCTCACACAAAGCCAAAAGACCATCGCCCGGGGGCGTGTTTGAAAAATTGCGGTCAGATTCGCATTAATTCGGTCTCCCGTAGGTCGGCGGCTTTAGCCCCGACAGGGACCTGCGCCAAACCACCCCTTACAAAAGACGGTGAGGTCGATAAAATCACATCTTCCCCCCTCAAACACCGCCATGCCCACCCGCTACCTCGACCCTAAAGTGGGCCTCGTCTTCAAACGCGTGTTTGGCGAGCATGAGCATTTGTTGCGGAGTTTTTTGAATGCGCTGCTGCCCTTGCCTGACGATGGCCAGATTGAAAGCTTGGAATACCTGACGCCCGAGCAAGTGCCCGAACTGCCGGGTTTGTACAAAAACTCCATCGTTGATGTGAAGTGCAAAGACCAGCGCGGACGCACCTTCATCGTGGAGATGCAAATGCTGTGGAGCACCAGCTTTGAGCAGCGCATTTTGTTTTCTGCCAGCCAGGCCTATGTGAAGCAGCTGCACGCGGGTCACAGCTACGCCAGCTTGCAGCCGGTGTATGCCTTGGCGCTGACCAGCCAAGTGTTTGATCGCGAAACGGCTGAGTATTACCACCACTACCAAATCGTGCGCCAGCACGAGCCCCGGCGGGTGTTGGAGGGGCTGGAGTTTGTGTTCATTGAACTGCCCAAATTCACGCCCCAAAGCCGCACCGATAAGCGCATGCTGGTCAAGTGGCTGCGCTTCATGAGCGAAGTGGGCGAGAGTCCCGCCAAAGGTGTCGACGCAGACGCCAGCTGGCGCGAAGACCCGGACATTGCCCAGGCCCTGGAGTTGGTGGAGGCAGCGGCCTTTACCGAGCAAGAGCTGGAGGCTTACCACATCCAAATCGACAAAGCGCGAATTGAGTTGACGGTGCTAGAAGACGCAGAGGCAAAAGGCAAGGCAGAGGGCTTGGCAGAGGGCGAAGCCTTGGGCATTGCCAAGGGCAAAGCTGAGGGAGAAGCCTTGGGCATTGCCAAGGGCAAAGCTGAGGAGAAAGCCGAAATCGTTCGCACCATGCACGCCAATGGTCTGGGTGTGGCCCAAATTAGCCAGTTCACCGGTCTGACTGGGCAGCAGGTTTTGGACATTTTGGGGGCTGATGCCCCACGGTGAGGCACACCGCTTTGGCGCTAAAGCACCGACCTGCGAAGACCGTCCCCGTAGGTCGGCGGCTTTAGCCCCGACATGAACCTGCGCCAATGTTAATTGGGGTCATTAATTGGGGGCAGATCCACTACTGTCCGGAGATTTTCCAGGCCCCGCCGCTAACCTCATGATTTGTATAGATTTTTTTGATTTCAAGTCGAAATCTATTTGAATAGTCCATTGCTTGGCAGCACACTTTGCTTTTTTGCGAGGTGCGCCCATGCACAAAGGCAAGCTTGGTTTAGCAGCCAGGTTGCTCGCTCCACTTTGGCCGATGCCAACGAGCGACGAGACTACAGGATCTTTGAAGACTTTGCCATGCACCTCATCGGTGTTGCTCGCAGCCTTT
This sequence comes from Limnohabitans sp. WS1, assembly GCF_003063265.1. Classification (GTDB taxonomy): domain Bacteria; phylum Pseudomonadota; class Gammaproteobacteria; order Burkholderiales; family Burkholderiaceae_C; genus Limnohabitans_A. Next base: position 98,965 of record NZ_NERU01000015.1, read on the forward strand.
ACGGCCAAGATGCTTTTGGGCTGGACCTGGATCAGAGTGTTTATGCCATCGACTCCACCATCATCGATTTGTGCCTGAGCTTGTTTGACTGGGCCCCTGCAACCAAGGGCCGTGCGGGTGTCAAAGTGCACACGCTGCTCGACCTTCGCGGCAACATTCCAGCCTTCATTCAAATCACAGGTTCGCGCGTGCACGATGCAACCTTTTTAGACCATCTTCGCCTGGAGGCTGGCAGTTTTTACATCATGGACAGAGGCTACGTTCACATGGCACGACTCGTGCGCTTTTGTCATGCGGGTGCCTTCTTTGTCGTGCGCTCCAAGTACCCATTGAAATACCGCGTCGTTAACTCCGTACCGACTCCGCCTGCAACCCCGAGCCTTGTGATCCTCACAGATGAGTCCATCGAGCTGACCGGGCAACAAACGCATAAAACCTATACATGGCCATTGCGCAGAATCGAGTTCTACCTTGTCGAGCAAGCCCGCCACATCACGCTTTTGACCAACCATTTTGATTTGCCAGCGAGCCACGTTGCCGAGCTTTATAAAAGCCGCTGGCAGGTCGAATTGTTCTTCAAGTGGATCAAACAAAACTTGCGTATCAAGGCATTTGTAGGCACCAGCGCCAACGCCGCCAAAACCCAAATTTGGTGCGCTGTATGCACCTACGTGGTGGTGGCCATTGTCAAAAAAAGACTCGCGTTGGAGGGGTCAATGCACGCCATCTTGCAGGTCCTCAGCTTGTCCTTGTTCGAGGTCAAGCCGCTGGCCGAACTGCTCGGTGAGCAGTTGCTAAACGATGAAACCGGGGAGCCTGAAGCCCAGTTTTGTCTTTTCCCAGAAATCTCCGGACAGTAGTGGGGCAGATCCCAATTAAACGGGATCTGCCCCCTGTAGGAGCGACGCCCTCGTCGCGATCAGCCTCGAAGACAACCACCCATCGCCCCGAGGGCGGGGCTCCCACAAAGACAAGAATTCATCGCCCTCAGGGGCGTATTTGTAGGAGCGACGCCCTCGTCGCGAAAAGCCTCGCAGACCACCACCCGTCACGATGAGGGCGGGGCTCCCACAAAGCCAAAAGACCATCGCGGCGAGGACGCTGCGGCCACTGCAAACATCATTAGGTCGGATGAACAAGGGGTCGATTTTCCTGTTGCACTTGATGCGTTTATTTCGTTTGATGTGCTATCTTTGACCTTGTTAAGGATAAAAAACAGGAGTAAGTCATGAGGACGATTGATCGTGCGAGAGAGGTAACGCCTCCGCCACTGAATGCCAAAGACATGGAGATGGTGCGCGTGGCCCAGCGGTGCATCATGGCGTCGCTGGACCATTCCCGCGCAGCAGCGATCACTTTGACAACGGACAGTGGTGAGCATCCGACGGTAGAGGTACCGCCAGCAGCTTTGAAGTTGATAGGGCAGTTGTTGGGTGCCATGAGTGAAGGCCGTCCGGTGGTGTTGATGCCCACAGAGCAAGAGTTGACAACAGTTGAGGCCGCTAATTTTCTGAACGTTTCGCGCCCGTTTGTTGTCAAAGAGATGGAGGCCGGTCGCCTGGCTCATAGAAAGGTCGGTACGCATCGCAGGATTGCACTGGAGGATTTGATGGCATACACGCAAAAGATGCGTGGGCAGCAGGCCGGCGCTCTTGAGCGTTTGGCTCAAAATGCAAGAGAGTTGGGTTTGGAATACTGATGGCTGGCCATGCCCGATATACGGCTTTACTGGATGCGTGTGTCTTGTATCCGTTGGCCATGACAGATGCGCTTTTGAGTCTGGCAACGGCGGGTTTTTTTTCTGCCAAGTGGACAACGCGCATTGAACTCGAATGGATTCGTGCAATCGAGCGGCAGCGACCAGACTTAGTGGGTAGGCTCGACGTTCGCCGAGACAGTATGCGTCTTGCTATTTTGGACTGGGAAGTTCCAGAGCCTGCATGGGTGTCTTTGGCGCAAGGAATCCAGCTGCCTGACCCTGACGACACGCATGTCCTGGCTGCTGCAATTGCCGGGCACGCTGACTGCATCGTGACTTCGAATTTAAAAGATTTTCCTTCGACCGTTTTGGATGTCTTCGGTATTGAGGCCATTGATCCAGATACCTTCATCATCAATCAATGGGATCTGGACCCCGTCAATGCCATATCCGCTTTTAAACGGATGTGAGCTCGTCGTTTAAAGCCTCAGTCGAGCCCAGAAGATTTCGCCTACGCTTTGGAGCTTGGTGGTTTACCAACAACAGCACAAAGACTCCGAGCCGCTTCTGAGCTGATTTGATTTGTAAGTTGTGAAAAATTGGGGTTAGAACCCCATTAAATTTTCTGTAGGAGCGACGCCCTCGTCGCGATCAGCCTAGCAGACCACCCTACCCATCGCCCCGGGGGCGGGGCTCCCACAAAGCCAGAAGACCATCGCCCCGAGGGCGGGGCTCCCACAAAGACAATAATCCTCGCCCACAGGGGGGGATGGCTATGACAAAGCCACCTGCTGCAAAAAGCCTAAGGGGTTGTCGGAAAACTGCGCGAAATTTTCGGGCGTGATGATGATGCGCAAGGCTTGTGGCGTTTGTGCACAAAAGCTGGCCAGGCCTTTGGCTGGAAGCCCCAAAAGGTGGGGATGAGTGAATTGATGACATTTGCTAGATGCATCTAGCAATTTAATTGGGATCTGACCCCAATTAAACGGGATCTGCCCCCTGTAGGAGCGACGCCCTCGTCGCGATCAGCCTCGCAGACCACCACCCATCGCCCCGAGGGCGGGGCTCCCACAAAGGCAGCAGACCATCGCCCGGGGCTCCCACAAAGACATGAAGACCATCGCCCACAAAAATGGGGGCAGACCCCCATTCACTCCCAGGTATTACAAAAAAACACATCAAATAGAAAATTAGTTCATATAGGAGTATCTATAATCTTCCTATATGAATAATTTTCTGCGCATCCCGCTGAACACCACAGCCGCTCAATTTGAGCGGCTGTTGTCGTTGCAGAAGGTGTTTTCGCAGGCGTGTAACCAGTTGGCGCCCGAGGTGTCGCGCAGTCGGGTGTGGAACCGGGTGGCTTTGCACCATTTGCATTACCGGGCGTTGCGCGATCAGTTTCCGGCGCTGGGCTCGCAGATGGTGTGCAACGCGATTTATGCGGTGTCGCGCACGGCCCGCTTGATTTACCAAAGCCCGAGCAGCCCGTTTCAGGTGCAAAAGATGGGCGACCGGCCTTTGCCTTCGCTGCGTTTTGCCGAGACCTGCCCGGTGTACTTTGACCGCCACACCTTGAGCCTGAAGCAGGGCAAGTTGTCGCTGTTCACGCTGGATGGGCGCATGCAGTTTGAGTTGACCTTGGTGCCCGAGCAGTTGGCGCTGTTTGAGCAGGGCAAGTTGCGCGAGATTGTGCTCAGTCGGGGCTCCGACGGGGTGTTTGTGTTGTCGTTTTGGTTGGCGTCTGAGTCGGCTTTGGAGCCGGTTGACCAGGCGGCCGAGCTGCCTGTGGTGTTGGACCCGGGCGCTTTGATTCCGGATTACGTTTCTGTAGAGGTTGCTTGATGAAGCCCAATTCTTCTCCCTCAGAGCTCAAGTTGGCTCTGGCTCAATTTGCCCCGGCGTGGCGAACGGCGGTGTTGCTCAGTTTGGTCATTGGCCTGCTGGGTTTCACGTCCACGGTGTACATGCTCGAGGTGTACGAGCGCGTGGTCAACAGCCGCAATTTGATGACCTTGGCATCACTGACGGTGGTGGCTTTGGGCGCTTATGCGGTGATGGAGGTGCTGGAAAAGCTGCGTTCGCGCCTGTTGTGGGGCGTGGGTATTCAGCTGGAGCTGAAGATGTCGCAGCGCATTTACAACGCGATGTTTGATGGCATTCAGCGCAAACAAATGGCCGGTGCCATTGGGGCGCAAAACGATTTCCGCTCGGTGCGGGAGTTTTTTTACAACCCGGCTTTGTCGGCGTTTTTTGAGTTGCCCATTGGCCTGGTGTCGATGTTCTTGATTTTTGCGATCAACCCTTGGCTGGGCTGGGCGGCGGTGGTGGGGGCCGTGGCGCAGACCTCGGTGGCTTGGTTGCTGCAAAAGGTTTCGCGCCAGCCTTTGCTGGAGGCGCAGCGACGGTCGCAGTTTGCCCAGACCTATGCCGAGACTTCGCTGCGCAATGCGCAGGTCATGGAGTCGATGGGCATGGTGGCGTCGGTGCAGCGGCTGTGGCAAAAGCGCCAGGATGCGTTTTTGGCTTTTCAGGCCAAGGCCTCGGAAGCTGCGGGCGGGCTGAATGCGGCGTCGAAGTTGTTGCAGCAGTTGATGGGCTCGGTGTTGTTGGGCTTGGGGGCGTGGTTCATGTTGCGCAACGAGCTCAATGGGGGCAGCGCGATGATGATCATCAGCTCGGTGCTGGGCGGGCGTTTGTTGGCCCCGCTGACGCAGATCGTGCAGCAGTGGAGCGCGATTGTGAATGCGCAAGCAGCTTGGCAGCGGCTGGAGACCTTGTTGGCCGAGGTGCCCGAGCGGGCGCAAAACATGCCTTTGCCCGCACCGCGTGGGCATTTGACGGTCGAGGGTTTGGTGGCTTCGGCACCCGGCCAGGCGACAACCTTGCTCAGCGGCCTCAAGTTCGATGTGCCGCCAGGTTCGGTGATGGCGGTGGTGGGGCCGTCGGCTTCGGGCAAAACATCGCTGGCCAAGTTGCTCATGGGCATTTGGCACCCGGCGGCGGGCAAGGTGCGGCTGGATGGCGTGGACATGCATGTGTGGGACAAGGCCGAGTTGGGCCCGTATTTGGGTTACCTGCCGCAGGGCGTAGAACTGCTGGAGGGCACGCTGGCCGAAAACATCGCCCGCTTTGGCGAGGTGGACATGGTGCGTGTGCAAGAGGCGGCGCAGCGGGTGGGTTTGCACGGTTTTATTCAGGCTTTGCCCAAGGGCTACAACACGCCCGTGGGCCGTGATGGGGGCTTGCTGTCGGGCGGGCAGCGTCAGCGTGTGGCCTTGGCTCGGGCGCTGTATGGCAAGCCGGTGTTTGTGGTGCTCGATGAGCCCAATTCAAGTTTGGACGAGGCAGGCGATTTGGCCTTGAACCAGGCGATTGCGTCGCTCAAGGCGCAGGGCACGTCGTTTGTGGTCATCACCCACCGCACCAGTGTGCTGGCGGTGTCTGACCGCATGTTGGTGTTGCGCGATGGCGGGCAGCAGGTGTTTGGCCCCACGGCCGATGTGTTGCAAAAGTTGCGGGGCGCACCCGCGCCGCAAGTGCCCCCGGCTGCGCCCGTGGCGGCGGTGTCTGCCCCGGCAGGAGAAGGAGCGTGAGTGTGTCGATGAAACCCAAAAATCCAGTGTTGCGCGATGAGTTGCAGGCCGTGTTGTGGAGCTTGCGCCGCGAGTTTGCGGTGGTGGGGGTGTTCAGCATGGTGGTCAACTTGCTGATGCTCACGCCCACGATTTACATGCTGCAGGTGTACGACCGCGTCATGGTCAGCCAAAGTCACATGACGCTGTTGGTGGTGTCGGTCATTTGTTTGTTTTTGTTTGGGGTGATGGCGTTTTCTGAATGGGCGCGGTCTTTGTTGTTGGTGCGCACAGGGGTCAAGCTGGACCAGATGCTGAGCCAGCGGGTGTTCAAGGGCACGTTTTTGGCTTACCTCAACCCCAGCGATTCGGCCCCGGCCAAGGCGTTTGGCGACTTGACGGCGCTGCGCCAGTTCCTCACGGGCAATGGGGTGTTTGCCTTTTTTGACAGCCCTTGGGTGCCGATTTATGTGGCAGTGCTGTTTTTGCTGCACCCGGCTTTGGGGGTGCTGGCGCTGGTGTTTGCCGTGGTGCAAGGCTGCATTGCCTGGTTTGGCCACGGCCTGAGCAAAGAGGCGCAGCGTGTGGCCAATGGGGCGCAGTCCGAGACGCAGGGGTTTTTAAGCTCCAAGCTGCGCAATGTGGATGTGTTGGTGTCGATGGGCATGCTCGATGGCCTGTACCGCCGCTGGCGCGACAAGCAGGTCAAGGCCTTGCTGTTGTCGGGCGATGCGCAGCAAAAAACCGGTGTTTTGACGGCGGTGAGCAAGTTTGTGCGTTACACGCAGCAGTCGCTCAGTTTGGGCGCGGGGGCGTGGTTGGTGGTGGTGGGCGAGATCAGCCCGGGCGCCATGATCGCGGCCAATGTGTTGATGACCCGCGCCTTGGCCCCCATCGATTTGCTGGTGAGCACTTGGCCGAACTTTTTAAGCACCAAAGAGGCCTATGAGCGTTTGCGCACTTTGCTGCAGCTGTCGCCGCCGGGCCGCACCGATGTGCTCAAAACCCGCCCGGTGGGGCAGCTGAGCCTGGAAAACGTCACGGTGCGTTTACCGGGGTGTGCCAAGCCGGTGCTCGATGGGGTGAGCTTTGTGGCCTTGCCGGGAACGGTGACGGTGGTGTTGGGGCCTTCGGGTTCGGGCAAGTCGACTTTGGCCCGCGCCATGATGGGCATTGGCCTGTTGCCCGAGGGCCGGGTCTTGCTCGATGGCCGCCCCATCACCGATTGGACCCGCGAGAGTTTGGGGCCTTATGTGGGTTATTTGCCGCAAGACATCGAGCTGTTCGATGGCACGGTGGCCGAAAACATTGCCCGCATGGGCGAGGTCAATTCGGACGCGGTGATTGCGGCGGCCGAGGCGGCCGGTTTGCACCAGATGATTTTGCGTTTTCCCAAGGGCTATGACACGCCCATGGGGCAGGCGGGTTCGTTCTTGTCGGGGGGGCAGCGCCAACGCATTGGCCTGGCCCGGGCCTTGTATGGCGAGCCTTCGCTGGTGGTGCTGGACGAGCCCAATGCCAATTTGGACGACGAGGGCGAAAAAGCCTTGCTCAACGCGATGCATTGGCTCAAAAGCAAAGGCGCCAATGTGGTCTTGATCAGCCACCGCCCCGGGGTGTTGTCGGTGGCCGATCGGGTGGTTCTTTTGCAAGACGGTCAGCTGGTGGCCAGCGGCCCCCGCGACGGGGTGTTGCAGGCCCTGAAAGAACAACGCTAGGCCGCTGCACTGTCTGCCGCCTCTGCGCCTGCAGCCGGTGTGTCGGCTTAACTATTTATCTTGAGGTCTGGTGATGTCGAATCAAAAATTATCCAAACAGTTGGGCTCGCGGGTTGAGGATGCGCAGTGGGTGCGCCCTGGCGATGAAAACGCTTTGCGGGCTTCGGCCGATACGCAGGGCATTGCCCGCAAGGGTTTGTGGGTGTTGGCGCTGAGTTTTGGCGGCTTTTTGCTGTGGGCCGGTCTGGCCCCGCTGGACGAGGGCGTGCCCAGTGCCGGCACGGTGGCCATCGACACCAAGCGCAAGTCGGTGCAGCACTTGACGGGCGGCATTGTGCAAGAGGTGTTGGTGCGCGAAGGCCAAGAGGTCAAGGCCGATCAGGTGCTGATGCGCCTGGATGCCTCGGTCAGCAAGGCCAATTTTGAGGCGGTGCGCCAGCGTTATGTGGGATTGAGCGCCATGCAAAGCCGCTTGCAGGCTGAGCAGCGGGGCTTGGCCAAAATCGAGTTCCGCCCCGAGGTGCAGCAGGCCATGAGCGACCCGCAAATCATGGCGCAGGTGAACAACCAGCGCCAGTTGTTCGAGTCGCGCCGCCAGGCTTTGCAGGCCGATTTGCAGGGCATGGAAGAGGCCATTGGTGGCCTGAAGGCCCAGCGTGATGCCTCGCAAGAGGTGTTGGCGCAGCGCCAAAAGCAGCTGGCCATTTTGCAAGACGAGTTGAAGAACATGCGCGAGCTGGTCAAAGACGGCTACGCCCCGCGCAACCGCCAGATGGAGATTGAGCGGCAGGTGGCCGATGTGCAGGCCTCGCTGGCCGATTTGTCGGGCACGGCGTTGCGCGCCACCCGCTCGATTGCCGAGCTCAACCAGCGTTTGCTGGCCCGTTCGTCCGAGTACCGCAAAGAGGTCGAGACGCAGTTGGCCGAGGTCTCGCGTGAAGTGCAGGCCGATGCCGAAAAGTTTGCGGCCCAAAAGCAAGACCTGGAGCGCATCGACATTCGCTCACCCGCCGCAGGCCATGTGATGGGCCTGGCGGTGCAGACGGTGGGCGCTGTGGTGCAGCCCGGACAAAAGCTGATGGATGTGGTGCCGCAAGAGCAAGACCTGTTGCTGGAGGCGCACATTGCGCCGCACTTGATCGACAAGATCCGTGTGGGTTTGTTGGCCGATGTGCGCTTCAACACCTTCGCGCATTCGCCCCAGTTGGTGGTCGAGGGCCAGGTGCTGTCGATCTCGGGAGACCTGGTGACCGATCCACAAAACCCACAAATGGCGCACTTTTTGGCCCGTTTGCAGCTCACGCCTGAAGGCAAAAAGACCTTGGGCGCACGCCAGTTGCAGCCAGGCATGCCGGTCGAACTCGTCATCAAGACGGGCGAGCGCTCGATGTTGACGTATTTGCTGAACCCGTTGACCAAGCGTTTGGCTGGTTCGATGAAGGAAGAATGATGCGCACGACATTTCAAAAAACCGCATGGGCGCTGGCCCTGAGCGCTGCCAGTTTGGGGGCGCAGGCCATGGGTTTGCTCGACGCCTACAAGCTGGCCTTGGAGCAAGACGCGACCATTCGCGCCTCGCGTGCCGCGCTCGATGCCGGGCGTGAGCGCCTGCCTCAGGCCCGGGCGCAGTTGCTGCCTTCGGTGTCGGCCAATTGGGCACGCAGCAGCAACCGGCTCACCACCACCAGCAACACGGTGCTGGGGGGCGAGTCGGTCTCGCGTGACGACTATTTCAGCTTCAACAAGACGCTGTCTTTGCGCCAGCCCTTGTTCAACATGCCCAAGTACATCCAGTACCAGCAAGCCACGGACATGGTGGGCGAGGCCGAGGCGGTGTTTGAGCGCGAGCTGCAAAACCTGTCGGTGCGTGTGGGCGGTGCATATTTCGAAGCCCTGATGAGCAGCGAGCAGCTCAAGCTGGTGCTGAGCCAAAAGCAACAGTTCACCACCGTGCTGGCGGCGGCCGAAAAAGCGCTGGCGCTGGGCACCGGCACCCGCACCGACATGGACGATGCCAAGGCCCGTTTGGACATGGCGCTGGCGCAAGAGTTGGAGGCGCGTCAAAACGAGGACTACACGCGGCGTCAGCTGGAAATTTTGCTCAACCAGCCCGTGCCGCAGTTGCAGTCTTTGCACCCCACCGGCTTGCAAGCCTTGCCCGCCTTGGGCCTGGACCTGAACGCCTGGCTGGACAAAGCCCTGGCCCACAGCCCCGAGGTCAAGTCGCTGCAAGCGCGTTTGCAGGCAGCCGATAAAGAGATCCAAAAAGCCAAAGCTGGCCATGCCCCCACTTTGGACGCGGTGGCGCAGTGGTCGGACAGTGGCAGCGAAAACGTGACGCGTTTGAATTCGAGCTTTGAAAACAAGACCCTCGGTTTTCAGCTGACGATTCCGCTGTATCAAGGCGGTTATGTGAGCTCGCTTGAACGCCAGGCCGTGGCCGAAAAGTTGCGCCAGGAAGAAGCCCTGGAGGCCATGCGCCGCGATTTGGGTTTGCGCATCCACCGGGAATACCGTGGTGTGACCGAAGGGGTTTTGAAAATCCGCGCCCTGGAGCAAGCCGTGCGCTCGAATGAACAGCTGCTCGACTCCACCCGCAAGTCGGTGTTGGCCGGTGTGCGCACCCAACTCGATGTGCTCAACGTCGAACAACAACTGGCCACCACCCACCGCGACCTGATCCAGGCCCGCTACCTCTACCTGATGTCCCGCCTGCGCCTGCACGCCCTGAGCGGCCACGACCCCCTGACCGCCCTGCAAGACATCCACTCCGCCTTCACCCCCTGACCCAAGGGGCACCGCTCCCCGTAGGAGCGACGCCCCCGTCGCGATAACCCCCGCAGACCACCACCATCGCCCCAAGGGCAGCGCTCCCGCAAAATGCAGTCATTCCCTTGTAGGAGCGACGCCCCCGTCGCGATATGCCCCGCACACCACCATCATCGCCCCGAGTGCAGCGCTCCCAAAAAATGCAGTCATCCCCTTGTAGGAGCGACGCCCCCGTCGCGATATGCCCCGCACACCACCACCATCGCCCCGAGTGCAGCGCTCCCAAAAAATGCAGGCATCCCCTTGTAGGAGCGACGCCCCCGTCGCGATGCCCCCCGCACACCACCACCATCGCCCCGAGGGCGGGGCTCCTACAAAAAGCAGGCATCCCCTTGTAGGAGCGACGCCCCCGTCGCGATAAGCCCCGCACACCACCACCATCGCCCCGAGTGCAGGGCTCCTACAAAAAGCAGGCATTCCCTTGTAGGAGCGACGCCCTCGTCGCGATAAGCCCCGCACACCACCACCATCGCCCCGAGGGCGGGGCTCCTACAAAAAGCAGGCATTCCCTTGTAGGAGCAACGCCCCCGTCGCGATAACCCCCGCACACCACCACCATCGATTAAATTTTAAGCAGATGCCGTGTCATTTCAGCAAAACCCGCACCGCGTTCACTGGGGGTGATGTAGCGCGGCGGGTGGGTCAACTGCCCCTCAAAGCGCCGGATGTTGGCCACACCCACGCTGTGCGCAAAGTGCTCAAACATCACCTGGTCATTGGTCGAGTCGCCCACATAGGCCCAGCGCTCGATTTCGGCGTCCAGATCGCGGCCCCACAGTTCGCGCACGATCCAGCGGGCGCCTGTCAGCTTGCTGTGCTCGCCAAACCAGCCGTTGATGTGGATGCTGCTCACCGTCGCCGTCATGCCTGCTGATTGCATCATGCGCACCACGCTGTTGATGGCCGTCTGCGGCAAGTGTGTGAATTCGCTGTGGTCAATGGCGATGTCGGTCTCGCGCCCGGCGCTGTCTTGTGAGCGTTGTGCACCCGGCACGCTGTTTTCAATGTGAGTCAGGACCGTTTGCATGCGGCTGAAGTTGTCGCGGCGTGTGGCCGCGTCTTGCTGGTAGAGCTTGCGCAAACCCAAGTTGGCCGAGTGTTGCAGCCCCACCGCCCCGTTTTCGGCCACGATGGCGTCCACCGGCCAACTGGCCGCAAAGGGCTCGCTCCAGCCCACAGGGCGCCCGGTGATCGGCACCACATGCAGGCCAGCGGCTTTCAGATCGGCCAGGGCTTGCAAGGCGTCGGGGGTGATCGCGCCATCGGTGGTCAGCGTGTCGTCGATGTCGGTGAAGACGCCGATGAGGCCTTGCGGCGTGTGCCAGTCTGAAAGTGGTTTCATGAAAACCTTTTGTAGGAGCCCAGCCCTCGGGGCGATGGGTCGTGGTCTGCGAGGCTGATCGCGACGGGGGCGTCGCTCCTACAGGGGGGTGTCTGCTTTTTGTAGGAGCCCCGCCCTCGGGGCGATGGGTCGTGGTCTGCGGGGCTTATCGCGACGAGGGCGTCGCTCCTACAAGGGGATGCCTGCATTTTGTAGGAGCCCCGCCCTCGGGGCGATGGGTGGTGGTCTGCGGGGGGTATCGCGACGGGGGCGTCGCTCCTACAGGGGAATGCCTGCATTGTGTAGGAGCCCCGCCCTCGGGGCGATTCTTGGTGGTCCACAAGGCTTATCGCGACGGGGGCGTCGCTCCTACAGGGGGATGTCTGCATTTTGTAGGAGCCCCGCCCTCGGGGCGATGCTTGGTGGTCCACAAGGCTTATCGCGACGGGGGCGTCGCTCCTACAAGGGGATGCCTGCGTTTTGTAGGAGCCCCGCCCTCGGGGCGATTCTTGGTGGTCCATAAGGCTTATCGCGACGGGGGCGTCGCTCCTACAAGGGGATGTCTGCTTTTTGTAGGAGCCCCGCCCTCGGGGCGATTCTTGGTGGTCCACAAGGCTTATCGCGACGGGGGCGTCGCTCCTACAAGGGGATGCCTGCATTTTGTAGGAGCCCCGCCCTCGGGGCGATGCTTGGTTGTCTGCGGGGGTTATCGCGACGGGGGCGTCGCTCCTACAAGGGGATGCCTGCGTTTTGTAGGAGCCCCGCCCTCGGGGCGATGCTTGGTGGTCCACAAGGCTTATCGCGACGAGGGCGTCGCTCCTACAGGGGGATGCCTGCGTTTTGTAGGAGCCCCGCCCTCGGGGCGATGGGTGGTGGTCCACAAGGCTTATCGCGACGAGGGCGTCGCTCCTACAGGGGGATGTCTGCATTTTGTAGGAGCCCCGCCCTCGGGGCGATGCTTGGTGGTCCACAAGGCTTATCGCGACGAGGGCGTCGCTCCTACAAGGGTATGCCTGCGTTTTGTAGGAGCCCCGCCCTCGGGGCGATTCTTGGTGGTCCACAAGGCTTATCGCGACGAGGGCGTCGCTCCTACAAGGGGATGCCTGCAATTTGTAGGAGCCCCGCCCTCGGGGCGATTCTTGGTGGTCCATAAGGCTTATCGCGACGAGGGCGTCGCTCCCACAAGGGAGACGCCCAATGCCAAACTCATTCAGCCCGCGCTGCCCAACGCCAATCCCGCGTGTTCGCGCAGCGGGTGGAAGTGTATTTTGGGAAAGCGTTCTTGCGCCAGGCGCACGTCGTAAGGGCTGGTGCACAAATACGCCAAGGTGCCGGCCGCGTCGAGCGACATGCGCTGCGGGTAGGCGTTGGTGAACTCACGCAGCTCGGCCGGGGTGTCGGCGGTGATCCAGCGGGCGCCGGTGTACTGGCAGCCTTCCAGTCGCACATCGCAGTCGTATTCGGCTTTGAGGCGGTGCTGCACCACTTCAAACTGCAGCTGACCCACTGCGCCGAGCAGCATGGGACCGCCGATTTCGGGTTTGAAAACCTGGATCGCGCCTTCTTCACCCAACTGGTCCAAGCCGGTTTGCAGTTGCTTGGTGCGCAGCGGGTTCTTCAGGATCACGGTCATGAAGAGTTCGGGTGCAAAAAACGGCAGGCCGGTGAATTGCAAATTCGCGCCGTCGGTGATGGTGTCCCCCAGCTGCACGCCGCCATGGGTGGTAAAGCCAATGATGTCACCCGCAAAGGCCTCTTCCACAGCTTCGCGACGTTGGCTCATGAAGGTCACCACGCTGGTGGGCCGCAGCTCTTTGCCCGTGCGCTGCACCTTGAGCTTCATGCCGGGGGTGTATTTGCCAGACGCCATGCGCACAAAAGCGATGCGGTCGCGGTGGTTGGCGTCCATATTGGCCTGCACCTTGAACACCACGCCCGAGAATGCGCTGTCTTCGGGCTGGATTTCTTTGACCACGGGCTGCTTGTTGACCAGCAAGTTGCTGGTGCGGGGCTTGGGCGCGGGGGCTAAATCGACCAGGGCGTCCAGCACTTCCATCACGCCGAAGTTGTTCACACCGGAGCCAAAGAACACGGGTGTTTGTTTGCCTGCCAAGAAGGCCGCTTCGTCAAACGCGGGCGATGCGCCGGTGGCCAGCTCCATGCTGTCCATGGCGGTCTGCCACTCCAGGCCAAAGCGCTCGGCCAGTTGGGCTTGCTCGGTGAGGGGAATGGTCTCGAAGTCTTGCGGCAGGCGTTCGCTGCCGGAGTCAAACACCGTCATGGCCTGCGTGCGCAAGTTGATGATGCCGCCGAAGCTCTTGCCCTGGCCCACGGGCCAGGTCATGGGCACGCAGGGCATGCCCAGCTCGCGCTCGACTTCGTCAAGGATGTCGAGCGGGTCGCGCACTTCGCGGTCCATCTTGTTCACAAAGGTGATGATGGGCGTGTCGCGCTGACGGCAGACCTCGATCAGGCGGCGGGTTTGTGCTTCCACGCCGTTGGCCGCGTCAATGACCATGAGCGCCGAGTCCACCGCCGTGAGCACGCGGTAGGTGTCTTCGGAAAAGTCCTTGTGGCCGGGGGTGTCGAGCAGGTTGATGACGTGCTCGCGGTAGAGCATTTGCATCACGGACGAAGCGACTGAAATGCCCCGCTGCTTTTCGATTTCCATCCAGTCCGATGTGGCGTGGCGCGAGGCCTTGCGGGCCTTGACCGAACCGGCAATCTGGATCGCGCCCGAGAACAGCAAGAGCTTTTCGGTCAGCGTGGTTTTACCGGCGTCGGGGTGCGAAATGATGGCAAAAGTCCGGCGGCGCCGGGTTTCATTGGCGTAGGTCACAAGGGGGTCCTGATCGGGGTGGCACCGCAGGGGGTGCTGAGCGGGCGGCCAAGGGTGGTCGCGATGGGGGAGATTTTAACGGGCCAAGGGGGGGCCTTGTGGGCGCTGGGGCCGGTCAAATGCAGCCCCAATTCTCACCCTGTGCTTTGTTCGTGCGTGGCAGATTCAAGGCGCTCAGTGTGAATCCCTTCAACGTCCAACCAGCAGCTTGAGTGCTTCTTCGACTTTTTTAAGATGGTTGCTGCTCAGTGTGGCAAGCGGCTGCGTGCCCATGAACCGTTGGTTGGAGATGGCGCGAATCTGGTCGATGAGCAAATCAGTTTCCTGGATGAGCCCGGCTTGGTTGACCAAGGCAATTCGCAAAGGAAAGTAGTCTTGGTCACGCCTTATTTGTGTTGTCCCCACCACCACAATGGTGGTGGGATGCCCGGCCCGGTTTAACAAATCGGTCTGAATGACCAGGGCCGGTCTGTTGCGTTTTCCGGGTTCTTCTTTGTGGGCCTGAGGCTCGAAATTGACTTCCCAGATTTGGCCCCGCAAGACCTTAATGGAGGCCATCTTCGAGCGAGTCCTCAAGCGATTCATTCAGACTCAGGTGATCAGCGGAGAGTGCTTTGGAGAGCATCGCCATGCGCTGCGCCATGACCTGCTCGTTTTTCTCCCGAACAGCCTGACGAATGTAGTCAGAGCTCTTTAAACCCAGCAGGCTGGCCAGCGCACGGGTTTGCTCGGCGAACTCGTCACCGGCTCGAAATGAAAGCGTGGCGGCATGCATGGTGATCTCCTTGTGGTTGAAAATGAACTTACAAAAGCTATGGCAAAAATTGTAATACGTTTTTGTGTGTGGAATTTGTCGTCATTGAAGGTGGTCGCTGGACAGGGCCCGTGCCTTGCGGGCGCTGGCACGCTACGAAACTCCCCGCAGGAGCGACGCCCTCGTCGCGAAAAGCCCCGTAAACAACGACCCATCGCCCCGGGGCTTCAATTGACCGAAAAAACATGTCTTTTCATCAAGACGGCTATCGGGTGGCTCGGTAGTCGTTACAATGCCCAACTTCCGAGGAGCGTTGCAGCGCCCACCAGCCCCAAAGCTGGCAGCAGGCGTGAGGCTCGGAACCTTCAAACAGCAACGACGCTCATCCACACGACGTGCGGTGAGCCTGTACCTTCCATTCAGTGCTTTCATCCATGCGTGTGGCTTTTTCACATTGCTTTGGAGCTTTTCTCATGAATGCACGTATGCCTTCCACCGTTAACGCTGATTGCGTGATTGCCGACATCGGCCTGGCCGATTGGGGCCGCAAAGAAATCAAAATCGCCGAGACCGAAATGCCCGGCCTGATGGCCATCCGCGAAGAGTTCAACGCAGCGCAGCCCTTGAAGGGCGCTCGCATCACCGGCTCGCTGCACATGACCATCCAGACGGCCGTGCTGATCGAGACCCTGCAAGCCCTGGGCGCTGACGTGCGTTGGGCTTCTTGCAACATCTTCTCGACCCAAGACCACGCCGCTGCGGCGATTGCCGCCAAGGGCACGCCCGTTTTTGCCATCAAGGGCGAGACCCTGGCCGACTATTGGGATTACACCCACCGCATTTTTGACTTTGGCCCCGCAGGCACGCCCGGCGAAGGCCCCAACATGATCTTGGACGACGGCGGCGACGCCACCTTGCTCATGCACTTGGGCAAGCGTGCCGAAACCGACGCATCTCTCATCGCCAACCCCACCAGCGAAGAAGAGACCTGCCTCTTCAACGCCATCAAAGCCAAGCTGGCCGTGGACCCCACCTGGTACAGCCGCAAGGGTGCGCACATCATTGGCGTGACCGAAGAGACCACCACCGGCGTGTTGCGCCTGAACGAAATGGCCGCCAAGGGCAGCCTGATGTTCCGCGCCATCAACGTGAACGATTCGGTGACCAAGAGCAAGTTCGACAACCTGTACGGCTGCCGCGAATCCTTGGTGGACTCCATCAAGCGCGCGACCGACGTGATGATCGCCGGCAAAGTGGCTGTGGTGGCCGGTTACGGTGACGTGGGCAAGGGCTCGGCCCAAGCCCTGCGCGCCCTGAGCGCCCAAGTCTGGGTGACCGAGATCGACCCGATCAACGCCCTGCAAGCCGCGATGGAAGGCTTCAAGGTCGTGACCATGGAATACGCCGCTGACAAGTGCGACATCTTCGTGTCGGCCACCGGCAACAAGAACGTGATCCGTTACGAGCACATGGCCGCCATGAAGGACGAAGCCATCGTCTGCAACATCGGTCACTTCGACAACGAGATCGACGTCGCTTCGCTGGACAAGTGCCAGTGGGACGAGATCAAGCCTCAAGTCGACCACGTCATCTTCCCCGATGGCAAGAAGATCACCTTGTTGGCCAAAGGCCGCTTGGTGAACCTGGGCTGCGCCACTGGCCACCCCAGCTTTGTGATGTCGTCTTCGTTCGCCAACCAGACCATTGCCCAGATCGAGTTGTTCACCAAGCAAGACCAGTACGAGTCCGGCAAGGTCTATGTGTTGCCCAAGCACCTCGATGAGAAGGTCGCACGTTTGCACCTGAAGAAAGTCGGCGCGATGCTGACCGAACTCAGCGACGAGCAAGCGTCATACATCGGTGTGTCGAAAAACGGCCCGTACAAGGCCGACACTTACCGCTATTGATGCGCTGAGTGGGTTGAGGGGTTCAGCCTTCGTGGTGTTTTTTCGACATCACGTCGGGGCTGAAGCCGCCGACCTACAGATGCCGCTCCGTAGGTCGGTGGCTTTAGCCCCGACATGTTCGTCCCGCCACCATCGCCTGCTGATCCCTCCCACCCTTGTTTGATTGAAACCCCACCGCATGCGCATTGACCAACTTCTCGTCGAACGTGGCTTGGCCGCCTCCCGCTCACAAGCCCAGCGACTCATTGCTGGGGGTGTGAAGTGGCAGCAGCCCGACGGGACTTGGCGTGCCATTGTCAAAAACCGCGATGAGGTGCCGGAGGGTGCCGCACTGGAGCTGCTGGACGATGCCGAGTCGCGCTATGTGTCGCGTGGCGGCCTCAAGCTCGAAGGCGCATTGAAGGCCACGGGTGTGCAGGTGGACGGTTTGCGCTGTCTGGATGTGGGCCAAAGCACAGGCGGCTTCACCGACTGTTTGCTTCAGCACGGCGCGGCCGAGGTGGTGGGCATTGACGTGGGCCATGCCCAGGTGCATCCACGCATCAGTCAGGATGAACGGGTGATCTGCATCGAAGGCGTGAATGCCCGCGAGCTGGAGCCCGGTGACGAGCGCATTCCCGATGCGCTGGAAGGCTTTGACCTGATGGTGGGCGATGTGTCCTTTATCTCGCTGACCTTGGTGCTACCGGGCGTGGTGCATTTGCTCAAACCCACGGGCCAGTTGCTCATGCTGGTCAAACCCCAGTTTGAGCTGCAGCCGGGCCAAGTGGGCAAGGGCGGCATCGTGAAAGACGACACGCATTTCCCCTTCATCGAAAACCGCGTGCGCACGGCTTTGACCGAATTGGGCATGAAGGTCACCGCATGGCTGGACAGCCCAATCGCGGGCGGTGATGGCAACCATGAATTTTTTGTGCAGGCCTGCTGGCCCGACCCGGCGGCCGTTTTGCCCGCACGCGAGGCCACCCGTGTGGCGCACGAGGCCGATCTGGCCGCCAAGGCCTATGCCAAGGCCAACGACTATTGAATTTTTGAAGGTGTTGTGATGTCTGGTTTGAAACTGCCCATCAGCTTGGAATTTTTTCCACCCAAAACGCCCGAAGGTGCAGAAAAATTGCGCGGTGTGCGCGAGAAGTTGTACGCCCTGAAGCCTGAGTTTTGCTCGGTCACTTACGGCGCAGGCGGCTCGACGCAAGAGGGCACCTTTTCCACCGTGAGCGCCATCCTGAGCGAGGGCGTTGCAGCCGCTTCGCACTTTTCGTGCATTGGTGCGACCAAGGCATCGGTGCGCGAAGAGTTGGCCACCCTCAAGGCCATGGGCGTCAAGCGCCTGGTGGCTTTGCGCGGCGACTTGCCCAGCGGCTATGGCGCAGGTGGCGAGTTCCACTACGCCAGCGATCTGGTGGCCTTTATCCGGGCCGAGACGGGTGACGATTTCCACATCGAAGTGGCGGCCTACCCCGAAATCCACCCCCAAGCCAAGTCGCCCGAGTCCGACTTGCAGGCTTTTGCCACCAAGGTCAAGGCCGGTGCCAATTCAGCCATCACGCAATATTTTTACAACAGCGACGCCTACTTCCGCTTTGTAGACGATGCCTACAAACTCGGTGTGGACGTGCCCGTGGTGCCCGGCATCATGCCCATCACCAGTTCCTCGCAGCTGCTGCGTTTTTCCGACGCTTGTGGTGCCGAGATCCCGCGCTGGATCCGCTTGCGTTTGCAAGGCTATGGCGATGATGTGGAGTCCATCAAGGCCTTTGGCCTGGATGTGGTGAGTGACCTGTGCGAGCAGCTCATGAACGGCGGCGTGCCCGCCATTCACTTCTACACCATGAACCAAAGCGCCTCCA
This sequence comes from Limnohabitans sp. WS1, assembly GCF_003063265.1. Classification (GTDB taxonomy): domain Bacteria; phylum Pseudomonadota; class Gammaproteobacteria; order Burkholderiales; family Burkholderiaceae_C; genus Limnohabitans_A. The sequence goes on from NZ_NERU01000015.1 coordinate 117,457, forward strand.
CCACCGAGATCGTGCGCCGCTGCAATTTGTAAAAGCCCGCCCTGAGGTCACTGGCTGACTGCCTGTTTGTAGGAGCCCCGCCCCCGGGGCGATGGGGCGTGGTCTGCGAGGCTTGATCGCGACGAAGGCGTCGCTCCTACAAAATGTAGGAGCCCCGCCCCCGGGGCGATGGGGCGTGGTCTGCGAGGCTTGATCGCGACGAGGGCGTCGCTCCTACAAAATGTAGGAGCCCCGCCCCCGGGGCGATGGGGTGTGGTCTGCGAAGCTTGATCGCGACGAGGGCGTCGCTCCTACAAGGGAAATATGGAGCCATGCAACAGGGTCACTGGCAGCCTGCCTGTTTGTAGGAGCCCCGCCCCCGGGGCGATGAGTGGTGGTCTGCGAGGCTTGATCGCGACGAGGGCGTCGCTCCTACAAAGCCCCAAAGGCCCAAAGGCCCAAAGGCCCAAAGGCCCAACGCCCCAACGCCCCAACGCCCCAACGCCCCAACGCTCAACCATAATCGCGCCATGGAAACGAAATGGTTGGAAGATTTTGTAAGCCTGGCTGAAACGCGCAGTTTCAGCCGTTCGGCGCAGTTGCGGCATGTCACGCAGCCCGCATTTTCGAGGCGTATTCAGTCGCTGGAGGCGTGGGCCGGGGCGGATTTGGTGGACCGCAGCTCTTACCCCGCCAGCTTGACCCCCGCCGGGGAGACTTTGTACGGACAGGCCCTGGAGTTGCTGCAGTCCTTGCAGACCACCCGCGCCATGCTGCGCAGCCATGCCAGTGCGGGGCAGGATGTGCTGGAGTTTGCGGTGCCGCACACTTTGGCGTTGACCTTTTTTCCTGCTTGGTTGGCACGTTTGCGCGAGGGTTTTGGGCCCATCAAAACCCGGCTCATGGCCTTGAATGTGCACGATGCCGCCATGCGCTTGGTGGAAGGGGGCTGTGATGTGTTGATCGCTTATCACCACCCCTCACAGCCCTTGCAGCTGGACCCAGAGCGTTACGACATGGTGGTGCTGGGCCATGAGGAGATGGCCCCTTACGTGAAGGCCGATGCAGCGGGTGAGCCTTTGTTTCGTTTGCCCGGCAGCAGTGCCAGGCCTTTGCCCTATTTGGGTTATGCCCCTGGGGCTTATTTGGGGGCGGTGACCGATTGGATGTTGAAGCAATCGGGCACGGTGATCCATGTGGACCGCGTGTACGAGACCGACATGGCCGAGGGTTTGAAGGGCATGGCGCTTGAGGGGCATGGCCTGGCGTTTTTGCCGCAAAGTGCGGTGACCAAGGAATTCGAGTCGGGTGCTTTGGTGCGTGCTTTTTTGCCGCACGAACCGCCCATGGTGCTGACCATGGAGGTGCGGGCTTACCGCGAAAAGTCACGCCACAAGCCCTTGGCAGGTCGCTCGGTGCAAGATTTGTGGGCCTATTTGGTCCGCACAGCCGTCGATTCAGGCAGCGATGGGGGCCTTGCCACTTGAGCGTTTTTGTCTGGGTGGTGGTCTGCAAGGCTTGATCGCGACGAGGGCGTCGCTCCTACAGGGGGGAGATGTGGAGCCATGCATCAGGGAGATGGCTGACTGCCTCTGTGTAGGAGCCCCGCCCTCGGGGCGATGGGTGGTGGTCTGCGGGGTTTGATCGCGACGAGGGCGTCGCTCCTACAGGGGGAATGTGGGAGCCCAGTTACAGGGGCCATGGCTGATTGCTTCTATGTAGGAGCCCCGCCCCCGGGGCGATGGGGCGTGGTCTGCGAGGCTTGATCGCGACGAGGGCGTCGCTCCTACAGGGGGAATGTGGGAGCCCAGTTACAGGGGCCATGGCTGATTGCTTCTATGTAGGAGCCCCGCCCCCGGGGCGATGGGTGGTGGTCTGCGAGGCTTGATCGCGACGAGGGCGTCGCTCCTAGTGCGCCCGTGAAGGCGCGTACACAGCATGGTGAGAGTCCATGTCGGGGTAAGCCAAGGCCCCGTAGTCGAAGGTAACTGCGTCGCTGCGAAGCGGGGTGGGGAGCAACCGGAGGCGAACTGGCGG
>NZ_NERU01000016.1 GCF_003063265.1 Limnohabitans sp. WS1
GATCGCGGCGGGGGCGCCGCTCCTACAGGGGGGAGAGCAACGCGGCCTGGGCGATGGGGGGGGTGGTGTGCGGGGCTTTATCGCGGCGGGAGTGTTGGTCTTACGGGAATGACATCTGTGCCAACTTCATTGGGTCACATTCATCGAAGCAGCCATTCAGTGCCAAGGGCCTTTGGGGTGAGGGCTTTGGCAGACGCAAACAGATCAGCCCCTTCGGAGGCCAGCAGCACGCCTTCGCTGCGAAAAAGCATGCAAATGTCAAACATCAAATCAGAAATCAGGCCCTTGTGGCCGTTGTGCAGGTCGTTGATCCAGAAGCTGGTCTCCAGCGTCACCTCACCAGCGGCCACTGAAGCGATGAGCACATCCCCTGCCGGATCGGGCAGTACGCGGGGCGCGTTTTTGAGCGATTGCAAAATCAATTCGCGCGCGCGTGGATAGTCGGCCACATCGGCGATTTTCAACAAAAAAGACACTCGGAAATCGTCGTTGCTCAGGGTATGGTTTTGCAACACGCCCTTGATCACGCTGCTGTTGGGGATCAGGCTTTCGGTGCCCACCGCATCGCGCACCACCAGGGCGCGGCTGCTCATTTGCACCACACGCCCAGTGATCTTGTCGATGGTCACGTAATCGCCCACCTTGAGCGCCCGCTCCAGCAGCACGTACAGGCCACTGACATAGTTGACCACGAACTCCTGCAAACCAAAACCCAAGCCAATGCCCATGGCCCCGGCAAAAGCGGCCAGGGTGGTCAGGTCAATGCCCGAGCTGACCAGTACACCCACCAAAGTCAACACAAAAATGCCCATGCTGAACAGGCGCGTCAAAATCAGGGCGTCGTTGCCCTGAATGGTTTCTTGCCGCGCATAGCGCTGAAGCAAGCGGTCCACCACGTCGGCAATTTGCCCGGCCACCGTGAGCGCCACCACCCCCATGAGCACGCCGGTGACGATGTTGGCGCCTTTGAACACCTGCTCGCCAATGGAAAACTCGATAGCCTGAATGTAGGCCGTGATGGGTTGAAACAGGCCAAAAAACGTCAGCACCACAACGGCCACGGCTGCCCATTCAAACAGATGCAAAAAAATCCGCAGAACCTCGTGAGGATGCAGCACATGCCTGAAAAACCACCCGCCCGCCCGAATGGCCAAAACCCAGAGGGTCAAGGCCAGAACTTTCCACAGCACCATCAAGTCGTGAGCGCTCAAGCCCAGTACCCGTCCTCCCCAAAACAGGGTGGACAAAAACAAGACGGTCACCACAGCCGCCCCCATGGTTTGGATGCCCGAACGAACATGCCGCAGCCAAGGGCCCTGCCAACGCAGACGGACAAGGGCCCAATGGCGCACCCCATAAGCCAGTGCAATGGAGGCCAGGCACAGTGCGCACTGCAACACAAAACTGCTGAGCGACAGTTGGCCATAGGCGTGGTAGGCCATGGATTGGTAAAAACCATCGCCGCTCATCACGACTTGATCGATGCGCATGAAGCTCAGACCCATGATTCGGACCTTTCCACTCAGAAACTGAAGCGCCGACCCAACTGAAGGAACAGGTTGTACGCCCGACCGGACCCTCTGGCCGCACCCAAATAAATGTCACCGATCTTGCTGTCCACAGCCACAAACAAAGTGCCGCTGTAACGGGCATGCAGGGTATCGCCAGCGTTCCAGACATCCCCGGCTTCAAGCACAGTGCCCACAAAGGTTTTTTGGTTCAACAAACCACCATCGGTCAATCGGTACATGTAGGTGGCATGCAAGTGAGCCAACTGGTCCCCCACCAACTGCCCCATGCGATACGCACCCATGGACTGAAACCCTCCCAAGATCAACTGGGAAGGGCTTTTGCACTTGACACAATTCAATGACACTTGGTCCTGCGCCCAGTTGAAGCCGAAGTTAAAAATATGCGGCCCCAGCGCAGTGGCCCACTTGGCGCTCAAACGCCCACCGAAATAATCCGCCCCTGAAATGCCCTGTTCGTAAATGGCATTCAGGTAAAAACCCCGAGTGGGAAAGCTCAGCGAATCGAGTTGGTCAATCTGCACCTGTGCTCTCAGACCGTTGAAGCGCAGCGTGTCTGTTCGCGAGCCCGTGTCGGCCAACTCGGAAACGGTGTCCAAGGTTTGCTGAATGCTGCTCGACGTGACCCCCAGTTTGATATTGGCCTTGCGCTCAAAGTCATAAACCACACGGGCATCCAGGCTTCGGGTGGTCTGGTTGTAATAGGCCAGTTTGATGTTGCTTCGGTCGTCTTTGTCGATGACAGACTTGTACAGCGGCAAGTAGTTGCGATCCCATGAAAGCCCGGTTTCGGCACTCCACCCTGCGCCCAGCGGCTGGTAAAGGCGAGCAGCCAACTCAGACTGCGTGCCCACTCGGGCATCGAGTGAAAACTCCAAACCCGAAGGGGTCAACCAGGGTCGGCGGTAACCAAAACCCGCTGTGAATTGGGTCACGCCGCCCGATTCGGTCGAAAAACCCAGCGTGGTTTTCATGAAATGGGGGCTATAGGGCTTTTCTCGCACGGTCACCACCAATTTGTATTGATCGCCCTGAACTTGCGCCAAGCTGTAGCTGACCAATTCAAAGTAACCGCTGGTGTAGAGCGCATCGATGTGGCGTTCAGCCTCTTTGGGCTTGAATTCCTGCCCCAACAACCCGGCCAAAGCCTCTTGAATGAACTGGGCTGAGACATCTTGGTGGCCTTGCGCCTCAATGGCCACGATGCGTTTTTCCCTTTGGTCAAACGACAGCTCTGTCTTATTCAGGCTTTCCACCCCGCCTGCATCGGCTTTCAATTGGGTCAAACGTGCCTGCACAGTGCCAAGGGCCGTCTGGCCTCGCTGAACAATCTCTCGGGCGCGGTTGAAATCTGCAAAGCCAATGTCAGCCAAGGCCGGTGCAACCAACACATCCTGGGGGCGCAGCAAAGCCAAATTTCTTTTCTCATTTTGGCGAATCAAAATGTCCAGCATGCGGTTGGCCACCACCAAGGCATGGTTGGGCGCATCGGATTTCGCTTCGTCGATGCCCCCAGCCAAATACGAAGCGACCACCACATCGGCACCCTCGCGCAAAGCCACCTCAATCGGCAAATTGGCCACCAACCCACCATCGACGTAGGTTTCACCATCGACCTCGACCGGTGCAAAAACAGCAGGTGCGGCCATGCTGGCCCGGATGGCCAAATGCAAGGCCCCTTGGTCAAACACCTTCATCTCGCCATCTCGGTAACGGGTGGCCACCGCACGAAAAGGAATCTTCAAATCGTTGAAATCGACGTTCGGCGGAACATGGGCCGTCAAATCCTGCAGCAAAGCCAAAAACCGCTGACCATCGCTGACCCCGCGGGCAAAACTGGGACCGCCGTTTTTGATGCCAAACTCCAACTCCACCGGGTACTTTTGCTGGTAAGCCCGGGTGCGCGATGGCAACTCCAAACGGTTGAGTTGGTCCAGCGCCACTTTGGACGGGTCCAAGCCCCCGACCACGCGTTCAATGTCGTCGGTGGACAAGCCGCTGGCATACAAGCCACCAATCACGGCCCCCATGCTGGTGCCCACAATCCGGGCAATCGGAATTCGGTCCTGTTCCAACTTGCGCAGCAAGGCCAGATGCGCAAAGCCTTTGGCCCCACCACCGGCCAACACCACCACGACCGAAGGGGCCGGGGCCCGGGCAGAGACAGATGCAAAGGCAGACCGATGGCCCACCTCTTGGGCTTGCAACAAGCCAGGAGCCCACAAATGCCCCGCCGCCATGGACACCAACAGCCAATATTGAGCTTGCATTTGAGTGGGTTTGGCGTTCAAACCAAGAAGTAAAAATAATTATTTTAACCAGCGCAGCTGTCACCAACACCCACGAAAAAGGCCCGCATCTTGCAATGCGGGCCCCCAGAACAAGCAGGCCCCTGCAGGGCCTGCAGCATGATCAGAAACGGTATCCAGCTGTCAGGGACACGCCCTGGACCTTGCTCTTGCCTTCGGTGTTGTAACGTGTGACGTCCAGGCCCACATAGGTGGTCTTGTTCAGGTTGTAGTTCATGCCCAAACCGTAAGAAAACGAATTGTCTGTGGAACTGTTTTTTTCAGTCTTACCGCCAACAACCTCGGTGACACTCAACTTCATGCGGGCAAAACCGGCACGGCCAAACACTTCGAGCTCGGGCGTCAGGAGGGTGTGCGCACGCAGATAAGCGCCCGTGAAGTTGTTCACTTTCGCAGTCGCCTTGGCCGTGCCGTTGTTGCTGACCACGGTCTTGGTGTCATCGCCCAAACCCATGCCCAACATGCCTTCAACCGACAAATTGGGGTGGATTTTTTGACCCAAAATTACACGCAGACCGTTCAGGTTGTAACCGGCTTTCGATTGAGCACCGTCATCCAGGTCCAGCTTGATTGGAGAAATGGCCAACTCGCCGTACAAACCCGAACCCTGGCCCTTTTGTTGAGCTTGAACAGAAGCGGCAGCGGCCAACACCAGGGTCAAACCGACGATTTTTGTGAATTTAGTCATTTTGTATATCGAATGAAGTTAAAAGAGTCAATAATGTAAATTATTTGCTTCATTCAATTGAACAGGTTACAAATTTTTGCAGTTTCTCACCCAGGGCCATCCTTGGATGAGTGAAGGACAGAACCCTCCAAACTTAAGGCTATAATCTCAGGCTTTGCTGGCAAACCCCCGTCTGCCAAATACTAGTTCGTGACGGGGAACCGCCGTAACTGGGATTCAAGGGCCCGATCTCCCTTGGTTCTGCAGCCGGCACATTTTTGGAAACTTTGATTCAATGACCACCATCCGCGTGAAAGAAAACGAGCCGTTTGACGTTGCCCTGCGTCGCTTCAAGCGCACCATCGAAAAACTCGGCCTGCTGACCGATCTGCGTGCCCGCGAGTTCTACGAAAAGCCCACCACTGAGCGCAAGCGCAAGAAGTCGGCTGCCGTCAAGCGTCACTACAAACGCGTTCGCAGCATGCAATTGCCCAAGAAGATGTATTGATCTTCCTTTTTGTATGACCTGCAAAGGTCTGCAAAACAAGCCCGCTGGAGGACGCTCAGGCGGGCTTTGTTGTTTCTGACTACTCCCTTTTTTCAACACCTCACCCAGGAGCCTCTCATGAGCCTGAAAGAACAGATCACCGAAGACATGAAAACCGCGATGCGGGCCAAAGACAGTGAACGTCTGGGCACCATCCGCTTGCTGCTGTCCGCCATGAAACAAAAAGAGGTGGATGAGCGCATTGAACTGGATGATCTGGCCGTGGTGGCCATCGTGGACAAACTGATCAAGCAGCGCAAAGACTCCATTGCTGCCTTTGAACAAGCCGCCCGCCAGGATTTGGCCGACAAGGAAAAAGCCGAAATGGCCGTTTTGCTGGCTTACCTGCCCGCACGCATGTCGGCTGAAGAGGTCAGCGCTGCGGTGCAGGCCATCGTGATCGAACTGGGTGCCAAAGGTCCCGGCGACATGGGCAAAGTCATGGGCGCGGTCAAAGCCCAGTTGGCAGGCAAGGCCGACATGGGCCAGGTGTCTGCCGCGGTCAAGGCCGCTTTGGCCGGCTGACAAGGACTCAGGGGCCTGCAGCATTTTGTGGGTACGGCACCCGAAGTTGGCTTGCACTGTCCTTGAGGCAGCCCATGAAGATGCTTTGGGGCGTCTTCATGCGCTCTTGGCGCAGCCTGAAACAACACATGGGGCCTCGCAGCAGCTCCACAGGGGCCGCAATGGCCCGCACTTGGGCGGTGGACTCAAACTGCCTGGCTTGCTGGTGCGCGATGGCCCACAGCATCGGGGTTTGAGAGAGCAACCGGAGTGCCAACAATGACGAGTCCGTTTGCACATCTGGCCCCAGACCCGAGCGCTGGCCACTGCGGTATACCGACAACATGCGGTCAATTTTGGGACGCAACGGGGTATTGACCGGAGGCAAGATCCAGGCTTCCTGAGCCAAGTCCGACCAGCTGGGTTTCTTTTTCTTGTGCAAACGATGCGACTGGCCCGCCAAAATGGTGCTGTGCTCCTCGTACAAGGGCGTCACCTCCACCAAATTCAGGTCCACCCTGAACTCAGCATGGGCCAGCATCAGGTCAATGCGCCCATCCAGCAATTGCTCATAAAGCACCTCCAGCGGCTGCATCTGTGTCGAGAGCAAGACCTCAGGCAGCAATTGACGCGACCTGGCCAAGGCCCCCGCCAGCACATCGGGTGAAAAGGCGGCCAGCACCCCCAAGCGCATCTCGGCACTGATTCCCGCAGACAGGCCCAACAACTCTTCTTGGGCCACATCGATCTCAGCCAATATTCGATTGGCATGCTGGATCAAACTCAGGCCCGCCACTGTGGGCAAGATCTGCTTGGTGGTCCTTTGGAACAAGACCCGCTGCAACTGTGTCTCTAAATGGGCCAAGGCCCTCGAAGCGGCGGGTTGCGAGGTGTGCAACAACTCGGCACAGCGGCTCAGGTTGAGCGTTCGTCCCAGCAAACTGACCAACCGAAGTTGTTTGAGCGTCAGGTCACGTTGCAAATTCAAAGTCATGGTCCATCATATCAATTTGGATATGAATGAATCGAACTTTTTCATTTGTCAGGACCTTCACGGCTTTGAATAATGACCTCACACATTCACCCATTGAGGAGACCCATCACCATGTCAAAGTCATTTTTTTCGCGCCGTCGAACGCTGCCGGTGATGGCCAGTTTGCTGTTGCTGAGCTGGGTGGCAAGCGCACAAAATTACCCCAGCAAAGCCATTCGCATGGTGGTGCCATGGCCTCCGGGCACACCCGCAGATGTGACCGGGCGCATCGTGGCAGAAAAGATGAGCGCCAGCCTGGGGCAAGCCATTGTGGTGGACAACAAACCCGGCGCGGCAGGCACGATTGGCATGGCAGACGCCCTGCGCCAACCGGCCGATGGTTACACCCTTTACCTGCTGTCATCGGCATCCTTGGTGGCCCCTTTGCTCTTTCCTGCGCAAAGCATCCCCTTCAACCAATTGGAGTCGGTCGGGCACATGGCCTGGAGCTACAACGTGCTGGTCGCCCCCGTCACCAGCACCCTCAAGGGACCTGCCGACATTGTCCAAACGGCCAAGGCAAAACCCGGCAGTTTGAGTTTCGCCTCAGGCGGCAACGGCACACCGGCCCATCTGGCGGGCGAGCTGTTCAAACAACAAACGAACACGGTGACCACGCATGTGCCGTACAACCAATTTGGCTTGGCCATTGGCGACCTGATTGCCGACCGCACCCACTTCATGTTTTTGACCGCATCGGCCGCACTTCCGCAAATCAACGGCGGCAAACTCAAAGCCATGGCTGTGACGGGCGCCAAACGCTTGCCCGCACTGAAAGACGTGCCCACCATGAGTGAGCAAGGTTTTGGTGATTTTGTCCTGCGATCCTTTGACGGCATGATGGTCAAAACAGGCACTCCCAAAGAGGTTGTTGAACGGCTCAACAGCGAACTGAACAAAGCCTTGAACATGCCCGATGTGCGAGATCGTCTGGCCAACCTGGCCCTGGAGCCTGAGCCCATGAGCAGTGCGCAGTTTGGCTTGGTGATTGCCAGCGAAACCGACAAGTGGCAAAAAATTGGCCGCGCAGCACAGATCCGGGCCGATTGAATGTCAGCACACCCCACTGAAACCGATGTCATCGTTGTCGGTGCTGGCTCGGCAGGCTGCACGCTGGCCGCCCGCCTGAGTCAAGACCCCCGGCTGCACGTCACGCTGATCGAAGCGGGCACCCCATCACGCGACCCTTGGTTGAACATTCCGATCGGTTACTTCAAAACGGTGGGCAACCCGGCACACGATTGGAAATTTGAAACCCAGCCCGAAGCCGGCATGGCCGACCGGCGTCTGCCATGGCCTCGCGGCAAGGGCCTGGGCGGCTCCAGCCTGATCAACGGAATGCTGTATTTGCGGGGCCACCGCCAGGATTACGAACGCTGGCAAGCACTGGGCAACCCGGGCTGGTCGTGGGACGATGTGCTGCCCTACTTCCAAAAGGCCATGGGCAGCCAAAGCTCTCACGCCAACGACGGGCTAGATGGGCCTTTGTGGGTGTCTGACTTGCCACATGACCCTTTGTCAGATGCCTTCATTGCCGCTGCCGGGCAATGTGGCATTGCACCCACCAATGACTTCAATGGCGGAAACAACGCTGGCGCGGCTTACTTTCGCATGAACACCCGCCATGGCCAGCGCATGAGCACTGAGCGGGCCTACCTGCAACGCGCACTCACCCGCCCCAACCTCAAGGTCATCAGCGGTGCACAGGTCACCCGCGTGCTGATGAACAAGCAAAGGGCACATGGCGTGAGCTGGGTCCAAGACGGGCAACACCACAGCCTGCACGCACGGCATGAAGTGGTGCTGTGTGCAGGTGCCATCCAGTCGCCTCAACTGTTGCAGCTGTCAGGCATTGGGCCTGCCGATCTCCTGAAACAGCACCACATTGACCCGCTGATCGATTTGCCTGGCGTGGGAGAAAACCTGCAAGACCATTTGCAAGTGCGCCCCTCCTTTCGCTGCCAGGGCATAGAAACGCTCAACGATGTGGCCAACAGCCGTTGGCGCAGTGCGCGAGATTTTTTGCGCTACCAACTCACTCGAACAGGACCTTTGGCCACCGGGGTCTACCGAGCAGGCGCTTTTTTGTCACTCGACAATGACGCGCAGCCTGATTGGCCCAATGTGCAGATCCACTTTGGGCTGGTCAGTTTTGACAGACCCCATCAGCCTCCACACCCTTTTCCGGGCATCACGCTGTCGGCCTGCATGCTGCGCCCTGAAAGCCGTGGCCGCGTGCACATTCAAAGCGCCGATCCCTTGACGCCCCCCCACATTCAGGCGAACTACCTGAGCTGCGACAACGACCAACAGCTGGCCGTCAAAATGGTGCGAAAAATGCGTGACATTGCCCGCCAAGCACCGCTGTCGAACTTCGTGGCGCAAGAGCACGAACCCAGTACACACATTCAAAGCGATGCCGACATCCTCGACTGGGTGCGCCGCCGGGCGGGCAGCATCTTTCACCCGGTCGGCACATGCGCCATGGGCCCAGCATCAAACGGCTTGGCGGTGGTCGATGCCAGGCTGCGTGTGCATGGTGCACAAGGCCTCAGGGTGGTGGATGGTTCGGTCATGCCTTTCATCGTGTCGGGCAACACCAACGCGCCCATCATCATGATGGCCGAAAAAGCCGCTGACCTGATCCGGGAAGACCTGGTGACTTAAGCACCCAAGGACGAGGCTTTCCAGATGGCACGACTGCCGCCTTGCCTGCGTCCCGCAGCGCCTTCGGGCTTGTGCTCTTGCGCTACAGCCAAGGCCCGGGCCTGCAGGGTGCTCAAACTGTGCGCCAAGGCCTGCCGCTGGGCAGGCTCCAAATCCTGCAACACCTCATGGTGCACCTGCACCACACGCGGAAACAACTGCGCAAACAAATTCAAGCCGGCCTGAGACAACAACACCAAAGCCCGGCGGCCATCACCGGGCACGCCTTGGCGCTCCACCAGACCTTTGCTCATCAGCCCACGCAAAGTCTTGGAGGCTTGTGAGCGGTCCACCGTGGTGCGCGCGGCCAAGTCCGAAGGCGACATGGCCTTCAGCTCGGCCAGCATGGCCACAAACTGCCACTCTTCGCGGGTGATGCCGTATTCGTTTTCACAGATGCGGGTGACCAGAGAGCCGCTGATGCCCAAAAGCTCGGACAAGCGGAAATTGAGCAAATCGAAAATCGATTGCGGCGCGTCAAATTCCGGCAATTGGCTTTGCGCGGCCAATGATGCTTTGGGAAAACCCATGGTGAATGTGGCCTGTCTACGGGAAAGACCTGAGGATAATGGATTTTTTCCATCACATGCTTGCTGCCTATGCTTCAAGGCATGAGCACAACATCCCTCGACGCATCCACTCAATCCCCCATCGACATCCGCAGCGCGAACGCGCAGCACATGTACCACCCGATGATCGACCCTAAGGCGGTGCAAGCTGCGCCGCCCTTGATCATTGACCGGGGCGAAGGCGTTCACGTTTATGACATCGACGGCAAGCGTTACCTGGACACGGTCGCCTCTTTGTGGAACGTGAACGTCGGGCACAACCGACCCGAGGTCATCAACGCCATCAAGGCGCAGCTGGACAAGCTGGCTTACTACTCCACCTTTCAAAACACCTCCAACCCGCCCGCCATCGAGCTGTCGGCGCGGCTGATGCGCATGTTTGCGCCTGAGAAGATGAACAAGGTGTTCTTTTCTTCGGGTGGCTCGGACGCGGTGGAGACTGCGCTCAAGCTGGCGCGCCAATACTGGAAGCTCAATGGCCAGCCCGATCGCCACCAGTTCATCTCGCTCAAATGGGGCTACCACGGGGTGCATTTTGGTGGCGCGTCCATCAACGGCAACCCGATGTTCCGAAGCGCCTACGAGCCCCTGCTGCCGGGCTGCCACCTTGCCGAAACGCCCTACACCTACCGCAACCCCTGGAACGAAACCGATCCGGCCCAACTGGCCCAGCTGTGCCTGGACCAGTTGGCCCAGCTGATCGAGCAAGTCGGGGCGCACCACATCGCCGCCCTGGTGGCCGAGCCGGTACAAGGCGCTGGCGGTGTGATCGTGCCGCACGACAGCTACTGGCCAGGCCTGCGCCAACTGCTGGACCAGCACGGCATCTTGCTCATCAGCGACGAAATCGTGACTGGCTTTGGCCGCATCGGCGCCATGTGCGGTGCCCGCGCCTGGGGCGTGGCCCCCGACATCATGGCCATGGCCAAGGGCATCAATTCCGGCTATGTGCCCCTGGGGGCCACGCTCATCAACGAACGCGTGGCCAGCGCCTGGAACCAGCCCGGTGTGCCCGCTGCGCTGATGCACGGCTACACCTACTCCGGCCATGCTCTGGCCTGCGCTGCGGCCAACGCCAACCTGGACATCGTGGCCAGCGAAGACCTGCCGGGCAATGCCAGCCGCGTGGGGGCCTACCTGCAAGACAAGTTGCAAGAACTGTCGCACTACGCCCATGTGGGCGAAGTGCGCGGCAAAGGCATGATGGCCGCCGTGGAACTGGTCACCGACAAAGCCAGCAAAGCCATGCTGCTGCCGCCCTCGCCCTACATTCAAACGCTGGTGGGCACGGCCCGAGACGCAGGCGCCATCATCCGCGTGCAAGGCAACCGACTCATCCTGTCCCCACCCTTGGTGTTCACCCGTGAGAACGTGGACGAAGCGCTCAGGGTTTTGCACCTTGCGTTCACTGCCGCCGAAAAAGTTTAATCCCCCATCCTTGACTGACCTGGAGACAACCATGACCCCTCGCATCCGACTGATCACCCTCGCAGCCCTGGCCGCTGCTGCTGCCCTGCCCGCCATGGCGCAAGACAAGTGGCCCAGCAAGCCCATTGAAATCATCTACCCCTACCCACCGGGCAACGACATGGATGTGGTGACCCGCTTGCTGGCCGAAGGCATGAGCAAGCGCCTGGGCGTGCCGGTGCAGGTGATCAACAAGCCCGGCGGCGGCGGGGTGGTGGGCTTTGCCGAAATGACCCGCGCCAAACCCGACGGCTACACCATCGGCACCTGGACGCCTGGCCCCGGCATCTCGCAGATCGTGGCGGGCAACACGCCCTACAAAATGAGTGACTACCAGTCGGTCGGCGGCATGCTGATCAACGACTTCGTGCTGGCTGCGCGTGGCGACATTCCGGCCACCAACCTCAAGGAATTTGCCGCCTGGGCCAAGAAAAGCGGCAAGCCCGTGGTGATTGGCAGCTATGCGCCCGCCGCCGTGCCTGCACTGATCGCCGCCAAGATTGCCAAAAAAGACGGCTGGGCCTACAAAGTGGTGGCCTTTCCCAACCCCAGCGCCAAAGAACTGGTGGCCGGTGATGCCGATGTGACCACCGCCGGTGCCGAAGGTGCCATCTCTTACGCCAAGGCCGGTCAGATCAAGATCCTGTCCGCCTGGGGCCCGCACCGCAACCCCGTGTTCCCGAACGCCGCAACACCTGCCGAAGAAGGCTACGGCGACTTGTACACCTGGGGCGGCATGGCCGCACCTGTGGGCGTGCCCAAGGACATCATCAACAAGCTCTCCAGCGTCATGATGGAGTCGCTCAAAGACAAGGCCGTGCAGGACCAGTTCAAAAAAGCCGGCATCCCGGCCTTCCCCATGACCGCTGACCAGATGAGCAAACGCGTGACCGAAGACGCCAAGTGGATTGGCGATCTGATGACCGAACTGGGCATGACCAAGAAGTGAGCGCCAAGTCCAATCCGCGCGGCTGGTCGTGGGACCGGCAACTGCTGCTGGTCTTGGCCTTGATGGCGGGCAACTTGGTGATGGCCAGTCGCCAACTCATCGTGCCCTACCCCGAGGCGGCCCTTTGGTACGAGTCGGCGGCCTTTTTTCCACTGCTGGCACTCGGGCTGATGGCCCTGGCCGGCCTGGTGGAAGTGTTCAATCGCCGCCACGCCATGGAGCTCAAGGACTCTGAAGAGCTCGATTCCAGCCAGGCCCGCATGGGTCTGGCCTGGGGCATGCTGGGCCTTTTGGGCCTGTACATGCTGGCCGTGCCCTGGCTGGGATATCTGAGCAGCACTTTGCTCTTTCTGGTGGTCAGCAGCCGTGTGTTGGGCTTTGCCTGGCGCACCACCTGGACACTGAGCCTGCCGCTGGCCTTGGCCATGTGGTGGGTATTTTTAAAACTTCTCAAAGTCCACTTTGGACACGGCTGGTTGATCTGAGCATGGAATTTTTTGAAAGCTTGTCGCAGGGTTTTGCGGCGCTGGGCACCTGGCCAATCGTGCTGTCCCTGTTGGTGGGCTCAGCCTTGGGCATTGTGGTGGGCGTACTGCCGGGCGTGGGGCCGGGGGTGACGATTGCTGTGCTGCTGCCCTTCACGTACGGCATGGCCCCGCTGGCGGGTATTTCTTTGCTGCTGGGGGTGTACTGCGGGGCCTTTTACGGCGGCGCGGTCACGTCCATCCTGATTCGCACGCCGGGCGAGGCCTCGTCCATCATGACCATGTTCGACGGCTACCCCATGGCTCAGAAGGGTCAGGCAGAAAGAGCCTTGTCATTGGCCTTCATGTCGGCCTTCATTGGCGGCATCGTGAGCGCCTTGTTGCTGGGTCTGGCCGCACGCCCACTGGCCGGTTTTGCGGCCAAATTTGGCGCCCCGGAAAGCGTGATGGCCATCTTGCTGGCCAGCCTGTGTGTGGGCAAGGCCTATCAGCGCCAATTTGCCTCGGCCATGATGATGATGTGCCTGGGCTTTTTTCTGGCCACCGTGGGCATCGACCCGAACTCGAATGAACAGCGCTACACCCTGGGCCTGCAAGGCCTGCTCAGCGGCATTCCGCTGGTGCCTGTGGCGGTGGGCATGTTCGGCATGGCGCAGGCTTTGGTCATGGTCAGCTCGCCCGTGCCCACGTTTGACTCTTCGCTGATTGGCCGTGCCGGCGTGTCCTGGAGGGCCTTTTTGGAGCCCTTCAAATATCCCAAAACTTTGGGCAAAGGCTTGTTTCTGGGATCGGCCATCGGTGTCTTGCCCGCTGTGGGTGCGGCCCTGTCCACCTCGTTGGCTTACTTTTGGGCGCAACGCGGTGCCAAAGACCCCACGCCTTTTGGCGAGGGCAACCCCGAAGGCATCGTGGCCGCCGAGAGTGCCAACAATTCCAACTCGGGCGGTGCCATGATCACGGTGCTGACCCTGGGCATACCGGGTGACGCCATCACCGCCATCATCATGGGCGTGTTTGTGGTGCACGGCATCGTGCCCGGCCCGTCTCTGTTCATGGACCGCCCTGAAATCATCAACGGCGTGCTGTCGGCCTTGCTGGTCATCAACGTGCTCATCTTGGTTTTGCTGGTGGTGTGCGTCAAACCGCTGGCCCGCCTGGCCTATGTGAACCCGCGCATCCTGGGTCTGGCGATTTTGGCGCTGTGCTTTGTGGGCGCCTACTCGGCCGCCAATTCGATGTATTACGTGCTGATTGCTACGGTGTTTGGCGTCTTTGGGCTGGTCTGTGCACGGGCCAACATCCCGACAATTCCGCTCATTTTGGGCATGGTCATGGGCGACACGCTGGAGTCGGCCTTGCGGCAGGCGCTGGGCCGCAGTGACGGCTCGCTCATGCCCTTTGTCACACGCCCCATCTCGGCCACGATCTTGGCCGTCATGGTCCTGATGCTGATCTGGCCTTGGCTGTCCCGACTTGTCTCTTCCCGCAAAGCCTGACCCCTCATGACCTCACCCACCGCTTACATCACCGATGAAATCTGCTTCTGGCATGACCCAGGCAACTACGCCCTGATGCTCAAGCCCGGCGGCTTTGTCGAGCCCTACAACCGCCACATCGAAAACGCCGATCCCAAGCGGCGTCTGCACAACCTGATCCAGCAATCGGGCCTGATGCAGAGCCTGCAGGTGATCCCGGCGCGCGACGCACAAGTGCACGAACTCACCCGACTGCACAGCGCCAGCTATGTGGCCAAGGTCGAGCAAATTGCCCTGGCCGGTGGCGGTGACACTGGCATTGGCGCGCCCATCTCGTCCAACGGCTGGGCCGCTGCTCGCCGCTCGGCCGGTTGCGCCCTCACCGCCGTGGACACCGTCATGCAGGGCCAAGCCCAAACGGCCTATGCCCTGACCCGCCCGCCCGGTCACCATGCCGAACCCGAGCAAGGCATGGGCTTTTGCGTGTTCGCCAATGCCGCACTGGCCGCCGCCCACGCCATCGAGGCGCATGGACTGGAGCGCGTGGCCATCGTGGACTGGGACGTGCATTTTGGCAACGGCACGCAAAAGTGTTTTGAAGACCGCAGCGATGTGCTGACGATTTCGGTGCACCAGCAAGCGGGCTATCTGTTCGTCAAGGGCGAAGCCGACGAACTGGGCCAAGGCGCGGGCGCGGGTTACAACCTCAACGTGCCGCTGCCACCCGGCTGCGGCTTTGGGGCTTACCGCGAGTCGTTTGAGAAAGTCATCTTGCCCGCCCTGGACGCCTACAAGCCCCAGCTGATCATCGTGGCTTGCGGCTACGACGCCGGACGTTTTGACCCGCTGGGCCGCATGATGCTGGACGGCGTGGCCTTTCGCTGGATGACCGATGCGGTGCTGGACATGGCCCGCAAGCACGCACAAGGCCGCGTGGTCATGACGCACGAAGGCGGCTACTGCCCGGTGTCGGTGCCGTTTTGGGGCATGTCGGTGCTGGAACAAATGAGCGGTTTGAAGACCGAAGTGGTTTGCCCCTTCACCGGGCAACACGACCAGATGCCTGCGCAAAAACTGCAAACCGAACAGGCCCGCCTGGTGCAATCACTGGCGGGGTATTTTGAGGACATTCGGCAAAAGCACTGGGCTTGAACGGCCCATCGGGCACAACGCCCGAAGCCCGCAGAGCACTGGCGGTTCAGCGCTGCAAAATCAAGGCCGCCCCGAGCACCGCCAAGACCGCCCCACCCCAGGCCCCCCAGGCCGGGCGGCGGCGGTACACCCCCCACAGCAGCGGCAGCAGCAAGATGGGGGTGAGCGACGAAAAAATACCCACCAAGTTGGCTTGCCCGGTGTGCAGGGCCTGCAAGATCAAGGTCATGCCCAGCGCCATGGCCACGGCCGCACTGGCCCAGGTGTTGAACAGGGTTTTGGCGCTCAATGGGTTTTGCACCCGCGCCACCTGCGCCCCAGCCCACAGCAGCCCCAAATGCGCCAAAAAGCTGGCCGATGTGCGTACAGCAGACGCGGCCACCGCGTCCACGCCCGAAGCCATCAAGGGCTTGATCATCAAGGTGGCCACCGACTGACACACCGCCGCCAACAGGCCCAGCAAAACCCCTGTCATCAAAGTGCCGTGGGTATTTTCCCAAGCGTGGGTTTCGCTCTCGCGGCGGCCCCACACAATGGCCACCATCACGCCCGAAACCAGCAAACTGCCGCCCACCAAGGTCCAGCCCCAGAGGGTTTCACCCAGAAACAACCAGGCCAACAAGGTGGAAAAAATGGCGTGTGTGGCAAACAGCACACCGCTGCGGCGCGGCCCCAGCCGGTTCATGCAGGCAAACAGCGCCGTGTCGCCGATGAAGATGCCAACAAAGCCCGACAGCGCGAGCAAGGCGATGTTCGATCCGTCCAGGCTGCGCCACTGCCCGGTAAACAAGGCCAACGCCCACAGCAGGGTGAGCGCAAAAAACAAGCGCCAGCGGGTGAAGGCAAACGCGCCCATGCGGCTCGAAGCGGCGGCAGAAAACAAGCTGCCCACAGCCCACGACAAGGCGGCCAGCGCCGCCAAAAGTTCAGCCTGCACAGCGCAGCCGGCCTTAACTGCCTGCCAGTTTCATGCGGTTGACCAAAATCGAGCCAGTCGTTTTGGCCCCCATGTTGTAGGTGTCAGCGCCCACGGCTTCGATGCCCATGAGCATGTCCTTGAGGTTGCCCGCGATGGTGATCTCGTGCACCGGGTAGGCGATCTGGCCGTTCTCCACCCAAAAGCCGCTGGCCCCGCGTGAGTAGTCGCCCGTCACGTAGTTCACGCCCTGCCCCATTAACTCGATCACAAACAGGCCCGTGCCCAGCTTTTGCAGCATGGCGTCCAGGTCGTCGGTGGACTGCGTCAGGCGCGAAGTGAGTGTCAGGTTGTGCGAACCACCCGAGTTGCCCGTGGTCTTCATGCCCAGTTTGCGGGCCGAGTAGCTGGAGAGGAAGTAGCCCTCCACGCGCCCGCCCTTGACCACCTTGCGGCGAACGGAGCGCACGCCCTCGTCGTCAAACGGCGAGCTGCCCTTGCCGCGAAGCAAGTGCGGGTCTTCTTCAATGTCAATGTGTTTGGGGAACACCTTCTTGCCCAGCGAATCCAGCAAGAAGCTGCTCTTGCGGTACAGCGCCCCGCCGCTCACGGCCTGCACAAAGCCGCCCAGCAGGCCAGCCGCCACAGGCGACTCGAACAGCACCGGGCACTCGGTCGTGGCGATCTTGCGGGCCCCCAGACGCGACAAAGCGCGTTCGGCGGCATAACGCCCCACCGCTTCGGGCGAGGCCATCTCGTCGGCCGAGCGCATCGAGGTGTACCAGGCGTCGCGCTGCATTTCGGCGTTGCGCCCTGGCAGCTTGGCGATCGGGGCGACCGAAATGCTGTGGCGCGAGCTGGCATAGCCGCCGCGAAAGCCATGTGTGTGGGCGCTGAAAAAATGGCTTTGCTGGGCCGACACGGCCGCGCCGTCGCTGTTGGTGATGCGGCGACTGGTCTTCAGGGCGGCGGCTTCGCACTGCAATGCAATACGGGCCGCTTCTTCGCTGTTGATGGCCCAGGGGTGAAACAGGTCCAGATCGCGGTGGTTCGTTTCGATGTCGGCTTCGTCGGGCAGCCCGGCGGTGGGGTCTTCGGCGGTGAAGCGGGCGATGTCATAGGCCGCTTGCACCGTGCGCTCGATCGCTGCCTTGGAAAAGTCCGACGTGCTGGCATTGCCCCGGCGGTGGTCCACGTACACGGTCACGCCCAGCGACTTGTCGCGGTTGCGCTCCACGTTTTCCAGCTCGCCCTTGCGCACGCTGACTGACAGGCCACAACCTTCGGACGCCTCGGCACCCGCGTTGGTGGCACCCAGCTTTTTGGCGTGGTGCAAGGCGATGTCGACCAGCTCTTCAAAATGGGCACGTGAGTAGCTGAAGCCGTCGTGGGCATGCGCAGGGGTGGCGGTGGCGGTGTTTTTTTTCACGGAACTTTTCACGGAAGGGTTCTCAAAAAAAATGGCGGGCACCAGGCCCGCAGTGGCCGCTATGATACTTGCCACCCAGCCCCAGCGCTGCATCTGAAAACGAGTTCCCCCAGTCATGTCCCGTAAACCCAAAAAAGGCTATTTCGTCCGGGGTCAGTTTGTTGCCGAAGGCAGCGAGCTTGACCTGGAGTACAAGCGCGAGCTCAAAGGCGGCCTCGACGGCCCGAGCCGCACCGAACTCAAGCGCGAAAGCACCGAACTGCAAGACCTCGGCACAGAGCTGCTCACCCTGCGCCGCGACCTGATGGAGGGCCTGACCTTGCCCGACAAACTGGTCGATGGCTTGGCCGAAGCCAAGCGCATCACCAACTTCGAAGGCAAGCGCCGCCAAATGCAGTTCATTGGCAAGCAAATGCGCCTGCTCAGTCCCGAAACCCTGCAAGCCGTGCGCGAAGCCCTGGACATCCAGCGCCTGGGCAGCGCCAAAGACACCCAAGCCCTGCACCTGGCCGAAGCCTGGCGTGACCGGCTGATTGCCGACGATGCTGCTGTCGGTGAATGGATTGCACATTACGCACAAACCGACATCCAGCAGCTGCGTGCCTTGGTGCGCCAGGCACGCAAGGACGCCGTGCCAGTGACCAACGCAGCCGTGTCGCAAGGCCTGGCCCCGCGCCAAGGCCGTGCTTACCGCGAGCTGTTCAAGCTGGTGCGCAGCGTGCTGACAGGCGGCCAGAGCGATGAGACCCCCGACGAGGAAGCCGAAGATGAGTGAATCCAACGCCACGATCCCTTTTGACCCGGTCAAGATCGGCATCGTGTCCATCAGCGACCGCGCCAGCACCGGCGTGTACGAAGACAAAGGCCTGCCCGCGCTGCAAGACTGGTTGACCCGTGCGCTGCACAACCCCATCACTTTCGAGCCGCGCCTGATTCCCGACGAAAAAGACCGCATCAGCGCCACCCTGATCGAGTTGGTCGATGCCGGCTGCAGCTTGGTGCTGACCACGGGCGGCACCGGCCCCGCCCTGCGCGACGTGACGCCCGAAGCCACGTTGGCCGTGGCCGACAAGGAAATGCCCGGCTTTGGCGAGCAAATGCGCCAAATCAGCCTGAAGTTTGTGCCCACGGCCATCCTGTCGCGCCAAGTCGCCGTCATTCGGGGGCAGAGCCTCATCATCAACCTGCCGGGCCAGCCCAAATCGATTGCAGAGACCCTGGAAGGCCTGAAGGACGCCGAGGGCAAAGCCGTGGTGCACGGGATTTTTGCGGCCGTGCCTTATTGTGTGGATTTGATTGGCGGGCCTTACATTGAAACCCGCGATGAAGTCTGCAAAGCTTTCCGACCCAAAACTGCCATCCGACCTGCCCGCTGAGGCCTGCCCCTCAGGTCAAGGCTGAAGCCCCCAGCCTCAGGGGCACCCCAAACATGGCGCTGCCGTGGCATATTTGGTTATAATCAACGTTTTTCGGCAAGCGCGACAGCAGCACCTCCGGCCAGACCACCGCCATCCAAGCGACGCCCCCATGTGGGCAGGTCACCGTTCCGCAAGGACTGCACACCAAATGTTCGCCCACCCCCTTGCCATTGCAGATTTGAATCCCACCTGAGGATTTGATCTGTGCCTTAACCCACGCCCGCGCCGGGATGTATTAGGCGCTGACTGTGTCTGTTTCCTTGTCCCTTTTTGTGTTTCGAGGTTCGCCATGCCCGCTCAAAAGCCGAAGAATCCTGCCCAGGCCCCCGCCCAATCCACGTCCGTTGCCAAGACCTCTGCTGCTGTGAAAACCAAGGCATCAGTCAAAACGCCTGCCCAAGCACCTGACCCGGTGTCCGCCCCATCGTCTGCTCCCCTGCCCGCAAAAACTGCGGTCAAAGCAAGCGCCAAGGCAGCAGGAACACAAGTCCTGGCCGCGAGCGACCCTGCCCCATCTGCCAAGCCCGTCAAGAAAGCCGCATCTGTGCCTGCCAAGAAATCTGAAGTGACCGAAAAAAAATCCACCGCTAAAGCCAGCGAACCCGTGGCCGACGCCACAGCCAAAAAAACCACCAAAGCGGCCAAAGCTGCTGCGCCCGCAGAAGACAAAAAACCCGCTGCCAAAAAAGTGGTGACCGGTGCCAAACGCGGCCCCAAGAAAAAAGGCAGCATTGCCGAGCCCAGCCTCGAAGACGAATTGGACATCGAAGCCGACCTCGAAGGCGAACCTGTTGTTGAATCCGGCTCTGACACGGCAGAGAAGGTCAAACCCCTTCGCATGAAAATCAGCAAGGCCAAAGAACGGGCCTTGATGAAGGAATTCGGCTTGGACGAAACCGTCCTGACCGAAGCCGAAATGAAGCAGCGCCGCGACCGTCTGAAAGCCCTGATCAAACTGGGCAAGACACGCGGCTACCTCACGAATGGCGAAATCAGCGACCACTTGCCCGACAAGCTGGTCGATGCTGAAACCCTGGAAGTGGTGATCGCCACCTTGAACGACCTGGGTGTGGCGGTGTACGAGCAAACGCCCGACGCCGAGAGCCTGATCATCACCGACAACGCGCCCACCGGTTCAACCGAAGAAGAAGCCGAAGAAGCCGCTGAAGCTGCCTTGTCTACCGTGGACAGCGAATTCGGCCGCACCACCGACCCCGTGCGCATGTACATGCGCGAAATGGGCACCGTGGAACTGCTGACCCGCGAAGGCGAAATCGAAATCGCCAAACGCATCGAAGGCGGCTTGATGGACATGATGGCCGCGATCAGCGCATCGCCCGCCACCATCGCCGAAATCCTGCGCATGGCCAACGAAATCCGTGAAGGCAAGGTCGTCATCTCCACCGTGGTCGACGGTTTTGCCAAGCTCAACGAAGCCGATGACTACGTGGCCGAAGAAGATTTCGACGAATTTGACGAAGCCGATGACGACGATGGCAAAGGCGGCTCCAAGGCCCTGACCAAGAAACTCGAAGAGCTGAAAAACCAGGCCCTGGAACGCTTTGACCGCATCACCGAGTACTTTGAAAAAGTGCACAAGGTGTACGACAAAGAAGGCTGGGGCACGCCCGCTTACAACAAGGTCCAGGCGGCCTTGTCTGAAGAGCTGATGAACATCCGCTTCACGGCCAAAACCATTGAAAAATTGTGCGACATGGTGCGCGGCCAAGTCGACGACGTGCGCAAAAAAGAGCGCGAACTGCGCCGCATCATTGTGGACAAATGCGGCTACCCGCAAGAGCAATTCATCGCCGACTTCAGTGGGCGTGACAAGAACGGCAAGCGTGTCGACTCTCAGCTGCTCAACCTCAAGTGGATTGAAAAGCAGGCGGCAGCGGGCAAGAACTGGAGCGCCGTCATGGGCCGCAACATCCCGCCCGTGCAAGACTTGCAGCAAAAGCTGATTGACCTGCAAACGCAAGTGGTCGTGCCACTCGATGAGCTCAAAGACATCAACAAGCGCATGAACGCAGGCGAACGCGCCAGCCGTGACGCCAAGAAAGAGATGATCGAGGCCAACTTGCGCTTGGTGATCTCGATCGCCAAAAAGTACACCAACCGCGGTCTGCAGTTCCTGGATTTGATCCAGGAAGGCAACATCGGCTTGATGAAGGCGGTGGACAAGTTCGAATACCGCCGGGGCTACAAGTTCTCGACCTACGCCACTTGGTGGATTCGCCAGGCCATCACCCGCTCGATTGCGGACCAAGCCCGCACGATCCGCATCCCGGTGCACATGATCGAGACCATCAACAAGATGAACCGCATCTCGCGTCAGCACTTGCAAGAGTTTGGTTTTGAGCCCGACGCTTCCATCCTGGCCGAAAAGATGGAAATCCCGGAAGACAAGATCCGCAAGATCATGAAGATCGCCAAAGAGCCGATCTCCATGGAAACCCCCATCGGTGACGACGACGACAGCCATTTGGGCGACTTCATCGAAGACAGCACGCACACCGCGCCCATCGACGCGGCCTTGCAAGCCGGTCTGCGCGACGTGGTCAAGGACATCCTGGACAGCCTCACGCCCCGCGAAGCCAAAGTGCTGCGCATGCGTTTTGGCATCGAGATGTCCACCGACCACACGCTCGAAGAAGTGGGCAAGCAGTTTGACGTGACGCGCGAACGCATCCGCCAAATCGAAGCCAAGGCGCTGCGCAAGCTCAAGCACCCCAGCCGCAGCGACAAACTGCGCAGTTTCATCGACACGATGTAAACCACTCGGCCCTCAAAAGCGCAAAGCCTCCAGACTGCCCCGTCTGGAGGCTTTTTTTATTGCGCCCAAAAACCGGCGCACATCACCCGAGCTGACCCGACTTCACCCAAACGGGCCTCCATGCCAGCACAGCTTTCATCTGAAGAGCGCCATGCGTCCGGTGCCGCACATATAAACATTGATTTATAAATAAAATAATAAAAACAATCGAAACAATAAATAGTCAATCAATGCTCAATCCATCAAAAAATTTGATGCTCAAACATTTGATCCAGGAAAAATACCTGCGACTCCTGCCCCACTTTCAGCTGGTGTGCCTGGAAGCTGACCAACTGATTTTCAGACCGCACGAAAACATCCAATTTGTATTTTTCCCCGTCAGCGCCATCATCGCCATGCAAATTGACATGGCCAACGGTGCCAGTGCAGACATCGTGTTGATTGGCAAAGAAGGCATGGTGGGCAGTGGTGTCATGGGGGGAAACCAAAATTTCAGCCGCGCCAAGGTGCGCTTTGCCGGGTTTGCCTACAAACTTCCCTTGGGCTTGTTCCAGTCAGAGCTGGGACAAAACAACGACTTTCTCAAAATCTGGATGGCCACCACACGGCAAATGATTTTGCAAATTGCCATGCCCACTGTGTGCAGCAGCAAGCACAGCAACGAACAACAAATTGTGCGCTGGATCATGAACACGCTGGACAAAACCGAAGGGCAAAGTCTCCAAATCACCCACCAGGAAATCGCAGACATTCTGGGCATACGTCGCGAATCGGTGACATTGGCGGCCGGCAAATTGAGCCAAGAAGGTTTGATCGAAGTCACCCGAGGCCAGTTGCGGGTGCTCGATCGGCCACTGTTGCAATCGCGTGCGTGTGATTGCTACCGATTCATGAATCCGGCCAACGCGCATTGATGGGCAAGCCACTCGCGAGACATCACTCATGAACCCATGCCCTGGACCTTTGCGCAAGTGGGCTCAAAAATGGCTGCCCCGCCTTGTGACCTTGGCTGCAGGCGCAGGGGCTTTCACAGTCTGGGCACAAAGTGGTGTCAACCCCCATCTCGCCCCCGTCTGGATCGGGTTTGACGATGCCTACAGCCTCAAGACCAACACCTCGGCCATGGCCATTGAATGGGGCATTCAGGCCGCCATGGAAGAAATCAACAGCGGTGGCGGCGTCTTGGGTGGCCGCCCCCTGAAACTGATCAGCACCGACAACAAAGGCCTGTCTGCACGCGGCAAGGACAATTTCGTCACCTTGGCCAAAACCCAGAATTTGGTGGCGGTGCTGACCGGAAAATACAGCCCCATCAGCGTCGAAATGTTGCCCGAGGCCCATCGATTGCAGGTGCCGCTGATCAGCGTTTGGGGATCGGCCGACCCCATCACGGACCACGAATTCAAACCGTCCTATTCGTTTCGCGTCTCACTCAAGGACGCCTGGGGCGTCGAGGCCATGGTCAAGCGCCTGGCCACCCGATATGGCGCACAACGCGCCTGCGCCATCTTGCCCAATACCGCTTGGGGAAGATCGGCAGAAAAAGTGATTCAGAAAAAAACGGACCACGACAAAGTCAGCTTCACCGTGATCCGCTGGTACAACTGGGGAGATCTGTCCCTCAAGACCCACTACCAAAACTGCCTGGATGCGCAAACCCAGGGCTTGCTCTTTGTCGGTAACGAAAAAGAAGCTGCCA
The DNA here is from genome assembly GCF_003063265.1 of Limnohabitans sp. WS1. Lineage (GTDB taxonomy): Bacteria > Pseudomonadota > Gammaproteobacteria > Burkholderiales > Burkholderiaceae_C > Limnohabitans_A. The sequence goes on from NZ_NERU01000016.1 coordinate 23,631, forward strand.
TTTTGATCAAGGAAATGGCCACGCACCCCAGCGCCATGCGATTGCCCGTGGTCTCCCATTGGGGCGCCGTAGGCGGCACCTTGCACGACATGGTCAAAGACGAGCTGAACTTGGTGCAAGTCGATTTCATACAGACTTTCACTTTCCATCAGAACAAACGGCCCCGAGCTGTTTATCTGGCCAACTGGATCTTGAAAAACAAAGGCATCAAAAGCCCACATGACATCCCCAGCGCCGTGGGGGCCGCGCATGCCTATGACACCGTGCACCTGATTGCCAGCGCTGTGCAAATCGCTCAAACCACTTCGCCCCCAAAAATCAGACAAGCCCTGGAAACACTCCCTCCCTTCAGCGGCGCGGTCAAGCACTACGCCCAAGCCTTCACCCCGCAACGGCATGATGCCCTGGACAAATCGCAAGTCCTGTTTGTCAAACTGACCCCCACGGGCCAATTGACAGCGCTGGATTGACATGGGTGAAGCAGCATCCATCAAAGCCCAGATCAGCCGCGATGTTTTTGGCTTGTTTGGCACTTACCTCATTGGGGTCACCAGCCTGAGCATCTTGTTGGCCAGCTACGGCATTTATGCTTTTCAACAAGAGGACTTCAAGCACTACAAAGCCTTGATGTCGACCCGGCTGTCGTTTGAATTCAATTCTGCGGTCAAACAATCTGCCGACCTGGCCCAGTCCACCAAAGTCTGGACAGGTTTGACCGACTCCAGCGGACGTGGCCAGTACCTGGTGCCCCTGTTGACCCAGGCCAATCAAAACCCCAACAGTCAATTTGAACTGCTCGATTACCTGGGCAGACCTTTCGTGCAAGGTCAACATGCAACGAGCTTGGCTCTGAAATCACAGACCAACATTCAAAAAACCATTCAAGACAGCCAGACCCATCTGCAACTCATCCAACTGGGGCAACAAGATCATTTGAGCGTCAGCAGGCCGATCTCTGCAGATTTTTCGGACAGCCCCATCGGGCTTGTTTTGCTTGATCTGGATCTGGGCAACATCATGTCGGTGTTGAATTTTCCGGAAGACCTGAAAGTGAACTACCAACTCAGGCCTTTTGACAAAACGTCCGAGCTCACCGAGCACACCGAAGCTTTCGTGTTTGAGTGGCGCGATGGCGGCAAAAATTTCGCCCTGCACATTCAACTGCAACAAACGTATTGGTCTGCCTTCAAGTTTGTCGTGGCTGGTTTGCTGCTCTCTTTGAGCAGTGCAGGTTTGCTGTTGCTCGGGCTCAAACGGTGGACAAGGCTGTTTTCTGAACGCACCACGCTGCGTTTGGAAAACCTGGTTCAACTGGCCTCGGACATTGTGCAAGGCCATGGCATCAAAAGTATTGATGCCCACTCAGGTGATGAAATTTCCAAAGTGTCCGGTGCCTTGCAAAACATGCTGCAAAAGCAACAATTGGCCACCCAAAAATTGCAGGTTTTTTCAAGAATTTTTGAGACCGCTGCCGAGGCGATCTTGATCACCAATCCGCAGGGTTTGATCATGGATGTCAACACCGCCTTGACCGACATGACCGGTTACAGCCGACAAGAGCTGATCAACCAACCCGCAGGACGGCTGTACATCCAGGATCACAAGGACCTGGATGCCAAGATCATTGCCGACACGGTCCGACGCTTGGGCGCTTGGCGAGGAGAAACCTATTTCTTGAGCAAGCAGCAATCGCAGTTGCCAGTGCTGCTGTCTGTGTCTGCCTTGCTGGGAGAGCAAGGCGAAAGCCAAGGCCATGTGTCTGTGTTTTCGGACATTCGCGCCATTCGCGATGCCGAGAAAAAACTCAAAAATCTGTTGTGCGAAGACGTCCTCACAGGTTTGCCCAACTACAGAGGATTTCTTGAATACATCCATCAAAAAAATGGCGATGATGGGTTTGTCTTGCTGTTCATTGACCTTGATCATTTCAAAAACATCAACGACACATTTGGCCATGAACAAGGCGACGAAGTGCTCAGGCAAACCGCACAACATCTGAAATCAACCCTGCCTGAGGGTAACTTTTTGTGTCGCAGATCCGGCGACGAATTCATCGCCGTCCTGGACGTCAAGACGCCATGGCCCGCGTTTCAAGACACCTTGAAACGGATTTTTGAACCCGCACTCTTGACCCTCAACCACCTTGGCGCAGTGCAAGTCACAGCCACCTTCAGCGCAGGCGCAGCCGTCTATCCTGACCATTCCAGCAGCATCCATGAACTGCTGGTTTTTGCAGACACCGCCCTGCTTTTTGCCAAGGCATCAGGCCGCAATCAAATTCAATGGCTCAACGCCCAAATGATGTCGGACACCCTGCGCAAAGCCAAAGTGGACAGCAAATTGGCCGGGGCCATTCGCGAAGGCAAAATCACACCACACTACCAGCCTGAAGTGGACATGCTGACCGGAGAAATCGTGGGTTTTGAAGCCTTGGCGCGTTGGCATGATGAGGAACTGGGCGCAGTCAGTCCGGCTGAATTCATTGACCTGGCCGAACAATCGGGCCTGATTGTCCCCTTGACCCAAAGCATGTTCCAACAGGTGGTGCATGACAGCCTGGCGATCCGCCTGAAATTTCCCAAAGCCGTGATTTCTTTCAACTCCTCGCCCCAATTGCTGGCAGGAAAACGGCTCTTCACCATCCTCTCAGCGCTGGCGGCCGATTTGGAAAATGGCCTGGACGCCTTTGTGCTTGAAATCACGGAGTCGGATTTTGGTTTAAGTCCCCAAGAGCTGTCCATTCAACTGCAGTCCATCATGGGCTTGGGGCTTCGCATTGCCATCGACGACTTTGGCAAGTCCTATTCATCGCTGTCACGTCTGTCAACTCTGCCCATTCAGAAACTGAAAATCGACATGTCCTTCACGGCTGGGCTCGATCGAAAAGAAAACGAAAAAATTGTTCTGGGCATTTTGGCTTTGGCCAAGTCCATGGAGCTTGAAGTCACATCGGAAGGGGTTGAAACCCGTTTCCAACGTGACACCTTGCTGCGTTTGGGGTGCAGGCAAGCACAGGGCTTTTTTTACAGCAAACCCATGCCACTGGCTGCGCTTTTGTTGTTGCCGAGTCACTTGCTCATCGATTGAGCAACACCCTCAGCGCGACTGCGCTTTGTTGCCGTAAGGGCAATGGTTGGGACGTGGCCCCACCTGCGGGTGCAGGCGGCAAGTGTTGGGCCGCTTGTCATACACCGTGCAGCGGCGGGTTTTGGCGTCCAGAAACTGGCAGTCGCCGCTGGCACGGCGTGCCAAGCTGAAGATGCTGTTCTTGAAGTTGAAATGCTCGATCAAGCCGGCTTTGGAGAGGCGCTTGGCAATTTGTTTGGGGTCTTCGTGCTCGGCCTCAAAGGGGTCCACCAGCTCCAGCCGCACCAGATCGGCCAACTTGACCTCGACCGGCATGGTGCAGCAGTTGGCCGCACAGGTGTCACACAAACCGTTTTTGTAACGGGTCCAGGTTTCGCAACGGTCAACGTCAACGACGGCAATGGGGGATCTCATGGGCGGGATTATCCCGGATGCGCCAACTCACGCCGCTTGTGCTTGGCCCCAGTAGTGAAATGTCATCGGGCGCGGACCCGCCAGGTAGCCCGACTGGATGCTGGATGCAAAGCCTGTTTCTTCCAACAAAGCAGGTATGTCACGCCCCAGCTGGCAGCCCCCAGCCAGCGGACCCCACAGCGGTTGCAGGCGGTCCTGCCATCGGCGCACAGCTTCGTCAGGTGCCCGGCCGTGTTCGCAAAACAAGAGCTTGCCGCCCGGCACCAGCACCCTGCGCATCTCGCGCAGGGCTTGTGCCGCATCCGGGATGCTGCACAGGGTGTAGGTGCAGACCACGGTGTCAAAGCTGGCATTGGCCGTGGGCAATTGCTCGGCCGACAAGCCCATCAGTTCCACTTCAATGCCTGCTTCGCGGCTGCGCTTTTGGGCCAAGCGGTGCATCTGCATGGCCGGGTCCACACCCACCAGGCGAGTGATGCGGGTTCGGTCGTAAAACGGCAGGTTACGGCCAGTGCCCATGCCGATCTCCAGCACACGACCCTGCGCTTGGGGCACCAACTGGCGGCGCTGCGCCTGCACCATGGGCAGGCCGCAGGCGATGTCGATCAGGTAGGGCAAGACGTAGCGGTCATAAATAGTCATGGCAATGGCCTCCGGCCCTGTGAAGGTTAAAGTGAAAGGAATGTCGACAGGGACATTACCCTGCATTTTGTGGGAGCCCCGCCCTCGGGGCGATTGTGGGTAGTCTGCGGGGGTGATCGCGACGAGGGCGTCGCTCCTACAAGGGCTGCCCTGCATTTTGTGGGAGCCCCGGCTTCGGGGCGATTCTTGGTGGTCTGCGGGGGTGATCGCGACGAGGGCGTCGCTCCTACAGGGGCTGCATGCATTTTGTGGGAGCCTCGGCCTTGGGGCGATTGTTGGTGGTCTGCGAGGGTGATCGCGACGGGGGCGTCGCTCCTACAAGGGCTGCCCTGCATTTTGTGGGAGCCTCGGCCTCGGGGCGATTGTGGGTGGTCTGCGAGGGTGATCGCGACGAGGGCGTCGCTCCTACAAGGGCTGCCCTGCATTTTGTGGGAGCCCTGCCCTCGGGGCGATTGTTGGTGGTCTGCGAGGGTGATCGCGACGGGGGCGTCGCTCCTACAGGGGCTGCCCTGCATTTTGTGGGAGCCCTGCCCTCGGGGCGATTGTTGGTGGTCTGCGAGGGTGATCGCGACGAGGGCGTCGCTCCTACGGGGAGATTGCCCTGCATTTTGGTGGAGCCCCGCCCTCGGGGCGATTGTTGGGGTCTGCGAGGGTGATCGCGACGGGGGCGTCGCTCCTACAAGGGCTGCCCTGCATTTTGTGGGAGCCCCGCCCTCGGGGCGATTCTTTTGGTCTGCGGGGCTTTTCGCAACGGGGGCGTCGCTCCTACAACAAAAAAACGTTCATGCAGACTTCATCGGGCCTCATCAATTAGACGCCTGAAAGCGCGGCCTGCATGACCCAGTTTCAGCCCTTCTTGGCCACCAGCGTCAAGATGTCGTAGCTGGCCACCAGCTCGCCCAACTGGTTGGTCACTTCCACGTCCCAGGCGACCACGCCTTGGCCCACGCCGTTGGCGTCTTTCTTGTTGCGGTCGATCTTGCGTTTGGCGGTCAAGCGCGCCTGGATGGTGTCGCCAATGCCCACGGGCTTGACGAAGCGCAGCGTGTCCAAGCCGTAGTTGGCCAGCACCGGGCCGGGCGCGGGCGAAACGAACAGGCCGGCGGCTGCAGACAACACGAAGTAGCCGTGCGCGATGCGCTTGCCAAACGGTGAATCCTTGGCAGCGATCTCGTCAAAGTGCATGTAGAAATAGTCGCCCGACAGGCCGCCAAAGGCCACGATGTCGGCTTCGCCCACGGTGCGGCGGTGGGTGAGCAAGCTCTCGCCAATCTGCAGGTCTTCAAAGTGGCGGCGGAAGGGGTGAACCTCGGTCTCGATCAGCTTGGCACCGCGCATGTACTCGCCCGTGACGGCGGCGATCATGGTGGGCGAGCCTTGCAAGGCGGTGCGCTGCATCAGGTGCTTGACAGCGCGGATGCCGCCGAGTTCTTCACCGCCGCCTGCGCGGCCGGGGCCACCGTGTTTGAGCGGGGGCAGAGGCGAACCGTGGCCGGTCGATTCCACCGCCGATTCGCGGTCCAGGATGTGCAAGCGGCCATGCAAAGCGGCTGCCACCGGGATCACGCGGGCCGCGATTTGCGGGTCTTTGGTGACCAGCGTGCCGACCAGGCTGCCTTGGCCGCGAGCGGCCAGCTGCAGGGCTTCGTCGATGCCGTCATACGCCATGAGCGTGCTCACAGGGCCAAAGGCTTCCACGTCGTGCACGCTGTCGGTTTGCAAGGGCTTTTGGCACAGCAGCAACGTAGGCTGGAAGAAAGCACCGCCCTCGACGCCCTGCCCCACTGGGCTGAAACCAGCACCGCCACCAAACACCAGCTCGGCGCTTTGGCGCAGCAGGGCCACACGCTCGGCCACGTCGGCTTGTTGCGAATGTGAGGCCAGGGCCCCCATCTTCACGCCCTCGACCGACGGGTCACCCACCACCACTTTGGCCAGACGGGCTTTGAGCTTTTCAGCGACGGCGTCCAGATGCTGGCGCGGCACGATGGCGCGGCGAATTGCGGTGCATTTTTGGCCCGCCTTGACGGTCATCTCGCGGGCGACTTCTTTCACGAACAAATCAAACTCTTCGTCGTCGGGCGTCACATCGGGCGCGAGGATGGCGCAGTTGAGCGAGTCGGCTTCGGCGTTGAAGGGGATGCTGTGTTTGACCACATTGGGGTGCACACGCAGCATGGCGGCGGTGTCGGCCGAACCGGTGAAGGTGACCACATCTTGGCCGTTCAGGCGGTCCAGCAGGTCGCCCGTGGAGCCGATCACCAACTGGAGCGAACCGGCAGGCAAGATGCCCGATTGCTCGACCAGGCGCACCATGGCTTCGGTCAGGTAACTGGTGGACGAAGCGGGTTTGCCGATGCAGGGCATGCCCGCCAAAAAGCTGGGCGCGAACTTTTCCAAGAGGCCCCAGATAGGGAAGTTGAAAGCGTTGATGTGCACCGCAATGCCGCCGCGTGGCACCAGGATGTGCGTGCCCGCAAAGCCGCCTTTTTTACCCAAAGGAAAAGCTGGGCCTTCGTGGATCAGGTTGCCGCTGGGCAGTTCGTTGCTGCCCATGCTGGAATAGGCAAACAAAGTGCCTGCGCCGCCTTCGATGTCCACCCAGCTGTCGGCGCGGGTGGCACCCGTGTGGGCAGAGATGGCGTAGAGCTGCTCTTTGTGCTCACCCAAGTACTTGGCCAAGGCCTTCAGGCGCTGGGCGCGCTCTTGAAAGTCCAGCTTGAGCAGATTGGGCAGGCCCACAGTGCGGGCATGGTGCACCGCGTCGCCAAAGTCAATGGCTTCGGCATGGGTTTGGTAAACCGTCTGGCCATTGAGGGCGCTGCGCAGATTTTGTGCGCCTTGCTGGCCGATCCATTGGCCACCGATGAAACTTTGCAGGACTTGGGACATGGTTGAGAGCTTTCTGTGAGGTTGATGCCCAATTTGCCAAATTAACCAACCGGGCGGTCGGCGAATTCTAATCGCTTTGCTTCTGACCTCAAACGTCCATCTGCACCGTGCACAAGTTGGCCCAATCGGTGGTGTAACCCGGCGTTTTGAAGTTCTGTTTCATGTGCCAGAGTTTGGCGGTGTGCCCTGCCCCCGCACTGGCCAGCTTGAGCGTCCCTCGCCCATAGCGCTGGTTCAGCTGGTCCATGGCCAGCATCAGGCGCACGCGGTTTTCGGGCATGGTCTCGTCAAAGTCCAGTGTCAGTTGTTCGCGGGTGGCCGGTTGCAGGTCCATCAGCATCACGCCTGCTTTGGCGTATTTGAAGCCGGGTTTGTACAGGCGTTGGACGATGGCGTTGGCCGCCTGGGTGATGTGGGCGCTGTCGCTGGTGGGGCTGGGCAGGGGGATGCTTGCGCTGCGGCTGTATTGCGGGTCTTGTTGCCGGAAGGGGCTGGTGCGGATGAAGGCCATGATTTGGCCGGTGTGGCTGCCTTGTTTGCGCAGTTTTTCTGCGGCGCGGCAGGCAAATTCTGTGATGGCTTCTTGCAGTTCGATCAGCTCGGTCACCGGGTGGCCAAAGCTGCGGGTGCAGGCGATTTGTTGTTTGGGCGGGGGTTCGTCTTCGAACTCGATGCAGGGGGTGCCGTTCAGTTCGCGCACGGTTTTTTCCAGCACCACCGACCAGCCCGCTTTGGCGGCGGCCGGGCTCATGCGTTGCAGGTCCAGGGCGGTGTGGATGCCGTTTTCGCGCAGTTGCGCCCCGATCTTGCGGCCCACGCCCCACACCTCGCCCACTTCGGTGGCCTGCAGCAGGGCCTGCAGTTCTTCGGGGGTGCACGCGCCCAGGTGGCAGATTTGGGCGTGTTGGGCCGGGTAGCTGCCGGGTTTGCGTTCAGCGCTTTTGGCGATGGCGTTGGCCAGTTTGGCCAGGGTTTTGGTGGGGCCGATGCCGATGCAGGTGGGGATGCCGATCCATTGGTGGATGCGTTTTCGGATGGTGCGGGCGCGGCGCACCAGGTCGCCACGGATGCCGCTCAGGTCGACAAAGCTTTCGTCGATGGAGTAGACCTCTTGCTGGTGGCCCAGGCCTGCGGCCAGGCTCATCATGCGGTGGCTCATGTCGCCATAAAGGGCGAAGTTGGCCGACAGGGCGATCAGTCCGGCGTCGCGCTCGAGCTCACGCAGCTGGAAGTAAGGCGCGCCCATCTTGATGCCCAGGGCCTTGGCCTCGTCACTGCGGGCAATGGCGCAGCCGTCGTTGTTGGACAGCACAACCACCGGCCGGCCTTGCAGCCAGGGCTGGAAGACGCGTTCGCAGGAGACGTAGAAGTTGTTGCCGTCGATGAGGGCGAGCATGGGGGGGGTGTCGAATACTGTATAGATGAACAGTATAACGAGACCTTGAGCGGTGGGATCAGGTGATCAGCAACGCGACCGTGATCCCGACCGCGATCAATTCGAGCACCAGATACACGGCGGTGAAGTGTCCAGCCTTGGCGTCTTGGATGAGTTTGCGGATGAAGGGCATGTTGAAAAAAGGAGCCCCCGGCACGACGATGGACACTGGCGGGTATTCATGACGGGTGACACGGCTCGCCGTCACGGCGCTTCAAATTTTATGATTGTTCCGCATGGGCAGGATGATCGTTCGTCCGTCCATCCCCGCTACCGTACCCCGCCACGCCACAAACTCCCCCGCCCAACTTCCAAGCCGCCCGCCCCAGGTACGCCATCCCGAGCGCGCCCATCGACAGCGTCAGACACCACACCGCCCAAAGCACCGCGCCCACCAGCTGGGCGTCGTTCTCGTTCGCGCCTTGGCCAAGTGCCTGCGGTACCTGGTCAAACATCAGTCCGCCGCCCGTGACGATGACGTGAAAAGTGAGAAAGGCCAGCAAGGCTTTGGCGTGGAAGTTCATCGGTGTCCCTTGGCTGATTTGTCCCGGGGACTGCCCCCCGCATCACATGGTGACAGACCTCGCCAGATTGCACGGCTCCTTGAATACCTGCACAATCAACCTTGTTTTCAAACGCAACGGACAAGGAGCCCATCATGCAAAGCATCACCCTGGAGCAGCTGCGTGCTGCAAACGACGCCGGCGGTGTGTCGGGCGTGACCCTGAAGGGGCAAGGCGGGGCGTTTCTGGTTCAGATCGACACCCGCAGCGGCTCCGGCGCCCTGCTGTCAAAGGCCCGCAGCACCGAGCCGCGCCGCTTTGGCAATCCTCTGGCGGCGTTCAATGTGTTGCGAGAAATTGGCATCACAGTGGGCCAGTTCGACGCGACCGACTACGACCCGGCCGACAAAGAACCGACTGCGGGTAACCGAGGCAGGGCCAACGCCATGCGCGGTGCACACGAAGCCGCCGCCTATAACCAGTGGCTGGCCAGCGAAATCCAGGCATCGCTGGATGACCCGCGACCAAGCATTGCGCACGATGACGTCATGGCCGACATGGCCGCCGAGCTGGATGCCTTGAGTCAGAAAATACGAGCATGACGCAGCCGCTTTTTCGCGTCGCATGGCGTCCGATGGCCCGCGAAGACTTGCGCGCCATCGTGCGCTACATCGGCAAGGACAACCCCACGCGAGCCCAGAGCTTTGGCCAAGAATTGCGAGACAAGACGGGGAGGCTGGCACAGCACTCACAGCTTGGTCGGCAGGGCCGGCCAGGTTTGCCCGAATGGTTGCGCGAACTGGTGGTGCACCCGAACGACATCGTGTTTTACCGCGTGCTGACCGAGAGCCGAACCGTCGAAATCTTGCGTGTGAAACACGCAGCACAACAAATACCTTGAGGGGGGTACCCTCTTCTTTTACACCTATCGCCATGAGGCGCGTCGTTGTCAAAAGCGCAGCGCCTGCGCAAAGCGCGTCAATTCCCTTTAGCTACAGGTCATTGCCCCTCGCCAACGAGTACCCTTTTGGCCCCATGTGCTTGAATTGGTTTTTGTCTTCAACCCCATTCAATTCCTGCAAGTCACATGATCAACGCCCCCACCCAGCAAGCGCTTTTGGCCATCATGGTTCACGCCGCCATGGCCGATGGAGAGAAGTCCCAAGCCGAGCGCGACTTTGTGCGCGACCTGTCTTTGCAGCTCGACGAGCAAGGTGGCGCCAGGCAACTCGCCCAGGCTGTGCAAGCCGCGCTGTTGGGGCGTTTGTCGGCGCAACAAGCCGCAGCGCAGCTGCAAGAGCCGATGCACCGCCAACTGGCCTATGAGTGGGCCACCGCCGTGTGCCACGCCGACGGCCTGTGCAGCCCAGTCGAGACGGCGTTTTTGCAGCGCCTCAAAACCGATTTGCAGCTGGGTGGTGCGGAGCCCGAGACCACCGCGCACACCCACGCATTGGCCCAAGCCGCCTATGCCGAAGAGGCCGCCGCGCCGCTGCACGCTGTTAGGGCGGCCACCGCTTTGTCTGGCGTCGCCCTGGTCGGCGCAGCGCCCGCTGCATCGGCCGGGACCCTGGCACACACCTCGCCCGCTGTGCCTGCTGCGCCCGCCTCGCCCGCCGCCCCCGCCGTGGACAGCACCGCCATCGACCGCTCCATCCTCAACTACGCCATCTTGAATGGCGCGCTGGAGTTGCTGCCCCAGTCCTGGGCGTCCATGGCCATCATTCCGCTGCAAATCAAAATGGTCTACCGCGTGGGCCAGGCCCACGGCGTGTCGCTCGACCAAGGTCACATCAAGGAATTCATTGCCGCTGCGGGTGTGGGCCTGACCTCGCAATACATCGAAGAATTTGGCCGCAAGCTGTTGGGCGGTTTGCTGGGCAAGGCGGGGGGCAAGCTGCTGGGCGGTATTGGCAGCCAAGCCACGGGCATGGCGTTTTCATTTGCCAGCACTTACGCGCTCGGCCATTTGGCCAAACGCTATTACGCAGGCGGTCGTGTCATGTCCACCGACTTGCTGCGCCAAACCTACCAAGGCCTGTTGAGCAGCGGCAAGACCCTGCAACAGCAGCACTTGGGTGACATCCAGGCCCGGGCGTCCACCCTGGACGCGGGCGAGGTGATGCGCATGGTCCGGGGCTGATCAAGCGTCCGCAGGCGTGCGCCAGCGGACCGAGGTGCACGCCTGAATTTGCTGTCATGACCCTACTCGCCAAACGAAAGACTCCGATGCGCTGGCTTTTTTCCCTCTTATCGCCCCTCTTATCACCCCTCTTATTTCCCGTCCTGTTCCTTTTGAGTGGAGCCGCTATGGCCGTTGAAGAACCGCGTTACACCGTGCTCGTTTCAGACCCGCCTTTTGAGGTGCGCCGCTACGCCGCCTTCACAGTGGCCCAAACGCAAATCCAGGGCGACTTTGATGCCGCCAGCCGCAGTGGCTTTCGGCGCATTGCTTCTTATATCTTTGGCGACAACCTGCAAGCCGGGCTGGGTGCGCAGCGCAAAATTTCCATGACCGCACCCGTCACCGTCGTGCCCGAGTCCGAGGGCTGGCGCGTGCATTTTGTGATGCCATCGGCCGAGAGCGTGCAGACCCTGCCACAGCCGCTCAACCCGCAAATCCAACTGCGCCCCGTGCCCGAGCATGAGACGGTGGCCGTGCGCTTCAGCGGCTTCACCACACAAGCGAGCATTCAAGAGCAGACCGAGCGCCTGCGGGCTTGGGCGCAGACCCGCCAACTCAAACTCAGCCCCACGGCCCAAATCGCCCGCTACGACGACCCGTTCACCCTGCCTTGGAATCGACGCAACGAGATCTTGATTGACCTGATGCCCTGAAAGCGACCGGGATCAATCGCCCTTTACAGCCTGTGCCGTTGTCGGTCTGATGTAGCCTTGGGCGATGGTTCAAACAGTCTTGTTGCCGTGACAGGGCGCATTCGAAAAAAACTCATTCAAGCCCAGCTTGAAGCCCTGCCCGCACCGCGCAGCGACGCCGTGCTGTGTCCGCTGTGCGAGCGGCCCATTCCGCCCAGCCAACAAGACGCACACCATCTGGTGCCCAAGTCCCACGGCGGCGCACACACCGTGGTGCTGCACCGCATTTGCCACCGCCAAATCCATGCGCTGTTCACCGAGACCGAATTGGCCCGCACCTACGCCACGGTCGAGGCCCTGAAGCAACCCGAAGAGATGGCCCGCTTCATCCGCTGGGTGCAAACCAAGCCCGACGCATTTTTTGAAAAAAGCCGCAAAAGTCGCCGCTTGAAAAGTTAAATCCTGACAGTCCCCCATGCACTTGCCCACAACACCTACCGCCAGCCGGATCGAGCTGAAAGACTTTCACCTGGCCACCCGCATCGGCACCTATACCCCCGGCGACACCGTGCCCGAATACCACGCGCTGGACTTGACACTGTGGATCACCCCCGCTCTGGTGCTGATTCCCGAAGACGGCATGGCGCATGTGTTCGATTACGACCCTCTGGTGATCGAAATCGAACGACTGGCCGCCGACGGGCTGTACGAGACCCAAGAGCGGTTGATGACGCGCATCGTGCAGGCCTGCGCGACTTACCCGGTCATTGAGGCGCTCGACATCGCCTTGCGCAAATTTCCGGTGCGAGCAGGCAGCGGTTCTTTGGGCGTGCGTTCCAGCGTGGATGGCATGCAACTGCAGGGCATGCGGCAGGTCGGGGCCAAGTGGGATTGAAACCAGAACTCGGTCCACACCTTGGATCAAATCAAAGCCGCCTGCACCGGCGCATCGGCCAGCCAGTCATCCGCTGGCCAGGCTTGCAAAAACGCCGCACTCTCGGCTGCACTGGCCTGCAGCCAGTCGTCGTAGCGCTCGGGCGGCAAGATCACCACCGAGCGTTTTTCATCCTGCGGTTTGTGAAAATTGCGCATGAAAGGGTGTGCATCGGCGTTGATGGTCAGCATGGTGAAGCTGTGCACCGTCTCGCCTGCGGGTGAGCGCCATTGCGCCCACAAACCGGCCAGGCCCATGGGCTCGCCACGGGCCAAGGTGATGCGGGTGGGCACGGCTTTGCCGCTGCGCCAGTCGGGCTCAAAAATGGCGCTGACCGGGATGATGCAGTGCTGCGCTCGCCGCCAGGCATCGCGAAAGCTGGGTTTTTCGGCCACGGTTTCGCTGCGGGCGTTGTAGGTGTGGCGGGCCATTTTGTCGTCTTTGGACCAGTGGGGGATCAGCCCAAAACTGCCCAGCAGCGCTTCACGCGCAGGCACGGCGTCATCGCCCACATCGGCGTGGGGGTGGCTGCGGATGAAGGTGCTTTTGTAGCCTGGCCAGACATCGCGCCGCGCCAACTCGCTGGGCAAGTCAACGCCAAAATGCTTTTGAAGCAGGGCCTTGTTGTGGGGGGATTCGTAGTGGGCACACATGGGTCAAATGGTCATCGAGCGGTTTCAAGGACGAGCGGCCAACTGCTGCATGTGGGCGATCAGGTTCTGGCGCGAGGGGCTCAGCACCAGACCACAAGGCTTCGACAATGAGGGGGGGATTTGGTGCGGCCAGGCTCTATCGCGGCGAGGGCGCCGCTCCTACAAGAGAGCGGCTGGAACGGACTGTGGCCGCCACCCAAAGGCCCAACAGCGCAAACACCACAAAGGCCACAAACGACCAGTTGGCGATGGAGCCACCCAAAAAGGTCCAGTCGATCTTGGTGCAGTCGCCGCTGCCTTTGAAGATCATGGGAATGGCGCGGTTAATGGGGAAGTTTTCGACCATGCCGTAAAAGTCACGGCCACAGCTGACGACTTCAGGGGGGTACCACTGCAGCCAGCTTTGGCGGGCAGCCGTGAAGGCACCAAAACCCGCCACCAGCGCCAGCAACACACTTGACACCACAAGCCCCCAGCCGCGCAAACGCCAGCCGACAGCCCCCAACACCACCACACCGATCAGGGCATAACGCTGCACGATGCACATGGGGCAAGGGTTCAGGCCCACAACATGCTGCAAATACAGACCAAATGCCAGCATGCCGATGCCCGACAAGGCGATCAGGGCCAGCCAACGTGGGGGGGTGATGTTGTTCATGTTCATGGGCAAGGGGGTTACAAAAGCGAACGGGCGCATTGTGCGCCCGTGGGGTGACTGGCTGGGTGAAGCCGATCACATGGCCCCAGCCCCATCAGGCATTGCAGGGCCAAGCGCGACGCATCAAGCTTCAGCAAAAGCCCGCTCAATCACAAAGGCACCCGGTGTGCTGGTGTTGCCTTCCTTCAGGCCGCGTTCTTCGCAGATGCGTTTCAAGTCGCGCAGCATTTCGGGGGAGCCGCAGATCATGACGCGGTCGGTCTCGGGGTTGAGCGGGGGCAGGCCCAGGTCGGCAAAGAGTTTGCCGTTTTCCATCAACTCGGTCACCCGGCCCTGGTTTTTATAGGGCTCGCGGGTCACGGTGGGGTAGTACAGCAACTGCTTTGTCACCATCTCGCCCAGAAACTCGTTGGCTGGCAGTTCTTGGGTGATGTAGTCGTGGTAAGCCAGTTCATTGACTTGGCGAACACCGTGCACCAGGATGACTTTTTCGAAACGCTCGTAGGTTTCGGGGTCGCGGATGATGCTCATGAACGGGGCCAAGCCCGTGCCGGTGCCCATGAGGTACAGGTTTTTGCCAGGCAGCAGGTAGTCGCACAGCAAGGTGCCTGTGGGCTTGCGGCCCACGACGATGGTGTCGCCCACCTGGATGTGTTGTAACTTGGAGGTCAGCGGGCCATCGGGCACCTTGATGCTCAAAAATTCGAGGTGTTCTTCGTAGTTGGCGCTGGCAATCGAATAGGCACGCAGCAGCGGTTTGCCGCTTTCCTGGCGCAGGCCAATCATGGTGAAATGGCCGTTCGAAAAACGCAGGGCCTGATCGCGGGTGGTGGTGAAGCTGAACAAGCGGTCTGTCCAGTGGTGAACGCTCAAAACGCGTTCTTCGAGAAATGCACTCATTTGATTTGTGTTGGTTTGGGTTGGGGCCAGAGCCCCAATGCCGCTGAGGGATGCTGAAAGCTTGCTACAGTTGCGGCCTGCAAGAACACGAAGATGGCGCGGCCGCTGGGCAACAACGCGTATTTTCGTGCGATTCGTTCACAACTGGAAATACTGAAATTTTATATCCGTATAACCAGCGCTTCTTAAGATACATCAAGGCTCGACAACACCATGGCACGCACCGTTCAATGCATCAAACTCGGCAAAGAAGCCGAAGGTCTGGATTTTCCGCCCTACCCCGGCGATTTGGGCAAACGCATTTGGGAAGGCGTGAGCAAACAAGCCTGGGCCGACTGGCTCAAGCACCAGACCATGCTGGTCAATGAAAACCGCCTGAACCTGGCCGATTTACGAGCCCGCCAATACTTGGCCCGCCAAATGGAAAACCATTTCTTTGGTGCGGGTGCCGATGCCGCGCAAGGCTACGTGCCCCCTGCAGCCTGAGCCCGAACCTGAACGCGCCAGCCCGGCAGCACTGGCATGTGCTGCAAACCGGGTTTGACCAAGGCCAGCATTTTTTGGCCACTTGGGCCTCTTGGGCCTCTTGGGCCACCTCGGCAAGCTCGGCCAGTTCGCAGCGCGACCCTCACCGCCCTCGCCACTTGTTTTTCACGGTGGTGACCGATCAGCCTTTGCCGACTCGGTCGGCCTTGCAAGCTTGGCCGGTAGAGCCTGCACTGCAAACCTTCAAGGACGAGTGGCTGGCTGCTTGGCACGGCATGTCACCGGGCACCCACCGCCTGGTTTTGGGGGGTGGGCACGTCCACTTGACCGTGCATGCAGGGCCTGCCGACAAGCTTGGCCGTGAACTCGATGTGCCTGCCGACCAAGTGCTGATGGGCGCTGAACACCTGACCCCGGCCTGGGCCAAACCCACCGAACACCCGTTTTACAACACCCGCCGCAGCCGACAACACCTGAGGCAGGCCAAGCCGCCCACCCGCCGTGAGGTGGTGGTCATTGGCGCTGGCTTGTCAGGCTCGGCCGTGGCGCACAGCCTGGCCCTGAGGGGGTGGCAGGTCACGGTGATTGAGCAAGGCACGGGTGTGGGTGCCGGTGCGTCTGGCTTGCCCGTGGGACTGGCCGCCCCCCATGTTTCACCCGATGACAGCGTGTTGTCGCGCATCACCCGCGCGGGTGTGCGGGCCACCTTGCAACGAGCGCAAACACTGCTGACTGCCGACACCGATTGGGCCCCCACGGGCGTGTTGGAGCACCGTGTGGAGGGCAAACGCAGTCTGCCCACCGGACCCGCCTGGCCCGACAGCGCCCACGAATGGAGCACCCCTGCCAGCGCCGAACTCATCGCCGCTGCAGGCTTGCCGCCCGGCTCACCCGCACTGTGGCATGGCCTGGCTGGCTGGATCAGGCCGCGACAACTGGTGAGCGCCCAATTGCAAACACCCGGCATTCGGGTCATGTGGGGGCAAACAGCGGCCCGCGTGCAAATTGGCCCAGGCCACACCGAAGACGGCGAAACAACATGGCAAGTGCTGGACCCACAAGGCCAAGAGCTGGCCCGTGCCAGCCTGGTGGTTTTGGCCAGCGCCTATGACACCCACCCCCTGCTGCAAGCCCTGTGCGCCGATGGCGAAAAACCGCCTGTCCCACTGAACCCCTTGCGCGGGCAAATCAGTGCGGGAGAGATGCAGGCGCTGTCGGCTTCGCAACATGCGCAACTGCCGCCTTTTCCGGTCAATGGCCACGGCAGCTTCATCAGCGGCGTGCCCACACTCACCGGGCAAGCCGGCTGGTTCATCGGCTCGACCTTCGAGCGCCAATGCGTCAAGGCCCCGGTGCGAGAAGAAGACAACGCCGCCAACCAGCAGCGTTTGTCCACCTTGTTGCCACATCTGGGGGCCAGCCTGCAAGACCAGTTTGCACCCGGGCAGGTGCAGGGCTGGGCAGGTTTGCGCTGCACCTTGCCCGACCGCCTGCCTGCGGTGGGGCCGATCAACCCCCAGCGTTGGCCCGGGCTGTGGATGGTCTCGGGCATGGGGGCTCGGGGCATCAGCCTGGCCGTCATGGCCGGCGAACTCTGCGCGGCCTGGCTCGAAAACGAACCACTGCCCTTGGCACCCAGTCTGGCCCGGCACCTGATGGCCGAGCGATTTTCTGTACAAACAGCCCCAGCAGGCTCAAAAAGATCACTTTAGAAATCTTCATGGTGTCTAATCCGCTCACTTCGTATTGAATTGTTTGCACCGCGCCATGAACTCCTGGACTGCCCCCGCCACCCTCGACCTTGACAGCTTGCCGCACAACGCGGCCCCGTCCGAGCTGACGCGCTTTGCCCAAGCGGTCACAGACCAAGGCAAAAGCCTGATGGTGGTGCGGTCTTCGTCCGAAGAATTGGACACGCTCAGTGACAACCTTCAATCGCTGTGGCGCACCCATGCGCCCATGGTGCTTTTAGAGCACTGCAGCGGTCGCCACAGTGCGGGCTTGTTGGGGCTGGTCAATGCCACACTGGCCGAACGACCCCTGCACCTGGCCATGCAAACCCAAGACTGCACACCCTTGCAAAAGCTGTGTGTGGTGCGCGATGCAGAGTGTTTGACCGCCTCCGAACTGCTGCTCTTGCAAGGCATCATCGACGGATTTCCCGGCTGGCGCCTCGGTTTGGTGTTGTTGTTCAAAACCACGCTGGACACCTCGGAAAAGCTCAGCGCTGTTTTGAATGCGCCCAGCAAAAACCTGATGATTTGGCAAATGCACAGCCCCGCCGCGCCTGCCGCCGCGCCCCGCCCTGCCCCATCGGGCAAACTGTGGTTGGCGGGCTTGTTGGGCCTGGCCGTGCTGGCTGCCACCGTGGTCTCGCAACGCCCGGCCACAGCCCCCGCTGCGCCCACATCGCCTGGTTTGGCCCAAACCAGGCCAGCCAGCCCAGACGCCTCAATCGCCAGTGCCACACCAGAGGCACGCGGCTTGGGTGAAAGCAGCGCCCAAGCGGCTGGAGAAAACCAAGCTGCCCCCTCTATGGCCACACAAGTGCCATCTGCTGCGGCACCCACAGCCTCATCCACACCCACATCCGCCTCTGCCCCCGAATCCACCAGCGCAGCGCCATCCAGTGCCGCCGTGACCGCCGCCTCTGAACCCAGCGCCGCGGCCACACCACTGCCCCCTGTGCCCGAGGCAGCGCAGCGCGGTTACCGCTGGCTGGCCGCCATCCCCAAAGACTATTTTCTGATCCTGCACGGCAGCCACAGCAGCGCCGCACAAGCCAAACGACAAATCGACGCCAAAGCCGAGTTGGTCAACGCCCGCATGATCATGCTCAAGCCCACCGACACAGAAAGCACACGTTTTTGGGTTGTCACTGGGCCGTTTCGCTCACAAGAGCGGGCAGAAAACTTCAGACTCCGTCAAAACCTGCCCGTGTCCACGCTGATTTTGGAAGCCGGTGACGTGCTCAAGCGCAGCCGACCAGTGCCCAAAGCCAAAGCAGGCTGAAGCCCTTACTTCATCGCTTGCGCCGGGCGGCAAGCCTTCAAACAGGCATCGCTTGCTTGCTCGTTTTTGCCATCGGCATAAGGCCACTGCACCAAGGTGACTTTGCCGCCGCGTGGGTAAAGCTTGCCCACATAGGCCTCTACCAAGCAAGCAAAAAGGACTGTCATTGCCGTCCATGAGCCTCTCGCTGATGGCACATAGAACCAGCGGGGTGCGCGCATCAAAAAAACGAGGCCATGCTCAGCAAAGCCCCCGCTGATAATGGACTGACCATGAACGGACGCCAATTCACCCAACTTGTTCTTTTGTCCGCCGTTTGGGGCGGCTCGTTTCCGCTCATCCGCGTGGCCGCCCCGGCTTTTGGCCCCATCACCATGGCTTGTCTGCGTTGCGCCCTGGCGGCGCTGGTGCTCAGCGCCATCATGCGCTGGACGCGCCAGGCCTGGCCGGCACGCCAACACTGGCGCTCGCTCACCGGGCTGGGTATCTTGACCTTGGTGGTGCCCTTTGTCTTGTACAACTGGGCCGGTCTGATCTTGCCGGCCGGGTATTCGGCTGTGCTCAACGCCACCGCCCCCATGTTTGGGGTCTTGGCCGGGGTCATGCTGGCCCAAGAACGGTTCACCCCCAGCAAACTGCTGGGCTGTGGCATCGGTCTGCTGGGCGTGACGCTGTTGCTGGGCTTGGGGCCCGTGAACCCGAACCTGAAAGTGCTGCTGGCCACCTTGGCCTGCGTGGTGGCCGCTGGCTGTTATGGCTTTGGGGCCATCTTCATGAAGCGAGCCACCCTGGCCCACCATGCGCTGCCCGCCTCAGCGGTGGTGCACCTGACCAGCGCTCTGGTGCTGGTGCCCGCAGCGGCTGCCACCGCCCCCAGCCAAGCGGTGGGCCTGCCCGCGCTGCTGGCTTTGTTGGTGCTGGGCGCAGTCACCTCGGGCTTCACTTACTGGATCAGCATGCGCCTGATGCGGGACATCCCGGCCAGCGCTTCCACCTCGTCGGCTTTTTTGATTCCCCTTTTTGGCGTGACCTGGGGGGCCCTGTTTTTGGACGAACCCCTCACACCCGGCCTGCTGCCAGGTGTGCTGCTCATCTTGATCGCTTCGGCATTGCTCACCGGATTCAACCCCTTTCGAACCTTTCAACGCAGCAAGCACTGAGCCAGGGTCCAACATCCTCTTATAAGCCTCAAGAATATATACCCAACTAAAAAATCGTTTGTTTAGGCATAAAGACGCCTTAAAGTCGCCCCCATGGTTGATTTGGCTTATGTCTTTGCAGGTTTCTTCGTAGGCACCATCGTGGGCCTGACGGGGGTGGGCGGTGGGTCCTTGATGACGCCGCTCTTGATCTTTTTCTTTGGCGTCAAGCCCTACATGGCGGTCGGCACCGACTTGCTGTTTGCGGCTTTCACCAAACTGGGCGGCACCATCAGTTTTGCCCGCCAGCGCATCGTGCCCTGGCGCGTGGTGGGCTTGCTGAGCGCGGGCAGCATTCCGGCCTGCTTGGTGACCCTGGGCTTTTTGCACTGGGTGGGGCCTGCCGATCCCAAAGTGCAGTCGTTGATGACCACCACTTTGGGTGTGGCCTTGCTGCTGACGGCTGCGGCCATGCTTTACAAAGCTGTGCGTGGCAAGCAAGTGCCCCGCCACTTGGCCAGTGCGGACGAAGCCCATGCGAGCACCCCACGCCACTGGAGCCTGCCGGTGGTGTTCGGCGCCCTGATTGGCACCTTGGTCACCCTCACCTCGGTCGGCGCGGGTGCCATTGGCGTCACAGTTTTGCTCTTGCTTTACCCCATGCTGCCCCTGCCGCGCATCGTGGCCGCCGACATCGCTTATGCCGTGCCGCTCACGCTGGTGGCGGGGCTGGGCCATGCCTCATTGGGGTCTGTCGACTGGCCTTTGCTGGCCAAGCTGCTGGCGGGCTCACTCCCTGGCATCTGGCTGGGCTCGCGCCTGACCCACCACACGCCCGATCGCGTGATCCGTTCCTTGCTTTCCGTCTTGCTGGCTTGGGCTGGCACCAAACTCGTTTTGATCTGAAGAAGAACCCTCATGTACCAATACACCGAATTTGACAAACAGTTCGTGCGCGCCCGCGCTGCTCAACACCGTGACCAACTCGAGCGCTATCAGGCCGGGCAACTCAGCGGCGATGAATTCAAGCCCCTGCGCCTGCAAAACGGCTGGTACGTGCAGCGCTACGCCCCCATGCTGCGGGTGGCCGTGCCCTACGGCGAAATCTCGGCGTCCCAGCTCAAAGTGCTGGGCCAAATTGCCCGCGAATACGACACGCCCGACGCCGCCCTGCTGGCCGAAGCCCAGGCCACGCAAGACAAAATTGACAGGCCTTCATCCAAAGTTTCGCCCAAGCTGACCACCAACTACGGCCACTTCACCACCCGCCAAAACGTGCAGTTCAACTGGATTCCGCTGTCCAAATCGGCCGAGGTGATGGACCTGCTGGCCAGCGTGAACATGCACGGCATTCAGACCAGCGGCAACTGCATCCGCAACACCACCACCGACGAGCTGGCCGGTGTGGCGGTGGACGAGGTGGTCGACCCACGCCCCTATGCAGAGCTGATCCGCCAGTGGAGCACGCTGCACCCCGAGTTCGCGTTTTTGCCCCGCAAATTCAAGATCGCCATCACGGGTGCTCTTGAGGACCGCGCCGCCATTGGCTGGCACGACGTGGGCCTGCAAATGGTCAAGAACGCCGCGGGCGAAGTGGGCTTCAAGGTGCTGGTGGGCGGCGGCATGGGCCGCACGCCTGTGGTGGGCACGCCCATCCGCGAGTTCCTGCCCTGGAACCAGATCATGAATTACCTCGAAGCCGTGATCCGCGTGTACAACCGCTGGGGCCGCCGCGACAACCTGTACAAGGCCCGCATCAAGATTTTGGTCAAGGCCGAAGGCCAGCGCTACTTTGACGAAGTCGAGGCCGAGTACCAGGACATTCTGGTCAAGGACGGCGGCCTGCACACCATCCCGCAAGCCGAATTCGACCGCGTGGCCGCCTGCTTTGCGGCACCGGCGCTGAGCCTGCCTGTAGATCAGGGTGAATGGGCAGCTAAAGCCGAAGCCGACGTCAGCATCGAAGCGGCCAAAACGCCCGCCTTTGCCCGCTGGATCGCACAAAACGTCAAGCCCCACCAGAACCCGGCCCTGCGTGCCGTGAGCCTGTCCTTCAAGCGTGTAGGCCAAGCCCCCGGTGACGCCACCGCCGACCAGCTCGATGCCGCCGCGGCGCTGGTCGCCCAATATTCCGCAGGCGAAGCCCGCGTGACCCACACCCAAAACCTGGTGCTGCCTTGGGTGCGCCTGGACCAGCTGCACGCCCTGTGGCTTGAGGCCAAGGCCTTGGGCCTGGCCCAGCCCAACATCGGTTTGCTGACCGACATGATCGCCTGCCCCGGCGGCGATTACTGCGCCTTGGCCAATGCCCGCTCGCTCCCTTTGGCCGCCGCCATCACCGAACGCTACCAGGATCTGGACGAGCTGAACGACCTGGGCCACATCGACTTTCACATCAGCGGCTGCATCAACTCCTGCGGTCACCACCACTCGGGCCACATCGGCATTTTGGGCGTGGACAAGGACGGCAAGGAGTGGTACCAGGTCACGCTGGGCGGCTCGGACGGCAAAGACCTGTCAGGCCCCACCACCCCCGGCAAGGTGGTCGGCCCTTCGTTCTCGTCGTTTGAAGTGCCTGATGTGATTGAAGCGATTTTGGACACCTACAAAGCCCTGCGGACCAGCCAGGGCCACAAGGCCGAAGCCTTCATCGACACCCTGCGCCGCGTGGGGCAAGACCCGTTCAAGGCAGCGGCCAATGCCGCCCGTCACCCCGCCGAGGAAACCACCGCCTGACCCCCTTTGTAGGAGCGACGCCCCCGTCGCGATCAAGCCACGCATACCACCAAGAATCGCCCCGAGGGCGGGGCTCCTACAACATGCACAACATCCAACGCCACTCAACATCGCCTCGAGGCCGGGGCTCCTGCAACATGCACGACATCCAACACCACCCACCATCGCCCCGAGGGCGGGGCTCCCACAACCTGCACAGCATCCCCTTGTAGGAGCGACGCCCTCGTCGCGATGAGCTTCAAATCGCAGCGAGGGTGCCTCTCCTGCACCAGAAAAGAACGACCATGAACATCCTCTCCTCATCCGAACACCAAACCATTGAATCGCCAGAGGCCCTCACATTGACCAACGACGCCGACCCGCGCACGCTCGACCTGAACGGCATCACCCGCATCGACCTGCAGTTCCCCAAATTCACCGACGGCCGCGCCTACAGCCAGGCCTTTTTGCTACGCCGCCGTTTGGGCTTTGCAGGCGAATTGCGTGCCACGGGCGATGTGCTGATTGACCAATTGGTGCAGATGCAGCGCACGGGTTTTGACGTGGCCGTGCTGCGTGAAGGCGTGGACGCCTCGGCAGCGCAGCGCCAGTTTGAGCGCTTTGCCGGGTTCTACCAAGGCTCGGCTGTCGAAACCCAACCGCACTTTGCCGTAGGAGCGACGCCCTCGTCGCGATAACTTCCGGACCTTCACCACCGCTTCATCGCCACGAGGGCGTGGCTCCTACAGACAACATCCATGACTTCCAGCCTGATTTCTTCTCGCAATGCTCCGGTCAAAGCCACCGAGCAAAACGCCAAGGCCAGCCCTGACTTTGCAGGCAAACTGGCCGAGACCCAAGCCTTGCTGCAACGCGCGGCCACCGAGTTCACCCCCGTGACCCAAGCCTCCAGCCTGGGTGCCGAAGACGTGGTGATCACGCACCTGATCAACAGCCTGCAGCTCGACATCCCGGTCTTTGTGCTGGAAACAGGTGCGCTGCACACCGAGACCCTGGCCCTGCTCGAGCGCACCCAAGCGCATTCGCAAGCCCCCATCAAGGTGTACCGCCCTGTGTCCGAATCGGTCATCCAGTTTGTGCGTGAAAAAGGTCAGGACGCGATGTACCAGAGCATCGACTTGCGCAAGGCCTGCTGTGGCGTGCGCAAGATGGAACCGCTGGCCCGCGCCTTGACTGGTCAACGTGCCTGGATCACGGGTCTGCGCCAAGAGCAATCCAACGCCCGCGCCGAAGTGCCCCTGCTCGACGAGAGCGAAGTGGCCACCAAGGCTTTGTACAAGTTCAACCCGCTGGCCAAATGGACCTGGGGTGACGTGTGGCACTACATCGCCACAAACGAGGTGGACTACAACCCGCTGCACGACCAGTTTTTTCCGAGTATCGGCTGCGCCCCTTGCACCCGCGCCATCAGCCTGGGCGAAGAGTTCCGCGCCGGGCGCTGGTGGTGGGAAGACGAGGCGGCCAAGGAATGTGGCCTGCACGTCAAGAAATGAATCCCTCGTAGGTCGGTGGCTTCAGCCCCGACATGCATGGCCCCCGTAGGTCGGCAGCTTTAGCTCCGACATGCAAGCTTGGATAACAGACAACGTCGGGGCTAAAGCCACCGGCCTACAAAAACCTCTACGAAAAGCCCAACATGACCGCCTTCACCCCCACCGAACTGCACACCCTGAGCAACGCCCACCTGGACGCACTGGAAGAAGAAACCATCTTCATCCTGCGCGAAGTTGCCGCCGCCTTCGAGCGCCCCACCCTGCTGTTTTCGGGCGGCAAGGACTCGCTGGTCATGCTCAAGTGCGCCGAAAAAGCTTTCGGCGCAGGCCGCATCCCCTACCCGCTGCTCATGATCGACACCGGCCACAACTTCACCGAAGTGACCGACTTCCGCGACGCGCGTGCCAAAGAACTGGACGCTGAGCTGATCGTGCGCAGCGTCGAAGACTCCATGAAAAAAGGCACCGTGCGCCTGGCCCACCCCGGCGAGAGCCGCAACGTGCACCAGTCGGTCACGTTGCTCGAAGCGATTGAAGAGTTCCGCTTTGACGCGCTGATCGGTGGTGCCCGCCGCGACGAAGAAAAGGCCCGCGCCAAAGAGCGCATCTTTTCGCACCGCGACAGCTTTGGCCAATGGCAGCCCAAGGCGCAGCGGCCCGAACTGTGGACGTTGTTCAACCACAAGCTGCAACCGGGCGAGCACTTTCGCGTATTCCCCATCAGCAACTGGACCGAGCTGGACGTGTGGCAATACATTGCCCGCGAACGCATTGCGCTGCCCTCGATCTACTACACCCACAAACGTGAAGTGGTGGACCGCCGGGGCCTGCTGGTGCCGGTGACCGAGCTGACACCCACCAAAGACGGCGAAAAAGTGGTGGTGCGCGACGTGCGTTTTCGCACCGTGGGCGACATCACTTGCACTTGCCCGGTGGAGAGCACCGCGTCCACGCCTGAGCAGATCGTGATCGAGACGCTGGCGGCCGATGTGAGTGAGCGCGGCGCGACCCGCATGGACGACAAGACGTCCGAGGCTTCGATGGAGAAGCGCAAAAAAGACGGCTATTTCTGATCAGGAAGCAAAAGACATGCACAACAACCAACATTTCTCAGCCCTCAAATTCATCACCTGCGGCTCGGTCGACGATGGCAAAAGCACGCTGATTGGCCGCCTGCTGGTCGACACCAAGGCGGTGCTGCAAGACCACCTGGCCGGGGTGCAGCGGTCGGGCGAAACCGACTTGGCCCTGCTGACCGACGGCCTGAGCGCCGAGCGCGAACAAGGCATCACCATTGACGTGGCCTACCGCTACTTCAACACCGAAGCGCGCAAGTTCATCATCGGTGACGCGCCCGGCCACGAGCAGTACACCCGCAACATGGTCACCGCCGCATCGAGCGCCGACGCCGCCGTGGTGCTGGTCGACGCCATCAAGCTCGACTGGGCCAACCCCAACTTGCAACTGCTGCCGCAAACACGCCGCCACTCGCTGCTGGTGAACCTGCTGCGTGTGCCCTCCATCGTGTTCGCCATCAACAAGCTCGACGCTGTGACCGATGCCACTGTGGCTTACCAAAACATCGCGCGGGCGTTGAACAAATTCGCCCAAGAAGCGGGCATCACCGTCACCGCCATGGTGCCCGTGTCGGCGCTCAAGGGCTGGAACGTGGTGACCACCGAGAACAACGACCAGCCTGACTGGTGCGGCTACACCGGCCCCAGCCTTTTGAGCATCCTTGAAGACCTGCCCGTCACCCCGGCCGAGACCGATGTGGCCTTCAGCTTCCCGGTGCAGTGGGTCGAAAAATTCCATGACTCCGGCGTCACCACCCAGGGCCGACGCGTGTTCTGGGGCCGTGTGGCCACCGGCAGCATCGCGCCGGGCCAGACCGTCAAGGTCTTCCCCAGCGGCCAAACCGCCGTGGTGTCCCAAGTGCTGTCGGCCACCCGCCAGCCGCAAAACAAAGCCGCAGGCCACAGCGCAGGCATCGTCCTCGACCGCGAGGTGGATGTGTCGCGTGGCGACTGGCTGCTGGCCGCCGAGGGCGCTCCTGAGGGCCAGCGCCAGCTGAGCACCACCATCGCCTGGATGGACGACGAGCCCTTGGTGGCGGGCCGCCTGTACTGGGCGCTGCACGGCCACCGCTGGGTCAAAGTGAAGGTGCAGCGCGTGGTGCACCGCCTGAACGTGAACACCTTGGCCGAAGAAGAAGCCAGCGAACTGCCCCCCAACGCCATTGGCCATGTCACGCTGGCCCTGCAAGAGCCGCTGGCGACCCTGCCCTTTGCCCAGTCGCGCATTTTGGGTGCGCTGGTACTGGTGGACACGGCCAGCCACAAAACCTCGGGGGCTGTGCTGGTGAACTGAGTCGACATGTCGGGGCTGAAGCCACCGACCTACAGGTTCATTTCATGCCGGGGCTCAAACCACCGGATGACACCATGATTTTGTAGGTCGGTGGCTTCAGCCCCGACAAATCGACCCGCATCGCCCGCACCACCGGTTGATACCATGATTTTGTAGGTCGGTGGCTTCAGCCCCGACAAATCGGTCCGCATCGCCCGCACCACCGGTTGACACCATGATTTTGTAGGTCGGTGGCTTCAGCCCCGACAAATCGACCCGCATCGCCCGCACGTTTGATTCACCATCATCCCTTTCATGAGCAGGGGTTCGCCTCCGGAGGTCGGCCAACGATCTCCTTTAAAATCCAGACTTCCGTGCCCATCTGACAGCGCGGACCCCTTTTTTTCCGAGTCCATCATGACCCACGTTGTTTCCGAATCCTGTATCCAGTGCAAATACACCGACTGTGTGGACGTTTGCCCTGTGGACTGCTTCCGCGAAGGCCCCAACTTCTTGACCATCGACCCCGATGAGTGCATCGACTGCGCCGTGTGCATCCCCGAATGCCCCGTCAACGCCATCTATGCCGAGGAAGACCTGCCGGCCGACCAACAGCACATGACGAAGCTGAACGCCGAGCTGGCCCTGTTGCCCGGCTGGAAAAGCATCACCAAACGCAAAACACCCATGGCCGATGCCGATGCCTGGAAAGACAAAACCGGCAAGCTGGCCGAATTGATCCGCTGAACGCCAGCGCCCCAAGGCTGATCGTTTGCCCGGCCCCTTCAAGCAAGGGGCCGATTTTTCGGCCATTTTTTTTCAAATACCTCCCATGACCCAGGCCCCCATCGAGACCGAAGCGCTGGTCATTGGCGCAGGCCCCGTGGGCCTGTTTCAGGTGTTTCAGCTGGGCCTGCAAGGCATTCACTGCCAAGTGATCGACGCCCTGCCCCATGTCGGCGGGCAATGCGCCGAGTTGTATGCGGGCAAACCGATTTACGACATCCCGGGCATTCCGTTTTGTACCGGCCAAGAGCTGGTCGAGCGCTTGCAGCAGCAAATTGCCCCCTTCAAAGCCACGCTGCACCTGGGCCAACAAGTCACCCACATCGAACGCCAAGCCGACCAGCGCCTGGCCATCAGCACCGATGCGGGACAACACTTTCTCACCTCCACCTTGTTCATTGCGGCGGGTGTGGGCGCTTTTGTGCCGCGCCGCATGGTGCTGGATGGCTTGAGCGCTTTTGAAGGCACGCAGGTGTTTGCCGAACACCCCGCGCCCAAGCGCTGGGCAGGACGCCACTTGGTGGTGGCCGGCGACGGCGACACCGCCTTGCAAACCTGCCTGGACGCAGCCCAAGGCCCCCAAGCGGCCGCCAGCGTCACCCTGCTGCACCGGCGCGACCAGTTCAGCGCCGCACCCGAGTTGACCGAGCAAATGCGCCAAGCCTGCGCCCAAGGCCGCATGCGCTTTGTGGCCGGACAACCCACTGGACTGAAGGTGGAGCAAGGCCGCCTGCAAGCGCTGGAACTGCTCAACCCGCAAGGCGAAACCGAATGGCTGAGCCTGGATGTGCTGCAAACCTGTCTGGGCCTGTCGCCCAAATTAGGCCCCGTGGCTCAATGGGGCCTGGCCATGGAACGCAAGCAACTGGTGGTCAACACCGAAAATTTCGGCACTTCGGAGCCCGGCATCTTTGCCGTGGGTGACATCAACACCTATCCCGGCAAAAAGAAACTCATCCTCTGCGGCTTCCACGAAGCCACGCTGGCCGCTTTCGGCGCGGTGGCCTTGCTGCGGCCTGCCGAAAAACAGCTCTTGCAATACACCACAACCTCCACCCTGCTGCATCAACGCTTGTTGCTGCAACCAACACAAGCCTGAAACCCATCGAAGTTTGCAGGAACGCCGTTTGGGCGAATGCACCACAGTTTGTGGGAGCCCTGCATTTTGTGGGAGCCCCGCCCTCGGGGCGATGGGTGGTGGTCTGCGAGGCTTGATCGCGGCGAGGGCGCCGCTCTTACAACGAGATGCCCCTCCCTTTGTGGGTGCCCCGCATTTTGTGGGAGTCCTGCATTTTGTAGGAGCCCCGCCCTCGGGGCGATGGGTGGTGGTCTGCGAGGCTTGATCGCGGCGAGGGCGCCGCTCCTACAACGAGATGCCCCGCATTTTGTGGGACCCCCAGCACAGGCAAACCCCCTGCCCACGCAGTGGTGAGCGCCTTGACCTAGAATCCTCCTCGCGCCGCAATTCTGCGGCGCATTCGCTAGGGGTGTTGAAAGCCGTGAGGCCTTCGACTGAGAAAGTCCCTTTGAACCTGATTGAGGTAATCCTCGCGCAGGGAAGCTTGTCAAAAGAACCGTGTCCCATTTGTGGGCGCACCACGTTCCCAGCCAGCCGACCTGCCATTACGTTGAAGGAAAAACGTCATGGCATTTTTTTCGCCATTTTTTTCGTCCAGTTCGCACCGCTTTTCTGAGCGTTTGACTTGCCGCGTCACCCACATCGCCAGTGCCGTGGCTTATCTGGCCTGGGGCTGCGCCCAAGCTCAAACGCCAGCGGTGAGTGAAATCACCATCACCGGCGCGGCCCCCTCGCAGGTCAGCGGCTTTGGCGATGTGCCTTTGCGCAAAGCGCCTTTCAGCGCGGTGACCATCGACCAGCAGACCCTGCAAGACATCGGTGCACAACGTGTGTCCGACGCCTTGCGCCTGGACGCCAGCGTGGCCGACAGCTACAACTCACCCGCCTATTGGGACAGCCTGAGCGTGCGCGGCTACACCTTGGACAACCGCTACAACTACCGCCGCGAAGGCCTGCCCATTTCGGCCGAAACCATGATCGGCATGGACAACAAAGAACGCATTGAACTGTTCAAGGGCACCAGCGGCATCCAGGCTGGCACCAGTGCACCCGGCGGTTTGGTCAACTACGTGGTCAAACGTCCGCCCACAGCCAAGGACGAGACCATCCGCTCGGCCAGCGCCAGCTATGGCCCGGGCAAAAACAGCAGCGGCGGGCTGGACCTGGGTGGCCGCTTTGGCCAAGACCAGGCTTTGGGCTACCGTTTCAACGCCGCCTACGAAGACCTGAACCCGTACATCAAGAACACCGAAGGCCACCGCAAACTGTTTGCACTGGCCATGGACTGGCGTCTCACGCCCGACAGCCGTCTGGAATGGGAGATCGAACGCAGCGAGCGCCAGCAAATGGGCGTGAACGCCTACAGCCTGCTGGCCAACGCCACCGACCCCCTGAACGGCGTGCCCACCCTGCCACCCACCGTGGACGGCACACGCAACATCACGCGCCAAGCTTGGTCGGTGCCCGGCGTTTTTGCAGGCACCACGGGCACCTTGCGCTTCAAGCAAAACCTCGACGGCGGCTGGCTTTGGACCACGCAATACGGCGCACAACGCTTGCGCACCGACGACCGTTTGACCTTTGCGTTTGGCTGCACCTTGCCCAACGGTGACTGGATTGGCGACAAGTACTGCAGCAACGGCGGCTTTGACCTGTACGACTACCGCAGCGACAACGAGCGCCGCAGCAGCGATGCGCTGCACACCGAACTCAGTGGCCAGCAAACTTGGGCAGGCCTGCGTCACAACCTGAGTCTGAGTGTGCAGCGCAGCCGATTGCTCGACCGCCCCTCTTTCATGCAAGCCTACAACTGGGCGGGCACCGGCAACATTGACGGCACTTCAGTCAGCCCCGAGGCCCAGCCCACCCCAAGCGAGCTGAACACCGAGCGCAGCGAATACACCACCGAAGTGGCTCTGCGCAACCGCATTGAACTCAACACACAAACCGCGCTGTGGCTGGGCATGCGCCACACACAGCTCAACCGCGCCAGCCAACGCACCGACGGCAGCCGAGCCGTGCAGGACCAGCGCAGCTTCAACACCCCATGGCTGGCTGTGACGCACCAGATCACGCCGGCTTATTCGGTGTATGGCAGTTACGGCGAAGGCATTGAGACCGATGTCGCGCCCAACCGCAGCCGTTACACCAACGCTGGACAGGCCCTGCCAGCGCTGCGCAGCCATCAAACAGAAATCGGTGTCAAAGGCCAATGGGCCCAAACGCGCTGGCAAGCGAGTGGGTTTGACATCACGCGTCCCGTATCGGGCGACGAAGGCACTTGCGACGAAGACAACACCTGCACCCGAAAAATCGACGGCCAAGCCCGTCACCGGGGACTGGACTTGTCGGCCGGCATGACGCATGCCCAGTGGACCTTGGACATGGGTGCCGCCTGGATACAAGCCCTGCGCCAAAACGCCGTGATCGACCCCAGCGTCAACGGCCAACGCGCCCTGAACGTGCCCCGCATGACGCTTCGCGCCCAAGCCCAATACCGCTTTGCGGCCGTACCCGGCCTGCGCACCAGCTTGCGCCTGAGCCACGAGGCAGAGCGCCAAGCCACCGAAGACGGCAGCGTTCAATTGCCCGCATGGACCACGCTGGACTGGGCCGTGCACCACGACACGCGCATCCAAGGCACCCGCACCCAATGGACTTTGGCCGTCGACAACCTGGCCAATCGCCAGTATTGGCGCGAATCGCCCAAACAGTTTGGCCACTATTACCTGTACGCAGGTGCCCCCCGGACGCTGCGTGTGGCCCTGAAAACCAGTTTTTAAACAGAGGCTTCAAATTTTTCAAAAAACTGCACCTCTTGCCCAAAACTTGCCCAAAAGCACTCTATAATTTAAAGCTGTTCCTCGATAGCTCAGTCGGTAGAGCGCCGGACTGTTAATCCGTAGGTCCCTGGTTCGAGCCCAGGTCGAGGAGCCATACAAACTACGACTTAGCCCGCCAAAAGCGGGCTTTTTCGTTTCTGCGGTCGCATGCCTCGTTCTTTCAGACGTTCTTCATGGCATGTCAGTCTGGCGTCTTCAGATATCCAAGCGATAAAACCGGGCAGCATTGCCCACGAAGAAATCATGCTGCTGCTTCTCCGTAAATTCTGAGACCATGTTGGCAACAGAATTGAGCAAGGTCGAAAAATCAACCCTCAGACCCGCAACAGGAAAGTTGGATGCAAACATGCACCGCTCAATGCCAAAAATGCCGATGGCACGCAGCACAATTTCTTTGTTGGAGGCGTAGTCCCAAGCTTGGTCTTTCAAACCGAATTCAGAAACTTTGAGGTGTACATGGTGGTGTTTGGCCAAAGCCTCCATGGCTTTGCTCCAGGCCAAAATGCCTTGCGCACTTCGATCCCAAGGAAATCCAGTGTGGTTTAAGACGATGGGGGTGTTGGGAAATTGCCGCGCAACTTCAGCCGCTTCATACAGGTGCCAATACGGCACCCTCAAATCCCAGCTAAGACCGTATTGTTCTAAGCGTGAATACCCTTCTAGCCACCTCTTGTCTTGCATGCCCCCAGGCAAATGATTTGTCAAAAGATCGGGTCTCAAAGTGGTCTTGGGTTTGGACCTGATGCCCTTGACCAAGGGAAAAGCAGCCTGCTTTGAAAGGACTTCTGCCGCATTGTCAGTATCAAACCATGCATGCGCCACGATGGCTGTGGGAAAACCCGTTTGCGCATGGATATCGGTCAGCCACTGGGTCTCACCAACTTGATCATCTCTGTTCCATTCGGCCTCGCAATGCACTGTGGCCAGCACTTCAAAGTCTTGGCTGTCTTGCAAATAGTCTTTGTATAAATAATTGCGCTTGATGCCATCGTAATTACCCAGGAAGAAGTTGGGTTCTGGATGGTCATTCAGCCACGGGTAGTCGTTCTTTTCCAAATCCCAAAAGTGATGATGCGCATCAATGAATTGCAGCTTTTTTTTATCAGGATTTGATTGCGTCATGTCAGTGAGGAAAGAAGTGTTGATCTTGTGATGATCGAAGTTGATAAAGAATGCTATTTGAATCGATTTCAACATCACTGCAAGTGACAATTTTGCCTTTTGGAATGGGGCGCAGCACTTTTGCACCAGCACACAAATAATATGGCAGTGGATTGTCTGGAGACATTGGCTGGGCACCCATGAGTTGATGGCCTAGGCCTGGTATGACATGCCGAGTGCCAATCTCAAACAACTCACCTACCTCAATTTGGCGCTGCGCCATTGCAATTAAATCGACCACGGGGCGAACATCTCGGCCACCACACGATGCCCCAAGTTTGACCGCAGAGAGGATAGACATGGCCGCCTCAGCGCCTAGCAAATGAACCGGGTTGTGAATCAGGACGTATTTTCCGTTGGGGCAAGTTGGAATGCCCTTGGCCGCAAAAAGCTTTCCAGTTGCGACATCGGGTGCCTCGATCACCACAAAGACACCACCTGCAAAACTGAGCTCATCGGGACGACGCAAGCAGTTGAACATGTCCACGCGGCCTTGGCCACTGAGAATGCCACCCTCTTCCTTGGGCCTAAAAATACTGGGCAATTCAACGGTTCTGGCCAGTGGCGCATGCAGGCTTGCGCAATCGGGCAGCAAACCTGTGTGGTTGGCCACGATGCCCATTTCGCAAAGGTCCGGAACTGTTGTCAGTTCAAATGGAACGCTGGCACGGTTGGCTAAAACGTCCTGCCATGAATAAGGGCCGTTGCGAATAAAGTTTTGACCTATTTCAGTGGAAACCACTGTTTGGCCCCAGGCTTTCACCTCATTGGTTGCTGGCGTCCATACAAAATCTGATTCGCTGGATTTGCCTGCGGCCATCACCGGCAAACCCAATAACCGGGCCCACTCAATCAGTCCAATCAGCAAACTGGGCTGATCACCATCGACTGGAGAGACCACTACATTGTGTTGCTTGGCCAGCCTGGCCAACTCAGCACCCACGACAATCTCAGCCTCCTTGGTGGCCATGACCACATGCTTGCCAGACTTGATGCACGCCAATGCAGTGGCCGCTGCACTCTCTGGATCACCCGTGGCTTCGAGGACCGCCTGCAAGGGCAGTTGCGCAAGCCACTCGGCCTGATTGAGAACAACACATCGGTTCTGAGAGATGGCATTTTTAGCGGATTCAAGATCGTGGGCTACAAAAATTTGCGCCTGATCGATGCCAGACTGAAGTGCCACTTGGAAGGCTTTTTCAGGTTGTTGGTCGCAGATGGCCACCACCCTCACCCCCTTCATTCGATGAATTTGAGAAACAAAGGTGGCCCCAAATTCACCAGCACCGACGAGTCCCACGCCAGATTCAGTGGAGTTGTTCGTAGAAAATTTGTGAAAGACAGACTCAATGTTCATGCTTAATTCTTGCATACAAGAATAAAGTCTGTCAAACTGAAACAAACCATGAAGAAAAATAAAGTCAACACCCCTACCCCACTGGACAGCCTGTCGGCTGAAACGAATAAGAGCGCCACTTTGCGCAAAGGGGACATGCATGCCAGCACCGCACAGACCCTGCGCAACTTGATCATTGCTGGTGCCATTGGCCCCGGTGAAAAATTAAATGAGCGTGAATTGTGCGAGCGCCTCAATGTTTCCAGAACGCCTGTGCGTGAAGCGATCAAAACTTTGGCACAGGAAGGCTTACTCGATGTAAACCCCAATCGATCCCCCACCGTCACACGACTGGATGCAGAAGAAACTGCCGCTTTGATTGATGTTGTTTCGGCCATTGAGGCACTTGCAGGCGAATTGGCTGCAGCCCGAATTACAGAGGCAGAAACAGCCGAATTGGGCATTCTTCACTACACCATGCTGAAGCATCGTGCCCAAGATCAGCTGCCAGATTATTTCAAAGCCAACAAAGCTTTTCACCGCTTGATATTGGAATACTCAGGCAACCCTGTTTTGCTGTGGGTCTGGGATTTGTTGGCACTTCGAATCGATCGCGCACGATATGCCTCCAACTTGTGGCCTGAACGCTGGGATAAAGCCATGGTTGAGCACGGCGCCATTCTGGAATGCATCAAACAGCACGACAGTTTGGGCGCTGCAAAGGCCATGAAGTCGCATGTTCAAAATGGACTTTCTATTGTTGTGAAGTCGATTCGCGACCAATCCAACCCCGTCAAAAAGAAAATAAGTGTCCGCTCGAAGACCACTTGACGATCAAAATCTTGTATGCAAGAATTATTTGAAAAGGAGACAGACATGACCGACTCGACGAAACAAACTTTTTCCATCAACAGGCGCAGCGTTTTGCAAGCAGGGGCTGCCGCGTCCATAGGTTCTATCTGGATACCGGCAAAAGCAGCCGTTGAACTGAGGCTCACCCACCCTGCCGACCCCTCGCACCCTGTGCACATCGAAGCCGAAAAAATGGTGAAACGCATCAGCGATCGCACCAATGGCGAAGTCAAAATTACAATTTTTCCCAACAACGCACTGGGCTCACCCGTCGAAACCGCACAGCAAACAAGGCTTGGGGCCATCGACATGATTTTGATGAACCCCTCCAACATCGAGTCCATTTCCAAGCCACTTGGCGTCATCAACATTCCTTACCAGTTCGACAGCTATGAGCACGCCCATAAAGCACTCGATGTCACTGGCCGAGCTTGGCTTACCCAACAATTTTCTGCTGTGGGTTTCAGCTGGATTGCCAACTTTGAGTGGGGCTTCCGCGCTCTTTCCAACAGCCGAAAAGCCATCCGTACCCCAGACGACATCAAAGGCCTGAAGTTGCGGGTGCCGCCCGAATTGGCCATCAAGTCTGCCTTTGAAGCCTTGGGCGCCAACACCCAAACCATTGCCTTCCAAGAGGTCTACCTGGCGCTTGCCAACAAAACGGTCGATGGCCAAGACAATCCAATTGGCACCACGTTTGCGGCCAAGTTCTTTGAAGTGCAAAGCCATATTGCACTGACAAAACACATCTACACGTCCATCATGCTGGTAGCCAACCAGCGTGCTTGGCAAAACAAGCTCAATGAAGCCCAACGCAAAATTATTTCTGAGGAGGCTACAGTTGCTGGGCAAGCTGCACGCAAAGCAGTTCGCGAAAAAGAAGAAGAGCAAATTGCAACGATGCAAAAGGCTGGCATTGCGATTACCCGACCCGAGGTGGCGCCCTTCCGCGACAAAATGGCTCCTGCATACGATGTTTTACGCAAGAGCATCGGTGATGAAAATTGGAACAATTGGTCACGCGCAGTAGCAGCAGCTAAAACCTGATTGAAGTAAGTTCTGCAATGCTTGTAGCGTACATACTTGTTGCGACCTGCATCACCATTCTTTTAGGATTTCCGATTGCAGGCGCATTGGGTCTGATCGCTGGCGTCATCATGATTGCCACAAGCGGCACAGACTTACTTTTAATTTTTATTCAGCGAACTTACGCAGCCACCACTTCATTTCCGCTGCTGGCCATTCCATTTTTCATATTGGCCGGCAACTTGATGAATGTGGGTGGCACCACCGAACGCATTTTTGAAGTGGCCAAACTCTTGGTGGGACGCGTTAGAGGTGGTCTAGCCTATGTCAATGTCATTGGCAGCATGATTTTTGCGGGCATGTCCGGCTCAGCCGTTGCAGACGCAGCAGGGTTGGGCGTTATTGAAATTCGAGCCATGGTCAAGGAGGGGTACAAAGCCAAATTTGCAGCCACCATCTCTGCAGTATCGGCCACCATTGGACCCATCATTCCTCCCAGCATTCCATTTGTGATTTATGGCAGCTTGGCCAATGTTTCTGTGGGTGCTTTGTTTTTAGCTGGCATCATTCCGGGCCTTTTGATGGGCATTGGGTTGATGATTGCCATTGGTCTGCAAGCCAAAAAATTGAATTTACCAGTCTCTCAAGGCGTGAAATTTGGCAGTGAAGCATGGAACACTGTCTTAAAAGCAATTCCTGCACTGGCCCTTCCACCCGCCATTCTGATTGCCATCTTTTCAGGTGTTGTCACGCCCACTGAAGCGGCTGTTTTGGCAACGGCTTATGCCTTTGTGTTGGGCCAATTTGTGTATCGCGAACTCACCTGGCAAGCTTTGATTGACACCGTGTGGGAGTCAGGCAGGCAAACAGCTCAAGTGCTGTTCATCATTGCCATGTCAGCCCCATTTGGTTGGGTTCTGATTCAGCAGCAAGTACCCAATCAAATTTTGCAGGCCCTCATGAAGCTGTCTGCAGATCCCATCATGATTTTGCTGATCATCAATTTGGTACTGCTGTTTTTGGGCATGTTTCTAGAAACAATTGCCATCATGATCATCACGTACCCAATCCTTGCACCTGTGATTGGAGCGATAGGAATTGACCCCATCCATTTTGGTGTGATCATGGTCGTCAACATGATGATTGGTTTGGTCACACCCCCCGTTGGACTTTGCTTGTTTGTGGTATCAGGAATTGCAAAGGTGCCCATTGCAGAAATTGTGAGCGAGCTAGCGCCATATTTATTCGCCATGGTGGTGGTGCTGGGACTTGTCACGTACATCCCTGGTTTCTCTATGTGGTTGCCGCAATTGTTCGGTTTTGGTCTCATCAAATGACGTACCTCATTCAGCTCGATAAAACGATCGCCTATTTGTTGAAATGGACCGTCATTGCATGTTTCTTGGGTCTGTTTTTGCTATTGGCTTTTGGCATTGTCCAAAGAAGTTTTCCTGCCATCAGCGTCTCGGGTTACGACGAGCTCATTGACCTTCTGTTCGTTTGGCTGACGTTTGCTGGAACGGCAGCGCTTTGGCGTGAGGGTTCGCTGTACAGGGTTGGGGCATTTGACAAAATCTGGCGTCCAGCCCTCAGGCGCTTGATTTCCATCGCCATCCATGTGGCCATGCTTTTTTTGCTTTGGATCTTGGTGTATTTCGGTGCAGATTTTGGCTTTAACTCAGGCGAGACCACGCCCTATCTGCAAGCCAACAAAATTTACTGGTATGTGGCCATACCCTTGAATGCCTTGCTCATGAGTGTGTACAGCATGGTCGCAATTTTGCGAATTTGTCGAAACCCAGATTTCGTTGAGCATCAAGAAATCAGTACCTTAGGATAGGTGTCCATCCATATGAAAAGACTTGCCAATCAAGTAGCCATTGTGACTGGGGGCGCTGGCGGTATTGGCGCGGCCACCGCCAAACTTTTTTGTGAGCATGGGGCCAAAGTGGTACTGGTCGATTTGCCAGATTCCCCCTTGAATGAAG
Organism: Limnohabitans sp. WS1; assembly: GCF_003063265.1. Classification (GTDB taxonomy): domain Bacteria; phylum Pseudomonadota; class Gammaproteobacteria; order Burkholderiales; family Burkholderiaceae_C; genus Limnohabitans_A. Next base: position 60,851 of record NZ_NERU01000016.1, read on the forward strand.
TTTCCAAATCGCTTCAAGAAGCCATCCCTGGCGCCGAAGTCATTTGTATCCCTGTCAATCTTGCCAATGAGGCGTCTGCAGCGGAAGTTGTCTCGCTTGTCATCGAAAAGTGGGGCCAGTTGGACATTTTGGTCAACAACGCAGGCATGCGCTCATATGAGCCACTGGCGGACTCAACGGCTGATGTTTGGAATCAAATCCTTGCGGTCAATTTGCTCAGTTATGTGTACATGGCAAGGGAGGCATTACCCAGTTTGCGAAAAAGTAAAACTGGCTGCATTGTGAATGTGTCTTCAACACATGCATTCCATCCCAGGGTCGGCATGGGTCAATACGATGTGACCAAAGCTGGCATTGTTTCATTGACCAAAACCTTGGCCTATGAAGAAGCACAGCATCAAGTTCGTGTGAACGCCATTTGTCCTGGTGCCACCCTTACGCCCTTTCACATCAAGCGTGCTGCAGAGGCGCGAAAATCTGGCATTGAAATCGACCACCAGCGTTACGAACAAAATTTGCTGAAGCGCTGGGCTGACCCTCTCGAAATTGCATACCCCATACTTTGGTTGGCGTCATCAGAAGCGTCATTCATCACAGGCAGCTGCCTCATGGCAGATGCAGGCACCTTAGGTTAAAAATACAGAGTCATCCATTGACAAAAAAGCCCACCCACAAGGTGGGCTTTTTTTTGCACTTCAAACGCTCCCAGAACCCTCGACAGGCGTGCCCACTTTGTCCTGCATCAGTCGCCAAGCCCAATCGAGGTCCGCCTCCAATTCGCGGCGAGCGGCTTTTGCATCGCGCTGCGCCAAGGCCTGCATCAGGCCATGGTGGTGCAAAGTCCGTGGAGCGCCGTGCTCTGGCTTGTGATGGGCCACGGCCACCCGCACATAAGGACCGCTTTGCAACCACAAACTGCGAATCATGGACAGCAAGGTGGGTGACTGAGCCGCCTCATACAAGGTGAAATGAAAGCGCCGATTGGCCTGCAATTCAGCCTCCACATCCCCCGTTTGCAGCGCGCGTGAAAACTCGGCATCGGCCACTTCCAGTGCGGCCAACAAATGATCATCCGCACGCACGGCCGCCATTTCGGCCGCGTGCCCTTCCACCAAAAGCCGGGCCTGGTGGATATCGTCCAGCCGCTGAACCGACAGGTGTGGCACGCGCACGGGGCGCTGCGTGGCGGACTCCAAAGCCCCCTCGGCCACCAAGCGCCGCAAAGCCTCGCGCACCGGCATCACACTGGTGTGAAAGGCCTCGGCCAAGTCCCTGATCTGAAGGGTTTGCCCGCCCTGCAAACGACCACAAATCAAGGCGTCTGACAGTTCGGCATAAATGCGGTCCTGCACCGAGTCGCGCGAGACCGGACGCAACACCGGCATCGGGGATCGCAGGGATTCTGGGCTGGGGGCATCACGTCGGGGTCGGGCCATGGGGCAGTATATCCACGCTTGCTTTGTTCATGAGGTGTGCCGTATTATGTGATCACATTATGGTGAACGCATGAAATCAGACCCATCCGAACCCCTGCCCGCAGCAGCACCGCGACCTGCTTTGTGGTTTGTCCATGTGGCTTCATGGGTGCTCGCGGCCATGGCCGCTGTGGCCTTTCTGGATGTGGTTTTGCGCATCGCAGGCCGCCCCATCACCGGGGCTTACGAGTTAACGGCCTTGCTCATGGGCTTGCTGGTGTATGCCACCTTGCCCCTGGTGACCGCGCAAGACGAACATGTGCGCGCTGGTATTTTGCAAATGTGGCGAAGTGCGCCAAAAGGCTTGGAGCGCGTGCTGCGTGAACTGCGCAAAATCTTGTCCTGCGTGGCCTTGGCTTATTTGGCCTGGGCCCTGTTTCAGTACATGCTGCGGGTCGGCGCAGCAGGTGACCGGGCGCCCTACATCGAAGTGCCCCTGTCGTGGGTGGCCGGATTTGGGGCGGTGAGCATGGCGCTTTCTGCGGTGATGGCCTTGTGGTCCAAGCGCAGTGTGGGGGAATCGTCATGAGCGCCACCTTGATCGCCATGGCCGTGATGCTGGGCCTGATTGCCTTGGAAGTGCCCATTGCCGTGACCATGCTGGTCACGGGCGTGGTCGGGTGCCTGAGTGTCCTGGGTTGGAGCCCTACCTTGTTCATGGTGGGTGAAACGGCCTTCAGCACCGTCAACAACTATTCGCTCACGGTGGTGCCTTTGTTCATCCTGATGGGCAACCTGATCAACGAAGCAGACATCTCGCGCGAGCTGTACCGCGCCACCTACCGTTTTGTAGGGCATTTGCGTGGCGGCCTGGCGATTGCCACCGTCCTGGCCTGCGCGGGTTTTGCGGCCATTTGTGGCAGCAGCTTGGCCACATCGGCCGCCATGACGCGGGTGGCCTACCCGGAGATGAAACGCTACGGCTACAGCGATGCGCTGGCCACGGGTTGCATCGCATCGGCCGGGACTTTGGGCATCATGATTCCGCCCAGTGTGGCCCTCATGGTCTACGGCATCATGACCCAGACCGACATCGGCAAGCTGTTCATCGCCGGTGTGCTGCCCGGCCTGCTGGGGGCCTTGTTGTATGTGGGCGCGGTCATGGTGTACACATGGCGGCACCCTGAATCGGGTCCGGCAGGCGAGCGCAGCACCTGGACAGAACGCTTGCATTCCTTGCGCGGCATTGGCAGCGTGGTCCTGTTGTTCGGCTTGGTGATTGGTGGGCTTTATGGCGGCTGGTTCACCCCGACCGAAGCAGCGGGCATCGGCGCTGCAGGCGCCTTTGCGATGGTGATTGCACGCGGGCGACTGACGCGCAAACTGCTGGCCCAGGTGCTGCGCGAGACCGCCGTCACCACCACCAGCTTGTTTTTCATTCTGATCGGGGCCCTGGTCTTGTCCAAGTACATCACCATCTCGGGCTTCACGCCCTGGTTGGGCGGCGTGTTTCAGGGCATGGACCTGTCGGCCATGCAGTTTCTGCTCATCATTTGTGCCATGTACCTGGTACTGGGCTGCTTTTTGGAAAGCATGTCCATGCTGTTGCTGACGCTGCCCATTGTGTTCCCCTTGGTGGTGAGCTACGGCATTGACCCGATCTGGTTCGGTGTGCTGATCGTCACCCTCATCGAAGTGGCCCTGATCACCCCACCCGTGGGCATGAACGTGTACATGCTCGCCAGCCAGATTCCATCGGTCCCGCTGAATGTGGTGTTTCGCGGTGCCAGCGCCTTTGTGGCGGCAGACGTGATCCGTTTGGGCATCTTGCTCACCGTGCCCGCCATTGCGCTGTGGCTGCCCTCCATCACCTGATTTTTTCCCAAAATCCTTCGTCCCCTCCATCACCCTCAACCCAAGGAGCTTTCCCATGGTCACCCCTCGTTTTCTGCGCCAGTCCTTGCTCATCACTGCACTGGGCAGCCTTGCCCTGGCAGCGCAAGCCCAAACCGTCTGGCGCTTTTCCAACTGGCTGCCACCGACCCACCATGTGGTCACCGAAATGATCCAGCCTTGGGCGGCCGATGTCGAAAAGGCCACCGAGGGCCGCGTCAAGATCCAGGTGCTGCCCGCACTGGGTGCGCCGCCAGCTCACTTTGACTTGGTCAAAAACGGCGTGGCCGACATCGCCTTCAGCGTGCATGCCTACACGCCCAACCGTTTCAAGTTCACCGAAATGGGCGAGCTGCCCTTTACCACCGACCACGCGGTGGTCAACTCGCTGGCTTACTGGCGCACCTACCAAAAACACTTTGCACAAGCCAACGAACACGAAGGCACCGTCTTACTCGGCCTGTGGACCAATGGCTCTTACCAGCTGTTCACCAAGGCCAATGCCTTGACCTCCATGAACGCGGTCAGTGGCATCAAGATCCGCGTGCCCGGCACCACGGTCGAAAAAATCACCCGTTCGCTGGGCATGACGCCCATCTCCTCGCCGCTGTCTGAAGCCTACGAACAAATCTCGCGGGGCGTGATCCAGGGCATGTTCCAGCAAAAAGAGACCGTGGTGGCCTTCAAGATGACCCAGCACATGCCCACGGCATCTTATGTGCCGGGCGGCTTTGCGCACTCCAGCCAGTTCGTGGTGGTGAACGCCGCCAAGTGGGCAGCTTTGGAGGCGCGCGACCGCGCTGCGATCGAAAAGCTCTCGGGTGAAGCCATGGTGCGCCGCTTTGCCACCGTCTGGCAGGCCAAGGAAGACGACGCCGACCGCCAACTGGCCGCTGCCGGGGTCAAGGTGACACCCGTGCAAGGCCCTCTGCTGCAAGAGCTGCGCACCAAGCTGGCTTTTGTGCAGGACGAATGGCTGGCAGAGGCTGGCAAGAAATCGCCTGCCGCCAAACAAGCGCTGGACGAATACCGTGGCCTCATCACCAGCGTGTCGCGCGAGTTGGGCGTGAGCAAATGAGCCAGCCCGCAGGCAACGACTCATTTGAATTGTTCGACCTGCGGGTGGAGTGGGAAGGCGATGGTCCTTGCTGGTGCAAGGCCAAAGCCGGCGACCACTTCGAGCTGCATGGCGAGCAGCTGCATTTTCCGCCGGGGCAAAGCTGGTCTATCTACACCCTGGCGGCGTTGCTGCCCATCTTGCCCGCCAAGCAGCGCCCCTGCCACCCCAACGACTGGATGAGCACCGACGCCCGCGTGGCCTGCCCCGATCCGAATTGCAAGGCCCGCTTTGTCATCAAGCGCTGCGGCACTCGGTCGTTCAACCATGCGGCCGTCACTGCAGAGCCTTTGGCCACATCTCCACAAGACCCCCAAAAAAAACCATGAGCATTTCCACCACCGAGCTGGCACCGAATTACCGTGCGTCCCGACTGATCAAAGGCTGCTGGCACCTGGCGGGCGGACACGGTGAGGTCAATCAGGCGCAAGCCGTGCAAGACATGGCCGCCTTCGTAGAGGCCGGGCTCACCACCTTTGACTGCGCTGACCACTACATCGGCGTGGAAGCCTTGATTGGCCAGTTTCGGCGTGAACACCCTGCGCTGGCAACCCAGCTTCAGGTGCACACCAAATGTGTGCCCGACTACGACCGGCTGACGTCTTGCGACCGCGCCTACCTCACCGGGATCATCGACCGCTCGCTGGAACGTCTGGGCGTGGATCAGCTGGACCTGGTGCAGTTTCACTGGTGGAACCTGGCCCAACCGGGCTATGTCGAAGCCTTGGGCATCCTGAGCGATCTGCGCCGCGAAGGCAAAATCGCGCACCTGGGACTGACCAACTTCAACACCGCCCTGACCCGGGAAATTCTGGACGCGGGCATTCCTTTGATCAGCACGCAGGTGCAGTACTCCTTGCTGGACAGCCGCCCCGACCAAGGCCTGGTCGCGCTGTGCCAAAAGCGCGGTGTGCAACTGCTGTGCTACGGCACCTTGGCTGGCGGCCTGCTGAGCGAAACCTGGCTGAGCCAAGCCGAGCCCACCGAGCCTCTGGCCAACCGTTCACACACCAAGTACAAACTGATCATCGAAGATTTTGGCGGCTGGGACCTGTTTCAGGAACTGCTGCAAGCCTTGCAGGCCATCGCTGTGCGCCATGGCGTGGGCCTGGGTGATGTGGCCACGCGCTGGGTGATTGACCGCCCCCAAGTGGGCAGCGCCATCATGGGCTTCACCTCCACGCGCCACCTGCCAGCCACGCAACGCATTGAAGCCTTGCGATTGGATGCGCAGGACCACGCCCTTTTAGCGCCCTTGCTGGCAAGGCGCACCGGGCCTGCAGGTGACTGCTACGACATCGAGCGCGACAAAGAAGGCCGACACGGGCGCATCATGCGCTACAACCAAAACGAAGGGCGTCACTGAAAACGCTTGCCCTTGTAGGCCAGAACTTGCAGGCCCTCAGTCAAGGGCCGTGTTGTGCAGGTCTGCAAGTCTTAGGCCGCCCAGCGGCACAAGCCCGCCTTCACAACTGAACGCCTTTGGTCAAGGCACCGTCCACCACCAAGTTGGTGCCCGTCACAAAGCTGGCCGCCGGGCTGGCCAGGAAAGCCACAGCGTTGGCGATTTCTTGGGGCGTGGCCATGCGGCCTGTCGGGTTCATGGCCAAGGCTTGTTTGTACAGCTCTGGGTTGCCCACCTCGATCTGGTTCCACACGCCTCCCGCGAAATAGGTGTTCCCGGGCGATACGCTGTTGGCGCGGATGTGCTTGCCCGCCAAGTGGTAAGCCAGGCCTTGGGTGTAGTGCACGATGGCCGCCTTGAACGCGCCGTAAGGGCCCGCCGCAAAATCGATCTCACGGCCTGAAACACTGGAGATGGTGACGATGGAGGCGTGGCTGCTTTGCTCCAAAAAAGGCATGGCGGCATTGACCAAGCGCACGGTGCCCATCATGTCCACCTGAAAGCCTTGTTGCCAACCGTTTTCATCGTTGCTGATGGCCAGGGCACTGACGTTGGCCACCACAATGTCGATGCCGCCCAAAGCGGCCGCCGCATCGGTCACCCAGGCTTGCAAAGCCGCACCATCGCCCACATCCACTGCGCGGCCAAAGGCCTTGACGCCATGGCGGGCCAACTCTTGAACGCTTTGCTCAACCTCGGCTGCATTGCGGGCACAAATGGCCACATGCGCACCATCGGCGGCCAAGGTTTGTGCAATGGCTTGGCCAATGCCTTTGGTGCCGCCCGTGATCAATGCGGTGCGGCCTTTGAGTCCTAAATCCATGGGGTTCCCCTTTCAGTTGAAAAAATTGGCAGTGCAAGGCGCTGTTTTGATGGCGCTCAAACGCCCTCAGGCGCGAGGTATTTTTTGGTGATGGCCGCACCCACGGTGTATTTGGGATCGACAAAATTGCCCAACCGAACTTGGCCGCATTGGCTGAGCATCATGTAGGCATCCCAGCGGTCGTAGCCATATTCAGCCTCCATCCACAACACCAACTCGCGGTAAGCGATGCGGGTGGCGTCTTCAAGTGGGCGTGCACTGCCAATGGCCATGATGACGGCTTCGTTTTCCAGCCGGGGCCAGTCGATTTGCCAGCCCTTGATCAGGTCCACCTCGATGGTGGTGGTGCTGGCAAACTCCACGGCCGTGCCACATACCTCACCATCGCCCTGACAAGCATGGGCATCGCCAATAAAAAGCCTGCCGCCTGCCGTTTGCACCGGCAAATAAGTGATGCTGCCCGGCCCCATGTCGGGCAGGTCCATGTTGCCGCCATGGGCATCGGGCGTGAGGGTGTTGATGGAGTCGATCTCGGGCGAGCAACTCAAGGTGCCAATGTGCGGTTTGTAGGGCAAGGTGACGCGTTTGCTCCAGTAAACACCGTCTTCATCGACATCGATTTTGCGGACAATTTCGGGCAATGAATCGGACAACAAAGCGGTCAAGGAGGTGCCGCTGAGCGCGCCAAATTGCGGAATCATGCAGCAGGTGCCTCGGGGGTTGGGGCCGCGTGGGCGGATGGACTTGATGTGCACCGCGATGACATCGCCTTTTTCTGCCCCTTCGACCATGATGGGGCCGTTTTGCGGGTTGACAAAGGGCATGGTCAACACACGAGACGGCAGGTCTTGCTCGGTCTTGATGGCCCTCAAAAGCGTCGCGGGTTTCCACCACGACGCAGTCGCCAGGCCGGACCACGGGCAATAAGGGCTACACCTTGGGTCTTGCCCCAACGTTCCCCGCGCAAGAGGCACACCCTGGGGCGATGTGGACCCGCCTGTCACCTGAGCAGCAGGCCAGCAGCACAAGACTGCTTAAATTCGACCCACCCTCAACAGGCCGCTTTGAAAGCCTGCACCCTCAACCCCCCACACAGGAGCCCTCCATGACCTCTTCACTCCAAGGCCAGATTGCCTGGATCACCGGCGGGGGCAGCGGCATTGGTTTGGCGGGGGCCATCGCACTCGTCAAGGCCGGGGCCCATGTGGTGATTTCTGGCCGCACGGCCAGCACCAACGCCAGCGCTTTGGCCACGCTGCAAGCCTTGGGCAGTGCCGAGGCGATTTTGCTCGACGTGGCCGACAAGCATGCGGTCAAGGCAGCGGCGCAAGACATTCTGGCCCGGCATGGTCGCATCGACATCTTGGTGACCAGCGCGGGCACCAATGCCACGCAGCGCAATTTCGACGTCGTCACGCCTGAGGCTTGGGACGATGTGGTGGCCATCAATTTGTCGGGCCTTTTTTATTGCGTGCACGCGGTCCTGCCCGCCATGCGCCAGCAGCAAGGGGGCTTGATCATCAACGTGTCGTCGTGGGCGGGCTTGTACGCTTCCAAACTCACGGGGCCAGCCTACAACGCCACCAAACGCGCGGTTTTGGCCCTGACCGAATCCATCAACATGGAAGAGTGCACCCACGGCATCCGGGCCAGTTCGCTGCTGCCCGGCGAGGTGGCCACCCCCATACTGGACAAACGCCCCGTGCCCCCGTCACAAGCGCAGCGCGATCTCATGGTGCAAGCCGAAGACATGGGGCAGGCCATCTTGTTCCTGGCCCAAATGCCCGCCCGAACCTGCATCAACGAACTCGTCATCTCGCCCACCTACAACCGGTTTTACACCGGCGGCCTGGAGACGCCCAAGCGCAGCTGAGCTTGGGCCTAAAAGCTTGTCGACCCCAAGAGGGCGGCAGGCCAAGGGGCTTTGGATTCGGCTCTGACTAGTATGAAGTGAAAGACTGGTTTTGGGCACAGCGATAAGCTCTGTGATGAATGTAGGACCCCCGCCCTCGGGGCGATTCTTGGTGGTCTGCGAGGCTTTTCGCGACGAGGGCGTCGCTCCTACAGGGGCAATGCCCTGCATTTTGTGGGATGGTATGCAAGCGCCATCGTGGTGAAGACACCGGTTCCACCAGAAAGCGCTCATGTCAACATCACCGGGTTTGTTCAGTCAAACTGGGCGCTCAGAACTTTACCCTTTCAGCTTGACCCTTGCCGCCACGCTTCTTGGGGCCTTGTCCGGCGCAAGACAGTGCTGCTTGAATGGCTTGCTTATAGTTTGCCGATGACTCATTTTTACGAACCCCACCTGGGCCACGGCCTCAAGCACGACCCCTTCAACGCCATCGTGGGTCCCCGCCCCATTGGCTGGGTGTCCAGCCGCAGCGACAGCGGCGTGCTCAATTTGGCCCCCTACAGTTTTTTCAATGCCTTCAACTACGTGCCCCCGCTGATTGGTTTTTCCAGCATCGGGCGCAAGGACTCGCTCAATAACATTGAAGCCAATGGCGAATTTGTGTGGAACTTGGTCACGCGCCCCCTGGCCGAAGCCATGAACCAGACCTGCGAGGGCGTGCCCCCCGAGGTGGACGAATTTGCCCTGGCCGGTCTGACCCCCGCCCCATCCCGCTTGCTGAGCGTGCCCCGGGTGGCCGAGAGCCCGGTCAGCTTTGAATGCCGCTGCACCCAAATTTTGCAAATGCAAAACCTGCAGGGCGAAAAAGTGGACACATGGATGGTGTTTGGCCAGGTGATTGGGGTGCACATCGACGAGCGCCTGATTGCCAACGGGGTCTACGACACGGCCAACGCCGGGCACATCCTGCGCGGGGGCGGCCCAGCCGATTACTTCAGCATCGGCCCCGAGCAGCTGTTCAAGATGTACCGACCTGAAAGCGGCGCACGCGACCTGCCCAAGTGAGTTGAACAGTGGATCCCGCCTAATGAAGTCTGAAGTGAAGGCTTGTCTTGGGCACAGCGACCAGCCATGTGAACAATGTAGGAGCCCCGCCCTAGCGGCGATTCTTGGTGGTCTGTGACGGTGATCGCGACGAGGGCGTCGCTCCTACAGGGGATGCCCTGCATTTTGTGGGAGCCCCGCCCTCGGGGCGATTCTTGGTGGTCTGCGAGGGTGATCGCGACGAGGGCGTCGCTCCTACAAGGGGATGCCCTGCATTTTGTGGGAGCCCCGCCCTCGGGGCGATTGTTGGTGGTCTGCGACGGTGATCGCGACGAGGGCGTCGCTCCTACAAGGGGATGCCCTGCATTTTGTGGGAGCCCCGCCCTCGGGGCGATTCTTGGTGGTTTGCGAGGGTGATCGCGACGGGGGCGTCGCACCTACAAGGAATGCACTGCATTTTGTAGGAGCCCCGCCCTCGGGGCAATTCTTGTTGGTCTGCGAGGCTTTTCGCGACGGGGGCATCGCTCCTCCCAAAAAGCGTTCATGCAAACTTCAGCGTGCCGGACCAACAAGTGACACGGGCCTTGGGTTTTCCCTAGCCTGCACTGTGTACTGTGGGCCGCATGATTTGGGCAGACAAGTTCAACCCCAGCCCGTCATGACCTCACCTTCTTCTGCATCCCCCGCCCAGGCCACCATCTGCAGCACCATGATGCAGATGCCCTTGTCGCTGAACCACTTGCTCGAACGGGCGGGCACTTTGTTTGCCCGCAACGAGATCGTCTCGCGCCTGCCCGACAAGTCGCTGGTGCGGCACAGCTACGGCGCGTTTTACCAACGCACGCGCCAGTTGGCACAAGCCCTGCAAAACCTGGGCTTGCAAAAGGGTGAACGCGTGGCCACGCTGTGCTGGAACCACCATGCGCACCTGGAGTGCTATTTCGGCATCCCGGCCGCGGGCGGCGTGATGCACACCCTCAACCTGCGCCTGTCGCCCGAAGAGATCGCTTGGATCGCCAACGACGCGCAAGACAAGGTGCTGATCATCGACGACGTGTTGCTGCCGCTGTACCAGCAGTTTGCGCACCTCTACCGTTTCGAGCGCGTGATCGTGTTCCCGTTTTCCGGGGCAGCGGTGCCCGCACCCTTCACCGATTACGAGCAGTTGCTCGCCAGCACCGACACACAGGCTTTTCAATACGCCCCGCACGCCGAAGACGATGCTGTGTCCATGTGCTACACCTCGGGCACCACGGGCCGCCCCAAAGGCGTGGTGTACTCGCACCGCTCCACCATCTTGCACACGCTGGTGGGCTGCTTGGGAGACTTTTGGGGCTTGAAAGGCAGCGACGTCATCTTGCCCGTCACGCCCATGTTCCACGCCAACAGCTGGGGCATTCCGTATGGCGCGGTGATGATGGGCGTCAAGCTCGTGTTTCCCGGCCCGCACCTGCACCCGGAAGACCTGTTGGACCTGATGACGGCCGAGCCCCCCACACTCTCGCTGGGCGTGCCCACCATCTGGATGGGCCTGATCCAGGCTTTTGAGGCCGCACAAACTACCCAACCGGACCGCTGGAAACTGCCCGCTGGCATGCGCTCATTGGTGGGTGGTGCGGCCGTGCCCGAGGCGCTGATTCGCGCCTTTGACCGGCACGGCATCTGGATTTTGCAAGGGTGGGGCATGACCGAAACCTCGCCTTTGTGCACCGTGTCTTACCCTAAGTCGGAGCTGAAAGATGCGCCCATGGACGAGCGTTACCGCCGCGCTGCCATGGCGGGCGTGCCCGTGCCCTTGACCGAATTGCGCATCCGGGGCGAAGACGGACTCGATGCGCCTTGGGACGGCCAGCATGTGGGCGAAATCCAGGTGCGCGGACCCTTCATCACCGGCAGCTACCACCAGGTGCCCGTGAGCGAAGACAAGTTCAGCGCCGACGGTTGGCTGCGCACGGGCGATGTGGCCAGCCTGGACGCCTTGGGTTTTGTGCGCATCACCGACCGCACCAAAGACCTGATCAAGTCGGGCGGCGAGTGGATCAGCTCGGTCGATCTGGAAAACGCCCTGATGGCCCACCCCGACGTGGCTGAAGCGGCCGTCATTGCCATCCCCGACCCCAAGTGGAGCGAGCGGCCGCTGGCTTGCATCGTGCTCAAACCTGGCAAAGCACCACGGCCCGGAGACTTTGCCGCGCACTTGCTGCAGCACGGCTTTGCCAAATGGCAAGTGCCCGACCGCTACGAGTTCATCGACGCCGTGCCCCGAACCTCCACGGGCAAGTTCTACAAGCTCAAACTGCGCGAACGCTTTCCGGCCTGAGGCCGCAGACTGCGCTTTGCTCAGCACTGACTGTGGGAGTCATTGCTTTTGTAGAAGGCCCTGCTTTTGTGAGGGCCCCTTCATTTTGTGGGAGCCCCGCCCTCGGGACGATGGGTAGTGGTCTGCGAGGCTTTTCGCGGCGGGGGCGCCGCTCCTACAAGGGAAGGCCCTGCTTTTGTGAGCGCCCCTTCATTTTGTGGGTGCCCCGCCCTCGGGGCGATGGGTGGTGGTCTGCGAGGCTTTTTGCGACGAGGGTGCCGCTCCTACAAGGGAAGGCCCTGCTTTTGTGAGCGCCCCTTCATTTTGTGGGAGCCCCGCCCTCGGGGCGATGGGTGGTGGTCTGCGAGGCTTTTCGCGACGAGGGCGTCGCTCCTACAAGGGAAGGCCCCGCTTTTGTGAGCGCCCCTTCATTTTGTGGGTGCCCCGCCCTCGGGACGATGGCTAGTGGTCTGCGAGGCTTTTCGCGACGAGGGCGTCGCTCCTACAAGGGAAGGCCCTGTTTTTGTGAGAGCCCCTTCATTTTGTGGGAGCCCCGCCCTTGAGGCGATGGGTCGTGGTCTGCGAGGCTTTTCGCGGCGGGGGCGTCGCTCCTACAAGGGAAAGCCCTGCTTAAGCTTCGTGCCAACATCATTGGGCAAGATCAACAGTAGGCTCCCAGGGCATGGGGTTAAGGGGCACAGCCCACAATCAGGTGGCGCTGCTTGAGCGCACCTTTTTTCAAGGGGATGACCATGCGCCACCCGTTTGTCATGGCTTTGTGTGCCTGCCTGTTGTCTTGCAGCTTGGCCTGGGCGCAAGCTGCCAGGCAGACGGCTTCGTCACAAAACAATACCGATCACACCCACCAAGCCTTGCCGCCCGAGCCACTGCAGCGGGTGCTGCAGTCGGTGGTCACGGTGCAAAGCCGAAGCCATGCGCAGGCCAACACCAGCCGCACCCTGGGTCAGCGCCGCGAAGGCTCGGGCGTGGTGATCGGCCCCGACCTGGTGCTGACCATCGGCTATCTGCTGCTCGAAGCCGAAAGCGTGGACCTGATCGACCACCAGGGCCGCCGCATTCCAGGGCAAGTGCGGGCGGTGGACAACCTCAGTGGTCTGGGCCTGATCCGCGCCTTGGTGCCACTGCGCCTGGAATCGGTGCCGCTGGGCGACTCGGACAGCCTGCCCACCCCCGGCAAGCTCTGGACCCTGGGTCAAAACGAAACCGCCCCGACGGCCCTGGAACTGGTCTCCAGAAAGTTCTTTGCGGGCGGCTGGGAATATTTGCTGGAAGCGCCTTTGATGACGATGCCAGCAGTGAACAACTGGAGTGGTTCCGGTCTGTTTGATGATCAGGGCCGACTGGTGGGCATTGGCTCTTTGTTGGTGCAAGACGTCTACGGCGACCAAGTGCCGCTGCCGGGCAATTTGTTTGTGCCGGTGAACCTGCTCAAAGACCCTCTGCCCGACTTGCTGCGCAGCGGCAAGCGTCCCGGCCCCGGCACGCCCTGGCTGGGCATCACCAGCCAGCGCCTGCCCAGCGGCGGCTTGGCCGTTTTGCGCGTCTCGCCAGGCAGTCCCGCAGCGCTGGCGGGCATTGCAGTGGGCGACACCTTGCTGGCCCTGCAAGGCCAAACGCTGCAGGACTTGCCCGACTTTTATCGCCGCCTGCGGGCCTTAGGGCCTGCAGGCAGCCCCTTGACCCTCACGGTGCGCAGCGATGGCCAAAGCCGCGATGTGGATTTGCTCAGCACCGACCGTGCAACAGCTTTGAAACGACCCAGCGGGATTTAACGGCGTTTGGGGTTTGAAAGCCCTGCATTTTTTTGGGGCCGCCATTTTGGGGCTTTGCATTTTGTGGGAGCTCCGCCATCGGGGCGATGGGTGGTGGTCTGTGAGGCTTTTCGCGACGGGGGCGTCACTCCTACAGGGGAAGGCCCAGCTTTTTTTGAGGGCCCCTTCATTTTGTGGGAGCCCCGCCCTCGGGGCGATGGGTGGTGGTCTGCGAGGCTTTTCGCGACGGGGGCGTCGCTCCTACAGCGAACATGCCTTGCGTCTGGAAAACCCTGATATCCACTGCGCGACAGGCTCAGGCGAGCAACTGCCTATAGTCCCCAAAACGTTGGGCATCCCCCACACGTCTGGCTTTCACTGCAGCAAGGTTTTTGACAGATGCACGATTTGATCATCCGCAACGCTCAGGTTTATGACGGCTCCGGTGCGCCCCCGGTGCAAGCCGATGTCGCCGTCTCACAAGGCCGCATCACCCACATCGGCACCGTCGAAGGTCCGGCACAGGAAACCGTCGATGCCCAAGGCTTGGCGCTGATGCCCGGCATCGTGGACCTGCACACCCACTACGACGCGCAGGTCACCTGGGACCGCACCATGTCGCCTTCTCCCGCACTGGGCGTGACCACGGCGGTGATTGGCAATTGCGGTTTTGGCATCGCGCCCTGCCCTGCGCCGCTGCGCGAGACCATGCTGAAAAACTTGTCGGTGGTCGAAGGCATGGACTTGCAATCCTTGCTCACCGGTGTGGACTGGCAGTTTGAGTCCTTTGGCCAATACATGGACCAGCTGCGCCGCATCGGCCCTTACGTCAACACCGCCGTGTTCGCAGGCCACTCGGTCATCCGCACCGCCGTGATGGGTGCAGACGGCTCTGCCCGGGTCGATCCCACAGAGGATCAACTGCAGACCATGCAAGCCTTGGTGCGCGATGCCATGGACCACGGTGCCATTGGGTTTGCGTCTTCGTTTTCGCCCAACCACAGTGGTTTCGGCGGCATCCCCATGCCGTCCACCATCGCCTCCGAAAATGAGCTTCGGGCTTTGGCCGGTGTGCTGGGCGAAAAAAACAAGGGCGTGTTCATGATGGCCACCGGCACCCGCGCCAGCCCCGACGTGATGGAGTCCATCGTTCAAGACACGGGACGGCCCGGCTACATCTCTACGGTACTGACCATGTACAACGAAGGCAACCCCGGCTTGGGGGCCACCTATTACGAGCGCTGCGCCCAAGCCCTGGCGCGCGGCAACGAGCTGTATGTGCTGACCAGCTGCCAGCCGCTGTCGTTTGACTTCACCTTGACCGACCCCTATGTGCTGCTCAGCCACTCGGCCTTTGATGCGGTGAAGACCGCGACGCCAGATCAATTGCCAGCGCTGTACCGATCGCCCGAATTCCGCGAAGCCTTTCGCCAGAACCTGCGCCAGCCCAAGGCGGGCATTTTGTTTCTGGGCAACTGGCGACACATCGAAGTGGGTGCCACTGTGCATTCGGAAAACCAGGCACTCGAAGGCGTGAGCATTCAGGCCCTGGCCGATCAGCGCGGCCTGGACCCGGTCGACGTGTTCTTTGACCTGGCCTTGTCTGAAAACCTGGGCACACATTTTGTGGGCAAGTTTTTCAACAACAACGACGACGGTGTGGCCCCTTCGCTCAAGCACACCGCCAGCGTCATCACGCTGTCAGATGCCGGTGCCCACCTCACCTACATGTGCGACGCGGGCTTTGGCCTGTATTTTCTGGCGCACTGGGTGCGCGACACCGGACACTTCAGCCTGGCCGAAGGCGTGCGCCGCCTGACCAGCGAGCCCGCTGACCGCTTTCGCATTCCCGACCGAGGCCGTTTGCAAGTGGGCCTGCCCGCCGACCTGTTGCTGTTCGACCCGGCCAGCGTGGGCATCTCCAAACCCTTGCCGCGCCAGGACTTGCCTGGCGGCGGCACGCGCATGGTGCGCGAGGCCACAGGCGTGCACGGCGTCTGGGTCAATGGTGTGAAAGTGCACGACGGCCAAGACTATGTGGACCATTCACACGGGCCCGGCCAAGTGCTCGACCAATTCAATTCATAAGGAGTGTGTTCATGTCCATCCAACGTCGTATCTTGACCGGCCTCTTGCTGGCCTTCATGGCCAGCAGCATCTGGGCCCAAAGCTGGCCCAACAAGCCCGTGCGCATGATCATCGCTTTCCCGCCCGGCGGCCCCACCGACCTGGTCTCAAGGGTGCTGGCACAACGCCTGTCTGAACAACTGGGTCAACAAGTCATCGTCGACAACAAGCCCGGCGCGGGTGGCAACCTGGCGGCCGAACTGGCCGCCAGAGCCACACCCGATGGCTACACGATTTTCTACAACACATCGGCCATCGTGATTGGCCCAGCCTTGTACGGCAAAGTGAACTACGACACCCTGAAAGACTTTGCGCCCGTGGCCCTGACGGCCAGCGTGCCCATGGTGCTGGTGGTTAACCCGCAACTTCCAGCGCGCAGCGTCAAGGAGTTTCTGGACCTGGCCAAATCGCGCCCCGGTGCACTGAACTACAGCTCATCCGGCACCGGCACCATCACGCATTTGGCCAGCGCCATGATGTCCACCCAAACCGGCGTGTTGACCCAGCACATCCCCTACAAAGGCAGCGCCCCGGGCTTGGTGGATCTGGCTGCGGGCCAAACGCAATTCATGATCGACACCATCAACACGGTCTTGCCTTATGTGCGTGACAACCGCCTGCGCGGTCTGGCGGTGACCAGCATCAAGCGCTCCAGCCTCTTGCCGGACCTGCCCACGCTGGCTGAATCGGGCATGCCCGGTTTTGATGCCGCCGCCTGGCAAGGCATCGTGGTGCCCACCGGCACCCCGGCCGACATCATTCAAAAGCTCAACACCGAAGTGAACAAGGCGCTGGCCCACCCCGATTTACGCGCCCGCTTGGCCGCACAAGGCGCTGAAATTCTGGGCGGCACGCCCGCCGAATACGCGGCCCACCTGCGCACCGAAATGCCGCGTTGGGCCAAGGCCGTGAAAGACTCGGGCGCCAAAGCCGAGTGACCCTCGGGGCCAGCCAAATACAGGGCATTCCCCCGTAGGAGCGACGCCCCCGTCGCGAAAAGCCTCGCAGACCACCACCCATCGCCCCGAGGGCGGGGCTCCTACAAAATGCAGGGCATTCCCCAGTAGGAGCGACGCCCCCGTCGCGATCAGCCCCGCAGACCACCACCCATCGCCCCGAGGGCGGGCTCTTACAAAATGCAGGGCATTCCCCTGTAGGAGCGACGCCCCCGTCGCGATAAGCCTCGCAGACCACCACCCATCGCCCCGAGGGCGGGGCTCCTACAAAATGCAGGGCATTCCCCTGTAGGAGCGACGCCCTCGTCGCGATAAGCTCCGCAAACCGCCAAGAATCGCCCCGAGGGCAGGGCTCCTACAAAGGGGCGGGTCCCATCGCCAACAGCGCTTGCACCGCCTCTTCGCTCAGACCCGCCTCACGCAGCACCTCGGCGCTGTGCTGGCCCAGACGTGGGGCTGGTTTTTGCACGCGCAATCCAGGCGTACCAGAAAAACTCACGGGCACTCCAATCTCATGCACCCGCCCCTCACTGGGGTGGTCCACTTCCTGCAGCATGCCCACCGCCCGCAAATGCGGGTCCTGCAACAAACTCTCGACATCGTGCATGGGCATGCACGGGATATCGGCCTGATCGAGCAGCGCCATCCAGTGTGCGGTGCTTTGCGTGGCCATGGCATCGGCCACCATGCGGTACAGGTCGTTGATGTGCCGGGTCCTGACCCCAATGCTGCCAAAGCGCGGATCTTGCGTGAACAAATGGCCCTGGCCCAGAAGTTCCAGAAATTTTTGCCAATGGCGGTCGGTGTAAATCAACACGCACAAATGGCCGTCCGTGGTGGGATAAGGCCTGCGCTCTTGCACCAGCAGTCGGGCGTAGCCGGTCGGCCCCAGCGGTGGCTCGAAAGTGGCACCCGCCATGTGCTCGCCCAACACATACTGCGCCATGGTTTCAAACATGGGCACCTCCACCGCCTGCCCCAAGCCCGTTTGGTAACGGGACAGCACCGCCGCCAAAATGGCGTTGCAGGCCATCAGTCCCACAGTGCGATCGGCCAAGGTCAGCGGCACATAACGCGGTGCACCACCACTGGCGCGGCTCATCAAACTGGGCACTGCAGCCACGCCTTGAATCAAGTCGTCGTAGGCCGGTTTGCCCGCGTAGGGGCCTTTTTCGCTGTACCCATAGAGCCCGGCATAAATGATGCGCGGGTTGATGGCCTTGAGGCGCTCATGATCGATGCCCAAGCGCTGCATGGCCTGCGGCCGAATGTTGTAGACCACCACATCGGCGGTTTCCGCCAGTTTAAAAAACGCCGCCAGGCCCTCGGGCTTTTTCAGGTCCAGCACCACGCTGCGTTTGTTTCGGTTGACATGCATGAAACCCGAGCCCATGCCGGGGTTGCGCATGGGTCCAATGCCGCGCACCGTGTCGCCTGTGGGTGGCTCGATTTTCACCACATCGGCGCCCATGTCGGCCATGAGTTGGGTGGCGTAAGGCCCCATCAACACACTGGTCAAGTCCAAAACGCGCAATCCACTCAGGGCACCAGCCATGGATCTTCCTTCACAATGATCGGTTGAAAAAACCAGGCAGTGCACCCCACGCTGCCCCCTTGATTGATCCATGATTATGTCTGCCACAAGCGCCCAGGGCTGTCACGCACAGTGCCACTGCAGCGGCAAAAAACAGACAACCCTCGCCACTTGACGCTCGCGGGTCACCGAAGACCCACAGGCTTGGGCGATACTCCCAAGCATGCAAAGAACCATCTTCACCACTCCGGTCGTCAACACCTTGCTGAGGTGGTTTTCCATCGGTTTTTTACGCCTCAAAGGTTGGCGTGTCGAAGGGGCCTTGCCGCCCGCCGGCCACAAAAGCGTGCTGATTGCGGCACCGCACACCAGCAACTGGGACCTGCCCTACACCCTGATGGTGGCCTTTGCCCTGCGCCTGACCCCTTACTGGATGGGCAAAAAAAGCATTTTTATGTTCCCATTTGGACCCCTCATGCGCTGGCTGGGCGGCATTGCGGTCAACCGCGAACAATCGACCAATTTGGTCGCCGCTTCTGCGCAAGCCCTGGTGCAAGCACAAGGGCCTGTGCAACTGATCGTGCCCCCCGAGGGCACACGCAGCAAAACCCGCTATTGGAAAACCGGCTTTTATTACATTGCCCTGCAAGCGCAAGTGCCCATCGTGCTGGCGTACATGGACTACAGCACCCGCCGCAGTGGCCTCGGGCCCGTGTTCACCCCAACGGGGGATGTGGAGGCCGACATGGCGAGCATCAAAGCCTTTTATGCGCCATTCAAAGGCAAAAACCCTGACCAATTCAACAGCAAGGAGTAAAGCATCATGGCCAAAGACTTCAGCACCCTGGAAGACAGCAACCGCTCGACCAACCCCGACATCCACCAGGTGATTGCCGCCTCGCGCCGCCGTTTCTTGCAAGGCGGTGCGGCCGTGACGCTGGCCTCAGTGTTGGCCCCCTTGGCCGGATGTGCGGCCTTGGGCCAGGGGCAGCCCAAACTCGGCTTCAAAGGCATCCCGGTGGGCATGGGCGACCGGCTGGTCGTGCCCGAGGGCTATGTGGCCAGCGCCCTGGCCGCCTGGGGTGAACCGGTGGGGATTGCGGGCAACATGCCCGCCTTCAAGATGGACGGCTCCAACACCGCCGACGAACAAGCCGCACAAATGGGCATGCACCACGACGGGCTGGCCTACTTTGCGCTGGACGGCTCGCGCCGAGGCCTGCTGGCCATCAACCACGAATACACCGACGATGGCTTGCTGCATGTGGGCGGCTTCAACGCCATGAACCCCGAGAAAGTGCGCAAATCACAAAACGCGCACGGCCTGTCGGTCATCGAAGTCGAGCTGAAAAACCAGCAGTGGCAGATGGTGCGCCCCTCGCGCTATGCCCGCCGCCTGCCCATGAGCGCCCCTTTCAGCGTGGGCGGCCCAGCCGCTGGCCACCCCCTGATGCGCACGGCTGCCGACCCCGAAGGCCGCACCGTGCTCGGCACCCTGAACAACTGCGCCAGCAGCAAAACCCCATGGGGCACCTACCTGTCGGGCGAAGAAAATTTTGCCTTTTACTTTGGCGGAGCCGACAAGCCCACACCCGACCAAAGCCGCTGGGGTGCCCGCAAAGATGGCTTTTACGCTTGGGACAAACACGATGCCCGTTTCGATCTGAAACAAAACCCCAACGAATACCACCGCTTTGGCTGGGTCGTCGAACTCGACCCCATGGACCCCACCAGCACCCCTGTCAAACGCACCGCACTGGGCCGCGCGGCGCACGAAGGCGCCTGGGTGGGGGTGACGCGCGATGGCCGGGCCGTGGTCTATTCGGGCGAAGACGCCCGCTTTGAATACATCTACAAATTTGTCAGCCGCGACAAAATCGCGCCCGCTGGCAACGGCCTGACACAAGCCCAAGCCAATCGCGAACTGCTGGACCACGGCACCTTGTACGTGGCCCGCTTCGACGCCGATGGCCGGGGCCAATGGCTGCCGCTGGTGCATGGCCAGGGGCCGCTGACGGCCGCCAATGGCTTTGCCGACCAGGGCGAGGTCGTCATCAAGGCCCGCCAGGCCAGCGACCTGTTGGGTGGCACCAAAATGGACCGCCCCGAGTGGCTCACCATCGATCCGGCCAATGGCTGGGTGTATTGCACCCTGACCAACAACAGCCAGCGCGGCACCGCCGGCAAGCCGGGCGTGGACGCGGCCAACCCCCGCGCCAACAACGTCATGGGCCAAATCATCCGCTGGAAAGATGAAGGCGATTTTGACGGCCGCCGCTTCGAATGGAACCTGATGGTGCTCGCGGGCGACCCTGCCAACGAACGCGCCGAAGCCAAAGGCAACATCAAGGGCGACATGTACGCCTGCCCTGACGGCATCACCTTTGACCAGCGCGGCGTGCTCTGGATCCAGACCGACGCCCACGCCACCCAGATGTACCAAGGCGAGTTGGCCCGCATTGGCAACAACCAAATGCTGGCCTGCGACCCCGCCACAGGCGAGACCCGCCGCTTTCTCACCGGCCCCACCAACTGCGAAGTCACAGGCGTGGCCCTGACACCGGACGGCACCACCATGTTCGTGAGCATCCAGCACCCGGGCGAAACCCCTTCTGACCGCAGCGACCCGGCCCAGCCTGCCAAATACTCCAACTGGCCTGACTACGCAGCGGGCGGCCGTCCACGCTCGGCCACGGTGGTCATCCGCAAACTCGATGGTGGTGTGATCGGCACCTGACCCTGTTACACATGCCAAGGCTGAGGATGAATTTCCAACGAATCGGGGGCCGAGCCCTTCTGTGCTGGGCCTTGCTGCTGGCGGGTGTGCCCAGCCTGGCGCAACGCACCGTTGACCTGCAAGGCCACCGAGGGGCACGGGGCCTGCTGGCCGAAAACACCCTGCCCTCCTTTGCTCTGGCGCTGCAAACGGGCGTGAGCACGCTGGAGCTGGACGTGGTGGTCACGCGTGACGATGTGCTGGTCATCAGCCACGACCCGGCCTTGAACCCCGACATCACCCGCGACGCGCAAGGCCAGTTTCTGCGCGACAAAGGCCCCGACATCCGGCAGCTCACGTTTGAACAACTGCAAAGCTACGATGTCGGGCGCATCAAGCCCGGCTCGCGCTACGCCCAGACTTTTTCAGCGCAAAAGGGCCACGACGGCGTGCGCATTCCCCGGCTCAAGGACCTGTTTGCGCTCGTCAACGCCCAGGGCGACACGCAAGTCCAGTTCGCCATCGAAACCAAAATCACGCCACAACGCCCGGACCAAACACCCGACCCCGAGCGCTTTGTGCAGCTGCTGCTGCAGGAGGTGCGTGAGCACGGCCTGCAAGGCCGGGTGCAAATCCTGTCGTTTGACTGGCGCACCCTGCAAGCGGTGCAAAAACTCGCCCCCGGCATGCCCACGGTGTACCTCACCGCGCAGTTGCCCACGCTGGACAACCTGGGCATCCGGTCCGGACAGGCTTCGGCCTGGACGGCAGGCTTTCAACATGCCCAACACGGCTCGGTGCCGCGCATGATCCAAGCTGCAGGCGGCTCGCATTGGTCGTCGTTTTGGCGCGAACTCGATGCACAAAAAGTACGCGAGGCGCAAAGCCTGGGCCTCAAGGTGCTGGCCTGGACGGTGAACGACCGCCAGAGCATGGGCCAGATGCTGGACCTGGGCGTGGACGGCCTGGTGACCGACCGCCCGGACATCGCCGCTGAGCTGCTCAAGGAACGCGGCATCCGCTGGACTAGCCCGCGTTGAAAGGCCGTTGATTGATCCCGGCCCTGTGAAGTTTGAATACCTGCCTTTGTGGGAGCCCTGCCCATGAGGCAATGCCCCGCATTTGTGGAAGCCCTGCCCAGTCGCAGATACCTGCCTTTGTGGGAGCCCTGCCCTCGGGGCGATTCTTGGTGGTCTGCGAGGGCGATCGCGACGAGGGCTTAGCTCCTACAGGGGGATACCCAGGATTTTTGCGAGCCCCGCCCAATGGACAGTGACCTGCCTTTGTGGGAGCCCTGCCCAGTGGCAGTTACCTGCCTTTGTGGGAGCCCCGCCCTCGGGGCGATTCTTGGTGGTCTGCGAGGGTGATCGAGACGAGGGCGTCGCTCCTACAGTGAGATACCCAGGATTTTTGCGAGCCCCGCCCAATGGGCAGTGCCCTGCCTTTGTGAGAGCCCTGCCCAATGGGCAGTGACCTGCCTTTGTGGGAGCCCTGCCCAGTCGCAGATACCTGCGTTTGTGGGAGCCCCGCCCTCGGGGCGATTCTTGGTGGTCTGCGAGGGCGATCGCGACGAGGGCGTCGCTCCTACAGGGGGATACCCAGGATTTTTGCGAGCCCCGCCCAATGGGCAGTGCCCTGCCTTTGTGAGAGCCCTGCCCAGTAGCAGATATCTGCGTTTGTGGGAGCCCCGCCCTCGGGGCGATTCTTGGTGGTCTGCGAGGGTGATCGCGACGAGGGCGTCGCTCCTACAGAGGGATGCCTGCGTCGGGGCTGAAGCCATTGACCAACCGCTTTAAGACGTGCTGTCTCATGACCTCGCCACCGGATCGTCCAGAAAACTGCCCGAACGCAAAGTGATCACCAGCGTATCGCGCCAACCGCCCGCCTGCTCAGGCTGAATGGGCGTGGTTTCGTGGATCACGCGGGTGTCGTCCATCAACAGCAAGGACCAAGGCTCGCTCAGGGTAAAGCGCTGACCTCGTGGACTGTCCACATCAAAGACCCGAGTTTCGCCGCCTTTGATGCCATGGCGGCCAATCAAAAAAACCGCCACCCAATTGACGCCATCACGGTGCGCCCCTTCCGGTGTGGGTCGGCCAATGCCATCGGTGGTGTCGATGCGAAATTGGTGCGCCTCGGTGAACCAGGTCTGCGGCCCTTGCGCCGCCGATGCCACACGCGCCAGCCATTGCAGCAAGGCCGACCAGGCCGTTTGTTGCACCACCTCGGCAGCCATGGGGTCGAACCAGCGCTGCATGCCGCCGTGCAAGGCGTTGTAAGACAGCGGCTGCCAGTGAGCACGGTGCGGCACGGGCTGCGAAGCCTGTGCCGTCACTTCAAAACTCGCATGACGCCTGCGGCGATAGCGTCCACCATCTTTGAGGTGCTGATCGGGTGGTAAATCGTTCCAGCTCGACTCCAAAGCCTGCAGGTCCTGAGGCTCGACCCCGGCCAAAGCGCACACAGCGTCAGCCCCCAGGACGGCGAAACCCTGCGCTTGCAAGGTGGCTTTGAGTTGTTCGGGGGCGGTCAGTGGCGGCGGCAGTGAGTTTTGAGGCATGAAAACGTCCGTGCAATCAGGCAAAGAGTGCAAGCATAACGCCCTCAAGCCCAGCCCAGGGGGGTGAACTGGGTCTCGCCACTGACTGCGCTCAGGCGTAGCGCTGGCTGGCCAGCTTGGCGCCCTCGGCCAGGGCCTTGAGCTTGGCCTCGGCCACAGCGCGGCTCATCGGGGCCAGGCCGCAGTTGGTGCAGGCAATCAGGCGGTTCTTGGGCACGAACTGCAGGGCACGGCCAATGGTGTCGGCGATTTCTTCGGGCGTTTCAATGGCCGGGTTGGCCACGTCGATCACACCCACCATGACGTCCTTGCCTTCGAGCAACTTCATCATCTCCATCGGCACATGTGAGTGCATACACTCCAGGCTGACCTGTTGAATGCTGCTCTTGGCCAAGGCCGGAAAGACTTTTTCGTACTGACGCCACTCATGGCCCAGGGTTTCTTTCCACTTGTTGTTGGCTTCGATGCCGTAGCCGTAGCAAATGTGCACGGCGGTGGTGCAGGTCAGACCCCGGGCGGCCACCTCGAGTGCCTTCACACCCCAGTCGGCCGCATCGTCCATGTAGACGTTGAAGGCGGGCTCGTCGAACTGGATGATGTCCACGCCATCGGCTTGCAGCGCCAGCGCTTCTTGGTTGAGCAACTCGGCAAAGGCCATGGCCATCTTGACCTTGTCGCCGTAAAAGCGGTCGGCCACGGTGTCCACAATGGTCATGGGGCCAGGCAAGGTGAATTTGAGTTTCTTTTTGGTGTGGGCACGGGCCAACTGGGCTTCGAAAGCGTGCACACGGCCCTTCAGGCGCAGCGGCGCAATGACTTGCGGCACCTGCGCGTCGTAGCGGTTGTTGCGGATGCCCATGGTGACTTTGTTCACAAAGTCGATGCCCTCGACCTGCTCGACAAAACCATGCACAAAGTGCTGACGGGCCTGTTCGCCGTCACCGATTACGTCCAGGCCTGCGTCTTCTTGCGCCTTGATCCACAGCAGCGTGGCGTCGGCTTTGGCTTGCTGCAGCTCGGGGCCCTGGGTGGTCCACTGGGGCCAGAGTTTTTCGGTTTCGGCCAGCCAGGCGGGTTTGGGCAAGCTGCCAGCGATTGCTGTGGTGAACATGTCAAAAGTCCTTGGGTAAAAAATTCAAAGTTCAGCAGTGTGCCGACAATCCAAACTCTTGGGCGAGCAGCTCGTAAGAACGCATTTGCGCTGCAGGGTCATGGGTCCAGGTGATGACGACCAGCTCATCGACCTCCAGACGCGCCGCCAATTGGCGCAGCTTGCGGCCCACGGTGGCGGCCGAGCCGATCAAGGCCCCATCACGCAGGCGTTGGAGTGCGAACTCTTCGGCCGGGCTGTAGTCACGCGCTGCTTCTTCGGGTGGCAACAGCACCCCAATGCGACCCAGGTTGCGGTCCATCTTCCAGCGGGCGCGGCTTTCAAACAGACGCAGCGCTTCTTCGTCGGTGTCAGCGGCCAGTGCCCAGACACACAAGGCAGCATGAGGCTTGGCCAAGCCTGCACTGGGGCGGAAGGTTTCGCGGTAGATCTGCAGGGCTTCGTCTGCGCCCTGCCCATCGGTGATGAAGTAAGCAAACGCATACGGCAGACCCAAGTGTGCGGCCAATTGGGCACCATAGTCCGAGCTGCCCAGCATCCACACGTTGGGTGCAGTGTCCGACTGCGGGTAGGCGAACACGTTGTGGCCCGGGTGGCCGGGCGGCAGGTTGCGGCCACTCACCCAGGCTTGCATTTCCATGACCTGCTGCGGAAAACGTTCCGAGGCACTGCGGTCGGGGTTGAGCAACTGTGCGGTGCGCCCGTCGCTGCCGGGGGCGCGGCCCACGCCCAGGTCGATGCGACCGGGGGCCAGCGCATCCAGCACCCGAAACTGCTCAGCCACTTTCAGGGGCGCGTAGTGCGGCAGCATCACCCCTGCGCTGCCGATGCGGATGCGCTGGGTGCGGGCGGCTATGGCGGCCATCAGGACCTCGGGGGCACTGCCCACGATGCTGGGGTGGCTGTGGTGCTCGCTCACCCAAAAACGGTCATAGCCCCAGGCCTCGGCCTTTTGCGCCAGCGCCAGGGTCTGGCGAATGGTCGCGTCTTGGCCGCGCCCGGAGGCAGCGGCAGACTGGTCAAGGATGGAAAGTTTCAAGCTCATTCGGCAATTTTTCTGGGATGGGCTTTGGCGGCGGCTCGGACTCAGCCCTTCGCAGGTGCGCCCAAAGCGGCCATTTCGGCCTCTTGCAGGGCCCGCCACATGACTTTGCCACTGCCGCTCTTGGGCAGCGCATCGACAAAACTCACAGCGCGGGGCATTTTGTAAACCGCCATGTTCTCACGGCACCAGTCGATGATGTCCTGCTCACTCACTTGACCCTTGTGGTCTTGCCGCAAAACCACCACGGCCTTGACCGACTCCCCCCGGTAGGCGTCACGCGTGGCGATGATGCAGGCCTCTTGAATGGCCGGATGGCGGAACATCAGGGCCTCGACCTCGGCGGGCCAGACCTTGAAGCCGCTGGCGTTGATCATGCGCTTCAAACGGTCGGTCATGAAAAAGTAACCCTCTTGATCCACCCGGCCCATGTCGCCAGAACGGAAAAAGCTGTAGCCATCGCGCTCAAAAAAAGCCGCCGCAGTGGCCTCAGGACGCTTCCAGTAGCCTTTGAACACTTGCGGGCCACAAATCACGATCTCGCCTGACTCGCCCACGGGCAACTCCACCAAGGTGTCAGGGTCAACAATGCGCGATTCAACGCTCATGAACGGAATGCCCAAGCACTGTTTTTTGGGTGCGTCGGGCGGGTTGGTGTGCGAAGGTGCCGCCGTTTCGGTCAGGCCATAACCCTCCACATAGCGCAGGCCAAACTGGTCCAGCAAACGTTGCGCCACAGCTTCGGGCATGGCGGCACCACCACCGCCGATGTAGGTCAAGCTGTTCAAGTCATAACGGTCCATGTGAGGACTGCCCAGCAGGTCAATCACCATGGTCGGGATGTTGGTCCAGTGGGTGACACGCCATTTGGAGATCAAATGCCCGGCCACATCGCGGTCCCAACGCGGCATGATCACCAAGCTGGCCCCCAACAAAATGCTGGTGTGCATCACACTGACCATGCCGGTGATGTGGAACATGGGTACCACACACAAGGTCACGTTTTCGGGGGTGCCATTGCCCCACAAACCGCTGGACATGGCGTTGTGCATGATGGTGCCATGTGTGTGCATGCAACCCTTGGGCAGACCGGTGGTACCGCTGGTGTAGGGCAAGATGGCCAGATCCTCGGGCTTGGCCTGGGGCGGCGGCAGGTCCACCGCAGGCGCTGCCATCAGGTCGGCCCAGGCGTGCACCGGCCCTGAAGTCAAAACGGGCAAGGCCCGGATTGGCAACAACCACGGCCGCCAAGCCTCGGGCATTTCATCGGGCCCGACCGTTGCCGGATCAAAGACATCGGTGAATTGCGTGACCACCAGGTGTTTCAGCCGCTGCTCAGCGGGCAAGGCTTCACTGGCCAGCGCCAGGTCAGGAGCCAAGTCAGCGGTGGTCACAGCGACTTGGGTGTCAGGGTCGGTGATGTAGTGCTTGAGTTCTTCGGCCCGGTTCATCGGATTGACCGGCACCACCACCGCATCGATGCGCAAAATCGCAAAGTGGGTGATGACCAACTGCGGGCAGTTTTGCATGTCCAGGACCACACGGTCCCCGGCCTGCACCCCCAAAGCCTTGAGCTGCCCGGCCAATTGTTCGGCACTGGCCATCAATTGACGGTAAGTCCAGACCCGCCCCATGAAGACCAGTGCAGCCTTGTCGGGATAACGCAGGGCACTGACTGCCAGGTTCATCCACAAAGACGTGGCGGGCGCGTTGATTCTGGCGGGCAGACGCGCTGGCCAAACGGCAGCATGTGCAGACATTGAAGGTCTCCTTGAGTTGGTGCGCAATGTTAATCGTCACCTTGCGCCGCGCCGCACAGTCCTTTGTCACAGGCGGGACCATCACAGAAATCTGGCCCCACCTCGTTTAAATTGTGTCTATTTGTTTTAAAGTCCGTATTAAAG
Organism: Limnohabitans sp. WS1; assembly: GCF_003063265.1. Classification (GTDB taxonomy): domain Bacteria; phylum Pseudomonadota; class Gammaproteobacteria; order Burkholderiales; family Burkholderiaceae_C; genus Limnohabitans_A. The sequence goes on from NZ_NERU01000016.1 coordinate 88,424, forward strand.
TACTATTTTTAATCTTGTTTCACACTTTTATCATTAAAATAAAGTCATGCAAACACACCACACGCCCGACACGCCAGAAGACTACTGCGGCACCACCTATGCAGCCAAATTGCTCGGTTTGTCCGTGGGGACCATCCAGACTTTGGTCGAAAAAAACGAGCTGCAGGCTTGGAAAACCCAAGGGGGTCATCGCCGCATCTCCATGCCCTCCATTCGGGACTACCAAAAAAAGCACAACATGCTGATGAGCCCGATTGAAAGCCGTGAATACCGGCTCAGGGTGTTGTTGGTCGAAGACGACCCGGTCACGCGTGACATGGTGCGGGACTTTTGCAACCGTTGCGAAATGCCCGTCGATTGCACCGCCATGTCTTCGGGGCTCGAAGCCCTGATCGACATGGCCAGCATCCAGCCCGATGTCCTGATCGCCGACTTGAACATGCCCGGCGTCGATGGGTTTGAGTTGTTGCGCACCCTCAAACATTCGGCCCAGTTCCAACGCATGACTTGCTTGGTCATTTCTGCCTTGTCACAAGAAGAAATTGCCGCCAAGGGTGGCCTGCCTGAAGGCACCATCTTCATGGCCAAGCCCGTGAACATGCAATGGTTCAATGGCTTCTTCACCGCCCTCATTGCCGGGCGAAAATTTGACCATCACCCTGCCTGATGCCTCAGGCGACTTTGGGGTTCAACTTGGTTTTGGAAAACCCACCTTTTGAGGCCATAGATTGACAAATGCGTGCACGGCAGTGCTGCCGTAAAGCCCGGCTTTGGTGAAAGGCTCTTGGGCAATCCAGGCGTGCGCAGCGTCTCGGTCGGGAAAATCAATGACCAGCAGGCTGCCCAGCATGGTCCGTCCGTCATCATGGGTCAAAGGCCCGGCAAAGGCGATGCAGTCCGCCATGTCTGACAAATAGGCCTTGTGCTCGGGTCGAACGCGTTGACGCAGATCGGCACTTTCAGGTTTGTCAATCAAGATGAATGTAAACAACATGGCTTGTTTCTGTCTCGAGAATGAGTGGGGCCAGAAATTCGATCAAGCCAGGGCGTCGGTCATGATGAAGTTGTAATCCAGCGTGAAGAAGTCCCGGTCCATGCGTTTGCCGTCCGGTGCCTGCCCCGGCGTTTGGGGTTTGAAGTCGGCAATCAAAGATGGGCGGACGCCAAATACGGCATCGCTGTCCAGGTTCTTGCTGTTGCGGTCAAAGATGTGGGTGATCAGGGGCCGTTGACCCGGGGCCTGAATGCGAAAGTGCAGATGTGCAGGACGCCAGCTTCTGCCGGTGGTGGCTTGGAGCATCTGAATGGCGGTGCCGTCTTGCGGAACGGGATAGTCCACGGGCAACACAGACCAGAAGCTGTAGCGACCATCGGCGCCGGTGGTCAATTGTGCGCGAGCCCAGGGGCCTTTTTCTTCCATGCCGTCTTGCACGTCGTACAAACCCCGATCGTCGGAGTGCCAGACATCGATCACGGCATGGGCCACGGGCTGGCCGTGCATGTCCAGGATCTGCCCTTGTGCATACATGGGCGTACCTGCTGCGCCTGCGCTGATGTTTTCGCCCATGGCAAATTCAGGCGCATTTTCCAGCAAAAAGGGGCCCACCAGCGTGGGTTCTGTGGCGTGTTCAGGGCGGGGGTAGTCTTGCGTCACGGTCAACATGGACAGACCCAAAGCGTCTGAAAAAATCATGAACTCGTTGCGACCGGGAGAACACCATTGGCCTGTCTGCTCAAGAAAATTCATGGTGAAGGCCCACTCCTCAGAAGTGAGTTTGACCTCTTTGGCAAAGCTGTGAATGTGTTTGATCAAAGAGAGCATCAATTCGCGCAATCGCGGGTCGGGCGTTTTGGCGTATCGTGCCAGCACTTCATCCGTGATCAGGTGCAAAGCGTCGTAGCGCTGTTCGGTGGTGTTGGGGGTGTCGCTCATGGTTGAACTTCCTGCAATGAAAAATCGGTGGCTTGTCGGCGCAAGTGGTCTGCGGGTTTGAGTCTGAATTTGGCAATCTTCATGGAGCCAGTGTGGGGCAAGCTCTCGACCATGACGATGTATCGGGGCCGCTTGATGGGCGACAGCTGCAATTGGGCATAGGCATGCACTGCTTCGGGCGTGATGGTGGTGCCAGGGCGAGGCACCACGGCCAACAAAATTTCTTCTTCGCCCAGGTCAGACGCCACACCAATTGATGCGCATTCGAGGATGTCCGGGTGGCTGCCGATGGCCGAATCGATTTCGGCCCCCGAGATGTTTTCGCCGCGGCGGCGGATGATGTCTTTCTTGCGGGTGAAGAAAAACAGAAAATCGTCGGCATCGCGGCGCACAAGATCGCCAGTGAGGAACCAGCCATCCTTGAAGCTGGCCGTTGTCTGTTCGGGGTCTTTGAAGTAGCCCTGCATCAGGGTGGGCGTCTTGACGGCCAGCTCACCCACTTCACCCATGGGCAGATCCTGGCCGTCCTCATCGATCACCCGGACCTGTGGACGCTCAATGGCGGGATCGGGATGGGCAGATATGCAGCCCATGCTGCCCAGTTTGTGAGGTCCCATGAAAGGGTTGCTCAGCACGCCGGGAATTTCGGTCATGCCATAACACTCAATCAGCACTGGCACATGAAAGCGTTGTTGGAAGGTGTCCAGCAAATCGCGGTTCAGCGGTGCCAAAAACATCTTGCGGATGCTGTGTTGTGCGTCAAATTCTTGGATGGGCCTGCGGGCCAGAATGGCCGCTGCGGACATGATCACATTGACTTCGGTGGCGCGGGTTTGGGCGGCCTGTTGCCAGAAGGTGGATGCCGAGAAGCGGCGGATCAAAATCAAAGTGCCACCACACGCCATGGCGCCGCCCAGCGAGTACATCAAGGCATTGATGTGAAACAGGGGCAGCACACACATGAGGCGCTCATCGGGCTGCAGGTACATGCGGTGCACAAACGCTTCGGCCGTGAGCAAATAACTGCGCTGGCTGTGCATCACCCCTTTGGGAAATCCTGTGGTCCCTGAGGTGTAGATGATCATGCAAGTACTGTCGGCGGTGCCTGTGCGCGTGAGCAGGTCTGGGGGACTGCACTGCCACTGCAGCAGCAAGGACATTTCACCGTCGGGCTGGTCTTGCTCGATCACGACTTGCCAGGGCGCAGGGCTCATCAGACAGGTAGCCTCTTGGACTTTGCTCAGTGCTTCGGTCGAGCAGATGACCCCCCGCACGCCTGCGTGTTCAAAAATATATTGGGCTTCACGCGCTTCAAATTCGGGGTTGCAGGGCACCAGGATGGCACCCACGCGTGCGCAGGCGATGAGTAAAACCACCGTCGCTGGATGGTTGTAGGCCATCAGCCCGATGCGGTCACCCGCTTGCACGCCCCTGCCCAACAACCAGCCCACAGCGTGGTCGGCTTGTTCGGCGCATGATTGCCAGGTGGTGACGCTACCCTGGTACTCCACCATGGGCTGCTCGCTCAATCGGCGAAGTCGTGCCTGAAAGAATTGATCGATCGAGAAGTCATGCGCATCGAATTGGCGCAAGACTTCCAGTGGCGACAAGAGTGTGGGCGTAGCCATGGTGTGTACTTGCAAAATTCAACGGGCCACGGGTGGGCCGTCGTAAGTCATGGCATGCTCGGCCGCACTGGCGAGTTTGAAGCCAATAGGTCGGGTTTGCTCTTCCAGAATGTGTGCCACCAGAGAGGCGGTGCGGGCCAGCAAGGGAATGCCTTTGAGTGCACCGGCCGGGTAGCCCGCATCCAGCAAGACAGCGGGGATCGCCGCCGACACGTTCATGGGAAAGGGCCGGCCATACACGCCTTCGACTTGAGAGGCGAGCGCCTCGAGAGCGCGTACATGCGCACCTGCCACACCCCATTGCCGAGCCAGTTCAATCAGTTTGGTCGCGCGTGGATCGCCGAGTTTGTGCACTGGGTGCCCAAAGCCAGGCAGGGCTTGCTTGGCGGTGCGAAAGGCTTGCAGGCGTTCGCGAGCCACAACCTCTAAGGTTTGGCCTTGTTGCGTTGACTGGGCGAGCATTTCGATCAACAGGTGTCCGGCTGTTTCAGAAGCACCCAAGATCACAGCTCCGCAGCCCAGCAGACCTGCAGCCACTGCGCCTTGCACCGACTCGGGTGCTGCCGCCAAGGTCATGCGTGCGGCTTGAACCGAGGGCACCAAGCCGTGTTCGGCCAAGGACACCATGGTGGCATCGGCCACACGCACCAAGTTGTCGCTGGGTGTCTCGCCCGTCAACAAAAACAAAAAATAGGCGGTGAACGATTGCTGGCCAATCACATCGCGGCAGAGGTCTTTGCCGCGCACCACGATCCGGTCCACTTCGGCAATCGCCATGTGTGTGGAGCCCGAGGGCGTGAAGGCGCTGGAGGCGGGGGGTGTGCTCATGGGTGGTGGGCTCTTGTGAATAATCAAACAAACGAATTGGCTTGGTGCGATCTCGCCGCACTTCGGTGCACTGTGAATTGCAGGAGCGCTAGTTCGCAAGCGCGTTGGCGACAGCACGTCAGCGGGTTATTCCCAATGGGCGAATGAGCGCCGGATTCCATAATGGATTTTCAATTTTTGCGATTTTCATCTACACAGTTTTGAGGAATCAAACATGCAAAAGCGGCCTCTTTTGAAAGCACTGGGTTCGTCCTTGTTGCTCGCATCGACTTCGACATGGCTGCATGCGCAGACCAAACCGATCCGGGTGGGCAGCACCTTGTCCTTGACGGGCCCATTGGCAGGGACGGCGGTGATGCACAAAATTGCCGGTGAAATCTTCATAGAACAATTGAATAAGCGTGGCGGCTTGTTGGGCCGCCCCGTCGAATGGGTGGTCAAAGATGACCAATCCAAACCCGACCTCGCACGCACCTTGTATGAGCAGTTGATTTCAGGTGAGAAAGTTGACTTGCTGATGGGGCCCTATGCCACAGCCAACTCGCTGGCGGCCATGGGCGTGGCCCAACGCAACGGCAAAGTCTTGATCACCAATTCGTTTGGTATCCCATCGCTGGCCAAATACGACATGCACTTTCCTGCGTATGTCATGGGCATCGACCCGGGCACCACGGTGCCCAACACCTTGCTCGATGCGATTGCGGCCAGTGGTGCAAAACCGCAATCTGTGGCCATGGTCAGCAGCAAATTCCCCTCGGTGGTTTTTTTATCGGTAGGTGCGCGTGAAGTGTTCAAAAAGCGGGGGCTGCGTGAAGCCTTGTGGCTGGAATGGGAGTTTGGCAACCGCGACTTTGGGCCGATTGCGTCACGCTTGAAAGAGGCCAATGCCGATGTGGTTTGGATCGGCTCGATCGGAGCAGAAAGCCTTCAGTTGCTCGAGGCGATGAACAAGATCGATTACAAACCAAAGATCCATTTCCATGTCTATCCCACTCCAGGCCCTCTGGCGCAATCACCGCTGGCTGCCAATGCGCTGACCTTGACCACTTTCGAGCAGCATGCGCCCTTCACCAACAACCCTGCTTACGCCGAAGCGATCAAGTTGTACAACGAGCGTGCAGCCAAAGCCAATTTACCCGACACCGTGTTCGAGTTGCAAGCGGCCAACGCGTTCACTGGCTGGCAATTTCTGGAAGCCGGTGTCAAAGGTTCAGGCAGCCTGGAAGACGCCAAAATTTCTGCATGGCTCAAGAAAAACCGCGTGGACACCATCGTGGGCAAAGTCCGATTTGATGGACCTAACAACTATGGCGATGACTTGAACCGGATCAAGCAATTGCAAGGTGGCAAATGGGTCGTGATTCACCCCAAAGACGTTGCTCTGCCTGGCAGCAAGATGAATTTCTAACATGCCCAGCGCTGGGCTTTTACTTCAAGCGCTCGCCTCCGGCGTCTTTCTTGGTGCCCTGTATGGCCTGATCGGTCTGGGCATCGGCTTGGGCTGGGGCTTGCTGCGGCAAATCAACTTGGCGCACTTCGCCTGGGTGTTTTTGTCGGCCTACATCACCTACGAGCTCAAGACCCGGTTGGGCGTTGACCCCTTGATCTCGTTGCTGGTTTTGGTGCCGCTTTTTACCTTATTGGGCATGGGTTTGCAGGCTGTGTTCGCTCGATTTGCCATCACGCCCTTCAACTCATTGCTGGTGACTTTTGGCATCACCGTGTCCGTGGAGGCTTTGCTGCAGTGGATCTGGAGCGCCGATTTTCGCCGCATGGCCTCTGTCTACGATGAGCATAAATTCCGTCTGGGCAGCGTGGTGGTGACCTACTCTGAAGCCTTGACCTTGGCCATGTCTTTGACCGCTGTGGGCCTGGTGTGGTGGATGCTGCACCGCACCGACATGGGCAAGTCTGTGCGTGCCAGTGCCGAGGATCCTGCAATTGCCACGGCTTTTGGCATCAATGCCAAGCGCTTGGCTATTTTGATGGCGGGTTTGTGTGCAGCACTGGCCGCGTGTGCGGGTGTTTGCGTGGCCTTGACTTTCACTTTAGCCCCCTCGCAGATATTTGCTTGGGTGGGTGTGGTGTTTGCGGTGGTCATGATTGGGCGGCTGGGTTCGGCTTTGACGCCCTTGCTCGGTGGCTTGGCCATTGGCATCAGCGAGTCCATGACCCAGGCTTTGATTGCCCCCACTTGGGCACCCTTGGTGGCGTTCACGGTGTTGATCCTGATTCTTTTACTCAGGCGTGGTGATGAATAAGATTCAGCGATTTACCCTTTTATTCGTGTTGTTGGTGGTGCTTTTTGCGGCACCTTACATGGGCTTGCCCGTGCACCTGCAGTCCTTGTTGTACGTGATCTTTTTCTGGATGACGCTGGCCACCTCCTGGAACATGCTTTCGGGCTACTCCGGCTATTTTTCATTTGGCCATGGAGCGTTTTTTGGTGTAGGCATGTACGGTATGGCCACGTTGGCCACCAAGGCTGACTGGCCTGTGGTGCCCGCTGCGCTGGGCAGTGGTGTACTGGCCTCGCTGCTGGCATTGGCCATTGGGGCGCTGGTGTTCAATGTGCGCAAAATCCGTGGTGAATCCTTTGCCCTGATCACGTTGGCGGTGGGCTTTGTTTTGGCCACCGTGGTGGTGAACACGCCCATCGATGGTGGCCCAGGTGTGTACCTGATGGGAATCAATTTGCCACAGTGGGGTCCCAAACCGGCCTCCACTTTTTATTACGCCAGTCTGGTACTGACGGTCTTGTGCGTGTTGGCTGCATGGTGGTTGTTCCATGCCCGCGCTGGTTTGGGCTTGCTGGCCATCCACGACGATGAGGACGCCGCTGAGGTCAACGGTGTTCCTACCTTTTGGCTCAAGATGGGTGCTTTTGCCTTGTCGAGTTTCTTTGCCGGCGTCATGGGTGCCATCCATGCTTTGTATGTTTCTTACGTCACGGTGGGCGAGACCTTCAACATCACCGTACCCTTGACCGTGGTGCTCATGAGTGTGCTGGGTGGAAGCCGCCACTGGGCAGGCCCCATGTTGGGCGGCATCTTGATCACACTTTTGCTTCACGCGTTCACTGCCGGTGAAAGTGCGCTGATTGGCAAAGTCATCATTGGCTTGGTGTTAGCGGGCGCAGTGCTGATCATGCCGAGGGGCATTTTAGGCACATGGCAGTTACGCCAGCACAAACGACTGATTCAACGGACCCAAGACTTGTCTGGCGATGTGCATGCGTCAGAACATACCAGCGAAGACAGCTTGGTGATTGAACGTCCTTTATCGCGACCAGCCGACTCGCCAGACCGTCAAAAAGTGCTAGAAGTGCGCGGTCTGAGCAAACACTTTTCTGGCATCCGAGCCTTGAATCAGGTTGACCTCGATTTGTACCGTGGCGAAATTTTGGGGCTGCTCGGACCCAACGGCTCAGGCAAATCCACCTTCATCAACGTGGTCACAGGCCATTACCGCCCCACTGCGGGATCGGTGCTCCTGCGTGGCCAGTCCTGCGCGGGCTGGGCTGCCCACCGCATCCGTCGTCAGGGCTTATCGCGCACCTACCAAATTCCCCGTCCATTCAACGGTTTGACCGTGTTGCAAAACGTCACCCTGGCAGCGCATTACGGCGGCGCACGTTTAACTGACGCACAGGCTCTGGCCGAGGCCCGTGAGTGGATGCTGTTCACCGGCCTGCAAGACAAGGGGGATCATTTTCCGGATGAACTCAATTTGCACCAGCGCAAGTTCTTGGAGTTGGCTCGAGCGCTGGCAGCGCGGCCCCAAGTGCTTTTGCTCGATGAGGTCTTGTCGGGTTTGACACCTTCCGAGATGAGCGCTGCAGTCCAGACCATCCGACGCATCCGTGAGCGTGGCACTTCCATTGTGTTTGTTGAACACGTCATGAGCGCCGTGCTGGCCTTGTCTGATCGGCTGGTGGTGCTCAATCAAGGTGAAGTCATTGCCGAAGGCCATCCGCAGGATGTCATGTCCCGCCCCGAGGTGGTCAGGGCTTATCTGGGTGATGAGGCGGCGGTTTAAACATGCTCCAAATAGAACAAATTCAAGTCAATTACGGTGCGGCCCCGGCACTTTGGGATGTGTCCATGCAGGTCAATTCCGGAGAGTTGGTCTCGGTCATTGGGCCCAATGGCGCGGGCAAGACCACATTGATCAATGCCATCATGGGCCTGAGCCCGCTGAAATCCGGCCAGATCGTCTGGGAAGGCCAGACCGTCTCGTCACTGCCGTCGCACCGGCTGTGTGAAAAAGGCTTGGCCTTGGTACCCGAAAGCCGCAGATTGTTCACGGGCATGACGGTGCGGGAAAACCTGGAACTCGGAGCCATGCACCCAGCTGCCCGCGCCGTGCGTGAGCAAACTTTTGAGAAGGTGTGTGAACTTTTTCCAGCCGTCCGCGCCAAGCTGGGCCAAGTTTCCGGGACTTTGTCGGGCGGTCAGCAGCAAATGGTCGCCATTGGCCGGGCCATGATGGCCTTGCCCCGTCTGCTTTTGCTGGACGAGCCCTCTTTGGGCTTGGCCCCCAGCATCGTGGGCGAGATGTTCCGGGCCATCGAAGCCATCCACCAAAGTGGCACGGCCGTGATGCTGGTGGAGCAAAACGTCAGCCGCGCTTTGGCGATTTCTCAGCGCACCTATGTGCTCGAAAACGGTCGCGTGGTCACCTCGGGTGTCTCATCCGAGTTGAGCCGGAGGGACGAAATCCGCAAGGCTTACTTGGGGATTTGATCTGTCGTCTCAACAGGAATTGCTGCCGTTCATGACCAGCGTGTCCCCATCCAAAAGTTGGGCCGAAGGCCCCTACTGATGTGATTGATTTAGCAATGGGCTGTGCACAAGTTGGCGCCAAGGCCAACACGTCAACTGTTTCTTTGGACCAATTCGACAATGAGCGCCAGCACGAAAAAAACTGCAGAGAAAATGCCGATGCCTACAGCGTAATAGCCAGCAGAGAGATTTCTGATCTTGGTGATTTTGAGTTTGTTCATCATTCATTTCCATTCAAGAGAATTCATTATGACCTTGATGTGCGTTGATGTGAATCGTTTTGTTGAGGTCAACGCTCCAAATTCAACCGCCTGGATGGCAAATTTGTCTTGAGCTTTGCACCACACACAAGCGTAGACTTCATTTGAACAATGGTTCAAGCTCAAGGTAGAAATTTAGTTTTACAAGCCCTGCGGACCTTTGCAAAATCATTCCACTTTTCAACACAACAGGTCTTCGAATGCAAACATTGGCAGTGGGCTGTGGCGCAGGTTTTTCAGGTGATCGTGTTGATGCGGCTATTCCTGTGGTCAAAACGCTGATCGCCCGCGGTGGGCCTGCTGCCTTGATGTTTGAAAATCTGGCAGAGCGTACTTTGGCCCATCAACACCTGATTCGCCGAGCCCATCCCAATTTGGGTTATGAGCCCTTGCTTGAATTGGAGTTGGGGCCCATCCTGGCCGATTGTTTGCATCACCGCATTCCCATCATTGGCAACTTCGGTGCTGCCAATCCGCAGGGTGCAGCCTTGTGCATCCTGAGATTGGCCGAAAAACTGGGCTTGCCCAAACCTCAGATTGCGGTGGTCATGGGCGATGACCTGTCCACACCCGAGGGCCGCGACCTGGTCAAACAGCATTTAGACACCGCCTTTGAAGAAGCTCGTTTTGTCTGCGCCAACGCTTATCTGGGAGCCTTCGAAATTGCTGCAGCCCTCCAACAAGGCGCTCAAATCGTGGTCACGGGCCGTGTAGCCGACCCCTCCTTGTTGCTGGGGCCTGCCATTGCCCACTATCGGTGGCATGAACACGATTGGGACAAACTGGCGGGGGCCACCATGGCCGGGCATCTGCTGGAGTGCGGGGCGCAGGTCACTGGCGGTTACTTTGCCGATCCGGGCAAAAAAGAAGTTCCGGGTCTGGAAAATGTCGGGTTTCCAATTGCAGAGATCTTTGCGGATGGCTCCTGTGTGATCAGCAAAGCAGATCACACCGGTGGCTTGGTCGATTGCCGCACCGTCAAAGAACAACTGCTGTACGAAGTGCATGACCCAGCCCAATACATCACCCCCGATGTGGTTGCTGACATCACCCAAGCCAAAGTTGAACAAGTAGGACCTGATCGTGTTCGACTCTCTGGTGTAAAAGGCCATGCCCGAACCAGCACCCTCAAAGTACTGGCCTATTTTGAGGGTGGCTGGCTCGGTGAAGGTGAAATTTCATATGCAGGACCCAATGCCGAAGGGAGGGCTCGGTTGGCCATGCAAGTCATGCAACAACGCATGGGCCTTCAGTTGCCACTGCGCTTTGACTTGATTGGCATCACCAGCATCTTGGGCGATGACGCAGGCAGCATGTTGGCTCAAGCCCCCGTGGCCCGCTCCATGGATGTCCGTTTGCGGGTCGCATCCAGACACGAATCCCTGCCCATGATTGAGTTGTTGTTGCAAGAGCTGACCGCCCTGTGGACAGGTGGGCCTGCTGGAGGTGGGGGTGTTCGGGTCGCCAAACGCCAAAGATTGTCCAATTTGGCCTGCCTGATTCCACGTGAAAAAATTCCTGCCAGTTTTCAATTGATCTCATCTCTGCCCCACATTGCCCTATGACCCACATTGCGCTTTACGACCTGGCCCATGCTCGAACGGGTGACAAAGGCAACCATGCCAACATCAGCTTGATTGCTTACAAGGAGGAAGACTTTGATTGGTTGGTCCATCAGGTCACTGCAGAAAAAGTGGCACTTCATTTCGGGGCTCGCAAGCCCAGTCAAGTGCGCCGCTATGTTTTGCCCAACTTGGGTGCCATGAATTTTGTGCTCGACAACGTGTTGGATGGGGGTGTCAACGACTCTTTGAACCTCGACATGCATGGCAAATCTTTGTCTTTTCACTTGCTGACCCTGCAAATTCTTCGACCATAAAAACCTTTTTAAAAATATTGAGCAGACATGGTGAAAACACGCAGTTTCATAAAAATGGTCACGCTGGGTCTGGCGTTTTGGCTTGCATCTGGATCTGCTTGGCATCAGACTTAACTTTTTAAACCTTTCAAACCTGTCAAATTTGTGGTGCCATTGCCTGAGGGCAGCGCCACGGACCAAGCTGCACGGCTGATGGCTTTGCAAATGCAAAATTTACTGGGCCAGGCTTTTGTTGTTGAAAACAAACCTGGGGGCCGGTGGCTCCATAGCCGCCATGGAGGTCATCCGATCTGCACCCGATGGCTACACCTTGTTGTTTTCATCCAATTCGGCGGCCGCCTCCAACGTCGCCTTGCTCAAAAGCATTCCCTATGATCCCCTCAAGGACTTCTCCCCCATCGCTGCCGTCGGCGAAAACATGCTGGTCTTGATGGTCAAGGCCGATCATCCAGCCAAAAATATCCAGGAATTCATCCAGTACGCCACACAGCGTCCGGGCAAAGTCAACGCGAGTTATGGCTCTTCGAGTTCGCAAGTGAGCATTGCTGTGCTCAACAAGTTGGGCAAAGTGGACTCCTTGGGTGTGGCCTACAAGGGCATTCCTTTGGCCATGAACGACGTCATGGCAGGCGTGGTGGACTACACCTTTGTGGATTTGGGCAATTCAATGGCTCAAGCCAAGGGCGGCAAATTACGCCCCTTGGGCATCACAGCCCTCAAGCGCTCCCCGCTGGTGCCCGATTGGCCATCCCTGGCCGAATCCATGCCGGTTTTTGACATCACGGCCTGGTTCGCCCTCTTGGGGCCAGCCGGCATGCCCAAAGATGTGGTAGACAAATTGAACGCCACCATGGGTCAAGCACTCAAAACCAAGGAGTCTCAGGACAAGCTGTCCAATATTTGCATTCAAGCCATGGTGATGACACCTGATCAACTCAAGACATTCATGGGCAGCGAAGTCAACAAATGGACTCGCCTGGTCAAAGAAGCCAACATACAACCGGAGTGACACGATGAGCCATCCCCAAAACATCTTGATCACGGGTGCCAGTCGGGGCATTGGGCGGGCCATCGCCGAACAGGCTGCACAACAAGGCTGGTCCATTGGCCTCAATTACAAGCAAAGCCAAACCGAGGCCATGGACTTGGCCGAAGAGCTGCAGGCAAGGGGCGTGAAAGTCGTCTGTTTGCTGGCTGATGTGAGCCAACAATCGGAAGTTCAGCGCATGTTTCGTGAGTTCGACGAGGCCCTGAGGCCACTGCATGCGCTCATCAACAATGCAGGCATCCTGGCCAGTTTTTTGATCACGCAAGTCGATGAAACAAATCTCCATCAACTTTATGGTGCCAACGTCTTCAGTGCCTATTTCTGTGCGCGTGAAGCGGTGCTTCGCATGTCCACTGCGAACGGCGGCACTGGAGGTGCCATTGTGAACATGTCATCGGTAGCAGCCCGCCTGGGTGGTTTATCGGGCGGTAGAGCTTACGCCGGCTCCAAAGGCGCACTGGACAGTTTTAACCTTGCATTGGCCAAAGAGGTGGGCACACAGGGCATACGCGTCAATGCCATTCGCCCCGGTCTCATTGAAACGGAGATTCACAATGTGCACGGCGGCGTAGCGCAAATGCAAAACATGGCCAAAACGGCCGTCCCCATGGGGCGATCCGGCACTGCGCAAGAAGTGGCCAAGGTGGCCATGTGGCTTGCCGGCCCGGATGCCAGCTACGTCGACGGCAGCATCGTGGATGTGGCGGGTGGGCTTTAAATTCACCTGCTCGTGCAAATGATCCGTTCAAGGACCACCCATACACGGTCTCATTTGCTTGTAAAGGGTCGTGATGAACATCGGAATATAGATCCATCACGCTCCAAATTGAAACAGCGACTCACAAGTGAGTAAGCTGAAAGAAACACAGTGGAAACCCTTGATCGACTTGACATCTCAGATGTTGTATTTAAAAATGAAAGCGCTTTCATAAAGAAAGGTTTTCATGAAAAGAACAGCAATTTTTGTGCTTTGCGTCTTGTCGATGGGCATGGCGATGGCACAAAAAACGAGCATCACGGTTGCAGCATTTCCAGCAGTAGATGACATCATCAAAGCGTCACTTCAAGAGTGGCAAAAGAAAAACCCCAATGTGGAAGTAAAAGTGGTTAGCCGCGAGTATGCAGACCACCACACAGCCATGACGACTGCGCTGGCAACATCGACAGGCTTGCCCGATGTCATGACCATTGAATATGGCTACTTGGGTCGATTCACCCAAAGTGGCGGACTCGAGGACTTGAACAAAGCACCTTTTCAACTGGGTCAGTATGCGTCAAAAATGGTGCCCTACGCCCTGGCTCAAGGCCGCTCTGCCTCCCTCGGGCAAGTGGCCGTTCCGACCGACATTGGTCCAGGGGCCATGTTTTACCGACATGATTTATTGACCAAGGCAAATGTCAAAGAATCGGACCTGACTCAGACTTGGGATAGCTTTATCCAAAGCGGTCAAAAAATCAAAAAAGACAGTGGTGCTTATCTGGTAGCACATGCACGTGATGTCAAAGACATCGTGATCAGAACAGGCATCCCCGCAGGACATGGTGTTTACTTTGATGACCAAGGCAAATCCGTCATCGATACAGCACCTCGATTTAAACGCGGGTTCGAGATCGCTCAACAAATCAGAGCGCAAGGTTTAGACGCCAAAATCAATGCTTGGTCCAACGAGTGGGGTGAGTCGCTCAAACGCGGTACCGTGTCTGTTCAAATGATGGGGGCCTGGTTGGGTGGCCATTTGCAAAATTGGTTGGCCCCCAACACCAGTGGACTTTGGCGTTCCACGGTGTTGCCTGAACGCATTGCCACTTCATGGGGTGGGACCTTCTATGCAGTTCCCAAGAAAGCGGTGAACAAGGAATTGGCTTGGGATTTGATCCAACACCTGACTTTGAACAGCAAGCAGCAGCAAATGGCTTTTGAAAAATTCAATGCATTCCCAGCCTTGATTGAAGCCCAAAACGGAGAATTTTTCAATCAACCCGTGGCTTTTTTGGGCGGGCAAAAAGCCCGAACCGAATGGAGAAACACCGCGTCGCAAATCAAGCCAACCATGGTCTTTAAAAACGACAGCTTGGCTGAAGAAATAGTCAATGCTGAATTGGATTTGGTATTGACCAAAAACAAGCCCATAGACCAAGCGCTTAAAGACGCACACCGCTTGGTGCAAAGACGAGCGAGTCGTTGATGAAGCCCGTGCTGACACCCGCGTTGGCACCTTATGTGCTGATCAGCCCATTTTTGTTGCTGTTTTTGGTATTCGGACTGTTTCCCATTGTTTTTTCCTTCGTGCTGATGTTTCACATGTGGGATCCGGTGCAGGGACTCGAATCAATGAAATATGTGGGCCTGGAAAATTTGATATTTGCCATCGAGGACCCTTTGGTGTGGACCTCCTTGGGCAACACCTTGTGGATGGCTCTCGTATCGGGAATGCCGCAACACCTTGTCGCCATTCCCTTGGCTTATTTGATCAACGAAAAAATGGGTCGCTGGCGCAATGCCGCCATGGGCGCGTATTTCCTGCCCTACATCACATCGACGGTGGCGATCGCCATCATGTTCAGCACCTTGTTTTCAACCGACTACGGCATGGTCAATGCAGCCTTGGCTGAAATGGCGAAATGGCCATGGCTGAGCGCAGTCATGCCCGAGAAAAACATTGATTGGCTGGGCAGTCCAGAAGCCGTCAAACCCGTCGTCTCCGCCGTGGTGTTCTGGCGTTATTTGGGTTTCAACGTCATCTTGTACGTGGCGGCCATGCAAAGTATTCCACGCGATTTGTATGAAGCAGCCCGCATGGATGGGGCTAAAAACTGGCAACAATTTTTCTACATCACCCTGCCCCAGCTCAAGCCCATGATGTTCTTCGGGGTCACTTTGACCGTCATTGGTGGACTGCAGCTTTTTGAAGAGCCATTCATTTTGACGGGTGGCAAAGGTGGTCCTGAATATGCCGGCATGACCACCGCCATGTACATGTACCGAACGGCATTTGATTTCAATGACTTTGGTTTGGCCAGCGCGATTTCATGGATGCTGTTCGTCATCATCTTGGTTATGACCTTGGTCACGAACAAAGTATTCAAAAACAAAGAAGGGCAAGCATGAGCCAAGCCATGTCAGAAGCCAAATCCACACTGGGTGTGACGGGTTGGATCTTCATTGTGCTGGGTGCCTTGTTGATGCTGGGCCCTTTTTACTTCATGTTCGTGTTTGCCACGCAATCGCGGTCGGACATTTTCAGTGTTCCACCCCCCTTGTTTTTTGGTGATCACTTTTTTGAAAACATGAAGATTTTGATGGCCAAAATTCCATTTTGGAAAAACTTGGGGTGGTCGCTGTATGTGGGCTTGATGGGGACGGCACTGACCCTTTTGTTTTGCTCCATGGCCGGTTTTGCCTTTGCCGTGTACGAGTTCCGTTATAAAAAACTGTTATTTGCACTGGTCATGGGCACGATGTTGGTGCCATCGTTTCTGGGCATGATCCCCACCTTCTTGATCATGGATGCGCTCAACTGGATCGATCAGCCTCGTGCGTTGTATCTGCCGGGTGCAGCCCCTGCCATGGGTATCTTCTTGATGCGGCAGTACATCAGTTCAGCCATTCCCAAAGAGCTGATTGAAGCGGCCCGCATGGACAACTGTGGTGAATTCAGAATTTACTGGAGTGTGGTCGTGCCTTTGCTAGGACCTGCATTCGGCACGCTGGGCCTGATTGCATTCATTGCCTCGTGGAATAACTTCATTGGTCCCTTGGTCGTGATGCGCTCACCCGAGATGTACACATTTCCGTTGGCGCTGCGCAGCGTGCAAAGTCCGGTCGACACCGAATGGGGTGCATTGATGGCGGGATCGGCCATTGCAGTCATCCCATTGCTGATCATCTTCATATTTTCATCGCGCCGACTGATCGAAGGCCTGACTTCAGGCGCTGTGCGCGGCTAAATCAACCACTCTGAACATGAGCACCATGACCGTCTCTCGTGACCATTTCCCTCAAGACTTCAAGTGGGGTGTCGCCACATCCTCTTTTCAAATAGAAGGCGCGCACGACAGCGATGGCAAAGGCCCATCGATCTGGGACACCTTTTGTGACATTGAAGGAAAAATAGCAGATGCCAGCAATGGCCACGTAGCCTGCGAACATTACACAAGGTGGCCAGAGGACGTTGAGTTGATCACCAGTTTGGGCGTCAATGCATATCGATTTTCGATGTCCTGGCCACGCGTACAACCCGATGGTCAAGGCGCTTGGAATGAAGCAGGCTTTGCCTTTTATGACCAGTTGATTGCGGCACTTGAAAAACGCGGCATTGAGTTGCACTTGACACTGAACCATTGGGATTTGCCGCAATCGCTACAAGACCAAGGCGGCTGGGACAACCGAGAGATCTGCGCACATTTCACACGCTACGCGACAGAAGTGGCCCGCAGATTTGGCCGCCGCGTGCACAGCATTTGTACGCACAACGAGCCTTGGGTCATTGCCATCTTGGGTTACGAGCAAGGAATTTTTGCGCCAGGCATTCAGTCCAGAAAACAAGCCATGCAAGCGATGCACCATCTGTTGCTCAGCCATGGCATGGCATTGCAAGCTATGCGTGAACTGGGGCTCACCACCGCGATGGGCATTGTGCTGAACCTGTCACCCATTTACCCCGCCAGTGACGATCCTCAGGATGTGGCCAAGGCGCGATTGGATGATGGCCTGATCCTGCGCCTGTACATGGATGCTTTGTACAAAGGCGTCTACCCACAGGACGTGATCGAACATTTGGGTGCCGACGCGCCGCAATCGCAACCCGGTGATTTGGCAACCATTGCTCAAAACAACGATTTTTTGGGCGTCAACTACTACACTCGCAATTTTTCCTCGTGTGGCAATCCTTGGGATGTGGCCAGCACTGGGAACACCGTCACCGACATGGGCTGGGAGGTATATCCCCACGGACTGACCGAATTGCTGTGCCGTTTGCATCACGATTACCAACCGAAACGCCTGTGGGTCACAGAAAACGGTGCGGCCTTCAAAGACCAATTGGTCAACGGCGTGGTGGATGACGCGCAGCGATTGGCCTATATCCGCGACCACATTGCCGCTACTCACGATGCCATGGTGCAAGGTGTACCGGTGGGTGCTTACTTTGCCTGGAGCCTGATGGACAACTTTGAATGGGCCAGCGGCTACGCCAAGCGCTTTGGCTTGGTTCACGTGGACTTTGAGACACAGCAACGAACACTCAAAAACAGTGCACTCTGGTATCGAAATTTTTTGAGTAGGACATAACGTGGCATCGATCGAACTCAAAGGCGTCACCAAACACTTTGGTGAAACCGTGGTCATTCCAGGCCTGGATTTGCAAGTCCAGGATGGAGAATTCATGGTGTTTGTAGGCCCGTCGGGCTGCGGCAAATCCACCATGCTGCGCATGATTGCCGGACTTGAAACCATGACCGGCGGTAGCATCCACATCGGCGGCGAAGACGTCAGCACCAAAGGCCCTTCTGAACGTGGTGCGGCAATGGTGTTCCAAAGTTATGCGCTTTACCCGCACATGACTGTCGAAGAAAACATGGGCTTTGGCCTGCGGATGTCAGGCACCTCCAAAGGCGAAACCGCCAAGCTCGTTCAAGACACGGCAGAGCGCTTGCAGCTGACCGCTTTGCTCAAGCGTTACCCCAAACAATTGTCGGGCGGCCAACGACAACGCGTGGCCATTGGCCGTGCCATCGTGCGCCGACCGAAAGTGTTTTTGTTTGACGAGCCTTTATCCAATCTGGACGCCTCATTGCGCGTGCAAATGCGCATTGAACTGGCCAAGCTGCACGCCGATCTGAAAACCACCATGATCTACGTCACGCATGACCAGACCGAGGCCATGACGTTGGGCAACCGCATTGCGGTGTTCAACCAAGGGCAGATTGAGCAGGTGGGTGCGCCGATGGATTTGTACCGCAAGCCGGTCAATACCTTTGTGGCGCAGTTCTTGGGCTCTCCCAAAATCAACCTCTTGCGCTACACCGTGGATGCACCCCTCAGCCGCATCCAATTTGACAGCAAAACCAGCATGGCCTGCAGCGATGCGGGTTTGAACATCACGCAAGCCTTGTCTGGTGTCTTATTGGGTGTTCGTCCAGAGGCTATTCGTCTGTGCGAGCCCGGGATGGGGCTGCAAGGCGTGATCGAGTTCGCCGAACAATTGGGCGATTCATCCATCGTCTATGTGAGGCTGCCATGGCACTCTGAGCTGATCACGGTCAAGTTGACACAACAGCAAATCAGCCACCGCATGGGCGAAACCATTGGCCTGCATTTAGACCCCACACAAGTGCATCTGTTCGACGCCCAAAACAGGCGACTGACACCGACATAAAATGCATTTCAGTGTGCAGTACAGCCGCCAAACGCTATTTTTTTGGAGGCCTGCTGTCGACGCTTGCAGCGTGTAGCGGTGGTTTGGAAACAAGCACCAACGCCCCAAACAGCCCGTCCAATCCCGACACGGGCAACACCACCACCGCTTTGTCAGGCTGGACCTTGGTCTGGCAAGACGAGTTCAACACGCCTGGCCTGCCCGACAGCAGCAAATGGGGTTATGACACCGACTACAACCAACGTGGTTGGTGGAGCGGGGAGTTGCAGTACTACAGCGCGCAAAAGGCTTGAAAACTACCGCGTGGTTGACGGCAAACTGCTCATCACCGCCCGCCAAGAGCGCCTGACCAATGCTACGGATTACGGCAATCAAAACTTCAGCTCGGCCCGCCTCGTGACACGCGGCAAAGCCAGTTGGACCTGTGGCTGTTTTGAAATGCGGTCCAAACTGCTCTGCACCATGGCACTTGGCCCGCCATCTGGATGCTGGGCACCGGAGGCGCATGGCCCGCCGACGGTGAGATCGAGATCATGGAACAAAAGGTTTTTTCGATCACAGACAAACAGCAAGTGTTGGGCACCGTGCACACAGCGGCTAACAACGCGGCGGCGGCAGTATAGGACAAACCACCCCTTAGCCCACAACCTGCACCGACTTCAACACTTACCAAATGACCAGGGACGCGGACAAGGTGGTCGTGTGTGTGAACGGCGTGTACTCCTTCACCTACAACAACCCACGCAATCGCAACTGAGCCCAATGGCCCTTTGACCGAGACCAATATCTGTTGCTCAATGTGGCCGTTGGCGGTGTGTTGGGTGGTCCAGTGGCGAACGCCAATTTGCCTGCGACCATGGAGGTGGATGACATTCGGGTGTATCGCAAAAACTAAAAAAACCGCAATGTCCAATTGGCCATTGCGGTTTCTAACGGTGAAACAAACGGGGCTGTCATCAGCCCAGTTTATCCATCAATAAAAATCAATCAATGGTGATGCCACCTTTGAGAACAACGGTTGTGGGATAAACACCACCGCCTGTTGCGGTTGTCAAGTTGGCACCGCTGGACACGCTGTTACGGCCAATGATTGCCGCACCACCACCAGCCCCAAGGAACTTAACGCTGCTGATAACAGGTGATGCCGACAAAGCTGCAGCAACATCGGTTTGTGCAATGCCCGTACCGCAGTCCTGCGCAACGCGGAAGTCATCACGAAGGTTCATCGTATAGGCTGTGGCATCCACCGAGGTCGGTGTTTTCACCCCATGAAGCTCAATATGGCAACCCTCTCCTACGGCATAACGTTTACCCAAAGTGATGACAACGCCAAATTTATTGTTGGCACCGCTGAACCATTCGGGGTTTTGGTTGAAGGTGAAATTGACTTTTGTTTGGTTGGTGACGGTGACCCCGTCTGTATCGGCAGTTGTACTCAAAGCAGTGATGTTGGGTGCAAATACTTCAATTTGGCTGTAAAGAGCAGATGCCGCGCTAGATGTTTGATAGTAAAAGCCCATATAACTGTCAGCACCAGACCCACCTGCAAAAGTGCCGCACGACTCAACGTTGCCATTGCAACTAAAACCGTCAAAGTTGCTGCCACCTGCTGATTTGATGGCCCCGCCCTCTGCGGTGAGTACAGCGCTGGTAAATCCAGAAGATAAGGTCAATACTGTTCCGCCGGTTGTTGGGGGTGTCACAACATCTGCGGCCTTCGCTGTGTACTTCAATTCGTCGATGTAATAGACCTCGTTTAATTTCGTATTGAAACCAGGGAAGACGCTGACCTTGTTGTATGTGATTGCAGGGTTTGCTGATGCATAGGTGAACGTCAGGGTTTCCCATTCGCCCGCCTTGGTGCTGGTAGCGTTTGCTTCAACATTCAGAGTGTCATTGGATGCATCTTCAATTTTCACCATGATGGTTTTACCCACTGCAGGAGAATAAACACGCAAGGTGATACCCAGAGCGGGGTCTATGCGAGTCACGGAGTTGCCTGCTCCGCCGAGGTGAACAGTTACACCAGCCCATGTCTCGGAACCAGTGGTTTTTGTCAACTTCGCGACCTTGTTGGTGGCATCTGCTGGATCATTTGCAACTGCAATGCCCAAAGTGCCAAAGTCGACCATACCCAATGTGGTCTCTGCAAAGTTGATGCAAGGTGCTGCCGTGCATGCACCTGTGCTGCCGCTTACCGCTGAGTTGTTGTTGGCGCCTGGTGTGGTGCCACCCCCGCCGCACGCTGAAAGCAATGCGGCTGCTGCGATGGCGCAAGCGGAAATTTTGGTGGGGAATGATCGCATGAAGGTCTCCTTTAGGTTTAATTGAAAGCGCTTTCATTTTTGATGAATAGATTGCGCTGGGGGTTGAAAAAGGGGATCAGGGGGAAACTTTTTTGCTGGCCTGCGCCAGGCTTCGGGGTGGCACTTGCAGAACTTGCCCATCACTGAAGGTCACGGTCTTGGCTTGCGAGCCAGCGTTGTAGGCCAGGTAGGTCCTCAGGCCATCTGAGCGTTTGAAGACCGAATACAAAGCGTGGTTGGCGCTGACGCTGAAATCGGGCACGCCCATTTTTTCCAGACTCAACATGAAGTGCAGTGCATGGGTGCGGGTATCGCCCAGTTCCACAGCGCCCCAGCGGTCCCACATGGCCAAGGCGGCCTTGGGGTCGGTCAGGGCCATGTACTTGGCAAACAAGTCTTGCCACATGTCGGTGGGGTTGGCGCGTTTGCCGCGGGACTCGTAAATGCGTGTGTCTTCCGGCAAAGTCGCTAGGCTTCGCTTGGTATGTGCTGGGTCTAAGCCCAGGTATGTGGAAGATGTCGAGATCGGCAGCAAGTTGATGCCTTTGATCTGGCGGGGTTCATCTGTCCACCAGGTGTTGTGTTTGTAAGCCCCACCAAAGAGCATGCTGACTTCTTTGTTCATGTATTCGGGTGCAAAAACCAGGTTGTGCACATCAAACCAGTAGTGGCGTATGGCTTCAATTTCGGTGGTGTACAGGTAGATTCCCAAATCGCGCAGCGCTTTGTCGCCTCGAATTTCCGCCCACAAGATCAGTGCTGACCAAGCATTGATGGCTTCGGATGATGATTCCTGGTTGTTGCCCAAGTCGCCCAAGCCAATGCCCGAGGCCCAGGAGTGCCCTTCGTAAATATCAAAGGTGCGAAGGAAAGGAAAGTCTTTTTTACCCCGTTCCGCAGTTGCAATGTCTTGAATGAGCAAGTTGGTCATTGCGCCCCATTGGGTATCTGAGGCCCACTCGGGATCGCGCAGCGCCAAGTCGGCCATGGTGCGTATCCAGTAGCCGTAGTGAAAGTGGTGGTCGTTCATTTGTTCGACCGCGAAATACTCCTCGGGATAGGCCAGCACCGTGCCCAATGTTTTGTCCAAATGGAAGTAGGTTTGCCTGTCCTTGCCCGAGAACCATTGCTCAATGCGGCCCTTGAGCAAGTTCTGTAAACGCTTGGCGGCTTCGGTATCGCCTTGTTGTTCGGCTACATCCAGGACTTTGCTGATTCGTTGCAGCCCTTTGCCCTGCCAATAGGGGCCATTGCCAATCTGAAGCATGTTGCGCCGGGCATTGCTGACGTCTGCTTTCAAGACGGCCTTGAGTTCGTCGTTGCGTGGATGATCTTTGAGGCCTGGCCAAAAAGGAACAAAACCGCGATAGGTCAGCTCGGTGGAAAACTGGTTAGCGGGCAACAAGCGGATGGCACCGCGAATGGTCTGGTATTGACCCTTAAGTTTTCCGATAACAGATTGGTTTTGGTGCCAGTGATGTGGGTAAAGGCCTAACAACGTCTTCGTCTCAGTGCCTTCCATGGCTTGTGTGGTGACGCTGTAATCAGTCCGCAGTGAATTGTTGGTTTCGGTGTAATGCCATGACACTTGGGTTTGGGTGATGTGAGCATGTGCATGGCGGATAAATATCGCGAGAGTCTCGGGCGAATTGTCGGGCAGCACTGCAGCCGAGAAATAGCCTTTGTCCATAGGCAAGTGGGCCACCCACTGTTGACCCAATTGCTCCCATCGCACACCACTTGGTCCAAAAATGGCATAGGTTTGACCTTCGCTGAGCAAAGTGAGAACGCGCTGGTCTGAGCTGAGTTGGGTACGCTGCGCTGCTGCTGAGGTTTGAAAGGATACGGAGCCACGACTGATGCGGCCATATACGTAAGGGCTACCGTGCGCCACAGTGAAGTCAAAGCGATCAGATCCAACACCCATACTGATGTCAATGGCCCAATCACTGGCTTTAGCCAACTTACCCTGAGAGGCCTTGAAATCTAGAGGTGTGATAACCAACGGCGCACGGTGGGGGTAATGGATCTCTGTGTCTTTGCGTTCAGTTGAAATGACTTGCCGCTTGGGCAATGCCAACTCAAAACCAGTTGCCGCAGCACGTACGGTGTAGGGTTGTGCAAAAAGCACTTCAGCTTTGGGACTGAATACAAGGCCCGAGTACCACTGGTTGGTGGGTACAGCTTGGCCTTTCATCGAGTCGGCCAGCCCGATCGCTTTGGGCGCAGCGTTGTCAGCTGTACGAGGCGCAAGCAACACTTGACCCGCGCCAAAAGGCATTGTGGATTGAGCCATGCTTGCGCTGCAGACCAACAAGCCTGATGCGACCAAGCACAAGTGTTTGATGATTTTCGTCATTTCTATTGATTCAAATGATGAGTTATCAGCCATCTTAATGAAAGCGCTTTCAAGACAATTAGGGGTTTTCCATTAATAAATCGAAAATAAATCATATGCCAAGGGTTTACCCCGAACAAAAAAAATTTGACACTCTGACTTTCGATGGATAAGCTAATGAAAGCGCTTTCAAAAGGAACCGACAAATGAACCCAAAATCCGAACCCAACTCTCCCTTGCGTTTTTCATTGGTACTCACTGCCATGGGATTGAGCATGACTTTGTCAACAAATGCCATGGCCGTTGACTTTGGCCCGTTCACTTTGACGGGCTTTGCCAAAGCAGAGGTTTCAAGAGCCAGCAACCAGTGTGCGGATTGCCAATTGAACGCCGGTGAATCGCGGCACCGGCCCTGGGCGGATGCTTTGGCTCCCGGAAAGCCATTTGGTACCAAACAGGGCAATGTCACATTGTTCCAACCATACTTGGGCACCAAGGAATTTGATTTAGGCCACGGTTTCAAAGTGAAGGGTTTGTTCAGTCAACGCTGGCGAGATGGCAAAGAAGACATTCCAGGCATTTGGTACGAGCAAAACGGAACATTGCTTCATGAGAATTACGGCAGTGTCCAAATTGGCGCATTTCCAACCCGCAGCTGGAGTTTGGCGGACTACCCCTACGGAACCAACGTCGGTATTGCTGATTCATGGGCTTCAAGCGGCGCTGGTTATGGTTTGCTACAGCGCGCAATACGCCTGGGTTTACCCTTGATGGATGTGGCCAATGGTGATCTTCATTTGGAGGCCACTTACGACGCAGGTGATTCAAAGTGGCAAGTCAACAAGCCTGAGTTTTATGAGCTGTACGCAAAATATGTGAAAGGGCCATTGGTATTGGATGCCGTTGCCCAATCAGCCAAAAATGGACAAGCCCTTTCATGGGGTCACGCACCGTTTGTGGCCACAACAACCCAACAGCCATTTATAGGACAAGACAATAAGCCATTGTTGGTAGATGGCAATCATCAATCAATTGTGATGTTAATGGCTCGTTACCAACTCAATGCCAAAACAGACTTATATGGCGGTATCCGACACAACCGATGGAGCGGCACAAAAGCCGTTGTCACAGGGTACGTAGCACCCAATGCGCTTTGGAACGACATGTTCAACGTTGATGGCGTTGATGCAGCCACGAACAAAGCCTACAGTGCAAGTTCAACTGACATCAGCTTAGGTGCTGTTTACAGGTTTGCTCCGAAATGGAATATCAACACAGGCATGGTTTACTTGGGCAAGGCCAACACCAAAAATCCAACAGATAGAGGCCAATCAAACACCCTGTTGCTCAACACCATTGGTCTCGGCTATGAGATTCAACCCGGGTTTTCAGTCTACGGTTTTGCTGGCTTGGTCAACTATGGCAAAAAAGGCTTGGCACCAATGAGCATGCCAGGTCATGCAGCATTCACAGGTGTGGATTCGCGGGTATCCAAGTCCGGCAATTGGATGGGAGCGGGACTTGTTTACACTTTCTAAAACTATGCGCACGACCGGAATTTGTGCAGCGCTAGCCATGCTGTGTTCTTGCGGGGGCGGCGGTTCTGATGTTACCGCGAACGTACCAAACACCTTGTCATTGATTCGTCCAGCCAACTACACATTGAAATGGTCTGATGAATTCACGACCTCAGGCTCACCGGGCATTGCGTGGACCTACGATGAAGGTGCGCCCTTGTTGGGTGGTAGTGTTTGGGGAAACAGCGAAAGACAGCTATACACCCGAGACAGCGCCAACGTCTTTGTCAGCAATGGTGAACTCACGATACAGCCTATTGCAGGCGTTCCTGAAAATTCGCCCACGCGAAACCCCACACTTTTGGCGACCTCAGCACGGATAAAAACCGACACATCAAGCTATTACAGTGCCTTGAACGGTACGCCCTACGGTTTTTATGAAATTCGTGCCAAAGTTCCTTGTGTAGGTGGTGCATGGCCTGCCGTTTGGATGATGGGCCAAAATGGTGAATGGCCAGCGCGTGGTGAAATTGACATCATGGAATGGTTTGGTCGTTACTTTGCGAACGACATCAACCAGGTCCAGTCAGGTGTGCACACAGCCAATAATTTTGGTGCAAATTCGCGGTATCAAAAAGCAAACGTATCGGGGATGTGTTCCAGTTATCACAACTTCCAAATGCACTGGTCGGCTCAAGAAATACTGATTGGAGTTGATGGTGTGCCGACTTTTTCTTATAAAAAACCGGTCGGCGCAGGTCAGGCGGACTGGCCGTTTGATCAACCCGCTCACCTGATTTTGAATGTTGCTGTCGGGGGAAATTTAGGCGGTGATGTGAACCCGCCTGACATACCATCAATGACCTTGAAGGTAGATTACGTCAAAGTTTGGCAAGCTCCGTAGTCGTTGATAATGCAATCGATTAGGTGTTTATCAAAGTTCATATGCGCAACCCCAGTCAGTCCCAAAACATTCAAATTCATCCCTTGGAGGTCGTCCCCATAAAAAAAAGGGCAACGCTGACGATGGTAGCCGAGCAGGCAGGTGTTTCCCCCAGCACAGTCTCGCGAATTCTGAACGGCACTGCACAGGTGAGCGAAGATAAAAAGGCATTGGTCAAGGCCGTGATCGAAGCATTGGATTTTCGTCCTGACCCAGCCGCAAGGAGTTTAGCTGGTGGGCGAACCATGAGCATAGGTGTGTTAACGCAGTTCATTGACAGCCCTTACTACGGCGAAGCCTTGCGTGGTATTGAAGATGAATTACAAAAGGCCAATTACGTCCCCTTGTTTGTGAGTGGTCACTGGAACGAGGCTGAGGAGCAAAACAGGTTGTTCATGCTTCAAGAGCGTAAGGTCGATGGCATCATTGTTTTGACAGGCAAATTGGCAGATGAAACCTTAATCGAGATGGCTGCCAACATTCCTGTGGTGGTCACGGGCAGGCGTTTAAGTGCAAAAGGTTTGTTCAGTATTGACTTTGACAATACTGAGGGTGCAAGTCTGGCGGTTCGCCACCTGCATGCTCTGGGCCACAATCGTGTGGCTTTCATTTCTGGACCGCTGGATCACCCGGATGCCAAGGAACGCTTGCAAGGCTTCAAAAGCGAGATTTTGAAGAAAGGAACGTCATTAGACGAAGAATTGATCGTGTGCAGTGATTACCAAGAGGCTGGAGGGTTCCGTGCGATGAATAGCTTGCTGAATTCACGTTTGCAATTCACAGCTGTGCTGGCGGCCAATGATCAAATGGCTTATGGCGCTCGCCTCGCATTGCACAGGTCAGGTTTAAGGGTGCCAGAAGACATTTCATTGATCGGCTTTGACGATCTCCCACATTCAGCATTCACCTTGCCACCTTTGACATCTGTTCGTCAGTCTGTTTACGAAATTGGTGCATCGGCCGCTAAAGCCATGATTGATATTTTGAACAAAAAAAATCCGCCATCAAGGCTAGTTGCCGCTGAGTTGGTCGTTCGTGAATCGACTCGAATCAATCGCCGATGAATTTTCTTACCGATGATTCAATTGAACACCTTTCCAACAACTGAGTCACCCTTTTTGCGCGGGGACGTCGGCGGGACCCATGCACGATTTGCATTGGTTTGTGAAGACAACTCTTGCATCACTCACGAAGTGGTTCTTCCTACGGTTCAGTTTCTAGAACTGTAAGCAAAATTAAGTTTTATATTTTTCGAATAGAAACTTCTTAAATATTTAAAAATGTATTGCCATCGGTTTTTGTCAACAAAGTTGTCTGCTTTTCTAAACGGTCATCGCAATTTTTTCAGGCGACCTCACCTGCTCCTGGCGGGTTCAGCCACACCTATTTGACTTGCTGCCAGTTGCGCGTTGTCACTTTTCACCATAAAGAGGCCAAGCTGTTTTTGACCAGACAGATCTCAGCTGAAGCAGCACAGGTGTTGCAGACCATCGTTCAGCAGCACTTCAAGCTGCGAGGAGCATGGGTGATGACCACCACCAAGACTTCGGCAAGTATTTGGGAAATCTGACCATGGTCAGCAACATGCTCCCTGATGGCCAGTCCAAATTCCCCCACCCGTGGCCACCCCAAATTCCCCCAGGCAGCGCTGCCAGATTATGACGTTTCCGGCTGGACGGCCAAGCGAGCAGCCGCCTCCTTGAGCCTGTAGCTCTTGCCCTCAAACTCCAACATCACGCAGCGGTGCATCAACCTGTCCAAAATCGTGCTGGCCATCGTGGCATCCCCCAGATACT
>NZ_NERU01000017.1 GCF_003063265.1 Limnohabitans sp. WS1
CATATGGGCCTCAAGAACTCCCAGAAAACAGGCTCAATTGAATATCAATGTGGGAGTTTTGAGAATTGGGAATGACCCTGAAAGCCAGCATTCATGCGGGCTTCAGGGGTTTATCAGGGACGACTAATAAAAAAATGAGCCCTTCAGCCTGTTGCCCAGCAACTGCGAGAGGGTGACAACCGCTTGGTTTCTGTGGTTCATCACCGGCCCATCGCCAATGTTGACCAGAAAACTCAGGCCTCGGTCCAGATAGCGATGACACGAGCCTTTGTCCACCATCGCCGTCGTCAGCTCACCACTCAACACACGCTCTATCGCATTGGCATCGCCCTGCGTGACCATATAGGTGCCCAATGGCTGCGCCAACCGGGAAATCATTTCCGAGAACAAATGTCCAGCAGCGCCCACCCCCGAAATACCGCACTTTCGACTGGCCAATGGCACACGCTTCAAATCATCCAGCGTTGCGACAGTTTCTTGACGCGCAATCAAGACAGGATCATCACGGTAAAGAGACGCCACATAGCGAAATTGATCGACCGCTCTCACGTTGTGCATCGGGCTGGCCACCACCCCCGCCGTACTGACGACCGCCCCTGCAATCAATAGACTGGGGCGCTGTGGACGGCTGTGTCGCTCGGCATACTCCACCGCCTTCATGCCGGTATACCCGTGCTGGTGTGCCACTTGAACAGGCAAACCGGTCATGTTGGTCAGCGCCGCTTGGAAGTACCGGGCCACCTGACTGGTGATGCCATTGGCACCAAAAGGCACCACCAGTTCAATCCCCTCTAGGTCATGTGTTGGACTGTTTGCCCCCTTGGTCAGGGCAGGTGCCCCCATGCTGCAGCCCAGGCCCAAGGCTGCCAGTTTTTGCACAAAATCACGCCGCCGCATTCTGTCTCTCCCCATTGAGCCTTGCAGCGTGCGAATGACCGTCGGCCTTTGAAGCCTGATCCATGCTGCTTTGATGTTCTTTGAATCATTAATTATTACCAAAGAACTCAAATTATTCTGCCATTTGGCACGGTGCGGTAGCTCATGGCAGTCAGGCTGGCTCGAAGCAGGCGGCCATGGTACGCAAAATGGGCCTACAAAATGGACGTGCACGCAAGCGAACGCCAAGTCCTGGCAAGTCAGTGCCAGGAGGATTTGCACAACAAGCGCTTGTTCTGTGGGGTTTCTAAACCTGCAGATTGCAGGAAAGACGGATTTCTTCCACTTTCACGCCGCCCAGCTCCAGGGTTCTTGCAGGAACCGCATCCCGCTCAAACGCGGCCGCTTGGTAAAAACGCATCGCCCGGGTGTTTTGTGCCAAAACCCACAAGCAACATCTGCGATAAGCTTGTTCACGCAAGGTGGTTTGAGCCGCCCACCACAACTGACGCCCCACACCTGTAGACCAGACAGCAGGCGAAGCATACAAGGCCCAGATTTCGGCATCCCCCTTGGTTGCATCCGGATCACGACATGGATTTCAGCCACGGCCCGGGCATCTTCAGGCTCTGCATGACGAATTCGCATCACTGCCTCCTTTTCAAAGTGAACCACCGGTCAGGCACCCATTTGTGCTTCACGATGAAGGTGCGCATCATTCAGTGTATTTTTGAATTATTGATCCAGCCCTGAGAAGTTTGAAGTGGAAGGCTTGCCTTGGGGACAGTGATCAACGATGGGGGCTTTGTGGGAGCCCCGCCCTCGGGGCGATGGGTGGTGGTCTACGAGGCTCTTTCGCGGCGAGGGCGTCGCTCCTACAAAAAGGCGTTCATGCAAACTTCATCGGGCCGGATCAATAAGTCAATTTTTTGCCCAGTTCACTGTCCAAAGTGCATGAGAGCCCAAAACATTTCCCTTCCAGAAACCTTGAAGACCTTCGTGGATCGTCAAGTCAGCCAACGCGGGGACGGCACCCACAGTGAGTTCGTGCCTAAACCGATCCGCAAGGACCAGGATCGGCTGGAATGGCGAGAACAACTCCTGGCTGGTGCGAGTTCCGCCCCCTCAGCTCCCGTCAATGCCGCTTACTTTGATGGCCTGCGGGATCGGGTTCGCCAAGCCAAATTGAGCTCACCTTAGCGACATTGAAACAGCAGTGCCAAGTCTCTTCGCTGGCTATACATCACACCCCAAATCCCGTCGCCAATCCTGCCCTCAAATGCGCCACCAACGCCGCCACAGCCCGAGGCACATGCGGCGCATACGGGCGGATGGCGTAAATGGTTTCGGCAAAGGCCCCCACGGGTTTCCAGCCGGGCAGCACGCGGACCAACTGGCCTTTGCGCAGTTCGCCTTGGGCACTGAAGTCGGGCAGGAGGGCGATGCCAGCACCTGTGAGCGCGGCTTCGCGCAAGGCCTCGCTGTTGTTGGCGGCGAAGTGGCCACTCACAGGCACCGTGATGCGTTCACCCGCTTGTGAAGGCTCACGCGGCTCGAAGGTCCATGCAGGCGTGTCTTGCGAACGGGGGTAGTGCAGGCAGTTGTGGGTTTGCAGCTCGGTGGGGGTTTGCGGTTCGCCGTGTTGACGGATGTAAGCGCGGGTGGCCACCAGCACCGATTCGGTCGCACACAAGGCCCAAGCCACATGGGTGTCGGGCGGGCGAGCCGTGTGGCGAATGGCCAGGTCGTAGCCTTCGGTGGCCAAGGCACTGAGGCGGTCGGACAGGTCGAGTTCGATGCGCACGTCCGGAAAATCTTTCAAAAAAGCGGCCATCAGCGGCACCAGCTGCTGGCGGGCCAGCGCCACCGGGGCCGTGACGCGCAGCAAACCGCTGGGCTGTTCGGCCAAGTCGCGCACTTGGGCAAAGCTTTGCTCGATCTGCTCGAACGAGGCGCGCGTGTCATCCACCAGCCGCTGCCCGGCCTCGGTCAGACGCAGGCTGCGGGTGGTGCGCTGCACAAGGGTCACCTTGGCAGCCCGCTCCAGCTCGGCAATGCGCTGGCTCATCGCCGCCTTGCTCACGCCCAGGCGGGCGGCAGCGGCCGTATAACTGCCCTGCTGCGCCAGCACGCTGAGCCAGTGCAGGTGGGTCCAGAGGGTGTTGATTTTTTGCTCTTCCATGCAAGCATTGTTCACCATTTTGAACAATCAATTCAGCTTTACGGGCTTGTGAGGGGTGTCGGGGGTGCCTACACTCAGAACTCTTTCGGCGCTTTTTATCGGCAAGAGCTGGATACAAAGCGCCGAATTTTGGTAGGAGCCCACCCCTGTGGGCGATCAAACGGTCACCACATGATCGGAGATTCGCCCACGGGGTGGGTTCCTACAAAAGACAAATTCACGAGCAACAGGCGCAAGCCACAAGGAGCACACCATGAGCATCACGAACATCGGTCATTACATTGGCGGCCAAGTCGCCGCAGGCACTTCGGGCCGCAGCCAACCCGTGACCAACCCCGCCACAGGTGCCGTGACCGGCAACGTGGCCCTGGCCAACAGCGCCGAAGTGGCCCAAGCCGTGGCCGCTGCGCAAGCCGCTTTCCCCGCCTGGGCCGACACCCCGCCCCTGCGCCGCGCCCGCGTGATGTTCAAGTTCCTGGAGCTGCTGAACACCCACAAAGACGAGCTGGCCCACCTGATCACCGCCGAGCACGGCAAAGTGTTCACCGACGCGCAGGGCGAAGTCTCGCGTGGCATCGACATCGTCGAATTTGCCACCGGCATCCCGCAGCTGCTCAAGGGCGACTTCACCGACCAAGTCTCCACCGGCATCGACAACTGGACGTTGCGCCAGCCGCTGGGTGTGGTCGCGGGCATCACGCCCTTCAACTTCCCCGTGATGGTGCCCATGTGGATGTTCCCGGTGGCCATTGCGGCGGGCAACACCTTCATCTTGAAACCCAGCCCGACCGACCCCACCCCGTCGCTGTTCATCGCCGATTTGCTGAAAAAAGCCGGTCTGCCCGACGGCGTGTTCAACGTGGTGCAAGGCGACAAAGAAGCCGTGGACGCGCTGCTGGAGCACCCCGACGTGAAAGCCATCAGCTTTGTCGGCTCCACGCCAATTGCCAACTACATCTACGAAACCGGTGCCCACCACGGCAAGCGCGTGCAGGCCCTGGGCGGCGCGAAGAACCACTTGGTGGTCATGCCCGACGCCGACATTGACCAAACCGTCGACGCCTTGATCGGCGCAGGTTACGGCTCGGCTGGCGAGCGCTGCATGGCGATTTCGGTGGCGGTCTTGGTTGGTGACGTGGCCGACAAGATCTTGCCCAAGCTGATCGAGCGCACCAAGGCGCTGCAAGTGCTCAACGGTGAAAACCTGGCCGCCGAAATGGGCCCCATCGTGACCGACGCTGCGCGTCAGCGCATCAAGGGCTACATCGACGCGGGCGTTGCCGAAGGCGCACAGCTGTTGGTCGATGGCCGCGAGTTTGACGGTGCAAAGGCCGGTGCCGGTTGCGAACAAGGTTTCTGGCTGGGCGGCACGCTGTTTGACAACGTGACCACCGACATGAAGATCTACAAAGAAGAAATCTTTGGCCCGGTCTTGAGCTGCGTGCGCGTGCCCGACTTCGCCACCGCCGTGCAAATCATCAACGACCACGAATTCGGCAACGGTGTGAGCTGTTTCACCCGCGACGGCAATGTGGCCCGTGAATTCAGCCGCCGCATTCAAGTGGGCATGGTCGGCATCAACGTGCCAATCCCCGTGCCCATGGCCTGGCACGGTTTTGGCGGGTGGAAGCGTTCGCTGTTTGGCGACATGCACGCTTATGGTGAAGAGGGCGTGCGTTTCTACACGAAGCAAAAGTCCATCATGCAGCGCTGGCCTGAGAGCATTGGCAAGGGGGCTGAGTTTGTGATGCCGACCGCCAAGTAATCATCACTTCTTGCAGGTGTGAATGGCCTCGTTGCGCTTCGGCGTGCCGAGGCCTTTTCTTTGGCTTCTCGCGTTGCGGGTCTGGAGAAGCGTTAAGCACTCACGAAAGTGAGCGTGCGTGCCGAGCTGTTGCTGTGGTGACCTGCTTGAGGGACTCGTTTCGACCCAAAGTAGACGTCACCCATGCCAAAGAACGGACCCAACCCAAGGCATACGAGTTCTTCAACTACCTGCTGCATTTGGCTCACTGACCACGACAGCCCTATGGGCTTCGTTTTCGATGTCGATGGTTTGGTGAAATTTGTGAAGTCCTACTTCGTTCAGTGCCCGTTTAAAGCGAGCAGCCAAATCGGGTTTCAGCGATGCCAGCTTTTGGGTGATGCGCTCTGATTCTGGCTCCAGTTCCTCAGGTTCGACAACACGCCAGATGAGACCCCATGATTGCGCATCTTCGGCGGAGAACTCATCGCCCAAGAGCATGAGTGCTTTGGCCCGGGCAACACCCACATAGGCAGGAAGGGTAGCAATCAGTCCCCCCGTCACAAACACACCAAGGGATGCCTCGGGCAGTTTGAAACGAGCACTGGATGCAGCAATCACCACATCTGCGTTAAGCATCCATTCCAGGCCCGCTCCAACGGTCCAGCCATGAACCGCTGCAACGACAGGCTTGGACAAGCCGACGATGGCTTGTGCAACCGCTTGGACAGAGGTCAAGTCTTCCTCGGTTGGAGCGGCAGCGATATCCCGCCCTGCGCAGAAGGCTTTGCCATTGCCTCTGAGTAATACGACTTTGACGGATCTGTCTTCATTGGCTAAGTGCAATGCTTCGAGTAGTTCGTGAGACAGCTCGTTGTCAATCGCATTGAGCTTTTCAGGTCGGTTCAACGACAAGATCATGGTCCCGTCATGGATTTTGCAGAGGAGTTTGGGATTGGTCATATTCGGTGATTTTGTTGCATATCTTTCACTGCATGTGAGCAAAATGATTTGGGTGGATGCGCTGAAAGTGACTGCCCTCGCAAATAACGCTCATCGCTACCGTCCGTTAATGGCCGAAACGGGCCCCTCGAAATTGAATGAGCGCAGCGCCACGAGCGCCTGCTTACCGCCCCACCCAAGTCGAAAACTCCAACGGCCGAATCCCAAACCGCACCGCATTGCCCGCATGCAGCGCCGCAAACTCGGCCAGCACCAGCGCGGTGAAGTGCGCGTGCTCGTCCGGCGGCACCGATTCGGGTATCTTGCTTTTCACCGCCTGCTCGGAGGCGGCTTCGCCTTGGCGCACGATGGCGGCGACCACTTCGGCCAGGGCCTGCCGATGGCGCAGCCGAAATATGTCGGGTGGCACCAGGGTTTGCTGAATGGCCACGTACTGTTGGCATGAGCGTTCATAGGCCCACACAAACACGTCGCACAGCAGCTCCACCCGGTTGAGTTCGTACACGCCCAGCATGGCGTGCCCATAGGCTGGCTGCGGCACGTCGATGAATGACAGTGGGCAGAGGTTGTGGCGGATGAACGGGATGTTGGCGGCCAGCCGCGAGACGCGTTTGTTCACGTCTTCAAACGGTTGCAGATAGGGCAGGTGCACCATCAAAAAGAAGGCCTGCTCAAACGGGTCGGCAATCTCGGCGGCCATCTGCACCACGATGCCCAGCAACTCTTCCAGCCGCTGGGGCAGCGCCAGCGGCAGGTAAACGCTGCCACCAATCTCCACCGGGCGGCGGCGTACGCGGCCCACAGCGGTGGGGTCGGCCATCAGGCCGTCCGACAAAAAAGCGTGCAGCGCGATCACGGTGTCGGTCTGCACACGCGCGTTGTCGGGGCTGAGCACCAGGTATTCGATGGCCTGTTTGTGGTTCAAGATCATCTGCGTTTCCAGCGCGTCCTTGCCTTCGGCGGCTTGGCCAAAGGCGATCAGCCGCTCGGTGTCAAGGCGGCTGTAGGTGTTGCCCTCCAGTTGCGACGAGGCCCAAGACAGGTCGATCAGCAAGCGGTTGAGCATGTCCCGCGCGAAAGTGCCCGCAGGGGTTTGCGCGGCGGGCGAGCGGCCCATGGTGTGCAGCTGCTCGCGCAAGTCCAGCGGCAAGTAGGCGGTGTGGTTGGGCTGGTATCGCTCCAAGAACGATGGCCGGTAAGCCACTGGACGGCGCAGGTGGCGCGGCTGGGTCACGTAGGCGCGGACCTCGGCCCCTGGTGCCGACACGGGCAGGTCATCAGGCGGCGGGGCGATGCGCCAATCGACCTCTGGCTCTTGTGCGCGAATGGCGGCAGATGTCGTGCGGCGGTAACGCGCCGTGCGGCGATCGCCCAGCATCTCGATGCGTTGCTGCGCCACCAGCAAGGCCAAGCGCCGTTGCAGTGTGCGGCGGTGGATCGGGGTTCCCCATTGCTGCGCGAGGGTGTCAATGCCCACGCCATCGGCGGCGGTGACGATGAGTTCGAGCAAGCTGTCCAACTCTTGTGTGGGGGTCAGGCGTGGCATGAGACGGGGTTTGAAGAAGTGTGTGGTTTGCGACAATCAATTGTCGTAAAACATTTTATGCGACACAAAAATTGTCGCAAAGACCTATTTTGACGCCCTTATGCGCCAGCTCTTTAGGTCCTATTGATCCGGCCCTGAGAAGTTTGAAGTGGAAGGCTTGCCTTGGGGACAGTGATCAACGATGGGGGCTTTGTGGGAGCCCCGCCCTCGGGGCGATGGGTGGTGGTCTACGAGGCTCTATCGCGGCGAGGGCGCCGCTCCCACAAAGAAAGCGTTCATGCAAACTTCATCGGGCCGGATCCATAACACTGTGGCCTGGCAGCTTCTGGCTGGGCGGCACGCTGTTCGACAACGTGACCACCGACATGAAGATCTACAAGGAAGAGATCTTTGGCCCGGTCTTGAGCTGCGTGCGCGTGCCCGACTTCGCCACCGCCGTGCAAATCATCAACGACCACGAGTTCGGCAGCGGCGTGAGCTGCTTCACCCGCGACGGCAATGTGGCCCGTGAATTCTCGCGCCGTATCCAGGTGGGCATGGTCGGTATCAACGTGCCGATCCCCGTGCCCATGGCCTGGCACGGTTTTGGCGGCTGGAAGCGTTCGCTGTTTGGCGACATGCACGCTTATGGCGAAGAAGGCGTTCGTTTCTACACGAAGCAAAAGTCCATCATGCAGCGCTGGCCCGAGAGCATTGGCAAGGGCGCTGAGTTTGTGATGCCGACGGCGAAGTAAAAAATCCAAAAAACAGTCAGGGATTTCCCGAAAATCGGGAAATCCCTGAGGAAATTCAGGGTCTTGTTCCCTTACAGTTCAGCCACTCGATGCA
The DNA here is from genome assembly GCF_003063265.1 of Limnohabitans sp. WS1. Classification (GTDB taxonomy): domain Bacteria; phylum Pseudomonadota; class Gammaproteobacteria; order Burkholderiales; family Burkholderiaceae_C; genus Limnohabitans_A. The sequence goes on from NZ_NERU01000017.1 coordinate 8,140, forward strand.
AAGCAGTATCTGCATCCCGAGGGCCGAGGAGACAACTCGAACCCCAAAAATTCGAACATCAACCAACATCCGAACGAGATGTATTTCCAAAGCGTCGCGCAAGCGGCGCTTTTTTTTGGCTTTGTCCATCGCCCTTGGCGCTGAAGGCAACAAAAGCACCTGCCGATGACGACATGCCCTCACATGACGCCACGGCACAATCACTCCCCATGGAATTACTGATTGTTTCACTGGCCTCATTTTTGGCTGGCCTGATCGACTCGATTGTGGGCGGCGGCGGCTTGATTTTGATCCCGGTTCTGTTTGCCACCTTTCCCCAAGCGCCACCGGCCACCTTGTTTGGCACCAACAAAAGCGCCTCAATCTGGGGCACCGCCTTTGCAACCGTGCAATACAGCCGCAAAGTGGTCATGCCCTGGCGCTCTTTGCTGCCTGCAGCGGGGGCTGGATTGATCGGCTCACCGATGGGCGCGTGGACCGTCTCCCAAGTCGACCCCGGGGTGTTTCGCAAAATTTTGCCCATCTTGATGCTGGCCTTGCTGCTGTACACCCTGGCCAAAAAGGACATGGGCCGTCATCACGCACCACGATTTGCTGGTGCCCAAGAAGCCTGGGTGGCTGCAGCCATCGGCTTGACCATTGGCTTTTACGATGGTTTTTTTGGCCCCGGCACCGGCAGTTTTCTGGTCTTTGCCTATGTGCGTCTGATGGGCTACGACTTTTTGAACGCCTCGGCTTCGGCCAAATTGATCAACATGACCACCAATTTCTCAGCCTTGGTGCTGTTCACCCTGCAGGGCCATGTGTGGTGGCACCTGGCGTTGGCCATGGCGGTGTCCAACATTTTGGGCAGCTTGATCGGCACACGCCTGGCCCTCAAGCACGGTGCGGGTTTTGTGCGACACGCCTTCATTGGGGTGGTGGTGGTCTTGATCTGCAAAACCGCCTACGACACTTGGCTGAGCTGACAAGCGCTCAGCGCCTGCGCCATTTGATCTGCCCGGCATACTGCGCCAGCGCCACGCCCAGCAAGGTCACGCCAGCCCCTGCGATCTTGGCCCAACTGTAATGCTCACCCGACAGCGCCCAGGCAAACAAGCCTGCCATCGGTGGCATCAAGTACATCAGGGGCGCACTTCGGGCCACACCGCGGACCGTGTTGATCCAGCCCCAGGCCAGCCAACCGATGAAGGCCGACACCAAGATCGACCAAAACAAGCCCACCCAAGCCCAAAAATCAAGCGCCCCCCAGTTGGCAGCCATGCCAGCGGGCACCGACAAAAGCATCACCGGCAACCCGCCCAGCAAGGTGGCGTACCCCATGGTCAAGACCGGTCCGTGTTTCTCCATCACGGGTTTGACCGCCACGGTGTAATAAGAAAAGAAAGCCGCAGCGACCAGCAAAACCAAATCGCCCCCGCCTGCCCGCCAATTGCCACCCAGCAACTTGTCTGACAGGAACATCAACACGCCCCCAAAAGCCAGTCCCACACCCGACATTTGCGGGGCAGTCAGTCGCTCCAGACCCTGATAGCGCAAGATCAACAAGGTCAAAATCGGCCCGCACGCCAAAATCACCGAACTGGAAAAGGCCGTGGACCAATGGATGCCATAAGTGACCAAGCCCACATGCAAAGAGTGGCCGATAAAACCCAACCAAGCCATCTGCAGCACGTCCTTGCGGGGCAAAGGCGGCAGCCAACGACCAAAACGCCAGCGCATGAGCAGCAGCGCACACACGGGCATGATGAGGTAACGCGCCCACAAGAAGCCACCGGGCGTGATCAGGTCGAACAGGTACTTTTGCAGGGTGAAGTTGCCACCCCAAATGACAATCAACACCAAGGCAATGAGCAAGGCCAGCTGGTCATGACGGTGCAGTGGGGCGCTGTGGGACATGGTTTTCATGGTGAGCCTTCAGGCTTCAAAGGCTGACACCCTTAAAAAAATGCGTGGCCAGCCATGCATGACTGGCCACGTCTGACATCACTTTTTACGCGCAGCGACAGCGGCTTCGGCCTCTTTCACCAGAGCAGGGCCCACGGTATTTTTCCACTTGTCATACACCGGGCGGGTGGCTTTGACGAAGGCTTCGCGCTCGCTGGCCGAGAGCGACGTCACTGTCACGCCCATGGCGGCGATGTCCTTGAGCACAGGCTTGTCGGCTTCAACCAAGCCTTTGCGGGCGATGGCGATTTCGGCTTTGCCTGCATCCACAGCGGCCTGGCGCACGATGGCCTGGTCAGCAGGCGTCCATGAAGCCCAGATGTCTTTGTTGACCACAAAGATCAGCGGATCGGCCACATAGCCCCAGGTGGTCACGAATTTCTGGCCCACGTTGTGCATTTTGAGCACAGTGAACAAGAACAAGGGGTTTTCCTGACCGTCCACAGCGCCGCTGGACAGTGCAGGCTGCGCATCGGCCCAGCTCATTTGTGTGGGGTTGGCCCCCATGGCGCTGAACATGTCCGAGTAAATGGGCGAGCCCACCACGCGAATTTTCATGCCCTTCAGATCGGCTGGCGACTTGATGGGGCGCTTGGAGTTGGTCAGTTCGCGGAAGCCGTTTTCACCCCAGGCCAAAGGCACCACGCCCGATTTGTCCAGCGTCTGGAAAATCTTCTGGCCCACGCTGCCTTGTGTCAGCGCGTCAATGGCGGCGTAGTCGGGCATCAAAAAGGGCAGCGAGAACAGGTTCAGTTCTTTGACCTGGGGTGACCAGTTGATGGTCGAGCCCACGGCCATGTCGATCACGCCCTGGCGCAGTGCGCTGAATTCGCGGGTCTGGTCGCCCTGGATCAGCGACACACCGGGGTAGAGCTTGATGTTGATGCGCCCCTGCGTGCGTTCCTTGACCATGTCGGCCCACATCTTGCCGGCCTGGCCCCAGGGTGTGGGGGGGCCCAGCACCAGCGACATGCGGTATTCGGCTTTGTAATCGGCGGCCACGGCCGGGGCAGTGAAAGCGCTCAAACCAGCGGCTACAGCCAGCAGGCTGAGCAAGTGACGACGAAGTTTCATGGTTGTCTCCTTGTTGAAAAAATAAAAACGGGGGGATCAATAGCCCAGATAACGCGGCAGCCACAGGGCCAGCTCAGGCCAGGCGATGACGGCCAGCATGACCAGGAACATCGAAAACAGCATCCAGCCGACCCAACGCACGGTTTCTTCCATGCGCACGCCGGCAATGCGGCAAGACACCATCAGGTTCACAGCCAAAGGCGGCGTGAACTGGCCCAGCGCCACTTTGAGCGTGAGGATCACGCCAAACCAGACCGGGTCCCATTTGTAGTACTGCACGATGGGCCACAAGAGTGGCACAAAAATCAGGAAGATGGACACGCCGTCGAGGAACATGCCCACAGTGATCAACATGAGAATCAGCAATGCCAGCACACCGTATTCACCCAAGCCCGAGTTGACGATGGCGGTGGTCACCGGATCGATCACCCCCAACGTGGACAGGGAAAAGGCAAAAATACCGGCCAAAGACACCACCAGCAAGATCACGGCCGACAACTCGCCGGATTCGCGCAAGATGACAAACAGGTCGCGCACCTTGATCGTGCGGTAAATCACCATGCCCACAAACAAGCCATAAAACACCGCCACCACCGCCGCCTCAGTCGGCGTGAACCAGCCGGCACGCATGCCGCCCAAAATCAAGACCGGCGCGGCCAGGCCCCAAGTGGCCTCCACAAAGCTTTTCCACAACTCGGGACGCGGCAAGCTGGCCTCGAGCGCACCCATCTTGTGTTTGCGGGCCATCCACACGGTGGGCACGATCAGGGCAATGCCCGCCAAAATGCCGGGAATCATGCCAGCCGCAAACAAGGCGGGCACCGAAGCACCGGGCACCAGCACCGAATACACAATGAAGGCCACCGAAGGCGGAATCAAGATGTCCGTGGCCGCTGCCGCGCCAACCACACTGGCCGAAAATGGTGCCGGGTAACCGGCCCGCGACATGGCCGCGATCATGACCGCACCCACGGCAGCGGCATTGGCTGGGCCTGAGCCGGAAATGCCGCCCAAAAACATGGCCACCACAATCGCCACCAAAGGCAACATGCCCGGGCCACGACCCACGATGGCCACGGCAAAGTTGACCAGCCTGAGCGCCACGCCAGAGCGGTCAAAAATCGAGCCCACCAGCACAAACATGGGAATGGCCAGCAGCGGGTACTTGCCCAGACCCGCGTAAAAGTTTTGCGGCACAGCCAACAGGCCAAACCACTGCGCGTCCGAATTGGCCAAGGCAATGCAGGCGGCTCCTGCCAAGCCCAGCGCCGCGCCAATGGGCACGCCCATCAGCATCATGACCACAAAGGCGACAAACAGAAGGGTCGGGATCATGGCTGACGCCCCCGGCGGATGAACAGGCCCAAGGCACGTCCGGCAATGGCCACCGACAAGACCGGCAGCCAGATGGTGTACCACCACTGCGGCACCCCAATGCCCGGCGAGGTTTCGCCAAAGCGGAAATCGTCCCAGACTACGCGCACACTCAGCACCGCGATCAGCGCAAACAGCACAAACACCATCAGCGCACCAAAGCGGGCCAGCGCCCGCTGGCGTTTTTCAGGGCCGCTGTCGGCAAAGTATTCAATGCGGATTTGGCGGTTGCGGGCCACCGAGGCCGAGCCCGCCACCAGCGCCAGCACAATCATCAGGAACACCGAGAACTCTTCGGTCCAGGCAAAAGACTGGTCGGTGAAATAACGCACCAGCACATTGGCAAAGGTGATGAGCGACAACAGGCCCATCACGATCACCGTGAGCCAATCCTCGATTTTCAAGGGCACAGCAGTTTGTTCATCGGGTTCAGCAGCGGCCACTTTGGCGGGGGCTTGTTCGTGCAAATGGGTCATAGGTTTCAAGCCAAATTTAAAGTTCAATTTACCATGGCGCTCTTGGTCACATGCCTCTCGAACAGTCCCCAAAGCGCCTCGGAGACACAGGGATTACCCCATGAAAAAACCCGCAGAGTGCACATGCAAGCTGATCGCAAACATGGGGCAACATCCTCACCGCGTGACGGGCTTCAGGCAATCTTGCGCTGCCGCCACGATTTGATCAGCCGACACGCGGGCGACCGCTTCCAGCACGGGGGCGTAGCCCACCGGGATGCGGGGTGCGCCCAAGCGTTTGACGCGCACGCCCAGAGTTTCGGCCACGGTGGCGGCGATTTCTGCGCCAAAGCCTGCCGCCTGAATCGCCTCGTGCACCACCAGCAAATGGCCTGTTTTGGCGGCCGACTTGAGCACCGTTTCCCGGTCCCAGGGCCACAGGGTGCGCAAATCGATCAGCTCCACCTGAACGCCCAATGCCGCCAATTGTTCGCAAGCCGTTTGGCACACCTGCACCTGACGGCTCCAACTGACCATCGTCAAATGATCACCCGGGCGCAGCACCGCAGCTTGGCCCAAGGGCACCTGCACGCTTTCGTCCACCGGCCCTTCCAGGCCCCAGAGCGTTTTGTGTTCCATATAGACCACCGGGTCGCCGCACTGCATGGCCGAGCGCAACAAGGAGTAGTTGTCTTGCACCGAGCCCGGGCACACCACCACCAAGCCAGGCATGTGGGCAAACCAGGCTTCGAGTGACTGAGAGTGCTGCGCCGCCGAGGCGTCCCAGATGCCTATGGGCATGCGGGCCACCAAAGGCACGCGGCCTTGGCCACCAAACATGTAACGGTTTTTGGCCGCCTGGTTGATGATTTCGTCCATGCCGCACAAGGCAAAGTCGACCACACGCATCTCCACCACCGGGCGCATGCCCGCCAGCGCCATGCCCACGCCGCCGCCCATGATGGCCGCTTCGCTGATGGGCGTGTCGATGATGCGGTGCGTGCCAAAGGTCTGTTGCAAGCCTTTGTACTGGCCAAAAATGCCGCCCCGACCCACGTCTTCGCCCATGACCACCACGCGCTCGTCGGCTTCCATTTCGCGCTGCACGGCCAGCACGGCGGCCTGGCTGTAACTCATCGTGTTCAAAACCATTGACCTTCTCCTGTGGTCTGGATGTCGGTGTAAGCGGCGGACACATCGGGCCATGGCGCTTGGTCCGCTGCCTGCATGGCCGCCTGCACTTCGGCCTGCGCTTGCTGGTCCATCTGGTCGCACACGGCATCGGTACTGCCCAGCGCCAGCAGGGCGCGGCGGGCGTTCTGGATGGGGTCGTTTTTCAGGGCTTCTTCGACTTCTCGGGGGTCGCGGTAAGCGGCCAGGTCCACCGACACATGGCCTTTGACGCGGTAGGTGCTGGCATGCAACAGCCGCGGCCCTTGGCCTGCGCGAATGGCCTGCACCAGCTCGGCGGCTTTTTCATAAACGGCCCAGACATCGTTGCCATCCACCGGAGTCGCTGCAATGCCCAGGCTTTCGCTGCGGGCCGAAGCACCAGGGCCAGCGATCATGGGACCACTGGCAGTGGTGGCGCTCCAGCGGTTGTCTTCGCACACAAACAGCACCGGCAGCTGGTGCACTTGCGCCCAGTTGAGGGCTTCCAGAAACGGCCCTCGGTTGATGGCGCCGTCACCAAAAAAGCAAACAGTGATGTCGCTGCGCCCCTGCAGTTTTTGTGCGTGGGCAGCGCCCACGGCAATGGGCAGGCCCGCCGCCACCACGCCGTTGGCCCCCAGCATGCCGACGGAAAAATCGGCAATGTGCATGGAGCCGCCTTTGCCCCCGTTGAACCCTGTGGCCTTGCCGTACAGCTCGCACATCATGCGGCCCAGATCTGCCCCCTTGGCCAGGGTGTGGCCGTGGCCACGGTGCGTGGAGGTCAGGTAGTCGCTGGGGCTGAGGTGGGCGCACACGCCAGCGGCCACGCCTTCTTGCCCGGTGGACAGGTGCAAGGGGCCGCGAACTTTGGCGCTGCCGTCGGCGGTTTTGTTGTAGGCGCTGACACCGCCCTGGCTCAGGATTTCGGCGGCATTTTCAAACGCCCGGATGCGGGCCATGCACAGGTACAAAGCGGCCAATGCGTCTTTTTGAGCGGTGGAGGGCAATCGATGTCTCCTGTGATGAGATCGCCCCGGAAAACAATTTTCTCAAGGCCATGTGCACTCTAATGGCATTTGACAGGCAGGCCTGCACGCAGGCGACAGGGCCCCTTGAGCGGGTTGACAGGGTCTTAGACCACCACCACGGGCACACGCGCAGCCAACGCACACATGAGCTCATAGCCCACCGTGCCCGCCGCTTGCGCCACCTCGTCGATGCTGAGCACCGCGCCTTGCGCCGACTGCCCCCAGAGCGTGACCATGCTGCCCACACCCGCATCGGGGAAGGAACTCAGGTCCACCGTCAGCATGTCCATGCTCACGCGGCCCACCGTGCGGCCCCGCTCACCATCCACCAGCACGGGCGTGCCCGTGGGGCAGATGCGCGGGTAACCATCGGCGTACCCGCAGGCCACCACACCGATGCGCAGGGGGCCATCGGCCACAAAGCTGGAGCCATAACCCACGCTGTCACCCGCCTGCAGGTGCTGCACCGCGATGATGCGGGCATTCAGGCTCATGGCGGGCAACAAACCCCAGTGCGAGGCGTTGTGCTCGGGAAAGTCCGGCGAGCTGCCATAGACCGCGATGCCAGGGCGAATCCAGTCGGCTTTGACGGTGGCATCGTGCGCATGACGCAAGCTGGCCGCACTGTTGCTGACACTGCGCTCGCCAGGCAGGTCGCGCGTGGCCTCTTCAAAACGGGCCATCTGCTCGGCGATGCCTTTGGGGCCGTCGGCGTCACTGAAATGGGTCATGAGCGAGATTTCGTCCACCTGCGGCAAGGCGTTCAGCCGCGTCCAAGCCGATCGAAAGCGGTGCGGGGCAAAGCCTAACCGGTTCATGCCCGAGTTCATTTTGAGGAAAACCCGGTGCGGCTCGTGCGTCTTGTGCAGCGCCAGCATGTCGATTTGCTCGTCACAATGCACCGTGTGCCACAGGTGCAGGCGCGAGCACAGCTCCAGGTCCCGCGCCTCAAAAGCGCCTTCCAGCAACAAGATCGGGCCGCGCCAGCCCAGTGAACGCACCCGTTCGGCCTCACTCAGGTCCAACAACGCAAAACCATCGGCCCCGCGCAGACCGTCGAACACCCGTTCAATGCCGTGGCCGTAGGCGTTGGCCTTGACCACCGCCCAGGCTTGGGCGTCGGGTGCGGCCTGGCGGGCATGGCTCAGGTTATGGCGCAGGGCGGCGGTGTCGATGGTGGCTTGTATGGGACGGGGCATGGGGGTTCAAGACAGAATGAGCCAATCAAGTATGCCAGCTTCAAGGGTCTCCAAATTGGACTCAAGCATAGGGATAACACAGCCTTTCCCCTGCCCGGCAGGGGCTTACAAATGATTTACACTGACCCGCAGCCTGTTAACCCCGCGCCATCTGCCTGAACTGTTCAGACGCTGGCAGAACCTTGACATCCATGGAAGTTTTTCAGTTTTTGATGCCCATCTTCACCGAATACGGTTATCTGGCCGTGTTCGTGATGTTGTTGATCTGCGGCTTTGGCGTGCCCGTGCCTGAAGACGTGACCTTGGTCACGGGCGGTGTCATTGCAGGTTTGGGCCACGCCGATGTGAACACCATGTTTGCAGTGGGCATGGCGGGCGTCATGGTCGGTGATGGCCTGATGTTCACCCTGGGTCGTCTGTATGGCCAGCGCATTTCCAAATTACCGGGTTTCCGCAAAATCCTCACGCCCGAGCGCTTTGCCAGCGCCCAAGACGCCTTCCAGAAATACGGCAAATGGGTCATGTTCGTGGCCCGCTTCTTGCCCGGTTTGCGCACGCCGGTATTTTTCTCGGCGGGCATGAGCCAGCGCGTGAGCTTTGCCACCTGGTTTTTCATGGACGGCTTTGCCGCCTTGATCAGCGTGCCGATCTGGGTGTACCTGGGTTACTTTGGTGCGCAAAACTGGGACTGGATGTTTGGCGTGCTGCGCCAGTTCCAACACGGCATCTTTGCCCTGCTGGGCATCGGTATTGTCTGGTTGGGCTGGCGCTGGTGGCGCAAGCGCCAGGCCACGGCAGCGGCCAAAGCTTCTGGCGACGCCTCCTGATCCGCCCACGCATGGGCCACACCTCCCCCAAAAGCCTGGCGGTTGCCGGGCTCCTGTTCAACGCCTTTGTTTGGGGCGTGTGTTGGTGGCCCTTCAAGCAACTCGAAGCCCAGGGCTTGCACCCGCTGTGGGCCACGGCGCTGGTCTACGCCTTTGTCTTTGTGTCCATCGCCTTGTGGCTGTGGCGCAGCGGGCAGCTGCAAAGCTGGCGCGGCCACCCCGGGCTGTGGCTTTTGCTGCTGAGCTCGGGGCTGACCAATGTCGGCTTCAACTGGGCCGTCACGGTGGGCGACGTGGTGCGCGTGGTGCTGCTGTTTTATTTGATGCCGGCCTGGTCGGTGCTGGTGGCCTGGTGGCTGCTGGGTGAAAAACCCACCCCCATGGCCTTGCTGCGCTTGCTTTTGGCGCTGGCCGGTTTATTCATCGTGCTCAAAACCCCCGAAACGCCCTGGCCCGTGCCCGAGAGCCTGGCCGATGGGCTGGCGCTGATGGGCGGCCTGACGTTTGCCATCACCAACGCCTTGCTGCTCAAGCTCAAAGACACGCCCAGCGCGTCGCGCACCCTGGCCATGTTTGGCGGCGGCGCGGTCATGGCCACGCTGGCGGCCTTTGTGGGTTTGGCCTCGGGCGTCGTGGCCATCGGCGCGGCACCCGCCTGGAGTTGGTTGCCCCTGGTGGCCCTGCTGAGCCTCTCGTTTTTGTTGGGCAACCTGGCGCTGCAATACGGTGCCGCCCGCCTGGCCGCCCACACCACGGCGCTGGTCATGCTGTCCGAAGTGCTGTTTGCCAGCGTGTCCTCGGTGCTGCTGGGCGCATCCAGCTGGGACAGCCGCACCCTGATTGGCGGGTCTTTGATTTTGCTGGCGGCTTTGCTGTCCATCGTCGGGCCTGGCCACAAGGCCAAATGACGCAGCTTGCACAGCCATGGGCTGTCGCTGGCATGATGTCCTTTTGCTCACTACCACCGGAAAGCACCCCATGAGCCTGTACGACCTCGAAGCCCAAAGCATCGACCACCAAACCGTGCCCCTGTCGCGCTACAAAGGTCAGGTGATGCTGATAGTCAACACCGCCAGCGCCTGCGGCTTCACGCCCCAATTCACCGGGTTGGAAAAATTGCACAAAGCCTACGCCGACCAAGGCCTGGCCGTGCTCGGCTTTCCCTGCAACCAGTTCGCCAGCCAGGACCCGGGCGACGACGCACAGATTGCCAACTTCTGCCAGAAGAACTACGGCGTGAGCTTTCAGATGATGAGCAAGGTCAAAGTGAACGGCGACGAGGCACACCCGCTGTACCAATGGCTCACCGCCGAAGCCCCCGGCATTTTGGGCAGCAAGGCCATCAAATGGAACTTCACCAAGTTTCTGGTTGGCAAGGACGGGCGGGTGATCAAGCGCTATGCGCCGCAAGACTCACCCGAGAAGATGGCCAAGGACATTGAGGCGGCGCTGGAGGCTTGATGGTGTTTTGATGTTGTTTTGATATCAAATTGAGGGGGTTTGGTATCAGACGACTCGGTTATCCCCCTGCCCGTTGGTCTGCCAGCCGTGACCAACGGCTCTGCATGATGGGCCTCCAACCCGTTCCGGCTCCTTGATTCAACCCCTCCAAGTCAGCACCACCAACCAAACCAACATCGCCACGCCACCCCACACCAACACCCGTGTGCGCAGGCGCAGCATTTCCACGGCGCTGACCAAACGCGCATTTTGTTCGGCCAACTCGGCCAGGGTTTCGGTCAGCTCGCGCTGGGTTTGGGCTTGGCGGTCGATCTGGCCTTGTGCGGCGATCAAGGCGTTTTTGAGTTCTCCCAAGCTGGGCACCGCACTGACCGGGGTCGTTGTAGCAGGCGTGCCTGCTTGGCCGGGCGGCTGAGGGGGTTGGCGGTCCATCAGCTTGCGTGCGGCTTTGAGCACCGAAGGTGCGTGTTCGATCACATCGCCCCAGGGAATCACTTTCAGCGCCATCAACCAAGGTATCGCCATCGTCTTGTCCTTTGTGTGCGCTTTGCAAGCGCGGTCTGCCATCTCAGCGTTCAATCCTACCCGGGTGGGCATTTTGGCGTGCTCGGGCGCGGGCCTTGCCGGATGGGGAAAAGGACTTTGAACTTCGGTTGAATACGCTGAAGGAGCCAGGATTTTTATAAATCTGTTTGATACCGACTGCGCACACCTGCATCCAACTGAGTGACCGCATCCAACACTTCTGAAGAGGCCCCCAAAATTTCTTCACCGAATGAAACGGCCTGTTTGGGTCCCCACGAATCTGCTCGCCACGCTTGGCTGCGCAAAAACGCCTTTGCACAATGAAAGTAACACTGCGTGACGGACACTTCAATGACCAGTAAAGCATCCTGCGTGGCAGATGCCAAGGACTGGCACAGTGCAACATCATGCAGAACCTTTGCATGACCTTGAACTCGCAATGTCTCATCACTTCCGGGCACCATGAAGATCAGTCCCAGCTTGGGATTGATCAATAAATTTTCGAAGGTAAAAGCCAACTTATTGCCCTTGCGCTCCGGTATCCATAAAGTGCGCTCATCTGGAACCTGCACAAACCCTGGCTGGTCGCCCTTTGGTGAGACTGTTGGAAAACCCATTTCATCAACTGTTGCCAACATCACAAGAGGGGAAGCTTTGATAAAACGCATCATTGCTTGATGCAAGTTTCCCTTGATTTTTTGGCGGGTCAATGCATTGGGAGTTCCGAGAATTTCTCGAATTCGACTTTGTTCAATGATGTATTCCATAAAGCGTGTCCAACGGAAAATGTCAGTATGCGCTTGAATATAAAGTACTTTACGATGCTTTTTTATCAGCCAAATCGCTTCCAAGATGACTCACGATTGCTGAAATTGCATGACTGATGTTGCCTGCATGTCCATCTGTCTTTTTTCGTCCCCTTATCGTCTCGCCCAGCCCTGTGCAACGTCCGGTCTGATTCGCACAATGACGGCATGTTCAACGCCTGAGCCAGCGCATCATGACCCGCCACACCAAGCCGCCCAAATCCACCCTGCTCATCGTCGATGTTCAGCAGTCCTTCATGCGCATGCCGTATTGGTCGTCTGGACAACTCGCGCCATTTCAGCATGCGCTCCTGAAACTGGAAGCGGCTTGCCGTCAAGCGGATGTACCGGTAGTGCACATTTTTCACATCGACGACGATGCGCCTTTTCATGCCGACTCGGGCCTGATCCGTGCCATGGACTGGCTGCCCGGCGAGCCCGCCGCACGCTTTGACAAGCATGTGCACAACGCCTTCACCGACACCGGGCTCGACAACTGGCTGCGCCGTCAAGGCGTGCAGCGCATCATCATCAGCGGCATCCGCACCGAGCAGTGTTGCGAGACTACGGCCCGTGTGGGCTCGGACCTGGGTTATGCGGTGGACTTTGTGTCCGAGGCCACACTCACTTTCCCGATGACGCACAAAGGCACCGGTCAGACCTTCAGCGCACAGGACATCATCACGCGCACCGAGCTGGTCTTGGCCGATCGCTTTGCGCGCATCGTGAACGTGGATACTTGCCTGTCCAGCCTTTGAAACGCCCATCAGGAAACCCCATGCTCCAACTGCGTCCCAACTGCGAATGCTGCAACCGCGACCTGCCGCCTGAGGCGCTGGAAGCGCGGATTTGCTCTTTTGAATGCACCTTTTGCGCCGATTGCGCAGACACGCGCTTGAAGGGCATCTGCCCCAATTGCGGTGGCGAACTGGTGCGCCGCCCGGTGCGCCCTGCGGCCAAGCTGTTGAACAACCCGGCTTCGACCGCACGTGTGTTCAAACCGCAGGGCTGCGCGTCCGAATGACTGGCCTTTAAAAACCAGGCATGACAGTCAAGCTGCTCAACCGCTGGCCATGGAAAACTTGAGTCTGTCGGTTTATCTGGTTGTCACGCCAGGCGTGCTGCTGCTCGACTACGCCGGCCCCGCCGAAGCCCTTCGCATGGCGCGAGACATGGGCGCACCGCTCACGCTGTACACCTGCGGGCCGCTGCCCGATGTGCCCACATCGCTGGGCACCCAACTGACCGGGCTTGAACCCTTGCCCCAGCCACTGCCGCCCAACAGCCTGGTGCTGATCACCGGCAACAGTCACGAGCGCGAAGACTACGCAATGCCGGCAGCCCATCAAGTGGTGCGCTGGTTGCGAACCGCCGTTCAGCCGGACACGCGCTTGGCCAGCATCTGCTCGGGCGCTTTGCTGCTGGCCATGGCGGGCCAGCTCGACGGCCTGCGCTGCACCACACACCACACGCTCCTCGACGATTTGCAAGCCTTGGCCCCCACCGCCCAAGTGCAAGCCGACCGGATTTTTGTGGATGACGGCCGGGTGCTGACCAGCGCAGGCATCACCACCGGCATCGATCTGGCGCTCTACATCGTTGAACAAGTGGCCGGTGCTGCGCTGGCAGCGCAGGTGGCGCGGCGTTTGGTGATGTACACCCGTCGCGGCCCCAACGACCCACAGCTCTCGCCTTGGCTGGCGCACCGCAACCACATACACCCGGCGGTGCACCGCGCACAAGACGCCATCGCGCACAGCCTGGCCCAAGACCCGGCGCGCCGCTGGTCGCTAACGGAGTTGGCAGAGGTGGCTTGCGTGAGCCCCCGGCATTTGTCGCGCCTGTTCATGCAACACACCGGCATCAGCGTGCTGGACTACCAGCAGCAACTGCGCATGGCGCGTGCGCAAGAGTTGATGGCGCACAACCCGTCACTGACCCAGGAGCAACTGGCCGAGGCCTGCGGTTTTGGCTCTGCGCGAGATTTCAGGCGAGTTTGGGCCAGATGCTTTTAGAAAGTCGATTTATCCTTGTATTTTGAATATGGCATATTTAATTTACAAGGATGTTCAAACGCATTGCCCAAAGCACACTGGCCTCACACCTCACATGGAGCCCAGCTGTTTCCAGCTTGGGACCGCGCCAGATTGGCAAAACCACCTTGGCCCGCGCTCTGCTGGACACCCATCCAAATGCCATTTATCTGGACCTGGAATCCCCACAAGATCAGGCACGCCTGGGCGAGGGCCCGCTGTTTCTGCAAGCCCACGCAGACCGGCTGGTGATCCTGGACGAGGTTCAAAATGCACCGCAGTTGTTTTCGGTGTTGCGCGGTGAAATCGACCGCATCCGTCGCCCCGGGCGCTTTGTCTTGCTGGGCTCGGCTTCGTTTGAATTGCTGCGCCAATCCCAATCCTTGGCCGGACGGTTGAGTCTGATTGACATGTTCCCGCTCCTCTTCAACGAAGTCGGCTCGGAGCTCAGTACCGTGCAGAACTTGTGGGTGCGCGGCGGCTTTCCGCCCAGCTTCACCGCCGTCGATTCACACGCCTCTTGGGCTTGGCGTGATGCGTTCATCCGACACCTGCTGCACACCGATTTGCCAGCTCTGGGCTTGCGCGTGGATGCCGAAAGTCTGCGCCGTTTTTGGCGCATGCTGGCGCATGTGCATGGCCAGCTGTTCAATGCATCGGCCATCGCCAACTCACTGGACGTGAGCGCCCCCACGGTCAATCGCTGGCTCGATCACATGGTGGGTGCCTTGCTGGTCAGAAAACTCGAACCCTATCACGCCAACCTGGGCAAGCGTTTGGTCAAGGCACCCAAGGTTTATGTTCGCGACAGCGGTCTGCTGCACAGCCTTCTGGGCTTGAGCCATCCGGACGACCTGCAAGGCCACCCCATGGCAGGTGCGTGCTGGGAAGGCTTTGTCATCGACCAAATTGCCGCCCACATGCCCACTGGGGCCAGCCTGTCGTTTTACAGAACAGCGGCGGGTGCCGAACTGGATGTGGTGGTGGAAACCGGGCAGCGAAAAATCGGTTTCGAAATCAAGTTCAGCGTGGCGCCCAAAGTCACCAAAGGCTTCTGGCAATCCCTGCAAGACGTGCAACCCGAGAAAACCTACATCGTCGCCCCCGTGCAGCAGCGCTGGCCTTTTGCCGAAGGGGTTGAGGTGATTTCCGTGGGTGATATCGCAGGGGTTCTGGCGGGTTGAAGGCGCAGCCCACATTCATCAACAAAGTCGGCGCTGCTCACGCAAATGCGCGCCATCCAGATACTGCGCCAGCAGGTCAATGTCCTGATCTCGCACATTCAGACCTTTGAACACCGCTTTCCACTGCGCCACCTGACAGGCGATCTCGGCCACGGTTTGCTGGGCTTGCGCGTCCGTCAGCCCGAAGGCCCGCGCTTCTGACATCGCATTGGTCAGGCTGGCCTCATGACCCAGAGCGCCCACACGCATTTGCTGATAAGCCAGACCCTGCGCGGCAGGCAGCACATCAAAAGCGGGTGACAACGCATAAAGACCATCAGCGCCTCGCACCAGCGCGTGGTTCTTTTCATGGTCGTCGGTGTTGTCGATCAGGATGTTGAAGACCATGCGCCTGAACAACTCTTGCTGCTGCGCTCGCACTTGGTCAGGCCGCCCCAAGCGGCGAATCAGTTGCGCCAGTTCGGGGTAGCCGAGGACCTCACCTGCGGCCCGCAATGCGACGCAGGCGGACTGGACATGCTGGCGCTGTGAGCCCGCGCGGTCAAAGCGCCGGACAGCCACAGCGTGGCCTTGCGGCAATGGCAGCGCCAAGGTGTCTGCCGTTTGGATGCCGCAACGGCGCGCCAGCTGCATGCTGGCGTGTTCGATCAGTGGCGAGTCCAGATCTCCGCCTTCCGAAAACTTGACCATCCAGGACACACCATCGATTTGCATCAAGGACTTCGGCCGTGCGCCGCCCATGCTCACGCCAGGCTGCAGCAAACGACGCTGCTGTTCGCTGACGGCATCGCCCGCCATAACGCGCTGCACCGCCTGATGCATGTCGGCCAGTCCGTCAAACGTGGGCATGGCGGCTGTTGCGGCGGGGACATAACTTTCCGCAAGCAATGAAACGCCCAAAGCCCCAAAGCGGTCATCGCCAGCAAAGTACAAATACTCCAGCAAAGACAAACGCGCAGGCCGCTCGATCAATCGGATAACACGCTCGCCCCATTGATCGGGTCGTGCATCGTCCACCGCACCCGCCGCGGTATCGCGTTCGGCGGGCAACATCAGCCCCAGGCGCAAGGGCAGGTCTTCGCTCAAGGCGAAGCCTTTTGGCGAGGCGATCCATACGGGGTCGGAAGTCAGGGCGACTTTGCGGCGCTGGTCTTGCAGGCTCAGGGTACCGATACGCTGAGGCGCATGCGGATCACCCAACCACCACAGGCTCATGCTGTCTTGGGGTTCATAGGCCTGGCTCACAGTGAGGGCTCCGGTTTGCGCGACAAGCGCTTGCTGCGCTGGCGCACGGCTTCAATGTCTTGCTCCAGCGCATTCAGGTCTTGTGCAGGTGCCGCCATCTCAGGCAACGCTGCATGCCGGCCCATGAGCCAAAGGGCCGTGGCGTAGACGCCCATGCCGACCGAAGGGTCGCCCTTTTCCATGCGAATGAGCGTGGGCACCGAGACCGAAAGGCGAGTGGCCCAAGTACGCTGACTTTCTTTGCGGCGCTGGCGGGCCAGCGCTAAATTTTCACCCAGGTCTTTCAGGGCGCGGGCAACCGCAGCAGGCAGAATTTCTGTGGCGTGAGCAGGCTTCGACATGAAACAAAATTTACCATGAAATCAAACCATGTCAATTTTGTTTTACCTCAACGGGATCGTCACCCGACCAGCAGCGCCTCATCCAACAACTCCACCCAGTGCCGCACCGGCAGGCCACTGCCGCTTTGCAGGTGGGTGATGCAGCCGATGTTGGCGCTCAGCACGCCCTGCGGTTGCAGCGCATTCAGGTGGCCCAGTTTGCGGTCGCGCAGCTGTTTGGACAAATCCGGGTTGAGCACGCTGTAAGTGCCCGCCGAGCCGCAGCACAGGTGCGATTCATTGGCGGTGACCTTGATCTGAAAGCCCAGATCGCCCAGATGCTTTTCGACGCCGCCTTTGAGCTGCTGGCCGTGTTGCAGCGTGCAGGGTGGGTGGTAAGCCTGAAGGCCTGCGGCTTGCAGGGCCTCAGGTTTGAGCTTGTCTTTGAGCAAGGGCACCAACTCGGGCAGCAACTCGCTCAGGTCGCGCGTCAAGGCACCAATCCGGGCGGCTTTGTCGGCGTACTCCGGGTCGTCTTTCAGCACATGGCCATAGTCCTTGACCATGACGCCGCAGCCCGAGGCGTTCATGACGATGGCTTCGACTTCGCCGCATTCGACCAGCGGCCACCAGGCGTCGATGTT
Source organism: Limnohabitans sp. WS1 (assembly GCF_003063265.1). Classification (GTDB taxonomy): domain Bacteria; phylum Pseudomonadota; class Gammaproteobacteria; order Burkholderiales; family Burkholderiaceae_C; genus Limnohabitans_A. The sequence continues at coordinate 25,417 of NZ_NERU01000017.1, forward strand.
GGCCCGCATGTGGTCCTTGCCACCGTCGTGATCATTCAGGTGGAATTTGAGCGCGCCGCAGCAACCGGCCTTGGGGGCGGTCACGGCTTGGATGCCTGCGGCGTCCAATACGCGGGCGGTGGCGGTGTTGATGTTGGGGCTCATGCTCGGCTGCACGCAACCGGCCAGCATCAGCACTTTGCGGGCGTGCGTTCGGGTGGGCCAGATGCCAGCGTCTTGCGGCGCGGGCACTTTGGCTTTCAGGCTGTCGGGCAGCAGGCCGCGCACCATCTGGCCCATCTTCATGGCCGGGGCAAACAGGGGCGAAGGCAGACCTTCTTTGAGCACCCAACGGACCAGTTTTTCAGAGGCGGGGCGCTCGACTTTGGCGTCCACCAGCTTGCGGCCGATGTCCACCAAATGGCCGTATTGCACGCCGCTGGGGCATGTGCTTTCGCAGTTGCGGCAGGTCAGGCACCTGTCCAGGTGCATCTGGGTTTTGCGGGTGGGCGTTTCGCCCTCCAGCACCGCCTTCATCAGGTAGATGCGGCCACGCGGGCCATCCAGCTCGTCACCCAGCAGCTGGTAAGTGGGGCAAGTGGCGGTGCAAAAGCCGCAGTGCACACACTTGCGCAGGATGGCTTCGGCTTCGATGCCGTCGGGGGAGTTTTGGTATTCGGGGGCAAGGTTGGTTTGCATGACGATTCGCCTCAGAGGGGGTGCAAGCGGCCGGTGGCGAACACGCCTTTCGGGTCGAACTGCTGTTGCAATTGCTGCTGGATGCGTTGCTGCACCTGCTCCAAAGGCGTGTTCACGCCCACGGCTTTGTCCGATGCGGCATGGGCGGCGCTGGCTCGGAACAGCGTGGCATGGCCGCCGACCTTCTGGGCCATCGCGCGCAAAGTCACCGCGGCCGATGCGGGTGCCCACAACCAACGCTGCGCACCTTGCCACTCCACATAGGTGGAATAAGGCAGGTCCAAAACCGGTGCGGTTTGCGGCACCGACAGACGCCACAGGCAGGCATCGGGGCTGGGCGCATCAAAAAACGGCAAAGTCTGCTCGGTGCTGGCACGCCAGTCCAAGGCAGCTTCGGCATTGTCCATGGTCTGAACCTGCGCGCCCAGGGCAGCGGCATCGGCGCTCATTTTGACGGTGGCCGACTGCACCGCCGCCACCGCGCCGCGCAGGCGCACAAACACATAATCGGCCACGGGTTGGGCCGTGCTGTCGCGCACCCAGGCGCTGGCATTCAGGGGCAGGGGCTGGCCACCCCAGCGGTGCAGCAAATCCAGCGCCGGGCCTTGGGCCAGACCCGCGATCATCAGCGTGGCCTCGGCCGGGGCCACGGGCAAGACCTTGAGGCTGACCTCGGTGATCAGGCCCAGCGTGCCCCAGCTGCCGGCCATGAGGCGGCTCACGTCGTAACCGGCCACGTTTTTCATGACCTGGCCGCCAAAGGTCAGGTGCTCGCCCAGACCGTTGATGAAGCGGGCCCCGAGCACGTAGTCACGCACAGCGCCAGCCGTGGCGCGGGCCGGGCCGCTCAAACCAGCGGCCACCATGCCGCCTACTGTCGCGCCGGGGCCAAAGTGCGGCGGCTCAAAAGCCAAGCACTGCCCTTTCTCCGCTAAGGCAGCTTCCAGTTCGGCCAAGGGCGTGCCGCACCGGACGGTGACCACCAGCTCGCTGGGCTCGTAACTGACGATACCCCGGTAGATTCGGGTGTCCAGCACCTCGCCCGTGAGGCTCTGGCCCCAGAAATCTTTGCTGCCACCGCCGCGCAAACGCAAGGTGCGGCCTTGGGCTGCGGCGGCACGCACGGCGTCGATGAGTGAATTGAGTTGAGCATCCATGGGCCAAGATGGTAACGCCCGGCCCCGTGAGGGCGCGTGAATTTTTTGAACGATGGGGTTGTGGGAAATTGCGGCATCTGGCCTTTGTGGGCGCTGCAGAGGCAGTTGCGGCAAAGGGTCAATTTGAAGCATTGTTCAAATGTTGACGTGGCCATCGTCCCGCTTGCAAGTGCACCAGACATGCACCGCATCAAATGCCTGACTGATCCCGCAGACGATCAATGAGTTCATGGGTGATTTGCACCCCTCGTGCTGGCAGAGGTTCGATACCCAAATCCGCCAGTTTTTAGCGGGGCCGGACCGCAAACCCATTCACCGGCAAACCCGCCACCGCCACCCGCGTCGCAAACACACACCCTGCCGCCGGGTACTGCGCCAGCTCTTGCGGGCTGCGGCCTTGGCGGGAGGTGGTGATGAACAGGGTTTTCAGGTCGGGCCCACCAAAGCAGGGCATGGTGGGGCAAGGCACGGGCGTGGCCACTTCGGCCAACACTTCGCCTGAGGGCGACAGGCGCAGCAAGCGATGGCCTTCGTATTGGGCAGACCAATAACAGCCTTCGCTGTCCACCGCCGCACCATCAGGGCGGCCGCCATATTCCGCAGGGGGTGTGGGCTGGCCCCAGACCCAGCCTGCGGGTTTGGGGGGCATTTGGTGGAACACGCGCCCGGCAGACAGCTGGCCGGAGGCCAGATCAAAGTCAAAAGCGCGAATCTGGTGCGCGGCCGTGTCGGCCCAATAAGCGGTTTGGCCATCGGGTGACCAGGCCAGGCCATTGGCGGTCACCACACCGCCCTTCTCACCGCCCATCATGGCCTGTAGGCCTTGCTCGTCCAGCTTGTACAACACGCCCAGCGCCTGGTCTTTGGGTTCGTACAGGCTGCCTGCCCAAAATCGGCCTTGGGCGTCGCACTTGCCGTCGTTGAAGCGCAGCTTGGCTGTGTCGTAAGGCGCAGCGGCCAGCGGCTGCAAGTCACCACCCCACTGCCTCGCCAGATAAATGCCATCGCGCAGGGCCACGACCAGGCCGCCACCTGGGTCATCGCCTTGCACAGGGGCAATGCAGCCGGGTTCTTCGCCCATGGCCCAGTACTCGACCGCGCCACGGGTCTGCAGGCCATCGAGCTGGACGCGGGCGATGCGTCTGCCGGGGATGTCCACCCAATACAGGCGCTGCTCTTGCGGGTGCCAAAAGGGCGATTCGCCCAAGGCGTCGGGTTCGGGGGTGATGCGGGTCCAAGGGTTCATGCGGGGCATTGTGCCCTCAGCGGCCCTGTTTGCATGCCCTGAGGGCGTTAGGTAACCCGATCAATCGACTTGGCCCACGGTTTGCAGCTCGGCCGTGGTGCGGCGAAGGGTGGGCAGGCCCACGCCCGAGGCGTCAAAGCCGCCATCGACCGCGATGGATTGGCCGTTGATGTAACTGGCCTGGGGGCTGCACAAAAAGCCCACGGTGTTGGCCATCTCTTCGGTGCTGCCGTTGCGACCCAGCGGGATGGTGTCGTAGTAGTCGGCGCGGATGGCAGCGCTGTGCACCAGCTTGGCCATCTCGGTCTCGACCGGGCCGGGGCAGATCGCGTTGACGCGCACACCGTAATTGCCCAATTCGGCGGCGTACTGCTTGGTCAGGTGGATCAGTGCAGCCTTGCTGGTGCCATAGGCCAAGCGCAAGGTGCTGGCGCGCAGACCCGAGATGGACGCGATGTTGACCACGGCCCCGCTGCGCTGGCTCGCCATGATGGTGCCAAACGCCTGCGTGCACAAAAACGCGCCATCCAGGTTGGTCGAGAGCACATGACGCCATTCATCAAAATGGGTGTCGAGTGCGGGCTTGAACACCGCCACGCCCGCGTTGTTGACCAGCGCGTCCACACGGCCAAAACGCGCCATGACTTGGTCGGCAGCGGCTTGGACTTGGTCTGGCTGCGACACATCGGTGTGCAGGCACAGCACGTCGCCTGACCTGCTCAGTTGCTTTTGCGTGGCGTCCAGCGTGGTGGAATCCACGTCGAGCAGCACGACCTGGTGTCCGTTGGCCAGAAACCACTGGCCAATGGCCAGACCTATGCCTCGGGCACCGCCCGTCACCACAGCCACTTTTCGATCTGCCCATGTCATGCGTCTACCTCTGTGCGTCAAAGCCAACACCATAGCAAAAAAGCCCGTGCACAGGGTGCAACGGGCTTGGGAAGATGGGAGGTGGCAAACCACCCTAAGCATTCAACTTGCCAGATCAGCCGTGGTAAGCCGACTCGCCGTGCGAGGAGATGTCCAGACCTTCGCGCTCTTCTTCTTCGGTGACGCGCAGACCAATGGTCAGGTCAACAATCTTGAAGGCGACAACCGAGACCACACCCGACCAGACAATGGTCAGCAGCACCGCTTTGGCCTGGATCCACACTTGTGAGGCGATGGAATAAGCATCAGGCGTGACCATGGTCAGTGTGACCCAGTCGCCCATGGCGCTGGGGCCACCCAAGGCGGGCGAATTGAACACACCGGTCAACAAGGCACCCACAATGCCGCCGACACCGTGCACACCGAACACGTCCAAGGAGTCGTCTGCACCCAGCATCTTCTTCAGACCATTCACGCCCCAGAGGCAAGCAAAACCTGCAATGAAGCCGATGATCAAAGCACCACCCAGACCCACGTTGCCCGCTGCTGGTGTGATGGCCACCAAACCGGCCACGGCACCCGAGGCGGCACCCAACATGGAGGCTTTGCCACGCATCAGCGCTTCACCCACACACCAGGCCAACACAGCACCGGCTGTCGCGATCAAGGTGTTGATGAAGGCCAGGGCAGCGAAACCGTTGGCTTCCAGAGCAGAACCCGCGTTGAAACCGAACCAACCCACCCACAGCAAGGAGGCACCGACCATGGTCAATGTCAGGCTGTGAGGGGCCATGGATTCACGGCCATAACCCACGCGCTTGCCCACCATGAAGGCACCCACCAAGCCAGCCACAGCGGCGTTGATGTGCACCACGGTTCCGCCAGCGAAGTCCAAAGCGCCCCACTGCCACAGCAAACCGGCTTTGGATGTCATTTCGTCGGCGACTTCTTTGGTCGTGTAGGCGTCAGGACCCATCCAGAACCAGACCATGTGCGCCACAGGCAGGTAGCTGAAAGTGAACCACAACACCATGAAAGCGAGCACAGCAGAGAACTTGATGCGCTCAGCGAATGCACCCACGATCAGTGCGCAAGTGATGCCTGCGAACGTGGCCTGGAAGGCGGCGAACGAGATTTCAGGAATCACCACACCCTTGCTGAAGGTGGCGGCGTTGGCAAATGTGCCCGCGACGTTGTCCCAAATGCCCTTCATGAACAGGCGGTCAAAACCCCCAATGAAGGCATTGCCCTCGGTGAAGGCCAGGCTGTAACCGTAGATGAACCACAGCACAGTGATCATGGAGAAGGTGACCACCACCTGCATCAGCACCGACAGCATGTTTTTGCTGCGTACCAAGCCGCCATAGAACAGGGCCAAACCAGGGATGACCATCAAGATCACCAGGATCGTGGACAGCATCATCCAGCCCGTGTCGGCCTTGTTGGGCACGAGCACAGGCGCGGCTTCGGCTGCTGCGGGTGCAGCGGCAGCAGGCGCTGCAGGGGCAGGTGCCGCATCGGCCTTGGCCTCAGCAGCAGGTGCCGTGACGGCGGCGGGGGCGGTTGCAGGGGCGGTTTGTGCGGTGGCGACAGAAGCCGTACCGAACACACCCAAACCCAAACTCAGGCCCAAGGCCAAAGTAGCGAGTAACTTTTTCATTGTTTGACTCTCTTTCTTCTTGATCAGAGGGCTTCGCCGCCGGTTTCACCGGTGCGGATGCGAACCACTTGTTCGAGGTCGTACACAAAGATCTTGCCGTCACCGATCTTGCCGGTGCGGGCACCCGACTCGATGGCTTCGATCACACGATCGACGAGGTCGTTGGACACAGCGGCTTCGATCTTCACTTTGGGCAAAAAGTCGACCACGTATTCCGCGCCACGGTACAGCTCGGTGTGGCCCTTTTGACGACCAAAGCCCTTGACTTCGGTCACGGTGATGCCCTGCACGCCGATGCCCGACAGTGCTTCACGCACCTCGTCCAGCTTGAAGGGTTTGATGATGGCGGTCACCAGTTTCATGATGGCTCCTTGTTGGGTTGAACGGCGATCAGAAGGCGTATTTCAGGCCGACAACAACACCTGTCTTGCCTGTGAACTTGCCTGCGGGGGTGACATACAAGGTTTTGTCAGCGTCGGTTGCCACCAAGGCGGCTGTGGCCGACAAGCCATTGCCCAGGTCTTTGCCCAATGTCAGCGAGTAATCGGTGTACGACCAATTGCTGCTGTTTTTGATGGACTGGTAGCCCACATGTGGCACCAGACTCAAGCCATTGCCCAGGTCAAACGTGCCGCTCAGGTCCACGTAATAGCTGTTTTTGCTGTCGATGAAACTGAAGATGTTGGAGATGGCGTGCGAATACTTCAAGGTCACAGGACCCATGGTGCCCGCTGCATAAATCTCATTGGTGTTGGCGTTTGCAAAATCTGGAACTTGGGACAGTTTGTTACCCGAGTACTGATAGCGCAAGAAACCCACGTCATAGGCCACATCGCCCACAGCCCCCTTGTAGCCGGCATACAGGTCCAATTCCATGTTGGTGTCGCCACCCGCATCCTTGACCCACTTGATGCTCGAACCCCAAGCACCCACATAAAAACCGCTCTTGTCAGCGTAGTCGATGCCACCTTGCACAGCAGGCTGCAGACGCGACTGAGAAATGCCACGGTAACGGTAATCGGTGGTCGCACCGACGTTGTAGGACAGGCTGCTCTCGGGAGCCGCTGTTTGGGCTTGGGTCAGACCGCTCACGCCGCCCAAAGCCAGGGCGATCAAAGTAGGAACAAGGATTTTTTTCATGAGGAACTCCAATAAAGTGAAGAAAAGACAAGCCATCTATGCACAGAGCGTGCCAACCCATGCGGCGTCTCTCATACCCGGGGATTTACCAGTGCATTTGCCCACAGTGCATGTTTGAATGGCATTTCAACAAGAAGCGCATGCACTGACGGCGTGCCAGAACACACACCATGCACCAGCATGGGGCAGGGAGGGGATATGAGTCTCAGTTTGGTGCACAGCCGCGCCTTGATCGGCCTGCAAGCGCCCGCCGTGACCGTGGAGGTGCACATGGCCAATGGCCTGCCCAGCTTCACACTGGTCGGCTTGGCGGACGTCGAGGTCAAAGAGGCACGCGAGCGCGTGCGTTCTGCCCTGCAAAACAGCGGCTTGGACTTTCCGCACAACCAACGCATCACGGTCAACCTGGCCCCGGCCGATTTGCCCAAAGACTCGGGGCGTCTGGATTTGCCCATCGCTTTGGGCATCTTGGCGGCCAGCGGGCAAATCGATGCCAGCAAACTGGCCGGTCACGAGTTTGCGGGCGAACTGTCGCTGTCGGGCGAACTGCGCCCGGTGCGCGGCGCACTGGCCATGAGCCTGGTGCTGCGCCAGCAGCAGGTGCGCACGCGGCTGGTGTTGCCCCCGGGCAGCGCCGAAGAAGCGGCTTTGGTGCCCGACACCGAAGTGTTCAGGGCCCGCCACCTGCTGGATGTGGTGCAACAGTTTTTGCCCCCCTCCAACGACACCCCGCCTGCGCCCAGCGAGGGATGGTCCCGCATGGCCGCCACCACGCCCAGCGCACCTCCTCGTTATGCCGACTTGGCCGATGTCAAAGGTCAAGCGGGCATCAAACGGGTGCTGGAGATCGCCGCCGCCGGAGGCCACTCATTGCTCATGGTGGGCCCGCCAGGCTCGGGCAAGTCCATGCTGGCACAGCGATTTGCGGGTTTGTTGCCACCCATGGCGATTGAAGACGCCTTGGAATCAGCGGCCATCGCCAGCTTGGCCGGGCGCTTTGACCTGAGCCGCTGGGCGCAGCGCCCCACCGCCCAACCGCACCACTCGGCCAGTGCAGTGGCTTTGGTGGGGGGTGGCTCCCCACCCCGACCGGGGGAAATTTCGCTGGCGCACCACGGCGTGCTGTTTTTGGACGAGTTGCCCGAATTTCCCCGTGCGGCCCTCGAGGCCCTGCGCGAGCCCCTGGAAACCGGCACCATCACCATCGCCCGGGCTGCCCGGCGGGCCGAGTTTCCGGCGCGTTTTCAGTTGATTGCGGCCATGAACCCCTGCCCTTGCGGCTATTTGGGCAGCACCACGCGGGCCTGTCGCTGCTCGCCCGACCAGGTCAGCCGCTACCAGGGCAAGCTCAGCGGCCCCTTGCTCGACCGCATCGATTTGCACATCGAGGTGCCCAGCCTGCCCGCACAAGACCTGCTGAACGCGCCGCCCGGTGAAAGCACAGAGGCGATTGCTGCCCGCAGTCTGGCGGCACGCCAACGGGCCTTGGCCCGCCAAGGCTGCGCCAACGCCGACCTGCAAGGTCAAGCCATTGACGCCCAAGCGCAGCTGGACGACAAGGCCACGGTTTTGCTGCAAAAAGCAGCGGCCAAATTGGGCTGGAGCGGACGCAGTGTGCACCGCAGCCTGAAAGTCGCCCGCACCATCGCCGACCTGGCGGGCAGCAGCACCATCGAGGCAGCGCATGTGGCCGAAGCGGTGCAATACCGGCGAGTGCTCAAAGAGCACTGATGATCCGGCCCTGTGAAGTAGGAGCCCCGCCCTCGAGGCGATTGGGGGTGGTTTGCGAGGGTGATCGCGACGGGGGCGTCGCTCCTACAAGGGAGATGCCCCGCATTTTGTAGGAGCCTCGCCCTCGGGGCGATTGGGGGTGGTTTGCGTGGGTGATCGCGACGGGGGCGTCGCTCCTACAAGGGAGATGCCCTGCATTTTGTAGGAGCCCCGCCCTCGGGGCGATTGTGGGTGGTTTGCGTGGGTGATCGCGACGGGGGCGTCGCTCCTACAAGGGAGATGCCCTGCAGTTTGTGGGAGCCCCGCCCTCGGGGCGATTCTTGGTGGTCTGCGAGGCTTTTCGCGACGGGGGCGTCGCTCCTACGAGGGGGATGCCCTGCAGTTTGTAGGAGCCCCGCCCTCGGGGCGATTCTTGGTGGTCTGCGAGCGTGATCGCGACGGGGGCGTCGCTCCTACAAGGGAGATGCACTGCAGTTTGTAGGAGCCCCGCCCTCGGGGCGATTCTTGGTGGTCTGCGCGGCTTTTCGCGACGGGGGCGTCGCTCCTACAAAAGAGCGTTGATGCCAACATCATCGGGCCGGACCCATGACCAAGGTGCGTGGCAGTGACAACTGAAAACAAGTTCAGGTGTGCTGCGGTCAACGGCCCGTGCTGACCGGCGTTATGCAGGGACACACTTGCCAAAGGTTTTGCCATGAAAAAAAGTTTCCGCGTCTTCGTTTTGGGGCTTGTGCTTGCCAGCATGAGCAGTCTGGCCATGGCGGGGCCTCACCACGGGCAGCACCACAACCGTCATGGGGGTGGACGTCACGGTGCGGGCGACTGGATCGGGGCTTTGGTGGTCTTGGGCTTGGCGGGGGCGGTCATTCAGGCTACCACCAGCACACCGGTGCTGTCCGTACCACCGGTGACTTATGCCAACCCTGTCAACCCGTCTTTTCCACCTCCGGCTCCGGCAGAAGCCCATTATTTTTGTGCTTCGGTCAGGCAGTTTTACCCCGACACCCGCTATTGCCCAGAAGGCTGGCAGTTGCTGACCCCTGCACGTTGAGCGCAGGGGCGGCCAGCCAGCTGGCCATCACACCAAAGACAAACCCCCGTCCATCATCAGGGTGTGTCCCGTGACCAGCCCCGAGGCCGACGAGGCCAAAAACATCACTGCGTGAACGATGTCCTCTTCGGTGCCGGTGCGCTTGAGCGGAATGCTTTGCGTCTTGGTGCGCACGTAATCCGGGTTGGCAAACAAGTCCTGCGTCATGCCCGAGGGAATCGCCGTGGGGGCCACCGCGTTCACACGCACCAACGGTGCCCACTCGACGGCCAGCACCTTGGTCATGTGTGAGACGGCCGCTTTTTGAATGCCATAGGGCGTGCCCTTGCCCGAGACCACCACCCCGTTGACGCTGCCAATGTTCACAATCGCGCCGCCGCGTGTACGCATAGGCTCGCCAAAGACCTGGCAGCTGCGGTAAACGCCATTCAAATTCACATCGGTCAGGGTCATCCAGGTCTCTTCGTCGCAGCCCGCAAAGTCCGAGCGGATCTGCAAGCCGTGGGCATTGACCAGCACATCCAGGCCCGCCGTCTGCGCCAGCTCGGCCTGCACCGCCTGCAGTGAAGCGCGGTCACGCACATCGGCCACGCGCTGTGTGATGCGCGGATCGTTCTCACCCGCTTGTATCGGGGACTGGTCCACGCACCAGACCTGCGCGCCCAGCGATGCAAAGCCCCGGCTGATGGCCGCGCCCAAAGTGCCACGCCCACCGGTCACCAGCACCTGCGTGCCGACCAAGTCCCGGTAGGGAAACGCATAATCACCCGAAGGCGCAAAGTTGCCCAAAGCCGCCATGGCTCAGTCCACCGTGGCGCCAGAGATCTTCACCCCCTCGGCCCACAACTCGATCTGGCGGCCCACAAACTGGCGGAACTCGTCGGGTTTGTTGCCCACCACGGTGCTGCCCAGCTCGTTCATCTTTTGCACCACGTCGGGTTGCTTGAGTGCATCGGCCAAGTCCGTGGCCAGTTTGTCAAGCACCGGTTTGGGCGTGCCCTTGGGCGCAAAGAAGCCGGCCCAAGGCGCGGCATTGAAATTGGCAAAGCCTTGCTCGGCCACCGTTTTGTAATCGGGTGCACCGGGCGCACGCTGGGGGGTGGTGATGGCGATCATCTTGAGCTTGCCCGCCTTCAGGTGCTGCTGCACGGCTGGCAAGCCGGTCACACCCACCATCAAGGTGCCGCCCAGCAAGTCGGTGATCATGGGCGTGCTGCCCCGGTAGGGAATGTGGGTCAGCTGCACATTGGCCTTGGACTTCAGGATTTCCATGCCCAAGTGCGATGCCGTGCCGTTGCCGTCCGAGCCATAAGAGAGTTTGCCCGGCTCTTTTTTCAGCAGCGCGATCAACTCGGTCAGGCTGTTGGCCGGCACCTGGGGGTTGACCACAATCGCGTTCGGATAGATCGTGGCCTGTGTCAGCGGCTCAAAGTCATTGAGCGGGTGATAAGGCATCTTTTTGTATAGGGAGATGTTGATCGAGTGCGAGCCCGTCACGCCCAGCACGATGTTGTAACCATCCGGTGCCGATTTGGCCACCAGGTCCGAGCCCACGTTGCCGCCCGCGCCCGCTTTGTTGTCGATGACCACAGGCTGGCCCCATTTGGTGCTGAGTTTTTCGGCCACCACACGGGCCGTGATGTCGGTGGCGCCGCCGGGTGGAAAAGGCACCACGATGCGCACCGGCTTGTTCGGAAAGTCGGTGGTTTGTGCGGCCACTGGGCCGCTCAGCCAGGCGGCGGCCAGCACAGCGGTCGTCACAAGGGTTTTCTTCAACATGGTGTTTTCTCCTGGGATGAATGCCAAAACGGAAAGGGACGGGCGTCAAGCGGGGCGTGCAGCAACTGCGCGGCCCAGTCTGCGGCCTGCGCGGCAGGCAGGCTGCCCTCGCAGTAACTCAAAAATTTGTCCTGCAGCTCGGGCTCGGTGAAGGGCATTTGCGCGTCGCCGGGCACGGCTGTGATGACGTGCTCATGCCGGGTGCCATCGCTGCAGTCGATCAACACCCGCGCTCCGCGCTGTTGCTGCTGGGTCCACGGGGCATCGATTTGCACCTGCACTTTGGCTTCCAGCGCACGCAGCAAAGGGTCTTGAAACTGTGGCTCACGGTAGACCCACGGGTCGAGACGCCCCCAACGCAGCATGGCGGCCAAACCGAAGCTGAGAGAAAACTGCGCCTGCAAAGGCGTTTGGGGTGCCCGGTTGCCGCAGTAAATGGTGGCCTCTTCGTAGACCTGCAGCACCACGCGATCGATTTTGGCCACATCCAGCGACAGCCGCAGCGCGTGGGCCGCCAAAGCACCGTAATGCACATGGCGCACCGCCGCATAAGGCTTGAAATAGGCCTGCAAGAGTTGAAAACCCGGCGAATCATCCCAAGGCAGGGGCGGCTTGCCCAGGCCGATTTGGGCATATTCGGCCAGCGCCCCGGCAGGTGCCGTGATGCCACTGGCCACAGCCAACGCGGCAGTTTGACCCAGCTGCGCTGCGTGGCCCAAATAGGTGTTGCGCGAGGTGTCGCCCGAACGCACGGGCAAATACAAACTCATGGGCAATTGGCAAGCGGCCACCTGAACCGCTTGCGCGATCTGCTCGGGGCTCAGCCCCAGCGCGTGCGCCACGGCAGCGGCTGCGCCCAAGGCTGGCCAGTTGCCATCGACGTGCATGCCTTTGTTGATGCGCAAGCTCGCCCCCATGCGGGCCCCGACCTCATAACCCACCACAAAAGAGGTCAGAAATTGCCCATACGTCAGCTGCGAAGCCATCGGCAAGAGCGCTGCCAAAGCCGCCACCCCCGGGCGTCCATGGGCACCGGCATGGCCCTCGCAGGCCTCATCCCAGCAAGCGGCCATGGCCAGCACCATGGCGGCATGGGCCGCCGACAGGCCCGGACCCCCATTCGGATTGAACCGGAATCCGCCGGGGTCTGCGGCTGCAGCGGCCTGCGAGAGGCTGGCCACGGGCTGTGCCCGCAAACCCGCTGTGATGCAACCCAAGGTGTCCAGCACCAGCCAGCGGGCATGGGTTTGCAAGGCAGGTTCGGCCGCGAGGTCAAGCCGGGCGAGTTGATTCAAAATCGACAGCAATTGAGCGTTCATGTCCAGTCCACTTAGCCTGCCACTCTAATGCGTGTTCCCAAGCCCACACCGCACGCAGGCGACAGGTTTTCCGGCATCACAGCCGCAAGATGAACGCCAGCCCTGCCCACTGAACACGATCCTTCGTCCATGCCTCACGTCCCCCGTCAACCCTTGAAGTCTTCAGGTTTAGGGCCTTTCAGCTTTTGGCTGTCTTTGCCCCAGCTCATCACCTGGGGCAGCGTGTTCTACACCTTTTCCTTGCTCATGACCCCGTTAGAGGCCGAACTGGGCATGAGCCGCGCCGAATCCTCGGTGGCGTTCAGCTTGGCCCTGTTGGCCGAAGGCTTGATGGCGTATCTGGTGGGGCGGTGGATCGACGCTGGCCATGAGCGCTGGGTCATGGGTCTGGGCTCTGTCTGGATTGGGCTTGGCCTGCTGGGCCACAGTGAAGTTCAGTCGGTGGCTGGTTTTTATGCGGCCTGGATCTGGCTTGGACTGGGCACGGCCGCGACTTTTTATACGCCGGCGTTTGCCGTGGTCACCCGGCGCTTTCCACAAGACTTTCGGCGGGCCATCATCACCCTCACCTTTTTGGGCGGTCTCGCCAGCACGGTGTTCATCCCCTTGTTTTCGTGGTGGATGAGCTTGTGGGGCTGGCGTCATGCGCTGTGGGCTTTGGCTGCACTGCAGTTTTTGGTGTGCGCCCCATTGCACTTTTGGCTGCTGAAAAAACCCGCTGAGCAGCCCCACGCCCACCCCTTGGCTTCGCATCACGCCAGCGCACACGCCCCCACCCCCCTGTCGGTGCGCGAACACCTGCGCCACGCGCCCTTTTGGTTGTTGGCTTTGTTCATGGTGCTGACCATGTCGGTGACCTCGGCCCTGCCCGCACACATGATCGCTTTGCTGCAAGAGTCCGGCCTGTCCCCAACCTGGGTCATCGCCATCCCCGCAGCCATTGGCGTGATTCAAGTGGTCGGCCGTCTGGTGTTGTTTGTGTTCGAGCGGTATTGGGATGTGCACGCCGCCAACCGCTGGATTCCAACGCTGATCCCGGCGGGCATTGTGGCCTTGCTGCTGGGCGGCTTGAACCCTGTGGCCTCGCTGGTGTTTGTGTTGCTCTATGGCTTGGGCAATGGCATGAACACCATCGTCAAAGGCACGGCCATGGCGCAATACGTCAGCCGTGCGCATGTGGGCCAGCTCAATGGCTTGCTGGGCATGCCGATTGCCTTGGCCCGAGCGGCCGCACCGCTGACACTGGGCCTGCTGTGGTCACCGCAACACGGTTACACCCTGGCGTTGTGGTGGCTGCTGGTGGCCAGCGTGATGGGCACAGGGGCACTGTGGGCAGCGCAGCGTTACGCCCTGAACCCAGGGCATTGATGGCCTCATGACTGACCGGCATTGCAAAAGGCCCATCCATGTCTTTATATTCATCTTGACATATATAACCAACTAAAAAATCGTTCCCATGTCTGAAGCGGCTGGCCACAATCGCGCCATCTTTTGCTTCATCCATTCAGGAACGCCCCATGAAACGCCTCACTGCCCTGGTTCTGACCGTGTCGGCTGCCGCCTTGTCTGCACCCGCTTTCGCCTCGCAACCCTTGCTCAGCCCCACCGAGCTGCAGGCCAAACTCTCCGACGCCAACGTGCGCGTGATCGACATCCGCGACCCCAAGTCATATGCGGCCAACCACATCCCTGGCGCGGTCAATGCGCCTTATGGCACCTGGCGCGGCCCGGCCAGCAACCCCGGAGAATTGCCCGCCCTGCCCAAACTGACCACCTTGGTGCAAAGCCTGGGCCTGACCCCCAGCACCCACGCGGTGATTGTGTCGAGCGGTGCCGATGCCACCGACTTTGGGGCCTCGGCCCGCGTTTACTGGACCCTGAAAGTCCTGGGCCTCAAAGAGCTGTCGGTGCTCAACGGCGGCGTGAAGGGCTGGTCCACAGCCGGTTTGCCGCAAAACAACCAAGCCGTGAAAGTGGCGGCCAGCAGCTTCCAGCCGCAAATCGACAAGAGCCTGGTCGCCACCAAGGAAGAACTGGTCGCCCGCGTGAAAGCCGGTGACGCCGCCTTGATCGACGCCCGCCCAGCCGAATTCTTCAAGGGCGACACCCGCCATGTGGCCGCCAGCGTGCCCGGCACCTTGCAAGGCGCAGTGAACGTCGAACACGACAAATGGTTTGCCCCCGGCACCTCCACCTTTGTGAGCACCGACCAAGCCCAAAAAGTGGCCGCGGCCAGCCCCATCGACCCAGCCAAAGAGACCGTGTCCTTTTGCAACACCGGCCACTGGGCAGCGACCAACTGGTTTGCCATGTCCGAAGTGCTGGGCCAGAAAAACGTGAAGCTCTATGCGGGCTCCATGGTGGAGTGGTCCAAAGACGCCAGCGGCCTGCCCATGGCCAACGTGCCCAGCCGCCCCAAGCAACTCTTGATCGACGCCAAGTTCTGGGCCGAGAAAACCTTCAAATAAGTTCGGGTCATGAAACGCCTTCCTTTGGCGGCCTTGCTGGCCGCCTTTTTCATCTTTTTGGCGCTGTCCGTGTCCATCCGCCAAGCCGTGCTGATGCTGGTGGGCGTAGGCATGGGTGCGGCTTTGGCTGCCGCCCGCTTTGGTTTCACAACGGGTTGGCGCCAACTCATTGAGCAGCGCAACCCACAGGGCGTGACCGGCCAAGTGCTGCTGCTGGCACTGGCCAGCTTGGCGGCGCTGCCGCTGCTGGGTCAATTTTCCGAACTGCACGCGGCCCTCGGGCCACCGAGCGTGAGTTTGCTGGTGGGCGCTTTTGTGTTCGGGCTGACCATGCAGATTGCCGACGGCTGCGGCTCGGGCAGTTTGTACAAGGCGGGTCTGGGCGTGCCGCTGAACATGGGCATCTTGCCGCTGTTCGCCTTGGGCAGCTTTTTGGGTTCGGTGCACCTGGACAGCTGGTTGTCACTGGGCCAAACGGCCCCGGTCAGTTTTTCTGCCGAATACGGCACGGGCGGCGCTTTGGCCTTGACGCTGGCCCTGCTGGCCGCCGTGTTGGTGGCCGTGCGCCTGTGGGTGGGCGCGGGCCAAAGCTGGCTGGACAAACGTTGGATTTGGGGCGCCGTGGCGTTGGCGATGCTGGCCACACTCAACTTGCTGCTGGCGGGCCAGCCTTGGGGTGTGGTTTACGGCTTTGGCCTGTGGGCTGCCAAGATTTCGGTGGCGCTGGGCGCGTTTGACCCCACGGCCAACGCGTTTTGGGGCCAGGCGGGCAACGCGCAACGCTTGACACAAACCGTGTTCATGGACGTGACCACCATCACCAACATCGGCATTCTGGGCGGTGCGTTGTGGGTGTCGGCCAAGTCCCCGGCTGGCAGCAAGCCCCTGACCACGCAGCAATGGGTGGTTGGCCTGGTGGCCGGTTTCGTCATGGGCTACAGCTCGCGCCTGGCCTTTGGTTGCAACATCGGCGCCATGCTCAGCGGCATCTCCACCGGCAGCCTGCACGGCTGGCTATGGGTGCCTTTGGCCTTTGCAGGCACCTTGATTGGCGTGCGCGTGCGCCGCCACTACCAGTTCTGATGGAGGCCACATGAACACGACGCACAAACTGCAAGCGGTTTTCTGGCTCACCCTGGCCGCTTTTTTGGCCTGGGACTTTCAGGCCTCTGACCCGGTGGATCTGCGGAATGAACCACCCCTGATCGCTGCAGGCTCCGGCCAGGCGAGCAGCGGGGGGCATTGCTCGATGGCGAAGTGAGGTGAAAAGGTGAGGCTGAAAGCCAAATTCCAGCCCTTGACCTCCGCCGCTCAGGCTTGACCGATCGGTGCTGGATGGCTATTCTTCCTTACCGCATCGTAAGGAAAAATCATGCTCAGCACCCTGACCAGCAAAGCGCAAATCACGCTGCCCAAAGATGTACGGCAGATGCTGCAACTCGAGCCCGGCGACAAAGTAGCCTTTGTGGCGCAGGCCAATGGGCAAATTGTGGTGAGCAAAGCTTCCAAGGCCTCCTTTGCCAGCTTGCGCGGCTTGCTGCCAGCGCCCACCCAGGCGCACACGGTCGAAGAAATGAACCAGGCCATCGAAGCACAGGCCAGCGGCAAGCCTTTGCTTGCCCGCAAAACACGCAAGCCTTGACATGCTGGCGGTCGACACCAACGTCCTCGTTTGTCTAATAACGAACGACGACCCCAAGCAAGCGCTGCGCGTGCAAATGGCCTTGGACACCGAACTGGATGCAGGCCGGGAATGCATGGTCGGGCACATTGTGGTGTGCGAAGTGATGTGGGTTCTGAAGGGGCTCTACGGGTATTCATTGGCGCAATGCCAAGCCACTTTGGCAGCCCTGCTGGCTTTTCCTGGACTGCGCTTCGAGGCCGTGCCGGTCTTGTTATCCGCCGCCAAAGCCTGGCAAAACCAGGGGGGAGATTTCGCAGATCACCTGATCGGTGCACAAATGCAGTCACTGGGCTGCGAAGCCGTTTTGAGCTTCGACAAACGGGCCAGCAAGTCTGGCACACACCGCGCTGTTGAGGTCAAGGACTTGGGACGTCGGGGTTCTATTGATCCGGCCCTGTGAAGTTTGAAGTGCAAGGCTTGCCTTGCGTACAGTCATCAGCGATAGGGGCATTGTGGGAGCCCCGCCCTCGGGGCGATTCTGGGTGGTCTGCGGGGCTTTATCGCGACGAGGGCGTCGCTCCCACAAAAAAAGCGTTCATGCAAACTTCACCTGGCCGGATCAATAACATTCAGCGGTCATGCCCCCTGCACCTGCTGCAAATGCAAACGCGCAGCGGTTTTGACGGCTTCGGTCAGGCGCTGGGCTAAAGGGGCCTTGCGCGCACCGCTTGGGGTGGACGTGCCTTGCAGACCGCCCAGCAAATCGGCTTGCATCATGCGCACCTGTTTGACATGGGCCAGCAGGCTCTGCCCAGCCGGGGTGGCGCGCACTTGACGGCGCGGTGGCATTGATGATGTGGGGCACAGCCGCGTGGCTGGGCTTCAGTCTGGTTTGAATGGGCACATCGGCTGAGCGTCTGCGCAGCAGCGCACCACGCATCTTCGCCCACGAGGTGGGCACCTACAAAGTCCATGCGCAGACAGTTCAGCGCATTACCGTGTCAACCAGCGCCGCGCCGCAAAACTCAGCGCGTCCACACAGGCCACCATGAGCAGCATGGCCGCCAAAATGGTGGCGGTCTTGTTCATGTGGAACAGGCCCATGTGGAAAGACAGCATCTGGCCCAAACCACCCGCACCCACCACGCCCAGCACAGCGGCGGCGCGGATGTTGTTCTCCCAGCGGTAGAGCGTGTAGCTCATGAGCTGCGGCAGCACCTGCGGCAAGGTGGCATAAAAGAACACACGCAATGGCCCCACGCCCTGGGTGCGCAAGGCATCGCCCGGCCCGGTGGGCACGTTTTCCATGGCCTCGGCAAACAGTCGGCCGAGAACACCGCTGGTGTGCAGCGCCAGCGCCAAAGTGCCGGCCATGGGCCCGAGGCCCGCCGAAATCAAGAGCAAAGCGGCCCACACCAATTCAGGGATGGCGCGCAGGGCGTTCAGCAACCAACGCGTGGGGCCGCGCAGCCATGCCGGGTCTTGGGTGGACATGCGGCTGGCGGGCACGGCCAGCGCCAAGCCCAATACAGCCGCAATGGCCGTGCCCAGCGCCGACATGGCCAAGGTTTCCCAAGCGGCCCCAACCACCTTGTTCACAAACACGGGCGACAAATCAGGTGGAAAAAACTCCGCCACAAAGCGGCCCATGCTGCGTGCCGCTTCCATGGACGCAAAAGACGCCCAGTCCAGATCGAGCGAGACAAAACTGGCCACCACCAAGACCAGCAAAGCCAAAGTGAACCAACACGCCTTGCAGCGGGCGTCAAACATCGGCGGCGGCAATTTGTAGGGGGGGTTGGCCGCTTCGCGTGAAGAAAACAAGGTGCTTGAAGACTTCATGCCAGCGCCTTTCGAAGCCAGGCGCTCACGCGGTCGGCCAGCGCCACCAGCGCGATGAAGACCAGCAGCATGGTGGCCACTTCGCCGCCGTTGAACATCTTCATCGAGTTGTCGAGTTGTTGGCCCAAGCCCCCCGCACCCACAAAGCCCAGCACCACCGAGGAGCGGATCGCACATTCCCAGCGGTACACGGTGTAAGAGGCCAACTCAGCCGCGTGGCTGGGCAGCAAGGCGTAAACAAAGGCCTGCAGACGGCCACTGCCATTGCGCATCAGGTTTTGGGTGGCATGGCTCTCGCCGCTTTCCAAAATCTCGGCATACACCTTGCCCAGCATGCCGCCATAGGTCAGGGCAATGGCCAGCACGCCCGCCGTAGGCCCCAGGCCCACCACGCGCACAAACACCAGCGCCCAGATCAACTCCGGAATGCTGCGCAGTACGATCAGAGTAGCACGCACCAGCCAGCGCAGCACTGCGGGCCAACGGTCCATGCGGCCCGACAAAGCCGACAGCGACAAAACCCGTGTGGCCAACAAGCTCAAGGGAATGGCCAGCACCAGCGCCAGCGTGACGCCCGCGGTGGCCATAGCCACGGTGCGCCAGGTCTCACGCACCACCATGTCAATGAACTCGGCGTTGTAAATCAGCGGCCAAAAGGTGGACAAGAACTGCGCCGTCACTTTTCGGTTTTCAGGCTCCCACAGCACCCACAAACGGAACTCGGTGGCCACGCCCAATGGCCACAACAGCACCAAAGCCAGGCTCAGCCAAAACACCCGCTTGAAAAAAGCCGGGTCGCGGGCAGGCGCATCCTGGCGAGGCCGCGGCTTAGGCAGGTGTGAAACAGAAGCGGTCATCTTGAGCGTGGCGCAGACAGCTACAGCGTCAACGGCAGTGCATCACCACAGGCGCGGACTGGGTTGAAGAGGCTTCTGCTGAGGGCATGGGTGGGGCTTCGCCACGCAACTCGTGCTCGAACTGGTCGTACAAGTGTGCCAAGCGCTCGGGGCTGACCTGCGCAGAAGGCAAATCAAACACCAGCTGACCATCACGCAGACCGATGATGCGCGGAAAGTGCGCCAGCGCCATGTCCACCTGGTGCAGTGTGGCCACCAACGTGACCTGACGCTCGGCCGCCAAGCTCACCAAAGCGGCCATGGCCATGCGGGCGCGCATGGGGTCGAGCGCCGACAGCGGCTCGTCGATCAGCCAGAGGCTGGCCGGAGCCAACAGAGCGCGGGCCAGACCCACGCGCTGGCGCTCACCGCCCGACAGGCGGTCCATGCGGGCGAACAATTTATCGCCCAGGTCAAAGTGCACCAGCGCTTCGTAAGCAGCCGGGATGTCGGTGGGGTAGAACAAGGAGCGCAAGCTGGACCACAAACCCATGCTGGGCAAACGCCCGGCCAGCACCGAGGTCACCACGCGTTGGCGCGGCGGCAGCGGCGGCACCTGCGGGGCCAGAAACAACTGGCCGCGCAAACGGCGCAGCGCACCCGCCGATTGTGTCCAAGGGTTCACGCCCGACAGCTGCAAGCGGCCTTGTGTGGGCCGCTGCGCACAGGCCAGCACCTGCAACAAAGTGGTCTTGCCCGCGCCAGACGGGCCGATGATGGCCACCTGTTCGCCTGCGACCAAACGCAGGTTCAGCGCACGCAAGGCCGCTGGCGCACCGGGCAGCGCGGCCGGGTGCCGCGCCTCCAAGGCCGAGAGTTCGATCTTCACCGCCGTGGTGCTCAGGCTTTACAGCAAGCCCGCGCTGCGCGCGGCCGACTCGAGGCCTTTGTAGTTTTCGGGCGTGGTGGAGATGTAGCGGGTCGAGCGGTTGAGTTTGAGGATCTCGGCGTGCTCGGGGTTGGCGGGGTTCAGGGCCAACAAGGCGGCCTTGATTTTTTCGCGCAAGTCGGCAGGCATGTCGGCGTGCACCGACCAGTTGTAGTTGAAGTAAGGGGGCGTGGTGTAGAACACGTTCACGTCTTGCGTGTTGACCTTGTTTTCGGCCACAAACTTTTTCCAGACCGTGATGTCCAAGGCCGCAGCGTCCACCTTGCCGCTGACCACCGAGGCGATGGTGGCGTCGTGCGCGCCGCTGTAGGCGATGCGCTTGAAGTCCTTTTCAGGCTCGATCTTGGCTTGCAGCAAAAAGCTGCGCGGCATCAGGTGGCCCGAGGTGCTGCTTTGCGAGCCAAAAGAGACTTGCTTGCCCTTCATGTCGGCCAGCGTCTTGATGCCCGAATCGGTCTTGGCGATGAACACCGACTGGAAACGTGTGTCTTCTTCGCGTTGGGCAATGGGCACGATCTTGCCGCCCGAGCGGATACTGGCTTGCACAAAAGTAAAGCCGCCAAACCAGACCACATCGACCTTCTTGTTGACCAGCGACTCCACCGCAGCAGGGTAATCGGTCACGGGCGTGAACTGCACCTTCATGCCCAGCTGCTTTTCCAGATAGTTGGCCAAGGGTGTGAACTTGCGCACCTGCTCGGTGGCGGCTTCCTCAGGGATGGTGGTCACGCGCAGCGTGGTCTGGGCTTGGGCGGTGCCGATGGCCGACAAAGCCAACAAGCCAGCACAGGCTGTGGACAGAATTTTGGAAAAGAAGGCGTGGGTCATGGTGGCTTTGTGAAAAACAAACAGCTGAGATTACACACTGAAACCCTTGCACCCCACCAGACAGTGGCCAAACATGCGCAAGTCTGCGGCTCGTGCAGTGACTTAATATGCCGCATGACCACGCCCCGATTCATCCAGCTGTACCAGCACAACGCCTTTGCTGTGGCGCAAGAACTCTTACAAGGCCTCAGCGCCCCGCAGGCCTTTACCTCGCCCAAATACCTCTACGACGCGCTGGGCTCGCGCCTGTTTGAAGCGATCACCGAGCTGCCCGAGTACGACCTGACGCGCACCGAGGCGCAACTCATGCGCTTGCACAGTGCGGACATGGCCCTGCGCCTGCCCAAAGGCGCTTGCTGGATCGATCTGGGCGCGGGCAACTGCGAAAAAGCCGGACGACTGCTGGGGCCGCTGCAGGCCGGGCGCTATGTGGCGGTGGACATTTCGGTGGATTTTGTGCGCCAAGCCCTGGACAGCCTGCAGCGCCAGCACCCGGGCCTGGCCATGACGGGCCTGGGCACCGACTTTTCGGGCGGGCTGGATTTGCCAGACGCGCTGGGGCTGGACCCGGCGCAGCCGCGCGTCTTGTTTTACCCGGGCTCGAGCATCGGCAACTTCACACCCGATCAAGCCCTGGGCTTTTTGCAAAGCCTGCACCGCGCTTGCGGCACGGGCCTGGGCAGCGGTTTGCTGATCGGGGTGGATTTGCTCAAGGACGCGGCTGAATTGGAAGCGGCCTACGACGACGCCTTGGGCGTGACTGCGGCCTTTGACCTGAATTTGCTGCTGCACATCAACCGCCTGGTGGGCAGCAACTTTGTGGTGCGCGACTGGCGGCACTTGTCGCGCTTCAACGCCAAGCAGTCGCGCGTGGAAATGCACCTGCAGGCACGCCACGCGGTGCGCGTGCAGTGGCCGGGCGGCGAGCGGCTGTTTGCGGCAGGCGAGACCATCCACACCGAAAACGCCTGCAAATGGACAGTGCCGAACTTCGAAGCCTTGATGCGCTCGGCAGGCTTTGCCCAGACCCGCGCCTGGACCGATCCGGCCCAGCGCTTTGCGGTGTTGTGGGCCATGGCCTCATGACACCATTGGTGGCGCTGTCAGCGATGACGTTTTAGCCGATGAATTTTTAAACTGCCACCGACCGGAAGCCCGCAAAAATATCGCGCCGCTCGGGCACAAAGAAGTTGCGGTAACGCACATCGACCACATGCGCCGAAGTGGCGGCACTGGCCCCACGCAGCACCCGGTGGTCGTGCCACCAGGGCGCTGAATAGTCGCGGTAAGGGTGCACCTCAAAGCCCGGATAGGGCGCAAAGTCACTGGCCGTCCATTCCCACACTTGGCCCCACTCAAAGCCGGGCTGCTGCGCGGCGCATGCCCATTCGGCCTCGGTGGGCAAGCGCCTGCCCGCCCATTCACACCAAGCCTGGGCATCGAACGCATTCAGATGCACCGCCGGGGCCTGCAGGTCGAGCTGCTGCCACTGCCCAAAGCACTGCGCTTGCCAGGTGCCGTCAACGCAACGGACATGGGGCGGCTGCGCATGGCCGGTGGCCTGCACAAAAGGCAAGTACCGCGCCCAGGTCACGGCTGCGGCGTCGATCTCGAAAGCGGCCAGCGCCTGCGGATGGGCCTGGCGCTCGTTGTCAAAAGCAAAGCCTGGCCCCGCATGACCCAAGGTGTCAACCTGCGCGGGCACCCAGATGCCCCCATCCTGGCCCGAAGGCGCTTCATGCCTTGCCGCATCACCGGCCGTGGGTTCACGCCAGCACAGGGCCGGCGGCAAAGCCAGCCCCAGGGCTTGGGCCATGTAAACCGAGGCTTCGTTGTGCATGTCTTCGTGCTGCAGCACCAGACGCCAAAAATACAGCGCTTCGTCGCTCACACCCTGACCGGCCGCAAGGGCAGCTTGCAGGTGGTCCAAGCTTCGCTGCAGCACCTGCGCCAAATAGTCCTGCGTGCCGGCCAGGTCGGGCAGAGGCAAAACCCAGCGGCTGTCGTGCGCAACCTCGCTGGAGTTGTAAAGCGCGTCGGCATCGGGCAGCAGCGAGGCGTCAAACTCCGCGCCGCTACTGGCACTGCGCGTGCCCAGGTGACGCTGGCGGTTGCGCACCGTCCACCACTCCTGAAACCAGGCGATGTGGCCCCACTCCCACAGCGGCGGGTTCATGCTGGGCAAGGGCGGCACCGACAGATCGGGCATGGCGTTTTGCCAGGCCTGCATCAGACCCAGCGTGCGCGTGCGGGTGTGTTGCAAGGCCAGGGCCAGATCCGCCGCACTGGCCGTGCGCACCGCGCTGTGCACAGGCCCCAGACAGCCTGCAAAAGACCCGCCCATCGTCGCACTTAGACCTGTCTGCCCTGCCCCCGCCGAGGTACTCTCATTCATGTATAAATCGCCCATGCAAAAACTTCGAGTGGTGATTGTCAGCCCCGCCTTGGCCGACGCCAACAACGGCAATTGGCAAACCGCCCGGCGCTGGCAACAGCTCTTGTCTGCCCATTCTGCCCGCATCGTGCGCCAGTGGCCCGACGCGCAAGCGGATGACGACGACGTCATGCTGGCCCTGCACGCTCGCCGCTCGGCCGACTCGGTGCAGGCCTGGCACGCGCGGCACGGCCAGCGCGGCCTGGGCGTGGTGCTGACCGGCACCGACTTGTACCGAGACATTGCACAAGACCTGTTGGCGCAGCGCTCGCTGGCCCTGGCGCATTCGCTGGTGGTCTTGCAAGGTCTGGGGGTGCGAAGCCTGCCCAGCGCGTACCAAGCCAAAGCCCGCGTGATTTTTCAGTCCACCAGCACACGTCAAACCCTGCCCAAAACCCCACGCCACTTGCGGGCGGTCATGGTGGGCCATTTGCGCGAAGAAAAAGACCCGCTCACCCTCATGGCTGCGGCACGCCTGTTGCCGCCCGATGCGGGTGTCTTCATCGACCACATCGGGGCGGCGCTCGACCCTGCGCTGGGCCAGGCCGCACAGGCCACCCAGGCGCAGTGTCCGCATTACCGCTGGTTGGGTGCCGTGCCCCACACTCAAACCCTTCAGCGCATTCAACGCGCACACCTGCTGGTGCACTGCAGCCGCATGGAGGGGGGTGCACATGTGCTGATGGAAGCCATTTGCAGCGGTACACCCGTGCTGGCCTCGCGCATCGACGGCAATGTGGGCCTGCTGGGGGAAGATTACGCGGGCTACTTCGAGCCGGGCGATGCGCCCGCGCTGGCCCATTTTTTACGCGCCTGCAGGACAGCGCCAAACGGACACAGCCTGGTGGCACACTTGAGGCATCAGTGTGCCTTGCGTGCACCCTTGTTTGAACCTCAGGCCGAACGTGCCGCCTTGCACCACTGGGTGCAAGACCTCTGGACCTTTGATGAAACCCTCTGAACAACCCGTTCTGCGCGATCTGGTGCTGATAGGCGGCGGCCACAGCCATGTGGGCGTGCTGCGCATGTTCGCCATGAAGCCTGAGCCGGGCGTTCGCATCACCGTGATCTGCACCGACATCGACACGCCTTATTCGGGCATGCTGCCAGGCTACATTTCGGGCCATTACAGTTTTGACGAGGTGCACATCGACTTGGGCCGCCTGTGCGCTTACACCGGTGCACGCTTTTTCCACGATGCGGTGGTCGGCATTGACCGCCAGAACCAGAAAGTCATTTGCCAAAACCGCCCGCCCGTGGCGTACGACCTGTTGTCCATCAACATTGGCTCAACACCGCAGGTGCGCCATGTGGCGGGTGCCCAATCGCTGGCCGTGCCGGTCAAGCCGATTGCGCAGTTCAACCAGCGCTGGCTGGCTCTGCTCGACAAAGCCCGCCAGTGGCCAATCCACCGGGGCCGCATGACGATAGCCGTGGTGGGCGCGGGCGCAGGCGGTGTGGAGCTGGTGCTGTCCATGCAGTACCGCTTGCGCAACGAACTCAAAGCGCTGGGCCGCAATCCCGAAGACCTTCAGTTTGTGTTGTTGACGGCGGGTGAGACGATTTTGCCCACCCATAACCCTGGGGTTCGAGCCCGCTTTGCGCGTGTTTTGCAAGCGCGCAATGTCACTGTCCACACGCAAGCCGAAGTGGTCGAGGTCTCGCCTGGCTGCCTGCACACGCGCGATGGCCGCACTTTTGATGCCGACGACACCCTGTGGGTTACCCAAGCCGGTGGCCCCGCCTGGCTGAAAAGCACGGGCCTGGCGCTCGACAAACAAGGCTTCATCCTGGTGCACCCCCAGCTGCAAACGCTCAACGACCCCTTGGTCTTTGCGGCCGGCGACATCGCCTCGTTTGTGGAACGCCCGCTGGAAAAAGCCGGTGTGTTTGCCGTGCGCATGGCCAAGCCCCTGGCCGAGAATCTGCGTCGCAGCCTGCGCGGCCAAAAGCTGCTGGCCTACGACCCGCAACGCCATTGGCTGGCCCTCATTTCCACCGGCAACCGCTTTGCCGTGGCCTCACGCGGCCCGCTCGGCTTTGCCGGGGCCTGGGTCTGGCGCTGGAAGGACCGCATCGACCGGGAATTCATGCGCCGCTTCACCGAGTTTCCGGCCATGCCGGGGGCGGGTGGCCCCGCTCAACCCGGCGCCAGTGTGCGCGACGCCGTTCAGGCCATGGGTCAACTGCTCAAGGACATCCAGGCCCAAGGCAAAGCACCCACCACACACCTGACGCTGACCTCCGAAGAATCGCTCCAAGCCATCTCGGCCATCGCCATGCGCTGCGGAGGCTGCGGCGCCAAAGTCGGCTCCAACATCTTGTCCCGCGCTTTGGGCAGCTTGCAGCCGGTCGAGCGGCCAGATGTGCTGATCGGCCTGCACTCGCCTGACGACGCAGCCGTGGTGCGCGTGCCACCGGGCATGGCCGTGGTGCAGACGGTGGACTTTTTCAGGGCCTTCATCGACGACCCGTATGTGTTTGGCAAAGTCGCCGCCAACCACGCGCTGGGCGATGTGTTTGCCATGGGCGGTGAGCCCCAAACCGCCACTGCGGTGGTCACCGTGCCGCCGGGCTTGGAGAGCAAGGTCGAAGACCTGCTGACCCAAATGATGGGCGGCGCGATCGAGGTGCTGAACGCCGCAGGTTGCGCCCTGGTGGGCGGACACACGGGCGAAGGTGCCGAGCTGGCCCTGGGTTTTGCCATCAACGGCCTGATCGACGAAAAAATGGACGGCGTGATGCGCAAGGGCGGCATGCAGCCGGGCGATGTGCTGCTGTTGACCAAGCCGATTGGCACCGGCACCTTGTTTGCCGCACATGCCCGCTACGCCGCCAAAGGCCGCTGGATCGATGCGGCGCTGCAATCGATGGTGCTGTCCAACCAATCGGGTGCTGAAATTTTGCGCACCCACGGGGCCACCGCCTGCACCGACCTGACCGGTTTTGGCCTGCTGGGCCACCTGGTGGAGATGACGCGGCCGTCCGGCGTGGACGCCGAGCTTCAGCTGAGCGCCCTGCCGCTGCTGGACGGCGCGGTGGACTGCGTGCAGGCGGGCATCGTCAGTTCTTTGCAACCGGCCAATGTGCGCCTGCGCCGCGCCCTGCGCAATGGTGACGAGTTTGTGGGCGACCCACGCTACCCCTTGCTGTTTGACCCACAAACCGCTGGCGGCCTGTTGGCCAGCGTGCCCGCCGCGCAAGCAGCCGCTTGCGTGCAGGCGCTCAAGGCCGCTGGCTACGGGCACACCGCCATCATTGGCCGCATCACCCCGCAAGGTGATGCCATCGAGCCGGTGCTGCTGAAAACCTGAACGCCTTCGCACCTGAAAAAACTGAACCCTCATGACCACCGAACAACTCACACACCCCATCACGCTGAATACCGACCGGACCCAGCGCTGCATCGTGCACAGCCCATCGCTCGATTGGGTGGACTCACCCGCCTCGGGCGTGTCGCGCCGCATGCTCGAGCGCGACGGCGGTGAAGTGGCGCGCGCCACGTCCATCGTGCGTTATGCACCCGGCTCGGCCTTTTCAAACCACACACACGGTGGGGGCGAAGAAATTTTGGTGCTCGAAGGCACGCTGCACGACGAGCACGGGGTCTACGGCCCCGGCACCTACATCAAGAACCCGGTGGGCAGCTCACACGCGCCGTCCTCTCCCGAGGGCTGCACGCTGTTTGTGAAACTGCGCCACCTGGACCCCCGCGATGACGAGCGCGTGGTCATTGACACGCGCCGCAGCGAGTGGCGTCAGGGCATGGTCGAGGGCTTGAAAGTCTTGCCGCTGAACACCTTCGAAACCCAAAACACCGCATTGGTGCGCTGGGCACCCCAAACGTTTTTCAACCCGCACCGTCATTGGGGCGGCGAAGAAATCTTGGTGATCGAAGGCGTGTTCTCGGACGAGCACGGTGACTACCCCGCAGGCAGCTGGCTGCGCAGCCCGCACATGAGCCAGCACCAACCGTTCAGCCGCGAGGGCTGCTTGATTTTGGTGAAAACCGGGCACCTGGTTTGAACATGACTTCCCCCACACCCCCCATTCGCGCCGTCGTGTTCGACGCCTACGGCACGCTGTTCGATGTGTACTCGATCGGCGCTTTGGCCGAAAAACTCTACCCCGGTCAAGGCGCAGCCCTGTCGGTGCTGTGGCGCGACAAGCAGATCGAGTACACGCGCCTGATCTCGCTGAGCGACCCCGATCCAAACGGCAGCAAGCATTACCAATCGTTTTGGGACATCACACGCGCGTCGCTGCGTTATGCACTGGCGCGTTTGGGCTTGGTGCACACCAGCGCGAATGAAGACTCGCTGATGGCGCAATACGCCCAGCTCACAGCCTTCCCGGAAAACCTGGGCGTGCTGCAGGCACTGCGTCAGCGCGGCGTGGCCACGGCGATTTTGTCGAACGGCAGCCCCGAGATGCTGCAATCGGCCGTGCACAGTGCGGGCATGAGCGATTTGCTGGATGCGGTGCTGTCGGTGGACAGTGTGCGCCAGTTCAAGACCACACCCACCAGCTACCAACGGGTGCAGGACCACTTTGGCTTTGCACCCGCCGATGTCTTGTTTGTGTCGAGCAACGCCTGGGACGCGCTGGGGGCCACTTGGTTTGGTTTTCAAACCCTGTGGGTCAACCGTCAGGGCCTGCCGCCCGAGGCCATTGGCCCGGCGCCACAGCACACGGGCCGAGACTTGAGCGAGGTGCTCAAGATCATGGCTTGATAGGCCAATGAAGCCGAGGCCTGTAAGCCGCTTGCACGGCTTAGTTTTCTAGAATGCCGCATCGTTGAACCCACCGTTTGCAAAGATTTCCATGAGCCATCCATCTGCCTCGCCTTTGGCCTCCCTTGTCGCACCCCACGGCGTTTTGCGCGTGGCCATCAACCTGGGCAACCCGGTGCTCGCCGGGCTCGATGCGGCGGGTGAGCCCTCGGGCATCTCTGCCGATTTGTCACGCCTGTTGGCCGCTCAGTTGGGGGTCGGCATTGAATGGCGCATCTTCAAAAAGGCCGACGAATCGGTGCAGTGTGTGCGCTCTGACGAGGCCGATATCGGCTTTTTTGCCATCGACCCTGTGCGTGGTGAAGGCCTGCATTTTTCACCGCCTTATGTGCAAATTGAAGGCGCTTACATGGTGCGCAGCGACTCGCCCCTGCAAAGCAACAACGAGGTGGACCAGGCCAGTCACCGCGTGACGGTGGGCGCGGGCAGCGCCTACGATTTGTTTCTCACCCGCCACCTGAAACACGCCACCATCGTGCGTGCCCCCAGCTCGCCCGCCGTGGTCGATGTGTTCATGGCCCAACAGCTTGAAGTGGCCGCAGGCGTCAAGCAGCAACTGCAAGCCGACGCCCAGCGCCTGCCCGGCGTGCGCCTGCTGCCCGGCCGCTTCATGGTCATCCACCAGACCATGGGCATGCCCGCCCAGCGCAGCGAGCCAGCGCAGCAATTTTTGAACGCTTTTGTCGAAGACGCCAAGCAATCTGGCTGGGTGGCAGAGGCTTTTGTGCGGCATCAGATCCAAGGCGCAGCGGTGGCCCCACCAGGCTATCCCGCACACGACTGAGGGCCGTCAGGTCCGGTGATAAATTGGGGCTTGATCTTTCAACACATCCCAAGAGACACACCAATGACCTCCCCCAAAACAGACCGCCTGCCCGAAATTCCGCGTGAACAAATGACCGACGCACAACGTGCGGCGGTCGACGAACTCGTCAGCGGGCCCCGAGGCAAACTCTCGGGCCCGTTTGTGCCTTTGATGCGCAGCCCCGAGCTGATGCGCCGCTTGCAAAAAGTGGGGGAATACCTGCGCTACGACAACACCGTGGGTTTGCACAATTCGGAATTTGCCGTGCTGGTGGTGGCACGCCACTGGTCACAGCCTGTGGAGTGGCACATCCACAAACCGATTGCCATGAAAGCGGGCGTGAGCGAAGAAACCTGCGACGCAATTGCCGAGGGCCGCCGCCCACCGAACATGACAGCGCAAGAAACCGTGGTGTACGACTTCTTGCAAGAGCTTCTGCACAACCAGTCGGTGAGCGACGTGACCTGGGCGGCAGCACAACAGATGTTTGGCGACCAGGGTGTGATCGACATGACGGCGCACTGCGGCTACTACAGCTTGCTGGCCATGGTCATGAACACCACGCGCCGCAGCTTGCCGGACAACGCCGCGCCGGGCATTGCGCCTTTCCCCCAATGAGGGGCTGAACGCTGGCGCAGTCAAAGCCATGCAAGGCGTAGCTTTTTTGTAGGTGCCCACCCCGGGGGCGATGGGCGTGGCACACGACCTCAACAACGTCGCTCTCAACGGCATCGCCCTGAAAACCATCGCCCTACAAAACATCGCCCACGGGGTGGACTCCTACAACAAAAAAAAGGCTGACCTGCTCAAGACCTGAGGCCAAAACAGCCAAGGCATTTTCGAGCACGCTCAACCAAAGGCGTTGAGCGTTTGTCCTCCCGCCTCCACCGGGTGGGCATGCACCAGCACCACCGCCATCACACAGGTTTCAGTGCCCCGGTTGATCCAGTTGTGCACCGTGCCGCGCTGCACCATGACGTCGCCGGCCTTCAGGTGGACTTCCTCACCGGATTCGAGTTCCATGTCGATTTCGCCGGACATGACCACGATGTAATCCACCGAATCGGTGCGGTGCACGCGTTGCTGCACACCGGGGTGAAAGTCCAGAATGCGGAACACGGTGCCATTTTCAATGACCGAAAATTTGCCCTCACGCCGGCCTGCGTCCACATGGCCGTTGTTGTTGGCGGGGCTGGTGTCGGTGGTCCAGACGTTGCACACAAAACCGTTGGGGCGGCCTTGGCGGTAATGGCTGCAGACTTCGTCGATCTCGACGATGGCTTTGCCTTGGTCGTCGTGGCCGGTGACGACGCGGCGAATGGACGGGTTGATCGGGTTGGACATTCAATGGGCTCCTAGGAAAATAGGTTCAGTGGGCATCATGGGCCACGCGGCGCATGAAATCGGTCATGGCTGTCGCCAGGGTTTCTTCGTGCGGGCCCCAAGCCGAAAACGGCAAAGCAGGCACGTCTTCGTCCGCCACCGGCAGCTCAAACAGTTCGCAACCAGGGATCAGGGCCGCCGCTTCACGGCCATGGCGGGACACATGGGTTTTGTCGTTGCCGGGCACCACCCAGGTGGGCACACGGATGGCCTGCAGGGCCTCAATGGTCATGCCCAGCACCGGCTCTCGCGGGCCTTGCAAAAAAAACTGAAGCCAGTGGCGCATGACGGCCATGTATTGCTGGGGGTCCATGGCCATCAGGCGATCCTGGTTGCTGGGGTCTGCGGCAATCAGTTCCTGGTAATAGGGCGTGGCACACACCGCAGCCATGCCGCCTTGCTCGGCCGCGCGAATGAACTGGCCGTAATAGTTCTCGGGCAAGCGGCCCGCAGTGAAGGCCCCGCCCGTGATGCGCAGCAGCAGCAAGCCACGCACCGCATCGGAATGACGCGAACTGGTCAACAGGGCCAGCCGCGCCCCTGAAGAGCCGCCGCCAAAAAACGCGGGCACCGCGTTCAGGTGTTGCATCAGCTGCACCCAGTCGTCGGCCCAAATGTCTTCTTCACCCCGCTCACCTTCGATCAACACCTGCGAAGCCCCGGTGTTGCGCCGGTCGTGCAGCACCACCCGAAACCCCAAGGCCGAGATACGGCGCGCCAAGGGCACAAATTCGGCACCGCTGCGCCGACCGCCTGACACCAGCGCCAGCCATGGGCCTTGCTCGCCAAATATTTCATAGTGCAGGCGCACGCCTTCGTTGTTCACAAAGTCCATGGCTCAATCCAGCAGCACGGGCAAGTGCCAATCGATGGCCGATGCCACCGCATGGGCCACCTGCAGCACATGGCCCTCGCCGTGCATGGCCGCGCCGATCTGCAAAGCCATGGGCAAGCCTTGGGTGGACACGCCCATGGGGCAGGTCAAGGCGGGGTGACCGGTCAGGCTGAACAGTCGGTTGCAGGCACTGCGCTGCGCGGTGGGGTTCGCCATCAGGGCTTGCAGGGTTTCGGGCAAGGCTTCGCGACCTGGCCACATCAGCACGTCCACCTGCTCAGCCAGCAAAGTGCTGACCTGCTGTTGCCACACATCGGCCTGCACACGGGCCGCGTGATAGTTGTTCAAACTCAGTTGCGCTGCACCCGCCAGTTTTTGGCGCAAGCCCTGACCCAACTGGTCGGGGTGGTCACGCCAAATGTGCTGCAGTTGTTGAAACGCTTCGTAAGCAATCAGGGTATTGGCCGCCTGCACCACAGCGGGTTGTGGTGGCAAATCTACAGTGACCACCTGCGAACCTTCGGCTTGCAGTGTTTGCAAAGTCTCGTCAAAGCAGGCCTGGATTCGCGGGTCGTGCGTGGCCTGGCCGTTCTCAGTGTTGCGCCACAAGCCCGCAGGCACGCCAATGCGCAGCCCCCGAAGCACCGAACGCTGCACATCGGCGGTGCACGCGGTGGCCACATCGCTGCCGTGCCAGGCGTCCCAGATCAGGGCCTGGTCCAGCGCGGTGCGCGTCAAAAATCCGGCCACATCCAGGCTGGGGGCCAAGGCGATCACACCCGACATGGGGTAAGCATGGCGCGTGGGTTTGAGGCCCACCACACCACAGGCGGCCGCCGGGTGGCGTATCGAGCCGCCGGTGTCGGTGCCCGTGGCCGCCAGGCACAAACCTGCCGCCACCGCCGCACCCGAGCCGCTGCTGGAACTGCCGGGCATGTGCGCCAGATGCCAGGGGTTGCGTGCAGGCGTGAACAAGTCATCTTCTGAGGGCGAGCCAAAGGCCAATTCATGGCAAGCTGTTTTGCCCAAACTGATCACACCCAAACGCTCCAGGCCCGTCACCAGCGTGGCGCTGACCGTGGGCACCCAGTCGTGCAAATGCCGCGAGTGCGCGGTGGTGCGCACGCCTTGCGTGAGGTACACATCCTTGTGCGCCATCGGGATGCCATGCAAAGGCCCCCGGTATTGGCCTTGTGCGATTTCGCGGGTGGCTTGGTGCGCGGCTTGCATGGCGGCATCGAGCGTGGGCGTGACAAAGGCGTTGACTTGCCCATCCAGTCGCTCCATGCGGTCGATGTAGGCCTGCACCAGCTGCACCGGCGTGATCTTCTGCTGACGAATCAGGGCACTGGCTTGCGCCAGTGACAAGGCATGCAAGGGCGTGTCGGCGTGCATGTCAGCGGATGGGTTCGAGGGTGTCTTGATAGATTCGGCCCTGTGAAATTTGAAGTGAAAGGCTTTTCTTGGCACAGCAATCAGCGATGCAATCTGTATGTGAGCCCTGCACTCGGGGCGATGGGTGGTGGTCTGCGAGGCGCCATCGCGGCGAGGGCGCTGCTCCCACAAAAAAAGCGTTCACGCAAACTTCATCGGGCCGGATCAATAGGCTCATGCCTCAAGGCGCTGGCAGGGGGCTGGCCTTTTGAAACCAGTTGGCAATTTCCGAGCCATTCCAGAACACCACGCCGGGCTGTTTGGCCAGAAATTCCAGCATCATTTCAAAGTATCGGATGCGGTGCGCCGCCCCTGAAATGTAGGGGTGCACACCAAACGCCATGATGCGGGCGCCCTGCGCCGACTCGGCGTAAAGCCGCTCAAAGGCGTCTTGTGTGCGCACCAGCATCGCGTCCGAACGCTCGTGCGAGGTCAGCATGATGTTGATGTCGTTGAGCTCGATGGTGTAGGGCACCGACACCAGCGGTCCATGTTTCGTGTGCACGTATTGCGGTTGGTCGTCGAGCACCCAGTCGCCAAACCAGGACATGCCCAGTTCTTTGATCAGGTCGGGGGTCTCCAGCGTCTGGCTGCGGCCCGGGCCCAACCAGCCTTGCGGGCGTGTGCCCGTGAAGCAGGTCAGCACGTCCAGCGTCTGCTGCATCATGGCCCGCTCGTCCGGAATTTTTTGAATCGGGATTTGTTCGTAGCAATGCGCCATGAACTCCCAACCTGCGTCCAGCGCGGCCTGGGTCACGCGTGGACGGGTTTCGCACACCTTCGCATTGATCGACAGGGTTGGGCGAACACCCACATTTTTGAAAGCGTCCATGAGTCGCCACACGCCCACGCGCATGCCGTATTCATGCCAGCTCCAGTTGGGCACATCGGGCACGGGCGCTTGGCCCCCGGGTGGTGGCGAGACCATGCGCGGCATGGGGCGCGAAATGTCCCACTCTTCGATGTTGACCACCGGCCAGACCACCAGCCGAACACCTTCGGGCAGGTGCAAGGGGGGGCGATCGACGATGGCGGAAAAAGGCAAGCGGTCTTGCGGGCGCAGCACGTCGCTCATGTTCAGTTCACTCCACCGGGAATCGACGCGGCAATTTGCCGCAACTTGGCCGTCTCGGTCCGGATTTCTTGCACCATTTGATCCGGCGTGCTGCCCACCAAGCTCATGCCCATGCCGTTGAGCCTGCGCTGCACATCCGGGTCAGCCAGCGCGGTTTTGACCGAGGCATTGAGCCGCGCCTGGATGTCGGCTGGCAAGCCTTTGGGTGCAAAAATGCCCACCCAATAGGTCAGGTCGTAGCCCGGCAGGCCCGCTTCGCTGAGGGTCGGCACATCGGGATAACGCGGGTCACGCACCGAGCTGGTGGTGCCCAGGAAATTCACTTTGCCGGCATCGATGTGCGGTTTGGCTGCGCCATCAAAAATCACCTGGCACACCCCGGCCAGCACATCCTGCATGCCCGGTCCTGAGCCTTTGTAAGGCACATGCACCATGTCGACCTTGCCCATGGCGTTGAACAATTCGCCCGCAAAGTGCAAACCACTGCCCATGCCCGAAGTGGCGTAGTTGATCTTGCCCTTGTTTTTGGGGTCGCGGGCATAAGCCAGGAATTCGGGCAAAGTTTTGGCGGGCACTGTCGGGTTGACCACCATCAGCAAGCCGTATTTGCCCACCAGAGAAATCGGCGTGAAGTCGCTGACCGGGTCATACGACAAAGACTTTTCCACCACCGCCATGTAGGTCTTGGTGCCGTTGGTGGTCATCAGCAGCTGATAACCATCAGGGGCCATTTTGGTGACGGCTTCGCTGCCAATGCGGCCACCGCCCCCGGCCCGGTTTTCAATGACGATGTTTTGCCCCAGATTGCGCGACATGGCCTCGGCAATGATGCGGCTGGCCTGGTCGGAAAATCCGCCTGCGGCGTAAGGCACGATGGCCTTGATGGGGCGATGGGGGTAATTTTGCGCCTGGGCCAACAGGGCAGATGTGCCCAGCAGCAGACCCACACCCCATACTGCCCAGCGTTGGTGTCCAAAAGTCATCATCTGACCAGCCCCTTCTTTGTCTCGTGTTGTGTTTGCCTGTGGCTTTTCAGCGCAAGAAAAGACGACCACAGATTCAAAAACCAGTATGCGTGCTGTGTTTTGAGTTGGCAATCAGGGCGTTCCCCTTTTGCACTCTGCACGCACAAGCACTCGTCAAATATTCCAAATCATGGAATACTTTAAAAAATTTTTGAATCAACAAGTTTGCGACACCCTCCAACAGGCATCCTCTCGCCATGAAACTCCCTCCCAAAAATGAAGGTGCACAAAGCATTGGCCGTGCGGCCTTGCTGTTGCGCACTCTGTCGACTTTTGGTTCTCAAGGCGCCTCGCTGATGCAAATTTGCACTTTGACGCAGTTGCCCAAAGCCACGGTGCACCGCATTTTGTCGGCCATGCAAGAGGAACACCTGGTCGAGCGGCCCTGGGGCACACGCCACTATCGACTGGGGCCCGAGGTCTATGCCTTTGGCATGTCGGTGCTCAATGTGTTTGACATCAAAACGATCGCCCAACCCTCTTTCGAACGGCTGGCCCAGACCACGGGCGAAACGGTGTACTTGGGCATCCGCTGCGGCTACGACGCGGTGTGTCTGGACAAGCGACAAGGGCATTTGCCACAAAACGCCGAAATTTTGCAGGTCAATGACCGCTGGCCCATGGGCATTGGCTCTTTCAGCCTGGCCATCCTGGCCCATTTGCCCAACGACGAAATTGCCGACATTTTGGCCTTCAACCGACTGCGCAGCGGTGAAGACAAAACATTCAGCAAACTGACCAGCAGCATTCACAACACCCTGAAAAATGGCTATGCCTTGACCAAAACCCGATCTGCCCGTGGCATCTCGGGCATCGCCGTGCCCATCTTTGACCGGCGTCGTTACCCGATTGCGTCCTTGTGTGCTGTCTCGACCTTGGACCGCATGAAGGGCAGCTACCTGAGCGGACTGGCCGCCACCTTGCGACACGAAGCGGACATCATGTCCGCCCAATACGAGCTGGCCCGCATGAACCCGGCACAAGCCGAAACCTGGCGCACCGCCATCAAAGACCCCCCACCCCAACGCATCGCTTTTTGAGCGTGTCCAGCGACTGGCCGCCCCCAAGCCATGGAATACCCCCAGTCCTCAATTCCACATCACGGAACTTTGTCATTGGTCAATGTTGACCCGACTTTTAGAATGCCCGCACGATCAACAAAGACGGAGACTGGGCATGAAAAAACTGGTGCGATTTCTGAAGTGGGGCCTGCTGGCCCCTTTGGGTTTGTGCATGGGTCTGGTGCAGGCCCAAGGCTTTCCGAGCAAACCCATCAAAATTGTGGTGCCCTTTGGACCCGGCGGTTCGGGCGACATCACGGCACGCGCCTTTGGCCAGTACCTCGAAGCGCAATTCAAGCAAGGCGTGGTCATTGAAAACAGGGCGGGTGCCAACGGCATTTTGGGCACCGAAGCCGTCAAAAATGCCCCAGCCGACGGCTACACCCTGCTGCTGACCACCAACACCACGCTGGCGGCCAACCTGAGCCTGTACAAAAAGGTACCTTATGAGCCCCTCAAAGACTTTGAGCACTTGGGCCAATTCGGCACCGCCGCCTCGGTGGCCATGGTCAGCAAAGACTCCGGGATTCGCACCCCCGCCGATCTGACGGCTTACGCCAAAGCCAATCCGGGCAAGGTGTTTTTTGGTCATTACAACTCGGCCTCGCAGATGACAGCCGAGATGTTCAAGGTCAAGACCGGCGCCCCCATGACCGGCATTCCCTACAAGAGCATTGGCTCGGCTTTGCAAGACTTTTATGGCGGCCAGTTGCAGGTGCTGTTTTTGGAGTACCTGCCAGCCATGGCACACATCGACAACCCCAAGGCCACCGCCATTGGCGTGACCGGTGCCACCCGCTTTAAACCTTGGCCCAACGTGCCCGCCATTGGCGAGACTTACCCCGGTTATGAACTGGGCTTCTTCTTGGGCCTTGCCGCCCCAGCAGGCACACCCCCCGATGTGGTGAAAAAACTGGACGGCGCCATCGCCTCGGCCCTCAAGGACGAGGGCTTCCTGGCCCGCTTGGCGCAATTGGGCTTGGAGCCCTCCAAGGTATCCAAGGCCGAATATCCTCGCTTCATTCAAAGTGAAATCACCCGCTGGGCCCAGGTCATCAAAGACGCTGGCATCAAGCCCGAATAACCCCCCTACACCACCACAGGATTTGCCATGCGTCTCGGCTACTTCACCATGCCCTTGCACCCTTTTGAAAGGGACACCACAGAAACACTGCACGAGGACCGGCAGACCATCATCTTGGCTGATCAGCTCGGTTTTTACGATGCATTTGTGGGCGAGCATTTGACCGACAAAGCCGAAAACGTGACCAACAGCTTGTTGTTTTTGGCCACCTTGATTCCCGAAACCAAGACCATCAAGCTGGGCAGCGGCACCTCCAATTTGTCGCACTCACACCCCACGCTGCTGGCCTCGCAAGCGGCCATGTTTGACCACTTGGCCAAGGGCCGATTCATCTTTGGCATCAGCCCGGGCGCCTTGGCCTCGGACGCCGAAGCGCTGGGCATTCTGGACCAAGACCGCAACAAAATGTTCGCCGAAGCGATCGATGTGATCCTGGCCATTTGGGAGCGCGAGCCCCCCTACAACATCGACTTTCCGGACAACCGCTTCAAGGTGAGCACACAGGTCACCTCTGTCCCCGAAATTGGTCGGGGCTACTTGATGAAGCCGTTCCAAAAACCCCGGCCAGAAATTGTCGGCACAGTGGTGGCCCCCTTCTCCAAGGGCGTGATTGCCATGGGCAAGCGCGACTTTCACCCCATGTCGGCCAACTTCTTGATGGACCACTGGTTGAACAGCCATTGGGACAACTACTGCGAAGGCAAGACCTCGGTGGGCCAGACGGCCAACCCCGCAGACTGGCGCGTGGCACGCACGATTTTTGTGGCCGACGATGCGGCCACCGCCCAGCGCTATGGCCGCGCAGACGCCAACAGCCCTTACCGCTATTACTACCGCCAGATGTTGACAAAGATGATGATGTCCAAGCGTCACGTCATCTTCAAGAAACACACCGACGAAGACGACCGCCACGTCACACTCGATCGCTTGCTGGACGAGTTGGTCATCACCGGCACCGTCAACGAAGTGGTCGACAAAATCCTGGCCTTGCGCGAGAAAGTCGGCCCCTTTGGTGAAATCGTGTATGCCGGTATGGACCTGGTCGATCCAGACCTGGGCCGCCGATCGATGGAACTGATGGCCAACGAAGTGATGCCACGCGTGAACCAGGCCTTGGGGCTGGGTTCGGCGATCAACGCCAACGCGCCTGTGGAAACCGCTGCGGCATGACCCCGCAGGCCTTTCGGCAACTGATGCGCCTGCATCCGGCGGCTGTGAACATCATCGCCACGGGCCAGACGCCTCACCGCACCGGCATGACGGTGTCTGCCTTCATGTCCTTGGGGGTCGAGCCCCCCACGGTGGTCTGCGCCATCAACCGCAGCGCTTTCACCTACGCGCACATGGCCGACAACCTGGTGTTCAGCGTGAACACGCTCTCGGTGGCGCACATCGAACTGGCCAAATTGTTTGCGGGTCAAGCTTCTTTGTTTGGCGATGAACGCTTTGACGAGCAGCAATGGGGCCCCTTTGATTCGGGTTCACCTTTCCTGCACGATGCCGTCATGAGCCTGGAGTGCCGTTTGATTCGGCAAGTGCAAGAGAGCACCCACTGCCTGATGGTGGGCGAAGTCATTTCTGGCCGCTACAACGACACAGCCGCACCCTTGCTGTACCGCGATGGCCAGTGGGTCACCACCAGTGAGGATCTGCTGATGGTGCCTATTGAAGCTGCGGGCATGCGCTGAATCAACAGATGTGTGAAGTTGCCCAGTGAACGGGATTGGTGAAGCCCGCACCGATATCAGCGCATGGTCCAATAGGCCACGGCTTGAATCCATCGGTTTTAAAAAAGAGCTTCCAGAATTTCATGCAAAACACCCTCACGCAGTCCACACCTCCACCCATTCACACCGGCCAATGGGTGTTACGCCAACTCATCTGGCTGAGCATGCTTTGGTCGTTCGCCACAGCACATGCACAACAGGCATTTTCCTTCGTAGCGCTGGGAGATTTGCCCTACGGATCTGCACAAAAGGCCTACGGTCCTTACCGGTCGCTGATAGACCGCATCAACCAAGAAACCCCTGCTTTTTCTGTTCATGTGGGCGATTTCAAATCGGGCTCGACGCTGTGCAGCGATGAGGAATTTGCCTACCAACTGGATCACTTTCAGAGGTTCACAGGTGCTGTGGTTTACACCCCGGGTGACAACGAGTGGACCGATTGCCACAGAGCCAACAATGGCGCATATGACCCCTTGGAGCGTCTGACCGCTTTGCGGCAACGCTTTTTTACACCCGGACAATCCTTGGGCGCAAAACCCATGACGGTGCAAAACCAATCGACAGTCTCAAGCGCTTTCGGACGGTATGTGGAAAACGTGCGCTGGATGCACCAAGGGGTGTTGTTTGCCACACTGCACATCGTGGGCAGCAACAACAATCTGGAAAACCGGGACATCGCTGCCAACCGAGAATTTTTTGAACGCGATGCGGCCAACGTGGCGTGGATCACCTCAAGCTTCGAGCAAGCGCGTGCACTGCAAGCAACGGCCGTGGTGTTTGCTTTTCAGGCTGACGTTCTGGAAAACAAAACACTCTGGGAAGATTTTCCAGGTTGGTCAGGGTTCAAAAGCATCGGCAACACGCTGCTGCCCATGGCCCATCAGTGGGGCAAACCTGTCTTGGTGGTGCACGGTGACAGCCATCAGTTCAGGATTGACCAGCCTTTTCAAATCGATAAAAAACCAGTGAGAAACGTGACACGCTTGATCGTGCCTGGCGCATCGGATGTGCGTGCAGTCAAGGTGACCGTGAAAAACGCCAGTTTTTCTTTTGAGATGTTGTCGCCACTGCGATGAAAGAAAGTCACCTCAAGATGACAAAGGCAGCCCGATCAACTCCGAAAGGGCTTGCACGCTCAAACCGTCCACGGTGTCGATGACCACCAAACCCGCAGGGGTGCAAGCCAGTGTGGCCAAGTCGGTGTAAACCCGTTTGACGCAGCCAATGCCGGTCAGGGGATAGCTGCAGGCCTGCACCAGTTTGCTTTGGCCTTGCTTGGTCAGCAGGTCCATCATGACCCAAGTTTGTTTCGCCCCACTGGCCAGGTCCATGGCCCCACCCACGGCCGGAATGGCATCGGGCTCGCCCGTGTGCCAGTTGGCCAGGTCGCCCGTGGCGCTGACCTGAAAGGCCCCGAGCACGCAAATGTCCAGATGCCCGCCACGCATCATGGCAAAGCTGTCGGCGTGGTGAAAAAAAGCGCCACCGGGCAGCAGGGTCACGGGTTGTTTGCCCGCATTGATCAGGTCGTAATCTTCCTGTCCCTTGGCCGGTGCCGGGCCCATGCCCAGGATGCCGTTTTCGCTGTGCAAGAGCACTTCGCGGGTGGCAGGAATGTGGTTGGCCACCAAGGTCGGCTGGCCAATGCCCAAGTTGACAGTGGCCCCCTCGGGAATGTCTTGCGCCACGCGGGCGGCCAATTCGTCTTTGCTGCGTCGGGTGTAGCTCATGCCTTGATGCCTCCGGCCTGTGTGGCCACACGGTCGATCTTGACCACTGCCTGAACAAAAATGCCGGGCGTGATCACGGTCTCGGGGTCCAACTCGCCCAATGCGACTTGTTCGTGCACTGTGGCCACCGTTTTGCGAGCGGCCATGGCCATGATGGGTCCAAAATTGCGTGCCGCCTTGCGGTACGTCAGGTTGCCCCAGCGGTCACCGCGCTCGGCTTTGATGAGGGCCAGATCGGCATGGATGGGTGTTTCGTACACGTACATGCGGCCATCGATCTCTCGGGTTTCCTTGAGCGAGCCATCGGCATGTTTGGCCAACTCGGTGCCATAACCTGTAGGTGTGAAAAAACCGCCAATGCCCGCACCTGCCGCCCGAATGCGCTCGGCCAAATTGCCCTGTGGGACCAGCTCCAACTCGAGCTGGCCTGAGCGGTACAAACCATCGAACACATAAGAGTCGGTTTGCCGGGGAAAGCTGCAAATGATCTTGCGCACCCGACCGGCCTTGAGCAAAGCGGCCAAGCCCTGTTCGGCGTTGCCCGCGTTGTTGTTGACCAGCGTCAGGTCACGCGCCCCTTGCGCCAAAAGGCCAGCGATCAGCTCATCCGGAATACCGGCCGTGCCAAATCCGCCAATCATGACGGTGGCTCCATCGGCTGTGCCCGCCAGCGCCTCGCCGACCGAATCCACAAACTTGTTGATCATGTGCTGCGTACCCCCGTTGAATCTTCAAGCATAGCCTGCCCGTTTCGATTTTCACAGCACCCCAAGCGGCCCCACAGGCACGTTGGAGACTGCCCAAAGACCCCGCCAGCGCTGAGGAATGTCACACACAAGTCAGCCCAGGATGGGCTTTTCGATCAGGATTCACTTATTTTTGAAAGGACCATGCCATGCAGCCATTGCATTCACAGCACGCACCGGGCAGCACTGCGGCCCGCCGTCGTCTGCTTCGCCAAGCAGCCATGGCCGGACTGGGCTTGATGATGACTTGGGGTGCTGCACACGCGCAGTCTGGCTACCCCCAACGCCCCATATTGATGGTCGTGCCGCAAGCGGCCGGTGGCACCAATGACATTGTGGGGCGTTTGGTCAGCCAAAAGCTCTCTGAGGTGTTGGGCTCACCCGTGGCGGTCGAAAACCGGCCGGGCGCGGGCGGCAACATTGGCACACAGTTTGCCGCCAAGGCCCCCAAAGATGGTTATACCTTGCTCATGACCATCAGCAGCAGCCAGGCCATCAACCCCGCCCTTTATAAAAACCCGGGCTTTGACCCGGTCAAAGACTTCAAACCTGTGGCCTTGATTGGCGCGGTCCCCAACGTCTTGCTGGCCAATCCAGGCTTTACCGGTCAATCGGTGCAAGACCTGATCGCTGCGGCCAAAGCCAAACCGGGTCAACTGCAATACGCCTCGGCAGGCAACGGCACGCTCAACCACTTGCTGGGTGAAATGCTCAACAGCATGGCGGGCATCCAGCTGCAGCATGTGCCCTACAAAGGCGTGGCCCCGGCCATGAACGATGTGCTGGGCGGTCAATTGCCTTTTGTGTTTGCCAGCCTGCCAGCCTCGCTGAGCCACATCAAGGCCGGCAAGCTCAAAGCCCTGGCGGTGAGCAGCCCCAAGCGTTCGCCCGCCCTGCCCGATGTGCCTGCCCTGGCTGAATCTGTGCCCGGCTATGCCGGCACCTTGTGGATTGGCCTGTTCAGCCCCGCCGGTGTGCCCGCCGAGGTGTCGGCCAAATTGGGGGAGGCCATGGGCAAAACCCTGGCAGCCAAAGACCTGCGCGACAAACTGGAACAGCAAGGCGTGGAGTTGGCCGCACCGACCAGCCCCGAGCAATTCTCAACCCTGCTCAACGAGGACATTGCCCGTTGGGCCAAAATTGTGAAGTCATCTGGCGCTGCCATCGATTGATGAATCCACTCAAGAGACCCACGGGCCACCCTTGGATCTCTTGTCTTTCAACCTGACTTTTGGAGACAACATGAAAACCACTTTGAAACTGGCTTTGACCGCCCTGACCCTGGCCTGCACTGCGGTGCAAGCCCAGCCTTACCCCAACAAACCCATCACACTGGTGGTGCCCTTTGCCGCTGGCGGCCCCACCGACGTGGTGGCCCGCATGATGGCCATTCCCATGGGCAAGTCACTGGGTCAGTCTGTCGTCGTTGAAAACGTCAACGGCGCAGGCGGCACCGTGGGCGCAACCAAAGTGGCACGCTCTGCCCCCAACGGTTACACCATCTTCTTGCACCACATGGGCATGTCCACATCC
This sequence comes from Limnohabitans sp. WS1, assembly GCF_003063265.1. Lineage (GTDB taxonomy): Bacteria > Pseudomonadota > Gammaproteobacteria > Burkholderiales > Burkholderiaceae_C > Limnohabitans_A. The sequence goes on from NZ_NERU01000017.1 coordinate 68,260, forward strand.
CCTGCCCTGTACAAAAAACTCAACTTCGATCCGCTCACCGACTTTGAATACATTGGCCAGGTGCTGGACGTGCCCATGACGCTCATTGCACGCAAGGACATTCCCGCCAACAACCTGCAAGAGTTGATCGCCTACATCAAGGCCAACGAAAAGAAGGTGTCGCTGGCCGATGCTGGTTTGGGCGCGGTGTCCAACCTGTGCGGCCTGATGTTCAAGAGCGCCATCGGCATCAACATCAACACCATTCCCTACAAAGGCACAGGCCCCGCCATGAACGACCTGCTGGGCGGCCAGGTGGACATTCTGTGCGACCAGACCACACAAACCGTGCCCATGATCAAGGACGGCCGGGTCAAGGTGTTTGGTGCCACCACGCTCAAGCGTCTGGCCGCATTGCCCAACGTGCCCACTTTGGACGAACAAGGCCTCAAAGGCTTTGAGGTGAAGGTCTGGCACGGCATGTATGCGCCCAAAGGCACGCCCGCTCCGGTGCTGACCCAAATCAACACCGCGATGCGCGCCGCCATGGCCGAGCCCTCGATCGTGCAACGTTTGGCTGAACTCAGCTCAGAAATTCCATCGGCCGACAAGATGACCGCCAAAGGCTTGGAAGACCACCTGAAGGCCGAGATCAACAAATGGGGTCCTGTGATCCGCAAGGCGGGTGTGTCGGCCGACTGATCCTGGACCGGAGCGTCTGTGCTGCAACACCCGCTGGGGGTGCAGTGCAGATGCTTGAAACAAGGGCTGGGCCACCAACCGGCCCAGCACCCTCGCCTCAAACGATGTGCAAACCGCCATCCACCACCAAGGTGGTGCCGGTGATGAACGAGCCCTCCGAAGAGGCCATCCACAAAATGGGCCAGGCAATTTCTTCGGGCGTGGCCCAACGACCCAGCAAAGACGTGTCTTTGCGTTCGGTCTTGAGTTGCTCCACGCTCTTGCCAATTTTTTGCGCCCGCCCCACATGAAAATCCGTCAGTGTTGAGCCGGGGCACACCGCGTTGACACGAACGCCATGCGCCGCTTCTTCACACGCTAAGGACCGGGTCAAGGCCAGTTGCGCGGCTTTGGTGGCGTCGTACAACGCCATGCCTTTTCGGCCTTTGACGGCATAACACGACGACACATTCACGATGCTGCTGCTCCCTGACCGGCGCAAATGCGGCAGTGCCGCATGGCAGTAATTCGTGATGCCCACCAGGTTGACACCCACAATGGCTTGCCACTCCTGCGACGTGGCTTCGGCCGCTGGCGAATAGTTGCGCATGGCGGCGTTGTTGACCAGGATGTCCAGGCCCGCGAAAGCCGCCACGCAGTCGGCCACCGCTTGCAGGGCCAAGGCGCGATCGCTCACGTCCGCTTGCAGGCAGCGTACTTGCGCCTCGGGCATGGTCTGCAGCAAGGCGTGGCGCGTGCGCTCTAAGCCCTGAGCATCAGCATCCACCAAAAAAACCGAAGCGCCTTCTTGGGCAAAAATATGCGCCGTAGCCGCGCCAATGCCCGAGCCGGCCCCGGTGATCAGCGCCACTTGGCCGTGTAAACGAGCTTGGCCCATGCCGTTCACTCCGCCTTGGTGCCGGTGTCTTTGATGACCTTGCCCCAACGCTTGATTTCAGACCCGATCCAGTCGCGGAACTGGTTGGGGGTGGTGGCCACGATCTCAAACTCCATGTCCAGCAAGCGCTTGGTGATTTCGGGTGAGCGCACGATCTTCACGATCTCGCGGTGGTAACGTTCGATGATGGGTGCAGGCGTGCCACCCGTGGTGAGAAAGCCAATCCACGACGTGGCTTCAAAGTCCGGATAGCCCGACTCGCTGAGGGTGGGAATGTCGGGCGTGCTGGCAAAGCGCTTGAGACCCGAGGTGGCCAACAATTTCAGGCGGCCTTCCTTGGCAAACTGCTGCACATTGCCCGGCACAAAAAACCCCGCCTGGATGTTGCCGCCGATCAAATCACTGACTGCAGGCCCCGCACCTCGGTAAGGGATGTGCGTGATGTGAAACCCGGCGGCCGACTTGAACATCTCCATGGTCAGGTGCGAGGCACTGCCCAGAGCCACAGAACCATAAGAGTATTTGGCGGGATTGGCCTTGGTCTTCTCAACAAAGTCCTTGACACTGGTGATGCCCGAGGCCGGGTTGACCACCAGGTATTGCGGTGCCTTGACCATCAAGGTGATGGGGGCCAGGTCCTTCACCGGGTCGTAAGGCATTTTGTCAAACAGACCCACGTTGATGGCCAGTGGGCCGTTATAACCAATCAGCAAGGTGTGACCGTCCGGCGCGGCCTTGGCCACCATGTCGGCGCCGATGTTGCCCCCGGCACCGGGTTTGTTTTCGACCACCACAGGCTGGCCCAACACCTCTTGCAACTTGGGTGCAATCAAACGCGCCAGCACATCGTTGGTGCTGCCGGTGATGGGCACGATGATGCGCACGGGCTTGGTGGGCGACCACTCTTGCGCCGAAGCACCGGTCGCGGCTGCGAGCCCCAAGGTGGCCAGCACAAGGGCAGCGATTTGACGGCGATGGAATGTGGACATGGGGTCTCCTGTGGGTGTGATGGATGCCAAGGGTCAGATGGAAAAAACCGGCTCATCCAGGCCATTGGCCAGGTGTGCTTTGGCCCAAACCATGGGGTCATCGCCCTTGGGCAACAACACGCCCGCAGGCCGAACGTGTTGCTCGGACGCGTCCAAGGCCGGGGGTTCAATGCCTTGCTCCAACGCCACCGCCGCATCGTGCAGCATGCGCCGGGCCATGACGATGGCACGGTCGGTGGGCAGCAGTTTTTCGGCCGCATGGTCCTGGATGGAGCCCATGCTTTCTTGCAGCGAATAGTCTTGCGCCGAGAAACCAAACACCCCGCTGTACGCACGCTTTTCTTGCTGGGCCTTGCGGTCCATCAGGTAATCGTTGTCACGGTTGGCCTTGGGCACAAAACTGCCCGGGGCCTCGTATTCCACATGGATGCCTTTGCCCGCAGCCATGGCTTCGTGTTCTTCGGCGCTCAGCGGCTGCTTGGGTTGCCAGTTCATGCTCCAGGCCCAGCACTCGTGGTCGTTGACCGGCACCCAGGCGTGGCCACCCAAGGCATGGTGGCCAAACGGTGGAATCATCGTGAACCAGGGGAATAACCACTGGGTGATGCGCCAGTAAAAACTGTCGGGCTCGCCCATGCGACGGCCATACAAGCTCATGCCAAACGAGGTCTTTTCGATTTCAAACACCACGTTGCCGTCGGCCTTGATGTAGTCGAGCGCCTTGACGCCTTGGTGCATCGGGTCGGTGTCCACTTCATAGCGGTGCACATAGGACACGTGGGCCGTGTCGATGCCGCCTTCCATGGCCTGCAGGTAGCTGGAGTACTGAAGGCGCTTGGACACGAACACATGGCTGTCCGGCAAGGTGCACCACTCCAGCTCGGGGGGCTCGGGCATTTTGTCGGGTGGGCCCATGTAGGTCCAGACAATGCCGCCGCGCTCCACGCAGGGGTAGCCCTTGATGTGCATGTGCGCACAGGCCTTGGGGTTGGAGGGCACCTCCACACACTGGCCCAATCCGTCAAACTTGACGCCGTGGTAGGCGCAGCGGATGCCGTTTTCTTCGTTGCGGCCAAAGTACAGCGAGACACCCCGGTGCGAACAAAACTCACTGATCATGCAGGCTTGGCCATCGGTGTTGCGAAACGCCAGCAGCTTTTCACCCAGCAGCTCGATGCGCACTTGCGGACCGTCGGGCAGCTCGATTTCGCTGCTGGTCAAAGCGGGCACCCAATAGCGGCGCATCAGGTTGCCCATGCGGGTGCCGGGACCCACGCGGGTCAGGGTTTCAGACATGTCCTTGTTCATGAAAAAGCGTCTCCTTGGCTTGAACGGTTGACTGGCGCAGGCAGTGCGCACTGCGCAGATATCCATAAAATGATAATCTTGTCCATCAGGCGGACACATTGATACACACGCCCCTGACAGGGTTTTGAAAGGTTGGAGCATGAGCACCCACAGCGGTGATGGCGTCCGGGCTGTTGAGCGGGCTTTGGACATCTTGAAAGCGTTCTCGGTCAACGAGCACGAACTGAGCGCCGCGCAATTGCTCGAACGGGTCCCTTTGAGTCGTCCCACGCTGTACCGCTTGCTGCAAACGCTGGTGCAATCGGGTTTTGTGGTGTCCTCGGGCGAGCCCCAAAGGTTCAGGCTGGGCCCTGCGGTCGGGCAACTCACACACGTTTGGTCATCGGGCCTGAATGTGTCTGCGGTGGGCCAAACCATCATGCAGCGCGTGTGGGCCGCCACCCAGGAAACCGTGGCCTTGTTTGTGCCACAAGGCACCATGCGCCTGTGCGTTGCCGAGTTGCCCAGCCCCCAGGCACTGAGCTTCAAGCGGGGGGTGGGTTACCAAGAGCGCATCGTTTTGGGGGCCAGCGGCCAGGTCATCTTGGCGCATGCCAACACCTCCATCGAAGCCATCGAGCGTTATGCCGAAGGCCTGAACCTGGACCCCATCCGTTTGGCGCAAGAGCTACGCCAGATCAAAAAGCGCGGCTACGCCATCAGCAAAAATGCCTTGATCGAAGGGGCTGTGGCGATCGCTGCACCTTTTTTCAACAGCCACGGCCAGGTGGCCGGCTCCATTGCTGTGTTTGGGCCGGGTGCCCGCCTCAAAGATGCGAAGGTGCGCCAGTTTGGGGCCGTGTTGGTCAAAGAAGCCGCCGCCCTGTCGCAGGCTTTGGGCCACAGCTGAAGCGGGCCGCTGCCCAGGGCAAGCGCCTCAAGGTCGCCACTGAATGCCCCGCACCCAGCCCACACTTTCAGCGCCCGTGTTGTCACTGTCTGCCCCAATCAACACCGCACGCACTTTGGGCACAGCGGCCCCGGCGGGCAGTTCATCGGCAAACAACTTGGCAAAGTCGGCGGCCACGTCACGGGTTTCGGTTTGCCATTGGGCCAAAGGCGCGCCTTTGCCTTGCAGCGTGATGAAGCGCACGCGCTGGGTGTAGGGGTTGGCACCTTGCAGGCCAGCAGGGTGCACGCTGTCCCACACGTAGCAAAGCGTTGCGGCGGGCAAGTCTTCGCCGCTCACGCTGCGGGCGATGCGCAGCAAGGTGCGCTGGCCAAAGGGCACGCGGTCCAGCGGGTGATCGAACATCACACACACTTTGAGCGCCGCATCGTCACCCGCTTTGGTTTGGATGTCGGCCACACCTTGCCCGCCCGTGAGCGCTTGGTCCAGACGCCAGCGCCATTGCAAACGCCCCGGTTCGGCTTTGGGCAAGTCGTGCACCCAGGTGCCATACGAAGCGCGGGTGCTGACCTTGAGCGCCCGCTCGCCCTGCACCTCGGCCAGCTCGAAGCGGGTGGCGGGAATGTCGGCCTTGGACTTGGGAAAGCCCACAAAGCGCCATGTGTTGGCGGCTGCGCCATCGGCGGGCACCAGTGGCGAGATGCTTTGCGCGAAGGCGGATGCTGTGGCGCAGGCCAGGCCCAGCGCCAGCAGCGCGGGTATGGGTTTCAACGAGCGGTTCATCCGCGTCGCCAATCGTGGAACTTCTTCACCCAGGCCAGCAACTTTTGCGGCGCGTGGGCCCGCTTCCATTCACCGGCCGCGTACTTGTTGGCCTCGGCCATGGTCGGGTAGGTGTGGATGGTGCCCAAAATCTTGTTCAAGCCCAAGCCATGCTTCATGGCCAGCACGTATTCGGCCAGCAAGTCGCCTGCGTGCGAGCCCACGATGGTCACGCCCAAAATGCGGTCTTTGCCAGGCACGGTGAGCACTTTCACAAAGCCATGCGCCTCGCTGTCGGCAATCGCCCGGTCGAGGTCGTCGATGCCGTACTTCGTCACCTCGTACGCGATGCCCTGAGCTTGTGCCTCTTGCTCGTTCAGACCCACCCGCGCCACCTCGGGGTCGATGAAGGTGGCCCAGGGGATCACGCGGTAGTCGACCTTGAAGGACTTGAAGTCGCCAAACAGCGCGTTGACTGCCGCATACCAAGCCTGGTGCGCGGCCGTGTGGGTGAACTGGTAAGGCCCGGCCACATCGCCTGCGGCGTAGATGTTGGGGTAGAGCGTTTGCAAATACTCGTTGGTCTCGACGGTGCGGTGTGTGGGCACATCAATGTCTTCCAAGCCATAACCTTGCAGGCGGGCCACACGGCCCACGGCGCAGACCAGAGCGTCAAACACGATTTCCACTTCTTGCCCCTGTGTGGAAGCCACCAAAACTTTGTCTTTACCCCGGCGCTCGCAGCGCAGCGCCTTGTGCCCGGTGAGCACCAACACGCCGTCGGCCTGCAGCGCGTCGCGTGCCAGCGCAGACACCTCTTCGTCCTCGCGCACCATGATGCGCTCGCCCATCTCGACCTGCGTGACCTGTGCACCCAAGCGGGCAAAGCTTTGTGACAACTCGCAGCCAATGGGCCCGCCACCCAGCACCACAATGCGCTTCGGTATGTCGTCGGGCTTGGCAAATTCGTCCCACAGCGTGTCGCTGGTGACGTAGCCCACGTCATCGAGGCCCGGCAAAGGCGGCACGATGGGGCGTGCGCCCGCCGCAATCACGATGCTGCGCGCTGTCAGGCGCTGGAGTTGGCCGTCGTTCAAGGTCACTTCCACAGTCCAAGGGTTCACCAGCTTGCCGTAACCCTGCAGCACCTCCACACCCAAGCCGCTGTAGCGCGCCACACTGTCGTGCGGCTCGATGGCTTTGATCACGTCGTGCACACGCTGCATCACCGCCTTGAAACTGAAGCTGGGCGTGGCGTCGCTCAGGCCGTACTGTGCGCCGTGGCGCATCTGGTGGGCCAGCTTGGCGCTTTTGATCAAGGCCTTGCTCGGCACGCAGCCGTAGTTCAGGCAGTCGCCGCCCATCTTGTGCGCCTCGATCAAAGTGACTTTGGCTTTGACGGCAGCGGCAATGTAGGCCGACACCAAACCCGCTGCGCCCCCGCCGATCACGATCAGGTTGCGGTCAAAAGTCTTGGGGCGCACGCTGGCCCAGCGGGCATAGACCTTGCGCTTTTGAACGGCCGCCACCACACGCCGCGCCAACAAAGGAAAAATGCCCAGCAGCACAAAGCTGCCCAACAGCGCCGGGCTCAGAATGCCCCGCACCGAGTCCAGCTGCGCCAGTTGCGTGCCCGCATTCACATACACCGCCGTGCCCGCCAGCATGCCCAACTGGCTCACCCAGTAATACGTCCAGGTCTTCATGCGCGTCAGGCCCATGAGCAGGTTGATCAAGAAGAACGGCACCACCGGAATCAGGCGCAAAGTGAACAGGTAAAACGCGCCTTCTTTGTCCACACCCGCGTTGATGTCGGCCAAGCGCTGACCAAAACGCGCTTCTACCCACTCGCGCAGCACAAAGCGCGAAGCCAGAAAAGCCAAAGTGGCACCGAGCGTGGAAGCAAACGACACCAGCAGCAAACCCTGCCACAAGCCAAACACAGCCCCACCGCCCAAGGTGATGATGACCGCGCCCGGAATCGACAGCGCCGTGGCCAAGACGTACACCCCAAAGTAAACGGCGGCCACCATCACAGGCTGCTGCGCATAGAGCTGGTCAAAACTGGCTTGGCTGGCCTTGAGCTGCTCGAAGCTCAGATAACGCCCCAGGTCCAGCGCCACAAATGCACCGATGGCCAGCGCCAGCAAGAGCAACAAAACAATTTGACGAAGACGCATGAGGGGAAACTCCGGTGATGCTCATGGTCACAGTGAACCAAGAGCCATGAACGATAAACGCTGATGCTTTGTTATTCGGCTGAATGCCCTGAGAAGTTACAAGTTCGTCATCCAGATCGGACCCAGAGGCGCAGGGGTGTGACGCACAGTGTTGCAGGCCTCGCACCGCATCAGGACGCTAACTCGTATGCCGTGTTGCGCCCGCCACCCTCCAAGCGGCGCAACACGCCCCGCGCCAACAAGTCATTGATATCGCGCAAGGCCGTGTCAGCCGAACATTTGCCCAGGGTGGCCCACTTGGCGTTGGTCAGCTTGCCGTCCATGCCGTCGAGCACGCGGTTGAGCACCAGCGTCTGCCGTGCATTCATTGGCGTGTCTGCCCAGCGTTGCCAAAACTTCGCCTTGTCCAACACACCCGCCAGCAAACCATCAGCGCCCTGCACCGCACGCAGCAAGCAGGCCAAAAACCACTGCAGCCATGGCGTCACGTCCATCGTGCCGCGTTGGGTGATTTCGAGTTGTTCGTAATACTGTTTGCGCTCGCGCTGAATTTGCGCACTCAGGCTGTAAAACCGTTGAGCAGAGCCTTCTGCTCGGGCCAAGGCCATGTCGCCCACGGCTCGGCTGATGCGGCCATTGCCGTCGTCAAACGGGTGCAAGGTCACCAGCCACAAATGCGCCAACCCAGCGTGCACCAGCGCATCCCCCAAAGGCCCGGCATTGAACCACTCCAAAAACGCGTCTGTTTGTGCGGGCAAGGTGTGGGCGGGTGGTGCCTCAAAGTGCACCTTTTCGCGCCCCACCGGTCCCGAGACCACTTGCATCGGACCCGCTGCATCGTTGCGCCAGTTGCCCACCTGAATCCGCAGACGGCCGCTGAAGCCGGTGGGAAACAGCGCTGCATCCCAACCAAACAAGCGCTCGGCCGTGAGCGGCTGGGCGTGTTGCTGCGTGGCGTCCAACACCATGTCCACCACACCATCCACATGGCGGTCAGCGGGCGCAAGCGCGCCAATGTCCACCCCCAACTTGCGAGCAATGGACGAGCGCACCGCCTCCAAGTTGAGCGTTTCGCCCTCAATGGCGCTGGTGGTGATGACCTCTTGCGTCAAAACCTGCAAAGTCGCCAGATCGCGCTGTGCCAACCCCAAATGCGCCATCCGCCCCACCAACTCGCCTTGCGCACGGTGCAACTGTGCCACCGGCCCGGCCAAGGCAGCCGCGTCATAACGCCACTGCGGCCAGTCGGGGCGCTGCCAGAGGTAAGTGCGTTTGCGGGGAGTCTTGTCGGCGAACATGCGGTGATTATGCGCCATATTCACCGCATATATTGCGGTGAATAATCGAGTAATTCACCGCAACAGATTCCATACCTGTGTTGTTCAGTTCTACAACCTAGTTCAGCCAAAATCAATCGATGTGCGCAATGCGATACTTAAATGACCATGGGGCACAACCCATGGCCATCCAATAAAAATCAGAAGTTTTCAGGAGGTTTCCCATGGCAACAGACTTTGCCTTTCGCAAAAAAGCGATGAAGGAGCTGCCCACCAGCACCGGCGTTTATGTCTTGTGCGATTTGGACGAAGTGCCGATTTATGTCGGCCAATCCAAAGATGGCATCCGATCACGCGTATCGCGACACTTGACTTCGGCCAGGTCGGACATCATCGCAAACCGCCAAATCGATGTGTGGGAAATTGCCTATGTTTGGGCCTATCCCATTGCCGATGTTCAGGACATCACACCCACTGAAAACCGGCTGTATCACCACTTCAATAAAAAGTCGAAATTGATGAACGGCACGGTGCCGCGCACACCAGAGAAAGCCCCCATTCCCAAGGCTGCCGTCAAGGTTCAGGTGATGTCAGACAAAGAAATTGCCGAACGAAAAACACCAGAACAACGCCTGCCGCGACAAGCCAACCACTACGCGCAAATCGTGGGTCACTTTTTGGCCGTGAAAAATTCAACGCAAATTGCTGGCGCTATGGATGCACACTTTCAACGCCTGAACAAGTACCACTCTTTGCTGGTTAAATCGGCTGTGTCGTATTCAGATGACGGTGCCGAGAGCTGAAAGTCACGCACCACAAGCGGCTCGATAGCACTTAAAATAACTGTACAAATAGACAGCATTGGGTGATCAACATGCACAGTTTTTACGAATTTTTTGCTGGCGGCGGTATGGCACGGGCTGGACTGGGTTCGGATTGGCAGTGCTTGTTTGCCAACGACATCAGTGCAAGCAAGGGGCATTCTTACAGCGCCAACTGGGGTGACGAGCACCTTTCGGTGAAAGACATTTACAACGTACAAGCCAAAGAACTTCCGGCAAATGCCGACATGGCATGGGGCTCGTTTCCATGCCAAGACCTTTCACTGGCAGGCGATGGTGCTGGGCTTGAAGGTGAACGCTCAGGTGCTTTTTGGGGGTTTTGGAAATTGATCTGCGACCTCGATGCCGAAGGCCGCAAACCCAAGATGGTCGTTTTGGAAAACGTGTTCGGCGCTCTCACTTCGCGGGATGGCAAAGACTTCGAACTGATTGCCAAAGCCATCGCATCACAGGGCTACCTGGTGGGTGCCATGCTGATCGATGCCATTCACTTTTTGCCCCAATCCAGGCCACGCTTGTTCATCGTAGGGGTCGATGCCCATCTGAAATTGCCCGAGTTCTCGCACACCCACACCCCCAACCCCGCATGGCACCCTGCCGCCATGATCCGAGCGCACAACCGTTTGACGGGTGAGGCCAAAGCTGCATGGCGTTGGTGGTCGGTCCCGCAAAACGAGAAACCCCTGCTCACCCTTGAGAGTTTGATTGAAACCCATCCGCAAAGTGTGCAATGGCATTCAGAGCAAGAAACGCAGCAACTGCTGGGCATGATGACTCCTCTGCACCGCAGAAAAGTTCTTGCAGCGCAAGCATCGCCATCACCTCGCGTGGGCACCATTTACAAACGCACACGCGACGGCGTGCAAAGAGCAGAGGTTCGCTTTGACGGCGTTGCCGGATGTTTGCGCACACCAGGTGGTGGCTCCAGCAGGCAAACCATCATGGTGGTTCACGGCAACAGCATCAAAAGTCGCTTGATTTCATCTCGCGAAGCAGCTCGTTTGATGGGCCTGTCCGACGACTACAAGTTGCCCGAGAAATACAACGAGGCCTATCACCTCTTGGGCGATGGGGTTGCTGTGCCTGTCGTCAAACACTTGAGTCAACATCTCTTGCTCCCCATCGTCCAGCTGAATCACCTGTCGAGCCATCAAGGCCAGAAACTCCCTCGAGCAGCCTGAGTTTGGAATCTACATGGACTGCAACTGGCATCACCCCAACCGCCGATACCCCCACCCCACCCGCATCCCCGTGGTGATGGCACACAAGCCCGCAAACCCATAAGCCAACACCGCAAAGTGTTCATGCCAGATGCACATGGCGGCGAAGACCACGATGGTTTCGGTGGCTTCGGTCAGGCCGCCCAAGAAGTAAAAGCTTTTGCCCGGCAAGGCGGTGTCGGTCAGGCCACGTTTTTCGGCCAGTGCGGCAAACGCCAAGAAGCTGCTGCCGGTGCCGATGAAGCTGGCCAGCAGGGCTGCGGCGGGCAGGGCGTTGGTGGCGGGGTTGGCCACCGCAAAGGCCAGGGGGATGGCGGCGTAGAACACAAAGTCGAGCGCAATGTCCAGGAAGCCGCCCGCGTCGGTGGGCTGGGTCAGGCGGGCCACGCTGCCGTCCAGGCCGTCGAGCAAGCGCGAGGCCAGCAGCAGCGCCAAGCCCCACCACCACGCTTGCAGCGCAATGGCCACGGCGGCGGCCATGCCGATGGCAAAGCCCAGCCAGGTCAGCGCGTCGGCGCTGATGCCGGCGCGCACCAAGCCGCGTGCGGCAGCGTTCAGCGCGGGGCGCAAGAGGGTTTGTGCGTGACGGTCAAACATGGTTGGGGCTTTCTTCGGCGGTGGCGCGCAAGTGCAGCACGCGCTGCGGGTCGGCCACGTCTTGTTCGTCGTGCGTGACCAGCACCACGGGGATGCGCCGCTCGCGCACATGCGCAAACACCCACGGGCGCAGCTGGGCGCGCAGGGCGGCGTCGAGTTTGGAAAACGGCTCGTCGAGCAACAGAGCTTGCGGCTCAGCCAACAAAGCGCGCATGAGCGCCACCCGCGCACGTTGCCCGCCCGAGAGCGTGGACGGGTCGCGCTCGCCCATGCCGCTCAGCTCGGCTTCTTGCAGCGCTTGTTGCACGCGGGCTTGGCGTTGCGCGGTGCTGCCCTTGTTGCCGCTGGCGTCACTGACGGGCACGGCAAACAGCAGGTTCTCGGCCACCGACATGTGCGGGAAGAGCAAGGCGTCTTGAAAAACCAAACCCACACCGCGTTGATGAGTGGACAGGTGCGAAAGTTCGCGGCCATTGAGTTGCACCGAGCCTTGCAATTGCAGGGGCTGCAGCCCTTCGGACACGCTGGCCAGCGTGCCCGCTATGGCCGCGAGCACCGAGCTTTTGCCGCAGCCGCTCGGGCCCATGAGCGTGAGGATTTCGCCGGGCGGCACATGAAGGCGCAGGCCGCTCACCAGCGCGTGACGCGCGCTGCCCAAGCGTTCGATGTGAACGTGCAGGCCGTCGTTCATGCCGTGATGCACGGCATCTTGTGGGGTGTCGGTCAAGGTGTGGCTTTCATGGGGGCGATCTTCTCAAATCGGCGGGGCCTGCCCAGCCACGCGGCCAGCGCGAAGGCCAGGATGGGCAAGAGCATTTGCAGCGCAGCGTAGGCGCTCATGAGCGAGCGTTGCGCGCCCGCAGCCAAGGTGACGGCTTCGGTGGTGACGGTGGCAAAGCGGCCCGCGCCCACGTAGAGCGTGGGCAGGTATTGCGCCACGCTGACCGCAAAGCCCACGGCCCAAGCCGAGGCGATGGCGCGTTGGAGCAGCGGCCACTTCACGCGCCACAAATACACCCAGCGGCCATGGCCCAAGCTGGCCACCAGCGCGGCTTGGCGCGGGTCCACCGCCTGATACGCGGGCACCAGCGCCAGCAGCACATAGGGCAAGACCATGACCGCGTGCGCCAGGCTCAGGCCCAGCCATTGGCCTTCAAGCCGGGTGTGCAGCGCCAGGCTGTACAAGCCCACCACCCACAGCACCGAGGGCAAGACCAGCGGCAACAAGAACCAGGGTTGCAAGGCCTGCTGCCAGCGGCGCGGGGCCAGCTCCAGCCAGGCCACCGACCACAACAAACACACACTCGCCGACGCCACGCCCAGGCCCAAGGTGGTCCACACGGTGTGCGCGCTGCTGGCCACTTGTTGCCAGGCGCCCAGCGTCCACAGCTCGGGCCACACTTGGGGGAAAGGCCACACCCCCGAGACACTGCCCACGGTCAGGGCCAACCAGACGGCGGCGTAAATGGTGAGGATGGTGGTCCACAGGACATTCGGCGGCCAAACCCCCACAAAAACTGCCTTAGGTAGGCGCCTTGCCCCGGCCAACTTCAGGCGCTTGCCATGCTCCAACATTCGCCGCGAGGGCGCGGCTCCTACAAATCTACCCGCCACCACCCCCACCACCAACACCGTGCCCGTCAACCACCCCGCCGCCGCCACGCCTTGCGCTTGCGTGAGCAGGTCGGCATCGCTCAGCCATTGCCAGGCCAACACTGCCAAGGTGGGCGGTGTGGCGGGGCCGATGATGAGCGCCATGTCGACCACCGTGAGGCCATAGGCCAACACCGCCAGCAGCGGCCAGCGCAGGCGCGGGGCCAGTTGCGGCCAGACGATTTGTGCAAAGGCTTGTGCGGGGGTGCGGCCCAGGGTTTGGGCCAGGGCGTATTCGGCTTGCCAGCGGCGGCGCAGGTCTTCGCGCTGCATTTGGGTGGCGGCCACCCACAACAAAAACGGCACCTCTTTGAGCCACAGCGCCAGGATCAGCCCCAGGCCCCACGGGTCTTGCGTGGTGAACCACGGCGGCGGTGCGTCAAAGCCGGTGAGGCCCGGCGACACCAGCCGCAGCGCCCAGCCGCTGGGCGAGAGCCACAGCACCAGCCCGATGGCCATGGCCGCGTGCGGCGTGGCCAGCAAGGCAGGCAGATGCGACAGCCAGCGGCCCAGCTGTTGGCGGATGAAGCCACTGGCCAGCACATGCGCCACCGTGATCCACGCCAGCGCGGTCGAAGCCAGCCCGGTCCACAGCGTCATGCCCCAGGCGCGCCAGGTTTGCGGGTCGGCCCACAGGGCCTGCCAGGCGGCGGCGTCAAAGGCTTGTGTCAGTGCCAAGCCAAGCGCCCACAGCATGGGCAGACCCGCTAACGCGGCCAGCAGCAAAGTCCCAAGCACCTTCACAGAGCGTAGGTCGGTGGCTTCAGCCCCGACATGGGTTGCAGCCAAGGGCTGTGTCGCAGCTGAAGCTCCGACCTGCAAAAATGACGGCAAGAATGACTCGTGGTCATCCAGGGCTTTGTCGGGGCTGAAGCCACCGACCTACAAGGGCACACACTGGGCATGTCACACGCCGTAACGGCGGGTCCACTCTTTTTCGAGTGCATCGACCCACGAGGCGTGGGGCTCGGGCAGCGCGGGGGCGCTCTGGGCCAGTTGCCCGGGGCGCACAGCCGAAGCAAATCGGGCGCGTTCGGCGGCAGGCAAGCGCGCCACATCCAGCACGGTGGGGTCGCCCCACACGTCGATGTCGGCCTTGCGCGCCTGCGCAACCGGCGAGAGCAAAAAGTTGGCCACCACTTGCGCACCGGCTTTGCTGGGCGCGTTGTACGGAATGGCCACAAAGTGCGTGTTGCCAATCGTGCCCTTGGCGAACTGCCAGCTTTGCACCGTGGGGGGCAGGCGTTTGGCGGCGATTTCGTTGGCCGCTTCGTTGGGGTTGAACGTGAGGGCCAGCAGCAGCTCGCCGTCGGCCATCATCTGGCGCTGCGCGGCGGAGTTTTGCGGGAACTGTTTGCCGCCGCGCCACAAGTGTGGGTGCAGCGCATCCAGAAAGCGCCACAGGGGTGCGGCTTGCGCTTCCAATGCGGCGGCTGTGACGGGTTGGGCCAGCGCTTTCACATCCGGCGCGTGTTCGATCAAGGCCTGCTTGACGAAGGTGGTGCCATGGAAGTTGGGCGGGCGCGGGTAAGTGATGCGCCCAGGCTGGCTGCGGGCGAGGGCCAGCAACTCCCCCATGCTTTGCGGCAGTTGCGGCAGTTGGGGCAGGCGTTTGGCGTCGGCAAAAAACGTGAGCTGCGCCATGCCCCAGGGAGATTCCAGACCATCCGTTGGCACCGAAAAATCCACCAGCGTGGTCGGTTTGCCCACGGTGTCTACCCACTGGAAGTTGGGCAAGGTTGGCGCAAAGGGCGCAGACAACAGGCCATCGCGTTTCATGGCGGCAAAGTTTTCACCGTTGATCCAGATGAGGTCCACTGTGCCTTCGGTATCTTTGCGGCCGGCTTGTTTTTCGGCGCGCACACGCTTGACCACATCGGCCGCATCGCTGATCTTGACGTGCTGTAGCTTGACGCCGAAGTCGCGCTGCAACTCACCCGCCACCCATTGCAAGTAAGCGTTGATGCGTTCGCTGCCTGCCCAGGCGTTGAAGTAAACGGTTTGGCCGCGAGCGGCGCGCAGAGTGTCGGGCCATGGGGTGGCTGCATGGACAGCCCACGGGGTCAAGGCGGTCGCCCCCAACAGAGTCAGGGCTTGGCGGCGGTTGGTGAGCAAAGTGGCGTTCATGAAATGGATGTGAGGGTCAAGAAACAGTTGAAGGAAATGTACCTCAAGGGTCTTCAAAACAGCGTGGTGGCTCGCAACCAGGCTTCGGGCAGCAAGGGCACTATTTGCGCCTCTAACCACTTGTCGCCGCCACTGGCAATGGCCAGACCGGCCAGAAAGATCAAACCGCCAAACACTTTCTTGACCTTGTCCCCATGCGCCAGCACTTTGTCGCGCACAGCCTGAAAGCCCCGGCGCGAGGCGTAAGCCACCACCACCAAAGGCAAGGCCGCACCCAGACCGAACAGACCCAGCACAAGCCCGCCGCGCAGCGCACCGCCTTCGCTGGCCACCAGCGTCAAGGCCGATGCCAACAAAGGGCCGGAGCAAGGGCTCCAAACCAAGCCCAACACCGCGCCCAAAAGCAGCGCCCCCCACAGCGTGTCCCCCTGCAGGCGCGAAGACACGTTGTTGGCACCACTGGCCAGCGGCATCATCCATTGGGTGAAGCGCTCATTGAGCGCAGGCACCCACATCATCACGCCCAAGGCCATCAGCAGCACGGCGCCAAATAAGCGCACATGGTCGCTGTCCAGGCCAATCACCGGCCCCAAGGCACCGATCACAACGCCTATGCCCGCAAAAGACAAAGCCATGCCCAAGCCCATGGCCACAGGGGCCAGGCGGTTGCCCTGTGCAGCCCCACCCAGGACCATGGGCAAGATGGGAAAAACGCAAGGCGACAAAGTGGTCAAGCTGCCGGCCAGCAAGCTCAAACCCAGGTGACTGATGGCCAAATCCATGAGGTGCTCCTCAAATCAGGTGGCATGTTTACTGGGCCGACAGCAAAGCCGTCTTCAGCGCCTGCGGGTCGGTCACACCACCCGAGCGGTGCTTTTGCTCTTGGCCTTTGAAAACGATCAAGGTCGATTGCGCGCGTATGCCCATCTGGCGCTTGAGTTCACGTTCTTGGTCATAGTCCACCACCAGCAAGGTGCCCGGCACGGTGGCATCGCCTTTGAACGTGTTGAACGCTTTTTCTTGCACCAGACAAGTGGGGCACCACTTGGCGTGAAAGTGCAGACTGACGGCTTCACCGGCTTGCTGCTTTTGCGCCAAGGTCTGGGCGCTGTAAGGGGCAATGTCGATAGCGTGCGCCGGAGTCATCCAAGCGCTCAAGGTCAGGGTCAACAGCGCGAGGGCATTGCAGGTGAGGGTTTTGTGCATGGTTCATCCTTGTCTAGAGTTCACCGGTCTGCCGTGAGAAGCTGAGGTGCCCCTACATGCCGGTATCGATCATTTCGAATCAGGTAAGCGCAAAGTTACAGGTCCATGCAGCCATCAACACAAAAAAGGCGACCCACGGATCGCCTTTTAAGGGCCGGTCGTTAACGCACGATGGTGACGATCCCTGTGGGGTTGAGCTTGTTGGCCTGGTTGAGCATCGTCTGCCCATTGCTCGGGCCAGTGGCGCTGCCTATCGGGTTGGTCAACAGGGGTTTGAGCAAAAACGGGGCAGGACTGTTGTCTGGCTGAGGCTCGATCGAAATCACGGCCATGCCACCGGGCAGCTTTTTAGCGGGGTTGACGAAATCCTGTCCTGGGAAAGGCGGGGCCGCTGCGGCCGTACCCGCAGCGGGTCCTGCGCCATCACTGTCTGCACCGGTCACACGGGTGAAGCGTCCCGTGCTGGTGGGTTGGCCGTCCACCACCACCCATCCCTCGTACACCCAGCCTTCGGGCAGCGTGGGCAAATTCAGGCCTGCCTGTGGCGTTCCAGAACTGGCATCGACCCACCAAATGCCCTGGTCATCGGTGCCAGGGTTGGTGGGCGTGGCCAGGAAGAATTTGCCGGTGGCGCTGGTGAAGTCATTGCCCAAGGCCGATGTGTGTGCCACGCTCAGGGCGGCCTGGGTGCGTGCCGCATCAAAATTTCCGGCCAGCAAATGCGTTTTAGTGGGTCCTGGATCGGAGTCATTTTGTGGCTCAATGGTCAGCACATAGGCCGAAGCCCCAGCGATGTCGGCGCTGTCGATCTTGAAACTGGTTTGGCTCATCACACCTCGGTCGTCCACTGTGAAACGGCCCGCACTTTTAGCCGCACCATTGACGATCAACCAGCCCTCGTAAACCGAGCTTGCACCCAGGTTTTCCAGCCCAATCAATTGAGCTTTGATGGAGGGACTCGAATTGTCATTGCCACCGCCACACGCGGTCAAAGCAGCCGCAACGCATGCGGAAAATACCCATCGATTGAATCTCATACCGATCTCCTTTGATGTCTAAACCCAAGCCCAAAGGGCATGGTTGTTGTGTTGAGTCTTTCGACCCTCCCTTTCGCCCGGATGTGACCCATTCACACCCGAGTGTTGGACTGCCAACGCGCTTGCACCCACGCATCCAGCGACAGACGCCCCGGTCCCATCAGCAGCAGCGGGAGCAGCATGGCCATGTAGATCACGGGGAGCTTGAAATTGCCAAAGCCGTCGTTGGTGAGCGCGTAGCCCTTGAGCAGTTCACTCAGGCTGGACCACGACTCGGGCCAGTGCACGCTGAGCATGGCCACCACGGTGAGCACGATCAGCGAGGCTGAGAAAAAGCGCGTGCCCAATCCGATGACCAAAGCGATGGCACCCACGACTTCAAAGCCTGTGGCCAAGGCCCAATTGAGGTCAGCCGGGATGAGTTTGAAGGGCCAGGGGAACTGGTCCTGGATGTCGGCAAACCAGTTGCTGCCGTGCAGCTTTTCAAGACCGGCTTCGCCAAATTCCCAGGCCAGCAACAGGCGCAGGCTAAGCAGGCCGATCCACAGGCCCAAGTGGTCGAGTGCATCCAGGCCTTTGCGAGCCAAGTGGTGGGGGGTGTTCATGTCGAGGTTCCCAAGATGACGCCTTGCTCGCGCAGGCTGGTGAGGAGTTGCGCACCGAAGCCTTGCAAGGCTTGCGGATCGGGGTGTTGCATGTCGGTGGCCAGTTGCGCAAAGGCTTGTTGGCCACTCAGGCCTTGGTCGAGCAGGGCCAGCACATGGGCCGTGACGGCGTTGATTTCGATAAATTGAACGTTCAGCTGCGCATCGCGAAACACCACCAAAAATGCGGGTTCTGGGTGACGAGGCCGCCAGTCGGGGCCGATGTGGTGCACGGGCCATTCGCTGGCGACATCGACACGCGCCGGATTGAGCAACACGCGGCCTTGCATCAAGTCGCCTTGTGGGTTGTGTGCTGGTGGGGTGACGTCCATCACGTCCACCGCCAACTCGGCCCATTCGTAACGGGCCAGCTCGGCGAGCCAGCGTGGCAGGGGCTGGGCGATGGAATGTTCCGCAAGGTAACGCACAAACTCGCGCGGGATCTCGCGAAACCAGGGCGTGTGCGAAGGCCAGTCGCGGTAGAAGGTGCGGCACAGCCTGCGCCAGCGGGCATCGCCCAGCAGTTTTCGGCTGACCGGAAAGCAGCTGTCCAGAAAACCACAAACGTTGTTGAACAACAGTTCGTTGTACACGCCCATGCGTCGCTTGGGCACGCCCGGTGGGCGGCGTGTGTGGTGCGGGTCGCGCAGGTGCGCGGCCATCTGGTGCTGGAATTCTTGGAAGGCCAGCATCACGCCACCTGCCTGAAGAGGGATTGGGCTTGGGCTTGCGCACCCCATTGCGCAACAGCTTGCGCGCCGAAGGCCTGGTGCTGCAAGTGCGCAATGTGCGCCACCTCTTGGACGAGTATCGGCAGATCGGGGATGTTGAAGTCGCGCTCCAGGCAGGTGGGCACCGGGCGGCCGATGCGCTGGTAAGCGGCTTGCAGCAGTTGCCAGACCGGATCGATCACCTCGCTGCCATGGGTGTCAATGAGCAAGCCGTCTTCTTCGACACAGTGCCCGGCCACATGCACATAGCAGGTGCGCTCCAGCGGCAGCTGCGCCAGATAGGCTTGTGGGTCAAAGCCGAAGTTGCGGCTGTTGACGTAGATGTTGTTCACGTCCAGGTGCAGCAGGCAATCGGCCCGCTCGACCACGGCCCGCACAAATTCGGGTTCGCTCATTTCGGCACCCGGGGGCGCGATGTAGGTGGAGGCGTTTTCCACGCCGATGCGCATGCCCAAAATGTCTTGTGCGCGGGCAATGCGCTCGGCGGTGTAGCGCACGGCTTCTTCGGTCATGGGAATCGGCAGCAGGTCGTACAGGTGGCTGTCGTCAGCGCACCATGACAGGTGTTCGGTAAAGAGGGTGATGCCGTGCGTGCGCATGAAGTCTCGGGTGCGTCGCAGCAAGGTTTCGTCGAGTGCACCGGGGCCACCCAATGACAGCGACAGGCCGTGACACACAAAGGGGTAGCGTTCGGTGAAGGCGCACAGCGTGTGCGCAGAACGACCGCCCATACCGGCCCAATTTTCTGGGGCGATTTCGAAAAATCCGATCTCGGGCGGCACGGCTTGCTGCAATGCCGGGATCAACTCACGTCGAAAGCCCAAACCGGCTGGATTGAAAGTTGTATGCACCATGTACATCGCCTTGTATCGGTGTGGCGTCAGCGAACGCCAAGCACACCGTGGTGTGCACAGCTTCCGCTGACTGCTTCAGTCTTGAATCAAGATTTCTTGGCACCGCAAGAGGCGTCTTTTTTCTTGTCGCCACCGCAAGAGCCTTCTTTGGCTTTCTTGTCAGCACCGCACTTGGCTTCGCCGCACTTGCCGTCTTTGGCCTTGGTCGCGCCTTTTTTGTCAGCGCCGCACTTGGCTTCACCGCATTTACCGTCTTTGGCCTTGCTGTCAGATTTCATGTCGGCCTGCGCCACTTGGTAGCCGGCGTCCAGGGTCTTGGCGGCAAAGGGGTTGCCTGCAGCGTGAGCGGGCATCAAGGTGGCTGCGGCAAACGCAGAACCCAAAGCGATGGTGATGAGGTGTTGCTTGTTCATGAAATGCTCCTGAAAGGTTGAAGGTGAGTTGTTGACCGTTTTGGGCTGTACCGTGTGGCACTTGTCCATCGCTGTCATGGTGTAATCCGCGCCGGAACATTCAAAAGTTACGAAAAATGCAGGCCATTTGTTTCTTTTTGTATCTGTAACTTTTTCACCTCTTTGGACGAACTGACTTGAGCGAAAGCCTGCAAACCCAAGAAGCCGAACTGCACGCCGCATGGATGCAATCCCTGCAAGGCGATCAGGCCAGTTACCAACGTGCCCTCGGCCTCATGAGCGGCCATGTGCGGCGCTTTTTGCAAAAACGGATGCAATCCCAACTCAGCGATGTCGAGGACCTTGTGCAAGAAACCCTGATGGCCATCCATCAAAAACGCCACACCTACCAAAGCGACCAGCCCCTGACGGCCTGGATGTATGCGATTGCGCGTTACAAATGGGTGGACCATTTGCGCGCCCACGGCCGCCGCGAGGGCCTGCATGACGACATCGACGACTGGTCCGAAACCCTGGCGGTGGACAGCGAAGAAGAAGCCAGTGATGCGCACAAGGACTTGGAGGTCGTGTTGGCGGACTTGCCGCTGCGCCAACGCGAGGCCATCGAGCACACGCGGCTGATGGGTTTGTCGATCACCGAAACCGCCCAGCGGACCGGGCAAAGTGAAGCCTCAGTCAAAGTGAACATCCACCGGGGCCTGAAAACCCTGATGGCCAAATGGGGAGCCAAAGCATGAAAACGAACGACCTGATTGCCTTGCTGGCCAGCGACACGCTGCAGCCGCAAAAACCTGTGCGCCAGCAGTTGCTGCAAAAACTGCTGCTGGGTGCCGTGGTCTGTGGTGTGTTGTTGCTCGCCTTGTTCGGCCTGAACCCACAGATGGATCAAATGGCGGTGCATCCGGCCTTCATCACCAAAATGCTGTGGCTCACGGCCTTGATGGGTTTTAGCTTGTATGGCTTGTTTCGCTTGGCCAGACCGGGGGTGGGGGCGGGTCACACCTTCGTGGGTCTGGGGCTTGCTTTGCTGGCCATGGGCAGCCTAGGTGTCATTCAGTGGCTGCAAACCGATGAGGGTGCTCGCACCGCGCAGTGGATGGGCGGCTCGTGGGAAGTGTGCTCGGTGAGCATCGTGGCGCTGTCTTTGCCGGTGCTGGGTGCTTTGTTGTGGGCCTTGCGCCAACTGGCCCCAACGCGCCCCGCCTTGACGGGCGCGGTGGCGGGCATGCTGGCGGGCAGCTTGGCCGCCAGCGTGTATTCACTGCATTGCTCCGAAACCAGCCTGACGTTTTTTGCCGTCTGGTACGCCGGCGGCATCGCCTTGGTGTCGGGTGTGGGCGCGGTGTTGGGCTTGCGCGTGCTGCGTTGGTGAAGCAGGTCAGTCGTGGTGCGCAAGGCCTCAGGCCTCAGGCCACCGCCCCCGAGCCATAACGTCCGTGCAACAAATGCCCGGTTCTGAACCGCTCCAGCGCATACGGGGCCAAGGGCACATCGGTGGGCAGGCCCAGGGCTTGCTGGGCCAGCACCCGGCCCACGGCGGGTGAGAGCTTGAAGCCGTGGCCCGAAAAACCAAAGCCCACCACCAGACCCGGGACCTCGTTCACACCGCCCAGCACCGGGTTCCAATCAGGGGTCACGTCGTACACCCCGGTCCATGACGAGGCCAAGCCCGCTTCGGCAAACGAGGGAAAGCGGTCTGCCACTTGTTCACCCAAGTGCGCCACATCGTCCATGGAAATATCGCCTTGGGTGTTGTCTGGCCCGCTCAGGCTTTCTCCGGCTGTGCCCTCGCTCACCAGCATCTGCCGCCCGCCATAGCTGCGGCAATACAGCATGCCGGGCGAGCCCAAGTCTTTGTAGACCGGCATGGCGTAGGTGTAGGCCTCGGGGCCTTCGAGCGACATGACCTTGTGCCGCTCGGGCGTCAAAGGCACCTGAATGCCCGTCCATGTGGCCAATTCATGCGCCCAGATGTTTTGTGTGCTGATGACCACGGGCGCATGGAACACCCCGCTGGCCGTTTCCACACCACTGACGCGGCCTTGCTGCAGCAGCAAACGCGTGGCGCTTTCGCCTTCCATGAACTTGACCCCGCGCCTGCGGGCGGCGCGCGCGTAGCTGGTGGCCACCAGATAGGCATCGGCAAAGCCCGCATCGGGCTCAAAGCCGATCAAGGCGGCATCGTCAAAACGGCAGATGGGCAAGCGTTCGCTGGCCTCTTGGGGGCTGAGTCTGCTGAGCGCAATGCCACGCGCCTCTTGTGCGGCCAGGGCCTCGCGCAAGGGGGCCAACTTGGGGCCTTCGGGCGAGGCGATCAGGTAACCGCAACGCACCAGGCCGGCACTGGCGTCTTCGTCTTGCAGGTGTTCGGCAAAGTTTTCAAACACCGACCAGGACTGCTGCGCCAGCGCCATGTTTTCCACCACCGAATAGTGGGTGCGCAAAATGCCGCTGGACTGTGAGGTGGTGCCCGCGCCGATCTGATCGCGCTCGAGCACCAGCACACGTTGAGCGCCCAAGGCCGCCAGGTTGTAGGCCACCGAGGTGCCGATCACGCCCGCCCCAATCACGATTGCATCCCATGAACTCACATCGCACTCCTGTTGTTGGCCACCAGCCTAAGGGGCATGGCCGATTCGTGCATCAGTTTTGCACTGGCTGATCATCAGCATCAGCCTTGGCGCTGATGGCTTCAGCGGTCTTCGTTCACGCTGAGCAAGTTGGCGGGAAGGTTCAGCGCACTCCCCCATTCGCGCTGCAATTCGCGCACCGCCACCCGCACCATGGCCGCAATGTCCTGGGCCAGGGGGCCCAATTCGTCGGGCCGGTACACCATGTAGAAAGTGCGCTGCAGGGGCGGGTAAGCCTGGCCCTGATGCCGCAAGGCTGTGAGGGGCACACACTTCAGGTGCATGGCGTGGTAGCGCGACTGCCACAGGCACAAGGGGGTGGTCAGGGCGATGCCCAAATCCTCGCGCACCAAGCTCAGCAAGGGGTCGGTGGCGTCAAATTCAAACACCTGCTCGATGTCGGGGTCGTGGCGGGCCAGGTAGGCATCGACCAGCGCCCCCATTTTGGAGCGGGTGCTGTAATGCATGAAGGGCCGCAGACCACTGAGCTGGTGCAAGGACGCCAGAGGCAGCACCTTGAAGTCCGAGGGCACGGCCAACACAAACTGTTCTGAAAACAAGGCCAGACATTCACGCCCGGTGCCGGGCTTGGGGTCGTCGGTGGTGATCAGCACGTCCAACTGGTGGTTGTCAAACTGCTCGGCCAGTCCCGGGTTGATGCCCGACACCAGGCGCAGGCGCTGCACACGCCCGGCCAGGCCCCGCACCATTTGTGGGCCAATCGTGGCAGCAAAGGAGTCCACGCACCCGAGCCGCAGCAAGCTCCTTTTGCTGCGGCTCAGGGCGCGCACCGTCTCCGTCATGTGGCTGGCCCGCGAAAGCAGGTCACGCGCTTGCTCGTACAGGCGCTGCCCCGAAGCCGTGGGGTGGGCCGGCCGCGTGGCCCGGTCCAGCAGTGAGGCGCCCAGCGACTCCTCCAGTTGACGAACATGTTGAGACACGCCCGCCTGGGAAATGCCAAGCCGCTGCGCCGCCGCCGACACGGAGCCGGTTTCCACCAAAGCCACCCAGCTGCCCAGCTGTTCCCAGGAGGGGGGGACCACTTTGTCTGAAGCACGTTTTTTCATCGTAAGCTTGCGCGGCAGGGCCGGTCTGTATTGGTTTTTCTGATGCTCAGCATCAGAATTGGCGAAGGCTTGGCCTGCCCAGGCTTTACAGCCCACACTGTACGACTGCGAAGCGTTGGATGCCTGTTGCAAAAGGCCTTTGCTGACATTTTGACCGAACCCCCTCTTCACAAAGGAAAACCGATGAAACTCAATCGCCGACTGGTCTTGACACTGGTGGCCTCTGCAGCCGTTCTCTCGGGGGCCGCCATGGCCCAACAACGCGTGTTTTTCGGCATCGCCACGGGCGGCACGGGTGGCACGTATTACCCCTTGGGCGGCATGCTGGCCCAACTGATTTCCAACAAGGCCACGGTCGACGGCAGGAAAATCACCGCCACCGCTGAAGCCGCAGGCGCTTCGGTGGGCAACGCCAAACTGCTGGGCACCAAGGACATCGAGTCGGCCTTTGTGGCGGCCGACATTCTGGATGCGGCCTACAACGGCAAAGCCCAGTTTGCCAATGCGCCCCTGAAGAATCTGCGTGCCCTGGGTGCGCTGTACCCCGAGACCGTGCAGCTGATCACCCGCGCCGACTCGGGCATCAACGGCGTCAAGGACCTCAAGGGCAAAAGCATTTCCTCGGGTGCGCCCGGCTCCGGTCAGTACCAGTTGGTGACCGACCTGCTCAAAGTGCACGGCATGGCCCGCACCGATGTGAAAGAAGACAGCTCCTCCTTCACCCAAGCGGTGGACAAGATCAAGGACGGCAACTTGCACGCCACCTTGATCACGGGCGGTGTGCCCGTGGCGGCGGTGACCGACTTTGCACAAAGCCACGCCCTGAAGATCATCCCGCTGTCGGGCCCCGAAGTGGCCACCTTGCTCAAGGAGCAGCCTTACTACACCCAGGTGCAGCTGCCCGCCAACAGCTACAAAGGCCAGACTGCCGCCGTGCCCACGCTGGCGGTGATGGCCATTTGGGCCACACACGATGGTGTGCCCGAGAACGTGGCCTACGAAGTGACCAAGGCCTTGTATGAGAACACCACCATCATGGGCCAGGTGCATGTGCAGGGCAAAAACATCAACCTGAACACCGCCACCGCCGTGGCCAGCGTGCCCCTGCACCCCGGTGCCTTGCGTTACTTCAAGGAAAAAGGCATCGCCAAGTGACAGACCCCAAGCGCCTCGCCCTGGTGGCGTGGGCGCTGGTGGCCTGCGCATGGGCAGCACCTGGGGCTGCGCTCGCTTGCGAGCTGGTGCTGACCGAACACCGCAGCGGCCTGGCGCTGACCCGCTTGCCCCTGAACCCGGCGCAACCCGCTGCCGATGTGGCCTTCACCCACTCGGTGCTGGGCACCCCCGTGCTGGACCGCTATGTCTGGCGGCACAGCGCACAGGGCTGGCGAGCGCACTTGGTGGAAGAGCGCTTTGAAGGTGAGGGCTACGGCCTGCCATCGGCGGCCGGGCCGGGCGAGCGCCTGCTGCGCCATGGCGCGGGCTGGCGTTTGCTGCTGGACCGGGTGGTCGATCCTTTGGTGGTTTTGCCTTTGCCCGCCCAGTCGATGCGTGTGGTGCTGGCCGATGGACGCGAAGTTTTACTGGGCCAGCTGAGCCCCAAATCAATTGAAATGCGGGCTGAAAATTGCCCTTTGCCATGATGGACAACCCATGAGTACCAGCCAAGAAGAAATTGATCGCCTGATCGAGCAGTTTGACCCCGAATCGAGTTTCCGCCGCTTGGCCGGCTGGAGTGCCAAAGTCGTGATGGTCTTGTGCGCAGGTCTGTCGGCCTGGCACTTTTACACCGCCGGTTTTGGCCTGCACAACGAAATCGCGCACCGCGCCATCCACTTGTCGGTGGTGCTGGGGTTGTGCTTTCTGGTGTTTCCGCGTCAAAAACGATTGCCCGGTCATTGGGAATGGACCGTGTCGGTGGGTCTGGCGGGCTTTTACCTGTTCATGGGCTGGAGTCTGCTCGGCAAGATCGCCGAACCCATCCCCGACGCCATGCGCTACACCTTCTTGGCGGTGCTGGTGGCTTTGGCTGGTTTGTCCTTGCCGTTCAAGCATTTCGATGGCAGCCACACCCACATTCCTTGGCGCGATTGGGTGTTTGCGGCGCTGGCTTCGGGCTTTTCGCTCTACCTCTTGGTGTTTTTTCAGCACATCTACATTGAGCGCCCGGGCCAGCACACCCCGCTGGACCTGATGATGGGCGTGATCGCGATTGCCATGGTGATCGAGGCCACGCGGCGAACCATGGGCATCTTTTTGCCTTTGCTGGCCATCGCGGCGATTTTTTACGGCTTGCTGGGGCCCTACTTGCCGGGTGGTCTGTCGCACCGAGGCTACAGCTTGTCGCGCATCGTGGCCCATTTGTACAAAGGCACAGAAGGCATTTACGGCATCCCGGTCGGTGTGGTGGCCACCTTTGTTTTTCACTTTGTGTTGTTTGGCATCATGGCCCAGCTCACCGGGCTGGGGCAGTTGTTTGTGAACCTGGCCACCATTGCAGCGGGCCGTTTTTCCGGTGGACCTGCCAAAGTCAGCGTGGTGTCTTCGGGCCTGTTCGGCATGATCTCTGGCTCGGCCATTGCCAACACCGTGACCACGGGCGTCATGACGATTCCGCTGATGAAAAAAGTTGGCTTCTCGCCGCGCTTTGCGGGGGCGGTGGAGGCCTCAGCGTCGTGCGGTGGCCAGATCACCCCGCCCATCATGGGTGCAGCGGCGTTCATCATGGCCGAGACCTTGGGCATTCCGTACAACACCTTGATCTTGGTGGCGATTGTTCCGGCCCTGCTGCATTACTTTGCCATCTTGTTCATGGTGCACCTGGAAGCCAAGCGATTGAAGCTGCAGGGCATGGACCCGAAAGACATTCCTTCACTCAGCTGGGTGCTCAAAAGTTCATGGCACCTGTTCATTCCGCTGGTGGTCATGGTCACGCTGTTGTTGATGCAGTTCACGCCTTTCTTGGCTGCCTTTTGGGGCATCACCCTCACCGTGGCCTGCTCGTGGATTCCCCGTTTGATGGGTCCTTTGGGCAAAAACATGACGGGCATGGCCGTGGGACCGCAAGCACTGGTGCAGGGCTTCGAGATGGGTGCCAAAGCGGCGCTGGGCATTGGCGCTGCGTGTGCCTGCGTGGGCTTTGTGCTGGGCATCACCACGCTGACCGGCATGGGCTTCAAGTTCTCGGCCTGGGTGATCGATGTGTCGGGGCTGGCCGCGCAAATGTTCATGGTGCTGGACGTGTTCAACTGGCTTGATCTCAAGCAAGTGACCATTTTGTTTGGCCTGCTGTTCACCGCAGCCGCTTGCATCATCATGGGCTCAGGTGTGCCTACCACGCCCACTTACATCATCCTGGCCGCAATCGTTGCCCCGGCGCTGGCAGGCCTGGGGGTGCCGCAACTGGCGACACACTTCTTTGTCTTTTACTACGGTGTGCTGGCCGATGTGACACCGCCTGTGGCCTTGGCAGCCTTTGCCGCCGCAGGCATTGCCCGCAGCGAACCCATGCGCACGGGCATGACGGCTTTCAGGCTGTCCATGGGCAAGGCGCTGGTGCCCTTTGCTTTTGTCTACACGCCCGCTTTGCTGTTCATCGACTTCACCTGGCCTTCTTTCTTGCTTGCCACGGCTTGCGCTGTCGTGGCCGTGATGGGTTTGGGGGCGGCCTACACCGGCTTTGTGGCGCGGCCCATTGGCAAACCCTTTTTCTGGCTGCTCAATGCGCTGTCCTTGTCGCTGGTGTTTGCCAACCCGGTGGCGGCAGCGGTGGCCATTCCGGGGGTGTTGTTGATCTTGCTGTGGCACAGCCGCCCCTTGCCGCAAACTGCCTGAGCCCATGCCCATCCATTTTTTTGAACGGGCCCAACTGCCCGCCAGCCCCTGGAAAAACGGCGGGGGCGTGACACGAGAAATCGCGTGCCACCCGCCCAACGCCAACATGCAGGACTTCGACTGGCGCATCAGCATTGCGCACATTGCCCGCGACGGTGATTTCTCGATGTTCCCGGGTGTGGACCGGGTCATCACCTTGCTCGAAGGTGGCGGCGTGCATTTGAGCAGCGCCGACGGCAGCGTCTTGCATGCGCTGGACACGCCTTTGCAGCCCTTTGCCTTTTCGGGCGATGCCGCAGTGCATGGGCGTTTGCTGAACGGGGACTGCCACGACTTCAATGTGATGACGCGCCGTGGCGTGTGCCAGGCCGAGGTGCGCGTGTTGCGTCGTCGAGAGACTTTGCTGCCCGCCCCGGCCGGCTGGCTGATGGCCATTCAGGGCACATGGCGGGTGCAGACCGCTCACACAGAGAGCGACACCGATACAACCAGCGCCCAACAGCACGCGCTTGGTGCACAAACAGGCCTTTGGTGGCATGACGCGATGCTGGCCTCCCAATGCCAATGCGTCGACTCAGCGTCCGATGCGGCCTTGCTGGCCGTTCGCTTCACCCCCACCCCACACTAAAACACCACCATGCACCACCAGCTGTTTGCCGAACACGCCTTGTTGCCCGGGGGCTGGGCACGCGATGTCTTGCTGCAATGGAACGCCCAAGGTCAATGGCAGGCCATGGAGATAGGGCAGACCACCCCCCCCCAAGTGCCACGCGCCGCAGGGCCGGTGTTGCCGGGCATGCCCAATTTGCACTCGCATGCTTTTCAGCGCGCCTTGGCCGGGCTGACCGAGTACCGCAGCCACGCGCAAGACAGCTTCTGGAGCTGGCGCACGCTCATGTACCGATTTGCCGCACAACTCGGCCCCGCGCAGCTGGAGGCCATTGCCACCGGCCTCTATGTCGACATGCTGGAGGCGGGTTACACCAGCGTCTGCGAATTTCATTACCTGCACCACGACGCGCAAGGCCAGGCTTATGCCGACCCGGCCGAGATGTCGCACAGCCTGCTGCGCGCCGCCCAGCGCACCGGCATCGGCATGACGCTGCTGCCCGTGCTCTACCAAAACAGCGGCTTTGGCGGGGGGGCACCCACCGCGGGACAAAGCCGATTCATCCACAGTACCGAGGCCATGCTGCGCCTGCTTGAACGCTTGCAGCCCGCTTGCGATGCGCAATCGACCCGGCTGGGGCTGGCGCCGCACTCCTTGCGGGCCGTGACGCCCGAGAGCCTGCGCGAGGTGCTCACGGGGCTCAAGGCGCTGGACGCCAGCGCGCCCATCCACATCCACATTGCCGAACAAACAGCCGAGGTCGACGCTTGTGTGGCCTGGTCAGGGCAGCGCCCGGTCGCCTGGCTGCTGGACCATGCGCCGGTGGATGCCCGCTGGTGCTTGGTGCACGCCACGCACATGGACGCGCACGAATACCAACGCGCCGCAGCCTCGGGTGCCGTGGCCGGTCTGTGCCCCACCACCGAGGCCAATCTGGGCGACGGCATTTTCGAATTCAAGACCTGGCAAAACCACCAAGGCGCTTGGGGCATTGGCTCGGACAGCCACATCGCGGTGAACCCGGCCGAAGACCTGATGCTGCTCGAATACAGCCAGCGCCTGTCGTTGCGGCAACGCAATGTGGCAGCCCACGCGCAGCAACCGGACGTGGCCCAGGCCTTGTGGCAAGGGGCGGTGGCCGGTGGGGCGCAGGCGGCGGCCCGGCCCGTAGCGGGGCTGGCGGTGGGGCAGCAGGCCGACTTCATCGTGCTCGATGCCCAACACCCGGCCTTGGCGGGCTTGTCTCCAGACCAGATGCTGGCCAGCCATGTGTTTGCCAGCAGTCGGCAAAGTGCAGTGGCACAGGTCTGGTGTGGGGGTCGGCTGCTGGTGCAACACGGCCGACACACCTTGCACGACGAGGCCATGGCGGGGCTGGTGCAAGCGCGCCGCGACTTGCTGCAAGTCTGATGGCGGGTTGTGTTTGATCCGGCCGATGATGATTGCAAGAATGTTTTTTTGTGGGGGCGGGAATCCCACAGGAATTGTGGGAGCGACGCCCTCGTCGCGATAAGCCTTGCAGACCACCACCGCATCGCCCCGAGGGCGGGGCTCCTACAAAATGCGGGGCATCTCCCTTGTAGGAGCGACGCCCCCGTCGCGAAAAGTCTCGCAAACTACCCACAATCGCCCCGGGGGCGGGGCTCCTACAAAATGCGGGGCATCTCCCTTGCAGGAGCGACGCCCCCGTCGCGATAAGCCTCGCAGACCACCACCGTATCGCCCCGAGGGCGGGGCTCCTACAAAATGCGGGGCATCTCCCTTGCAGGAGCGACGCCCCCGTCGCGATAAGCCTCACACACCCCCAAGCATCGCCCCGAGGGCGGGGCTCCTACAAAATGCGGGGCATCTCCCTTGTAGGAGCGACGCCCTCGTCGCGATAAGCCTCGCACACCCCCAAGCATCGCCCCGAGGGCGGGGCTCCTACAAAATGCGGGGCATCTCCCTTGTAGGAGCGACGCCCCCGTCGCGATAAGCCTCACACACCCCCAAGCATCGCCCCGAGGGCGGGGCTCCTACAAAATGCGGGGCATCTCTCCTGTAGGAGCGACGCCCCCGTCGCGATAAGCCTTGCAGACCACCACCCCATCGCCCCGGGGGCGGGGCTCCTACAAAATGCAGGGCATCTCCCTTGATAGGGGTAGAGAAGGCCAAGGCCTCCCCTCCCTCCGAACCGTGCGAGCGGTTTTCCCGCACACGGCTCTCCAGTCAGTGGTTTCCACATCGGGATTGGCTCGCTTTCAATCGGGCCTGCATCATGGTGAACAGCCCCAACTCTGCGAAGTACGCGTTTGTCCAGTATTGACCACTTGTTTCCTTTGACGCCGTTGCCCAGCGCCGCCAACATACGATCCGTCCAGACTTCACGGTCCACCCACGCCCATTGGGCAGGGTCTGACTCGGCTTGTTTTAGCCCTAAGAGGCACTGCCGCCGTTTCGCTTTCGCTCTCGTTCATCTCTGTCCTTTTCGTATCCACTTTCCTGCCACCCTTGGCTCGTGCGGCTTTCCTACTCCGCAT
>NZ_NERU01000018.1 GCF_003063265.1 Limnohabitans sp. WS1
GCCGTCACGGCGGCAATGGCGTTGACCGGTGCGGGTGCGGTAACGGCCACATCCACTGGGGGCACGTAGGCCGGGGGCGGTGGGGGCAGGTTCTTGGGGGGTGGCGGTGGTGGTGGGGGTGGAATGTCTGGCTTGGCGTCCTCCAGCAAGACCGCCTCCACAGGCCCTTGAATCTTTTTGACCACTGCACGGGCCAGACCCGAGCTGATGGCCCAAAAGAGCAAGAGGTGCAACACCACCACCAGCCCCAGCCCCACAAGGTGCTTGGTCGGCTTTCTTTGCCGGCTGGCGTAGTCGTCCATGGTTTCGTTTCTCCTATTTGCTTTGCATCTTGATTTCCATGCAAAACCGCAACAGTTGCCTGTATTTTTATTTTGCGGTTATGCAATCGTTTGCATCATACTTTTTTCATCTTTATTCCAACCTAGGGAAAACGCTAATTCATGGCGATTTTTTGGTGTTGCTACTTTTACACACTAGGGAAAACACTGAATTCATCTGGATTCCACAGTCAAGTTTCGACTCAAACCCCCTTGGAATGGTGCAATTTTCTTGATCAGGTGGACATCATTTTTGTTCAGCTGTTGCAATCGTTTTCAAAACCATACAAAATTCGTTTCGTCCGATTTGCAATTTGTTACTGCTGATCAGGATTTCACACTTGGACGCCATGAGTCCTCTTTTTTTGCAAACGTTATCTGGAGACATCCCATGAAAACACATCAACCTCTAACACCCCACAAAGTTGCACTGGCCGCCGCACTCGCAGTTGCCCAAATCGGCATGGCCCATGCGCAAGCCAGCAACGACACACTCAAATTGGACGAAGTCGTGGTGACAGGTACGGCCACTGGAGCCAGCAAGATGAAGCAATCGAGCTCCATCTCCACAGTGGGCGCTGAGCAAATCCTGCAAAACCAGCCCACCAACGCTTCAGACATCTTGCGTTCCATTCCAGGTATTCGCGCCGAATCCAGTGGTGGTGGTGGCAATGCCAACGTGACTGTGCGTGGCTTGCCCATTTCTGCCGGTGGCTCACGTTACGTTCAGTTCCAGGAAGACGGACTGCCAGTGATGCTGTTTGGCGACATCGCTTTCAGCACCCCTGATATGTTTTTGCGTGCTGACAACAGTCTGGAGCGCGTGGAAGTCGTGCGTGGCGGCTCGGCTTCGACCCTGGCCACCAATGCACCCGGCGGCATCGTCAACTTTTTGAGCAAGACGGGCGACGAGCCCGGCGGCAGCATTGGCATCACCACAGGCATCGGGTACAAAGAAAAACGTTTGGACTTTGATTACAGCGGCAAGTTGAGCGACAAGACCCGCTTTTTCATCGGCGGTTACACCAACAACGGCGAGGGCCCACGCCACACCACTGGGAACAGCATCCAAGGCGGTCAACTCAAGGCCAACATCACACAAGAACTGGACAATGGTTTTGTTCGCTTGAACTTCAAGTCCTTGAACGAACAAAGCCCTCTGTTCATGCCTGTGCCGGTCAAGATTGCCAACGGCACCGTCAGCGAACTTCCGGGCATTGACCCGCGTATGGCCAGCATGTATTCGCCTTATTGGGTCAAGGACTTCACACTCAGCAAAAACAACACCTTGGTTGGCACCGATGTGAATGATGGTCTGCGCGTTAAACAGAATTCATTTGGCGTTGAGGCCGATCTGAAACTGGCTGGTGGCTGGAAGTTGAGCGAAAAATTCCGTCACTCCGCCATGTCCGGTCGCTTCATCGGTTTGTTTCCGGCAGATGACGTGAAAGCGGCAGCCGTCGGCACCCAATACGCCACAGGCCCCAATGCAGGCCAACCTTACACGGGCAATGCGTTCACCAACACGGTGTTCAACACCTCCATGGACGACATGGGCAGCACCACCAATGATGTCAAGTTGAGCAAGTCATTTGCGCAAGCCGATGGCTCCAAGCTGAAC
Source organism: Limnohabitans sp. WS1 (assembly GCF_003063265.1). Classification (GTDB taxonomy): domain Bacteria; phylum Pseudomonadota; class Gammaproteobacteria; order Burkholderiales; family Burkholderiaceae_C; genus Limnohabitans_A. The sequence goes on from NZ_NERU01000018.1 coordinate 1,942, forward strand.
ACCACCTTTGGTTTGTTCATGAACGTTCAAAAAGTGGGTTTGACCTGGAACTTCAACCAGTACCTGATGCAAGCCACTGACAAAAATCCGGCTTTGCTGTCCAACGCATCCACCACGGCTTATGGTTCAACCGCTTTGGGTACCGATGTCTGGGGTGGTTGCTGCACACGCGCCATTGACGCCACTTACAACACCACATCACCCTATGCCGTCATTGGTTGGGAAAAGGGTGCCTGGTCTCTGGACGGCAGCTTGCGTCACGACCAACAAGTGGCAACGGGCTCGTACAACCAGGCCGTGGGCAATGCGTTTGAACCAGGCAATGCCAAGACCATCAACTACACAAAGAACCACACCTCTTACTCGTTTGGAGGCAACTACCAACTGAACAAAGACTTGGCCTTTTTTGCACGCCTGAGTGAAGGTGTGGCTTTCAACGCCGACCGCATCATGTTCGGCTCTGCCGCCGTGCCCATGGCCGGTGGCGCAGGCGTGGTGCCCATCAACACCGTCAAGCAACTCGAAGGTGGCGTGAAATTGCGCAATGGCAACTTGAGCACCTTCGTGACCCTGTTCCAGGCCAAAACCGATGAAAGCAACTTTGACGCGACCACCCAAAAGAGTACCGCGAACAAATACGATGCCAAAGGCGTTGAAATTGAAGCCGGCTACAAGATGGGAGCCTTTCGCATCAATGGCGGCTTGACTCTGACCGACGCCAAAATCGTCAGCAGCGGCTTGACACCGAACCGCCAAGCCAAAGTGGTCTATCAACTCAGCCCAACCTACACCTCGGGCGCCCTCACTGTGGGTGCTGCGGTGGTCGGCTCCACCAGTGCCAAGGATGCACAAGGCACACCTTACGAAGCCACATTGCCCGCCTACACTGTGGTCAACGGCTTTGCAAGCTACGCCATCAGCAAAGACTTGACTGCAACCTTCGGTGTTTACAACTTGACCAACACCCTGGGTTACACCGAAATCAACGACGGCCGCATGGCCGCACGTTCGATCAATGGCCGCTCTGCCAAAGTGGGTCTGAAGTACAACTTCTGATCCTCATCACACCAGACCCTCAAACGGGGTTTGGTGTTTTCAGTCCAGCTTGAAGACCGCCCTGATGGCGGTCTTTTTTTTGTCGTTCGCACATTCAAATTTCAGCCTGAATTGAAGGCCATAAAAAAAGCCGAAGTCAAACTCCGGCCAAGGTTTTGATTAGCGTGTATTGCTCAACAAACGCCTGCAGACAAGGGCTACATCATCACGAACTTCTGCTCACCCACCACCGAGCTGTAGACCATCACCCCGGTTTTGGCATGCAGATTGACCTCCAAGCGGGCGTAGTCGACACCCGCTGTCCACAACAACGTCAGCAGATGATCCGCCGATGAGGCGTGACTGAACACCCCGTTGAACGCAGCATGTTGATTGCGCAGGCGAATCAGGTCGATCAGCTTCGACACCACAGGTGCCTGAAGTGCACTGAGGACTTCTTCGCGATCGTAGTAGTGGCGGTTGATGTCACGTCCAACCTGTGTGCGGGCCAGCAAATCCATGTCGTTGTGTCCTGCGAGCAGGCCCACGTAATACACCTGCGGCACGCCCGGCACAAAGAACTGAATGGCACGCGCCACCAGATAGGCGGCCTCGTTGCGCTCCATGGCGTCAAAGAAAATGCAGTTCACCTGGTACAGATCCAGGTTGGAGGCCGCAGCCCCCGTTGCCTGACGACTCTGGTTTTTTGAATTGCGATGCATGCGCTCGACCAATTCGTCAAGTTCTGCCGGTGGCACCAGCCCAGGGTTGTGGGCACGGTCGGCGGCGTCTGCCCCTATGTCGATGATGCCGATGCCGTCATGCGTATCGAGCACCGTGATGGCATTGTTGGGGCGCTGATCCAGCCAGGATCGCAAGGGGGCGCTGCGGCCAAACTCCATCGCGTGAAGCACCAGTGGCGGCAAGGCGAAGTCATAGACCCAGTCCACTTGCCGGGCAATCTCCATTTGGCGCTTGTAGTACGAGTGAATTTCCACCAACACTTCCAGCCCCAGTTCACGACCGCGCTTGGCAAAAGCTTTGATGAATTCGAAAGTCTCGGGCATCATGAAACAGTTGGTGCCAGCCTTCTTGATGGCATAACCCACCGCATCAAGCCTTACCATGGTCACACCACTTTGCGACAGTTTTTGCAAGATGGATTCAAGGTATGCCTGCCCAGCAGGCGTGTGCACATCAATGTCAATTTGTTGCGGTGTGAAGGTGGTCCACAGCAATCGCCTCTCTCCATTGGCCAGCGTGGTCATCGAGAAAGGCATGCCCGGACGTGGACGGTACACCGCCAACAAGTCTTGCTCGGTGGCTCCGTCTGGGAACACCGATTGCATGGTCAAGAAAAGTCCATCGTATTCAGAAGCGCTGCCCTTTTGGGAGTAGTCCAAAAATTGTGGTGATTCGCACGACATGTGGTTCACGATCACATCGGCCATCACGTCTGCGGTGCCACTCAGTCGTTTGATGTCATCCCAATCACCCAGACGATCGTCGACACGGGTGTGGTCAATCGGGTCAAAACCGGCATCTGCGCCGTCAATTTTGTAAAAAAACGGCAAGAGATGAATCCCGCCAAATACACCGGCCAAAGGGCCATCCAGCAATTCTTGTAACTGGGGCAATGTCGTGCCGCCAAAGCGGTCAACGTAGGTGATCAATTGAACCTTGTTTTTCATACTTCAAACATTCACAAAACACAGACTGGGAAACACAGGCACAAGCAGCACATCAGTCGGGCACCTTGACCCGCAAGGTGGCCACTGCGGCGCAAATCATCAATACGCCAGCCGTCATCAACACATTGCGCGGATCACCGCCAAACACACCGTCGTACATCAGTGACATCAAACCAGCACCGATGAGCAAAGGAATCACGATGAACATGTTAAAAATGCCCATGTACACCCCGGTGCGCTCTGGAGGTACGCTGCGGGCCAACATGACATACGGGTTTCCCATGATGCTGGCCCAACCCAAACCCACGCCCACAGCCGGCAAAAAGAGCCACGCATACGAATCGATCTGCGGCAGGAACCACATTCCCAAACCCGACAGCGTCAAGCAAACAGCGTGTACTTTGGGCGCACCAAAGCGCTGCGTGTAACGCACCATGAGCAAAGCGGTTATGAATGAAACCAGGTTGTAGAAGGCGCCCACCTCTCCATTGACCAAAACGGCATCGCGGAATCCCGTGCTGGTCGGGTCGTTCGTGCCAAACAAGGAGCGGGCGATCGAATACGCCACATACTGCCAGTACCAGCCCATGGCCATCCACTGGAACAGCTTCATCCAGGCCATCTGGCGCATAGGCGTTGGCATCTCACGGATGGCATCCCAAATTTCGATGAGCGTTGCTGACAGTCCTTGCTTTTTGGAGGCCAATTTGGCCTTTTGCTCGGAGGACAAGGGCAACTCTGGCACCCGCCAAATGGACCAAAACATGGTGGTGACCGAGATCAAGGCACCAATCATGAAGGCAAAGAGCGTGATCTGCGGGATGTGGTTGTCACCAACTGCATCCTTGTTCATGCCCGACCAAACCAACAACGAAGGGGTGAGGTAAGCCAGCGTTTGAGCCAAGCCAGTGAATGCACTTTGAATGATGAAACCATGTGCGTGTTGATCTTTGGGCAAGCGGTCCCCTACATAAGCCCGATAGGGTTCCATGGCGGTGTTGTTGGCCGCATCCAATATCCACAACAAGCTTGCCGCCATCCACAAGGCTTGGCTGTAAGGCATGGCCAACAAGCACAATGAACACACAATGGCGCCAATCAAAAAGAAAGGCGTGCGTCGACCAAAGCGCGATGTGCAGCGGTCGCTCATGGCCCCCACGATGGGTTGCACCAGTAAACCCGTGACGGGTCCAGCCAAACTCAACAAAGGCAGCGCCGCTTCGTTGGCCCCCAAGTAGCTGTAAATCGGCCCCATGCTGCTTTGCTGCAATCCAAAGCTGAACTGCAGCCCCAGGAAACCGATGTTCATTTGCACGATCTGCCAGATCGTCAAACGGGGAAGTGACATGTTCAATGGTGTGGTCATCAAAATTGAATAGGTGGCGTGCAACGCATGCACTGGAACTGATTGTGGCAATTTACCCGCTATTGCAATCGATTGCAATAGGGTTTCACCTGATCACCCATCAACGCACCATGGTCCTGAGGGACTTGCTCGCGCCAATCAAAAAATAGCGCCTGTACTTACAAACCAGCTGCCCATCTGGCGCTGGCTTGCAAGCAGATCAACGGGCCAACAAACCCCACAAGCTGGCCAGCTCCATCGCCAGGGGATCACCCTGCACGGCTGCCAGTTGCTGACGTGCTGCGTCTTTTTGGCCCGCTTTGATCAGGCTGATCCCATAATGCAAGCGCAGCTCATGTTCACGGCGCAAACTGCCCAAGACCAAGGCTTTCGCATAAGCCGAATTGGCCGCCGTCCAGTTTTGCTGTGATGCATACACATCCCCCACCCCGGCCCAAGAGGCACTGTCCTTGGCTGACTTTTCCAATTGCGCAAAAGTGAGCTCGTCCTCTTGCGCCTTCTTTTTCGCTTCTGTGCGCAGTTTGGCATGAGCAGCACCGTCTGAGCCTTGCCCCAAAACACCCGCGTCAAACCCCTTGGCCAACACCCTCAGCGCCTCGGAAGGCAGGCCCGCTTTGAGCGCCTGTTGGGCCATATCGCTGTACTCAACAGCCTCTTCCAAGTTGTCAGTTTGCTCAAGCAATCGGTACAAATCAAGTTCTAGACGCGGGTTCAAATTGGGCTGCTGCGCCAGCCGCTGGATCACCTCGGCCCAATAGGCTTTCGAAGGATAGGCCTCCAGCAAACGGCGCAATGTGGCTTGGTAACCTGCGTTGTCCTTGAGCTGGCGGTAGCTCACCGCCAGCATGCGCAACTCCTGCTCGGGCGTCTTGACCCCGGCCGAAGCGTCAAGACGCAACTTTTCGAGCATCTCAGCCACCACCTGCTGGTGCTCACCCATGACCGACAGGGTCTGAATCATCACCACACGGATCACGGGTTTGGAGCCACCACTTTCGATGTATTGACGAGCCCACTTGACCACCCGTGCGTTGTCTTTCTTTTGCTGCCCAGCGTTCATCAGCGATTCGAGCATCGGCAACCGGTCAGCCACAGGCACCTCAGGTGACGCGACCAGAAACTCGAGTGACTCAATGGCCACATCCCAATTTTGGGCACGCAGCGCCACCACGGCCTGGGTACGCAACACAACAGCCCGCTCGGCAGGGGTGAGCTGCGCCACCGCCAACGCTTGACGAGTCAGATTCAAGGCCTGATCGGGCTGGTTGTTCTTGAGGGCTTCTTGGGCGGCTGCAAGAGGCTTGTGTACTTCGGATCTCAAAGTGACCGGGGCAGGTGTTTGCGCCTGCACTGACACCATGCAAAACAACAGGCCGGTCAACAAAACCAGTTGGTTAGCCCAGTGGGCTTGGCGGTAATTTTTGGTATTCATGGGGTTTGCTCCTGACCTTATTGTGATGAAAAATGCCAACGCTTTACTGGATGCAATCGCTTTTGGTAACCCAAATGAACCCCTTAAGCCATTTTCAGTGCAAGCACGAACACCCGGCATTGAACGACAAGACAAGATCCACAGAGTTGTAATTTTGATACAAACCACACGCTGACATGATAATTAATCTAGCAAACAAACTTGCAATCGATTGTTTTTGATTAAAAAAATAGCATTTAAGTACAAAAATATCAAAAACACAGGGTTTTCACCAGTGTGAGCAACATCTAGTTTTACTACAAAATTCCAACGTGTTTACCTTTCAATGGGTAAGCGCCCTTCTTTACACATTTCCAAGGTTTACACATGAAACAAACAAACTCACAACGCGGCTTCAGGGTAAGTCCTGTCGCCGCGGGTTGCGCGATGCTGCTGATGGCAGCGGGTGCCGCACAAGCTCAACAAGCCGCTGACAATGTCATCGTGACCGGAATCAGAGCCTCTATCGAAAGTGCTATTTCGGTCAAGAAAAACGCTGAAGGCGTGGTCGAAGCCATCTCGGCTGAAGACATTGGCAAATTGCCAGACGCCACGGTGGCGGAGTCGATTGCCCGTTTGCCAGGCGTGACTGCCCAGCGTGACGCTGCGACAGGCCGCGCGAAAAACGTGAGCGTTCGTGGCATGTCGCCAGATTTCAACGGTGCTACTCTCAATGGCCGTGCACAAGCCTCAACAGGCGATAGCCGTGGTGTGGAATTCGACCAATTTCCGGCAGAACTGCTGGGCTCTATCGTCATTCACAAGACACCCAATGCTTCGTTGGTGGACCAGGGCTTGGCTTCGACCATCGACATGAAAACAGTTCGTCCACTGGACTTCAACAAGCGCACCATGGTGGTCAACCTGCGCAAACAAAGCACAGGTATTGACTCCGGTTCGCCAACAAACGGGACCGGAAATCGGCAATCGTTCTCTTATATTGACCAATTTGCCGACAGAACCATTGGTGTGGTGCTGGGCTACTCGAAGCAAAAAGACATTGGTGCCGCTCAATCTGACTTCGGAAGTTGGGGCACTGCCACCAAGTCTTACAACGGGCAAGATGTCGTGGTCCCTAACGGCTTCAACGATTTCAACAAGACCACCAGCGCCAACCGCGAAGGCCTGATGGCCACCATCCAATTCAAACCCAACAAGGACTTCGAAACTTCGTTGGACCTGTTCACCTCCAAGAACTCATTCAGCGCCAAAACAACAGGCATTCAGGGTGCACTTCCAGGGGGTGCAGGCGGCTACGATCCAGATGGTGTGCTGACGAACGCAACCATTGCCAACGGCGTGGCAACAGCAGGCACTTACAACAATTTCAAAGGCGTGGTCCGCAACGACAACACTCAGGGTGACGACAAACTCAACTCCATCGGCTGGAACACCAAGTTCAAGCTGGGTGAATGGAAGACCGTCGCAGATCTGGGCCGCTCAGAGGTCACACGTCAGCACACACGCTTCGAAACTACCGCAGGTCAGGCTGGCAACGCCACCGCACTGGACACCATCTCTTGGACCGGTTTTGATGGCAAAAATCTATCGGGTGCAAAGTACACCACCGGCTTCAACTACGCCGACCGAAATGTGGCCAAGCTGACCGACGTGGAAGGCTGGGGGGGTGGCCCATCCACCCCTCAAGCTGGCTACTACGCCTCGCCCACAACAAAAGACAGAGTTGACAACCTGCGATTCAGCGGTGTCCGCAATCTGGATATGGGCATGCTGACTGCCGTAGAAGTCGGTCTACATTTTTCTGACCGGGATAAAACCCGCAAAACAGCCGAAGGTGCAGTGGTTATTCCTGGAGGTGATCCCTATGGTGCAGTGACCATGCCCGGCACAGCCTCTGCCACAGCTTTGGCCACCGGCATCAATGTGGCCGCATTTGACCCCGTGGGCACCGTCGGCAGCGTGTACCAGTTGACACCATGGACCAGCACCGCGATCCTGAACAAGAACTTCAAGATCAACGAAAAGGTCACCACCACCTACATCAAGGGTGACCTGGAAGGCAAGCTCATGGGCCTGAGCTTCACGGGCAACGTGGGCGGCCAGCTGGTCAGCTCCAACCAGACTTCGACCGGTTACAACATCGACGGCATTGCATGCGCTGGCGAGAAAAACCAGCCATCCTGCACTTACTCCACCTTCACTCAAAACCATAAGTACAACGACTTCAACCCCAGCTTGAACTTGAATTTTGACGTAGGCAACGATCAGATGGTGCGCGTGGGTGCGGCCAAAGTGCTGTCGCGTGCCAACATGATCGACATGGCAGGCAACCTGGACTTGTCTTTCAATACCGGCGCAGACTCCAGCAAACCTGCAGGCTGGAACGGTTCGGGCGGCAACCCCAATTTGGAACCTTTCCGCGCCAAATCTTTGGATGTGTCGTATGAGAAATACTTCGGCAAAAAAGGTTATGTGAGCGTGGCCGGTTTCTACAAGGCCTTGGATACCTACATCGTGCGTCAAAGCACTGTGGTGGACTTCCGCAACTTCATCACCAACCCCTCGGCCTATGGCACCACTCTGGGCACCATGACCACCCCGGTCAACGGCTCCGGCGGCAGCATCTCGGGCGTGGAACTGTCATTGAACGTGCCCTTCAGCATGCTAGCACCCGCGATGGACGGTTTTGGTCTGATGGCCAACACCTCGGCCACCAACAGCGCCGTCAGTCTGCCACGTGCAGGTCTGACATCGGCAGACACCGACAAGGCCACCAACCTGCCCTTGCCCGGCCTGTCCAAGAGCGTGACCAATCTGCGCGCCTACTACGAGAAGAATGGCTTCTCAGTGTCGCTGGGTGCCAAAAAGCGTTCGGACTTCCTGGGTGAAATTCTGGACTACCAGGACAACCGTCAGCTGACATTTGTCAAGGGCGAAACCTTGGTGGATCTGCAAGCCAGTTACGAGTTCAACACCGGTTCGCTCAAAGGCCTGTCCATCTTGCTGCAAGGCAACAACCTGACCAACGCAGAGTTCATCCGCTATAACGGCACACCTGACAACGTGGTACAGCGCACCAAGTTCGGCAAGACCTACCAGATCGGCATGAACTACAAGTTCTGATCACACTGAAACCATCACCCTGGCATGCCGGGGTGATCTAATCAAAGGGGGCCCGGCGCCCCCTTTTTTGCAAATGAGTTCAACATGCAACAAGCAAACCTGATCCGATCCATTGTTATTGTGGGCGGCGGCACCGCAGGCTGGATGACCGCTGCCGCACTGGCCACCATACTCAAGGGGCGCTACCCGATCCAGCTGATCGAGTCAGACGAGATCGGCATTGTGGGTGTGGGCGAGGCCACCATCCCCATGATCCAGCGGTTCAACAAAGTGCTGGGTATCGACGAAGCCGAATTCATGCGCGAGACCATGGGCAGCTTCAAGCTGGGCATCGAATTCGTCAACTGGGGCCGACAAGGTGAGCGTTACATGCACGGCTTCGGCAAAATTGGCCAGGACCTGTGGACCACCCGTTTTGACCAGTACTGGCGAAAAATGCGGCAACTCGGCAAAGCAGCACCACTAGAAAATTATTCGATCACCCGCATGGCCGCTCTGGCCAACAAGTTCATGCCCACCCCGGATGGTGTGCAAAACTCGCCCTTTAACGACATTGCCTACGCTTACCACTTTGATGCCAGCCTGTATGCCAAATACCTGCGCAAACTGGCCGAGCAGCGCGGCGTTGTTCGGACCGAAGGCAAGATCAACCAAGTCAGTCAGCGCCCTATCGACGAACACGTCGATGCCGTGGTGCTTGAAAACGGCAAGCGAATCGAAGGTGACCTGTTCATCGACTGCTCGGGTTTCAGGGGCCTGTTGATCGAGCAAACTCTGCATACCGGTTTTGAAGACTGGACACACTGGCTGCCCTGCGACCGCGCTTTGGCCGTGCCCTGCGCGTCAGCCTTCACATTCACACCCTACACCCGCTCAACAGCTCACCAGGCCGGTTGGCAATGGCGCATTCCGCTGCAACACCGCACCGGCAATGGCCATGTGTATTGCAGCCAGTACATCAGCGACGACGAAGCAGCCTCGGTGCTGCTGGCCCACCTGGACGGCAAGGCCCTGGCCGATCCGCGCCCTATCCGCTTCACGACCGGCATGCGCCAAAAAGCATGGAACAAGAACGTGGTGGCCATCGGCCTGTCCAGCGGATTCTTGGAGCCCCTGGAGTCAACCAGCATCCACCTGATCCAGAACACGATCTCGCAGTTGGTGGAATTTTTCCCCAACCAAAGCTTCAACCCCACCCAGATCGCCGAATTCAACCGGCAAAACCGTTTCCAGATGGAGCGCCTGCGCGACTTCATCATCTTGCACTACCACGTCAACCAGCGCGACGACTCGGCCTTCTGGCAAGCCTGCGCCCACATGGCCATTCCCGACACCTTGCAGCACAAGATCGACCTGTACAAGACCACCGGGCGTGTGCTGCGTGTTGACAACGAGTTATTTGCTGAAGACGGCTGGCTGCAAGTCATGGAAGGGCAAAACCTGCCCACGGAAAGTTACCACCCGCTGGTGGATCTGCAATCCGAAAACAGCATCCACGAGTACCTGGAGAGCGTGCGCGAGGTCATTGCCAAATGCGTGAGCGTGATGCCAGACCATGCCGACTTCATCGCGCAGCACTGCGCGGCACCCAAAATGAACATGTGAGTCAAGCCGGGTGCGAGCGGGCACAGATCCGCCGCGCCATTTTTTCAATCAGGGAGGAAACATGAAACCATCGTTCAGGACATGGCGCCAACGTGCGCTGCAACTGGCGGCCGCACTGCTGCCGCTGGGGGTTGCCGCACAGACGCCCCCAACCACCACAACCGCCCGGGCCACCGTACCGGTCGAAGCTTTTTTTCAGGAGCCCCAGTTTGACGATGCCGTTCTGTCACCCGACGGGAAAAAGGTGGCGTTCAAACTGCGCGTCAAGGACAGCCGGGCCAAACTGGTCGTGATGGACCTGGCCACCCAGACCCCGACGGTGGTGGCCTCGTTCCAGAACGAATCGGTGGGCATGTTCGCCTGGGTCAATGACCAGCGGCTGGTGTTCAACCTGGCGGCATGGCTCAAACCTGCCGGGCAGCGCGACATCAACTCAGGCTTGTTTGCGGTGGACGCCAATGGCGAGCGCTACCGACAACTGGCTGAGACCATTGGCAGTCGGGTCAAAAACGGCGATGAAACCAAGTTACTGCCGCAGTGGACCCAACTGCTCAGGACCTCCGCACGCCAGACCGGCGACGACATCTGGGTCACCGTGACCGAGGCTTACGACAAAAAATTCGGCGCAGACTACCGCCGCGTGCGCAAACTCAACACCGTCAACGGACGCTGCAGCGAAGTCGATGCACCACAGCATGCGGCGCACTGGGTTTTTGACGCACAAGATGAATTGCGCGCCGCCACCGAAGCGCGCGATGGGCAACTGAAAATGTGGCTGCGCGAACCGGGCCAGGCCTGGAAAACCGTGGCCACCGTGGACAGCCTGACCCGCACCCTCTACCCCTCCCACATGGACGCGCTGGGCACGCTGTACGTCATCAGCAACCAAGGGCAAAACACGGTGGGCCTCTACACCTGGAACTTTGAAACGAACCAACCCAGCGGGAAACCGGTGCTGCACAGCCAGGCGTTTGACCTGTACCCGAGGCCGGTGGTCAGCGAGGGGCAAGTGCAGGGATGGCGTTACACCGTCGATGCGCCCGTGACGCAATGGACGCATCCGCCCGCACAGACTTTGCAGGACACCATCGACAAGGCCTTGCCCCATACCGTCAATGAGCTGTCCACCGGGGTGCGCTCCACATCGCCCCATGTGCTGGTGCACAGCTTTTCTGACCGCAACCCGGGCACAACACTGGTCTTCAACCGGGACACCCAAAAATTCATCCGCTTGGGTGATGCGCGCCCCGACCTGCGCGGGCAGGCCATGGCCGGTATGGACTTCGTGCAATACAAGGCCCGCGACGGCTTGAGCATCCCCGCCTGGCTGAGCCTGCCCGCAGGCAGCGTCAAAAAGAACCTGCCCCTGCTGGTGTACGCCCACGGCGGGCCTTGGGTGCGCGGGCAAAGTTGGGGATGGCATGCCGATGTGCAGTTTCTCGCCTCACGCGGTTATGCCGTGCTGCAACCCGAGTTTCGCGGCAGTGCAGGCTATGGGCGCAAGCATTTTGAAGCCGGCTGGAAACAATGGGGCCGGGCCATGCAAAACGACTTGGCCGATGGGGCCAAATGGGCCATCACACAAGGCATTGCCGACCCCCAGCGCATTTGCATCATGGGGGCCAGCTACGGCGGCTATGCCGCCCTGATGGGCCTGGTCAATGACCCGGACCTTTTCCGTTGCGGCATCAATTGGGTGAGCGTGACCGATCCGCAACTGCTTTACAGCGTGAACTGGAGCGACACCACCGACCAGGCCAAGACCTATGGCCTGCCCCGCCTGATGGGCGATTCGGTCAAGGACGCCGACATGCTGCGGACTTACTCGCCCTTGCAGCAGGCCGCCCGCATCAAGAGCCCGCTGCTCATGGCCTATGGCGGCAAGGACGAACGCGTGCCCTTGGTGCATGGCGAAAAAATGCGCGATGCCCTCAGGGCCCACAACCCCCAAGTCGAGTGGGCGGAATACCCCGATGAAGGCCACGGCTTCGTGGACCTCAAGGCGCAAGCCGACTTCTGGCAGCGGGTGGAGAAGTTTCTGAACAAAAATCTGAAACAGCAACCCTGACATGCTTTTGGCCAGGGTCATCGAAGCGTCCAAAAATCTTGATGGACGGCTTGAAGAAGGATCAAAGCCTGGCGGGTTCAGCCAGGTTCAAAAAAATGCCGTCACTTGATCCAAGACTTTCCACCTTGACCCCGGAGGCTGTTGCCCCTTACAGGGCCAAGATTTGCCCAATCCGAATCAAGTTACCGTCCGCGTCCACCAGGGCAAATTCTCGAAGACCCCAAGCTTTGTTTTCAAGTTTTTCTAAACGAGGAATCCCCATCGTTGGCAATGACAAGCCCAAACAAACGCTGTAAAAAGGATCGACCTCTTGGACACGAATGTAACAACCTGCTGAGGACTCAAAAGGCCTCAGGGCAGTGTGTTTAAAAAAATGAATTTCAATGCCCTGGCGGCTCAGGATGGCGTAATCGCCATTGAACGCGTGTGGTCCCCCCTCAAAACCCAATCGGCCATAAAAGGCAACAGTGTCAGGAATTGAGCGACTGGGTAACACTGGAATCGCCACATCAACAAGAGACATGAAGACATTTCCTATTCAAATGATTCGAATTTTTGCTCGGCGTGGCGAAGAGCACCATAGACGATGACGGCATCGATTCACAAGCTGCCTTGAACCATCTCCCAGGCCCAGCCCGCCAGCATCGTCCCCTCGGGCAAAGTCTGGGACTGCCCCGTCAAGTTCACCGTCACCTGGATGCGGCGACCGTCTCTGACGCGCTGGAAACGGAACACCCCCGTGTGGCCCGTGTCCATGATGTCGACGGGGCCGCCGGTCGCGCCGTTTTGCAAGGCCGGGTGCGTTTTTTTCAGCGCAAGCAAGCCGGCATAAAAATCGGCATGTTCGTAGGTGCCCCAGTCAATGGCGTCCTTCTCGAAAAACTGCAGCTGTTTGTTCAGCCCCGACTCCTGGCCACTGTACACCAGCGGCATGCCAGGCAAAGTGGCGGCCAGCACGGCCATGGCGCGAAAGGCTGAGCCGTATTGCGCCCCATCGTGGCCGTGCCATGAATTGGTGTCGTGGTTGGCGGTGAAGGTCATGCGGTAGGCGTCTGCTGGATACAGCTTCTCGGGCTGCTCCAGATATGTGTGCAGGTCTCGGGCATCGCCTTCGCCCCGGGCGATTTTTTTGAGAACCTCGTAAAGCGACCAGTCATAGGTCATGTCGAACGCCTTAGCGTGCAAGCCCGGATCGGCCCACTCGGCCAGCATGAACACGGGTTTGATCTGTTCCATCTGCGTGCGCGCCTGCTCCCAAAAGAGCGTGGGCAGCAAACCCGCCACGTCGCAGCGAAAGCCATCCACATCGGCCTCACGCAGCCAGTAGAGCATGGCTTCGGTCATGGCAGGCCACAGCGCAGGCTGCTGGTAGTCGAGGCCACAGACATCGGACCAGTCTTCGATCTCGGTGCCGTTGTCGTACAGGTAGCTGTGGATGTCGCCCTGCGCGTTTTTGAGGTACCACTCGGGGTGCTGCTGTGTCCACACATGGTCCCAAGCGGTGTGGTTGGCCACCCAGTCCAGGATGACCTTCATGCCCAACGCATGGGCCTGCTGCACCAGGGCGCAAAAGTCGGCCATCGTGCCGAACTCGGGGTTGACCGCCGTGTAGTCACGGATGGCGTAGTAGCTGCCCAGAGTGCCCTTTCGCATGAGCAGGCCAATCGGCTGGATCGGCATGAACCACAAGATGCTCACCCCCATTTTTTGCAGGCGCGGCAAGTGCGTGGCCATCGCTGTCAGCGTGCCTTCGGGGGTGTATTGGCGGACATTGACTTCGTAAATGCTGGCATTGCGTGACCAGTCCACATGCGGAAAAAGGTTCATGGTGATTGTTTGAATGGATGACACATAGTGGCCACAGATTCCTTATCGCGTGCCCCAGACCCAGCCGCCCAAAGGCGGCACTGTCAGCGTCATTTGCGCGCCCTGCACCTGGACCGCCCCTGCACCCCACCACAGGGTCCCGTGCTTACCACGCAGGGCCGCAGGCAGATCGATCGTCACGGTCTGAGCCTGCCCGCTGTTGTTGTAGGCCATGAGGGCGGTTTGTGATCCATTTTGCCGGGCGAGCACCACCACATGCGGTGTGCTCACCAACGGGGCCTGCAAAACGCCACGGCGCAACACGGCTTGTTTTTGGCGCAATTGCAGCAAGGCCTTGAAGTCACTGCGCAAGGCCAAATCAGGTTGCCCACCCTGATCGGCCCAAGGGTAAGTCATGCGGTTGTACGGGTCATCGCCACCGCTTTGGCCCACCTCATCGCCGTAATACACCGTGGGCGAGCCGGGCAGCGTCATCTGCACCAAGGTGGCCAGTCGCAGTTTTTGTTTGGCCTGTTGAATGACTTCGGGCGTGGCACCGAGCGGGCCGCCCAGCACGTGCAGGGCACGCGCCTGGTCGTGGCTTGACAACAAATTCATCAGCGCATGAAAGGCCTGCCGGGGATAGGCCTCGCGCAAGTGCTCGATGTTGGACACCAGCTTGCGCGCATCGCTGCCGTTGGCAAAGTCCAGCACCGCATTGCGCAGCACATAGTTCATGGTCGAGTCAAACGTGTCACCCAGCAAGTATTTGGACGCATCGAACCAGGTCTCGGCGATCGTGATCGCGTCCGGCCGAGTCTGCTTGACCGCGTGCCGCCATTCACGCCAGAAGTCATCGGGCACCCAGGGGGCCACATCCATGCGCCAGCCTGCAGCCCCTTTGCGCAGCCAACTGCGGGTGACCGAGTCTTTGTCGCCATAGGCAAACTTGCGCCAACCGGGCATTGCCTTGTTCAACTCGGGCAAATCGCTCACACCCACCCAACCTTTGAACTGCATGTCGGGCGCGGCCTGCGTGGCATCGAAGCTGAACCAGTTGGCGTAGGGCGAGTCAGCCCGAATGCGGCCGTTGGCAAATGCGCCTTGGTCCTGTGTGCTGTAGTTGCCAAAGCGGTCAAAGTAGCGCGAGTCGGCCCCCACATGGTTGAGCGAAGCATCGGGGATGATGCGGATGCCGCGCTTGGCTGCTTCACGGGTCAGGCGGGTGAAATCGGCGTTCGTTCCAAAGGCCGGGTCAATCTGGTGGTAGTCGGCCGTGTCGTACTTGTGGTTGCTGGCGGCCTTGAACACGGGCGTCATGTAGATCGCATTGGCCCCCAGGTCGCGGATGTCGTCGAGCTTGTCGATGATGCCTTGCAGATCGCCGCCAAAGAAATCGTTGTTGTAATGTGCGTCCGAGCCGTCGCCCGTGCCGGGTTTGAAGGGCGTTTCGCCCCAACGGCCATGCACCTCAATGCCATGCTGGTGGTACTTGCGCTCACCGACTTTCGGGTCGTTGGCCGGGTTGCCGTTGCGAAAGCGTTCGGGAAAGATGTAGTAATACACCGCGTCCTGTGCCCAAGCGGGTACTTTGAAGGCCGGGTCGTGCACCGTGATGCGAAAGCGCCGCACACGCCGATCTTGTGCAATGGGCAAGCTCACCTGGCCCAAGCCGCCACTGCCTTTTTCTTGGGTCCAGTAAATCGGCTCGACATTGTTCTGATAGACGTACTTCACACCACCGATCAGGACTTCGAACCAGTAGCCGTAAATGGCTTTGTCTTTGAATCGGTAACGGGCCTTGAACAACTCATGCGCACCCGCTGACGTGCGCTGCATGTTGATGCGTGTCAGGTTGCGGTAGTCCAGCACCTCTTGGTTACCTTCGAGGCGGCGCACATCGAGCACCAACGTGGCCTGCTGCACACCGGGCAAGGCCTTGAGCGCCCAGTGCACGGTCTCGTTTTGCGGCACCGCGCCAAAGGGGCTGCGGTAAGCCAGATCCCGCGAGTCGTGGTGCAAACTGAGCGCCACCGGGTCGGTCACCGGCTGCTGGCGGGGGTCCACAAAATGCGGGGCCTGTACCTGCAGCTGCGCAGTCGCCCCCTGCCAAGTCAAACGCAAAGTGTGCGCGCCCGCAAAGCTGTGTTTGGCCCCCGGCACACCCGGCTTGTCGGGGGCCATAAGCAGCACCTCCTTGGCTGCACCCGACACCGCCATGGACCAGCTGCGCCCCGCGCTCCACTGCGCATCGGCCAGTTTGAATTCGTGCTCGCCCTGCAAGTTCACATTGAGGTAGTAGGCGTTGCAGTCCCAAAAAAACTCAAAGTCGTCTTGCGCCGTCCAGCCGTTCATGCTGCCACGCAAATACAGGGGCGGCATGCCCGCTGGTGCGGCGCTGCAGGTGGTGTTGCTGCCTTGGGCCAGGTTATCGGGCACGGCCGTTTGCGCCAAAGCACTGTGCACACAAGCTGCCGCCATCAGGGCCGCCAGGCCCACTCGATCAGACCACATCGTCATTTCTCCAAAGCAAACACATGCACCGACTGGGCAGGCACGGTGATTTGACCCAAGCGCAGCTGCTGCACACGCCCCGCAGGGTACAAAGGCCGCAGCTTGGCGTTGGCTGCCACACCTTCGATGGTCAGGGAGGCCGCTTGCTCGCCATAGTTGATGAGCACCAGGCTGTGCTCATGCCCAAAGCGGCGTTGGTAAGCCATGAGCGGGCCTTGTGCCTGTGCAAACTCGTAGCTGCCGCGTGCAATCGACACCCGGCTGTTGCGCAGCGCCAGCATGTCACGGTAAAAAGACCCGATCGAATGGGGGCTTTGCATCTGCCCCAAGACATGGTGTGTGGCCAGGTTGCTGGCCAGTGCCCGGTAGGGCTGGCCCGTGGTGAAACCCGCGTTTTTCGGGTCGGGTGTCCAGCTCAATGGTCCTCGAATTTTAGGGTCATCACTGAGGCCCTTGACCCCGCCCATGCCAATGTGCTCACCGTAATAAATGAAAGGCGTGCCCGGCAACAAAAGGTAGGTGGCGGCCGCCAATTTGTAGTGGGTCTCGTTGCCGCCCACCTGATCCCACAGGCGCTGACCGGCGAACTGGTCGTGGTTGGACACGAAGGTGGCCAGGGTGTGTGGTGCCTTCACAAAGTACTGCACCACCTCTTGAATGGCTTTGGCATCCCCTTTGGCGGCCGGGACGATTTTGTTCTCCAGTCCAAACGCAAACGAGCCGCCACAGACCTCTGGGTTGGCATAGGCGCGGGGCTGAGCCGTGGCTTCACACACCACATAACGGCCCGGGTAGGATTGAATCAGGCGCGTCAAATCGCCCGTCAACTGTCGGCTCTCGGGCTGGTCGTTCCAGTCCTTGGCGTTGTTTTCGATCAAGTGGGGCACCGCGTCCAGGCGCATGCCGTCCAGCCCCCGGTTGAGCCAAAAGCGCAGGCTGTCCTGGTGGTAGGCCACCACCTGAGGATGGCGCAAATTGAAGTCGGGCATGGGTGCGCCAAAGGTGGCCAAATAACTGCCCTTGGGGGTTTGAACCCAAGGATCGCGCCCCCAGATGTCCCAGCCTTGGGGGTGTTCCTGCCGCCACTCGTACCAAGCGCGGTAAGGCCCTTGGGGCTCACGCTGGCTCTGTACAAACAAGGGGTGTGTGTCTGCGCTGTGGTTGACCACATAGTCCATGATCACCCCGATGCCCCGCGCATGGGCTTCGCGGATCAGTTCATCAAAATCGGCCAAAGTACCGTAGGCAGGTTCGATGTCGCGGTAATCGGTGGTGGCGTAACCATGGTCCCCGTCGGCGCTGCGCGTGATGGGCATCAGCCAGATGCCCCGGATGCCCAGCTTTTGTAAATGGTCCAAGGACTGCGTCAAACCGCGCAAGTCACCAATACCATCGCCATTGCTGTCTCGCCAGCTGCGCACAAAAATTTCCATGAACGCACCGTGCTGCCAGCCCTCGGGCAAGGCACTGGGCCGCAGTTGTGCGGGCACAGGGCTCAGGTCCACCGGCGCTTGGGCCTGCACAGCGCCAGACAGCGCCAGCATCCAGGCGGCACAGGCCTTTCGGACCAAATGATTTGAAAACAATGAAGGCATGACTGGTTGTGCTCAGTGGTGTTGTCGGTACACGGTGACCGATTGGGGTGGCTGGCTCAGGGTGGCTGTGCCATCCAGACCGGCCACCAGCTCAGGCGCTGACGGGTACTCAGCGACCCACCGGGTCGCGGCACCCAGCGCATTCAGGGTGACGGGCTGCGCCATCAGCCCGTAGTTGTAAAGCACCAGGGTGCGCTCGCTGCCCCAGTTGCGCTGAAAACCCATGAGCGTCCCATGTGCCCAAGCCGCGCTGTAGTCGCCCCGAGCCAAAGAAGGCAAGCGTTGACGCAGGCCGATCAGGGTTTTGTAAAAACTGTGCAAACTGCCCTCGACCCCGTGTTGGGCTTGCACATGGTTGACCGCAATGTTGGCCGACGCGGCGCGAAACGGCACGCCCGATGTGAAGCCGCTGACCTGCCCCGTCCAGCTCATGGGCGTGCGCAAGGCCCAGTCCCCAGACAGGCCCGAGCCATTGGCCATGCCGATTTCTTCGCCGTAATAAATGAAGGGCGTGCCCGGCAAGAGCAGATAACTGGCAGCGGCCAGCTTGTACTGCGCCAAGTTGCCCGACAACTGGTTCCACACGCGCTCACCCGCAAAGCTGTCGTGATTGGCCAAAAACGTGGCCATGCCGGGCGGTGCCGTGAGAAAGTACTGGTTGAGCGAGGCGATGGCCGCGCTGTCCCCCCGAACTGCACGCAGGATGTGGTCCTTGAGGTCAAAAGCAAAGGCGCGGCCACACGAGGTCGTGGCCGCAAAAGCCTGGGGGGCCGCAGGCGCTTCACACACCATGAAACGCTTGTCGTAACTGTTCAACAGCGCCTGAACCTGCCCCATGATGCGGTGGTTCTCGGGTTGACTCTCCCAGGCCGTGGGGCCGTTTTCGACCAAATTGCCCACCGCATCAAAACGGAACCCGTCCACCCCCAGGTTCAACCAAAAGCGCAGATTGTCATGGTGAAAGGTCGTGACCTGCTCGTTTTTCCAGTTGAAGTCGGGCATGCCGGACCAAAAGGGTGCGTAGTAAACACCGTTGCCGCTGCTGTACCAAGGGTTTTGCCCCCACACACGCCAGCCCGAAGGTGCCGTGTCCTGCCAGACAAAATAGGGGCGCTGCGGGTTGCGTTTGGCCGAGGCGGCATTCAAAAACAAGGGATGCTGGCTGCTGGCATGGTTGATCACATGGTCCAGGATCACCCCCATGCCACGCTGGTGGGCTTGCGTCAGCAGTTGGCTCATGTCGGCCAAGCTGCCGTAATCGGCGTCAATGCTGCGGTAATGCGTGACCGCATAACCGTGGTCGTGATCTTCGCTCTGGGTCACGGGCATCAGCCACAGACCCTGAACACCCAAATCTTGCAAATAGTCCAGCTGCGAGATCAAGCCCTTGAGGTCGCCTTTACCGTCGCCATCGCTGTCTTTGTAGCCCCGCACATAAATTTGCATGAAGGCACCGTTCATCCAGCCATCGGGCAGCGAGCTGGCCCCCCCTTGGGCCTGCACAGCGCCCACATCGGGCACCGCCAAATTGCGGCCTGTGCCCGACTCCAGGTTCACAGACGCACTTGGCACCACCCCGCCTCCACCACCACAGGCCGCCAACAGCACAACGAGGGCCACAAACCCAAGCCCTTTCAGGCTGAATGCGCGAAGTGTTTTTGTCATGGGATATCTCAAATCAACAGGCCGCCGAAATGTAGGAAAGTTACAGATTCTCCCCACTCCAGCCCCATCACTGCTAAGTAATTACCCTAAATAGATGTCAAAAAGCCTGACTTTATGTAGTTTTATTACGATAATCAACTTGTCTGTGACCCACTTCCTTTGCGCATGACCAGTTTATTGACCCGTTCGGCTTTTCGATGGTTCACCTCGGTGTGCGCGGGCGCGTGCCTGCTCGTCCCGCTTGCCAAGGTGTCGGCACACGCCGCACAACCCTCGCTCGCCGCACCGGTGGCAGACCTGTGCAACAGCACGGACCCCAGCACGGTGCTGCAGGCCAACCCACAGGCACTGCCCGCACAGGCGCACTGGCTGCACGGTGTACTGCTGCAGTGGCCCACTCACACCGCCCTGACCAATGGCCACCGTTTCAGCCTACTGGCTTCGCCAAAAAGCCGTTTGCAAGTGCAGCTTGGCCGCCCCGCCGAAGGGGTTGAGCAGCGCTGGCCCCTGCGCATTTCCCCTGGTCCTCTATCGCCAGCTCTGCGCCAACGCTTTGACTTCCTCAAACCAGGTGTGTTGCTGCAGATGCCCCCTTTGCCTGGTGCCACGCAGCGCGACCTGCACACCCAACAAAACGTGCTGGTTGAAGAAGACGCACAAGGCCGGGTGGTGGCCGCCACACGCGTGCAGGCCGCAGGCGCGCTCGATGCGCTTTTTGCGCCCAGCGCACAAGCTGTGCACTTGGGTCCCAGCTTTCACGGCCAACAAGTGAAGTTGGCCCTGTGGGCTCCCACCGCGCAACAGGTGCAGCTGTGCCTGTACCCCGGGGCCACAACACCTGCCAGCCAAATGCAAGTGTTGCAGCGCGACGCCACCAGCGGCACCTGGTCGGCCACGCTGCCCGCCAAAGCCACTGGCGCGTATTACCGTTTTGCCGTGACCGTGCATGTGCCCGGTGTGGGTTTGGTGCGCAACCTCGTCACCGACCCTTACGCCGTCAGTTTGAGTGCCAACTCCCTGCGCAGCCAGATTTTGGACCTGAACGACCCGGCCTTGCAGCCTGCGAACTGGATGCGTGACACGCCCCCGGCCACCGTCCGCCAAGCCACCGACATGGTGATCTACGAATTGCATGTGCGGGACTTTTCAATCAGCGACGACTCGGTGCCCGTGGCCGACCGTGGCAAGTACCTGGCTTTCACCCATGGTCAGTCGCGGGGCATGCAGCACCTCAAAGCCTTGGCCCGTGCTGGCCTGACCGATGTGCATTTGCTGCCCGTGTTTGACCTGGCCAGCGTGCCCGAAACCTCGTGCCTGAGCCCACAGCCCTCGGGCAGCGCCAACAGCGACAGCCAACAAGCCGCCGTGAAAGCCGTGGCCGCACAAGACTGCTTCAACTGGGGCTACGACCCTTTCCATTTCAATGCGCCCGAGGGGAGTTATGCCAGCGATGCACAAGACGGCACGCGCCGCGTGATCGAGTTGCGCCAGATGGTGCAAGCCCTGCACCGCGCGGGGCTGCGCGTGGGCATGGACATGGTCTACAACCACACTTCAGCCTCGGGTCAGCACGCGCAATCGGTACTCGACCGCATCGTGCCCGGGTACTACCAGCGACTCAATGACCAGGGCGTGGTCGAGCGCTCCACCTGCTGCGACAACACCGCCACCGAACACGTCATGATGGAAAAGCTGATGTCCGACTCGGTGCTGCTCTGGGCGCGCCACTACAAAATGGACTCCTTCCGATTTGACCTGATGGGGCACCAACCCAAAAAGGCCATGATGCGCATGCAACAGCGCATTGAGAAGGCCTTGGGACGGCGCATCGACTTCATTGGCGAAGGCTGGAACTTTGGCGAAGTGGCCAATGGAGCACGTTTTGTGCAGGCCTCGCAAATGTCCTTGAACGGCACGGGCATCGGCACCTTCAATGACCGATTGCGCGACGCCGTGCGTGGCGGCAGCGCCAGCGACACCCCCGAGCGCATTCAGGCCGACCAAGGCTACATCAGCGGCTTGGTGCTGCAGCCCAACGCCCTGGCCCGTGCTGGACAAAGTCCACAAGACCTGATGAAAGTGGCCGACCAAGTGCGTGCCGGTTTGGCAGGATCACTGCGCACTTACCGCATGACCACCGCCACCGGTGAGCCACGCGCTTTGCAGGACATCCCCTACGGCACTCAGCCCACGGGCTATGTGCAAGAACCCAGCGAAGTGGTGAACTACACCGAAAACCACGACAACCTGACGCTCTGGGACAGCTTGGCCTTCAAACTGCCCCGTACCACCAGCGCAGCAGAACGCGCCCGGGTGCAAGTGCTGGGCGCGGCCCTGGTGGCCTTCAGCCAAGGCGTGGCCTACTTTCATGCGGGGCAAGACATCCTGCGCTCCAAGTCGCTTGACGGCAACAGCTACGACTCGGGCGACTGGTTCAACCGCTTGGACTGGACCTACCAAACCAACCACTTCGGCACAGGCTTGCCGCCCCAACAAGACAACGGGCACCTGTACCCCCTGATGTGTGATCTGCTGCCAGACCCGGCGCTGCAAGCGGCCCCTGCCGACATCGCTTTTGCGCGTGATGCGTTTCGCGACCTGCTGAAAATCCGCGCCAGCAGCACGCTGCTGCGCATGCCCACGGCGGCCGACATCCACCAGCGCCTGCGCTTTTTCAACGTCGGTCCCACACAAAACCCGGCCGTGATCGCCGCGCACCTGGATGGCCGAGGCCTGCGCGGAGCCCGCTTTGACGAGATGGTGCTGCTGCTCAATGTCGACGCCCGCCCCCACAGCCTGAGCGATGCGGCGCTGCAGGGCAAAGCCTTGCAACTGCACCCGGTGCACCGGGACCCGGCCGCCGCCGACACACGGCCAGCACAGCTGGCCCGCCACGACGCGGCCACAGGACGCTTTGAGGTGCCTGCGCGCACCGCTCTGGTTTATGTTTTGCCTGCCAGCACGTCTGACACCAAGCCCATGGATTCCCCAAAATGACTGCGATGAAACCACCTCTTCCAAACCTGCACCGCTGGATGTTGGGCATGGGCCTGGCCTTGGGCCTGGGCACCGCCGCTCAGGCCGTAGAGGTCACCATCACCTGCGGCCCCAGCGGCAGCGATGTGGAGTTCTGCCTGAAACACGCCCAAGCTTGGGCCACCAAAACCGGCCACACCATCAAGAACTTTTCGCCGCCCACCAGCCCCACTGAAAAACTGGCGCTCTACCGCCAGCTCTTTGCGGCCAAGTCTGGGGACATCGATGTACTGCAAATCGACACCGCCTGGCCGGGCATCCTCAAAGACCACCTGCAAGACCTCAAGCCCTTCAGCAAAGGGCTAGAAAACCAGCACTTCCCCGCCATCGTGACCAACAACACGGTGGGCGGGCGTCTGCTGGCCATGCCGTGGTACACCGATGCGGGCCTGCTGTACTACCGAAAAGACTTGCTGGCCAAGTACAAACTGCCCGTGCCCACCACTTGGGAAGAGCTCACCGCCGCCGCGCAAAAAGTGCAAGCCGGGGAACGCGCCAAAGGCGACAATGATTTTCATGGCTTTGTGTTCCAGGCCAAGGCCTATGAAGGCCTGACCTGCAACGCGCTCGAATGGGTCAGCGGCAGCGGCGGCGGCACCGTGGTCGATGCGCAAGGCCAGATCACCATCAACAACGCACAGGCTGCACAAGCCCTGAACCGCGCCGCCCGCTGGATTGGCACCATCTCGCCCGTGGGCGTGCTCAACTACGAAGAAGAAGAGGCACGGGGCGTGTTCCAAAACGCCAACGCCTTGTTCATGCGCAACTGGCCTTATGCCTGGTCCTTGCTGCAAAAGGACGACAGCTTGGTCAAGGGCAAGGTGGGCATTGCCAAACTGCCAGGCACCCCCAGCGCCGCCACCTTGGGTGGCTGGCACTTGGGTGTGTCCAAGTACAGCAAAAACGCCGCCATTGCCGCTGACTTGGTGATGTACATGACCAGCGCCCAGGTGCAAAAAGCCCGCGCCATGGGCGGCTCCTTCAACCCCACGCTGCCTGCGCTGTACCAAGACAAAGACATCATCACCGCCAACGATTTCATGTCGAGTTTGGCCGATGTGTTTGCCAACAGCGTGGCCCGCCCCACCACCGCCACCGGCCTGAAGTACCCGCAGGTCAGCCAAAGTTTTTACAACGCGGCGCACGAGGTCATGTCCCAACGCGCCACTGGCGAAGAGGCGGTCAAAAAACTTGAATCCCGCCTCAAACAAATCCGCCGCAAACACTGGTAAGCCCCCATGAACTCCAGAATCCGCACCGCCTGGCTTTTCCTCACCCCCATGATCGTGCTCATGCTGATCGTGGCAGTGTGGCCCTTGGCCCGCTCCATTTGGTTCAGTTTCACCGACACCAACATCAACGACATCGCCGCAGGCCAGTTTGTGGGCCTGGAAAACTACTTCGGTGAATACGGCCTGTTCTTCAACCCCAACGACGAAGAAGGTTTTTGGGCTGGGGACTGGGGCGTGTCGATCCGCAACACCTTCAGCTTTGCGGTGGTCTCGGTCATCCTCGAAACCCTGACGGGTTTGGGTTTGGCGCTGCTGCTCAACCAAGAGTTCAAGGGCCGCGCCTTTGTGCGCACCGCCGTGCTGGTGCCTTGGGCCATCCCGACCATCGTGTCGGCCAAAATGTGGGGCTGGATGCTCAACGACCAGTTTGGTGTGATCAACACCCTGCTGCTGGACGCCGGGCTGATCAGCCAAAAAATAGCTTGGACCGCCGAGCCCAGCTACGCGCTGTGGACGGTGGTCATGGTCGATGTGTGGAAGACCACACCCTTCATGGCCTTGTTGATTTTGGCCGCGCTGCAAACCGTGCCCAAGGACTGCTACGAAGCCGCCCGCGTGGACGGCGTGCACCCGCTGCGCGTGTTCTGGAAGATCACACTGCCCCTGATCCGGCAGCCACTTTTGGTGGCCATTGTGTTTCGCCTGCTTGACTCGCTGCGGGTGTTTGACCTGATTTATGTGCTGACCGCCAATGGCAGCACCACCATCAGCATGTCCGGCTTTGTGCGCCGCGAAATGGTGGAGTACGGCAACATGGGTTTTGGCTCAGCGGCGTCAACCTCGCTGTTCCTCATCATCATGCTGACCGCCATCCTTTTCCTGCGCTTGGCCCGCGTGAAACTTGCCGAGAACGCCCAATGAACCACCGCTCCAAACTGGCCACAGCCCTGCTGTACCTGATCTCCGCCATCGTGGTGGTCTTGTCGGTCTACCCCTTCATCTACGCCATTTCGACCTCGCTCAAAACCGGCACCGCCCTGTTCAATTCGCAGCTGATCCCCAGCAACGCCGACTTGCGCAACTACGTGGCCTTGTTTGAAGGCGTGCAGCCCTTTGGCAAAAGCCTGCTCAACTCGATCATGGTGGCGGTGCTCACCGTGGGCTTTGCCATGCTGATGGGCGTGACCGCCGCTTATGCGCTGGGCCGCATCCGTTTCAAGGGCAAGGGCCTGCTTTTGGTCTGCATTTTGGGCGTGTCCATGTTTCCGCAGGTGGCGGTACTTTCGGGCATGTTCGAGCTGATCCAGTCGCTGGGCCTGTACAACAAGGCTCTGGGCCTGGTGCTGCCCTACACCATCTTTACGCTGCCCTTCACCGTGTGGATTCTCACCACCTTCATGCGCGAGCTGCCCGGCGAACTCGAAGAAGCCGCCATCATGGACGGGTGCGGTCCGATCCGCATCATCTTCCAAGTCTTCATGCCGCTTTTGTGGCCCGCGCTGGTGTCCACCGGGCTGCTGGCCTTCATCGGGGCTTGGAACGAATTCATGTTTGCGCTGACCTTTGTGGTGAGCGACACCGAGCGCACCGTGCCGGTGGCCATCTCGCTGATCGCGGGGGCCACGGCGTTTGAAATTCCCTGGGGCACCATCATGGCCGGTTCGGTGATCGTCACCGTGCCGCTGCTGCTCTTGGTCTTCGTTTTCCAAAAACGCATCGTGTCGGGCCTGACGGCGGGCGCGGTCAAAGGTTGAACTTTTTCGATTGCAAACACCATGAACAAAGCACCCAACAACCACTGGTGGCGCGGTGGCGTCATTTACCAAATCTATCCCCGCTCTTTTGCCGACAGCAACAGCGACGGCGTGGGCGACTTGCCGGGCATCACCGCCAAGCTGGACTATGTGGCCAGCCTGGGCGTGGACGCGATCTGGCTCTCGCCATTTTTCAAAAGCCCGATGAAGGACTTCGGCTACGACGTGAGCGACTACTGCGACGTCGATCCGCTGTTTGGCACGCTGGACGATTTCCGCACCTTGGTGCAAAGCGCACACGCCAAGGGGCTGAAGGTCGTGATCGACCAGGTGCTCTCGCACACCTCGGACCAGCACCCCTGGTTTGAGGAAAGTCGCGCCTCCAAAACCAACCCCAAAGCCGACTGGTATGTGTGGGCCGATGCCAAGGACGATGGCACCCCGCCCAACAACTGGCTGAGTGTGTTCGGTGGCAGCTCCTGGCAATGGGACACCCGCCGCAAGCAGTACTACCTGCACAATTTTTTGAGCAGCCAACCTGACCTGAACTTCCACAACCCCGAAGTGGTCGAGGCCATTTTGGGCACCGTCAAATTCTGGCTCGAACTGGGTGTGGACGGCTACCGCTTGGACACCGCACCGTTCTACTTCCACGACAAGGAACTGCGCAACAACCCGGGCCGGGGCGGGGCCAAGGAGGGCGACAACACCGTGTCCGACGTCAACCCCTACGGCTGGCAGTGGCATGTGTACGACAAAGAGCGCCCCGAGAACCTTGAATTTTTCAAGAAACTGCGCGCCTTGGTCGACCAGTACCCCAACACCACCATGGTCGGCGAGATCGGCACCGACGACAGCATTGCCACCATGGCCGCCTACACCAGCGACGGTGACAAGCTGCACATGGCCTACAGCTTTGACTTGCTGGGCAAAGATTCGAGCGCGCCTTATCTGCACGGCCTGATGCAAAAATTCGCCGACAAGAGCCAAGGCGGCTGGCCGTCCTGGGCGCTGGCCAACCACGATGTGGAGCGGGTCGGCTCGCGCTGGGGCGGCCCCGAGCGCAACTTGCAAAAACTGCGCTTGGCCGCCGCTTTTCAGATGTGCCTGCGCGGCTCGCCCTGCCTGTACCAGGGCGACGAACTCGGCCTGCCCGAGGCCGACATCGCCTTTGAAGACCTGCAAGACCCGCCCGGCATCGCCATGTGGCCCGAATACAAAGGCCGCGACGGCTGCCGCACGCCCATGCCCTGGGTGAGCCAAGCGGCTGACATCGGCTTTGGCGATGGCAAGACCAAAGCCTGGCTGCCCTACACCGAGGCCTACCGCCCACTGGCCGCCGATGTGCAAGAGCGCGATGCGGCGTCGCACCTGAACTTTTATCGCCAACTGCTGCAGTGGCGTCGCACACAACCCGCCCTCATCCACGGCGAACAAGCATTGCTGCCCGTGCACCCGCAGGTCATGGCCTTTGTGCGCGAGCACGAGGGCCAACGCGTGCTGTGCGCTTTCAACTTCAGCGCGCAAGCGGCCAGCCTGCCCCTGCCGTCCGACATGCAGGCACTACACACCATAACGCTGCCCGGCCTGAGTGGCGGCTGCTTGTCGGGCCACGCTTTGGCCTTTGAGCCCTTTGGTGGCCTCATCGTTCAATTGGCCTGAATAGGCCTGAATAGGCCCGAACCGGCCCCACCGAAACCTACACCGCGCTGGAGTACACCCCATGTCTCGCATCGAATTCAAGAACATCTGCAAGCGCTACGCACCGCATTTGCCGATGACCATCCACAACGCCAACCTGACCATCGAGCACGGCGAATTTTGTGTCTTTGTTGGCCCCTCGGGCTGCGGCAAATCCACCCTGCTGCGCATGGTGGCCGGTCTGGAAGACATCAGCGCCGGCGATTTGCTGATCGGCGACCAACGCGTGAACGACCTGCCCCCCGCCAAGCGCGGCGTGGCCATGGTGTTCCAGAGTTACGCGCTTTACCCGCACATGACCGTGGGTGAAAACATGGCCTTTGGTCTGCGCGTGTTGGGCTCGAACAAAGCCGAGATCGACCGCAAGGTGAAAGAGGCCGCAGACATTTTGCAGCTGACCCCGCTGCTGGACCGCCTGCCCAAAGCCCTGTCGGGCGGGCAGCGCCAGCGCGTGGCGATTGGCCGCGCCATCGTCAAGCAACCCAAGGTGTTTTTGTTTGACGAACCCCTGTCCAACTTGGATGCGGCTTTGCGCGTGCAGACCCGGCTGGAGATCGCCAAGCTGCACAAAGACATGGGCTCAGCCAGCATGATCTATGTGACGCACGACCAGGTCGAGGCCATGACCCTGGCCAACAAAATCGTGCTGCTGCACACCGGTGCACTGATCCAGGAGCGCGGCAGCGTGGCGCAGGTGGGCTCGCCCATGAACCTGTACCACCGCCCGGCCAGCCTGTTCGTGGCCGAATTCATCGGCTCGCCCAAGATGAACCTGCTCAAAGGCACGCTGCAAAGTGCCGAGGCCACACACGCCACGGTGGACGTGGGCGGCCACACGCTCACGGTGGCGGTGGACGCCCGCCATTTAAAAGCCGGTGAAGCGGTGCAAGTGGGCATTCGCCCCGAGCACATTCCTTTGGGTGCCGAAGGTGCAGGCACCGCCGTGACCGCCAGCTTGCAACACATCGAACGCCTGGGCGATGCGTCGCTGCTGTATGTGCAAATCCCGGGCCAACCCATGGCCACCGTCAAGGTCGAGGGCAGCGCCGCGCTGGCCGCGGGCTCGGCCCTCACGCTGCGCCTGATGCCCGATCAGCTGCACCTGTTTGACCGCCAAGGCATCGCCTGCCACCGCCCCGTGGAACTGCCCGAATAAGCCCCTGCTTTTTTCATTGCGTATTGGCCCCCGTCATGAACTCATCCGATCAAGCCTGGTGGAAAAGCAGCGCCGTCTACCAAATCTACCCCCGCAGCTTTTGTGACAGCAACGGTGACGGCATCGGCGACATCCCGGGCATCACGAGCAAGCTGGACCATCTGAAAACGCTGGGCGTGGACGTGGTCTGGCTCTCGCCGGTGTACGAGTCGCCCAACGACGACAACGGCTACGACATCAGCGACTACCGCGCCATCATGGGCGAGTTTGGCACCATGGCCGACTTTGATGCCATGCTGGCAGGCATGAGCGAGCGAGGCATGGCCCTCATGATGGACTTGGTGGTCAACCACACCTCAGACGAGCACGAATGGTTTCGCCAGGCGCGGTCTTCGCGTGACAACCCGTACCACGATTACTACATCTGGCAAGAACCCGTGGAAGGCCGCGCGCCCACCAACTGGGAGTCGGCTTTCAGCGGCCCGGCCTGGAGCTTGAACGAGGCCACCGGTGAGTATTACCTGCACATGTTCTCGCCCAAACAGCCCGACCTGAACTGGGAGAACCCCAAAGTGCGTGCCGAGGTCTATGACCTGATGCACTTTTGGTTTAAAAAAGGCGTGCACGGTTTTCGCATGGACGTGATCAACCTGATCTCCAAGCCCTGGCGTGCGGACGGCTGCCTGCCCGATGCGCCCGTGGTGCAGCGGGGGTTTTTGCAGCCCGCCTTCGAGATGGTCAAACACGGCCCGCGCTTTGTCGAGTTCATGCGCGAGATGCGCCGCGAAGTGCTGGACCATTACAACAGCCTCACCGTGGGCGAATCACCCTGCGCCACCGTGGAAGAAGCCGCCGAGATCACCCACCCCGACACCGGGGCCTTGAACATGGTGTTCCAGTTTGAACACATGGACCTGGACAGCCAAGCGGGCAAAGGCAAATGGGCGCTCAAAGCCCTGCACTTGCCCGACCTCAAAGCCAGCCTGAGCCGCTGGCAAAACGGCCTGCATGGCCGAGGCTGGAACAGCCTGTACTGGAACAACCACGACCAACCGCGCATCGTCTCACGCTTGGGCGACGACGGCCCCCAATACCGCGAACGCTCGGCCAAAATGCTGGCCACTTGCCTGCACTTGATGCAAGGCACGCCCTATGTCTACCAAGGCGAAGAACTGGGCATGACCAATGTGGCCTGGCCCGACATCACGAACTACCAAGACATCGAAACCCGCAACATGTACCGCGTGGCCACCCAAGAAAAAGGCCAGTCCCCCGACAAAGTGCTGCGCAGCATCCACGCCAAAGGCCGCGACAACGCCCGCACCCCCATGCAGTGGACCGCACAGGCCCATGGCGGCTTCACCACCGGCACCCCATGGCTGGCGGTGCACAAAAACCACGACCACATCAACGCCGAGGCGGCGCTGGCCCAGCCCGACTCGGTGTTTCACCACTACCGCCAACTGTTGGCCCTGCGCAAGCAATGGCCCGTGCTGGTGCATGGCCGCTACACACTGCTGCTGCCCGCACACCCCCATGTGTTTGCCTACCTGCGCTCGGACGAACAACACAGCGTGGTGGCGCTGTGCAATTTCAGCGGCCAGTTCCAGCGCCTGCCGCTGACGGAACTGCCCGATCTGCGCACAGCCACCCCCCTGATCGGCAACCTGCCCTTTGAAGAATGGCCCATGGCCCCCGACACCCTGGCCGCCTGGGAAGCCCGGGCTTACCTGCTGCCCGGTGCAGCTTTAACACACAACGCTTGAGTCCTCCATGACACACCACCGCCGTTGGCAACGCACCGCACTCTGGCTGGGTCTTGCCCCCCTCACCCTGCTGTCCGCTCAGGCCATTTCAGCAAGCTCGGTCTACGATGCCCGAGAAAAAGACTGGCGCAATGGCGCTGTGGTCTACCAAATCTTGGTGGACCGCTTTGTGCCCTCGGCCAATCTGGCCGCCAAAAAGCACCTCTACCCGGCACCCAAAGTGCTGCACGACTGGCACGAAGTGCCGCGGCGCGGTGTGGATCTGCCCGATCAGAAACTCAACAGCCAGGAGCTGGCCTTTTGGGGCGGCGACCTGCAAAGCGCCCGCTCGCGGCTGGACCATGTGCAGCAACTCGGGGCCACGGCGGTCTACCTCAACCCCATCCACCTGGCCTGGACCAACCACAAATACGACGCCCTCGACTTCAAGGCCATCTCCCCCGAATTCGGCACCCGCGAAGACTTCAAACAATTTGCCCGCGAAGCGCACCAGCGCGGCATGAAGGTGGTGCTGGACGGTGTGTTCAACCACATGGGCCGCAACAGCCCGGCCTTCAAAGAAGCCATGGCCAAGCCGAGCAGCCCTTGGCGCCACTGGTTTGCCATTGGCCCGCAATACAAAGGCGGGGCACGGGTCTGGACCGGTTACCAAAACCTGCCCGAACTCAACCTGGAACACCCGCCCGTGCGCCAGTACCTGTATGAAGCGCCCGACTCGGTGCTGCGCGGCTACCTGCGCGACGGGGCCGACGGCTGGCGTCTGGACACGGCGTTTGAGTTGGGCCACCGTTACCTGCAAGACCTGCGCCATGCAGCCCGCCAAGAGAAAAAAGACGCGCTCATCGTGGGCGAGATCGTCAACTACCCCGACCAATGGCTGCAATCGATGGACGGGGTGATGAACTTCACGCTGCGGCAAATCATCCTCGGCCTGGCCCAAGGCGAACTGAGCACGTCCGCCGCCACCCGCATGACCGAACGCCTGGTGCGTGACGCCGGCATCGAGCCGCTGCTCAAGTCTTGGAACGTGATCGACAACCACGACATCCCCCGCATCCACACCCAACTGCCCGACACGCGCCTGCGCCGGTTGGTGCAAGCGCTGCAATTCACCCTGCCGGGCTCGCCCAATGTGTATTACGGCAGCGAAGTCGGCATGACCGGCGGCGGCGACCCGGAAAACCGAGGCCCCATGCGCTGGGACCAAGTGCAGCCCGACCAAGCCGAACTGGTCTGGATGAAACGGCTGATTGCCCTGCAACAAGGGCACCGCGCCCTGCGCGTGGGCGACTACCGCCGCATCGAGGCTGAGCGCCTGTTCGCCTTTGAACGCCACACCGACAAAGCACTGGACACGCGCATCGTGCTGGCCAACCCGAGCCACACACCCGTGACCGAAAAAATCATGGTGGCCAATGCCGCCCTGATGGACGACACCCCCCTGGTGAACCTGCTGGCCGACGACCCCACCCAAGCCGTGACCACCATGGGCCCCGGCCTGATCACCGTCACCGTCCCCGCACAAAGCGTGATGGTGCTGCAACCCGTGGAACGCGATTTGGGTGGGTACAGTCGGTACAAGCGGGTGCGGTGAAGTTTGCAAAATGTCAGGCTCATGTGAATCCAATCGGAATGCAGATTGCATCTAAGTGGTTTTCAACTCGGAGAACGACATGGACAAAAACTTCTGGCCCCCGATCTTGGCTTTGGCGATTCCGCTGCTGGCTTTGCTTATCCCGATTGCTTACATTGTTTTTCGCTTTGTGCTGCAAAGCCGCAAGGCCCAGCTGATGCACGAGACCCTTCGCCACTTTGCGCAATTGGGGCAGCCCATTCCGCCTGAATTGTTGCAACAAGAGCCGCCCAGCGCCGCCTTGACTACCCCCACACCAGAGCAAAAAGCCGAGCGCGTGGCCAGCTTGCTGCGCAAGGCGGTGTTGGCCATGTGTTCGGGCTTGGGGCTGGGCTTGGTGGTGTATTGGGTCAACCTCGACAACGGCGAGTTCAACGGTTTCCATGGCTGGGCCTGGGGCTTGTTGCCCTTCATCCTGGGCTTGGGCTGGCTGTTTCTTTGGGTGGCCGAATCTCGGCAGCTGCGGCATGAACAGGCACTGGCGCGTGGCGAGACGGACTGAGTGTGTCCGCCCCCTCTTTGGCGCAGGAGCGCGAGTGGCTGCGCTTGGCGCAGCACCATCGCGATCCACAGGCCTTCGGGCAGCTGGTGGCCCTTCACCAGGGGCGTGTGCGTGCGGTGCTGCGCAAGCTCACCCGGGGCCAGCGGGCCCTGGCCGATGAGTTGGCGCAAGAAACTTTCATCAAAGCTTGGCGGGCCTTGCCCACGTTCCGGCACGGGGCGCAGTGGAGCACTTGGCTGCACCGCATTGCTTACCTCGAATTTTTGCAGCACCAAAGGCGCTGGGCCGATGAGCACGCCAACACCGCATCTCCCGAGCATCAGGCCATCGAAGCCACGCACTCGGCCCACGATTTGCGCCTAGACTTGGAGAAGGCCTTGGCACAATTGCACCCTTTGGAAAACGCCGCCATCGTGTACTGTTACCACGGTGGCTTGAGCCATGCTGAGGCGGCGCAAGTTTTGGACTTGCCTTTGGGCACCGTCAAAAGCCATGTCTTGCGCGGGCGCGCCAAACTGCAAACGTTGCTGGCCGCATGGAAGCCCACAGACACTCAGGAGTCACCATGAACAAAACCACCGCTGACACCTCGCATGCCGATGACTGGCTGACGCCTTTGTTGTTGCAGGACGCGTATGGAAACCCAAGCCCACAACAGGACGCGGCTTTTGTGGCGCAAGTCTTGGCCCGTCTGGATGTGCCGCTCGCTGCCCACGTTAAGCCCTGCATACCCAAGGTCCATACCGCCTTGAACCAAGAGCGTGGTTTGTTGCTCGGGTTTCAGATGCTGGTGGTTGTTTTTATATTCTTATCCGCACCTGCTGGCGTGCAAGCCTGGCTGCAGGTTGCTCAAGCCCCTATGAACATGTTAGCGTGGTATGACCACAATCTGTGGAGCTTGGCTCTGGGTCTGGGAATGATGGTTTATGGGGCACTTAAATTGCTGAATATGCCTGAAGAGGCTATGGTCCTTGAAATCGACTCAACCAAATTTCTTATCTAAGCGCCAATTCAGATTGACCCTTTGCTGATCGCAAAATGTTCGATATCAACCGATAAGCCCAAGCTTTTGACGTCGCATTCGTGCATGAGCAGCTCGGGCATGAGGCACCCAGCCCTGCGTGAGCCAACGCCGCCACATCAACAAACCACGTATCCACTCATCGGCCGCGTAGGCCAGCCAGACCCCCATCAATCCCCAACCCCAGTGCACTCCCAGCAGCCAACTGCCGCCCGCGAGCACCACCGCCATGGAGCCCGCCCCGGCATAAAACGGATACCGGGCATCGCCCGTGGCCCTCAACGCCGAAATCACGATCAAATTGAAGGTGCGGCCCGTCTCCAGCAGGACAGACAGCCACATCAGCTGGCTGCCTACCCGCAAAATGGCCGGGTCTTGCGTGAACAAACCCAGCAACCAAGTGCCCAGCAAGGCCTGCACACAGGCCACGACCAACGTCACGGCAAAGCCGATTTTCTGGGCCTTGCGCACCAGATCGTGCGCCTGCCTGAACTGGCGTGCCCCAACCATGTGGCCGACCACCATTTCAACGGTGATGCCAATCGCCACGGCGCTGATCAATATCCACATGTTGAACTGCAAGACATAGGTCTGGGTGGCCAACGCCTGCGTGCCCATGAGGCCAACAGCGGCCACGCTGACCATGAAGGCGGCCTCCCAAGACAGGTTTTCCGCCGCGCCGGGCAAGCCGATGTGCAGCACAGGCTTCAATTGAGCCCAACGCACCCGCCACCAGTCTGCCCACTGTGGACGCAGCCCTAGCCGCAGCCGCCACAAATACAGGTGCAAGGCCATGCCCACCAAACGGCTGATGATGACGGCCACCGCAAAACCCGGCAAACTCAACGCCGACAACGGCCCCCAACCGGTCATCAAGGGCCAGGCCAGCGCCAAGTGGGTGGCGTGCATGACGATCATCACGGCCAGCGTGTCGCGGTTGCGCAGGTGTGCCCGCATGACCCCGGCCATACAGGCGTTCCAGGCGTCCAGCACCAATGCGAGCGCTAGCGATTGCAAAAACGGTGCGGCCAGCAGCAACACATCAGCGGGGGCATTGAGCATCTGCAGCATCGGGCGTGCGCACAACAAGGCCAGCATGGCTGCCAACCCGCCCATCCAGGTGCCCGAGGCCAGCGCGGCGCGTGCAACCCGGTCGGCCTCCGGGCGATGCCCGGCCCCAAGGTTTTGCGTGATGACCACACTCACCCCCGCCCCCACCAGACGGAAGACCATGAACAACAGGCCAAACACGTGGTGGGACAGCGCAAAAGCGCCTCCCGCCGCGTCAGACATTCGCGCCGCCAGCGCCGTGCCGACCATGCCGACCACCAATCCGAGCGACAGTTCTATGAACAGGGGCAAGACCAGCGTTGCGATGGCCGGCTGAGGCTTCAGATTTCCGGTTTTCACGGGTAAGGATTTCATAAAAGTCGAGAACGCCAAGCCGCGCTGTATGGGCAAAATTGACCACACCCTGCCGTAGCATTACTACACAGCTTCGGCGACATTGGGCCTAGAATGCAAAAGGCTTGGTCTTGATGCTGGTCATTGTGATGCGCTTAGCCACACTAACAGCGGTTAAACGGATCAACCGGGTTACCAAAATGCTGTCACGCTCCAAAATAGCAACGTAATTGAATTACAGGCCTGAGCCATTAAACGCCTCACAAACGAGACTTTTCCTGACATGATTGCCCTTGAGTCCCCACGCCTCATCGCTGACATTGGCCGCATTTATGCCCGCTTCGCCTTAGAACTCGAACGCGACCAGTTCAGCCACCAAGCCTCTTTACGATGCGCCGATCACCCCAGCTTGGAACACGCGATCAGCACTTACTTGGAGTCGCTTCACCCCATTAAGGTAGAACATGCCGCCATCGCGATTGCAACCCCAGTCGACGGCGATCAGGTGCGCATGACCAATTACCACTGGCAGTTTTCAATTGAGCAAACACGCCAAGCCCTGGGTCTGGACACCCTGGTGGTCGTTAATGACTTTACTGCCTTGGCGATGGCCCTGCCAAGGCTTGGGGCCGAGGCTGTGCGCCAAGTGGGAGGTGGGCAACCTGTCAAAAGCAGTGTGATCGGCTTGCTTGGCGCTGGCACAGGTCTGGGAGTTTCGGGTCTAATCCCTTCGGGAGAAGGCTGGTTTTCGTTAGGGTCAGAAGGTGGTCACACCAGTTTTTCTCCACGCGATGATCATGAAATTACTGTTTTACAGCATGCCCTTCAACTGTTTGATCATGTCTCCTTTGAGCGACTGGTTTCAGGATCGGGTTTGGAGTTGATTTATCAGGCCTTGTCTAAAGCAAAAGGACTGCCAAGCACTTATTTGAGCGCCACTGAAATCACACGCCAAGCTCTGGATGACAAGCACCCTTTGTGCTGCAGCACTTTAAATGTGTTTTGCAACATGTTGGGGACCGCTGCAAGTAATCTTGCTGTCACGTTGGGCGCTACAGGAGGGGTTTACATTGGGGGCTCAATCGTGCCTCGTTTGGGGGCGTATTTTGATCAATCCGGTTTTCGCCAACGCTTTGAAGACAAGGGACGATTCCGACAATACGTAGAAAACATTCCAACTTACGTTATCACCGCTGACAACCCTACTTTTATGGGTGTATCGGCCATTTTGGAGACCCAACTTAAGAGCCTCCACAATTCGGCAGGATCGGCCATACTGTCTCAGATCCGCCGATTGCGAACACAACTATCACCCGCTGAACAACGGGTCGCCGAATTGGTGTTAGCACAGCCTCGATCAGTACTCAACGATCCCATCCATGACATTGCACTGGCTGCTCAAGTTAGCCAACCCACCGTCATCCGATTTTGCCGCTCAGTTGGCTGCAAAGGTCTGTCTGACTTCAAACTTCGCTTGGCATCGGGCCTGAGCGTATCCGTTCCCATCACGCACTCTCAAGTCACACAAGAAGATTCACTGCTCGAATTAGGCTCTAAAGTGCTGGGCAATACCGCCAATGCGGTTTTGCAATTGCGTAACGAATTACAACGTGAGCCGATCGACAAAGCGATTGACCTTGTGATGAATGCCAAACGAGTCGAAATTTTTGCTGTGGGCAACTACGCTTCAGTTGCACAAGATGCTCAAATGAAGTTTTTGCGCTTGGGTATTCCTTGTGGTGCACACACCGACCCGCATTTGCAACAACTAGTGAGCAAATTAGTCGACCATGACACAACCACTATTTTTATCAGCAGCGGGGGCAACCTCCCTGAGTTGATGGATTTGCAAAACAAAGTCAACGAGCTGGGATCTCCAGTGATCGCCATCACAGCCAACCAGTCGTTGTTGGCAAAAAAGGCCGATGCCGCCTTGGTCGCAGAGCACAACGAACATGCCACCACCCACCTGCCCATGATCAGTCGGGTACTCCATCTTTTGCTGATCGATATCTTGGTAGTTGGACTTGAAATGCGACTAACCGATGAAGGTCGCAAAAGCAAAGCAATGGCGCTCGTGAACAAACCGGAAGCTTCCCGGTCCCTGCCCATTCTTGGTGTTCGCACCGCCACCCCCATCCGACCATCAATTTCCCACAGTCAATAAAGACAAAGTCAAGGGATTACCCTCATGTAGTTTTGTTTCTTCACTCTTTGAAATTCATGTAACCAAATTACAATTCACTGGCCTTTCATGCATCATGTGAAAGTTTCAACAATGAGGAATCGAACCATGGACGACTACGCCAGCCGGCAAAGAAAGCCGACCAAGCACCTTGTGGGGCTGGGACTGGTGGTGGTGTTGCACCTCTTGCTCTTTTGGGCCATCAGCTCGGGTCTGGCCCGTGCAGTGGTTAAAAAGATTCAAGGGCCTGTGGAGGCGGTCTTGCTGGAGGACACCAAGCCAGACATTCCACCACCACCACCACCACCGCCACCGCCTCCCCCCAAGAACCTGCCCCCACCGCCTCCGGCCTACGTGCCCCCAGTGGATGTGGCCGTTACCGCACCCGCACCGGTCAACGCCATTGCCGCCGTCACAGCGGCTGCACCCACGCAAGCGGCACCGATTGCACCCGCTGCAGTGGCCCCGGCGGCCCCTGCACCTGCACCTGCGCCCGCACCGCCTGCACCCCCCGTGCGGGTGGCTGCCGTGGTCAACTCGGCCAACTGCGAGAAACCCGACTACCCCAGCGCCTCGCGTCGTCTGGAGGAAGAGGGCACCGTGAGCCTGCGCTTCTTGGTGGGCGCAGACGGCAAGGTCATTCAGTCCGAGGTCGAGAAGTCCTCGGGCTTTAGGCGGCTGGACGAGGCGGCGCGTGCGGGCTTGTCCAAATGCGCCTTCAAGCCCGCCACCGTGGACGGCAAGCCCGAGCAGGGCTGGGCCAGCATGAAATACACCTGGCGTCTGGAGTAAAGCGAGCCCGCTTTGCCCACGTCCATCCAATTCAACCGATTTTTTTAAGAACACAGCAGGAGCACCTCACCATGTTCAAACCTTCCAAAAACCTCATCCTGGGCGCAGGCCTGTTGGCCAGCCTGTTCTTTGCGGGCGCTGTGATGGCGCAAGCGGCTGATGCGTCCGCTGCGGCCGCGACTCCTGTGGTCGCTGCGGCAGGCGCCGTTGCGGCGGCGGCCGAAGAAAACCCCTACGGCCTGGGTGCGCTGTGGGCGCAGGGCGACTTTGTGGCCAAGGGCACTTTGCTGATCTTGGTCATCATGAGCATGGGCTCGTGGTACGTCATCTTCACCAAGTTGGCCGAGCAGTCCAAGCTGAAGAAGCAAGCGGCGGCGGCCAAGGAGACCTTCTGGAGCGCCAGCACCGTGGCCCAGGGCAAAGACACCTTGGCGCAAGACTCGGCGTTTCGCTTCATTGCAGAAAAAGGCCTGGAAGGCGCCTCCAAGCACACCGGCTTGCTGGCCTCGGTGGACTTCAATGAATGGGTGAGCATGAGCATCCAACGCGCCATGGCCAATGTGCAAAGCCGCATGCAAGACGGCCTGGCGGTACTGGCCACCGTCGGCTCAACCGCACCGTTTGTGGGCTTGTTTGGCACGGTGTGGGGCATCTACCACGCGCTGGTCAAGATCGGCATGTCGGGCCAGGCGTCCATTGACAAAGTCGCTGGCCCCGTGGGCGAGGCGCTGATCATGACGGCCATTGGCTTGGCGGTGGCGGTGCCTGCGGTGTTGGGCTACAACTGGTTGGTGCGCCGCAACAAGGCGGTGATGGAAGAGGTCAACGCCTTTGGCGCCGACTTGCACGCGGTGCTGCTGGGCTCGGCCAAGAAATAAACCCATCGCCCGGGCGGTGGCAACGCGGCCCGGGCGAGCACACAAGGAGCCATCATGGCCATGAACGTAGGCGAAGCCGACGACGAGATCATCGGCACCATCAACACCACCCCTTTGGTGGACGTGATGCTGGTGCTGCTCATCAT
This sequence comes from Limnohabitans sp. WS1, assembly GCF_003063265.1. Taxonomy (GTDB): domain Bacteria; phylum Pseudomonadota; class Gammaproteobacteria; order Burkholderiales; family Burkholderiaceae_C; genus Limnohabitans_A. The sequence goes on from NZ_NERU01000018.1 coordinate 41,048, forward strand.
CTTTTTGATCACGATTCCGGTGGTGACCACATCCATCAAGGTGGACTTGCCCAAAGAGCAAAACGTGGTGCGCGAGACCAAGCCGGAGAACGTGATCATCTCGGTGGACAAGGCGGGCAAGATTTACCTGTACGACACGCCGATCAAAAACAGCACGGACTTGCTGGAGCGTATGAAGAAGTTCTCGGCCATGAAGCCGCAACCCGAGGTGCAGATCCGGGGGGACGGACAAAGTGATTTTGAGTCGGTGGGGCGGGTGATGTACGCGGTGCAACGCGCGGGCATCACCAAGGTCGGCTTCATCACCGAGCCGAGCAACTGAAACAGACACAGGCAAGGAGCCCAAAATGGGAATGAATGTAGGAACAAGCGCCAGCGACGAGCCCGAGGTGATGGTGGACATGAACACGACGCCGCTGATCGATGTGATGTTGGTGCTGTTGATCATGCTGATCATCACGATTCCGGCGCAGCTGCACTCGGTGAACCTGGACATGCCGCTGCCCAGCAACGCGGCCAAGAAGGTGGAGCCGGTGGTGATTCGCATCGATGTGGATGCAGCCAGTGTGGTGAACTGGAACGGCAAGCCGGTGGAGGGCCGTGCGGATTTGGAGGCCAAGCTCAAGGAGGCGGTGGCGATGCAGCCGCAGCCGGAATTGCACATTCGCTCGCACGCCAAGGCCAAGTACGAGGCGACGGCGGGGGTGATGGCCAGTGCCCAGCGCATCGGGCTGACCAAGCTGGGCATTGTGGGCTCTGAGCAGTTCGTCAATTGAGCAGTCCAGACATTTTTTGTTGAGTACGTTTCTTCCAAGGAAACTTCCAAGTCCCAACCCGCAAGGGGAGGGACTTTTTTTTGATTTACCATCAACGCCACTTGAATGGGACAGATGAATGGCCAAGGCAGAACCGGATAAACGCAAAATTCAGATGGCGGACATCGCCCGATTGGCGGGAGTGTCTACCGCCACCGTTTCGCGTGCCCTCAACGGCAGTCCGCTCATCAACGAAGAAACCCGTTTGCGCATCATCGAGTTGGCCCGCTCGCTCAATTACACGATCAACTTGGGGGCGCAGAATTTGCGCAAGGGCGACAGCTCGACCATTGGGGTGGTGATCCCTTTTGACGCGGCCAACAAGCAAAACATCACTGACCCCTTCTTTCTGGCCATGCTGGGCAGTTTGGCCAACGCCCTGACGGATCGGCAATACGACTTGTTGTTGTCAAGGGTCGATGCTGACCATCTGGATCGAATCTCATCGCTTTACGACTCAGGTCGTGTGGGCGGCATTGTGGTCATTGGGCAGTGGGGTCACCATGATCAACTCAATGAATTGGCGCGTCAGCGTCTGCCATTTGTGGCGTGGGGTGCGCAAATGCCCAATCAGTTGTATTGCAGCGTGGGCTCTGACAACATGAGTGGCGGTGTTTTGGCAACGGAACATTTGCTCTCGCTGGGGCGCAAGCGTGTGGCGTTCATGGGCGACAAAACCTTGCCAGAACCTGAAAAACGCCATGCGGGGTATCTCAAAGCCATGCGCAAGGCGGGAATCAAAGCCGATGTGTCTCTCTATATTCCGACCAGTTTTGCACCACTTGATGCTCAAGAGGCGATGCGAAAACACCTGGACCAGCACGGGCTGAATTTTGATGCCTTGGTCGCTGCGAGTGACCTGATTGCCATTGGCGCCATGGGCGTGTTGAAAGAGCGTGGGTTTCGCGTGCCTGAAGACGTCAGTGTGGTGGGCTATGACGATGTGGAGCCTGCAGCGCACAGCTTTCCGCCCCTGACCACGGTGCGCCAGCCGATGGACATTGCGGGAGTCCAATTGGTGGATGGTTTGTTGCGCGTCATGGCAGGAGAAAAACCACAGCCACAAATGTTGCCCACAACCCTGGTGCTGCGTGAGTCAACCAAGGCGCATTAAGCCACGCTGTGTCCAATTCGGACGGCATTACTTTGTCACTGGCCTGCGCATTTCAAAAGAGTCCGTCACACCTTGCGCGGTTTCGCGCTCCCCCATCAAGGTCTGAGCGCAGCCATTGGGGCTGAGCTTGCCCAGCCAGGTGGCGGCGATGCGTTGGCCGTCGTGTGATTCTTCCAAGGTGAATTCGCCGTCATCCCAATCGGCCACGACTGCAAAGCGTTGCGACCCGGTATCCAATTCGCCGCGCAGGCTTCCGATGTGTTCGGGATGGGGTTTCAGTTCAAGCCGCCATGCATGGGCCTGCGCTTTGAGCTGAACCCGCCACTGGCCTTGCAACTGCAAGGCGCTGATGTCGGCCGCGTCTGGGCACGCTGGGGGTGCCGATTGAATGGGGCCCATCCACCCCAATGCCAGGCACAGCAACAAACGTTGAGAGAGGACTTGTGCGATCGTCATGGTTTGGCAGCCGCTGCGGCGGCAGCAGCCCGTTGGGCAAATTCGGCCCTCAAGGCCTTGAGCTTTTCGCGCGGGTCTTCACGCACCGTGTTTTCGTCCAGCCGCATTTCAGCAATGAAGCGGCTGGGCAGGGCGGCCACGGTTTCGCGTCCTTTTTTGCGGCGCTTGGTCCAGCTCACCGCCAAGCTGCGCTGGGCGCGGGTGATGCCCACGTACATCAGGCGTCGCTCTTCTTGCAGGCGCAGCAAAATGCCTTCTTGGTTTGCCCCGTCGGTGGCATCGTCGTCACCCAGCTTGAAAGGCAGCAGGCCTTCGTTCACACCCACCAGCATCACATGCGGCCACTCCAGACCCTTGGAGGCGTGCAGGGTGGACAGCGTGACCACGTTTTGGTCTTTTTCCCGTTCGCTCAGGGTCGAAATGAGCGAAATGGTTTGTGCCACGTCCAGCAAGTTTTTGATCTCTGTGGCCTGGGCTCCCGTGGCGTCGTCGATCTCACCACCGCAGCGACCGGCCATCCAGTCGCAAAACTCCAGCACGTTGGTCCAGCGGGCTGAGGCCACTTTTTCGTTGTCTTCACCGTCGTAGAGGTGCGATTCGTAGCCAATCTCTTTGAGCCACTCCAGCAAAAAGGCCAACGCGTCGGTCTTGCCCAGGGTTTGGCGGGCGCGGTGCTCCAGGTCATTGATGTAGCGGCCAAACTCGTGCAAGCCCGCCACCGCCCGGGCATTGACGGCGCTGGGCAGGCTGCCGGCAAACAGGGCCTCGAACAGGCTGAGTTTGTATTGCGTGGCAAAAGTGCCCAGTTGCCCCAGCGTCTGGTGGCCAATGCCACGTTTGGGGCTGGTGATGGCGCGCAAAAACGCCGGGTCGTCGTCGTTGTTGATCCACAGGCGAAACCAGGCGCACAGATCCTTGATTTCGGCCTTGTCAAAAAAGCTCTGCCCACCCGAGACCTTGTAGGGGATGTTGGCGCGGCGCAGGGCTTGTTCAAACGGCCTTGCCATGTGGTTGGCGCGGTACAAGATGGCGAAGTCCTTGAACTCGCGGTGCTTGGATTCGAGCGAATGCCCGCTGCGGATGGATTGGATGCGGGCAATCGCCCGGTCGGCTTCGTGTTCTTCGTTCACCGCCTCGTTCAGGCGCACGGGTTCGCCCTCGCCCAACTCCGAAAACAAGGTTTTGGGAAACAGCTTGGGGTTGGGCTGGATCACGTTGTTGGCCGCCCGCAAGATGGCGCTGGTGGAGCGGTAGTTTTGCTCCAGCTTGATCACTTTGAGCTGCGGAAAATCCACCGGCAAGCGCTTGAGGTTGTCCAGCGTCGCGCCGCGCCAGCCGTAAATGGACTGGTCATCGTCACCCACCGCCGTGAAGCGGGCCCGCTCGCCCACCAGGTGTTTGAGCACCTCGTACTGGGTGGCGTTGGTGTCTTGGTACTCGTCCACCAGCACATGGCCCATCTTGGCTTGCCAGCGCTCGCGCACCTCAGGGTACTCGGCGAGCAGCTTCAGGGGCATGCCGATCAGGTCGTCAAAGTCCACGCTCTGGTAAGCGGTCAGCCGCTCTTGGTACAGCGCCATGATGCGGGCGATCACCCGGGCGTTGTCGTCGGGGGCCTGGGCTGCGGCCTGCTCGGCGTTCAGCCCCATGTTTTTCCACAGGCTGATGGTCCACTGCCACTGGCGTGCGGTGGCCGCGTCGGTGGTGCCGCCACAGTCTTTCAGGATGCTGGTCACGTCGTCTGCGTCCATGATGCTGAACTGCGGCTTGAGCCCCAGCACCGCGCCGTCTTCGCGCATGATGCGCACGCCCAAGGCGTGAAAGGTGCAGATCAGCACATCTTTGGCGGCACGGCCAATGAGCTGTTTGGCCCGCTCGCGCATTTCGGCAGCGGCCTTGTTGGTGAAAGTGATGGCGGCGATGCGCTTGGGCTCCAGCCCCGCTTCGATCAAGCGACCGATCTTGTGTGTGATCACCCGTGTCTTGCCCGAACCTGCTCCGGCCAGCACCAGGCAGGGGCCGGAGACATAGTTCACGGCGTCGAGTTGGGCGTTGTTGAGTCCGGCTGACATGGGAAAGTGGGCGATCAGGGCAAAGCAGATCATCATAGCGCCTGACTTGGCGTGTGCCATGGCGAAGCTTGGGCGGCCTTTGGAGGGTGAGGGATGGTCGCGGGTCACGGTCAGGCGGACATGAACTTGTCCGCACTGCGACGGGCGTGGGCCCTGGTGACTACTGGTTTACCCCGACAATTGACGCATGCTTGAAATTTTGCGTGTCACTTTTCCCTTTTTTGCCCTGGTCTTGTGTGGCTACGCGGCTGCCCGGCTGCGGCTTTTGCCCCTAGAGGCCATTCCTGGCCTGAACGGTTTTGTGTTGTTTTTTGCGCTGCCTTGCATGTTGTTTCGCTTCGGGTCGGGCACGCCCATTGCGCAGTTGCTCGATGCTGGGGTGTTTTTCACCTATTTGTTTTGCGCCTTGGTGGTGGTGGGTTTCAGCATCGCCATCAGTTTGAACGCCCGCATTCGCTGGAACGATGCTTCTTTGGGCGCGCTGGTGGCCGCATTTCCCAACACCGGCTTCATGGGTGTGCCCCTGCTGGTGGCTTTGCTGGGTGCGCAGGCGGTGGGCACGGCCATTGTGACCATTGTGGTGGACTTGGTGATCACCTCGTCTTTGTGTGTAGCGCTCTCGCGCATGGATGCGGCGGGCGAGCACGGTGCGGCGGTGGCCGCTCGAAAGGCCTTGGTCGGCGTGCTGCGCAACCCCATGCCCTGGGCGATTAGTTTGGGCGCAGCGTTTTCTTTTTGGAACCTGGAGCTGCTGGGGCCCGTGGCCAAAACGGTGGATTTGCTGGCGGACGCCGCATCGCCGGTGGCCTTGTTCACCATTGGTGCCGTGTTGGCCCGATCTGCCATGTTGGCGCACGAACAGGAGGGGGAGCCCTTGCGGACAGCCGATTATTTGCCCATTGCCTTGGTCAAGTTGGTTTTGCATCCGGTGTTGGTCTTGCTGGTGGGTATGACGGCCATCCAGTTGGGTGTGCAAATCACGGCCTTGGCGCTGCAAGTGATGGTGTTGGTGGCGGCTTTGCCCAGCGCGAGCAATGTGTCCTTGTTGGCCGAGCGACTGGGCGCTGACAACGGTCGCATTGCGCGCATCATTTTGGTGACCACCGCTGCGGCGTTCTTGACCTTTTCAGGGGCGGTGGCGTTTTTCAAAATGTAGCGCTCAGTGTCGAGGGCGCAACGGCCCGGGTCGGCAAAAAAGGGTGCCAGTCCGGCCCACGAAGCGAGTATCGTGCGCCCTTTTCCTTCATATGGACTGCGGGTCCACATCCACCAGCCAGCGGATCACGCCTTTGTGTTCGGGCTGGCTTCGCACTTGATGCAGCACGCCGTGCAGGTGCCAAAGCATTTTTTGCAGGGCCATGCGGTTGGGGCTTTCCAGCAGCATTTGGGCGCGTTCGACATCGGCCACGCGTTGCATGCTCATGGGCACTGCGGGATAAATGCTCACTTGCTGCACCAAGTCGGCTGTGGCGGGGTCGGCGTTCAGCTGTGATTGCAGTGTCTCGCGGGATGCGTTGAGCAGAGCCTGGGCGACCTCTTGGGTGCGGGCGTCGGCACGCAGCAGGGCTTGGTGGCTGATGGGGGGCAGGTCCGCGGCGGTGCGTTCGGTCAGTTCGCTGGCCGCAAAGGCGGGGTAGTCGTGTTTTTTAAGGGCCTCAAACAGCGGGTGTGTGGGGTGAAAGGTCTGCACCCACATTTCACTGCTGGCGCTTTGAGCGGCGTTGCGACCGGCGCGACCTGCCGCCTGCATGAGCAGCGCAAACAAGCGCTCGGGTGCCCGAAAGTCGCTCGAAAACAGCGCCGTGTCGGGGTTGACGGCCGCCACCAAGGTGATGTGACGAAAGTCGTGCCCTTTGGCGATCATTTGTGTGCCCACCAACACATCGACTTGACCCGAATGGACTTGGGCCAGCTGACTTTCCAGGGCACCTTTGAGGCGCGTGCTGTCGGCGTCAATGCGGGCGATGCGCACGGGGCTGCCGTCGGGGCGCAAGACGTGCGCCAGCAATTGCCCCAAGTGTTCTTCGAGTTGTTCGGTGCCTCGGCCAATGGGCGCGATGTCGGCATTGCCGCACTCGGGGCAGGCCCGGGGCACGCGTTCCGTCAGGCCGCAGTGGTGGCAGCGCAGGGTGCGGTCGATTTTGTGGAACACCCGAAAAGCGCTGCAGTGCTTGCACTCGCTTTTCCAGCCGCAGTCGGCGCAGTGCAGCACGGGCGCATAACCCCTGCGGTTGAGCAGCAGCATGCATTGCTCACCGCGCTCGACCCGCTCTTGGATGGCCGCCACCAACGGGGCTGACAACACGGTGCGGCGGGGCTGTTTGTTCATGTCGACCCGGCGTACTTTGGGCAAAACGCCTGTGCCTATTCGGGAGGGCATCAGCAGGCGCTGGTAACGGCCGCCTGGATCGTCCTGCGTAGCCGAGCGGCTGAGGTGCCAGCTTTCGAGCGAGGGCGTGGCCGAGGCCAGCAGCACGGTGGCGTTTTGCAGCCTGCCCCGGTACACCGCCAAGTCGCGGGCCGAGTAGCGTGCGCCTTCTTGCTGTTTGTAGCTGGGGTCGTGTTCTTCGTCGACCACAATGAGTTTCAGGCGCGGTATGGACGCAAAAATGGCCATGCGTGTGCCCAGCACGATGCGGGCGTGGCCCGCGTGTGCGGCCAACCAGGCTTTGAGGCGCTGGGCGGGTGTCATGCCACTGTGCATGGACACCACCGCCCGCGCCCCAAAGCGGGCTTGCACCCGTTCTTCAAGTTGTGGGGTGAGGTTGATCTCGGGCACCATCAGCAGAGCCTGGGCCTGCGGGTCGGCCGCCAGCATGCCTTGCACGGCCTGTAAATACACTTCGGTCTTGCCGCTGCCGGTGCTGCCAAACAGCAAAAAAGGACCCTTACCCAAAGCCATTTGGTCCAGCACCATGGTTTGTTCGGTCGACAGGCTGGGGCTGGGGGCCGTTTGCACGGAGCGTTCGGTGACTTGCTTTTTCAGGCGACGTGCCAATTGTTCGGGTGTCAGGTCACGCAACTGTGGGGGCAGGGCCGACAGGGCCACTTCGCCCAAAGACCGTTGGTAGTACTGGGCTGAAAACTGCACCAATTGACGCCAGGGTTCGTCGAGGGGCGGCAAGCCATCGAGCACGCTGATCACCTCGCGAATGGCCGACGACGCCATGCCTTCAGGGGGTGAGGCATGGACTTTCCAAACCACGCCAAGCACGTTGCGCTGCCCCAAAGGAACCCGCACAAGCTGTCCTGGTTGAACGGCTTGGGTGCACCGATAGCTCAGCAATCCGCCGATCTGGCTGTGGGCGGGTGTTTGAACGGCCGTGTCGATCCAGAAAGAAGCAGGCACTTGGAATCCTGAGGTTTGAATGAATTTGAAAATTTTGATGGTTAAGAAAAGTCTCGAAAACGAGGCTAAGTGCTTGATTTCAAAGTGCTTTGAGGATGCTCCAGAAAATCTGTGGATAACTTTGTTGAAAACTTGTCATGAACCCCCTGAAACCCTTAAAAATCAAGGCTTTCAACAGATTGCTCACCCCGTGGGCATTTTAAATTTCATCAATAAAATCAACAACTTACGAATTTATGGTCTGTTGCGCAAGAGGGCATGAAAATTGAAAGATGATCAACTCACAAAGTCATATTTTGTGCATAAGTCAAGGCGATGGATCTTCTTTTTTTCACAAAAAAGCCAGAACAACCGACTTTTCTGTGGTAATTTTTTTTCCAAGGCCCAAGGCCCAAGGCCCAAGGCCCAAGGCCCAACGTTCAACGCTGCCGCAATTTCCGCGAATGGCTGTGCACCGCCTCTACCAGCGCCGTCACATGCTCGGGCGGGGTGTATTGGCTGATGCCGTGGCCCAGGTTGAAGATGTGCGTGGGGCCGGTGGTGGTTTTGTCGGTGTGTGGTGTGCCAAAGCTGTCCAGCACGCGGTGCACCTCGGTGGCGATCTGCGCGGGGGGCGCAAACAAGATGTTGGGGTCGATGTTGCCTTGCAGCGCTTTGCCGAGGCCACCGACTTCGCCGCCTACCAGAGCCCGGGCGCGGCCCAGGTTCATGGTCCAGTCCAGACCCAGCACGTCGCAGTTCAGACCGGCCATCTCGGGCAGCCACAGGCCGCCGCCTTTGGTGAAGACGATGCTGGGGATGCGCTGGCCGTTGTGCTCGGTCTTCAATTGGCTCAGAACGCGGGCCGTGTAAGCCAGGCTGAATTGCTGGAACGCGCCATCGGCCAACACGCCACCCCAGCTGTCAAAAATCATGGCTGCTTGCGCACCAGCTTCGATTTGGGTGTTCAGGTACAGGGCCACGGCATCGGCGTTGATTTCCAGAATGCGGTGCATCAGGTCAGGGCGGCTGTACATCAGGGTCTTCACATGCCGGTAGTCGTCAGAGCCTGCGCCCTCGACCATGTAGCAAGCCAGCGTCCAGGGGCTGCCGGAAAAACCGATCAGCGGCACGCGGCCGTTGAGCGCCTTGCGGATGCTGGTGACCGCGTCGAACACATAGCGCAGCTTGTTCATGTCGGGCACGGCCAACTCGGCCACGGCCGCTTCGTCGCGCACGTTCTTGGCAAAACGCGGGCCTTCGCCCTGGGCAAAGGACAGGCCCAAGCCCATGGCGTCGGGCACGGTGAGGATGTCGCTGAACAAGATGGAGGCATCGAGCGGGTAACGATCGAGTGGCTGGAGCGTGACTTCGGTGGCGTAGTCGACGTTGGTGGCCAGGCCCATGAAGCTGCCGGCCTTGGCGCGGGTGGCGCAGTACTCGGGCAAATAGCGGCCAGCTTGGCGCATGAGCCAGACGGGGGTGTGGTCGGTGGCCTGGCGCAGGCAAGCGCGAAGGAAGGTGTCGTTTTGCAGGGGGGCGAATGAGCTCATGCCCTTATTGTGGCAGGCCCAGGCCGGGGTTTTCGGCGTCTCTGGCAGGGGCGTCCGCGAGGAGGTGCTCATACCCATGATGGATCCTGCCCTGTGAAGTTTGAAGTGAAAAACGGGTCTTTCCCCTGCGATCACCGGCGCTGTCATTGTGGGAGCCCCGCCCTCGGGGCGATGGGGGGTGGTCTGAGAGACGTCATCGCGGGGAGGGTGTCGCTTTTACAAAAACGTTCATTCAAACATCATCGGAAATCTTGATGGTGCTGTTCCTGTGAGGTTTGCATGGCAAGGCCGGTCTTCTCACTGCGATCACCGGCGCTGTCCGTGTGGGAGCCCAGCCCTCGGGGCGATGCGTGATGGTCTGTGAGGTGCCATCGCGGCGAGGGCGTCACTTTTACAAAAACGTTCATTCAAACATCATCGGGCCGGATCGGGAGGGGCTATTTGGAAAGTATGGGCAGCTCAACGAGCCGGAAGTCCTTGCAAGGCGGTTTGCACTTCGGCCACGCTGGGCAGCTCCGACAAGAGCACGGGCGCACGGCCGGGGGCGTACAGCGCATAGACCGGCACGCCGCTGCGACCCAGCGCCGTGAGCGCCTGCGTGATGGCCGGGTCGCGCCGTGTCCAGTCGGCCCGCATCAGCACCACTTGCCGTTCCGCAAAGTCGGCCAGCACACGGGCATCGGCCAGCGTGGTTTTTTTGTTGTATTGGCAAGTCACGCACCATGCGGCGGTGAAATCCACAAACACTGGGCGGCCTGCGGCCAGCTGGGCTTGCACGGTAGTTTCAGACCAAGGTTGCCAAGTGGTAGCGTTGGCGCTGGACAAGGTGCCGGGTGCGGTTTGGCTGGCGCTGGTGTTGCTGGCAAGTGGCTCAGCAGGCGTTTCACGCAAAGCCAGTGGCAACCAACTGCTGCCCAGCCACAGCAAGGCGGCCAGGGCCACGCCACTCAAAACCCAACGCGTGCGACCGCTCAAGCCCAGGGCCCACACCAGCCAAGCGACCGTGAGCAACAAGGCCAGCAGGCTGCTCGCCCCGTCGATGCCGGTTTGTTGACCCAGAACCCACAGCAACCAAATGACGGTGGCAAACATCGGAAAAGCCATGGCTTGGCGGAAAGTCTCCATCCAAGCCCCAGGGCGCGGCAGAGCGCGGGCCATGCCCGGCCACCAGCTGGCCGCCAGATAGGGCAAAGCCATGCCCACGCCCATGGCAGCAAACACCAGCAGGGCTTGCCACACGGGCAGCGCAATCGCCAGGCCCAGCGAGGCCCCCATGAAGGGCGCGGTGCAGGGTGAGGCCACGGCCACGGCCAGCACGCCCGACAAACCGGCGTTCACCGTGGGGTGTCGGCTTTGCAGCGTGGCCAGACTGCTGGGCAGCATCTGCCCAAATTCAAAAACGCCCGCGAGGTTCAGGCCCAGCAGGGTGAACAAAAGCGCCAGGCCCGCCACCACCGGGGGCGACTGCAGTTGAAAGCCCCAGCCCAATTGTTCGCCTGCAGCCCGCAAGGTCAGCATCAGGCCGCCCAGCAGCATGAACGACAGCACCACACCCACGGTGTAGGCCATGCCTGCTGCGCGGTGTTGGGCCTGCGAGGTGTCGGCTTGCGCAAAACCCATGACTTTGATGGCCAGCACGGGAAACACGCAGGGCATGAGGTTGAGCAAGAACCCGCCGACCAAGGCCCCCAAAACGGCCAGCGTCAGGCCCAGAGCGGTGGTGCTGGAGGCCGCTGGCTTTTGCGCCGCGCTGGCGTTGTCGGCCAGCGCCTTGGCCAATGCGGGCGAAATCTCAGCGGGCGCGGTTTGGGCCAGTGCTGGCCAAGTGCCTTGCACAGGCGTTTCGATGTCAAAAGCCGGGGCTTTGGGCGCAGACTCCGGTCCAGCTGCGATCACCCAGCGCATCGATGTCGGGCTGTCGCCACGTTCTTCAGACACCGGAATCTGGGCGCTCCAAACCGCGCCTTGCCAGCTTTGTGTCCAGTCTTTGCCCTGCACGGCCGCGTTGTGCACCACGTTGGGGGTGACCGGGAAGGCGCTCAAGGTCTGGCCGCGCCAGCCCACAGGCAGGCCGTGCACGCGCAGACTGATTTGTTTGGCGTCAGCGGACAAAGTGGCTTGGCCACCTGTGATCCAAGTGCCGCCTTGTTGCAGCTGAGGCAGGGCTTGGGGGCTGAGTTTTTGGGCTGTTTCAAACCCGGCCGCATCGGTTTTTTGTGGCGCGGCAGAGCTCAGCTGCAAGCTGAAACGGCCTTCTTGCGGGATGCATTCCTGGCGGCAGACCAGCCATTCGGCCTGCAAGCCCAGGGTCAGGGGTCCACTGTCCGGGAAGCGAAAGTCGGCCCCTACCGTCACGGGCACGGTCAGCAGCAAACGGCCTTCGTAGCCGTAGTTGGCCAAGGTGCCGATGGGGATTTTTTTGGGCAGCGGCCAGGCCATCTCACCCGCTTGCAAACCCGCAGGCAGCTGCCACTGCAGCCGCGTGGGCAAGCCCGAGTCGCCGGGGTTTTGCCAATAGGTGTGCCAGTGCGGCTGATGCTCGATCTGCAGGCCCAACCAAAACGTTTGCCCGGCGCGAATGCCCTCGGGGGCGTGCACCCGCAATTCGGCCCGTACTTGGTCGGTCTTGACCACATGGCTGTTACCGCCGAGCAAGGCGGCCGTGCCCGGGGTGCTGGCCGTTACGGACTTGGACGAAAACAAGGGGCCGGTTTGTGCATGGCCGGGCAGCGGAGCCCACAAAAGGGTGCTCAGCCCCAGTCCCACCAGACCCACCCCCCAGCTTTGAACAGTGGCCCAGCCACGCGAGAACACCGAAACTTTCACGCCAATCCTTCTTTCTGACCCCCAACGCCTCGTGCGGGGGGCTCTTCATCACAATTCGAAAGGCACTGTACACGCCCGGGCTCCATTAAGATGCCCCACATGCAAAACCCTTCGCGTTTTTGGGCCGACTGGGCCACCCTCGATTTTCAGGCCTTGACGCCAGGCCGGGCCATCGATCGGGCCATCGCCATCTTGCCCGTGGCGGCGACCGAGCAGCATGGCCCGCACCTGCCGCTCTCGGTCGACACCGATTTGGTCAACGGCGTGGTGGCCGCTTGCCTGCCGCAATTGCCTTCTGACTTGCCCGCTTTGTTTTTGCCCACCCAAACAGTGGGCCTGAGCCCTGAGCACGCGCGTTTTGCGGGCACTTTGACGCTCAAGGCCGAAACCGTGATCCGCCTGTGGACCGACATCGGCGAGTCGGTGGCGGCCAGTGGTGTGAAAAAGCTGGTGCTGCTCAACGCCCACGGGGGGCAGGTCAGCTTGATGGACATCGTGGCGCGGGATTTGCGGGCCCGGCTGGGCATGCTGGTCTACAGCGTGAGTTGGTTCAATTTGCCGCTGCATGACGCGCAAGGCGGGGACGTTAATGCCCTGTTCCCCCCCGAAGAGCACCGATTTGGGGTGCACGCAGGCGACACCGAAACCTCGATGATGCTGGCGCTTCGCCCTGAGCGCGTGCGCATGGATTTGGCGCAAAACTTCCGCTCCACTTCGCAAGACCGCGCCGAGCGGTTTGAAATTTTGGGCAATGGCAAAAGCGCCAAGCTGGGCTGGCAAATGCAGGACTACAACCGCCACGGTGCAGCTGGGAATGCTTCAGCTGCCACCGCCGAAAAAGGCCAAGCTTTGCTGGATGCTTCGGGCCGGGCGCTGGCGCAGTTGTTGGGTGAAATAGACCGTTTGCCGCCCGACACGCTCACCGACCAGGTGGGCTGAGCCCACGCGGCCCCATCTTCAAAAGCTGGGCAGCACCAGGTCGCAGTGTTCGCGGCTCACGCTTTTGGGGTATTCACGGGTCGTGTCGATGCAGCCGCCTTCTGCATAAACACCTTTGGGGTCGCGCATGCGCAGCATGCGGTCCAGTACGCGGGCCCTGGCTTGCGGGTCGGCCTGGGTTTGCGCCACCAAGCGTTCCACCACCGTTTCGTCCATCTGCAGCTCGCCTTGGGCGTCGGTGTAGACGCCGTCTTTCCAATGGAAGATTTCAATGGCTTTGGACTCGAGGGTGAAAGGCGCGTCGCGCTTCCAGAAGTTGCTGAACAGGCCGCCGCCCATGTACATGACCCATGAGCCTTCGTAGCCGGTCACGTCGGAGGAGCGCTCGTCCGGGTTGCGAAACCACAGTCGGTCGCCCGGCACATAAAAATGGGCGGGCAAAGGGGTTTCCATGCTGCCGTACTCGATCAGAAACACCTCATGGAACTGGCCCGAGCGCACAGCGTGGCGTTCATTGAGTTGTTGCAGCTCGGCCAGCAAGGCGGGGTGGTGCGCCTGCAATTCTTGCGCAATGCCCAGCAAGATCACGTATTCGGTGGCTCGGTAGCACGAGAAGTCGTAGAGCTTGCCGGTGGCCTCGGGTTGCGTGGCGGCAATCAGGGCGTTGATCAAAGGGCGGCCCGGCTTGAGGATAAAGCCGGGATCTTCTTCGTAGTGCCAATCGGCTTCGGGGCGCTCGGCCGCTTCGGTTTTGAAGGCCAGTGCGGTCAATCGTGCGGCCAGGGCCATGTTGCGCCGCACCCGGACATGCGATTTCAGCGCTTCCAGATCACGGAATACAAAGCGGTGGGGCGAGCCCAACAGGGCCACCCAGATTTCGCGCTCCAAGGCCCAGGCTTCATCGACGGGCTTGGCTTCTTGACAGGCCCCTAGGGTGCTGCAAAGGTTCAGGCTGTTGTGCCTGGGCATGTGGGTTTGCTGGAATTCGGGCCGCAAGCTGGCCATGAGTGCCACTGTGCCATCTTCAAGGGGCAAACCCAGTGTCTGAACCGCCGACTCCAGGCCCCATTCCCGAAGGTCCGCGCTCAGTTGCACCGCCAGGCGATCGGCCTGATCGGCGGGAGTGCGGGTGAGCTCAATGCCGCCTTCCAAGGTATGAAGGGCAAGCCAGGCAGTCGAACAATTCATGTTGCCTATTTTGCCCTTGCAGTTGCAAGGTTTTTCCTAGGGATTACACCCAATTTTTGTATGGAAATTCACTGTTTCAGGCAAAGGTGACCCAGTCTTTGTGTGCGTCGCTGTCCAGGTGGGGCAGGGTGTTGTAGGTCAGCAGCATGTGGCGCTTGGGGGTGAACACGAACTCGGTGAGCGCCGTGTTGCGGATGCGCAGGTTCAGCTCGATGGTTGTTTCGGGCGGGGTGCCCAGCACCCGGCCCACGGCCGTCGAGATGGGGCCGCCGCTGGAGACGATCATCACGTCACCCGTGTGGTTTTGCCGCACATGGTCTAGCGCCGCTTCGATGCCGCCCACAAAGTCGGCATAGCTGGGCATGTCACGCGGCTGGGTGCGTCCGGCCATCCAGGCCTGCAAGGCGTCGCGCAGCAGGCGAAAGTGGTGGCGGTACAGCTCGGGCGTGTCGGGCTTGGCCAGTGGCTCGGGGTGGATGGACTCGATCAGCGCGTGGCTGTCGTATTCGTTCAGACCCGGCCACACGGCCGGGGTGTGTGGCAGCCCTGCGCCTTCGGCAATGCCTTCCCAGGTTTGGCGGTGGCGCTTCAAGCTGCCCATGAGCACTGCTTCGAGGGGCTTGTCCTGCAGTTTGGGCCGCAGGTATTCACCCAGGCGCACGGCCTGCTGGCGGCCCAGTGGGCTGAGTTGGTCGTAGTCATCGGCCCCGAAAGAGGCTTGTCCGTGGCGGACTAAGTAAAGTGTTCCCATGACCGGGGATTCTGTGCGGGGAGGTCTGAAGGCTTTGTCCCACGAGCGACGGCCATCGTTTGGCGTCGCCGTGGGTCTACTGCGGGTCTACCGCGGGTCTCAGAAGTGCTTGTTCAACACGCTGGAGAATATGTCGCTGTCCACATTCCCGCCGCACAGTGTGGTGCCGACCTGCAAGCCCTTGAGCTGGTCTTTGTCTGCCCAAGCGGCGGCAAAGCTGGCGGCACCTGCACCTTCAGCCAGGTTGTGCGTGTCGGTGTACAGGTCGCGCATGGCCTGTGCGACTTGCGCGTCGTTGACTTGAACCACACGGTCCAACCCTGCTTGCAGGATGGCCAGAGCCTGCGGGTCGGCGCGGCGCACGGCCATGCCATCGGCCAGCGTGGTGCTGACCGGTGCTTCCACCACGCAACCGGCCGCCATCGAGTCGGCGTAGGTGGTGGCGTGGGCACTCACGACGCCGACCACCTTGACGGCGTGCCCCAAGGCCTGTTTGGCCGCTAAGGCGGCGCAGGCCCCAGAGCCCAGTCCAATCGGCACATACAGCACGTCGAGGGCCGGGACGGCCCGCAAAAATTCGACCCATGCGGTCGCCACGCCGACAACCAGAGCCGGGTGGTAGCTGGGAACCATGTGGGCCCCGCGTTCTGTGGCGAGGGCTTGGGCGTGCTCGCGGGCGTCCTGGAAGTCGTCACCATGCTCCACCAACCGAGCGCCCAAGGCCCGCATGGCGGTGTTCTTTTCGACGGAGTTGCCCCTCGGGACCACGATGGTGCACGGGACGCAGTGACGTGCTGCGGCGTAGGCAATGCTCTGGCCGTGGTTTCCTCGGGTGGCGCTGATGACTTCTTGGGGCAAACACTGGGTGTTGCGCAAGTGTTCGAAGTACGTCAACCCGCCCCGGACCTTGAACGCCCCGACCGGTGTGTGGTTCTCGTGCTTGACCCAGCAGTCGGTGCCCAGCCGTTGGCTGAGCGTGGCCCAGCGGTATTGCGGCGTGGGGCCAAAGGCCGCGTAAACGGTTTTGGCAGCGGCTTCGATCTGTGAAAGCGTGGGCAGGTCGGTCATGGTCTTTTCAGGGTCAAGTGACATCAAGTGCCCATCAGAGCGTGATCAGGCCTTGGATGCAGCCCACCACATCGCCGCCTACCCAGACTTGGCCGCTTTCGTCTTGTGACAAAAACACCTGACCTGCGCGGCCCAGCGCGGTGCCCTGGCGGGCGCTGTAGCGGGTGGGCATGTGGCCTTCGGCCATCAGCCATTGGGCCAGCGACGCATTGAGGCTGCCGGTGACCGGGTCTTCGGCGATGCCCACTGGAGCGGCAAAAGCGCGCACTTCCAGATCGGTGGGGTCGTTGGCCATGCGGGTGGACGGCGCAAAGGCGCGAGCCTCGCGGTTGGCGCGGCGGATCAGACTGCCTGCGCTGACCTGTCTTTTGGCTGCTACACCAACCTTGGTGTTCAGGCGTTTGAGTGCTGCGTGGTCAGGTTCCAGCGATAGCAGGCTGTCCACCGAGTCGATCAAAATGCCCAGCCAGTGCGGGCCATTGTTCAAGTCTTGTGCGGCCAGCACCTCGTCGGCGTGCAGGCCCAGCGCCACCAGCACCTCGGCAAGCAGGGCTGGCGCTGGGGTCTGGCGCTGCAAAGGCGGGGCGGCAAAAGCCCAGCGGCCATCAACCGATTTCAAGCTCACCAAACCCACACCACATTCCTGCACAAGTTGGCCACTTTGCCGGGGCTGGCCACCGGCTTGAAGCCAAGCGTGGGCCGTGCCCAGTGTCGGGTGGCCCGCAAACGGCAGCTCAGCGCCGGGAGTGAAGATGCGTACCCGGTAATCGGCCCCGCCCGCAGCCCCTTCAGGCGTGGGCGGCAGCACAAAGGTGGTTTCGCTCAGCTGCGTCCAGCGGGCAAAGGCCTGCATTTGCGCGTCAGACAGGCCATCGCCGTCCAGCACCACGGCCAGCGGGTTGCCCAGAAAGGCCGTGTCGGTGAAGACGTCGACTTGTTGGAATGCGCGGGTTTTCATGGCGGTGTCCAGAGGCAGGTTGATCAGAGCGACTCGCGGATCGCTGCCGCCAATGCGCTCATGCCGGTGTTGATTTGGTCCACCGTGGCGGTCACGAAGGACAGGCGCAGGGTGCTTTCATCGGCACCTTCGGCGTAAAAAGCCGAGCCGGGCACAAAGGCAACGCCTTTTTCCACGGCTTTGTCCAGCAAAGGAATCGCCTTGAGGCCCTGGGGCAGTTGCACCCACAGGAACATGCCGCCCACCGGGCGGTTCCAGCTGAGGCCCAGGCCCGCCATTTCGCGGTCCAGTGCGGCCAGCATGGCTTCGCATTGCTGTTTGTACAGAGCGCGGATGGTGGGCACATGGCGTTCGATGAAGCCGTCTTTGAGCACTTCAGCGACCACGCGCTGGTTGAAGCTGGGCGTGTGCAGGTCGGCCGCTTGCTTGGCTTGCAGCAGCTTGGGGTAGAGCGCTGGGGGCGCGACCAAATAACCCAAACGCAGGCCAGGGGCCAGGATTTTGGAGAAAGAACCCAGGTAAACGCTGCCTTCGGGATGGCGCGAGCTCAGCGAGGGTGCGGGCGGCGCGTCAAACCAGAGGTCGCCGTAGGGGTTGTCTTCGATGATCGGCAAGCCAGTCTCGACAGCCACTTGGGCCACGGCGGCGCGGCGTTCTTCGGTCATGGTGCGGCCGGTGGGGTTCTGGAAGTTGGGCAGCAGGTACACAAAGCGAGCTTTGTCTGCGCCAGTACCCACTTTCGCGCGCAGGTCGGCGGCATCAACGCCATGGTCGTCGCTGCTCACGCCGACGGCCAAAGGCTCCATCGGGGTGAAGGCTTGCAGTGCGCCCAGGTAGGTGGGGGTTTCCACCAGGATGCGGCTGCCCGCGTCGATCAGGATCTTGGCGACCAGGTCCAGGCCTTGCTGGCTGCCGGTGGTGATCAGCACCTGGTCGGGGCTCACATGCATGCCTTGTTTGAGCAGGTCTTGTGCGACCCATTCGCGCAGCGGCGCATAGCCTTCGCTGGCGGCGTATTGCAAAGCGGCTTTGCCGTCATCTCTGAGCACGCGTTCGCTGGCTTCGCGCATGGCATCAATCGGGAAGGTTTGGGGCGAGGGCAGGCCACCGGCAAAGCTGATGATGCCGGGTTTTTCGGTGACTTTGAGGATCTCGCGGATCACCGAGGGGTTCATTTTTTCGGCGCGTTGGGCCAGTTTCCAGTTCATGTTGTGCTCCGTGTTGTGTGTTTAGCGGGCTGTTGGGGCGTTCGCCATGCGTCGCCCCAAAAAAACCGTGGCCACCACCAGCAGGGCAAAACCCAGGGTCATGGCATCCAGTGATTCTCCCAGCAAAGGTATGGCTGCCAAGATGGTGATGAACGGTTGCAGCAATTGCAGCTGGCTCACCCGCAGCGGGCCGCCCAGCGACAGGCCGCGAAACCAGGCAAAAAACCCCGCCCACATGGAGAACGCGCCCACATAGAGCAGGGCCAGCCACGAGAGGGGCGCTATGGTTTGGTCGGGCCACGTCAGCCAGGCCCCGGGCAGCGTGATGGGCAAGGCCATGACACACACCCAGCTGATGACTTTTTCTGCCCCCAAGCTGGCCGTGACTTTGGCCCCGGCCACATAACCCAGCGAGGCGGCCAGCACCGCACCCACCAGCAGGGTGTCGGCCCAGGTCAAGCCAAAGCCCTGTGGCACACCATTGTCCATTTGTGATGCTCGCAGCAGGCTGTAGACCGCCACCAAGGCGCTGCCCAAAGCGGCAAACACCCAAAAACCCAAGCGTGCGCGTTGCTGCATGAGCCAAGCGGCCGCCGCCGCCGTGGCCAATGGCAGCAAAGATGTGATCACGGCGGCGTGGCTGGCCGTGACATGGCGCAGCGCCCAGCCCAACAGCAAGGGGTAACCGATCACATTGCCGGCCAGCGAGAGCAGCAAAGAGCCACGCTGGGAAGGCGTGGGGCGTGGTGCACGCACGGCCAGAAGGTAAACGAGCGACAGGCCCCCGGCCAGCGCCGCACGCGCCCAAGTGACAAACCAGGGCGACATTTGTGGTGCATCCACCGTGCCCGTGGCCAGGCGCGTCATGGGCAAGGTGAGTCCAAAAATGAACACGCCCAGAAGCCCCAGCCAAAGGCCCAGGTTCTCACGCTGTTGAGGTGGGTTGTTCATGCGGGCATCAAGCTGCGCTTTGGCGCAAGCCGTTCAGAATCCACAAAACCGTGGCCACCAGTGCCACCGACATGCAGCGGTTGAACATCAGCAAGCGGCGGCCGTGCGCCAGCCAGTGCCGCAGCATCGAGCCGGCCACCGCGTAGGTCAGGTTGCTGAAAAAGCCATAGGCCACCATGATGGGCAGCAGCACCAGCGTGCGGGCCGTGGCGTCTTCGCGCCCGGCCACCCAACCCGCCACGATGGCCAAGGCCAGCATCCAGGCCTTGATGTTGAGGAACTGCAGGCCCACGCCTTGTACAAAGCCCACCTGCAGTTTGGCGCTGTCGGCCTGCTGCAAACTGCCGCTCTGCCACAAACGCGAGGCCAGCCACAGCAAATAACCCGTGCCCAGCGTCACGATGCCCCAGCGCAAAGGGGGAAAGGCCACCACCAAACCGCCCAAGCCCGTGGCGCACAGCACGAACAAAATGCCCCAGCCCACTGGCACCGCGCACACAAAGCGCATCGCCTGGCGCAGGCCGTGGTTGGCGGCCATGGCGGTCGACAAGGTGGTGTTGGGCCCGGGAGTGAAGCTGCTCACGGTGGCGAGCACCAAAAGGGCGCTGAGTTCTGAAGCGGTCATGGTGATGAATGTAGTGCTGAAATGAGTACAGTATCGGTACAGTTTGCAAGATCATTTTGAAAACTGTACTGACCCGCCTGACCGCACACTTGTTTGAATGCCGCCCATGTCTTTGCTCAGCCGTGAATCCACCCAACCCCTGACCGAGCAGCTCGCGCAGCGCTTTGTGACGCGCATGCGTGACCAGTTGTGGGTCTCGGGGGCGCGTTTGCCTTCGGTGCGGCAATGCGCCCAAATGCATGGCGTGAGTGCCTCCACCGTGGTGGCTGCCTACGATTGGTTGGTGGCGCAGGGTTGGGTGGAGGCCCGACCAAACCGGGGCTTTTTTGTGCGCGACCGGGTGCAGCGCACACCGCCTTCACCCATTGCGGCCGGGGGCGTTGTGCCCAGCCCGCCGCCTGTGAATGCCGCAAGCTTGATTCGCGGCATGTTCCACCAGCCCAGCGCCGAGCCGCAACCGGGCATGGGCGTGTTTCCTGCGGATTGGTTGGATGCCGATTTCTTGTCGGCGGCTTTGCGCAAGGTGGTGACCAGTCCGGCTTTGCGCGAGTCGTCCTTGCGCTATGGCGAGCCACAAGGGGACACCGGTTTGCGCGAAGCCCTCTCGTCCAAGCTGGCCAGCATGGGTTTGCACGCCGCGCCAGACCAGCTCATCACCACCGTGGGGGCCACGCATGCGCTGGACATCATCAGCCGCACCTTGTTGCGCCCGGGCGACTGCGTCATGGTGGAAGAGCCGGGTTGGGCCATTGAATTTGCCCGCTTGCAAAACCTGGGTGCGCGCATCTTGCCTGTGCCGCGTCTGGAGACGGGGCCAGATTTGGACGTGGTGGAGCGCTATGCCCAGTTGCACGCGCCCAAGATGATGGTCAGTGTGTCGGTCTTGCACAACCCCACGGGCTACGGTTTGTCCATGCCCGTGGCGCACCAGTTGGTGAACTTGGCGCACCGCTACAACTTTCATGTGGTGGAAGACGACACCTACGGGCACATGGCCCCGGCGCATGCGGTGCGCTTGTCGGTGCTCGACGGTTTGCAGAAAACCATTTACGTCAGCGGTTACGCCAAGATCCTCGCGCCCAGTTGGCGTGTGGGCTACATGGCCGCGCCAGCCGACTTGAAAGATGCGTTCTTGGACACCAAGCTCCTGTCCACGCTCACCACCCCGGTGCTGTTTGAAAAGGCGCTGGCGCTGTGCCTGGAGCAAGGCGCGATTCGGCGGCACACCGAACGCTTGTCGCAACTGCTGGACGCCGCCCGCAGTCGCAGTGTGAAGCTGGCGCTGGCGCACGGTTGTCAGTTCGTGGCACCGCCTCAGGGCCTGTTTGGTTGGGTGGATGTGGGGGTGGACACCGATCTGCTCGCGCTGCGCATGCACGATGCCGGGTACCTGTTGGCACCCGGCTCTTTGTTCCATGCCGACCGCAGGCCAGGTTCCTTGATGCGGGTGAACTTTGCCAGCACCCAACAGGAACCGTTCTGGCGAGCTCTGGCCAAGACCCGCGCCGAACTGTTGTGAGCGCAGCAGTGCTCAGCGGGCTGACAAAATTTCCCAGCGCTCCATGGCCGCCAGCAACACATCGTCGATTTCGGCATCGCGCTTGAACAGCTTTTGTGCCAAGCCCGGGTCGCGTTGGTAAATGCTGCCGTCCGCCAGTTGCGCACGGGCTGAGGCCTGCTCTTTTTCCAGCGCTTCGATTTTGGCGGGCAGCTCGGCCAGCTCGCGCTGCTCTTTGTAGCTGAGCTTGCTGCGGGCCGCAGCGGCCGGGGCGGCAGCCGTCGTGTCAGGGGCTACCGTGGCCGCTGGCGTTGAGCCACTTCGCTGAGCAGCCTGTGCCCGAATGGCCTGAGCGCGTTGTGATTGCACCAGCCAGTCCTGCACCGATCCCTCGTATTCGCGCCAGAAACCAGGTTGGTCCGGGGCGCTTTCGCAGGCGATGATGCCGGTGACCACGTTGTCCATGAAGGCGCGGTCGTGGCTGACCAGGAACACCGTGCCTTCGTAAGTCTGCAGCAGCTCTTCCAGCAACTCCAGGGTTTCGATGTCCAGATCGTTGGTCGGTTCGTCCAACACCAGCACGTTGGCGGGGCGTGCAAACAAACGCGCCAGCAACAGTCGGTTGCGCTCGCCCCCTGACAAAGAACGCACGGGCGAGGTGCCGCGTGCGGGCGAGAACAGAAAGTCGCCCAAGTAGCTTTTGACGTGCTGGCGTTTGTTGCCAATCTCGATCCATTCGCTGCCGGGGCTGATGAAGTCTTCCAGCGTCGCGTCCAGGTCCAGTGCGTCGCGCATCTGGTCAAAGTAGGCCACTTCCAGCTTGGTGCCGCGACGCACTTCGCCGCTGTCGGCTTCGAGCTCGCCCAGAATCAGTTTGAGCAGCGTAGTCTTTCCCGCGCCGTTGGGGCCCAGCAGACCAATCTTGTCGCCACGCAGCAAAGTGCCGGTGAACTTCTGGATGATGGTGCGAACCGAGCCGTCCGGCTGGGTGAAGCTCTTGCTCACGTCCGTCAATTCGGCCACCAGCTTGCCGCTGGGCACGCCCGAGGCGACTTCCATTTTCACGTTGCCGACCTTTTCACGGCGGGCAGCGCGTTCACTGCGCAGGTTTTGCAGGCGCGTGATGCGGCTTTGGCTGCGGGTGCGACGCGCTTCCACACCTTTGCGAATCCACACCTCCTCTTGGGCGAGCAGCTTGTCGGCTTTGGCCTGAATCACGGCTTCTTGCGCGAGCTGCTCTTCCTTTTGAACCTGGTAAGCGGCGTAGTTGCCCGGGTAGGGGCGCAGCTTGCCCCGGTCCAGTTCGACAATGCGCGTGGCAATACGGTCCAGAAACGCCCGGTCGTGTGTGATGGCGATCACGCTGCCTTTGAAGTCAATCAGCAGGTCCTCCAGCCAGGTGATGGCGTTCAGGTCCAAGTGGTTGGTGGGCTCATCTAACAAGAGCACATCAGGACGGGTCACCAAAGCCTGGGCCAATGCCACCCGCTTGCGCATACCGCCAGACAGCGATTGCACAATGGCGTTCGGGTCCAGCTTCAGGCGTTGCAGGGTTTCCTCCAGGCGTTGCTCCCAGCCCCAGCCGTCGCGCGATTCGATCAGTCCTTGCAGGGTGTCCAGATCTCCGCGGCTGTGCGTGTAATCGTCGATCCACTGCACCACTTCGGCCAGCCCCTCACGAACCGACTCAAAAATGGTGTGCTCGGGGACCAACACGGGTTCTTGCGCGACGTAAGCGATGCGAACGCCTTGTTGTATGTGCAGCGCGCCGTCATCCGGCCGCTCCATCCCGGCCAAAATTTTGAGCAGAGACGATTTGCCTGTGCCGTTGCGACCGATCAAGCCGATGCGCTCAGATGTCTCCAGGGAGAAGTCTGCGTGATCGAGGAGTGCGACATGACCAAAAGCCAGAGACGCGTTCAATAGAGTGAGTAAAGCCATAGGCCCATTATCCGGGTGGGGCCAGCAAAAAAATGCTCAACGAAGACAAAAAACCCACCAAGGTCGAAAAATCTGTGCCATAATCGAGGGCTTCGCTGCACACAAGTGAGGTTTTCGAAAGAAGCCAAGCAAATGCAACGAGGGGTTGGCGAAACAAACTTGGTGATCAAGAAAAATTTCAAAAACTTGACGCAGCAATAAGACTGCGTAGTCATGCAAGGCTTCGCTGATCGCAGTGAAGCAAGATAAGGTGATGAGAGTTGCCTGGGTTCTTTAAAAATATACAGCCGATAAGCGTGGGCGTTTGATGGTGATTGCCAAGTTCTTCGGAACTTAGCTTTGATTAGCTAACAAACGCTCATGAAGTAAAAAAGATGTGGATATCAGAGATGATGTTCGCGTCGATTCCAATTTATGAGTTGGTCGAAAGACCGAAAAAAATCAAGATCGAACTATAGAGTTTGATCCTGGCTCAGATTGAACGCTGGCGGAATGCTTTACACATGCAAGTCGAACGGTAGAGGGGGCAACCCCTTGAGAGTGGCGAACGGGTGAGTAATATATCGGAACGTGCCCAGTCGTGGGGGATAACGTAGCGAAAGTTACGCTAATACCGCATACGATCTAAGGATGAAAGCGGGGGACCGTAAGGCCTCGCGCGATTGGAGCGGCCGATATCAGATTAGGTAGTTGGTGGGGTAAAGGCTCACCAAGCCAACGATCTGTAGCTGGTCTGAGAGGACGACCAGCCACACTGGAACTGAGACACGGTCCAGACTCCTACGGGAGGCAGCAGTGGGGAATTTTGGACAATGGACGCAAGTCTGATCCAGCCATTCCGCGTGCAGGATGAAGGCCCTCGGGTTGTAAACTGCTTTTGTACGGAACGAAAAGGTCTCTCTTAATACGGGGGGCTCATGACGGTACCGTAAGAATAAGCACCGGCTAACTACGTGCCAGCAGCCGCGGTAATACGTAGGGTGCAAGCGTTAATCGGAATTACTGGGCGTAAAGCGTGCGCAGGCGGTTATGTAAGACAGAGGTGAAATCCCCGGGCTCAACCTGGGAACTGCCTTTGTGACTGCATAGCTAGAGTACGGTAGAGGGGGATGGAATTCCGCGTGTAGCAGTGAAATGCGTAGATATGCGGAGGAACACCGATGGCGAAGGCAATCCCCTGGACCTGTACTGACGCTCATGCACGAAAGCGTGGGGAGCAAACAGGATTAGATACCCTGGTAGTCCACGCCCTAAACGATGTCAACTGGTTGTTGGGTCTTCACTGACTCAGTAACGAAGCTAACGCGTGAAGTTGACCGCCTGGGGAGTACGGCCGCAAGGTTGAAACTCAAAGGAATTGACGGGGACCCGCACAAGCGGTGGATGATGTGGTTTAATTCGATGCAACGCGAAAAACCTTACCCACCTTTGACATGTACGGAAGTCGCTAGAGATAGCTTCGTGCTCGAAAGAGAGCCGTAACACAGGTGCTGCATGGCTGTCGTCAGCTCGTGTCGTGAGATGTTGGGTTAAGTCCCGCAACGAGCGCAACCCTTGTCATTAGTTGCTACATTCAGTTGGGCACTCTAATGAGACTGCCGGTGACAAACCGGAGGAAGGTGGGGATGACGTCAAGTCCTCATGGCCCTTATAGGTGGGGCTACACACGTCATACAATGGCTGGTACAAAGGGTTGCCAACCCGCGAGGGGGAGCTAATCCCATAAAACCAGTCGTAGTCCGGATCGCAGTCTGCAACTCGACTGCGTGAAGTCGGAATCGCTAGTAATCGTGGATCAGAATGTCACGGTGAATACGTTCCCGGGTCTTGTACACACCGCCCGTCACACCATGGGAGCGGGTCTCGCCAGAAGTAGTTAGCCTAACCGCAAGGAGGGCGATTACCACGGCGGGGTTCGTGACTGGGGTGAAGTCGTAACAAGGTAGCCGTATCGGAAGGTGCGGCTGGATCACCTCCTTTCTGGAAACTGCAATCTAAATTGAACGCTCACACTTATCGGTTGTTGGAAGGTTGTCGCTGAGGGCTTGGCTGATGCCTGGTCATTGGTGACCGGCTTGGGTCTGTAGCTCAGTTGGTTAGAGCACTGTGTTGATAACGCAGGGGTCGTTGGTTCGAGACCAACCAGACCCACCAATCCTTCTGAAAAGTGAGCGCTGCTTGGGCGCTCCGGACAAGATAACGGGGGATTAGCTCAGCTGGGAGAGCACCTGCTTTGCAAGCAGGGGGTCGTCGGTTCGATCCCGTCATCCTCCACCATTACTTATCGCGTAAATCGAATAAATCCAATAGCCTGGTGCAGGTTGTTTGGATCTTCATTCAAAACAAAAGTTGCTTGGCAAGACAAATGCAGAGGCTACTTTTGTGTTGATTGATATTGATCGATTGACAAGTGTCGCAAGACACACGGCTGTTCTTTAAAAATTCATAGAGTCGAATCAGAGTTGCCAGGGGAAACCGCACATTCGTAAAGGTTTAGTGCGGACCGTGCCCCTGGTGACAATTTTTTGATTGCGTCAAAACGAATATTCAAACGACGTTTGAAATTCAAGTAAAGACGAATTGTTCTTTTGATATTGGATGGAAACATCCTGTGTTGAGGAATTATTCATTTACGGCATAACGCGTCAGGTGAAAGACCTGACAGACATTCCTTGAAAATAACGATGAGTTCTCGACAAGAGAGTTCAAAGTTATAGGGTCAAGTGAATAAGAGCATGTGGTGGATGCCTTGGCAATGATAGGCGACGAAAGACGTGAAAGCCTGCGATAAGCTTCGGGGAGCTGGCAAATAAGCATTGATCCGGAGATTTCTGAATGGGGAAACCCACCCTTAGGGGTATCGCATGATGAATACATAGTCATGCGAGGCGAACCGGGTGAACTGAAACATCTCAGTAGCTCGAGGAAAAGACATCAACCGAGATTCCGAAAGTAGTGGCGAGCGAAATCGGAAGAGCCTGTTAGTGATAGCACAACTGTTAGCAAAGCGGCATGGAAAGGCCGGCCATAGTGGGTGATAGCCCCGTATGCGAAAACAGATGTGTGGTACTGAGCTAACGACAAGTAGGGCGGGACACGAGAAATCCTGTCTGAATATGGGGGGACCATCCTCCAAGGCTAAATACTCATCATTGACCGATAGTGAACAAGTACCGTGAGGGAAAGGCGAAAAGAACCCCGGGAGGGGAGTGAAATAGATCCTGAAACCGCATGCTTACAAAAAGTAGGAGCCTCGAAAGGGGTGACTGCGTACCTTTTGTATAATGGGTCAGCGACTTACATTCAGTGGCAAGGTTAACCGAATAGGGAAGCCGTAGAGAAATCGAGTCCGAATAGGGCGAATCAGTCGCTGGGTGTAGACCCGAAACCAAGTGATCTATCCATGGGCAGGATGAAGGTGCCGTAACAGGTACTGGAGGTCCGAACCGACTAATGTTGCAAAATTAGCGGATGACCTGTGGATAGGGGTGAAAGGCTAAACAAACTTGGAAATAGCTGGTTCTCTCCGAAAACTATTTAGGTAGTGCCTCAAGTATTACCATCGGGGGTAGAGCACTGTTTTGGCTAGGGGGTCATGGCGACTTACCAAACCAAGGCAAACTCCGAATACCGATGAGTACAGCTTGGGAGACAGAGCACCGGGTGCTAACGTCCGGACTCAAGAGGGAAACAACCCAGACCGCCAGCTAAGGTCCCTAAAATTGGCTAAGTGGGAAACGAAGTGGGAAGGCTAAAACAGTCAGGATGTTGGCTTAGAAGCAGCCATCATTTAAAGAAAGCGTAATAGCTCACTGATCGAGTCGTCCTGCGCGGAAGATGTAACGGGGCTAAGCCAGTTACCGAAGCTGCGGATTTGCAATTTATTGCAAGTGGTAGGAGAGCGTTCTGTAGGCCTGTGAAGGTGGTGGTGTAAACCCTGCTGGAGGTATCAGAAGTGCGAATGCTGACATGAGTAGCGTTAAAGGGGGTGAAAAGCCCCCTCGCCGTAAGCGCAAGGTTTTCTACGCAACGTTCATCGGCGTAGAGTGAGTCGGCCCCTAAGGCGAGGCAGAGATGCGTAGCTGATGGGAAACAGGTCAATATTCCTGTACCGATGACAAGTGCGATGTGGGGACGGAGAAGGTTAGCTCAGCCAACTGTTGGATATGTTGGTTCAAGCCTGTAGTCGTGCTCGGTAGGCAAATCCGCCGGGCTTAGATGAGGGGTGATAACGAGGGTGCTTGCACCTGAAGTGAGTGATACCCTGCTTCCAGGAAAAGCCACTAAGCTTCAGCTTGTCATTGACCGTACCGCAAACCGACACTGGTGCGCGAGATGAGTATTCTAAGGCGCTTGAGAGAACTCAGGAGAAGGAACTCGGCAAATTGATACCGTAACTTCGGGAGAAGGTATGCCCCAAGTAGGTGAACTCGAACAGAGGGAGCCCAACGGGGTTGCAAAAAATCGGTGGCTGCGACTGTTTAATAAAAACACAGCACTCTGCAAACACGAAAGTGGACGTATAGGGTGTGACGCCTGCCCGGTGCTGGAAGATTAAATGATGGGGTGCAAGCTCTTGATTGAAGTCCCAGTAAACGGCGGCCGTAACTATAACGGTCCTAAGGTAGCGAAATTCCTTGTCGGGTAAGTTCCGACCTGCACGAATGGCGTAACGATGGCCACACTGTCTCCTCCTGAGACTCAGCGAAGTTGAAATGTTTGTGATGATGCAATCTCCCCGCGGAAAGACGGAAAGACCCCATGAACCTTTACTGTAGCTTTGTATTGGACTTTGAACAGATCTGTGTAGGATAGGTGGGAGGCTTTGAAGCTGGAACGCTAGTTTCAGTGGAGCCGACGTTGAAATACCACCCTGGTGTGTTTGAGGTTCTAACCTAGGTCCATTATCTGGATCGGGGACAGTGCATGGTAGGCAGTTTGACTGGGGCGGTCTCCTCCCAAAGCGTAACGGAGGAGTTCGAAGGTACGCTAGTTACGGTCGGACATCGTGATAATAGTGCAATGGCATAAGCGTGCTTAACTGCGAGACTGACAAGTCGAGCAGATACGAAAGTAGGACATAGTGATCCGGTGGTTCTGTATGGAAGGGCCATCGCTCAACGGATAAAAGGTACTCTGGGGATAACAGGCTGATACCGCCCAAGAGTTCATATCGACGGCGGTGTTTGGCACCTCGATGTCGGCTCATCTCATCCTGGGGCTGTAGCCGGTCCCAAGGGTATGGCTGTTCGCCATTTAAAGAGGTACGTGAGCTGGGTTTAAAACGTCGTGAGACAGTTTGGTCCCTATCTTCCGTGGGCGCTGCAGATTTGAGGAAGCCTGCTCCTAGTACGAGAGGACCGGAGTGGACACACCTCTGGTGTATCGGTTGTCACGCCAGTGGCATTGCCGAGTAGCTAAGTGTGGAAGAGATAACCGCTGAAAGCATCTAAGCGGGAAACTCGTTTCAAGATGAGATCTGCCGGGGCCTTGAGCCCCCTGAAGAGTCGTTCAAGACCAGGACGTTGATAGGTCGGGTGTGGAAGCGCAGTAATGCGTTAAGCTAACCGATACTAATTGCTCGTGCGGCTTGACCCTATAACTTTGATCACACGCCGCAAGGTGTGCATTGGTCAAGGAAGTTATGCCAAGTTGACGCATTCAAAAAGGCCGAAAGGCTGGGTGGATAACCCGGTTAACAAGCCAAAATCTGATTCGAAACTCTATGAATTCGTTGTCTTGACTTGGTCAAGACGACACCAAGTTATGCCTGATGACCATAGCAAGTTGGCCCCACTCCTTCCCATCTCGAACAGGACCGTGAAACGACTTAGCGCCGATGATAGTGCGGATTCCCGTGTGAAAGTAGGACATCGTCAGGCTTCTAACAGCCCAAAACGCCTCACCGTTCGGTGGGGCGTTTTGCTTTGTGCGGAGCATTTCTGCATGAGCACCATTTCCTCTCTTACTTTCGTTTTCTACGGGTTACTCCCTGATTGACCGCACGTTCATTCACCTTAATACTTGAGGTTTGAAATATATAGGCCTTAATCAATGGCCTGTGCGATCTTTAGCAAAGAGAACGAACATGAAAATTGTGTGTATTGGTGGCGGTCCATCGGGTTTGTACTTTGCGTTGCTGATGAAAAAGCTCGGCCCCCACCACGACATCACCGTGGTGGAGCGAAACAAGCCCTATGACACCTTTGGCTGGGGCGTGGTGTTTTCTGACCAAACACTGGAGAACATGCGCCAGTGGGATCGCGAAACCGCCGCCGAGGTGGAGCAAGCGTTCAACCATTGGGATGACATTGAGCTGCACATCAAGGACCGCGTGATCCGCTCGGGCGGTCATGGTTTTGTCGGCATTGGCCGTAAAAAGTTGCTCAACATTCTGCAAGACCGCTGCGAGCAGGTGGGCGTCAAACTGCTGTTCGAGCAAGACGTGAACTCGGATCTGGACTTTCCCGATGCCGACCTCATCATCGCCAGCGATGGTGTCAACTCGCGTGTGCGCAGCCGCACACCAGAAATTTTCAAGCCCGACATCGTCACGCGTCCCAACCGCTTCATCTGGCTGGGCACGCACCGCCAATACGACGCTTTCACCTTTTTGTTCGAGAAGACCGAGCACGGCTGGTTTCAAGCGCACGTCTACAAATTCGACAACCAGACCTCCACCTTCATCGTCGAGTGCCCCGAGCATGTCTGGCTGGCACATGGCCTGGACAATGCCGACCAAGACGCGTCGATTGCCTTCTGTGAAAAGCTCTTTGCCAAAAACCTGCAAGGCGAAAAGCTGATGGCCAACGCTCGACACCTGCGTGGCTCAGCATGGCTGAACTTCCAGCGCGTGAAATGCGCCAACTGGTCGCACTTCAATGGCAACAGCCATGTGGTGCTGATGGGCGACGCGGTACATACCGCGCACTTTGCCATTGGCTCGGGCACCAAGCTCGCGCTGGAAGACGCCATCGAGCTGGTGCGCCAGTTCAAGGCGCTGGGCGACACCGCAGACCGCATTCCTGAGGTGCTGAAACATTACCAAGCCGTGCGCGAGATTGATGTGATCCGCCTGCAAAACGCCGCATGGAACGCGATGGAATGGTTCGAGGTGTGCGGTGAGCGCTACTGCGACCAGCTGGAACCCGAGCAGTTCATGTACTCCATGCTCACCCGCAGCCAGCGCATCAGCCACGAGAATTTGCGTCTGCGTGACAAAGCCTGGCTGGAAGGCTACGAGGCCTGGTTTGCAGGGCGCACGGCCACGCCGAGCATTCGTCCTCCAATGTTCACCCCCTACACCCAACGCTCAGTCACACTCAAGAACCGCGTGGTGGTCTCGCCGATGGCGCAATACATGGCCGTGGACGGCCGCGTGGGCGATGACCACCTGGTGCACCTGGGCGCACGCTCCATGGGTGGCGTCGGGCTGGTGATGGTCGAGATGACCGCGCCCAGTGCCGATGGTCGCATCACGCACGGCTGCCCGGGTTTGTGGAATGACCAGCAGACCACCGACTTTGCCAAGATCGTGGATTGGGTGCATGCCAAGTCGGACGCAAAGATCGGCCTGCAGATCGGCCATGCCGGACCCAAAGGCTCCACCTGCCGCCCTTGGCAAGGCCCGGGCATGGACCAGCCTGTGCCCGCTGACGACGCAGAAGGCAACTGGCCGCTGATCGCCGCATCGCCCATGCCCTATTTGCCCCATGGCGATGTACCCCGCGCCATGACCCGCGCCGACATGGACCGCGTCACGGCCGACTTCGTGGCCAGCACCCAGCGCGCAGCCCAAGCCGGGTTTGACTGGCTGGAGCTGCACTGCGCACACGGCTACTTGCTGTCGAGCTTCATCAGCCCGCTCACCAACCAACGCAGCGACGCATACGGCGGCTCGCTCGAAAACCGCCTGCGCTACCCGCTCGAAGTGTTTATCGCAGTGCGCGCCGCATGGCCAAAAGACCTGCCCATGTCGGTGCGCATCTCGGCGCACGACTGGGTGGAAGGCGGCATCACACCCACCGATGCGGTCGAGATCGCCCGCGCCTTCAAGGCCGCAGGCGCCGACATGATCGACTGCTCGTCGGGCCAGGTCAGTGCGCAGCAAAAGCCGACCTACGGCCGCATGTACCAAACCCCGTTTGCCGACCGCATCCGCCAAGAAGCCGGCATCGCCACCATCGCGGTCGGTGCCATCTCTGAGGCCGACCACGTCAACAGCATCCTGGCCGCAGGCCGCGCCGACCTGTGCGCCGTGGCTCGGCCGCACTTGGCCAACCCGGCTTGGACCTTGACAGAAGCAGCACGCATTGGCTTCAAAGACATCGCTTGGCCGCGTGCTTACGTTTCGGGCAAGCCGCAGCTCGAAGCCGGTTTTGCCCGCGAGCGTGCCCAGCAGGCTGCGACAAAGGGGGATTGATATGTTGAATGCTCATGGGGGGACTTCAACTTCCTTGAAATTTGAATTGGTGGGAGCCGCGCCCTCGCGGCGATTGGGCGTTCATCGCGGCGAGGGCTCCGCTCCCACAGAAAAAAATCAAGGAGAGGTGGCTCCAACAATTTCCAATCGCGGCGAGGGCGCCGCTCCTACAGGGAGCAAAGCATGCTGAGCAACCGCCATGCCCTCATCACCGGAGCCGGTGCAGGTATTGGCGCGGCCATCGCGTTGCAGCTCGCGCAAGCGGGTTGCCGCCTAACGCTCTGTGGCCGCTCGCAAGACAAGCTGCAGGCACAAGCCGAGGCGCTGCGCGCACAGGTGCCCGATGTGGCGGTGCTGATCGCGCCCATGGATGTGGCCGATGAACACGCCGTGCAAGCGGCGGTGCAGCAAGCGGAAGCTCGCTTTGGCCCGGTGAACATTTTGGTCAACAACGCGGGCCAGGCGCACAGCGCACCTTTTGCCAAGACCGATGCCGCGCTGTGGCAACAGATGCTGAACGTCAACCTCACAGGCACCTACTACTGCATCCAGGCGGTGCTGCCGGGCATGCTCGAAGCGGCCAAAGCAGGCACGCCCGGACGCATCGTCAACATCGCGAGCACAGCAGGCCTCAAAGGCTATGCCTATGTGAGCGCTTATGTGGCCGCCAAGCACGGCGTGGTGGGACTGACCAAAGCGCTGGCCCTCGAATTGGCCCGCAAAGGCGTGACCGTGAACGCCATTTGCCCCGGCTACACCGAGACCGACATCGTGCGCGAAGCGGTGCAAAACATCGTGAGCAAAACCGGCAAGAGCGAAGCCGAAGCACGCCAAGCGCTGGCCGCCAACAACCCGCAGCAGCGCCTGGTGCAGCCGCACGAAGTGGCGCAAAGCGTCTTGTGGCTGTGCGCGGCGGGCAGCGATGCGATCAACGGTCAATCGATTGCCATTGATGGTGGGGAGCTGGTGTCATGAGTGCACGACAAGACACCGACATGGAAGTGCGCGCGCACGCCGACCACCACGCCTCGTTGCGCCTGTGGTTGCGTCTGCTCTCGGCCACCACCCGCATCGAAGACACCATCCGCCAACGGTTGCGCGAACAGTTTGACATCACGCTGCCGCGCTTTGACCTGATGGCCCAGCTCGAGCGCGAGCCGCAAGGCTTGTCGATGAGCGAGTTGTCGCGCCGCATGATGGTCACGGGTGGCAACGTCACCAGCATCGTCGACCAGCTCGAAAAAGAACAACTGGTGCAGCGGCAAATGCAGGCCAATGATCGCCGTTCCTATACGGTCAGCCTGACCGATGCCGGGCGCAGCGCTTTCACGGCCATGGCCCTGGCCCACGAGGGCTGGGTCGTCGAGCTGCTGTCGCCGCTGGCTGAGCGAGAACAAACACAACTGCATCAATTGCTGGGCACCTTGAAGTCCGGCAACCCTAAAAATTCTGAGGAGACAAAATGACCCAACGCTACCTGCCCGGCCAGCCGCACCAGCTGCCCCGCCACAACCAGCCCATGGCGGGTTACCAGCCCGAGCATTTTTTGCTGTCCGTCAAAGACGGTGTGGCCACGGTGAGCCTGAACCGCCCCGAGCGCAAGAACCCGTTGTCGTTTGATTCGTATGCCGAGCTGCGTGACTTTTTCCGCGCCTTGCCCTACGCCCCCGACATCCATGCCGTGGTCATCGCGGGCGAGGGCGGCAACTTCTGCTCAGGTGGTGACGTGCACGAAATCATCGGCCCGCTCACGAAGCTGGACATGCCCGGCCTGCTTGCCTTCACCCGCATGACGGGCGACTTGGTCAAGGCGATGCGCGCCTGCCCACAACCCATCATCGCGGCGATCGACGGCGTGTGCGCGGGCGCAGGCGCGATCCTGGCTATGGCGTCTGACCTGCGCTACGGCACCGAACGCAGCAAGACTTATTTCCTTTTCAACAAGGTCGGCTTGGCCGGTTGCGACATGGGCGCGTGCGCGCTCTTGCCTCGCATCATCGGCCAAGGCCGTGCGAGCGAGTTGCTGTTCACCGGGCGCGGCCTGGGCGCGCTGGAGGCCGAGCGCTGGGGTTTTTACAACCGCGTGTGCGAGCCAGGCACTGTTTTGGCCGATGCACAGGCCATCGCCGCCCAGCTGGTGGCCGGCCCCACCTTTGCCAACGGCATCACCAAAAAAATGCTGCAACAAGAGTGGAACATGGGCGTGGATGAAGCCATTGAGGCCGAAGCCCAGGCCCAAGCGATCTGCATGGCCACCAACGACTTCCACCGGGCGTACCACGCCTTTGTGGCCAAGCAAACGCCCGTTTTTGAAGGGGACTGAGCTATGTCAGACCACCCAGCCACGCACCCGCCAGAACTCGACTGGCCTTTCTTTGACAACAGCCACCGCGACTTCAAAGTGCGGCTGGACGCTTGGTGCCAACAGCACCTTGCCCACGCGCACCACGACGAAAGCCGCGACGCGGTGGATGCCGAATGCATCCGCCTGGTGCGCCTGCTGGGCGCAGGCGGTTGGCTCAAGCATGCAGTGTCCGGCACGGCCTATGGCGCAGCGTCTGACGTGATCGACACCCGTCAGCTCTGCCTGCTGCGCGAGACGCTGGCTTTTCACAACGGCTTGTCAGACTTCGCGTTTGCCATGCAGGGCTTGGGCACAGGCGCCATCAGCCTCATGGGCACCGCCGATCAAAAGCAGCGCTATCTGCCGCGTGTGGCGTCGGGTCAGGCCTTGAGCGCCTTTGCCCTGAGCGAACCCGATGCAGGCTCCGACGTGGCCGCCATGCAGTGCAGCGCCACGGTCACGGCAGACGGCTATGTGCTCAACGGTCGCAAGACCTGGATCAGCAACGGCGGCATCGCCGACTTTTATGTGGTGTTCGCCCGCACGGGCGAAGCGCCCGGGGCACGGGGCATCACGGCTTTCATTGTCGATGCCGATACACCCGGTTTGTCGATTGAAGAGCGCATCGACGTGGTCGCCCCTCACCCGCTGGCTACGCTCAAGTTTGACAACTGCAAGGTCGCTGCCAACCAACGCATTGGCGAAGCGGGCCAAGGCTTCAAGGTCGCCATGGCCACCCTTGATGTGTTCCGCACCTCGGTGGCCGCAGCCGCTTTGGGTTTTGGGCGGCGTGCGCTGTACGAGTCCATTGCTTGGGCGCGTTCGCGCAAGATGTTTGGCCAAAGCTTGGGCGACTTTCAAATCACCCAGACCAAGATCGCGCAGATGGCCACCCTGCTGGACGCGGCCACGCTCTTGACGTATCGCGCTGCTTGGCTGCGCGACCAGGGCGGGCGCATCACCCGTGAAGCGGCCATGGCCAAGATGACCGCTACCGAAAACGCCCAACAGATCATCGACATGGCGGTGCAGATGCACGGGGGCAAGGGCGTCAAAAAAGGCGTGATGGTGGAGTCGCTGTACCGCGAGATTCGGGCGTTGCGCATTTACGAAGGCGCCACCGAAGTGCAGCAGCTGATCATTGGCAAGGATGTGTTGAAGGGCTGATGGTTCGCTGCGGCTGATCGGGTGAGCTGAAGAGGGGCCCCGGGGGCGGGGGCCTCATGCTGCGGGGGTACGCAGAAATCGGCCCCCGCCCCCGGGGCCCCTCGACAGCGTGGCGCGGCAAACGCTGCACAACAGAAATAAAAAATGGAGACAAGGACATGAAGGACTGGAACCAACTGCTGCCCAGCAGCCACACCGACACGTTTGCGCGTGACCGGCTGCCGCCCCAAGATCAACTGCCTGTGTTCATTACGGATCGGCCCGAGCTGGACTACCCGGACCAGATCAATTGCGCGGTGGAATTGGTGGACCGCCATGTGCAGGCAGGCAAAGGCGATCGCATCGCGCTGCATGGCGTGAACGATTTCAACAAGGGCGGCGGCGACTTCAGTTGGACGTATGCGCAGTTGCAAGACAAGAGCAACCGCATCGCCCAGGTGCTGACACAAGACATGGGCCTCGTGCCCGGCAACCGCATTTTGCTGCGCGGCGGCAACAGCCCCATGATGGCAGCTTGCTTGCTGGGCGCGCTCAAGGCGGGCTTGGTGGCGGTGCCCACCATGCCGTTGCTGCGTGCGGGCGAGTTGGCACAGATCATCGACAAAGCGCAGGTCAGCGCTGCGCTTTGCGACAGCCTGCTGGCCGACGAACTGCAGCACTGCATGACGCCCAGCCACGCCAGCCACATGGCCAGCTTGCAGCAGTTGGTTCAGTTCCGCAGCGATGCCCCTGATGGCCTGGAGCAGCGCATGACGCAGCAGACGGGTGCGTACACCGCCCACACCACCAGCCGCGACGACGTGTGCCTGATCGCCTTCACCAGCGGCACCACAGGCAAGCCCAAGGGCACCATGCACTTCCACCGCGATGTGCTGGCCATGTGCGATTTGTTCCCGCGTCACATCTTGCAAATGAACGAAAACGATGTGGTTTGCGGCACGCCGCCCATCGCCTTCACCTTCGGCTTGGGCGGTCTGCTGGCGTTCCCGCTGCGCTATGGCGCGAGCACCGTGCTGCTCGAAAAGCACACGCCCGAGACCTTGATGCAGACCATTGCCAAGTACCGCGCCACGCAGTGCTACACCGCGCCCACCATGTACCGGCAGATGGCGACGCTGGCCAAAGGCATTGACCTGTCGAGCCTCAAGCACCCCGTTTCGGCAGGCGAGGCCTTGCCCGACGCCACCCGCCAGCTGTGGAAGCAGGCCACGGGCATCGAGATGACCGACGGCATTGGCGGCACCGAAGTGATCCACATCTACATCTCCAGCGCGGGCGCGCAAGTGCGCCCCGGCAGCATTGGCCAAGTGGTGCCCGGCTATGTGGCGCAGATCGTGGGCGACGACATGCAACCCGTGCCGCCCGGCACCGTGGGTCGACTGGCCGTGCGTGGCCCCACAGGCTGCAAATACCTGGCCGACCCGCGCCAACAAGACTATGTGAAAGACGGCTGGAACCTGCCCGGTGATACCTTCGTCATGGACGCCGACGGTTACTTCAGCTACCAGGCGCGCAACGACGACATGATCATCTCGGCGGGCTACAACATCGCAGGCCCCGAGGTGGAAGGCGCTTTGCTGCAACACCCGGCCGTGGCCGAATGCGGCGTGGTCGGCATGCCCGACGAAGACCGCGGGCACATCGTGCAGGCCTATGTGGTGCTCAAGCCCGGCCACACGGGCGACGCGGCCATGGAAAAAGCCCTGCAAGAGCATGTAAAACAAACCATCGCCCCGTTCAAGTACCCGCGCAAGGTGGTCTTTTTGGACGCCTTGCCCCGCACCGAAACCGGCAAACTGCAGCGCTTCAAGCTGCGTCAAATGGATTGATCGCATGCCGAAGCAGGCTCTTTGTAGGAGCTTGCCCTGCAAGCGATGGCGTGCAAACCAACATCGCCAGCAGGGCTGGCCCCTACAAAGACAGATGAACACTTTTATGGAAAGAAACCCCATGTTCAACATCCTCCAACCAGAAGGCTGGGCACCTGCCAAAGGCTATGCCAACGGCATCGAAGCGCGTGGCCGCATGGTGTTCGTCGCGGGCATGATCGGCTGGAACGGCCAGGCCCAATTCGAGACCGACGACTTTGTGGCCCAGTGCCGCCAGGCCCTGCAAAACATCGTCGACACGCTCGCGTGCGCAGGCGCAGGCCCCCAGCACATGGCCCGCATGACCTGGTACGTCAAAGACAAGAAGGAATACCTCGCACGCGGCAGGGAGCTGGGCAAGGTCTATCAGGAAGTGATTGGCAAGAACTACCCGGCCATGACGCTGGTACAGGTGGCTGATTTGGTGGAAGACCGGGCCCTGGTCGAGATCGAAGTGACAGCTGTGGTTCCGGAGTGAACTAAAAAGGATTTGGTTAAAAGCTGGAGAAAGCCCAGATCGATCGGCAGGTTTAGGCTGTAAGCTGACTACGACAAGCTTGCACCAAGGGCGGGAACCGACGATAAAGCGTAAGTCCAAGCCAACAGGTTTGGCGCAGCCAAGCAGTCATTGATCATGGCCTGCGGCGGTCGGCCGGTTCCTACCGTTCGATGCACGGAAATGAGCGAGAGGACAGTGCGCATAGCGGAAGTTAAGGTGCAGCCAACACAGGCGTCAAAGGCTAGTGGAGTCCCTCATAATCAAAACCTGCCCCTCTCTTGTCGATGTGCCGACCTTTCATCATGGATAAATTCTTGCTGCAGCAGCA
Organism: Limnohabitans sp. WS1; assembly: GCF_003063265.1. GTDB lineage: Bacteria > Pseudomonadota > Gammaproteobacteria > Burkholderiales > Burkholderiaceae_C > Limnohabitans_A. The sequence continues at coordinate 78,967 of NZ_NERU01000018.1, forward strand.
GGTGCTGGACCGGCTCGCCGAGGACCTTCTGCAAGCAGAACAGGCAGTGCGTGCGGCCCATGAAGCGGCGACTCACGAAGAAAACATTGCCGAAAACAAATACGACACACTTGGACTCGAAGCCGCCTACCTTGCCACCGGCCAGGCTCGACGCGCTGAAGACATTCGCCAGGCGCTTGCCAATTGGCGCCAATTCCGCCCGCGCCCCTATGACGCCAGCAAAGGTATACAGCTCGGCGCGCTGGTCTTCCTAGTCGATTCCGCCGACAAGCAGCAACTGCTCTTTCTCGGGCCGGATGGGGGCAGCATGAAGTTGGTCAGCGGCGCACAGCTCATTCAGGTCATCAGCAGCGAAGCCCCTTTGGGTAGGGCGATGCTGGGTAAATACGAGGGTGATGAGGTGTGGATACAGGTTGCTTCAATCCGACAGCAATTTGAGGTGCTGCGGGTCAATTAATCAGCAAGCAAGCCCAAGCCAAATTGGCATACTGGCCCAGGGCCTTGCACCAAAGCCAAGTAACTACTGTTGGCCGATATTTGCCCTCCTGCGGACCAACGCCAATGTCCGCTCCCGCTGCCATGCAGCCATTGAGTCTTAGCCCCAACCACTTGCCGCAGAGATTGCAATAAATGGTTCACCCAAACCTAAAGCCCAAAATTTTGGCTGTGCCCTTGCGCGCTCAGGTACTGCCATGCGCCGCAATCAAGCTCTCCAACATGAGCTTGAGTTGATGGGCCGGGTCCGCACCCAAAGCAGACACCACCTGGGCTTCGTGCGCTTTGGCTTGTTTCAGCAGGGGCTGCACTTTACGCCGACCTGCGGCTGTTAGGCTGACCAGGCTTTGCCGTTTGTCGTGTGCGGCGTCGCACCGCTTGACCCACCCGGCGTCTTGCATGCGGCCCACCAGCTTGGTCACGGTGGGTTGTTTGGCCAACACGATGCTGGCGAGTTCGTTGATGCTCAAACTGTCTTTGCCCGACAGACTGGCCATGACGCGCCACTCCATCAGGCTCAGGCCGCTGGCTTCGACCACGGCGTGGAACTCGCTCGAAATCAAATGGCTGGCGCGTGCCAGCAAATAGGCCAGGTAGTCGTCGACAAAGCCTGCCGAGTTGGTCATGGCAGAGGATGGGGCAGAGGCGTGGTGGTGCTGAACTGACCGCCCTGGTAAACGAGCGGGGCTGATCCATCGCTGAAGCCGCAGCGTTCTACCTCACCCACAAAAATCACATGGTCGCCTTCTTCGTGGCGGCTGCGGTTGTGGCATTCAAACCAGGCCAGAGCGCCATTCAAAATAGGCAAACCCGACTCGCCCAGCGTGTAAGCGGTGTCGGCAAAGCGATCGCCTTTGCCGAAGGCAAAACGGTTGCAGACATCCAGCTGATCGGCGGCCAGCACGTTCACCACGTAATGCGTGCCCGCATGGAAAAGCGGTGCGCTGCTGGCGCCTTGACCCAGGCTCCACAGCACCAACGGGGGCGTGAGCGACACCGAGTTGAATGAACTGGCTGTGATGCCCACAAAGCTGCTGCTGGCCGAATCGCCCTTGCGTGCGCCTGGCGCGAACGTGGTGATGACGGTCACCCCCGTGGCAAAGCGCGAGAGGGCTTGCTTGAAATGCGGCGTTTCAAAGTCTGGACTCAGCGCTTTGATGTGTGATGGGGGGGCTTGATGCATGGGTGGATGATAGTTGAATTGCATGAATTTTCATATAAACTGACCATTCATGTCTGCAGGTGAACCGTTCAGAGCTGTAGGCCAAGGAGACAAGCATGCTGGTGGAACGAATCGAAAACAGGTGGCTCGCGGCCTTTACCCGCACCTTCACGTTGTGTAAGGTGCAGCCCGGTGAGGTGGTGGCCATTTTGGCCGAAACCCAATCACGACGGGTCAACGTGGACTTGGCCCGCCTCGCGCTGGAGGCCATGGGCGCCCGTGTGTTCGAAGTGACGTTGACGACGCCTGCACTGACTGCCCCCGCGCCCGTGCGCTCCACAGGCGCCAGCGACGCGATTGGCCAGCTCGGCCCCGTGGTGGCTGCATTGGCCCGCGCCGACATGGTGGTGGACTGCACCGTCGAAGGCCTGCTGCACGCGCCCGAGTTGCCGACCATCATGAAGGGCGTGGACGGGCACATGCCGCGTCTGCTCATGGTGTCCAACGAGCACCCTGAAATTTTGGAGCGCACCGTGCCCGATCCGGCGCTCGAGGGCGTGGTGCGTGCCGCCATGAAGAAACTGCGTGGCGCACAGCAGATGCACGTCACGTCTGCCGCAGGCACCGACCTGCGCGTGAACCTGAAACATGGCGACAAACAAGCGGTGGTCGGCGGCGTGTGGGGCTTTTGCCCCAAGCCGGGCATGGTGTCGCACTGGCCTGCCGGGCTGGCGCTGGCTTTTCCGGCCGCAGGCAGTGTCAACGGCACGCTGGTCATGGCTCCGGGCGATGTGAACCTCACCTTCAAAAGCTATTTGCGCGACACGATCCGCCTGACCATCGAGAACGACAGCGTGGTCGCCATCGAGGGGCAGGGCGTGGACGTGGACATGATGCGCGGCTACTGGAAAGCCTGGGAAGACGCCGAAGGCCACCGCGCCGCTTATGCCGTCTCGCATGTGGGCTTTGGCCTCAACCCGGCGGCGCGTTGGGACGCCATGGCGTTCTACGACAAGCGCGATTGCAATGGCACCGAGCTGCGTGCCTTTGCGGGCAACTTTTTGTATTCGACCGGGGCCAACGAAGTTGCGGGCCGCCACACCCTGGGCCACTTTGACCTGCCCATGCGCGGCTGCACCATCCGGCTCGACGACACTGTGGTTGTTGATGCGGGCCAAGTCGTGAGCGCGGTGCTGGCATGAGCGCCCTGATGTCTAGCGTAGCCGTGCCCGCCTGTGGGAGCGACGCCCTCGTCGCGAAAAGTACGTCTGATCACCGCGAGGGCGCAGCTCCTACAAAACCAACGCTGGTTTTTCTGCATGGCATCGGCGGGCGGGCCAGTTCGTGGTGTGCCATCCAGCAGGCCTGCGCACAAGCGGGTTACGCCAGTGTGGCCTGGGACATGCCGGGCTACGGCGACAGTCCGATGATCGAGCCTTGCACTTTTGACGACTTGGCAGATGCTCTTGCCACGCTGATGGATGCACAGGGTTTGCAGCAAGCCGTGTTGGTGGGCCACAGTCTGGGCGGCATGGTGGCCTTGCAAATGTGGGCACGTCACCCTGAGCGTGTGGCAGGCTTGGTGCTGGCCGCCAGCAGTCCGGGTTTTGGTCAAAGCGGCGGCGATTTTCAACAAGCCTTCATCGCGCAGCGCTTGGCTCCATTGGAAGCAGGCCAAAGCATGGGCGATGTGGCTGATGCACTGGTGCCAACCATGGTGGCACCGGGCTTTGACGGCCCGGGTCTGGCGCAGGCCAAAGCCTGCATGGGCTCCATCACGCCAGCCGCCTACAAAGCGGCGCTCAGCGCGCTGGTGCAATTTGAGCAGCGCAGCGCCTTGCCCACGATCACCGTGCCCACGCTGTGCATCGCGGCCGAACACGACCGCACCGCTGCGCCCGCGGTGGTGCAGCGCATGGCCGAAAAGATTCCTCATGCGCAATACCTGTGCCTGCCGGGCGTGGGCCATTTGCTGACGTTTGAGCAACCCGACAGCTTTGCCGATGCACTGCTGCCTTTTTTGCGGAGCTTTTGATGACCGATGTGCAAGATAAAACCCAGCCCACCGTCATGCCCATCTGTGGCGACGATTACCCCCTGACCGAAAAACAGCAAAAGCTGATGGCTTTGGCGCGGCAACTCGGCCGCGAAAAGTTCGCCCCCCGCGCCGCGCAGCTCGACCGCGACGCCCAGTTCCCGTTTGCCAACTACGACGACATGCGCGACTCGGGCCTGCTGGCTTTGTGCGTGCCCGAAGCGCATGGCGGCCAGGGTGCCGATTACGCCACCTATGCGATGGTGTCGGCCGAGATTGGTCGCTACTGCGGCGCCACCGCGCTCACCTTCAACATGCACGTCTGCACCATGCTTTGGAGCGGCTTGTTGTCTGAAGACTTGGAGATGACGCCCGAGCAACGCGCCTCACACCGCACGCACCAGGCCACCCACTTTGCACGGGTGGTGAAAGACGGTGCGATTTACGCGCAGCCGTTTTCAGAAGGCGGCGCTGCGGCCTCAGGGGCGCAACCCTTCGGCACCCTCGCCGTCAAGGTCGATGGCGGCTGGAAGATCAACGGTAAAAAAATCTTCGCATCCCTGTCAGACGCCGCCGATTACTTTGGCGTGCTGTGTACCGAGAAAAAAGAGGGCGCTGACCTGTCGCGCCGCGACACCCTGTACCTGGCCATCCCCCGCACCGCGCCGGGCCTGACGATCGAAGGTGACTGGGACCCTTTGGGCATGCGTGCCACCGTGTCGCGCAACCTGATTTTCAAAGACGTGTTCGTGCCCGACGACGCGGCGCTCATGCCGCAGGGCCTGTATTTCCAAGCCGCCAGCCGCTGGCCCCACATGTTCATGACGCTCTCGCCCACCTACATGGGCATCGCGCAAGCGGCGTACGACTTCACCGTGGCCTATCTGCGTGGCGAGATTGCGGGCACGGGCCCTGTCAAGCGCCGCCAGTTCGCCACCAAACAGATCGCCGTGGCCGAGATGTTCATCAAGCTCGAACAAACCCGCAACCTGTTCCTGCGTGCTATTGAAGACGCGAAGGTGGACCCAAGCAAATCCACCCGCCTGCGGGCCTATGCCGCGCAGTACACCATCATGGAAAACGCACAAGACATCGCCCGTTTGGCCATCCGCACCTGTGGCGGTCAGTCCATGCTCAAAAGCCTGCCGCTGGAGCGCCTCTACCGCGATGCACGTTGCGGCTCGCTCATGCTGCCCTGGACGGCCGAGCTGTGCATGGACCGCATTGGCCGCGAAGCCCTGTACGAACCCGGCGAAAAAGACGAGTGATGGGGGCAGAAGAAACCAGCCCCCTCGCGGCGCGCTTTGCGCAGCTCGCGCACGAGCGCGGCGCGCAGCCGGCCATGACCTTCAGGGGCGACGAGCGCCAACCCGATCAGACCTTTGAATACGACTTCGCCAAGTTCTGGCGGCGCGTGGCACGCGTCACCGCGCACCTGCAGTCCACTTGGGGCGTGCAGCCGGGTGACCGCGTGGCCTGGCTCGGGTTTAACCATGAGCTGCAGTTGGTCACGTTGGTGGCCTGTGCCCGTTTGGGCGCGGTGTTCTTGCCGCTCAACTTTCGCTTGGCGGTGCCCGAGTTGCAGCAGGTCATGCAAGACGCCCAGCCGCGCCTGCTGGTGCACGACAGCCACCATGCCGTCACGGCGCAGGCACTGCAAGGCGCAGACCTACAGCACACCCACCACGACAGCCTGATTGCCACCGCCTCGCCTCGTGCGCTGCCACTGCCCGCCGTGCATGGCGACTTGCCGCTGCTGTTGGTCTACACCTCCGGCACCACAGGCGTGCCCAAGGGCGCGGTGCACACACAGGCGGCGCTGTTGGCCAATGCCCGCGCCAGTGCCTGGGCGCACGACTTTGTGCCGGGCGACAAGGTGCTGTCCACGTTGCCCATGTTCCATGTGGGCGGCCTGTGCATCCAGACCCTGCCCGCGCTGCTGGCAGGGGTGGAGGTGGTCTTGCACCCGCGCTTTGACCCGTCGGCTTGGTTGGATGAAATGCACACGAGCCGCCCCACGCTGTCGCTCTTGGTTCCCGCCACCATGCGTGCCTTGTTTGAACACCCGCGCTGGGCGGACACCTCGCTCGCTTGCCTGCGCGGCATCATGACCGGCTCGTCCACCGTGCCTGTGGCTTACCTCGAAACGTTGCACGCACGCGGCGTGCCCGTGGGCCAGGTCTACGGCACCACCGAAACCGGCCCGGTGTCCATCGTGCTGCGCTTGCCCGAGGCCATGGCCCGCGTGGGCGCGTCGGGCTGGCCACACCCGCAAGCGCAGGTCAAACTCATCAACGCCCAAGGGCAAGAAGTTGGCCCCGGAGAAACGGGCGAAGTCTGCATCCGCGCTGACAACCTGATGCGCGGCTACTGGAGCACAGACGGGCAGGCTGGCGTCGGTTTGCAAGATGGTTGGTTCCACTCCGGCGACCTGGGCCAGCGCGCCGAAGACGGCTGCATCACCATCGTGGGCCGCAGCAAAGACATGATCATCTCGGGTGGCGAAAACATCTACCCGGCCGAAATCGAAAACCAGCTTGTCACCTTGCCCGGCGTGGCCGAGAACGCGGTGGTCGGCGTGGCCGATGCCCGCTGGGGCGAAGTGCCCGTGGCGGTGCTGGTGCGCAGCCCCGACGCCGCAGGGCAGACCCTGACGGCCGAAGCCGTGTTGCAACACCTGCAAATCCGCATCGCCCGCTTCAAGTTGCCGCGCCGCGTGGTGTTCATGGACAGCCTGCCCAAGAGTGCCTTGGGCAAGGTACTCAAGCCGCAGCTGCAACAGCTTTTGCAGGGGTGAGCTGAGGGCATCAGGCCGATTGCTGTATCACACACGGGGGCCTTGAATGGCCAGCCACGGTGTGACCCAGCAAGGGTTTGCCAAGCCGGCCCTCAAAGGTCCCGGCGTTTCATCGCGTTTTCGATGAAACCGGCTTGCCGAATGGCCAGGGCCACGATGGTGAGGGTCGGGTTGCAGGCGCCGCTGGAAGTGAATTGGCTGCCGTCCGAGACAAAGAGGTTTTTGATGTCGTGCGCCTGACCGTGGCGGTTGACCACCCCGTCTCGGGCTTTTTCACTCATGCGGTTGGTGCCCATGTTGTGGCTGGCCGGGTAAGGCGGCATGTCGATCACACGCTTGGCCCCGACGGCTTCGGACAAAGCACGCCATTGCTTGAGGCCGTGGCTGGCGAGCCGATCATCGTTGGCGGTGTAGGTCTTGGTGACGACGGGGACGGGCAGACCGTACTGGTCTTTTTCCGTGGCGTGCAGGGTGATGCGGTTATCCGCCATGGCCTGGTCTTCGCCGCACACCCAGACGCAGGTCATGTGGTCATACAAATCAATGGCCGACGTGAAATCGCGCCCCCAGCCGCCCGGTTGCATGAAGGCCGCCATGAAGGGCAGGCCCAGAGACAAACCTTCCAGGTAATAACCGCCATTGAAGCCGCGTGATGCGTCATGTCGTGCTTCATCGGCCACCACCGCACCAATAGAGGTGCCACGGTACATGTAGACAGGTTTGTCATAAATCGACGCCGCTGCCGCCGTGGAGTGGTTCATGTAATTGCGCCCCACCTGTCCGGACGAGTTGGCCAAACCGTCACGGAACATGCTGGAGGCCGAGTTCAGCAAGAGGCGTGGCGACTCAATCGAGTTGCCTGCGACACAAACGATGCGCGCTTTCTGGAAATGCTGCTTGCCGTTTTTGTCGGCATACAGCACACCCGTGGCTTTGCCCTGTGCGTCATGTTCAATGCGCAGGGCCATGGACTGCGGGCGCAGTTCCACCTTGCCGGTGCCCAGGGCATCCGGGATGTCTGCATACAGGGTGGACCATTTCGCGCCGATCTTGCAGCCCTGCATGCAAAAGCCGATTTGCTGGCAACCGGGGCGGTGCTGGTAGGCCTGCGAGTTGATGGCCATGGGGCGCACGATGTTTTTGTAGCCGATCTTGCGCGCCCCGGCAGCGATGACCTTGTAGTGGTTGTTCTCAGGCAGCATGGGCAATCCGCTGGCAGCAGTGCCCGTGACGCCCAACTTCTTTTCGGCCAGCTCATAAAAGGGCGCCATTTCAGCGTAATCCACAGGCCAATCCATCACTTGCGTGCCCGCTTGTTCGCCATAGGTGCTGCGGGTTTTGAATTCGTGCGGCTGAAAGCGCAAGGCAAGGCCAGCCCAGTGGACAGATGAACCACCGACGCCCTTGACGATCCAGGCGGGCAGTCCGGGGTAGGTCTTGGTGTGGTGCCAGCCACCGGCCGAGATGCGCTTGTCCAGCCAGGAAATTTTGTTGAACATGCCCCATTCGTCGTTGTCGATATCGTCCTGGGTGTAGTGCTTGCCTGCCTCCAGAATCACGCAGTTGATGCCCTTTTGGGCCAACTCATTGGCCAGGGTTCCGCCGCCCGCGCCGGAGCCGACGATGACCACGACGCTGTCGTCGTTGAGGCTAAATTGTTTAGGTGTTGCCATGTGTTTGTCTCCTGAAAATGGGCTCAAAGCCAGTTGATGTCGTTGAAGCCGCGGTTGACGTAACCGCCCTTTTGCCAAGATGAGCCTTCGTAGCCCAACATGGGCCAGACCTGCTTGTTGTCGTAAAGACCGGTGACCATGTCACCGCGAATTTTTTGAAAGAAAGGCGACTGCTCGATGCCTTTGAGAACGCTGACGCGATCGGCTTCTTTGGCAATTGCGGCGTAGCTGCTGCCAAAGCGGCGCTTGGCTTGCGCGTCCAGTTCTGCCACACCCTCGGTGATCATTTTTTTCAGGGCCGCGTCTTTGGCCGAGGCTTTCTCATGGGCCATCAGCGCCTGCAGGTAATAGCGGTCGGCCAGCTTGTCGTGCGGATAAATGTCGCGTGCCATGCGCAGCAGCGTGGTGCCGGTTTGGCTGCCCAGTACCTTGAACGACGCTGCGTGCAAGGCCGTGGGGGCCATGCTCAGCGCCGTGACTGGCACGACGCTCATGCCGGCGGCACCGGCGAGAAAGCTTCGGCGCTGCACTTGGGGCAGTTTGTCGAGGACACGCATGGAAGGTTTTTGAGTGCTCATAAAGTCTCCTGAGGTAAAAATGAATGGAGCGCTTCTTGCACGGCCAAAGCCAGTGCAGGAAACACATCGTGGGCCGTGACAGCGTGGCCCCCATACGCACTGACCGAAGTCGTTGCGCATTCAAGGTCCATGGCGTCTGTCAGGGGTTTGCCCATGGCTTGGCACAGCAGTGCCCAGTCGGGCGGGCTCACCAAAACACCGGCGGTCAGCAACACGCCCGTGCTTCGGCGGACCTGGGCGAGACCGACGAGCTTTCGCCCATCGGCCACGACTTCCCAGGGGGACAAGCCTGCAAAACAGGCCCAATGAGGGGGACTGTTCGCGGGCTTGTCCTCTGGCTTGGACGCGTGCTTGGCCAGGGCTTGCGCGGGCACCCCCCAACTGTTTTGCAAGGCAGTGGCCATGCTCTCGCCCAACCAGCGGTAGCTGCTCAAAATCCCTGCGCTGACAGCCGGGTGGTCAGGCGGCAGCATGACCGACAGGCTCAGCATCCAGGGGCCCGTCAGCACCGCACCGCCACCGGCATGGCGCACCAGCGCGGGTATGGGGCTGTCGGGCAGTTGCGCCAAGCTGGCGCGTTGCCCACAGCCCAGCACCAAAGCAGGTTCCGTGTAGCGCCAAAAGCGCGTGATCGGCTGCGTCACCAGCGTGCTCAGTTGCTGCTCGTTCCAGCGTTGTTCCTCTGCCGCAGACACCGTCAGGCAATCGACAGGCCAGTCGCGCTTCATGGCAGGACTCCTGCTTCAAGTCGCTTGCGCAAGTCGGCCAAGAACAGGGCGGCAGGGTGACCATCCACAGCGCGGTGATCGAACACCAAAGTCATGGACATCATGGGCGCCATCACGATCTGGCCGTCACGCACCACGGGGGTGTCCAGCGTGCGGCCGATGCCCAAAATACCCACTTGGGGTGGATTGAGAATCGGCGTGAACCAGTCAATGCCCGTGGCCCCCAGGTTCGTCACCGTGAAGCTGCCGCCCTGATAGGCCTTGGGCGGCAAGCTTTGCTGGCGTGCTGCTGCGGCCAATTCCCGAACCTGCTGCGCCATGTCGGTCAGTGACCTGGCCGCCGCGTTGCGGATCACAGGCACAGCCAAGCCTTCTGCCAGCGCGACGGCCATGCCCAGATTCACCACGCTCTGCGGGGCGATGCCCTCGGGGGTCAGCCACGCGTTGAGTGCGGGGTGATCCCGCAAAGCGCCTGCGACCGCGCTGAGCACCTGGGGCGTGACGCCGACTTGTTGACCCAGGCAGGCCGTCATGTCGACTTCCACGGTCATGGCCACGCGAGGGGCTTGCCAGCCCAAGGTCATGTTGCGCGCAATCGCACCTCGCATGCCTTTGAGGGGAATGACGCTCATGACAGCTCGATCAGTGTGGTGCCGCGTGCGAAAGTCTCCTCGACTTGAACGCAAATGCGTTGCACGGTGCCGGCCACGGGGGCCGTGATTTCATGGCTGGACTTGACCAGCACCACGCTGCCCAGCACTTGACCTGCCGTCACCGTGTCTTGTTCTTTGACCCGCCATTCTTCCACCAGGGCTTCGGTGCCCTCATCCACATCGGCCCACAATTCGGCGGGCAAGGTCACGGCGTTCATGCGGCCACCTTCACTTTCGGCGCCACCATCAAGGCTTGTGCCTGCTGCACGATGTTGGCCACTTGCGGGATGACGAATTGTTCCAGCGGGCGGCTGTAGGGAATCGGCACATCGGGCACGGCCAAGCGTCGCACAGGCGTTTTGAGGGTCAGGATGTCCAGGTTTTCGGCCACCAGTGCGGCGATCTCGCCCGACAGACCAAAGCTCAAATAGTCTTCATCGGCCACCAGCAGACGCCCCGTCTTGCTGACCGAGGCCAAGATGGTTTCGCGGTCCAGGGGCACCACGGTGCGCAAATCCACAATCTCGGCGTCGATGCCCTGTGCGGCCAGGGTTTCGGCGGCCAGCACCGCTTTTTGCACCATCTGGCTGAGCGTGACGATCGTCACATCGCGGCCTTCGCGCACAACCTTGGCCTTGCCGAATGGGATGGTGTAAGCCTCTTGCGGCACCTCGTTGGTACTGCCCTCCAGGTAGGACATCCAGGGCAGGCCCATGATGCCTTTGTGGAACATGAAGACCACGGGGTTGTTGTCCCGAATGGCCTGGGTCATCAAACCCTTGGCGTCATAGGCGTTGGAGGGCACCACCACCTTGAGACCCGGCATGTGGGCAAATGTGGCGTACAAGCATTGCGAGTGCTGCGCCGCATCGTTGTAGCCGCCGCCAATGGCCGTCATCAGCACCATCGGCAGCTGGATGTTGCCACCGGCCATGTAGGTGTTTTTGGCCATGTGGTTGTAGATCATGTCCATGCACACGCCAAAGAAGTCGACAAACATCAATTCGGCAATCGGGCGCATGCCTTCTGCCGCTGCGCCGATGGCCGCGCCAATGAAGCCGGTTTCAGAGATGGGCGTGTCCATGATGCGGTCTTTGCCAAACTTGTCGAGCAGGCCGCCGGTGGCGCCGAAGATGCCGCCGTACTTGCCGACGTCTTCGCCGAGCACAAAGACTTCTGCGTCGCGTTCCATCTCCTGGCCAATGGCTTCGGAGATGGCTTGGGCCATGGTGAGTTTGCGGTTGGGTTGGGTCATGAAGGACTCCTGAAATGTGAGGGGGTGTGGGGTTTTCCGAGGCTGAAACGTTCAGGCAAAGACATGCAGCAAGGCGTCTTCGGCTTCGGGGTAGGGGCTGTTGCGCGCGAAGTCGTAAGCCTCTTGAACGCGCTGGTGCACGGCCTGGCGCAATGCCGCGTCTTGGCCATCGTCCAGGGCGCCCAGGGCACGCAGTTGCTGCGCTAGGTGCGGGATCGGATCGTTTTTGCGCAATGCCTCTGTTTCGCCTTTGGGGCGGTAGGTTTCCGGATCACCTTGAAAGTGACCCAGGTAGCGGTCGGTTTTGACCTCGATCAGGGTCGGCCCAAGGCCTGCGCGTGCCCGCGCCACGGCTTGGCCTGCGGCTTTGAACACTTCGACGGCGTCGTTGTCTTTCACCAAAATGCCAGGCATGCCGTATGCCGCTGCACGGTCTGAATTCCAGGCCACAGAGGTCGATTCGGACTTTTCGACCGAGATGGCATACGCGTTGTCTTCGCACACAAAAATCACAGGCAAGCGCCACAGGGCAGCCAGGTTCATGGATTCATGGAAGGCCCCCTGGTTGGTGGCACCTTCTCCAAAAAAGGCGACGGCCACCGCGTCGGTGCCGCGCTTTTTGGCGGCCAGCGCCGCGCCGCAAGCCGGGGGCATGCTGGCACCCACGATGCCGCTGCAGCTGAACTTGTGCTCCGGGTCAAACAAATGCATGTGGCCACCCTTGCCACGGCCCAGGCCCGTGGCCTTGCCAAACATCTCGGCTGTCATGGGGTTGAGGGGCACGCCCTTGGCAATGGCAAAGTGGTGCGGGCGGTGTGCGCCCACCACGGTGTCGTCTTGGCGCAGATGCGCGCACACCCCAACGGCCACCGGCTCCTGGCCTGCGGCCAGGTGCATCTCTCCGGGCACGGGGCCTGAGCCGATGTCAAAGGCCAGGCCTTTTTGAATGGCGGGCGGCAGTTTGCCTTCCATATACACCTTGACCATGGTCTCTTCGTACTCACGAATTTCGACCATCGTTTCGTACATCCACCGCAATTGCTCGGTACTTGCTTGCATGCATATCTCCTCAAGTTCTGGTGCCGTGCACCGTCGAATGACGGGCATCGGACGATGAACTTTTGCAATCGCCGTGCCAGCGGGAAAAAGCCAGATTCAGCAAGGGATTGCCCTGACTGCATGGCCGCTGGCCTGTTGCAAAAGGCAGACAGCTGATGCAATGGCCGCCTTTCGGGGTGCGACAGGTGTTGCATTCCCATGCAACAAATGACACGTTTCAGTCGGGTAAGCGCCAATGAAAACAGAGGCGTAAATGACTACGATCGGGCGTTTTGTCAACGACTACACGTAGGCATACGGCGTTTGGAGAAATACCTCTTGCAGCGCTGGTATGGGCGTGTTCACCCCTTTCACCATGTCCTTTTCAGCTTCCGTCATCGACCAGCGCATTCGTCAGGCCATGCAGGGCGACTCGGCCCTGGCCAATTCCTGGAAACGGTCTTTGGAGCGCTACCAGATCGACCCCGGTCTGAGCACGCCACCCAGGGTGTATTCGAGGGGCCAGCTCAAGGATTACCAAACGCCGTTGGAAGACTTGATGCACACCGCGCGCGAGGGCATGAATCAACTCTCGCGCCAAGTTCGGGATGCTGGTTATGTGGTGTTGCTGACCGATCCACAAGGCGTGACGGTGGACTTTGTGAACAACGAGGCCCACGACAAAGAGCTGAGACATGCGGGTCTTTATGTGGGGGCTTGCTGGTCAGAGGAGGTGGAAGGCACTTGCGCGGTGGGCGTGTGTTCGATTGAACGCGCCCCCATCACCGTGCACCACGATGAGCACTTTCGCTCGCCCAACACCACCTTGACCTGCAGCTCTGCCCCGGTGTTCGGACCTGGGGGTGATTTGCTGGCCGTTCTGGATGCATCGGCGCTGTATTCACCGCACGACAAGCGCAGCCAACACCTGGTGCTGCAAATGGTGTCGCAAACGGCCCGAATGGTCGAGGACGCTTATTTTTTGCGCCAGCATCGCCACCACTGCGTCTTGCATCTGAGCGAAAGTCGGGCCTTGCTGGATGTGCAGGTCAGCCTCTTGATGGCCTTGGACGAGAGCGGTCGGGTCATGGCCGCCAACAGCCGGGCGCGTCAGTGCTTGGGGGCGCATCCGGACCATCCACTGGCGCATGCGCTGACGTGCATGGGGGCAGACATCGGCCATGTGTTGGGCCTGGACATGCCCGCACTGGTCACGCAGGCGCACCGGGCCAAAGGTGACGCCTTCGAAGTGCGCCATGTGGCCAGTGCGCGGCGCTACTTTGCCAAACTCACGCATCCCACGCAGCCGCGTGTGAACAGGGTCTTGGCAAACCATGCCCAGGCCGCTTCGGTGGGCACGGACCTGCAAGCTTTGCATGTGCTGGCCGGTACGGACCCCTTGATGATGTCCAACGTGCTCAAGGCCAGTCGGGTGATGAACAAGGGCATTTCGGTCTTGCTGCATGGGGAGACTGGCACGGGCAAGGAAATGTTTGCGCAAGCCATGCACCAGTGCAGCGCCCGCAAAGCCCAAGCCTTTATCGCCCTCAATTGCGCAGCCATTCCCGAAAGCCTGATTGAGAGTGAGTTGTTTGGCTATGCGGATGGTGCCTTTACCGGGGCACGCGCCAAAGGGGTCAAGGGCAAGATCCAGCAAGCCGATGGCGGCACCTTGTTTCTGGATGAAATTGGCGACATGCCACTGGCTTTGCAGACCCGCTTGTTGCGCGTTCTGGCGGAAGGTGAAGTCATGCCCTTGGGCGCAGAGGTGTCGGCCAAAGTGGATGTGCAGGTCATTTGCGCTTCGCACCGCAAGCTGTTGTCCATGGTGGAAGAGGGGCACTTCCGGCAGGACTTGTATTTTCGTTTGAGTGGCATCGTGATCGAGTTGCCGGCCTTGCGCGAACGCCAGGATTTGGGCGCACTGATTGAACAGGTCTTGCACGCGCAAACACGCGCACAGTCCAGGGTGTTCATTCCCACCATCACGCCAGAGGCCTGCGATTTGTTGAAGCACTACGCATGGCCTGGCAATATCCGCGAGTTGAAAAACGTCTTGCGAACGGCGGTGGCCTTGTGTGAACGCAATCTGATCGAGCCCAGGCATTTGCCTCGCGAGTTGCAGTGCGTTGCTGGCGTGCCTTTGTTGCCGCCCCGCTTGGCCTCGGGGGAGCCGCTGGCGTCATGCACGGCCCTGTCCAGCCAGCCACCGTCTTCCATGCCGGAGTCAGCCCTGCACGAGAAAAGCGCCCAACTCTTGGCGCACTTGCGCCAAGAGCGCTGGAATGTCTCGGAAGTGGCCCGCCAACGGGGCGTCAGCCGCTCCACCATTTACCGGCGCATGGCGCGCGAAGGCATCAGTGCGCCGATTTGAGGAGGATCAAGCCGCGTCTTGCGCAAGCCGGACATGTTTGTCTGGGGGGCAACCTCAGACAAACCCTAGATCGGGGGGTGTTTCGGCGCTTGGGTGACAGGGCCTGGGCCTGAAGATGTCATCATTCAGGGATAACGTTTTTAAAGGAGACCTGCATGATTTCAAAATTGAACCGCCGACACATCATGGGTGGTGTTGCGGCCGCTGCCTTGCTGGCAACTTCGTCCATGGCTTGGGCCCAAACCGCCTGGCCCAACAAGCCCGTCAAGATCGTGGTGCCCTTTGCACCCGGCGGCACCACCGACATCTTGGCCCGCGCCATTGCGCCCGAATTGAGCAAAGCCTTTGGCCAGCAGTTCGTCATCGAGAACAAAGGGGGAGCGGGGGGCAACCTGGGGGCAGAAATCGTGTCCAAGTCGGCAGGCGACGGCTACACCCTGCTCATGGGCACCGTGGGCACACACGGCATCAACCGCGCCCTGTACGCCAAGCTGCCCTACGACCCCTTCAAAGACTTCGCGCCCATCACGCTCGTCGCGGGTGTGCCCAACGTGATGGTGATCAACGCCGAAAAAGCGGTGGCCAACAAAATCAACAACGTCAACGACTTCATCAAATACGCCAAAGCCAACCCTGGCAAGCTGAACATGGCGTCGAGTGGCAACGGCACCTCCATCCATTTGGCGGGCGAGTTGTTCAAGAGCCAAACCGGCATTTTCATGGCCCACATTCCTTACCGGGGTTCTGGCCCCGCGTTGCTGGACTTGTCGGGCGGCAACATGGACGTGATGTTTGACAACTTGCCATCGTCCATTCCCTTGATCAAAGGCGGCAAGCTCAAAGCCCTGGCAGTGACCAGTTCCCAGCGCTCGGCAGCGATGCCTGAGTTGCCCACCATCGAAGAAGCTGCCGGGCTCAAGGGCTTTGAAGCCAGCAGTTGGTTTGGCTTGCTGGCCCCCGCTGGCACCCCTGCTGACGTGGTCAACCGCATCCAGCAAGAAGTTGCCAAGGCTCTGGCCACCCCCGCTTTGAAAGAGCGCTTGGCCACTTTGGGGGCCATCCCCAGTGGCAACACGCCTGCGCAATTTGCGGCATTGATTGACGCTGAGCACAAAAAGTGGGCCGAAGTCGTCAAGGCCTCAGGTGCCAAGGTCGACTGATGTCTTGGTTTGAAGGCTTCGAGCGGCAAACGCTCACGGTGATGGGCTTGCCGGTCTGCTATCGGCAATCGGCCGACTGGGCCGCGCAAGCGCACTTGCCCGTGCTGGTGTTGCTGCACGGCTTTCCGCAAACCCATGTCATGTGGCACCGCGTCGCGCAAAACCTGCGCGGCCGTTACCGCCTGGTCATGCCCGATCTGCGGGGCTACGGCGATTCGTCGCACGCCGTGGGCGACGCCGAGCACGCGCACTACAGCAAACGCGCCATGGCGCAAGAAGTGGTGGGCTTGCTCGACGCCTTGGGTGTGGGCGACTTTTTCTTGTGCGGTCACGACCGGGGCGGGCGCGTGGCGCACCGTTTGGCGCTGGACCATGCCCAGCGGGTCAAGAAGTTGTGCGTGATCGACATTGCGCCAACGCTGGACATGTACAGCGGCAATTGGGGTAAAGCGCCCGAGGTCTCCGGCCCGGTGGCCGACCCCTACTTTGCCTTTGCACAGGCCTACTACCACTGGTTCCACCTGACGCAGCCCGCGCCCTTGCCCGAATTCATGATCGGCGGCAACGCCAAAGCCTATTTGCACGCCAAGCTGGGCGGCTGGGGCAGCCAGGGCTTGGCCTACATCGAGCCCGAGGCCTTGGCCGAATACGAACGCGCCTTTTGCAATCCAATGCTGAACGAGCAAGGCTGGCCCGCCGCCATCCACAGCGCGGCCGAAGACTACCGCGCCAGCGCAGGCATTGACCTGGAGCACGACCGTGCAGGCCGCGAGCGGGGAGACAAAATTGCTTGTGACACCTTGGTGTTGTGGGGCAGCCGGGGCGTGGTCAACCGCATGTTCAAGCCTGTCGAGCTGTGGCAAGCCCAATGCGCAGGCCATGTGGCAGGTCAGGTCATGCCTTCGGGCCATTTCATCCCCGAAGAATTGCCCGAAGCCACCAGCGATGCGCTGGCAAATTGGATGGTTTGATTTTGTAGGCGCGACGCCCTCGTCGCGAAAACCCTCGCAGACCACAGTCCATCGCCCCGAGGGCGGGGCTCCCACAAAATGCGGGGCTTCCACAAAACGGGGGCTTTGCCCCTGTAGGAGCGACGCCCCCGTCGCGAAAATCCTCGCAGACCACGACCCATCGCCCCGAGGGCGGGGCTCCCACAAAATGCGGGGTTTCCCCAAAATGGGGGCTTTGCCCCTGTAGGAGCGACGCCCTCGTCGCGAAAACCCTCGCAGACCACTCCATCGCCCCGAGGGCGGGGCTCCCAGTGCGCCCGTGAAGGCGCGTACACAGCATGGTGAGAGTCCATGTCGGGGTAAGCCAAGGCCCCGTAGTCGAAGGTAACTGCGTCGCTGCGAAGCGGGGTGGGGAGCAACCGGAGGCGAACTGGCGG
>NZ_NERU01000019.1 GCF_003063265.1 Limnohabitans sp. WS1
GATTCCGGCGCAGCTGCACTCGGTGAACCTGGACATGCCGCTGCCCAGCAACGCGGCCAAGAAGGTGGAGCCGGTGGTGATTCGCATCGATGTGGATGCAGCCAGTGTGGTGAACTGGAACGGCAAGGCTGTGGAGGGCCGTGCGGATTTGGAGGCCAAGCTCAAGGAAGCGGCGGTGATGCAGCCGCAGCCGGAGCTGCACATTCGCTCGCACGCGAAGGCCAAGTACGAGGCGACGGCGGGGGTGATGGCCAGTGCGCAGCGCATCGGGCTGACCAAGCTGGGCATTGTGGGCTCTGAGCAGTTCGTCAATTGAGCGCCATGAACTTATTTCCGCGTTTACTCGGTGATGTGGGGGGAACCAATGCCAGGTTTGCTTGGCAGGCTTCAGCCAGTGCACCCCTGTCCCACATTCAAGTGCTGTCATGCTCGCAATTCCTTGGCATTGCCGAAGCGATTGAGGCTTATCTGACAGGCAACGGTCTGACATCGCCGGCGGCCGCCGGCATCGGGATCGCCAACCCCATCACGGGCGACCAGGTCGTGATGACCAACCATCATTGGTCGTTTTCAATTGAACAACTGCAACAACAACTGTCTTTGAATCGACTCCAGGTCATCAATGACTTCACAGCCTTGGCCTTGGCATTGCCTTGTCTGACCACGGAGCAAAAAGTCCAGATTGGCGGCAAGGAGCCCATTCAAAATGCACCTGTGGCCTTGTTGGGCGCGGGCACAGGTTTGGGGGTCTCTGGCTTGATGCCATCGGGTCAACATGTGTTGCCCATTTCTGGCGAAGGTGGCCATGTGACGCTGGCTGCTCAAAATGCCAAAGAGTTTGCGGTCATTGAGCGCATTGGCCAAAAATACGGACATGTGTCGGCTGAACGGGTTTTGTCTGGCCAAGGCTTGGTCGATCTGTATTGGGCTTTAGGCCAGAACACGGGCCTGCCTGCGCAAGCAGTGCAGGCCAGTGAAATTACCCAGTGGGCACTCCAGGACAAAGACCCTTTGAGTCTGGCTTGCCTTGACATGTTTGCAGGCTTTCTGGGATCGGTTGCAGGTGATTTGGCCTTGACTTTGGGCGCTCGGGGTGGCGTCTACATTGGCGGGGGGATTGTGCCCCGCCTGCTGGGATGGTTTGAACACTCCCCTTTTCGCCAGCGTTTTGAGGCCAAAGGCCGATTTGCCACTTACCTCCAAGACATCCCCGTCTGGGTCATTCAAGCGCACGAGTCACCGGCACTCCTGGGGGCGGCACGGGCACTTGACCAAGCTTGATGCCCATCAAAAAAGCCGCATCAAGCGGCTTTTTTGTGGGTGGCACTTTTGCGAGGGATCAGTCAGCGTACTTGCCCGCTGCGTCCACCGCAGCTTTGATTTTCACCATTTCGGCAGCCACAAATTTCTTGTGCTCTTCTGGCTCAACACGCTTGTCGGTCACCACCAACGCGCCCAAGCCTTCATTCTTTTTGACGAATTCGGGATCTTTCAGGGCTTTTTTCAGGGCATCGTTCAGCGTTTTGGTGATCGCTGCGGGCGTACCTTTGGGGGCATACAAACCGTGCCAGATGGTCAGGTTGAAGTTCTTCAGGCCCATCTCTTGCAAGCTGGGGTAGTGCTTGAGAACAGGGTGTGACGCCAAAGGCTTGGCGGTGGTGACCGCAAAAGCCTTGACGCGACCGCCTTCGATCTGGCTGGTGGTGTTGGTGGTCTGGTCACACATCACATCGACTTGGCCGCCGATCAAGGCGGTCATGGCGGGCGCGGTGCCGCCAAAGGGGATGGTGGTCATCGCGTCTTTGGTCTGCAAGTTGGACTGCCACAAGAGGCCACAAATGTGAGAGGCGGACCCCAAACCGGCGTGAGCGATGTTCAGCTTTCCGGCGTTGGCGCGGATGTAGTTTTCAAAGTCGCGGTAGGTGTTGGCGGGCAGCTGGGGCTTGCCGATCAAGGTCATGGGCACGTCGTTGACCATGCCCAAAAACTCGAAATCTTCCAGCGGTTTGTAGGCAATTTTGCGGTACAGGGCAGGCGTAGCGGCCATGCCGATGTGGAACAACAAGAGCGTGTGGCCATCGGGATTGGCTTTGGCCACTTTGGTGGCTCCAATGGTGCCGCCAGCGCCAGCGGCGTTTTCGACCACAAAGTTGCTGCCCGGAATTTGCTTGCGCATGGCTTCGGCCAAATCGCGTGCAACGCGGTCAGTGGGGCCACCAGCCGTGAAGGGCACCACGATGGACACAGGCTTGTTGCCAGGGAAAGTTTGGGCTTGTGCCCCGATGGATACGGCGGCCAAAGCAGCCAAGGCAAACCATTGCTTCATTTACTCACTCCTAATTTTGAACGTGGCAGTTTAAACCACCAAGAGTGGCAGAAATTCTCGGTCATGACTTAGTCCGCATGCGGGATATGGCCTTGATGGGCCATGGATTTGGGCCAACAGGCCGCTCTTTGTCTGCATGCGTGCGCCCTGTGCACCTCTTGCACAGTGACGCATCAGGCTCAAGCGGTCATTGGTAACTGCGGGCGTCCTCGATCACCTTGCCGTCATTGGCCAAGCTGCCCGCAGCGACCAAATGCACCTCACCACGCAGTTTGGTCACATCGCGAACGGCTTCTGACACTCGGGCCTTGAGTGCCTCGTCCGCCAAGGTGGCCGTTTCGACATGCAGCGCCATCTGGTCATTGGCCATCTCGCCGGTCACCACCAAACGGGCTTTGCTCACTTCGGGAAAGCGCTTGACGATCTCGGCCACTTGGCCGGGGTGCACAAACATGCCGCGAATTTTGGTGGTCTGGTCGGCCCGGCCCATCCAGCCCTTGATGCGCTGACCGGTGCGGCCGGTGGGGCAGGTGCCGGGCAAGATGGCCGACAGGTCGCCCGTGCCAAAACGGATCAAGGGGTAGTCGGGGTTGAGTGTGGTGATGACCAGCTCGCCCACTTCACCCTCGGGCACCGGGTCACCGGTGCCGGGGCGCACGATCTCCACAATCACGCCCTCGTCCAGCACCAGGCCTTCACGCGATGCGGTTTCGTAAGCGATCAAGCCCACGTCGGCGGTGGCGTAGCACTGGTAGGCGTCCACACCATGCGCTGTCATCCAGTCGCGCAGGCTGGGCGGGAAAGCCTCGCCCGAAACGAGTGCCTTGCGCAAACTGGGCAGGGCCACACCCATCTCGGCGGCTTTTTCGATGATGATTTTCAGGAAACTGGGCGTGCCGATGTAGCCCGCAGGCTGCAACTCGGCCATGGCCGTCACTTGCTGTTCGGTCTGGCCAATGCCGCCGGGGAAGACGGTACAGCCCAAGGCATGGGCACCGGTTTCCATCATGGAGCCCGCAGGGGTGAAGTGGTAGCTGAAACAGTTGTGGATCAGCTCGCCCGGGCGAAAGCCCGCCGCGAACATGGTCCGGGCCATGCGCCAGTAATCGGCGCGTGTGCCTTCGGGCTCATAAATGGTGCCGGGGCTGGCAAACACGCGGGTCATGCCTGGGCCAAAACCCAGGGTGCTGAAACCACCAAACACATTGCCGCCTGCCACACGCGCAGCTTTTTGACGCTCCAGCAATTCGTATTTGCGGATGACCGGCAAAGCGGCCAAAGCGGTCCGGCTGTTGACGCTGGCAGCATCGACATCGCGCAGCAAATCGGCAAACGCCGGAGCATGGGCTTTGGCGTGTGCGACTTGCGCGGGCAAGGCGGCCATCAAGGCGGCTTCACGCGCTTCTGAGTTGCGGGTTTCGAGGGCGTCGTAATGCATCATGGGTGCTGTGCGGGTCAATGGTGGCGCACGCCCCTGCGTGCAAAAAACAGTGTTGTGGGTAAGCCATTCGCGCACAGGGGCACGCGCCCACAAGGGGGAAATTTCGGTTGTCGGACCCTCAAGCCAACCAGCGCTTGCGGCGCTTGTAGCTCTTGACGTCCTTGAAGCTCTTGCGCTCCCCGCCGCCCATGCCCAAGTAAAACTCTTTCACATCTTCGTTGGTGCGCAGGTCTTCGGCCGCGCCGTCCATCACAATGCGGCCCGACTCCATGATGTAGCCGTAGTCGGCGTACTTGAGCGCCATGTTGGTGTTCTGCTCGGCGATCAGGAAGGTGACTTTTTCCTTCTCGTTCAAGTCCTTGACGATGTTGAAGACCTCTTCAACGATCTGCGGGGCCAAACCCATGGAGGGCTCGTCGAGCAACACCATGTTGGGGTTGGTCATCAAGGCGCGACCAATGGCGCACATTTGCTGCTCACCGCCCGAGGTGTAGGCCGCTTGCGAGGTGCGACGGGTTTTGAGGCGCGGGAAATAGGTGTAGACCTTGTCCAAGTTGGCCGCGATTTCGCCCTTGTCGGTGCGGGTGTAGCTGCCGGTCATCAGGTTTTCTTCGATGGTCAGGTGGGCAAAGCAGTGACGGCCTTCCATCACCTGCACCACACCCCGGTTCACCAGGTCGGCAGGTGAGAGGTTTTCGATCCGCTCGCCACGCAGCTCGATCGAGCCCTTGGTCACCGCCCCGCGCTCGCCTTGCAGCAAGTTGGAAATCGCCCGCAGCGTGGTGGTCTTGCCCGCGCCGTTGCCGCCCAGCAAGGCCACAATGCCTTGCTCGGGCACCTGCAGGGACACGCCCTTGAGCACCAGGATGACGTGGTTGTAAATGACTTCGATGCCATTGACGTTCAGAACAATGTTTTTGTCGCTCATGGACTGTGCCTTTTCAAATTCTGGGGTTCAAGCCAAATGAAACCGCTGCACGCAAGGGTTTCATGTGGCATCTGCCGCTGACGCAAGCCATGGGCAGATGCAGCCCGCCACTTGCGCAGCGGGCTGTTCACCGATCAGGACTGGCAATCCGCAGGGGTGCGGCGTGTGATCTTCTTCTCGGCGGCGTACTTGTCGGCAGCGGCCTTCACCATGGGCTTGATGATCTGCTCATCGGCCTGGTACCAGTCGCTGGAGAACTCCCACTTGCTGCCGTTCCAGGTGTGGATACGGGCCCAGTTGGCACCCATGTGGTCAGCGCACGATGTGGAGATGGGACGCAACACACCCTTGAAGCCCAGGGCATCAAGTTTGGGCTGGGTCAGGTTCAGGTTTTCATAACCCCAGCGTGCTTGCTCGCCGGTCATGACTTTGCCCTTGCCGTATTTCTCTTGGGCTTGACGCACACCTTCGACCGCAAACATGGCGCTGAACAAACCGCGCATGTACAGCACTTCACCCACTTCGTCCTTGGGGCCAGTGCCTTGGTTCTTGGCGTGCAACTTCTCCAGCACTTCCTTCACGATCGCAGAGTCTTTTTCCGTGCCGTGCTGCATGGTGATGGCGTTGTAGCCTTTGGCACCCATGCCCACGTCTTTGACGTCAGGCTCGGCACCGGCCCACCACACGCCATAAATCTTCTCGCGGGGATAGCCGGTGGCTTGTGCTTCTTTGAGCAAGGTGGAGTTCATGACGCCCCAACCCCAGTTGACCACGTAGTCAGGACGGCTTTGGCGAATTTGCAACCAGGTGGACTTTTGCTCCACACCAGGATGGGTCACAGGCAGCAAGCTCAGCTTGAAGCCGTGCATGGCCGCGCGCTCTTGCAGGATTGGGATGGCTTCTTTGCCAAATGGGCTGTCGTGGTACACCAAAGCGATGTGTTTGCCCTTGAGCTTGTCGGCACCGCCGGCTTTTTTAGCGATGTCCTGGATGATCACGTCACCGGCCACCCAGTAAGTGCCGGCCAAGGGGAAGTTCCACTTGAACACGCCACCGTCAGCCGATTCGCTGCGGCCGTAACCTGCGGTGATCAAGGGGATCTTGTCGCCAGGGGCTTTTTCGGTCAGGGCAAAGGTGATGCCGGTGGACAAAGGCTGGAACACGGTCGCGCCGCCGTTCTTGCCTTTCAGGCGCTCATAGCATTCCACGCCGCGGTCTGTGGCGTAGGCGGTTTCGCACTCTTCAAAGCTGAGTTTGACGCCGTTGATGCCACCGCGTGCGTTGACCAGCTTGAGGTAGTCGACATAGCCGTTGGCAAAGGGCACGCCGTTGGGGGCGTAGGCACCGGTGCGGTAGACCAGCACGGGGAAAAACTGCTCTTTGGTTTGGGCCGTTGCCACGGTGCTGACCAGCGCACTGGCAAGACCGGCAGCCGCCACAGTGGTGGCCAAGGCGAGTTGACGAAGCTTCATGGTTTGTCTCCTGTTAAAAAAGGGAAGCACTTGGGGTAAAAACACTCGGAAAAATCTCTGCGCATCAGTGCGGGAAGGGCCACAGACGCAGCTTTTGCTTGGCCACCGACCACAGCTTGGCCAGGCCATGCGGCTCCACGATCAGGAACCACACAATCAGCGCACCAAAGATCATGAACTCGGTGTGCGATACGGCAGCCGTCGAGATGCTGACCCCCACCATGTCACCTGCCCAAGGCAGGAACTGGTTCAGGAAAATCGGCAAGATCACGATGAATGCTGCGCCAAAGAAACTGCCCATGATGGAGCCCATGCCGCCGATGATGACCATGAACAGCAACTGGAAGGAACGGTCAATCGAGAAAGCCGCTGGCTCCCACGAACCCAGATGGACAAAGCCCCACAGGCCGCCCGCCACACCGACGATGAACGAACTCACGGCAAAAGCGCTGAGCTTGGCGTACACCGGCCGAATGCCGATCACGGCAGCGGCCACGTCCATGTCACGAATGGCCATCCATTCGCGGCCAATGGCCGAGCGCACCAGATTTTTGGCCAACAAACCAAACACCACCAAAAAGACCAGGCAGAACAGGTACTTTTGCAAAGGGGTGTCGATGGACCAACCAAACACATTCAGGTTGGACACCGAGACCGAGCCCGAGGCATTGTTATTGGTGAACCAACCCACGCGCAGGAAGGCCCAGTCACAAAAGAACTGCGCTGCCAGCGTGGCCACCGCCAAATACAGGCCTTTGACGCGCAAGCTGGGAATGCCAAAGAACATCCCCACCAAGGTGGCAAAAAAGCCCCCGGCCAGCAAAGCCACGATCAGGGGCATGCCCTCGATGCGGATGTAGGTGTTGTAGGCCATGCAAGCCCCGACCGCCATGAAGGCACCGGAGCCGAGCGAAATTTGGCCGCAGTAGCCCACCAAAATGTTCACCCCCAAAGCCGCCAGCGACAGGATAAGGAAGGGGATCAAGATGGCGCGGAACATGTATTCATCGGCAATGAAAGGCACACCGATGAAGGCGAAGGCGATCAGCGCCAAGATGGCCCAGCGGTCTTGCGCAATCGCAAAGATCTGCTGGTCGCTGCGGTAAGAGGTCTTGTACTGACCGTTTTCTCTGTAAAACATGTTTTTCTCTCCTTACACGCGGTCGATGATTTTTTCGCCGAACAGGCCTTGCGGACGGAACAGCAAGAAGACCAGCGCCAGCACATAAGCAAACCAGATTTCAATACCACCGCCCACATAGGGGCCGAGGTACACCTCGGACAACTTCTCACCCACCCCAATGATCAGGCCGCCGATGATGGCGCCCGGCACGGAGGTCAGGCCGCCCAAAATGATGACCGGCAAGGCGCGCAAAGCCACGGTGGTCAGCGAGAACTGCACCCCCATCTTGGAGCCCCAGATGATGCCGGCCACCAAGGCGGTGAGACCCGCCACAAACCAAACGATCACCCAGATGCGGTTGAGCGGAATGCCAATCGACTGCGCCGCTTGGTGGTCATCGGCCACCGCACGCAAAGCGCGGCCGGTGCTGGTCTTTTGGAAGAACAGCGACAAGACCACCACCAGCAAAGCCGCGATGCAAGCCGCATACACGTCTTCGAGGTTGACCAGCACGCCACCAGGAAACACAGAGTCGAACAAAAACACCGGGTCTTTGGGCATGCCGACATCAATCTTGTAAATGTCGCTGCCAAAAATGGTCTGACCCAGGCCGTCCAAGAAGTAGGTGATGCCCAAAGTGGCCATCAACAAAGTCACACCTTCTTGGTTGACCAAATGGCGCAGCACCAATCGCTCGATCAGCCAAGCCAAAGCAAACATGATGACGGCCGACAGCGCAAAAGCGATCAGGTTGCCCAAGAACTTGTCTTCAATGCCCAGCCAGCCGGGCACCCATTCAGAAAAACGGGCCATGGCCAAAGCCGCGAACAAGACCATTGCGCCTTGCGCAAAGTTGAACACGCCCGAGGCCTTAAAAATCAGCACAAAACCCAGCGCCACCAGCGCATACAGCATGCCGGCCATGAGACCACCCAGCAAAGCTTCCAGAAAAAATGCCATGTCTTGTTCTCCTTAGTGGCTGGTGCCCAGATAGGCACTGATCACGTCTTCGTTGTTGCGCACTTCTTCGGGGGTTCCGTCGCCGATTTTTTTGCCGTAGTCCAGCACCACCACGCGGTCCGAAATGTCCATCACCACGCCCATGTCGTGCTCGATCAACACGATGGTGGTGCCGAACTCGTCGTTCACATCCAGAATGAAGCGGCACATGTCCTGCTTTTCTTCCATGTTCATGCCAGCCATGGGCTCATCGAGCAAGAGCACCTTGGGCTCCATGGCCAGGGCGCGACCCAAGTCGACCCGCTTTTGTAAACCATAAGGCAATTGGCCCACAGGCGTTTTGCGAAAGGCCTGAATCTCCAAGAAGTCGATGATGTGCTCGACAAATTCCCGGTGCACCTCCTCCTCGCGCTGTGCAGGGCCGATGCGCAGCGCCTGCATGAAGAGGTTGCTTTTGATGTGCAGGTTGCGGCCGGTCATGATGTTGTCGATCACGCTCATGCCCTTGAACAAGGCCAAATTTTGGAAGGTGCGGGCAATGCCCATCTCGGCCACTTGGCGGCTGTTCATGTGGTCAAACTTTTGGCCACGGAAAGTGATGCTGCCCTCTTGCGGTGTGTACACCCCGTTGATGCAGTTGAGCATCGAGCTTTTGCCCGCGCCGTTGGGGCCAATGATGGCCCGCACTTCGTGCTCACGCACGTTGAACGAGATGTCGGTCAGCGCCTTCACGCCGCCGAAACGCAAACTGATGTTGCTGACGTCCAGGATGACGTCGCCGATTTTTTTGGTCATGCTGCTGCCTTCACGGGTGTGAATGTTTTGGCGTCGGAAATCTTGAGCGTGGCGCTGACGCTGCCGGTGCGGCCGTCTTCGAACTTCACCACGGTCTCGATGAACTGCTCGGTCCGGCCTTCGTACAGGCCATCGACCAAGGGTTTGTATTTGTCGGCGATGAAGCCCCGGCGGACCTTGTTGGTGCGGGTCAACTCGCCGTCATCGGCGTCCAGCTCTTTGTGCAAGATCAAGAAGCGCGAAACTTGGCTGCCCGCCAACAGTGCATCTTCGGCCAGGTCGGCGTTGACCTTTTCCACACACTCTTTGATGAGCTGGTACACCTCGGGCTTTTGCGCCAAGTCGGTGTAACCGGCATAGGGCAGGTTACGGCGCTCGGCCCAGTTGCCCACGGCGTCAAAGTCGATGTTGAGCATCACGCACACTTTTTCGCGCTGGTCGCCGTAAGCCACCACCTCTTTGATGTGCTGGAAGAACTTGAGCTTGTTCTCAACATACTTGGGGGCAAACATGGCGCCATCGTTGGCACCACCTTGGATGCGGCCCACGTCTTTCACGCGGTCGATGATCTTCAGGTGACCGTGCGAGTCGATGAAACCCGCATCGCTGGTGTGGTACCAGCCATCAGGCGTCAACACCTCGTCGGTGGCCTTCTGGTTTTTGTAGTAACCCTTGAGCAAACCGGGCGATTTGACCAGGATCTCGCCGTTGTCAGCCACCTTGATCTCCACCCCTTTGCACGGCACACCCACGGTGTCGGCACGCGCTTCGTTGTCGGGCTGCAAGCACACAAACACAGCGGTTTCGGTCGAGCCGTAGAGCTGCTTGATGTTCACGCCGATCGAGCGGAAAAAAGTGAACAGGTCGGGGCCAATTGCCTCGCCTGCGGTGTAGGCCACACGAACGCGGCTGAAACCCATGTTGTTGCGCAAGGGGCCATACACCATGAGGTTGCCCAAGCCATACACCAATCGGTCCATCAGGCCGACCGACTGGCCGTCCATCAAGGCGGGGCCGACTTTCTTGGCCACGCCCATGAAATGGTGGAACAGCTTGCGCTTGAAGCTGCCCGCGTCTTCCATGCGGATCATCACGCTGGTCAGCATGCCTTCGAACACGCGGGGGGGTGCGAAGTAATACGTGGGGCCAATCTCTTTGAGGTCGATGGTCACGGTGGCGCCCGACTCAGGGCAGTTGACCACGTAGCCGCACACCAGCCATTGCGCGTAACTGAAGATGTTTTGGCCGATCCAGGCGGGCGGCATGTAGGCCAGCACGTCTTCGGCGCTGGTCAGCTTGTCAAACTCGGCGCCTGCTTCAGCGCGGTCGATCAGGGAGCTGTGCGTGTGCACCACACCCTTGGGGTTGCCCGTGGTGCCCGAGGTGAAAAACATCGCGGCCACATCGGTGTAGGCTGCTTTTTCGACTTCTTCGTTAAAAAACTGCGGGTGCTGCTGGGCAAAAACGCCACCGGCTGCAATCAACTCTTCGAGTGAGCCCAGGCCGTCTTCGGTGTACTTGCGCAGTCCGCGCGGGTCATCGTAAAAAATGTGCGTCAGCTGCGGGCACTGCTCACGCACTTCCAGCATCTTGTCGACCTGCTCCTGGTCTTCCACCACGGCAAAACGCACTTCGGCGTTGGTGATGGGGAACACGCATTCCGCAGCGGCGGCGTCTTGGTACAGCGGCACAGGAATCGCGCCCAGCGACTGCGCGGCCAGCATGGTGGCGTAAAGACGCGGGCGGTTGGAGCCGACCACGATCAGGTGCTCGCCGCGTTGCAAGCCCGCCTGGTGCAAACCGCAGGCCACGGACCGGACCAAGCCGGCCAAATCCGACCAGCTGGTGGTTTGCCAAATGCCATATTCTTTCTCGCGCAATGCGGGCGCTGTGGGGCGCTCGGCAGCATGCTTGAGCATCAAACGGGGAAACGTTGTTTGCATGACCTGACCTGTCTCCAATAACGGTGCATTGAACGCAATGCGACTGAACTGGGACGGATGTTAGGCAGTCATTTGACGCCAAGTTGTCGTTTGGACGACAATTTAGGGAAGACCCCTAGCTCATCTGACCACTGACTGACAACACCCTTTGAATATGCCCAAAGAAAACACCCTTCACCAGCGCCGCCGTGCACCTACGCCAGCCGAACTCCATGAAGTGCCTTGGTTGAGCCTGCTCACCCCAGAGGAGCGGCTCAAAATTGTTCCTCAATTGGTGGTCAGCGACCCCCAAACTGGTGATTTGGTTTGCAGGGTGGGCAAGCCCGTCACTTATTGGTTTGGTGTGATTTCAGGCTTGCTCAAAATGAGCAGCGACAACGAGAGTGGCCAAACCATGACTTTCACAGGTGTCCCCCCGGGTGGCTGGTTTGGTGAGGGCACCGCCCTCAAGCGCGAGATCTACCGCTACAACATCCAGGCCCTGCGACCCAGTGTGGTGGCAGGCCTTCCCGTGGACACCTTTCATTGGTTGATTGACCACTCTTTGGGCTTCAACCGCTTCATCATGAACCAGCTCAACGAGCGGCTGGGCCAGTTCATCGCCGCCCGCGAGCTGGACCGCATGAACAACCCCGAGCTGCGCCTGGCCCGCCACTTGGCGGCATTGTTCAACCCCGTGCTGTTTTCTGGCGTGGGCGAAGTGTTGCGCATCACCCAACAAGAGCTGGCTTATCTGGTGGGCTTGTCGCGCCAACGTGTGAACGAAGCACTGCGCGTGCTGGAGGCTCGGCAACTCATTCGGGTGGAATACGGTGGCTTGCGAATTTTGGACCTTCACGGACTGCGCACCGCACAGTTTTGAGCCCCCTTTGTCTTGACTTGAGTCATGTGGGTGACGCAAACAGCCCCGTCACTGGGACTAACCCTGTGTTTGACCGCAAGGGCCACCGCTACGCTTCATCGCGGACAACTCACCCACTTTTTGGAGACCCCTCATGTTCAAGAAAATCGCGACCTGCGCCGCCGTGCTGACGCTCGGCCTGGGTCATGCCATCGCCCAAACCCCAGCTGCCGCCCCACCACCCGCCTGGAAACAAGGCATGGGCGCCGACATGGCCAACTCCACCCTGGCCCCCTTGGCAGGCAAGCTGACGGTCACCCCTGCGGCCGACATCCCCCTGAACAAACTCAAACTGCCGCCTGGTTTCAAGATCGAAATTTGGTCCACGGGCACCCCTGGCATTCGCGCCATGAGCCGTGGCGAAAGCGGCAAGATTTACGCCGGCACACGCGGCCTGGGCCGCGTTTATGAGATCAGCGACAACGGCAAAGAGCGCACCAGCCGCGTGCTGGTCGACAAGCTGAACCAACCTGCTGTCACCATGCACAAGGGCAACCTGTACGTCATGGGCATTGACAAGGTGCTGCGCTACGACGGCATCGAAGCCAACCCCAACGCCCAACCGGTGGACATGACAGCCGCCTTCAATTTGCCCCCGCTGCAACACCACAATTGGAAGTACCTGAGCTTTGGCCCAGACGGCAAGCTGTATGTGCCTTTTGGTGCACCTTGCAACATCTGCGAGCCCGGTGCTGAATACGCCCAAATTCGCCGCTACAACGCCGACGGTTCGGGCATGGAAGTGATCGCCAAAGGCGTGCGCAATACGGTAGGCTTTGACTGGCACCCCGTGACCAAAGAAATGTGGTTCAGCGACCACGGCCGTGACTGGATGGGTGACAACGGCCCTGAGGACGAACTCAACCGCATGCCCAAAACAGGCTTGAACTTCGGCTTTCCTTATTGCCACGCCAATGCTGTGCCTGACCGCGACATCAAGAAGGACAATCCCTGCGACGGCGTGACCTTGCCCGTGACCACCATGGGGCCCCATGCTGCCGTGATGGGCGTGCATTTTTACACCGGCAACATGTTCCCTGCCGAGTACAAAAATGCGCTGTTCGTGGCCCGCAAAGGCTCTTGGAACCGCACCCAAAAATTCGGCTTTGACGTGGCCATGGTCAAAACCGATGCCGAAGGCAAAGCCGCCCGGGTCACGCCCTTCCTGACCGGTTTCAAGGACGACAGCGACAACAGCTTCTGGGGTCGCCCCGCATACATGCTGCAAATGCCCGATGGTTCGATGCTCGTGTCTGACGAGCAACTGGGTGCCATCTACCGCATCTCGTATGCCAAGTAATGGTCCGTTGAACATCAGGGCGCTGGCAACAGCCGCCCTGATGTTGACCTCGGGCTGCTCCGTGCTGGCGCAGACCTCTGCGCCAGCTGTTTCAGGTACAGCCCAGGTCAACGCCAGCATCAAAGCCCCCGAACGCGCCGCCCAATGCATGGCCTGCCATGGACCGGGTGGTGTGTCGCAAATCCCGGCCATTCCCTCATTGGCCGCTCAGCCTCGGGTTTTCATTGAAAACCAGCTGGTGCTGATCCGCGAAGGCCTGCGCGATGTGCCCGCCATGAAAGGCTCGCTCGATGGTGTGCCCGACGCAGAATTGACGGCACTGGCCCGCTACTTCTCAGCACAACCGGCTCCGGCCATCGCCAAAGGTCCGGTCGATGCCCAAAGCTTTCAGCGCGGCAAAGATTTGGCCAAGGCGGCCCTGTGCGGCACCTGCCACCTGCCCGCCCACCAAGGCCGCGACCAAGTGCCCCGGCTGGCCAGCCAGCAAGAAGAGTTTTTGCGCAATGTGATGAAGGAATACCGTGACAAGCCCGGCCCGGGTCGGGACACCGTCATGGCTGCAGCGCTGTATGGCATCAACGATGCGCAACTCAAGGACCTGGCGCACTTTTTTGCGCACAGCCCCTGAAGGGTTCTGATCAAAAAAAGGGACAATGGTCACCCAGCCGACTTGGCCCTTTTTTTGATTCAGCACACCCATGACCCAGCCCCCGGCTTTTAAACGCGCCCCCCGCCCCGAAGGCAAAGGCGACGCTGCTGCCCCCAGCGGTACTTCTCGCCTGAACAAACGCATGGCCGAACTGCGCATGTGCTCGCGCCGCGAAGCCGATGCCTGGATCGAGCAAGGCTGGGTCAAAGTCAATGGCTTGCCCGCCAGCATGGGCCAGCAGGTCACGCTGTCCGACCGCATCACCATCGACAAAGCCGCCGAGCAACAGCAAGACCGACAAGTGACCATCTTGCTGCACAAGCCCATGGGCTATGTGAGCGGCCAGGCCGAAGACGGGCACGAACCGGCCATCACCCTGATCAACCCGCGCAGCCACTGGGGCGGCGACCCGTCCAAGCTGCGCTTTACCCCGCCCCACCTGCGGGGCCTGGCCCCGGCCGGACGCCTGGACATCGACTCCACCGGCATGCTGGTGCTGACACAAGACGGCCGCATAGCCCGTCAATTGATCGGTGAAGACTCCGAGATGGAAAAGGAATACCTGGTGCGCGTGGCCTACACCGGTCACGAAAACACCGCCGCCGCCACGGCCGCATCGGCCACCTATGGCGGCAAAGCCAACCAACTCACCGTGATTGGCGACTTTGACCGCGTGAGTGCCAATGTGCAAGCCGTGTTCCCCAAGACACTCCTTGAACGCCTGCGCCACGGCCTGAGCCTGGACGGCAAACCCCTCAAGCCCGCCAAAGTCGACTGGCAAAACCCCGAGCAATTGCGCTTTGTGCTGACCGAAGGCAAAAAGCGCCAGATCCGCCGCATGTGCGAGCAAGTGGGCCTGAAAGTGGTGGGTCTCAAACGCATCCGCATGGGCGGTGTGCAGTTGGGGCAAATGCCGGCAGGGACTTGGCGGTATTTGGGGCCGAACGAATCGTTTTAAGCTTGCCGTCGGGGCTGAAGCCACCGACCTAAAAAATACCCCGTAGGTCGGCGGCTTTAGCCCCGACAAGCTCACCAACAACCTTTGGAGACGCCCTATGACCCTGAAATTCAAAGCCGCCTTTGTCATCGCCAGCGCACTGACCACGAGCGCGGCCTCAGCCCAAACCGGCAGCCTCAACGCGATTTGCAGCACTGACCAAAGCTGGTGCGAAATGGCCGCCAAAGAGTTCACCAAGGCCACCGGCATCACCGTCAACCAAACCCGCAAAGCCACTGGTGAAGCCTTGGCGCAAATCCGCGCCGAAGCAGCCAACCCCAAGACCGACATCTGGTGGGGCGGCACCGGCGACCCGTTTTTGCAAGCCGCCGAAATCGGTCTGTTGGCACCCTACCGCCCCGACTACCTGAACGACCTGCACGGCTGGAGCGTGCGCCAATACGCCATGACACAAAACATGGTGGGCGGTTTCTACACCAGCGCGATTGGCTTTGGCTGGAACACCGAACTGCTCAAGAAAAAGAAACTGCCTGCGCCCCAATGCTGGTCCGACGTGATCAAGCCCATCTACAAAGGCGAGGTGGAAATCTCACACCCCGCCTCCAGCGGCACGGCCTACACCATCCTGGCAGGGCTGGTGCAGATGATGGGCGAAGACGCGGCTTTTGAGTACATGAAAGCCCTGCACAAAAACGTGACGCAATACACCCGCAGCGGCACCGCCCAAGCGCCCAATGTGGCCAAGGGCGAAGTGGCCGTCGGCATCAGCTTCATCTTTGGCTTTGACGGCTGGCGACACAACAAATACCCCGTGGCCACCGTGGCCCCCTGCGAAGGCACCAGCTACGAAATCGGCGGCATCGCCTTGGTCAAAGGTGCACGCAACGCAGCCAACGCCAAGCGATATTACGACTGGCTCATGAGCCCGGCAGGCCAGAGCATCGGCGCCAAAGCCGACAGCCTGCAAAGCCCGGCCAACAAAACCTTCAAGCCCGATCCGCGCATCCCCTCCATGGACAACGTGCGCCTGATCAAGTACGACTTTGAAAAGTACGGCAAATCTGCCGAGCGCCGCCGACTGTTGGAGCGGTGGAATAAGGAAGTTGGGACGTTGTCGCAATGAATGGGGCTAGAATTCAAATTTCTTACCATTTCTCGATCGATGAGGCATCTCATGTCCACCACCACAACCCTGTCCAGCAAATTCCAGATCTCGATTCCTAAAGGGGTTCGCGAAGAACAATCTTGGGTGGCGGGCCAAAAATTTGTGTTCATTCCCAAAGGCAAGGGCATGCTGCTCATGCCCATGCCTGAACTCAAAGACTTGGCAGGTTTGGCCAAGAACGCCAAATCCAAAGAGCACCGCGACCGCAAGGATCGGGTGTAATGCCTTCAGCGCCTTCGCTCCGTTGGTGTGTGGTGGACACCTCTGCGTGGATCGAGTTTCTGATGCTCACACCACTTGGCAAAAAATTGGCACCTCACTTTCCCACACAAGATCAATGCATCGTTCCCACGCTGGTTCAATTGGAACTGTCCAAATGGATGCTGCGCGAAATGGGCGAGGACGAAGCCGATCAGGTGATTGCCTACACGCAGGAATGTGTCGTCACACCGCTGGACACAACGATTGCCCTGCTGGCCGCCCAATTGAACAAAGACCACAAACTGGCCACAGCCGATGCCATTGTTTACGCCACTGCCCTGAACAAAGGCGCGACATTGCTGACCTGCGACGCCCATTTCGAGCATCTGCCCCATGTGGTGTACTGGTCCAAAAAAACCATCCATTGAGCGTCAACGTTTACCCCTCTTGAAACCATGCCTGACGCCCCAAGCTAATGGGCGTTTTGGTTTTTTGATCTTTTGTTTTTTACCCCTTTGAATTGATATGAGCAAACAAACCCATGCCTTTCAGGCCGAAGTCGCGCAACTGCTGCACTTGGTCACCCACTCGCTGTATTCCAACCAAGAGATCTTTTTACGCGAGCTGATCTCCAACGCCTCGGACGCCTGCGACAAGCTGCGCTTTGAAGCGCTGAACAACAACGGCCTGTACGAAGACGCGCCCGACTTGCAAGTGCGCTTGTCCTTCGACAAAGCCGCCAAGACGCTGACCATCACCGACAACGGCATCGGCATGACGGCGCAAGAAGCCATCGACCACTTGGGCACGATTGCCAAGAGCGGCACCAAAGACTTCGTGAGCAAGCTGAGCGGCGACCAGAAGTCAGACGCGCAGCTGATCGGCCAGTTCGGCGTGGGCTTTTACTCAGGCTTCATCGTGGCCGACAAGATCACCGTTGAAACCCGCCGTGCAGGCGCGGCAGCAGCCGAAGGCGTGCGCTGGATCAGCGGTGGCACGGGCGACTTCGAGGTCGAAACCATTACCCGCAACGAGCGCGGCACCAGCGTGATCCTGCACCTGCGCGAAGAAGCGCTGGACTACGCCAACACTTGGAAGCTGAAAGAAATCGTCGGCAAATACTCTGACCACATCAGCCTGCCCATCCTGATGGAAAAGGAAGAGTGGAAAGACGGCGATTTGATCGAGCCGAACAACGAAGAAGGTGGCCGTCAACCCGGCGGCATGGTCAAGACCGGCGAGTGGGAAACCATCAACAAAGCCAGCGCTTTGTGGACCCGCTCCAAGAAAGACATCACCGACGAGCAGTATGCTGATTTTTACAAACAGATCAGCCGCGACTTTGAAGCCCCGCTGACCTGGACGCACAACCGCGTGGAAGGCAGCACCGAATACACCCAGCTGCTCTACATCCCGTCCAAGGCACCGCAAGACCTGTGGAACCGCGACAAGAAGGCGGGCATCAAGCTGTATGTGAAGCGCGTGTTCATCATGGACGAAGCCGAAGCGCTGATGCCCAGCTACCTGCGCTTTGTGAAGGGCGTGGTGGATTCCGCCGACCTGCCGCTGAACGTGAGCCGCGAGTTGCTGCAAGAAAGCCGCGACGTGAAAGCCATCCGCGAAGGCTGCACCAAACGCGTGTTGTCGATGCTGGAAGATTTGGCCAAACATGACAAGGCACCTCAGGCGAGTGCAGAAGTCACTGACGTTCTGAGCGACGAAGACAAAGCCAAGATCGGCCAGTATTCCAAGTTCTACGCAGAGTTCGGCGCGGTGCTCAAAGAAGGCCTGGGCGAAGACTTTGCCAACAAAGACCGCCTGTCCAAGCTGCTGCGTTTTGCCTCATCGACCCACGACACCGTGAGTGTCAGCTTTGCCGACTACAAAGCCCGCATGAAGGATGGCCAGGACGCGATTTACTACATCACCGCCGACACCCTGGCGGCCGCCAAAAACAGCCCGCAGCTCGAAGTCTTCAAGAAAAAAGGCATCGAAGTGCTGCTGATGACCGACCGCGTGGACGAGTGGGCGCTGAACTTTGTGCACGAGTTTGACGGCACCCCGTTGCAAAGCGTGGCCAAAGGCGCGTTTGACCTGGGCAAGTTGCAAGACGAAGAAGAGAAGAAAGCCGCCGAAGACGCGGCCGAAACCTTCAAACCCGTGTTGGCCAAGCTCAAAGAAGCGCTCAAAGACAAAGCCGAAGACGTGCGCGTGACCAGCCGCTTGGTGGACAGCCCCGCCTGCCTGGTGGTGACCGACGACGGCATGAGCATGCAGCTCGCCCGCATGCTCAAGCAAGCTGGGCAAAGCGCCCCTGAAGTCAAGCCCGTGCTCGAGGTCAACCCCGAGCACGCGCTGGTCAAAAAGCTCGACGGCTCGGTCCACTTCCACGACCTGGCCCACATCCTGTTTGACCAGGCCCTGCTGGCCGAAGGCGGCTTGCCCGCAGACCCTGCGGCTTATGTGAAGCGGGTGAATGCTTTGCTGAGCTGATCGGCATCTGCTCCAACAAAAAGCCCTGCCGGACTTGCATCTGGCGGGGCTTTTTTGTCTCTGATGCCCTGCAAACCCTTGACGGGCTTGGGTTCTTACAAATCGAAGTTTCAAACTTAGATTTGTAAAAAATGTGCCCGAGCACGGCGACAAGCACTCTTAAGCCCCGGAATGCGGGTCGTCCTTTGGAGCTGCTCTGTTGATTCGGCCTTGTGAAGTTTGATGTGAAAGGCTTATCTTGGGTACAGCGATAAACTCTGCGATCAGTGAGGGGGCCCTGCGGACTGAGCGATGTGTGGTGGTCTGCGAGGCTCTATCGCGGCGAGGGCGCCGCTCCCACATAAAAGCATTGATGCAAATACCATTGGGCCGAATCAATAAGCTCAGGCCTTCAAAGCCTCCTTGTAGACCGAGTTCACCGGCTGGGACATCACCTTGCGCAGCAGGGGCTCAAAGGTTTCGATGGGCAGTGTGTCGTAGCTTGAATCAAATGCCGGATCGTCGTATAGCGCAATGAACTCTTCGGTGCGGGCGTAGTGGGGGTGGTCTTTGAACATGTCGCGCATGTGGCGGTCCATGCCGATGTGGTGGAAAAAGTTGTAGCCCTGAAAAATGCCGTGGTTTTGCACCATCCACAAATTGGCTTCAGACACAAAGGGCTTGAGGACGGCAGCCGCAATGTCCGGGTGGTTGAAGGTGCCCAGCGTGTCCCCGATGTCGTGCAGCAATGCACACACCACGTATTCATCATCACGCCCGTCGCGCAAGGCACGGGTGGCGGTTTGCAGGCAGTGGGTGTAGCGGTCCACCGGAAAGCCACCGTAGTCACCGTCGAGCAGCTTCAAGTGCGCGATCACGCGGTCGGGCAGCGACTTGGTGAATTGCATGAACTCCCCGGCAATCAGGGCCCAGTCTTGCTGTGTGCTGTCTTGCATGCGAATAAATTGGGCACGGTCGTTCATGGGCACTCCTGAATTTTGAAGCCACCAGCGTACAGGCTCGAATGCCTGCGAACTGTCCAATAGATGACTGCCCAACAAGGAGCGGGCACCCTTGTTGATCCGGCCCTGTTCAGTTTGAAGTGAAAGGCTTTTCTTGGCATGGCGACGAGCTCTGCGATCAGTGTGGGAGCCCCGCCCTCGGGGCGAGGGTCTTTTTATGGGAGCCTCGCCCTCGGGGCGATTGTTGGTGGTCTGCGAGGATTTTCGCGACGAGGGCGTCGCTCCTACAGGGAGATGCCCTGCTTTGTGTGGGAGCCCCGCCCTCGGGGCGATTGTTGGTGGTCTGCGGGGCTTTTCGCGACGGGGGCGTCGCTCCTACGGGGACATTGCCCTGCATTTTGTAGGAGCCCCGCCCTCGGGGCGATTGTTGGTGGTCTGCGAGGATTTTCGCGACGGGGGCGTCGCTCCTACAGGGAGATGCCCTGCTTTTTGTGGGAGCCCCGCCCTCGGGGCGATTCTTGGTGGTCTGCGAGAATTTTCGCGACGGGGGCGTCGCTCCTACAGGGACATTGCCTTGCATTTTGTGGGAACCCCGCATCGGTGCCCAGTAACCCAAAAGACAACCGCCCCATCGTCCATCGGCTAAATTGTCAGAATGAACACCCTTCCCGCCGACCCTGCCCTCATTGATTCCCGTCAAGCCGCCTGGCGTTTGCTGGTCACGCTGGGGCTGGTGGTGCTGGGCAACAGCAGCATGTACATCGTGTCGGTGGTGCTGCCGGAGGTGCAGGCCGAGTTTGGGGTGGGCCGGGCCGATGCTTCGCTGCCTTACACGCTGATGATGATCAGTTTGGGCCTAGGCGGTTTGCTCACGGGCCGCATGGCCGACCGGCACGGCTTGATGCCCGTGCTGTGGGTGGGTGCGCTGGCGGTGTGTGGCGGTTTTGTGTGGGCGGGCATGTCGGGCAGCATTTGGGCTTTTGGCTTGGCGCATGCGCTGATGGGCTTTGTGGGCAGCTCGTCCACCTTTGCGCCCCTGATGGCCGACACCGCTTTGTGGTGGAACCGCCGCCGGGGCATTGCGGTGGCCATTTGCGCCAGTGGCAATTACATCGCGGGCACGATCTGGCCGCCGCTGGTGCAGCGCGGGGTGGAGACCATCGGCTGGCGTCAGACCTACATCATGCTGGGCATTTTTTGCGGCGTGGGCATGTTTTTGCTGGCCACACGCATGCGCCAGCGCCCGCCACTGGTGACCCTCACATCGGCCAACGCGAACGCGCCGGTGCTGGACCGCAGCCGTCCGTTTGGCCTCAAGCCCTCTTTGGCGCAAGGCTTGTTGTGTGTGGCGGGGGTGGCGTGTTGCGTGGCCATGTCCATGCCGCAGGTGCACATCGTGGCCTATTGCACCGACTTAGGGTTTGGCGCGGCACGCGGGGCCGAAATGCTTTCGCTCATGTTGGCCAGCGGCATCGTCAGCCGCTTGGTGTTTGGCGTGATCAGTGACCGCATCGGCGGCATCCGCACATTGCTGCTGGGCTCCATGTTGCAGGGTGTGGCGCTGCTGATGTTTTTGCCGTTTGATGGCATGGTGCCCTTGTACATCGTCTCGGCCATGTTCGGGCTGTTTCAGGGCGGCATCGTGCCGGCCTACGCGATCATCATCCGCGAACACTTTGACCCCAAAGAAGCCGGTGCCCGGGTGGGCGCTGTCATCATGGCCACTTTGGTGGGCATGGCCTTGGGGGGCTGGATGTCGGGCTGGGTGTTTGACCTGACAGGCAGTTACCACGCGGCGTTTTTGAATGGCATCGCGTGGAACTTGCTCAACCTGTGCATTGCGAGCTGGTTGTTTTGGCGGGTTCGAAACACCGAACGCCTCACCACCCGTTGACCCCCAAGTCCCGATGGGGAGTCATGCCACCGTCAAGCACCCCAGGCCAGCCGACGACCGCTGACACGGTCAAACACATGCGCCTGATCGGCTGACCATTGGAGGTGCACCCGTGCTGTACAGCACTCCCACACATCCACACCCCGGTGACCCTTTTGGCAAGGCCACACAAGGTGCGCAATCAGCGACTGGCAAAAAGTACTTGCACCACACGCCAAAAGACCATCACCCAAACCAAGACTGCCGCCCACGACATGAGACCCAAGGTGCCCGCCCAAATGGCCTGCGCACTGGAAGCACCGTGCGCCAAAGCCCGGGTTTGCAACACATCCATCAGCCATAGCCAAATCATGGCGGCACCCACAATGCCCACGGTGCGGGTCACCAGGGTCAAACTGCCCGACAGCCCCCGCGCAGAGTCCGGCAAGGTGGCCACCACTTGCTCGGCATAGGCCACCTGGAACACCCCCAAACCCAGACCCTGGAGCGACAAGGCCAAAGCCATGAATGGCCAAGCTTGCGTCATCGACAGGGCACCCGCCCAAGTCAGCCCCAAAGCCATCGCCAACAGCGCCACATGGCCCACACCCCGAAGATCCATGCGGCGCAGCAATACAGGCGTCAAACCCGAACCGGCCAACACGCCCAAAGCCCAAAGTGACAGCATGGCACCACTGTGCACGTCACTCCAACCTGCTGCAGGCAAGGCATAGGGCAAACTCAGGGCGACGGTGAAACTGCAAAACTGGACCCCCACACTGGCCAGATTGACACCTGCAAAATCTGCATTGCGCCGCATCAGCTGCCACAGGCCCATGACGCTGACCGAGGGGTTACCCTGGCCTGGTGCACTCAATGTTTGCGCACGCAAATGACGGGCCAACCCAGGTGTACACAGCACGGCCAACAACACAATCGGGACCCTGAATCCGTAAACTCCGGACCAACCGACATACCGCATGCTCAAGCCTCCCAAAAACGGGGCCAGCAAACCCGCTGCGGCAAACATGGCACCGTAGATGGACAGTGCACGCGTACGCTGTCCATCCCCCAGCAAACGCATGGCCAACGCAGGTGCGCAAGACAAAGTCAGCGCCACGCCAATGCCCTGCAAAACCCGCCCGGCCAACAACCAGCCGTAGGCCGGGGCAACAGAACACACCCCCAAAGCCAGCGCCGACACCCACAAACCCCAGCGAAACACGCGCAAGTGCCCCCACCGATCCCCCAAGACACCACAAAACAACATCAGGCTGCCGTACGTGATGACATAACAAACCGCCACCCAGCGGATGTCGGCTGTAGCCAAGGCAAAGGCCTCGGTCATGGCCGGAAAGGCCATGTTGACCGCAAAGTCGAGCGGGGCGATGGCGGCACCACAACCGACGATGGCAAAGCCCAGCCAAGGTGTGCCGGAGCGGGACGTGTCAGAGAAGGGGGAAGAAGGCGAAGGCATGGTGGCTCTGCGTGGCTGCAAGCCCCGTGGGGCGCATGGCCCCGTTCGCGCTTGAAACCCTGCCCCGCGCGGGCGGGACAGGGTGGGTCAACACAAGATCACTTGCTGACGGTGGCGTAGTACATCTTGGGCGCATCGTTGGAATTGTGCGCGATGCTCACGTTCTTCTTCATGGACCAAGGGCGCATCTGGTGGTGCAGGGGCACATACAGGGCTTCGTCGCGCGTGATGGCCAAGGCTTCCTTGAGCATGTTGTCGCGCTTGGTCTTGTCCATTTCGGTCTTCATGGCTTCGGTCAGGGCGTCCACCTTGGCGTTGCTGATCTTCAGGAAGTTGAAGTTGCCATCCGAGCCCGTGGTGCGGGTCATGACCAGGGACTGCAGAGAGTACTGCGCGTCGTAAGTGGCCACACCCCAGCCCAGCAGGTAGGCGCTGGAGTCAAAGTTTTGGACTTTGACAATGAAGCTGCTGAAGTTGGTGGCATTGAGCTTGGCGCGGATGCCCACTTTGGCCCACATGTTGACCACGGCCTGACACACCTCTTCGTCGTTCACGTAGCGGTTGTTGGGGCAGTCGAGGGTGAAGTCAAAGCCATTGGCGTAACCGGCATCGGCCAGCAGTTTTTTGGCACCGTCCAGGTCAGGCGGGGAGACCTTGTCCAACTCGGCTGTGTGGCCATTGACGCCAGGCGCCACCATGATGGCCGCTGGCACCGACAGGCCGCGCATGATGCTGCGCTGGATGGCCACCCGGTCAATCGACATGTTCAAGGCTTTGCGCACGCGCACATCCTTGAAGGGGTTGGGGCCTTTGGAGCCGTATTTCAATTCGTTGGAGCCTTGGTCCACGCCAATGAAAATGGTGCGCACTTCCGGGCCATCGAGCACCGACAAAGCCGGAGTGGAGCGCAGGCGGGCCACGTCTTGTGTGGGCAAGTCGGTCACGATGTCCACGTTACCCGCCAACAAAGCAGCGATGCGGGTGGGGTCGGATTTGATGGGGGTGTAGACCACATCGGTCACGTTGCCAGGCAACTTGTCCCACCAGGACTTGTTGGCGGTCATGACCAGGCGCTGATCGGCCACCCACTCCTTGATGACATACGGGCCAGTGCCGTTGGCGTTGGTGGAGGCGAAGGTGATTTCCTTGGCCTTGTAGTCCTGCACTTTTTCGGACTTGTTCTTCACCGCCCAGGCCTTGCTCATGATGAAGAAGGTGGTGAAGCTGTTGAGCAAGGTCGGGTTGGGTTTGTCCAGCACGACGTCAATGGTGTGGTCGTCGATCTTGGTGATGCCTTTGACACCGGCCACATAAATTTGCATGGTGCCTTGTGGCTGGCGGATGCGGTCAAAAGAGAACAGAACGTCGTCGGCGGTGAAGGCCGAGCCATCCTGGAATTTCACATTCTTGCGCAGGTTGAAACGCACCGTGGTGGGGTTGACCACCTGCCAGCTGGTGGCCAGAGAAGGCTCGACCTTGTAGTTGCGGTCGTAGCGCACCAGGGGTTCGTAGGCATGGCCCACGATGTTGTTGGTGGTGGCGTGGTTTTGCGCGTGCGGGTCCAGCGTCAGGATGTCGTTTTGAGCGGCCCACCTGAGTTCGTTGGCCTGCACGGCACTCACGAAGACCAGCGTCGTGGACAAACCACAGGCCAGCGCGAGCAAGCGTGTGGTGCGAAGGATGGGTTTCAACATGCAGATTCCTGTCTTGGTTGTTTGACATTTCATTCTAGGCAGCAGGCTGGGCAGGCGCAAGGCAGAAAACCTAGGGTTTATGCGGTGTCCAAGGGCATGAACGGCTGAGATGATCGTCTTTGCTTCCTCATGTCGACGCACCGTGCTTTGGCATTTTTTGAAACGCTGTATGACCTCGATCCTGATCCAATCGGCCAATGTGCTGGATGTTGAAACACTGAAATTTTTGCCCGACACCGATGTGTGGGTCCTGGATGGACTGATTCAGGCCGTGGGCCCCAAACTGCCCGTGCCCGAAGGCGCACAAACCCTCTCGGCCCAGGGCCTGACCCTGATGCCCGGCCTGATCGACTGCCATGTGCATGTGATCGCCTCACACCTGAACCTGACCTACAACAGCCAGCAGCCCAATGTGTTTGCGACCTTGCGGGCCATCCCCATCATGAAGGGCATGCTGATGCGCGGCTTCACCACCGTGCGCGACGCCGGGGGGGCCGACTGGAACCTGGCCGAAGCCACCCGCACCGACCTGGTCGAGGGGCCTCGCATTTTTGCCGCTGGCCGCGCCCTGTCGCAAACCGGCGGCCATGGCGACGGCCGCCCGCGCAGTGACGAACTCGAAACCTGCGCCTGCTCCACCCGTGTGGGGGCGCTGGCGCGTGTGGTCGATGGGGTGGACAACGTGCGCTTGGCCGTGCGCGAAGAGATCATGAAGGGTGCCAACCAGATCAAGATCATGGCCTCGGGTGGCGTGGCTTCGC
Organism: Limnohabitans sp. WS1; assembly: GCF_003063265.1. GTDB lineage: Bacteria > Pseudomonadota > Gammaproteobacteria > Burkholderiales > Burkholderiaceae_C > Limnohabitans_A. The sequence continues at coordinate 25,402 of NZ_NERU01000019.1, forward strand.
CCAACGACCCGATCCACTACCTGGGCTACTCCGAGGGCGAGATCTGCGCCATCGTGGACGAAGCCGAGCACGCGGGCACCTATGTCATGGCCCACGCCTACACGCCCAAGGCGATCCGCCGTGCGGTGGACTTTGGCGTGCGCAGCATCGAGCACGGCAACCTGATCGACGCCGACACCTGCACCTTCATGGCCGAGCGTGGCGCATTCATGGTACCCACCCTGATCACCTACGAGGCTTTGGCCAACGAGGGTGCCAGCCTGGGCCTGCCGCCCGTGTCGGTGGCCAAAATCGAAACCGTGCGCAGCCAGGGCCAAAAGGCGCTGGAGATTTTGGCAAAGGCCGGTGTCAAGATGGCGCTGGGCACCGACTTGCTGGGCGAATCACACCGCCACCAATCCGAAGAACTGCGCATCCGCGCCGGCATTTTGGGCGCAGGCGCGACCTTGCAACAAGCCACGGTGAACGCGGCCGAACTGCTCAACATGCCGGGCCAATTGGGCGTGATCAAACCCGGTGCCAAGGCCGACTTGCTGCTGGTGCAAGGCAACCCATTGGCCGACATCTCATGCCTGTTGGGTCAGGGCGAGAACATCCTGTCGATCATGAAGGACGGCAAGTTTTACAAACAAGGCCTGCACGCTTGAGCCTGCAAACCTGCTGCACCCCCGTAGGTCGGCGGCTTTAGCCCCGACACTGGTCTGAATCACCGTCAACGTCGGGGCTAAAGCCGCCGACCTGCAAATCACCGTGGCGCGCTGTGGTGCGCTCACACCACCAGCGGCGCTTCCTGCATCTGCTCGACTTGCTCTTGCAGCATCAGCACCTGGCCGCGCCAGTAGTCGGGCGTGCCGAACCAGGGAAAGTTGACCGGAAAAATCGGGTCTTCCCAACGCCGTGCCAACCATGCGCTGTAGTGGATCAAACGCAAGGTGCGCAGCGGCTCGATCAAGCGCAACTCGGCTCGGTCAAAATCGCGCACTTGCTCATAACCATCGAGCAAAGCCGACAGTTGCTGCGTGCGCTGCGCCCGGTCGCCCGACAGCAGCATCCACAGGTCTTGCACGGCCGGGCCCATGCGGGCGTCGTCCAGGTCCACAAAGTGCGGGCCCCCGCCGGGCAGCTCGGTGGGTGTCCACAAAATATTGCCCGGGTGGCAGTCGCCGTGCAGGCGAATCAAGCGTCGTTCTGAGGCACCTTCTGCCATTTTTTCTTGCACCAGCGCCAGCGCCGCAGCAAAGGCCTCGCGCCATTCGCGCTCAACTTCCAGCGGGATCATTTGGTGCGTTTGCAGCCACTCGGCGGGCTCCAGCGCAAAGGTCTGCACATCGAGTGTGGGGCGGTGCACAAAGGGCTTGGCCGCGCCCACGGTGTGGATGCGGGCCAGAAAACGGCCGATCCATTCGAGCACTTCAAAATCGTCCAGCTCCGGCGTGCGACCGCCGCGCAAAGGGCTAACTGAAAAATCAAATCCGGCGCTTTGGTGCAGGGTCTGGCCGTTCAGCACCAGAGGTGGCACCACAGGCACTTCGGCCGCCAGCAACTCGGCCGCAAAGTCGTGTTCTTCCTGAATCTGTGCCCGGCTCCAGCGGCCGGGCCGGTAAAACTTGAGGACCACGGCCGCGCTGCCCTGAACGGGTTCGTCCAGGTGCGCACGGTACACGCGGTTTTCGTAAGAGCTGAGCGCCAGCAAACGGCCGTCAGGCCACAGGCCCAGATCGGTCAGGGCGTCCATCACCCGGTCGGGGGTGAGTTCGGCGTAGGGGTGCAAGGCGTGGGCATCGGTCATGCAGCGATTGTGGCGCACGCCCCAGACCTCAAACGCTGACCAGTTGCTCGAAAGGCAAACTTTGCTTGACCAAGATCACCGTGCAGGGTGCCTCCATGGCCACCTTGATCGGCACCGTGGCCACAAAGCGCTGCATTTGCAGTCCGTGCGTGGCCGCACCCATGATGACCATGCTGACGTGATTGCCTTCAGCGTACTTAACCAGTGCATCGGCCACATCGTCCGACTCCAGCACATGGAACGAGGTCTGGTGGTCGCGCAGGTCCAGCGGCTGGGCCCACTGCTGCAAACGCGTGAGGTGCCAACGGTGCACGCTGGTTTCATTTTTGTGCGACTCGGTCGTGCTGGTTTCGCCCGAACCAATCACGGTCACGCACGCTAGCCGAGCCCCTGGCCGCAGACCCAAGGAACGCGACACGGCCTCGCGCAATGAGTAAAGCGTGGCATCACTGGCATCTTTGTAGGGCACGGCCACCATGACAATGGGCACCTGCTGGATCTGCTGCGAGGGCAAGGGGCTGGGCTGGTACTGCATGCCCGCCGCACGCAGCCAGCGTTTGAAGTGCACCCAAAAGCCCGTGCCTTGGGTCTGCCTGCCACGTTGGGTTATGCGGATGTCTTGGGTGTGCGTCAGGTCAAACGCCAAGTGCGCGGCCGAGGGGTAGCGCTCTGCCGCCACGGGGGCCAGGCAGCGCAAGATGACCTCTTGCAGCCACTCGGGCATTTCAGGGCGGCGTTTTCGCGGCGGAACCGGGTCCATCCACAAGCGCTGGCGGATGCCGCCTGCGGTGGCGGGTTCACCAAAGGGGGCCTCACCCGTGGCCAGCTGGTACAGCATCACGCCAATGGCAAACACATCGCTGCGCGGATCGCCCCGCACGCCCACCACCTGTTCTGGCGCAATCCAGATCGGCGAGCCCACGGCCTTGCGCAACTCTTCGGCCAGCAAATCCGGGTAATGTGCATGGCACGACAAGCCAAAGTCGAGCAGCAGGGCCGAGCCATCGGGCCGGATCAGCACATTCGCAGGTTTCAGGTCAAGGTGGCACACATTCTGGCGGTGCAGGCTGTGCGCGGCCTTGGCCATGGCCGACCCCAAACGGGCGACCTCTTCAGGCGAGAGCGGCCCACCCCGGTCCAGCCAATGCTGCAAGGTTTGCCCCTGCACGTATTCCATGACCAAATAGGGGATGCGTGACAAATCACCCGCCGCCACAAAGCGCGGCACATGCGGCCCCGTGAGCGTGGGCATGATTTGGTGCTCGATCTCGAAACTGATGATGTTCTCGGCCCCGTCGCCTGCGGTCATGCGCGGGATTTTCATCGCCATGGGAAATTCAGATTCGCGTCGGCTGCCATCTTCAGCAGGCGCGTAACGCACGGTGTAGATGTGCGCCATGCCACCGGCGTGCACACATTCTTCGATCTCGAAGCCGTCGATGACCTCACCGGGTTGCAGCAGTTTCAACGTCCAGTCTCCAGTCGATGGGCAAAATATTCAGGCAAACCGGCCTGCCGAATGGCCTGCGCAGCGGCGGCATGGTCGTAGGGCACGCGGTGAAACGTCAAGCGATTCATCTGCAGGTCATAAATGGCGTACATGGCCCGGGGGTCGCCATCGCGCGGCTGCCCGACCGAGCCCACCGTGGCCACACACGCACGCGAACGTGGCAGCGGTATGCCCACGCCAGGTACGGGCTTGAAAGGCATCAGGCCGCGCCCAGCGCCCTGGTAATACAAAGTCTGGTGGTGCACATGGCCCACCAGCACATGCAAAGCCTGTTGACCGTGATCACCGGCTTGCCCCTCGGCGGCATCCAAACAAGCTTTGGCGGCTCGTTCACTGTCCACGTAGCGCCAAACCTCGGGTTGATGCGCACTGGCGTGCACCAGCAACAAATGATCAAGACGTGCGGTCAAAGGCAGTCCAGCGAGAAAGTCACGCTGCAAAACGCTCAAGCGATCATGGGTCCACATGGCACTGCTGGCACCCATGGAAGCATCACTCACAGGGGGCGCTGCGGCCATGGCGTCATGGTTGCCCTGCAGCACCCATGCCCCTTCCGCATGCAAGACCATGACCTGCTCTAACACCCAGGCTGGGTCGGCACCGTAGCCGACCAAATCCCCTAAAAACGCAAAGCGATCCACCCTTTGCGACTGGGCATGACTCAAGCAAGCACTGAGCGCCTGGCGATTGGCGTGCAAGTCTGACAACATGGCCAGCCTCATGGGGTCTCCTCACAGATTTCGGGTCCTCATCATCACAGATGGGCCTGAAACGAATCTTGCACCCTGCAAGCCTTGACCTTCTTGACCGACATCAAGACAAAGCCATTGCCCATCTCGGTCGGCGCTGTCCGCACTGTCGGTCACCCCCCTGGCGATGCTCGCCCATCAGGAACCGGTAAATCGTGACTCGCGTTTTTCCACAAACGAGCGAACACCTTCTGCGGCATCCTGGCTGGCCGACAGGCGCTGCTGCACCGACATGAAGTCGTGCATGGCCACCAGAGGACCGTGCTCAATGCCCTTGAGCACGTTTTGCCGTGTGGCCACCACCGCCAGCGGCGCTTGCGCCGCGATCTGTCCGGCGATGCGCATGGCCTCGGCCAGCAGGCCCGCCACAGGCACCACCTTTTGCACAAAGTTCAGGCGCAAGGCTTCAGCGCTGTCAAACACATCGGCCGTGAGCAAATGCAAAAGCGCATTGCCCATGCCCGCCCGCTCGGCCATGCGCAGCGTGGCACCGCCCGTGGCCATGATGCCGCGCTGCACCTCGAGCTGCGAAAACCGGCAGTCATCGGCCGCGACCACGATGTCGGCCGCCAGCATCAGCTCGATGCCCAGTGTGTAAGTGATGCCCTGCACCGCCGCCACCATGGGTTTGGTGCGTCGCCGGTAGCCGTCCATGCCCAGGTTGAGCGGGTCCACCAGGCCCAAGGGCACCGCCTTTTCGCCACGCTGCATCAGCGGCGCGATGGTGGGCAAATCCAGCCCGGCAGTGAAATGGTCCCCCGCCGCGCACAGCACGCCCACACGCAGGGCGGGGTCGTCGTCGAGCCGGGTGTAGGCCTCGCCCAACTCGCGGAACATCTTGGGTGTGAAGCCGTTGCGTTTGGCAGGACGGTTGATGCAAATTTGCAGGACTGCGCCGTGCACGGTGCAGTCGATCTGGCCTTCGGGGTGGGGGGTGGTGTTCATGGGCGCATGTTAGGCCCAGGGCCAAAACCCGAGATTCACCGAAGTGACATCTTTGCAGGAGCCCCGCCCTCGGGGCGATGGCTCGTGGTCTGCGAACGCCCCATCGCGGCGGGGGCGCCGCTCCCACAACCCAGCGAGTTCAGTACTTGTAAACGCCTTGGCCGGTCTTGCGGCCCAAGCGGCCTGCGGCCACCATTTCCTTCAGCAGTGGGCTGGGGCGGTATTTGCTGTCACCGAACTCTTTGAGGTAGACCTCCATCACGGCCAGGCACACATCGAGGCCAATCATGTCGGCCAGCGCCAGCGGGCCAATGGGCTGGTTGCAGCCGAGCTTCATGCCCGCGTCAATCGCTTCGGCCTCGGCCAGGCCTTCGCCCAGCACAAAGAAAGCCTCATTGATCATGGGCACCAAAATGCGGTTGACCACAAAGCCGGGCGCGTTTTTCACAGTGATGGGTGTCTTGCCCAGGGCCAAGGCCATGTCGTGCACCGCGTCGTGCGTGGCGTCGCTGGTCTGCAAGCCACGGATGATTTCCACCAAGGCCATCATCGGCACGGGGTTGAAGAAGTGCATGCCGATGAAACGGTCCGCACGCTGAGTGGCCGCAGCCAGTTGCGTGATCGAAATCGACGAGGTGTTGGACGCGATGATCACGTTGGGGGCCAACAGACTGTCGAGCTGCTTCAAGATCTTGACCTTGAGTTCGTGGTTTTCAGTGGCGGCTTCAATGACCAACTGGGCACCCTTGAGGTCGTCGTAGTTGCTGGAGCCTTGGATGCGGGCCAGCGCGGCGGCTTTGTCGGCCTCACTGATTTTTTCTTTCTTGACCAGACGGTCCAAGCTGCTGGCCACGGTGGCCACGCCTTTGGCCACAGCCGCGTCAGAGATGTCGACCATCACCACCTGAATGCCCGACACCGCACACGCCTGTGCGATGCCATTGCCCATGGTGCCTGCGCCAATGATGCCTACGGTCTGGATGCTCATGTTTTCATTCCTTGAAAGTGCGGGGTGCTCAAAACCTTTGATCTTAACGGGGACAGTCAGGCCCCATGCCAGCGACCCATCACCCGCACGTCAAACACGCTGCTTTGGGAATATCTTGAATGTTCATTTTTTGTAATTATTTATAATTCATTTATTTTGACTTCACCATGCAACAGCCTTCTTTGACTCGCTCTTTCAAACCCACCCTCGGCCACGCCATGGTGGCCATTTCTCTGGCCTGGCTTTGCACCCCTGCCTATGCCGAACGGTTCATCGATGTGAACAAGGCCATGGGCGCGGTCAAGTCCCCCAGCCTTCAAAGTTTTTTAAGCGACCTGAATGCCATCCATGTGCAACTGGGCAAAGTCAGTGGCCTGAAAACCCGGCTGATGTTGTCCGACAGCGATGAGGTCAATGCCTACGCCACCCTTGGCAAAGACGATGAAAAACTGATTGTTTTCAACCAAGGTCTGATTTCGTTGATGGAAAACGACCGGGACGCCATTGCGGCGGTGATGTCCCATGAGTTTGCACACCACGGCAAAAACCACATTGAAAACACCCAAACAAGCAACAAAGCATTGGGCGTTTTGGGCGCCGCTGTGGGTGGATTGTTGAGCTACAAATTCGGCATTGGCAGCTTGGGGCAGGACGTTGGCCAACTGGGGGCCAAAGTGATCTCGCGTTCCTTTTCAAGAGACCAAGAGCGCGAAGCCGACCGAGAAGGCCTGCAGTGGATGGTCAACGCGGGTTACAACCCCGTTGGTGCCATTCGGGCACACACCAAATTGCTCAGTCTGGGCGACAGTCAAACGGCCAGCCTGTTCAAAACGCACCCCAGCAGCGTGGAGCGCATTGACAACATGAAAACCGACATTGAAAAAAACCCCCAAGCCAAGGGGCTGGTCAGCGATGCGGTGGTGGTGATCGGGAGCACGCCGGAAACATCCGCTGATGCGAACCCCAAGTAATCACCTCGCCCGATCTGCTTGACCCTGCGAGTCAACCCCGCACCTCTGATCCATGCCATCGGAAAAGAAAGCATCATTTCGATGCGCGGACGGATTGAATAGCTTGACGTGTGGGTCACCTGGCTTGCTGGGCACCCCAAGCGTGGCGTTCAAGGTTCGTGTCGAACCACAGGTTTGGAGGTTCCGCATCCGCTTTTCTTCATAAAGTCGGCGGTTCTTTGCTCAGCTTGTGCCAATTGATCTTTGGCAAGCAATGGCCGAATCGCCTCAACGCCATCGTGTGATCCGGGGAACTTGAAGTGAGCGGCCACAGAAACCCAATGGAAGGAAGACACAAGATCTTTGGGCACATGTTCACCCTCAAAGAGTGTTCTTGCAACGGCGTTCTGGGCCCACGTATTGCAGTTGGACGCTGACTTTTCCCACCATTTGATTGTCTCTACCCGGTCTTGAGTCACACCTGTTCCGTGAAAATAGAGATTACCAAGAAGTGCTTGTGCCGCTGGGTTGCCTTGTTCTGCACTGGCTTTCAAAAAATCAGCTGCACGCGGCGCATCGACAGGACCTCCAATGCCGGCGAGTAAAAACTCCGCAGCATGAAGTTGGCAGTTGACATCTGCGTGATCTGTTGCGCACTGAATGGCGACTTCTCGCGCCGGACCATAGGCCTTGATCTTGAACAGCTTCTGCACGTCATTTGCGGTGACCTCTCTGACTTTGACGCTCACCTGGGCAGATGCACCCAAGGACACGCAGGCGAGGGCGATGAGGAATTTTTGTTTCATGCTCAAAAAAGAACCAAAAAAGTTTGTCGTGATCAACGATATATACCGCAAAACCCGACTGATACATCCAGGCGATGGCATCCAGACTGACTTGGCCCACTAAAAGTCACCGTTGACTCAGGAGTTCATCCATGCACATTGGCTTGATCGTTGGCATTGGACCAGCTGCCACTGACTACGACTACGACTACCGGCAACTGATCAGGACCCTGGCCCAAAAGTGTACTTTATGGGCACAGGTGTGGGCATGGCATCGCGTTTTTACGGTGTGCTCGATGGCTTGCAAGTGCTTGCGCCAACGGCCATGTTGACAAATGGCATTCAATGAATCCGTTCAGTACAGTGCACCTTGGACTGAGCCAAACCCTCAGGCTTTTGGAGTGGAAATGGCGGAAGTTGTGACGGCAACAATCAGTCCGGTCATGACCAAGAGCAATCCGATGGCCTCCGCAACCGCTGGCACGTGGCCCAAGACAGGCCAGGCCATCAAGGCGGCCAAGCCAGGCGCCAGTGCCGGAAAAACCGCCGCACGCGAAGGCCCAAGCAGCGACACCATTTTGGAATAGGTGTACAGCGTGCCCGCACCTGCAATGACGCCTTGCACCAGCACCTCTACCCACAACACAAAGGGCGCGGCCATGACCAAACCTTCCCCCTTTGTGAACCACGCATAAGCGGGGACATAGGTGAGCAAAGCGCTGATCGAGATCACCGCTGTGGCCAGCAGCGGATCCAGCCTGTGCTTGCGCAGCACGATGCCAAAACCCGCCCACAGCGTCCCGGCAAGCAGGAACATGGCATCGCCGATCGCGGCACGCGGGGTCAGGCTGGACGCATCCACCCCGGACACCAACACCAGACCCGTCAATACCACGGCAATGCCCACCACACGACGCGACGTCATGCGGTCCCCCAACACCACTGCACCCAGCACCATGCCCATCACGCTCATGGCGGTGAACGGGAAGACCGCCGCATGGCTAGAAGGCGCAAATTGCAAGGCGCCAAACATCAAAAGACCAAAAGGTGTGCCCGCCAGCAGCGCCACCGACAACCAAACCCGCCAACGCGTGGTGAATTGCGCCATGTCGCGCCAACACGCCAAAACCAGCACGGGCAGCATCAAGATACCCGCCACACCAAAGCGCAGCACTGTGAGGTCTGGGGACGACAAACCTTTGGCAATGCCCCAGCGGGCAAACACCGTATAGAGCGCACCGATGCTGGCAGCGAGCAGACCCACGGCAATGCCTCGGGCCAATTGGCCGGGATCGGTCTGACGGGTCTGCAGGAGTGACACGGTGCGGGTGTTCATCGGGAAGCCTTGTTCATGTGCCCGCCTCAGTGCTCAATCCTGTTGTAAGTTGGGCTGTGAAGCAAAAACATGCAGTGTGATTCAATCCATTCAAAAGGAATAGATGAAATGCTGGACTAATATTTATTCCAATTGAGAATGAATAAGGAAAAACCATGGACAAATTGGCAGCCATGCAGACCTTTGTGCGCGTGGTGGAAAGCGGTAGTTTTTCGGCCGTGGCACGCGAAACACGCAGCACGCAAAGCGGCGTGAGCAAACAAGTCGCAGCGCTTGAACGTGGGCTGGGTGCCCAACTGCTCAGCCGCACCACCCGTTCGTTGGCACTGACCGAGGCGGGTGAGCGATATTTTGCGCAGGCGCGGCGTCTGGTGGCCGAAATCGCCGAAGCGGAGGCCGCGTTGTTACAAGGCGAACAGCAGTTGAGTGGCTGGCTGCGCGTGGCCGCTTCGGTGGGCTACGGCCGACTCAAACTGATGCCCCTGGTGACAAGTTTTCTCGCTGCACACCCCAAGGTCAAAATGGACCTGCGGCTCAACGATGGCTTCATTGACCTGGTCGAAGAAGGCATCGATGTGGCGGTGCGGATCGGAGAACTGGCCGACAGCTCCTTGGTGGCCAAGCGCATTGGCACCACCCAACGCCTGCTACTCGCCAGCCACGACTACCTGAACACATTGCCCCAAGGCCTGAAAGCGCCAAAGGTTCCGCAAGACTTGCTGCAGCACAATTGCATCGTCTATTCGGAACTCGCTACCCAGAATGCCTGGACATTCAGTGCCGGACCTGGCGCATCCGAACCCGAGGGCATACAGGTCACTGTCCGCGCACAAGGCAATCTGCAAACCAACAGCAGTGAAGTGATTCGCACATCGGTGCTGTCAGGCATGGGGATTGGCTATTCGCCCACCTGGCTGTTCGAAAAAGAGCTGGAGAACGGAGAGTTGCAAGTGCTGTTGCCCGACTGGCCAGCGCCGCCCTTGCCTGTTCACCTGATCAGCCCCCCACAGAGACGCCAGTCAGCCAAGGTAGAAGCGTTTGCACGCCATCTGGCTGCTCACTGAAAGATGCGACACTCGATTCTCAACTCCTGAACCGCTTGCGGGTCAACGCCAACGCAATCCAGAACGACACCACTGCAAACCCCGCCAACACCAACACGTTGCGCAGCGGATGCTCTGGCCAGCGGTCCAAAAACAAGGGCCGCACCAAATCCACCGCCACCGACAGCGGCAGCCAGTCGGCGATCACGCGAACGAAGCTGGGCAGTTGCTCTCGCGGAAAAAAGATGCCCGAGAGGAACATCATGGGTGTGAGGAACAGGGTGAAGTAGTAGGTGAAGAAGTCGTAGCCTTTGGCCAGCGCGTTGAAGATCAGCGCCATGCAGCTGAAGGTGATGCCCACGCCCAGCAGCACGGGCCAAGCCACCAAAAGCTTCCAACTGTGGCTGATGCCCAGGGCCATCATCACACCCAAAATGGCCGTGACGGTGAACAGCGCCTTGAATGCGGCCCACAGCATTTCGGCCAGCACCACGTCATCCAGCCGCACCGGGGCGTTCATGATGCCGTCCCAGGTTTTTTGCACATGCATGCGCGAGAACGCCGAGTACAGCGCCTCAAAGGTGGCCGCGTTCATGGCGCTCATGCAGATGCTGCCGCTGGCCAGGAACAAGATGTAGGGCACCTTCTCGCCGCCCAACTCAATCTGTCCGACCAGCGAACCCAGGCCATAGCCAAAGGCCACCAGCCACATGAGCGGCTCGGCGATGTTGCCCACCAGGCTGGGGATGGCGAGCTTTTTCCAGACCAGCCAATTGCGCTGAAACACCGGCCACCAGCGCATGGACAAGCGGGGCGCGGCCCAGATGTTGTTTTGAATTTGACTCATGATCAGCCTTCCTCTCGGATCTGGCGTCCGGTCAACTTCAAGAACAAGTCTTCCAGGTTGGAAGGTCGGTGCAGCGTGCGCAGTGTGGGCCAGGCCTCCAGCGCGTGCATCAGCGCTCGGCTGTCTTGGGTGATACTATACAGCCCACAAGAAAATCATAAGTAAAATCAACAACTTATGATTTCACCTAACCACCGGTGTTTAAAAGTGGTTAAAAACCAGCTCCTGTCCTTAGCCAAGACCGAGCAAACCAGCCGGGATTTTTGGTGGTTGGTTGACTAAGGTTCAGAAGTATGTCAACACTTCCAAAGCTAGGCTTCATCGTGGTCTTGGTCTGCTGATGGTGTTGGTCTGGTTCAGCTCAGCCTTCTTAGCTTCTTCAAGCTCATACTGAAGTTTGGCTTCTTGCACCCTGAGTTCTGAAAGTCTTCTTTCCAAGCTTGCTTTCTCTTCTGGTGTCTTGGCATTGCTCAGGTCAGCAAGTGCAGAAATAATACTATTCTGAACACTAGCCAAGCTTGCTCTAATGCCTGTGGTTGCTCCATTGCTCATAACCTTCGTAGAAGGGGAGTTTGTCGCATTCTGCGAACCTGTCCTTCGTTGCTTGGTGTTGTTCTTGGTAGGTTGAGATAACTTTTCACCAACTGAGCTTTGTGGTTGTTCAATCGGTTTTGAATTACTAATCTGGACTTTTGAAGAATTCTCCTTCTGGATTTTTGGTCTATAACCTTTGGTAATTCTCTTGGGCTTTATTTTGTAGGTGTTGTCATTGAATTCTTTTCTGACTTCAATGGTCTTGTTCACTCTCTTGATAATATCAAAGAACTGAAAATCATTCAGTCTTTTGCTATGCTGAACCATTTCATCAGCTTGTTTGGCAAGTGATGGGTAATTGCCATTCTTGCTGTAAACTGGACCATAAAGCCTTGTAGCCTTCTTCTGGTTTGGAAGTTTCACAGAAATATAATCATTACCCTTTCTGGTGACTTGTATTCCTTTACTTTCCAAATATTCACAAAGCTGGTTTCTGTTTTCAATCTTTCCAGACCTGATTAACTTGGCTATTTCAGAACCTGTTCTGGATTTTATCTTTGCGGCTTTTCCGTCCTTGTCAACTTTCATTTCAAACTTGTTGAGCTGAGCTTTCAAAGGGTCTTCAAGAATTTGGTCATAGCCTAATTTATGGTTCCAAATGGCTTGGAAATCTTTAACCAACATCTGGGAATATTTTCCAGGAGGGTTAATGTTGAATTGTTTCATGCTGGTAATCTCCACCATTGGAATGACAAAATGTAGTTCAATATTCCCTTTATCTTGATGTTTGACAAAAAGAGAATTTACTTTTTCTGGTCCTAATCCAGGGGCAAAGGTTTCATAAAATGACTTTACTATCTGCTGTAATTGTCTCTCTGTTGGCTTCTCTTGGTCACGAAAAGCAATCACTCCTGAAGTGTATTTAAACTTCCTTTGGTTGCTGTCTATCAAGACCTTTGTAATATCTGCATCACCATAAAATAACTCTGCTGGTGGTTCTCTGAGCTTGCCATCAGAGTCATGCTTGCTGAATAAATAATTTATAGCACTAGCTGCTTTTCCTGTTCCGTGGTTAAAAAAACTGATTATCATTTTTGCCTCAATCTTTGTTGATACCTGTTATTAGACTGAGCTTCAATCTCCTCAATTCTTCCAACTCGTTTTGAAGTTCTGAGATTAATTCTGGATAATCTTTTTTGAGTGTGTTCACTCTTTTTGCTATCTGGTTTATGTTTGTTCCAATCTTATTTTGATAGAACATACTCTGGACAACTTCAGAAATAACTTTATTTTTCTGCTGAACTTTTCCGGGTTTTTCAAGCAACTTTTCACGACAAAAATGAGCAAAAGTTTTGTGTGATGAAGCTTCAAAATATTCAGATATTTTCTGATATTCTTCTGGAGAAACATTCAGCCAAATCTTTTTTGTCCTCAAAATTTTGTTGCCATCATCACCACTTTGCCCGGCTTTTTTCTTTGTCTTAATATCCATTTCCTGACCTCTTTCTTATTCTTGTTCTCGGTCGCCTGCGACTAGTTAGGGGCTAGGGGTTTACCCCTAAAATATTCATTTCCACTAGTGGAATGATTCCCCTTGCTAAAAATTGGTTTCCTCTTGATTTATTGTGCTCAAAAAAATACCGAAGTCAACTTTGAACTCCGGTTTGAAATTGGAGGTATATATTGATTTTGAAGAATAATTTTTCTAGGGTAAATTGGAGGTATAGTTTATGGCGAACAAAAAAGCAGAGATAAAAAGTAAAAAAAGAACCCTGTATTTGCATGAAGATTTGTTTGATAGGTTCTCAGATATTTTGAAAAAGAATGGCAAGAATCCGAGCAAAGTTTTCAATCAGTACATGGAAAAAATTGTTGAAAAGTACAACGAAAAAAAAGACCAAGCTTCAAAAAACTCGGTCTAATTTTGGTGTAAGGGTTGTGGTATAAAAATGTATCTTTCAACCAACCTGATGGAGCTTCTATGTCAAAGTTTGTGATGTTCTTTTCTTCTTGGACTGCTCGTAGGCTTAGGAGTGAGGTGGTAGAAGCTGACTCACTTCTTGAACTTCTGGAAAAGTCTGCACCTGTGATTGTTCAAGAAATTTATCACGGTGAGGCTGAAGCATATGATGTGTCATTTAAAGAGTTTGAAGATAGGATTGAAATGGAAAATCGTTCTTATCGTCCAATCAAAAAATATTCTATTTTGAAATCTGATATTGAAGAAAGCTACAAGTACGGAATTCTCACTTCAAAGATTGCTGAATGGTGTAGTGAAGGTGATGCTGAAACAAGAGTTCATATCATGAAGTATTGAAAAATCCCCTTTCGGGGATTTTTAGATTTTGAAATCAGTTCCGCATCTATTGCAATGCCACATTAGTTCCCATTCAGCATATTTTGGTGCATACACATTTTTCTTGTGATGGTTGTAATAAAAAATACAACCTGCAACAATAGCAAATGTTATTAATGAAATTGTTCCTGGTGCTCCATTGAATAAAAGAAGAAATAAGATAACACTGAAAATAATAGCTCCCCAAACAGCTCCGACAGCTTTGCTTGGTGGTGAATACTTTAAAGCCGCTTTGGTCTGACTTTTTCCTGTAGTACTGGCACCAATCAAACCACCAACAATACCACCAGAACCTCCACCCAAACCCCCGCCTCTTGTTGTAGTGTTTATATCGGAAGTTCCGCCTTCAAAAATATTTCTATGGGTTGTAATATTATCACTTCCGCATTTTGGACATGTGTAGCTCATAATATTCTCCTTATTTCTTCATGCATTGTGGTGGGTTGACCATAAATCCGGATAAGTAATTTCCTCCGTTTATGGTGCAAGAATATTGTTTTCCATCTTTGGTTTGGATGGTTGCATATGTATTTGTTCCCTCAGTTGTTCTTGATAGCACCTTAACTGTATCGGGTTCGTGTCCAATTGATCTGGCTGATAATCTTCTGACATCATCTTCGTTAAGAGTGTTGGTCTTCTCTGCTACCATCGCACAACCTACAGCTTGTAGAGCAATTACTCCAAGGAAGGCATATTTTAAAATCTTCATAAATTCTCCATTTCTTTAATTTGTATAAAATTAATTAAAGATTTGGAAATGCTATGTCAAGTATGAGGTTGTTTAGCGGGAAGGTGAAATAATATTTCCGCTTTTTTGTTTCACTACCGTTTCACTCCCTTCGGGTCTATGCTTCGCATGATATTTATTCTAATTTGAGATGAATTTTCCCGTTTTGGTTTTTAAAATCACTTTGGCTGTTATCTGATATGGTTCAGGTATATTTCTAATCTGAACACCATAATGAAATGGTTTTTTGTGTAGTTCTGAAAATATTTGCAATATCTTTCTGGCTCATACCAACCATGCTATAAAGGTTCGCCATAACCCTGTTTTCAAAGCTTTTGTCTATCCTAGCTTTACCTGAAGATTTACCCCTTTTGGATTGAACTTGGCTGAACTGTTCGTCTGTCCATCTTGCTGTGTACTTCTCCCAAGTCCATTTGCTTATGCTCTTGGCTGTAGCTTTAACTTCGGCAAAGTTCAAAGGGGTAGGGAAGTTCTCTGTGTTGAAATCCTCACAGTGCTGTAAAACAGCCTCATAGAAGCTTTGTCTGTTGCCTGTGATTCTGTAGCTCAGAACCTGTCTGTAAGCCCATCTACGGGCATTTTCAAATAATGTGACATTCCTTCCAACTCCAATGATTTTTGCCTTGTGTGGTGTTTTGGCTGGAAGTGTGAAGTATTCTAAGAACTCATTCAAGTCATACAATGTGGGTTTTATCTCGTAAACATCCCATAAATCATTGGTAAGTGGGTTCTTGGAGATAAATTGGCTGAATCCTTGGTCAGCTAGTAATGCCTCATTTAAACAGTAGTTAACAGCTTGTAAAAACCTTTTAGGCTTTTCCCTTCCATTTTCTGTTATGCAAACCGGACTTTCTAAACCATAGAATAAATGACTTTTTCCGTTCTTCTTATTGACTGCGGCTATGTTTGGTGCTGGAAGTTGGTTCTGTCCAATATGGTCTAAAGCTCCAGCATAATCACAATCATAGGTTAGCCATCTAATGGTGTTTGGTTCGTTGTATTGAATGTAATTCTTGCTCTTGGCTGTTGCTCTGGGTCTTATTTGCAATGCCCCTTTAGTGTTTGAGCAGTAGGGTTTGAATGGTAAATTTTGTTCAAATATTTCAGTTAATTCTAGTTCTGTGGTAGCTGTCATAATTGTTATTCCTTATTTGTGGATACAATTACTCTGCTGAGCCTCTTGACTTTTGATTAAAGATATTCAATAATAGTTTTACCAGAACTAGTTGAATATCATTTACTTTGCCGAGTAATTGTTTCTCAACCAAATATATTAGAAATAATGTGTTTGTCAAATTAGAAAAGCCACCAAAAGGTGGCTTTTTGTTTTTAATAATTTGTTATTTTTCCGTCTTTGTTTACTATTGATTCTGTTTCAATCGCAAACTTTATTTTTGATTGTTCGTATTGGGCTAGGCTTATCTCTTCTGAATACCTTGTTGGCATATTTGAATTAAATGATTTTGTTAAATTCAAGATAATTTCTTTTCCTGGTTGAATGTTTTCATCACCTTCATATGAGTTGCTTGTGATTTTATCTCCGAATAGATTGTAGAAATGAAATATCACTTTGTATCCTGATATTTGTTCATCTGTGTTATTTTTTACGGATATCTTTAAATTAATAGTTCCTCTGCCAAATCCATACTCATCAAACTTTACTTCTTTTTTAATGAGTTTTCCGGTTAATACTGAAGTGTTGTTGGTTTGTGCTTCTGGTGCTGGTGATTTTGTCTCACTATTTGTTGTCGCTACACTTTTAATTTTTTCCTCTTGCTGTGAAACTTTTTCAGACACCTTTCCCATCATTGAACAGGTCGTAAATATCGAGCCAATGATTATGAATCCAATCATTACCCCAATGAATTTTAATATTCCCCCAAATCCGTCTAATATTCGGTCTAGTATTCCTTTTTTCTCAGTGCTCATATAATCCCCTTTTTGCCTAATTTAATTTTTTAAAATAAAAAGTCAAATAAAAAGCCACCATGAGGTGGCTTTTTGTTTGGGTGCTGTGAAGATTATTCGTTTTCAAACTCTACAGACTTTGCAACGATATGTATTTCAACATCCTTTTCTTTGACTGGTTTTACATAGTCTTCATTTGAGGTTGCCCTAAAACACCGACCATATCCCTCATTGGGTTTCAGAATCTTATCTTCTGTAAGTTCGGTCCTTGTATTTAATGTGCTGGAAAATCCCTTTTTCTTAATCTCTACTTGGAAGGTGACTCTCCTCACTGTTTCTTTTGTGTTGTTTACTACTGTGTAGAGGTAGGGATAACCTTCTTGGCAGTCCTTGCCATCTGGGTAAATCGCATTCACCACAACTTTGGCTTCTTTCTCAAATCTCTTTTTTTCATCTCTTTCAAAAGACCAATCGGAATATTGAACAAAGAGAAAAACCGCTCCGGCTAGTCCTGCTACTGCTATGACAATCCATTTCAGAATTCTTTTGATTACTATCAAAATGGCTTCTGCTCTTTCATTTGCTGAACTCATTTTCTGCCTTTCATTTCATTGAATAATAATGTTCTGCTGTGATTCTGCTGTTCCTGTGTCCAATCTGCTTGAGTACTTCTGATTGGTCGCTGAACTGGGCTTTTCTTTCTGGGAATGTATTTCTCATTCTCTCAATTGCCCTTGGTGTTGAATGCCCCAAAAGCTGGCTCAGCAAAATACTGTTTGAAATCCCTACCTGCTCAATCATTCTGCTGATGTAGTCTTTTCTGTAATCGTGCTGTTTAATATTCAGGTTGGCACTTTCCATAGCTTTGGTGTATGAACCATCAAATCCCAAAACTTCATAATCAAAAAGCCTATCTGAATCCTTTCTGATAAGGCTTTTGATAAATCGGTACTGTCGCTCATTGAGATAGACAATCCGTTCTGTGTTTTTTGACTGAATGTAAATATGCGGGGTAGGTTTCTCAAAAATCTGCTCTTTGGTCAAAAGAACTGCTTCTTGTCTTCTCAATCCCAATTTATACATGAGGTGGACAACTGGTCTGATGTTCTTTCCCTTGATTGCTTTTGCCAGTCGTTTAAGAATGTCGTGATTAAAACGGAATGGTTTTTTCCTGAAAATTTTATTTCCGTTGGTCAAGATATCTTTGTCATACATCAACCAAGGATTGGGAAGATTTCCCAAATCACTGTTGAAGGTATGAAGTTTCTTCCAAAAAACACTAGCTCTGCTCAGATATGTGCTGATTGAAATGGGCTTCATCCCTTTTGCTTTCAGGGCAATAACTAGGCTGTTGATATCTGAGTTTTTGAGTTCACTTGGTTTGAGCATTCCAATGGTTGTTCTTATTGTTTCATTCCAATGGGCTTTGCTGATTTTAAACTGTGAATCAACTTCGTGGTTTATTTCTGTATTAAGACAAATATCAAGCATTCCTAGTGTGCTTTGCTTTTGTCTGAGCTTGTATTTGTCTTCTGGTTTTCTCTCGTCCAAGTGAGCATATTTCGGGTCAATGTACCTGTCAATGTATTTGCTCAAGTAGGTATCAATTGGCGGGTCCAGCATGAACTGTTCCAGTGTTTTGTACTGTTCGGATTCTGTGTCAACCAAACCCTTGACGGTCATTGCTCCATACTTGTTCTCACAAGCTTGAATGAGTTCTATGGCATCTGCATACTTGCTGAAGGTCTTGTTCACCTTCAGCCCTAACTTCGTCTTGTTGAACTGAACCTTAAAGTAGGTCCTTCCGTTCTTCTCTATGATGGTGAGATGCTTTCGCTTTGGGTAGGCTGAAGAGCTCATCTGTGGTGTTTGAAAGTGGTTAAAAAAGGGTGGGTGCTTCACTGATTTTAACCACAATCTCCAACTCATGCAAAAGGATGTGATGTGAATGAAATCAACAACTTAGATAAGTCAAAGAACCTTCAAACCATCGTTCTTGGTGGTGGTTGCTTCTGGTGTAGAAAAACACCGTTTCGCCGCTGACCTCCACCCGCCCAGCCAGCGCTTTCAGGCCAGCTTCTTGTGCCAGCGCGACTGCGCCTTGGCCAAACACCTCGACCACTTCGGGCTCCAAGTGCTCGGCAATCAAATCGCGGGGTTTGCCTTCGGCGATTTTGCGGCCTTGGTCCAGCACCAACAGGCGACTGCACAAGCGCTCGGCTTCGTCCATGAAATGGGTGGTCAGCAAGATGGATTTACCCTCTTGCAGCAGCACCTGCAAGCGCTCCCACATGAGGTGTCGCGCCTGCGGGTCCAGGCCCGTGGTGGGCTCGTCCAGCATCAAAAGCTGCGGGTGGTTGATGAGGGCGCGGGCCAGACTCAAGCGCCGCTTCATGCCGCCCGACAACTCGCCCGGTTTGGCTTTGGCTTTGTGGCTGAGCGCGCCGAATTCGAGCAACTGGGGAATGCGTTCGCGAATCACGGCGTCAGGCAAGCCAAAGTAGCGGCCAAAGACCAGCAGGTTTTCTTCCGCCGTGAAGTCCGGGTCCAGCGTGTCCATCTGCGCCACCACGCCCAAGCGGGCTTTGATGGCCAAGGCGTCTTGGGGCATTTGCAACCCGTCGAAATAACGGATTTCACCGCCATCAGGCTGCGACAGGCCCAGGCACATGCGCAGCGTGGTGGTTTTGCCCGCGCCGTTGGGGCCGATCACGCCCAGGCATTCACCGGGCTGGATGTGAAAAGACAGGTCGTTGACCACCGTGGTGTCGCCATAGCGTTTGACCAGGTGTTCGACCGAAAGCAAAGGGGTGTTCATGCCCGGATTGTGCCCTGCCCCCGGGCGGTATTTGCAGGTCGGCGGCTTCAGCCCCGACATGGACCTGCGGCACAGTGGACATTGTCGGAGCTGAAGCTACCGACCTACGGGGATATCTGTAGGTCGGCGGCTTCAGCCCGGACATGGACCTGCGCCACAGCGGACATTGTCGGACCTGAAGGTACCGACGTACGGGGATATCTGTAGGTCGGCGGCTTCAGCCCCGACATGGACCTGCGGCACAGCGGACATTGTCGGACCTGAAGGTACCGATCTACGGTGGATATCTGCAGGTCGGCGGCTTCAGCCCCGACATGAACCTGCGGCACAGCGGACATTGCCGGACCTGAAGGTACCGACCTACGGGGATATCTGTAGGTCGGCGGCTTTAGCCCCGACATGGACCTGCGCCACAGTGGACATTGTCGGACCTGAAGGTACCGACCTGCGGGGATATCTGTAGGTCGGCGGCTTTAGCCCCGACATGGACCTGCGCCACAGTGGACACTGTCGGACCTGAAGGTACCGACCTACGGGGATATCTGTAGGTCGGCGGCTTCAGCCCCGACATGGACCTGCGGCAAAGCCAGCTGGGCTGCCCGATAAAATCAAGCCCTTCTTCTGAACCGCCCCGGCGGCCCCCACATGTCCAGCTCCTTTTCTGACCGCTTGGCGGTTTTGCCGCAGTACCTGATTCCCAAACAAGCCTTGACCGCCTTTGCGGGCTGGGTGGCGGGCAGCCAGTGGGGGGGCACAACGACCGGCATCATCAACTGGTTCGTCAAGCGCTACAACGTGAACATGAGCGAAGCGGCCAACCCGGACACGGCCAGCTACAAGAGCTTCAACGAATTTTTCACACGCCCGCTCAAGGCCAGCGCACGGCCCCTGGCCGATGCTGCTTTCGTGAGTCCGGTGGACGGGGCCATCAGCCAGTGCGGCCCGATTTCTGGCGACCAGGTGTTTCAGGCCAAGGGCCACCGCTACAGCACACGCGCCCTGGTGGGCGGTGATGCGGCGCTGGCGGCGCAGTTTCAGGATGGTAAATTTGCCACGCTGTACCTGAGCCCCCGCGACTACCACCGCATCCACATGCCGTGTGCCGGGCGCTTGACCCGCATGATTTACGTGCCGGGCGATTTGTTTTCGGTCAATCCGACCACGGCACGGGGCGTGCCCGGCCTGTTTGCGCGCAACGAGCGGGTGGTCTGCGTGTTTGAAGGCGAGCACGGCCCGTTTGTCATGGTGCTGGTGGGCGCGACCATCGTGGGCAGCATGGCCACCGTGTGGCACGGGGTGGTGAACCCGCCACGCGCTGGCCAGATCCGGGAATGGACTTATGAAATGGGCAACATCGCCCTGGCGCAAGGCGAAGAGATGGGCCGCTTTTTGCTGGGCTCCACCGTGGTCATGCTGTTCCCCCAAGGTGTGATGCAGTTCAACAAGGACTGGACAGCCACCCGGCCCATCGTCATGGGCGAGGCCATGGGCAGCTTGGACTGAGAACGGACCAAGTCAGTGCTGAATCGACCGAGGAGACAAGCACTTGACGCCTCGGTCGCTGTTCAAAGACCCCCGATTTTTAACCTTTGACCACCTGAAGCGCCAGCACCAAATCGGCCCAGGCTTTGGCTTTGTCCGCCGGGTTGCGCAGCAAGCTTGAAGGGGGGTAGGTCACCACCACCGGCACCCCTTGGTAGTCGTGCAAGCGGCCCCGCAGCTTGCCCATGGGCTCGGTGCTGCCCAACAGGGACTGAATGGCAAATCGGCCCATGGCCAAAATAACTTGGGGTTGCACCAATGCAACTTGCCGGGACAAGTACGCGGCGCAAACCGCCAACTCACCCGGCTCGGGGTTACGCCCATTCGGGGGGCGGCACTTGACTGCGCTCGTCAGGTGCGCCTCGGTCAGGGCCAAGCCGTCCACTGGCACGGCCCCGGTCGCTGTCCCAGCTGCGCGGCGCGCCCCCACCGCCTTCAGCATGTTGTCCAGCAACACGCCTTCAGGGCCCGCAAAAACCTGCCCCGTTTCTTCGTCTTGCTCGCTGGGCGGGTCCCCCACGACCAGCCACGCGGCTTTGGCTCGTCCAACGCCCAACATGGGGGGCTTGCCTGAAGCGCACAGGGCACAAGCTTTGCAGCCGCTGACCGCGGCCTCCAGGCCCGACCAATCCATCTCGGCCAAGCCTGGGGGCAAGGGCGGGCGCTCTGAGGGCACTGCGCCCAAGGGGGCGGCCGTGACCGGCAACACCCGCTTTGGAGGCACGTCAGGCCGCGCTGGGCGCTCGGGCAGCGATTCGGGTGCGGCGTCCCCAAGCGGTGAAACGGCCAAAGGGGCAAGCGCCTGAGAAGCGGCTTTGGGCGTGGAGACAGTCTGTGCGCTGTGCGCCGGGGGAGGCGCAGGCTCGGCATCGGCTTTGGGCCACCACACGCGCACACCCATTTCGGCCAGCATGGCGCGTTGGCGGTCGTCCAGGTCGAATCGGGTCGGGTCGCTCATGTTGGGGCTCACAGTTTCAAACTCATCACCACCGCGTGTTCACGCTGCTGGCGACCTGCGGGATAGTAATCCTTGCGGATGCTGATCTGCCTGAATCCATAGCGCTGGTAGACCTGCAAGGCGCGCTGGTTGCTTTGGCGCACCTCCAGCCACAGCCATTGGGCACCTTCTTGGCGCGACCACAGCGACAAGGCCTCCAGCATCATGTGGCCCCAACCTTGGCCTTGGCGTGCCGGGGCGACGGTGATGTTGAGCAAATGCATTTCTTCAAAACCGCGCATGGCCAAAAAGTAACCCAGCAACTCGTCATCGAGCCACAGGCATTGGGCCTCAAACAAGGGGTTGATCGAATCCCGAAAATTGCCGCGTGACCAAGGATGGCTGTAAGCGCTTTGCTCAATGGCCATGACGGCATCGAGGTCGTCTTGCGTCATGGGGGCCAGAGTGACCGCATCGCGCATGGCCTGCGATGGTGGGGCCTGCCGTGGTGGGGCATCTGGCTTCATGTCTGGGCCCGTCATGCCTGGGGGGCCGCTTTGGCGCTCGCAGCTTGGGCTTTCATGGCCTCACGCTCGGCGGTGGTGTTGGCCACTTTGTCACGGATGTACAAGGGCATGGCCTGATCGGCCGGCACAGCCAGCCCCTTCGCCCACAAATCGGGGGCCAAACGCAGCAAAGCGGCGGCCGTGGGCAAAGCCACTTCATGCCGGCCTTGCGGCAGCCGTGCGCCATAAACGGCCAAGGCATTGCCTGCCAACAACACAGCTTTGCCCTGCGGTAGGTGGATTTTTTCTGGGGCACTGACCTGCAAAGGGGACGCCTCTTGCCAGTGGCCTTGATCTGGCCCATCCACCTCGGACGAAGGCTGCCAAAGGTAAGCCGCGCTGTACACCTCATCCATGCGTGCATCGAGCATGGCCAGCACCGTCAACGGCGCATCGGGCGGCAGGTGCCCGGCTTGGCACTGCGCAAAGCGGGCCTCTTCGGCCACGGCCAGCAAAGTATCCACCGGCAAAACGGGCAAATCGGCCCCAAACGCCAGACCCTGGGCCACGGCACAGGCCGTGCGCAAACCCGTGAACGAGCCCGGCCCCCGGCCAAACACGATCGCATCAAGCGACGCCAGCGGCATGTCGGCCTCGGCCAACATGGCCAGCACAGCGGGAATCAAGCCACTCGAAGCCTGTGCGCCACCGGGCAGGGTTTGCGTCCAAACCCGATCACCTCGGGCCACCGCCAAAGACAGCACATCGGTGCTGGTGTCAAAGGCCAACCAACGCCATTCTTTTGGCTGAGTGCTCATGGCTTGCTCCCGGATGAAACGGCTCCCGGCGAAACGACCGCTGGCTTGGCCTGGCGCACGCCAAACAAAATCCCACTGGTCACCAGCGCCAGCCCGATCAGCAAATTCCAATGCAAGGGCTCCCCCAAAAACCACACCGCCCCCAAAGCCGACAAGCCCGGCACCAGCGCGGTGATCATGGTCGAGCGCACCGGACCGTAGTGGCGCACCATCTGGGTGAAGGTGATGCCCGAAATGACCACCGAGCCCACACCCTGAAAGACGGCCTGGAACAAAATTTCGGACCAGGGGGTCTGGTGCAGATGCGTGGGCAGAATCGACAAACCCACCAACACAAGAAACAAGGGCACAAAACACACAAAGGCAAATGCCGTGATGGCCATGGTGGCCCGCACCGCATCGAAGCCGTGGCGGCGCACCATCACGCTGTAACTGGCCCAGCACAGGCCTGCCGCCATGAACAGCAAATCGCCCTTCCAGACCTCGCCGCCGTCAAAAGCCATGAGCAAGCTGGCTCCGCCCACCAACACATCGCCCAGCACAATAAAGCCCAGGCCCACCGCCCGCACAGCCGACACTTTTTCACGCAAGAACAGCCAAGCCAGCAAGGTGGTCCACAAAGGCAAGCTGCCCGGCATGAGCACCGAGGCATGCGAGGCCGGCGCGTAAAAAAACCCGGTGTAAGCCAAGATGGCGTACAAAAATCCCCCCAACACCCCCGTTTGCACCGTGGGGCGCAAAGGCAGGGGCGACAAGCCCCACAAAGACCCCACCTGTTGCCCGGCTTGCCGCGCCGGTCGCATGAGCCACCAAGCCCAAGGCAGCAAAACAGCGCTGGCCCCCAAAACACGCGCAAACGCGATGTCCAAAGGCAACAAGCCCCGGGACGCCGAGGCACGCGCAATGACAATGAAACCGGTCCAGATGAGCACCGTGATGACCGCCGAAGCCAGGCCCACAGTTTTTGAAGAAAATCGCATGGCCCGAATCATACGGGGCCGCTGCACAGGTGCGAGCTGTATCGCCATTGATCGAACCGGTCCCCGTTAGACTCGCCCGATGACCCGCTCCCGCGCCAAGCGCCCATTTTTGTTCACCCTGGCCCTGGCTGGCTGTGCAGCCTTGGCGCTGAGTACCGCCTTGTTCTGGCCTGCCCATGCGCAAACTACTGCCCAAGCCACGCTGCCCAAGGATGTCCTGCAAACACTGCAAAAGGCCCAAGTCCCCCCTTCGGCCCTGAGCGTGCTCATCGCCCCACTGCCCAATGGTGCCGCGTCCAGCAACGCCCAGCAACGGCACTTGTTGCACCACGCGCAAGCCAGCGTCAACCCGGCCTCGGTCATGAAGCTGTTCACCACCTATGCGGGTTTGAGCCTGCTGGGGCCTGATCACGTCTGGCGCAACCGGGTGTACACCGATGGCACCTTGCGCGATGGCGTGCTCCAGGGCAACCTGGTCGTGCGCGGCAGCGGAGACCCCAAACTGGTGGTCGAGCGTCTGCAAGAGCTGCTGGCGCAAGTTCGGGCGGCGGGCGTGCGCGAGGTGCGCGGGGACATCGTGCTGGACCGCAGCGTGTTTGACGTGCGCGAACGCAGTGAGCCCTTCGACGACGAACCGCTGCGGCCCTACAACGTGGGGCCAGATGGGCTGTTGCTCAATTTCAAGGCGGTGGTTTACAAGTTCACGCCCAACGCTGCCAGCGGTCAGGTGCAGGTGCGCTTTGAACCACCGCTGGCGGGTTTTTCTGCCCCGATGCAACTGCCACTCAGCCAAGCCCCGTGCAGCGACTGGCGTCGCCAGCTGCAGGCCGACTTCAGCCAGCCGCAGCAGGTGAAGTTTGCAGGCCGTTACCCGACCAGCTGCGGCGAACGCGAATGGCCCGTGGCCTACCCCGAACCCGAGGCCTATGCGCCGCGTGTCATGCAGGCCCTGTGGCAGGCAGCAGGCGGGCAGCTCACGGGACAGGTGCGCTACGGCACTCGCCCTGCATCGGCCAAGCTGCTGCTGGATGCGCCCTCCTTGCCCTTGTCCGAGATCATCAAAGACATCAATAAATTCTCAAACAACGTGATGGCGCAGCAGCTGTACCTGACGCTGTCGAGCGAGATGGGCTCGCCTGGGCGGTTTGAGGCCTCGCGCTTGCGCCTGTCGCAATGGTGGCGACAGGGCTTTGCCGGACACGATGAGCCGGTGCTGGACAACGGCTCCGGTCTGTCGCGCAGCGAGCGCAGCACGGCGCAGGCCCTGACCGCCTTGCTGCAGGCCGCAAATGCCAGCCCGCACGCCAGGCACTTTGTCGACTCGCTGGCCATTGCCGGGGTGGATGGCACCGCCGCCCGCCTGAAAGAGCGCAGCCCCCAATCGCCCGTGATCGGCAACGCCTGGCTCAAAACCGGCTCGTTGCGCGATGTGGCCTCGGTGGCCGGTTATGTGCAGGGCCAAAGCGGACAGCGCTACACCTTGGTGGCCGTGCTGCACCACCCCAACGCCCACCAGGCGCGGGCGGCACTCGACCAGCTGCTCGAATGGACCGTGCGCGACCAAGAGAAAAACACCACAAACACGACCAGCCGCCTCTCGCCTGCCGCCGCACGAGAACGCACGCCAGCGCCACGCCCTTGACCGCAAGCCCTTGTCCTTCCCCCCCACACACGACTGAACATGAACCTGATTGACTGGGTCGGCTCTTTGGCCGCCATCTTGACCACCGCCAGCTTTGTGCCACAGGCCTGGCACACCTTTCGAACCCGTGACGTGAGCGGCATCTCCTTGAGCATGTACAGCCTGTTCACCGTGGGCGTGGCACTGTGGCTGGTCTACGGCATCTTGCTCACCGCCTGGCCCATCATCATCGCCAACGTCATCACCACCAGCTTGGCGCTGATGATTTTGGTGATGAAGCTGCGCTATCGGTGACTCCTGACCCCTTCGATCGCTGGCAGATCGGTAAATACCCCATGGTTTGAAAGCCATCACTGCACTAAAGTGAAAAAAGAACGATTGTTCTTTTAAATCCAATGGAGACACCCCATGAAAACATTGAAGTTCGGCATCTCGATTTTGGGCGCGGCCTTGCTCGCCGCTTGCGGCGGCAGCGATTCGCCACATGGCGCACTGCTCGATAACCCGGTTTTGCTGGCCACACTGACCAAATCTCAATTCGACAGTGGTCCTCTGGTGAACTTGAGTGGCCCAGCCAAATGTGATGTCAAGGTGGTTTCTCTCAACTACGTGACACCCGGCGTCAAGGGCGAAAGTTCTAACGCCTCTGGCGTTTTGTTGCTGCCCACGGGTGCAGGTTGCACCGCCGCAGCGCCTTTGGTGGCCTATGCCAAGGGCACTGACGTGCAAAAGCCCCGCACACTGGCCAACCCGGCAGATGGCGAAACCTTCTTGCTGGCTGCCATGTACGCCAGTCAGGGCTATGCCGTGGTGGCGACCGACTACCTGGGATTTGCCAAATCCAACTACAGCTTCCACCCCTACCTGCACGCAGACTCCGAAGCAACCTCGGTCATTGACTCGATTCGCGCCGCTCGCAACGCCGTGGCATCACAAGGGGCCAGCCTCAATGGCAAAGTCATGCTGACCGGCTACTCACAAGGGGGTCACGCCTCCATGGCCGCACACCGTGCCATTGAGAAAAACCTGTCCACCGAGATCAACGTGGTGGCTGGAGCGCACTTGGCTGGACCGTACAACCTGTCGGGCTCCATGAAACTCACAGAGGCCATTGCGGGTTACCAGTTCTTTGTGCCTTATCTGGTGACGGCCTGGCAAAAGATTTACGGCAATCTGTACAGCGATGTCAAAACTGCCTTCAAGGCCCCCTACGCCGACTGGATTGAAGGCTTGCTGCCTAACTCCACGCTGAACTACACCACGCTGGTGACCAGCGAAAAGCTGCCGGGCATCAATGGAGAAACACCCAACCAAGCCCGCGATGCCCTGTTTCAATCAGCATTCAGCAGCGACATCTTGACCAATCCCAACAATGCCACCTTCCTGGCCGCCAAAAAGAACGACTTGCTGGACTGGACGCCCAAGTCACAACTCATGCTGTGCGGCGGCAGTGGCGACCCCACCGTGCCACCGGCCATACACCAAGACGTCATGAAGAAAGCCTTTGATGACAAAAACCTGAGCAATGTGACCTCGGTCGATGTCGATATGTTCATTGAAGCCAACTACAGTGCCATCAAATCGAACAACCCTGCCACTTATTACGGCAACTACCACGGCACTTACGAGCCACCGTTTTGCCATTACGAGGCCAAAAAGGTGTTTGACTTGGTGAAGTAAACACCCAAGCCCCACACAACAAGGCCCGCTCAGTGCGGGCCTTGTTATTTTGAAGAAGGCAAAAGCCTCAAGCCGCTGCCCGCTGCAATCGGTCACGCACGCCTTCCCACTCGGGTGTGTCGGGCGGCAGCTGCACCCATATTTGTGTCACCCCCCGTGCGTCCAGATCGCGCAAGACGCTGAACAGATCATGCGCGGCCTGTTCAGCGCTTGTGGGCTGTTCGCGCCAGACAACACCTGCGCCGGCGTCAGGGCGTTGAGCCGACCACACCCCCAGGTTGTTGGCATGCGGACCCAGGGCCAACAGCTTGGCGTCGATGTCTTGCGCCAACATCAAGCGCACTTTGGCACGCGGCGCGTAGTGCGATTCGAGCGTGCCCGAGGCGCGTGGGGCGGCTTGGCCCATCACCTCCTGTGGCGCGTCCTTGTCCAGCACCGTTCGGCCGCAAACCGCTTCAATCTGCACTCGGGTGATGTGCCCGGGGCGCAGCAGCACCGGCTCGCCGCGTGTGCAGTCGATGATGGTGGACTCAATGCCCACCGCGCACTCGCCACCGTCCAGAATCAGCAAGTCTTGGCCCAGTTCGGACTGCACATGCGCCGCAGTGGTTGGGCTCACGCGGCCAAAACGGTTGGCGCTGGGCGCTGACACGCCTTGCACACCCAAGACCGCACAGGCTTGCAACAGTTGCTGAGCAACCGGGTGCGACGGGCAGCGCAAACCAATCGAGTCTTGCCCACCCGCCGAGGCCGTGGCCACGCCGCTTTGACGCGGCAGGATCAAGGTCAAGGGGCCGGGCCAAAAAGTATCGATCAAGCGCTGCGCAAATTCGGGCACCTGTGCGGCAAAGAACGGCACCTGCGCGGCGCTGGCCACATGCACGATCAGCGGATGATCGGCCGGACGGCCTTTGGCCACAAAAATCTGGGCCACGGCCGCATCGTCGGTGGCATTGGCTGCCAAGCCGTACACCGTCTCAGTGGGCAGGCCCACCAATTGGCCGTCACGCAGGGCGCGTGCCGCCTGCGAAATGGCGTGTTCGTCTGCCGTCAAGATCATTTCAGAACGCTTCAATGCCGAGCAAGGCCGCCGCTTGCAAGGCCGTGGCGCGAACCGCCTCAGGCGTGGCACCGGTGATGTTCAGGTGCCCCATCTTGCGACCGGGCCTGGCCGACAACTTGCCGTACAGGTGCAAATGCGTGCCGGGCAGCGCCAGAACGGCGTCCCAAGCGGGTGCACCGTTTTCGGTCCACAAATCACCCAGCAGGTTGAGCATGATGGACGGGGAATGCTGGCGTGGCTGCGTGAGCGGCAAACCCGCCAGCGTGCGCACCTGCAGCTCAAACTGCGACTGGTCGCAAGCGTTCAGCGTGTAGTGACCGCTGTTGTGTGGGCGCGGTGCCATCTCGTTGACGACCAACTGGCCGCCTTCGAGGATGAAAAACTCCACACACAGCACGCCCACGTAATGCAGGCCTTCGGCAATGGCACGGGTGGCGGCCACGGCCTGCGCGGCCAAGTGGGTGGGCACAGCGCCTTCGTACACGCTGGTCAAGGCCAAAATGCCTTCGCGGTGCAGGTTCAGCTGGACCGGGAAATTCACCATCTGCCCATCGGCCCCACGCGCCACAATGACCGAGCATTCGGCTTGGAGGGGCAGCATTTTTTCAAGCACACAGGGCACGTTCTTGAGCTGATCCCAGGCGGCGCTCAATTCTTCACGGCTCTTGACGCGGATCTGGCCTTTGCCGTCGTAGCCCATGCGGGCGGTCTTGAGGATGCCAGGGAAGAGCTCATCGCTCAGAGCGGCCAATTGCTCTGGCTTGGCGATGACCGCGTGGGGCGCCACAGGCACGCCGCAGCCCACAAAATGGGCTTTTTCGGCCGCGCGGTCTTGCGCAATGGCCACGGCATCGGCACCCGGGGCCACCGGGCGGTGTGCGCCCAGCGTGACCAGCGCGGGCGCGGGCACGTTTTCAAATTCGGTGGTGATGGCGGCGCAGCGCTGCATCAGCTGGGCCAAGCCTTGCTCGTCCAAGTAATCGGTCTGGATGTGGTGGTGGCTCACCAGCCCGGCCGGACTGGCGGTGTCGGGGTCGAGCACGGCGGTGAAATACCCCATGGACTGCGCTGCGTGCACGAACATGCGGCCAAGCTGTCCGCCGCCCATCACGCCCAAGGTGGCGGGCTGGCCGTTGACGATTGCGCCAGGCAACATCACTTTGTGAAGCTTCTTGTTCAGGGGCTTGTTCATGCGGCACCTACCGGGGGCAAGGTCATGGCGCGGGCCATGGCGGTTTGTTCGGCGCGAAAAGCTTCGAGCTTTTGACGCAGAGCAGGGTCGTTGTTGGCCAACATGGCCACGGCAAACAGGGCGGCATTGGCCGCACCGGCTGCGCCAATGGCAAAGGTGGCCACCGGCACGCCCTTGGGCATTTGCACAATGCTGTGCAGCGAATCCACACCCGACAAGGCCTTGGTCTGCACCGGCACGCCCAGCACCGGCACCACCGTCTTGGCCGCGATCATGCCGGGCAAATGGGCTGCGCCGCCCGCGCCCGCGATGATGGCCTGCAAGCCGCGCTCGGCCGCTGTTTGTGCATAGGCAAACATATCGTCGGGCATTCTGTGGGCCGAAACCACGCGGGCATCGTGAGGGATGCCAAACTGTTGGAGAATCTGGACTGCGTGCTGCATGGTGTCCCAGTCGGAGCTGGAACCCATGACGACGCCGATGAGCGCTTGAGTCATTGGGTGCTTTTCGTGATCAATCTTGAATTTTAAGGTTTCACCCCGCGTGGGTTTGAAACACAACCCGGAACACTGCCCGCCATGATGGACGTCACGATACAAAATTTTGAAGCCGAGGTGATTGAAGCCTCCATGACCACGCCCGTGCTGGTGGACTTTTGGGCCCCATGGTGCGGCCCCTGCAAATCGCTGGGCCCCATCCTGGAGCGGGTCGAGACCGCCTATGAAGGCCGCTTCAAGCTGGTCAAGATCAATTCGGACGAAGAACAGCAACTGGCCCAAGCCTTTGGCATCAAAAGCATCCCGACTTGCGTGCTGCTGATGAACGGCCAGCCGGTCGATGGCTTCATGGGTGCCTTGCCCGAGGGACAGGTCAAGCAGTTCCTGGACAAACACCTGCCCGCCGAAGGCGAGCTGCAAGCCCAAGCCGCAGCGGAAGAAGCCCACCAGCACCTGGAGGCAGGCGATGCACTCAGCGCCCGCGCAGCCCTGGAGCAGGCCCTGGCCACCGACCCTGGCAACGACGATGCCCGCTTTGACTTGGTCAAACTGCTGATCGGACACGGTGAATTGGCCGAAGCCGCCGCCTTGCTGGCCCCGGCCATGGCCCGCATCCCGGTGCCCCTGCGCTTTGAGGCACAAACCCAGTGGCTCAATGCCCTGGAATTTGTGACCACCGACCCGCGTGGTCAGTGGGACTTGGACCAGTTTGACGCCTTGATCGCCCACAACAAACGTGATTTTGAAAGCCGCTTTGCCAAAAGCCGTCTCTTGATCGCCGTGGGCCAATGGGAAGCGGCCATGGACGAATTGCTCGAAATCATCATGCGCGACAAGAAGTGGGACAACGAAGCCCCCCGCAAAACCTTTGTCGCCCTGCTGGAGCTGATGACCCCGCCCAAGCCCAAAACGCAAGACGCCACCGGCAAATCCGCCGGCGGCATCGAGTTGATGGGCAAAGCCGCGCTGCAAGAAGACCCCCTGTTGGCCATGATCTCCAGCTACCGCCGCAAGCTGAGCATGGCGCTGAACTGAACGACATCGCCCCGGGGGCGAGGCTCCCACAAAATGCAGGCACCCCCCCTGTAGGAGCGACGCCCTCGTCGCGATAACCCTCGCAGACCACCCCCCATCGCCCCGAGGGCGGGGCTCCTACAAAAACACCATCGCCTCAGGGGCGAGGCTCCCACAAAATGCAGGCAATCCCCCTGTAGGAGCGACGCCCTCGTCGCGATAACCCTCGCAGACCACTACCCATCGCCCCGAGG
Source organism: Limnohabitans sp. WS1 (assembly GCF_003063265.1). GTDB lineage: Bacteria > Pseudomonadota > Gammaproteobacteria > Burkholderiales > Burkholderiaceae_C > Limnohabitans_A. The sequence goes on from NZ_NERU01000019.1 coordinate 56,833, forward strand.
GCGGGGCTCCTACAAAATGCAGGCAATCCCCCTGTATGAGCGACGCACTCGTCGCGATAACCCTCGCAGACCACCCCCCATCGCCCCGAGGGCGGGGCTCCCACAAAATGCAGGCAATCCCCCTGTAGGAACGACGCCCTCGTCGCGATAACCCTCGCAGACCACCCCCCATCGCCCCGAGGGCGGGGCTCCTACAAAAACACCGTCGCCCCGGGGCGGGGCTGCCACACACTGCACAACCGGTCGCTGCCCTCTCGCGGCCAAGCCGTCAGTGTGCAGGCCCCGCTTGGCGTTCGATGTCCATGCGCATGGACGCCAGCAGGCCGATGGCCATGAGCACCTCGCCCACCACAAACATGGGGCCGACCAGCAAACCCACGATGTCGTCGGCAAAGGCGGGTTTTTTGCCCTCGAAGTAATGCCCGACAAACTGGATGATCCAGCCGATCACAAACAAGCCCAAGCCCGCCTGCCAGGCCAGCAGCCCAGCGGCTGCGGCCCAGGGCACCAAGCCATGAGCGCAAGCGACCAGCAGGCCATTGACGAGGCTGGTGGCCACGCCCAGCAGCAAAGCACCCCGGGTCAGATACCACAGACTCGTCAGCCCCCACAGGCACCAAGCCGGTGTCAGCGCCCACTCGCCCCACGCCCAGGTCGGCTGGGTCAGCATCATGGCAATGGCCATGAAGATCAGGGGCACCCCCAGCAAATGGGTGGCAATGTTGCGCCGGTCGCGGTGGTAGTGGGCGTACTGCACCATCAGTGCTGAAGCGGATCGGAAAAAACTCATGCGGGTGTCTCCTTTTGTTTCAAGCCCCAAGGACCGACTCATCGCCAGGCGTCTTGTGACCTCCTGCTTCAGGCCATCAGCTTGGTCATGGCTTCTTCGTATTTGGCAGCCGTTTTCTCGATCACCTCTCGCGGCAAGCGAGGTGCAGGCGGGGTTTTGTCCCAGGGCTTGCCGTTGATCTGGGCGGTTTCCAGCCAGTCGCGCAAAAACTGTTTGTCGTAACTGGGCGGGTTAGCGCCTTCCACATAGCTGTCGGCAGGCCAGTAACGCGATGAATCGGGCGTCAACACCTCGTCCATCAACACCAGCGTGCCATCGGCATCCAGGCCAAACTCGAACTTGGTGTCGGCAATGATGATGCCCTTGGTGGCCGCGATGTCACGCGCCGCTTTGTAAAGCTGAATGCTGATGTCGCGGATGCGGGTGGCCAAGTCGACGCCGATCATGGCCACGGTTTGCTCGAAGGTGATGTTTTCGTCGTGCTCACCCACCGCCGCTTTGGCGGCAGGCGTGTAGATGGGCTCGGGCAGGCGGCTGGCGTTTTTCAGGCCCGCGGGCAGTTTCACGCCGCACACGGCTTGGTTGTCCTGGTATTCCTTCCAGCCGCTGCCGGCCAGATAACCGCGCACCACCGCCTCGACCGGGATGGGTTTGAGGCGCTTGACCAGCATGGAGCGACCGACAACCTGGGGCACCTCTTCTGCGCTCACCACGCTCTCAGGGGCGTCGCCCGTCAGGTGAATGGGGCAAATGTTCAGGCCTTTGGGGCCGAGTTGGTCGAACCAGAACAACGCCATTTGCGTCAGCAACACCCCTTTGCCAGGAATCGGCTCGCCCATGATCACGTCGAACGCGCTGATGCGGTCCGACGCCACCATCAAGATGCGGTCGTCACCCACCGCGTAGTTGTCGCGCACCTTGCCACGGGCCAGCAGGGGCAAGGAGGTCAGGGCTGAAGTGTGGAGGGCAGAGTTCATGGCTAAACAATCAAGCAACGGCAAAAAAGAAAAAGGCCCGTTGAACAGTCAACGGGCCATTCGCGTCAATTATCGCAGGCTCAGTTCACCACTTGCGCCAGCTCACCCAGGGCATAACGGGCGGCCACCACCTGCAGGTTGTCGCCTTTGATCTTGGGCGCTTGGCCTTCGCAGCCGAACTCCAGATAGCGCTGCTTGCAGATTTGCTTAGCCGCTTCGCGGGCAGGCTTGAGCCATTCGCGGGCGTCGAATTTGTCGGGGTTTTCCACCAAAAACTTGCGCACGGCGGCTGTCATGGCCAGGCGGATGTCGGTGTCGATGTTGATCTTGCGCACACCGAATTTGATGGCTTCCTGGATTTCCTCGACGGGAACGCCGTAGGTTTCTTTCATTTGGCCGCCGTACTGGTTGATCAGGGCCAGCAAGTCTTGCGGCACGCTGGACGAGCCATGCATGACCAAATGCGTGTTGGGAATGCGGGCGTGGATTTCCTTGACGCGGCTGATGGCCAGAATGTCGCCCGTGGGCTTGCGGCTGAACTTGTAGGCGCCGTGGCTGGTGCCGATGGCAATGGCCAGCGCGTCCAGACCGGTGGCTTTGACAAATTGCGCAGCTTCTTCGGGGTCGGTCAGCATTTGGCTGTGGTCCAGCTTGCCCACCGCACCAATACCGTCTTCTTCACCGGCTTCGCCCGTCTCCAGATTGCCCAGGCAACCGAGTTCGCCCTCAACCGACACGCCCATTTTGTGGGCCATGTCCACCACGCGGCGGGTCACGTCGACGTTGTAAGCGAAGTCTGCAGGGGTCTTGCCATCTTCGAGCAAGGAGCCGTCCATCATGACCGATGAGAAACCCAGGTTGATCGCGCCTTGGCAGATGGCGGGACTTTGGCCGTGGTCCTGGTGCATGACCAAGGGAATGTGCGGCCACTGCTCGGTGGCGGCCAAAATCAGGTGCTTGATGAAGGGCTCGCCTGCGTATTTGCGTGCACCAGCGCTGGCCTGCAAGATGACAGGAGCGCCGACTTCGTCGGCCGCCGTCATGACGGCCTGGACTTGCTCCAGGTTGTTGACGTTGAAAGCTGGAATGCCGTAGCCGTTGGCGGCGGCGTGGTCCAGCAGCTCGCGCATTGAAACGAGTGCCATGGTGGTGTGTCCCGGGGAAGTTGAAAATTCAGACAAGTTGGCCTGTACCCAACTTGTAACTTCCATAATTTTACGCCGCCCCACCATGAACCTGAGTGGCACAGGGCGCTTTCAAAGCGCCACCGCTTCAAACCCGAAAGTGTTCGCGTGCCAGGGTTTTGAGTTCTTCATCGGTCTTGGCGCTTTTACAGGCCACAGCCCAGATGTCAAAGGCACCCGGCCGGACCAGCGTAGCGACCCAAGGAAAACCACAGGCATTGAGGGTGCCGCGCAGCACTTTTTCGGTAAAGCCACAGCGGTGGGCCATGAAGAGATTGCCCGCCCCCATGTAGTTTCTGTGGCCGTACAGGATGTCGATGGGGGCAATGGGGCCGGCCGGTGAGTCATAAGCCGTCTCGGTGAGTTTGTCCTCGGCCACCAAGGCACACACCGACTTCAGGTCTGGGCAGGTGATGACACAAAACCCGTCATCGGCCAACACGCGCACAAATTCGGCCAGCGCCGTGGGCACCTCGTGTGGGTAAAGGTGTTCGATGTTGTGGCTCGAAAAAATGGCATCAACCGACTGGTCCTTGACTTGAGACATGTCGGTCATGGAACCCAGGATGTCGGGCTGCACCGTGGGATCGATGTCCAGGCGCAACTCTTGCCAGTGACCGTTGTTGAAGCCTGGGGTGGTGTGTTCCAGGCGGGCGTGGCCTGGGCCGACGTGCAAGAGTTTTTTCATGGTGAATGAGTGTGGTTAAAAGGTGAGATTGCAAGACTTTTAAATGAGAAATTAATGTACAAGAAAAAAACAATACGCGAACTCTGGTCATATTTGATTCAAAATTAGTGATACGGACAAATTCGGGTTATTCATGGACCACACACTCAACACAACGCCTCCCACATTGGGACTGGAAGAGGGTCAAGCCGCCTTCAAAATCGGTGACTGGGCTCGGTCACTGGCCTTGGCCGGACAATTTTTGGAACACCACAACGACTCGATCGCGAGCTGGATGTTGAAAGCTCGCAGCCTGGTGCAACTCGGTCAATGGGATGCGGCACACGAGGCATTTGCACAGGTCCTTCATGGGGCACCTGCTGACTACAACGCTTGGCTGGAAACTGGGCATTTGCACTTTGCGCAAGGCCAATTCGCGCAAGCCAGCACCGCCTACGAACGGGCGCTGGCCTTGTCCAACAAGCGCTTTGAGGCGCATTTGGCCTTGGCGCGAGTAGCGCTCGTCAATGGTCAGCAGGCCACGGCCGAGCGCCTCTATGCCAAGGCCATCCAGGCGGCCCAAGGTGTGGATGTGCCCACCCAGCGCCTAGTGCATTGGCGCATGGGCCAGTACCTGCTGGACGCAGGACACGCCCAAGAGGCGACCGTGAGTTTTTCAGATGCCTTGCTGTGGCTCAAGGATGTGAACAAACCCGCTGCCCGCAACCACGTGGCCGAAGTGCAAATGGATTGGGCCTGTGCCTTGATGCGTTTGGACCAACATGAACGCGCCCTGCAATTGTTCACATCGGCAGCGGCCATGGCGTCACGGGAAAACACCTTGACGCGTTTGGCTGTCTTGAACCAACAACACCACTTTGAGGAACAAGCGCTGGCTGTGGCGCGACGGTGCGTGCAATTGTTTCCACAAAGCGCCGGGGCACACTTGAATCTGGCGCATGTGTTGATGGAATGCGGGCAACTGGCTGCGGCTGAAGGGGTCTTGGCGCAAGCCGAAAGCCTGGGGACCATGCCCGGTGCCAAAGACCTGCGGGCCGCATTGGCCGACAAACTGGGCAATGCCCCAAAGCCTGCGCCTTGACAAGGCATTGACCCCTCGGAACCCCATGGGGATGCGAGGGGTCTTGACGCCCGGGCGCTGTCAGGCGACTTTGCAGATTTTCAGCATGTTGGTGCCCCCGGGTGAACCCATGGGCTCGCCACAAGTGATGGCATACACATCGCCCGTGCTGACAATGCCGCGATCTTTCAGATGCGCCTCGGCCTCGGCCAAAGCGGTGTCACGGTCTGCGCTGGTGTCCATCAGCAAAGGCCGCACGTTGCGGTACAACGCCATCTTGCGTTGCGAGGTCAACTTGGTGGTCAGTGCATAAATGGGAACATGCACCCGGTGACGGCTCATCCACAAGGCCGTGGAGCCCGATTCGGTCATGGCCACAATGGCTTTGGCCCCCAAGTGGTGGGCTGTGAACAAGGCGCCCATGGCGATCGACTGGTCAATCCGGCTGAACGACTGGCCTTTGAAGTCGGCATCGAGGGCCGGGTCCTCGGCACTTTCAGCGGCAGCGCAAATCTTGGCCATTTCTTCCACCGTCTCCAGCGGGTATTTTCCCGCAGCGGTTTCAGCGCTCAGCATCACGGCATCGGTGCCGTCGAGCACGGCATTGGCCACGTCCGAGACTTCGGCGCGGGTGGGCACCGGGTTGGTGATCATGCTCTCCATCATCTGGGTGGCGGTGATGACGACCTTGTCGTGAACTTTGGCCAACTTGATCATGCGTTTTTGCAAGGCCGGCACAGCGGCGTTGCCCACTTCTACGGCCAAGTCGCCACGGGCAACCATGATGCCGTCGCTGGCTTTGAGAATGGCTTCCAGGTGGGGAATGGCTTCGGCGCGTTCGATCTTGGCGATCAAACCCGGCTTGTGACCGTACTCGGCACCCGCCACATTGCACAGTTGGCGGGCCATTTCCATGTCGGTGGCGTTTTTGGGAAAGCTCACCGCTACGTAATCGGCGCGCAGACTCATGGCGGTTTTGATGTCGTCCATGTCCTTGGCCGTCAGGGCTGGAGCGGTCAGGCCACCGCCTTGCTTGTTGATGCCTTTGTTGTTGGACAACTCGCCGCCCAACTTGACGGTGGTGTGCACTTGCTCACCCTTGACGGCATTGACGGTGAGCACGATCAGCCCATCATTGAGCAACAGCACATCGCCGGCCTTGACGTCGCGGGGCAGCTCTTTGTAATCGAGTCCCACGCCCTGGATGTCGCCAAGCTCGGTGCGCGAGGCGTCCAACACAAAAGGCTCGCCCGGCTCCAGCATGACTTTGCCCTCGGCAAACTTGCCGACACGAATTTTGGGGCCCTGCAAATCGGCCATGATGGCCACTTCTCGGCCAGCGCGTTGCGAGGCCTCACGCACGAGGCGGGCGCGGTCCACATGGTCTTGCGCCTTGCCGTGGCTGAAATTGAGCCGGACCACGTTCACGCCAGCGCGGATCATGGCCTCAAGCAGTGCGGGATCGCTGGATGCAGGGCCTAAGGTGGCAACAATCTTGGTGGCGCGACGAGGCATTGAAAATCTCCGTGTTATTCAGTTTCAATTCTCACACGGAATCGGTTACAAATCGGGTTCTTTCGGTGCAACTCAAGGGGCCGGGAGTGCCAGCCTGCAGCACAGGCTGTGGGCTTTTGAAAGCATGTTGACATGTTGATCCTGCAAGATAGCGCCTGTTCCCCTTGGCAAACCCCCTGAATTGATTTTTGTCAGCCCAAAGAAATGCCGGGCCGACTAAACTCCCATATGAGCGATTTACACACAAGCGTCATGACAGCCTTACACACCCCTCACGCCGAACAGCCCATTGCCTTGGACCAACCCCTGCCGCACCGCAAAACTTTGCGCGAGTGGCTGATTCCTTTGTCAGGACGCAGCACTGTGCGTGCCTTTGTTCTGCTGGTGCTGGATTACGCTTTGTTTTTCGCCTTGATCACCGGCACCATCGCGCTGGATTCGGTCTGGCTCAAAGTGCTGTGTGCACTGGCAGCCGGTTTTGTGATCGGTCGTCTGTTCATCATTGGCCATGACGCTTGCCATCAGAGCCTGACGCCCCGGCGCGAACTCAACAAAGTGTTGGGCCGCATCGCCTTTTTGCCATCACTGACCCCCTACAGCCTGTGGGACACCGGTCACAACGTGGTGCACCACGGCTACACCAACCTCAAGGGCGTCGACTTTGTTTGGACCCCGCTGACCGCTGCCGAGTTTGAAGCCCTGAGCCCCATGCAAAAGCTGCTCGAGCGTGCTTACCGCAGCGGCTGGGCACCGGGCTTGTATTACATGATCGAAATCTGGTGGAAACGCGAGTTCTTCCCCAACAAAACCCACATGCCTACACGCCGTCCGATTTTCTTCAAGGACAGCCTCTTGGTCAGCCTGTTTGGTGCCGCCTGGATCGGCACCATCGCTGCCGCTGCCGTGCTCACCAACCAATCGATTGGACTGTCCTTGCTGCTGGGTTTTGTGGTGCCCTTCTTCTTTTGGAACACCATGATCGGCTTTGTGGTCTATGTGCACCACACCCACGTCAAAGTGTCTTGGCATGACAACAAAGCCGCTTGGACCAAAGCGGCACCCTTTGTGTCGACCACGGTGCACCTGACCTTCCCCTTCAATATCGGCGCGATGATGCACCACATCATGGAGCACACGGCCCACCATGTGGACATGAGCATCCCGCTGTACCGCCTGAAGCAAGCGCAAACCAAGCTCGAAGAAATGCTGCCCGGGCGCATCATCGTGCAAGCCTTCTCTTGGAAGTGGTATTTCGAGACCGCCAAAAACTGCAAGATGTACGACTTCTCACGCGAATGCTGGACCGACTTCAAGGGCAATATGACCAGCCCGGTGCGGGGCAACTTGCCGCCTGCGGCGAAAGCCTGATCGGGCCTTCGTCACCTGTTGAGGGCGCACCCCGCCACAGGGATTTCTTGTCGACGGCGTGATTGAAACTGTGGGAGCCCCGCCCTCGGGGCGATGGCAAGTGGACTGCGAAGGCCCATCGCGACGAGGGCGCCGCTCCCACATCAGCTATTGACTCAACTGGCCGCGCGTTGGGCCAATATCTCAAACGCAGGCAAGGTCTTGCCTTCCAGGATTTCAAGGAACGCGCCACCGCCCGTGGAGATGTAGCCCACTTGCTTTTCGATGCCGTATTTGGCAATCGCGGCCAAGGTGTCGCCACCGCCCGCGATGCTGAAAGCGCTGGACTCGGCAATCGCTTGGGCAATGACTTTGGTGCCGTTTTCAAAGGCCGCAAACTCAAACACGCCCACCGGGCCGTTCCACACAATGGTGCCGGCTTGCTTGAGCTGAGCGGCCAGTTTGGCCGCAGTCTCAGGGCCGATGTCCAAAATCATGTCGTCGTCGTCCACCTCGGTGGCTTTTTTCACCGTGGCCACGGCGTCGGCCGCAAAAGTTTTGGCGGTGACCACATCGGTCGGAATGGGCACTTCCGCACCCCGGGCCTTCATGGCCTCGATCACGGCTTGGGCCTCCCCTACCAAGTCCGTTTCGGCCAAGCTCTTGCCGATCTTCAGGCCTGCGGCCAGCATGAAGGTGTTGGCAATGCCACCGCCCACAATCAGCTGGTCCACGTTTTGCGACAGGCTCTTCAAAATGGTCAGTTTGGTGCTCACTTTGCTGCCTGCCACGATGGCGGCCAATGGGCGCTTAGGCGCGGCCAGGGCCTTGCCAATGGCGTCGATCTCGGCGGCCAGCAAGGGACCAGCGCAAGCGATGGGGGCGAACTGGGCGATGCCATACGTCGTGCCCTCGGCGCGGTGGGCGGTGCCAAAGGCGTCGTTCACGTAGATGTCGCACAGCTGGGCCATTTGGCGGGCCAGGGCTTCGTTGTTTTTCTTCTCGCCCTTGTTGACGCGGCAGTTTTCGAGCAGCACGACCTGGCCGGGGGCCACCGTCACGCCGTCCACCCAGTTGGCGACCAAGGGGACATCGCGACCCAGCAGCTCGCCCAAGCGCTTGGCCACGGGTGCGAGCGAGTCTTCAGGTTTGAACTCGCCCTCGGTCGGGCGACCCAGGTGACTGGTCACCATCACGGCGGCTCCGGCGTCCAGCGCCATCTGGATGCACGGCACGCTGGCACGCACGCGGGTGTCTTCGGTGATGCTGCCGTCATCGGCTTGCGGCACGTTCAGGTCAGCGCGGATGAACACGCGTTGCCCAGCGGCCTGGCCGTTGGCACACACATCAGAAAAACGAATGACATTCATGGTGAAAAAGGTCCTGTAAGAGCGGGGGTTGCCCGTGATTTTAAAAGCCATCAAGACCGGGTTTCAGCTCTCAGAGCGGGAACGTGTGCAAAACGAGTCTGACAAAAACGCCAGCCCACCCCCTTTTGAACCCCACCCTGGCCGAAAAGCCCAGCGCGGTGCGCACGGGCGGCTTGCAGGGGTCAGACCCGGCTCACCAGCCCCAGCCCAGATGCAATGGCAAATACACCGCCATGCCCGCCACGATGGTGATCAGCACATCACGCCGCCAAAAGTACGCCAACACCCCCACCAACGCCGCGTACAAACGCGCGTCTTGCCAGGTGCTGACCAGCTCGCCTTGCACGGTGATGATTTCAGGGATGACCACGGCCGACAGCGCAGCAATGGGCGCGTACTGCAAGCCACGCTGGGCCCAGTGCGGCAGCTGCCAGGCGTGGCTGGAGATGAAAAAGAAACTGCGTGCAAGCACAGTGATCACCGCCAAACCCACAATGACGGCCAGTGTCCAGACATCGGTCTCGTTCATGCGGCCCCCTCGGGTGCGGGGCGAATTTTTTCGACCGTCAGGCACAACATCACGGCCACGGCAATCGCCACCACAATGTTGAGCTTGAGCGGCAAGTGGTAGGCCAGCACCGCCGCCGCGCCCGCCACAGCGGCTGACAAAATGCGCATGCGCGAGCTGGCCAGCGAGCATTGAATGCCCAGCAAGCACAAAATGCCCGCAAAGCCCAAGCCCCATTCGGGCGGAATCAGGTTGGCCAGGCCCACGCCCAGCAAACTGGCCACCATCCAGCTGCCCCAGTTCAGGAAATAATTGCCCGCCAGATAGGCCTCTTGCCCCGTGCGCTCGGCATCGGTGGCACCCGGATGCGGGTGATGCCGGGTGAACAGCACATAGGTGATGTCGGCCGTGAAGTAGCCGTGGCACAGGCGTTGCCAACGCGGCAGATGCATGAGGTAGGGCCTCAGGTGGAGGCTGAACACCACAAAACGCAGGTTCACGCAAAAGCCGGTGGCCAAAATCACCCAAGCCGGGGCACCCGCCACCAACAGCGGAATGGCCGCCAGCTGCGAACTGCCCGCAAACACCAGCAAGGTCATGGCCACCGCCTCGAACACGCTCATACCCGACTTGACCATGGCCACGCCCGTCATCATGCCCCAAGCCGCCACACCCGGAGCTTGCGGGGCCAGGTCGCGCAGGCCTTGCCAAAACTCGGGGCGGCGGTAAAGCGTGGGTCGGAAAAACATCAGGCCGCCAAACGCTGGCCGGCCTGCAAAGGGCATCCGCGCAAAAAGTCGGCAGCGCCCAAACGCTTGCCACCCGGGCGTTGCAACTGGGTCAGGCACAGCACCCCTTGGCCACAGGCCACACGCACGCCAGAGGCATCTGCACTGAGCACGGTGCCCGCCTGCAAGCCTGGCTCGGACGCTTCGGCCACGGCTTGCCAAAGTTTGAGGGTTTCAACGCCCGAGGCGGTGGTCAGGGGCACGGTCATGCCGGGGAAAGGGTCAAACGCCCGGATACGCCGCGCCAAGACCTCGGCGCTCAAACCCCAGTCGAGCGCGGCTTCGGCTTTGTCAATTTTGTGGGCGTAGTTGACCCCTTCGGACGGCTGCGCTTGGCGGGGCAGACGGTCCAAGCTGGCCAAGGCCTCCACAATGGCCTGTCCACCCAAAACCGCCAGGCGGTCGTGCAGCACGGCGGTGGTGTCATCGTGCGCCATGGGGCAAGACATGACCAGCAGCATGTCGCCCGTGTCCAGGCCTGCGTCCATCTGCATGATGGTGATGCCGGTTTGTGTGTCGCCCGCCTCGATGGCACGGTGAATGGGAGCTGCACCGCGCCAACGCGGCAGCAAAGAAGCGTGGATGTTGAGGCACCCCTTGGGCGGCAAGTCCAGCACCCACTGAGGCAAGATCAGGCCATAAGCGGCCACGATCATGGCATCTGCCTTGGCGTCCAGCAGGGTCTGGCGTGCGGCAGCGGCGTCTTCGGGGTATTTGCCATCCAGGCGCAAGCTGCGGGGCTGCGACACAGGCACCTGATGCTCAAGCGCCCATTGCTTGACGGGCGAGGGTTGCAGCTTCATGCCGCGTCCTGCAGGGCGGTCAGGCTGAGTCAACACCAGAACAATCTCATGGCCTGCTGCGTGCAAGGCCGCCATGGCCACTTGGGCAAATTCGGGCGTGCCCGCAAAAATCAAACGCATGCCGTTCAGCGCTCGGCTTTTTGGGCTTTGACAAGTTTGGTCTTGATGCGGCCTTGCTTGAGCGGCGAGAGGTACTCCACAAACACCTTGCCCATCAGGTGGTCCAGCTCGTGCTGAATGCAAATGGCCAACATGCCCTCGGCCTCAATCGTCCGGGCCTGGCCGTCGCGGTCGAGTGCCGTGACTTTGACCTGGGTGGCCCGCTCCACACCATCGTAAATGCCGGGCACCGACAGGCATCCTTCTTCGCCCTTGACGCGCACGTCGTTCATCCAGGTGATTTCGGGGTTGATCAGCACCATGGGCTGGTTGCGCTCTTCAGACGTGTCGATCACCACCAGACGCTCGTGCACATCGATCTGCGTGGCCGCCAGGCCAATGCCACCGGCCTCGTACATGGTCTCCAGCATGTCGTCGATCAGGGCGTGCACACGGGCATCGACCGCTTGCACAGGTTTGGCCACCTTGTGCAGGCGGGGATCGGGGTAGCAAAGAATCGGGAGCAGGGCCATGGCATCACAAAGGATTGAAAATCAGGGCTGTATTGTCCTCATTTTTCGGCTGGCCTGCCAAAAAGGCGTCCAGCCGGGACCAGGCCCACCTCACCGGGTGGGGGCGCAGGCCGCAAAGAGGTCGAGCTCGGGCTTGGCCACGCTCGTGGCGACTTGGCTCAGGCCCAGCATCGAGTGGAACAAATGGTCATGTGACAAAGCCTTGGCGCTTTGCCCCTGCAGACAAGCCATGGACCAGCCCCGCTGCTTTTGCAGAGCCGAAGACAACCACACCACCATGGGCACATGGGTCTGCTCTTTGGGGGCCATGCTGTAGGGCATGCCGTGCAAGTAAAGACCTTTTTCGCCCAAGGATTCGCCATGGTCCGACAGGTACATCAGGGCTGTGGGCCGCGACTGGCTTTGAAGCCAGCCCACCGTGCTGGCCAAAAAATGGTCGGTGTAAAGAATGGAGTTATCGTAGGTGTTGACGATGTGCTCGGTGGGACACGTTTGCAAGGCGCTGCTGGTGCATTCGGGGGTGAACTTCTTGAACGCCTCGGGCGAACGCTTGTGATAGGCCGGGCCGTGGCTGCCCATTTGGTGCATGACCACAACGGTGCCGCGTGCACGCCTGACCGGGTCCAGTGCGGCGAGTTGTTGCGGCAACACCTTCAACATGACCTCATCAAGGCATTCCCCCTCCTTGCACAGGCCAAGCACTTGAAGGGCCTGGGTGCTCACCTGGGGCACGCGGTCACACACGCCTTTGCAGCCCGACTGGTTGTCGATCCACAGCACCGCCAAACCTGCCCGGTGCAAAACATCAAGCAAACTTTCATAGCGCAGTTTGTTGCGATCATGCTGCGCTTTGCCCAGGTGCGAAAACATGCACGGCACCGAAGCTTGGGTGCTGGTGCCACACGAGGACACATCCTGAAAATAGACCAGCTGGCCTTGAGTCTGCAACTGGCGCAACGCAGGCGTGGTGTCACGCGCATAGCCACTCAAACCAAAATTGGCTGCCCGCGCCGTCTCGCCCAACACCAGGATGACCAAAGGGGCGTCCTTTTCGCTGGCCGGTGGATGGCGCAATTGGGCATCCTCACCCAGCGGCAGCAAGGGCTGGGTGGCTTTTGAAGCCTGCCCCACCACCAAGTGGGCCGAGGCATACAAACTGTTGAGCGGATTGATCATGTAGCGCAAAGGCTTGTGGTTTCGCATCAGGGAAGCCATGTCCTGAAAAGCCAACCAAAACACCAAGGTGGCCAGCAACAAAGCGGCCATGGCCAGGCCCAGTTGTCGCCCCATCAAAGACTTGAGGCGCACTTTGCGCACGGGCTGACGCCACCACCAATAGCCCGGCAGCACCACCCCCAGCAAGACACTGGCCAACATGGACCAGGACAACAAATCACGCACCTCGCGGACATCGGTTTGCGCGGCGTTGATCAACATGCTGGTGTCGATCACCACCCCATAGGTCAGCATGAAATAACTGCTGGCGGCCGACATGATCAAAAAAAGCACGCCCAGAGGTTTCAGCCATCGGGGCCAAAGCACCAAGCTCAAAAACAAGGCCAAGATCCCCAAAACCACCACAAAGAAAGCCAGCAAAGTGGCCGCACCCCGCAAACCCTGCGTTTCAGGCAAACGCCAGATGGCGATCCACAGGGGCAAATTGCCCACGGTGCCCAACCAAGCCGTCAGCAACCACAGCAGATGGGTGGGATGCCAAGACTTGGCGTCTGAAGAAAATATCATTGGATAAACCATAATGTTCAATTAGCCCCGAATTCTAGTCACCCCTGATGTACCCACCCCGCCAGCCGATGCAAAGTGTGCGCCCCCAACCCTTGTTCAGTCGCTGTGTTGTCTACACCGGGGTGTGCCTGCTGGGTCTTTTGGCTTGGGACTTTTCTGGACTGGACCTGGGCGTCATGCACCTCTTGGCCGATGCCCGTGGCTTTGCATGGCGTGACAGCGCATGGTTGGCAGATATTTTTCACACCGGAGCCCGCCGTCTGGCCATCGTGATTTACCTGGGCGTGGTCTGCACCTTGTTTTGGCCTTGGGGCATCTTTCGAGACATCACCCGCAGGCAGCGCATTGAGGTGGTTGTGGGCATCGCTCTTTCATTGATCGCCGTCAGTGGGCTCAAAAGCCTCAGCCTGACCAGCTGCCCCTGGGACTTGCAGGACTTTGGGGGCACTGCGCATTACGTCTCTCATTGGCAATGGGGTGTCCGTGATGGCGGTTCAGGCGCTTGCTTCCCGGGTGGACACGCCTCCTCGGCCATGGCTTTTTTGGCCTTGAGCCTGCCTTGGTTGACGGCGAGTCAGGCCCATCAACAACGCTGGGGCCGTGGCTTGCTGCTGACGGTGCTGAGCCTGGGCTTGCTGCTCGGCGCGGTTCAAACCCTGCGTGGTGCCCACTACCCCAGCCACACCTTCTGGACAGGCTTGATTTGCTGGCTGGTGGCATGGGCCAACCACTGGGCCTTTGGCGCATGGGCCAAACACAAGCCTGCCTGAGCTGGCTGAAGGCGGTGTCCAAGTTGGCGAGCGACGCTGCGCACCCTCCCCCAAAAGCTGCTTGGTGAAGCACGGCATTTGACCCACAATCTTCTTGCAAACGGCCATCGAAGCCGATCAGGGAGAGACCATGGAACACACCGCACCCGATTTGGGTTTTTGGTTGCGGCTGTCACTGACCCACGGGGTGGGGCGCGACAGCGCAAGGCGATTGTTGGCCGCATTCAATGACCCGGCCAACATCTTTTCACAAACCGCCGCGCAGTTGTGCCAAGTGGTGTCTGCCCCACAGGCACAAGCCTTGTTGCAAAAGCCTCCGGGCCTGGATGAGCTGCTTGAGGACACACAGGCTTGGCTGCAGACCAGCCCCAATCCCGAGGTCTCACGCGCGGTGATCACCTTGGGCGACGCCCTGTATCCGGCCGCCTTGCTGGACACGCCCGACCCACCCCTGATGCTGTACGCCTTGGGCCAAACACAGGCCCTGCAGCACTTTCAACACGAACGGGCTGTGGCCATGGTGGGCAGCCGCAACCCCACACCCCAGGGCCTGATCAACGCCCGGGAATTTGCCAAAAGCATGACGGCACAAGGCCTGGTGGTGGTCTCGGGCATGGCCCTGGGCGTGGACGGTGCGGCCCATGAAGGGGCTTTGCAAGGTGCTGAACCCGGGGCCTTGGCCACCATCGCCCTGGTGGGGACGGGACTGGACCGGGTCTACCCCAAACAGCACCGCGAATTGGCCCACCGCATTGCCCAACAAGGCCTGATCTTGAGCGAATACGCACTGGGAACGCCACCTTTGGCACACCACTTTCCGCAGCGCAACCGCTTGATTTCTGGCCTGTCGCAAGCCACTTTGGTGGTCGAAGCCGCCTTGCAGTCAGGCTCGCTGATCACCGCCAAACAAGCCCTGGAGCAAGGCCGTGAGGTGATGGCCATTCCCGGCTCGATCCACTCGCCCCAAGCCAAAGGCTGCCATGCCTTGATCAAACAAGGCGCCAAATTGGTCGAATCGGCCCAAGACGTGCTGGAAGAGTTGCGCCTTCCCAGCCAAGCCATCGCGCAAAGCACCGAGCAAGACCAGTCCGTTCTGGACTTGAGGGACGCAGACCCTGCGCTGCTGGACGACGAAACCGCCTTGCTTGAGGCCATGGGACACGACCCCGTCAGCCTGGATGCCCTGCAAGCACGCTGTGGCTGGCCCACGGCTCAGCTGCAAGGGCAGCTGCTGGAGTTGGAGTTGATGGGCCAAGTAGGGCGCTTGCCCGGTGGCCTGTTTCAGCGCATCGGTTCTGCTTAGGACGCTCGCACGCTGGGGCGAAAGCCCCATGTCGGGGCTAAAGCCGCCGACCTACAGGGGAGCCCCATGTCGGGGTTGAAGCCGCCGACCTACAGGGGAGTGTCCTTGCAAGTCGGGACCACGAAAAAGTGTCCATGCAGGTCGGCACCTTCAGGGCCAACTCTTGTCCGCTGGGACGAGGTCTTAGACCACCGCGCCCGAATTTTCATCGGACGGGTCATTGTCTTTCTTGATGGGCTTGATCAAGTCTTCGCGCTGCAAACCCAACCACATGGCAATGGCGGCAGCCACAAACACCGACGAGTAAATGCCAAAGCAAATGCCAATCGTGAGCGCCATGGCGAAGTAATGCAGGGTCTCGCCACCAAACAGCAACATCGACAGCACCATGATCTGGGTCGAGCCGTGGGTGATGATGGTGCGGCTGATGGTGGAGGTGATCGCGTTGTCGATGACCTCGACCGTGTTCATCTTGCGGTAACGGCGGAAGTTCTCGCGAATCCGGTCAAAAATCACCACCGATTCGTTGACCGAGTAACCCAGCACCGCCAGCACCGCCGCCAGCACCGCCAGCGAAAACTCCCATTGGAAGAAGGCAAAAAAGCCCAGAATGATCACCACGTCGTGCAAGTTCGCGATGATGGCCGAAACGGCGAACTTCCACTCGAAACGGATCGCCAAATAGATCATGATGCCGACCACCACAAAGGCCAGCGCCTTCAGACCGTCTTCGGCCAGTTCGTCACCCACTTGCGGACCCACAAACTCGGTGCGACGCAGGGTCACCTCCGGGTCATTGACCTTCAGCGCAGACAATACTTTTTCGCTTTGCTGGGCCGAGCTCACACCTTTTTGCGAAGGCAAACGGATCATCACATCGCGTGCTGAGCCAAAGTTTTGCACAAACACTTCGCCATAACCGAGTGTGGCCACCGTGCCGCGCACCTTTTGCAGGTCGGCCGGTTGGCTATAGCTCACTTCCATCAAGGTGCCGCCCGTGAACTCCACCGACAGGTGCAGGCCGCGACTGAACAAGAAGAACACAGCCAGGGCGAAGGTGATGAAGGACACCACATTGAGCACCAAGGCATGGCGCATGAACGGGATGTCTTTTCTGATTTTGAACAATTCCATGGTCTTTTCCCCTTAGTCGGCTTTCACCGCAGTGCCAGCCTCGGGCCGCCAGACGGTACCAATCGACACCGATTTGAGTTTCTTCTTGCCACCATACCAAAGGTTGACCAGGCCACGCGAGAAGAACACTGCCGAGAACATGCTCGTCAAAATGCCAATCGTGTGGACCACCGCAAAACCGCGCACCGCACCGGAGCCAAAGGCCAACAAGGCCACACCGGCAATCAAGGTCGTGATGTTGGAGTCCAAAATTGTGGCCCAAGCGCGGTCATAGCCTGCGTGGATGGCCGCCTGGGGGCTTGCCCCATTGCGCAGCTCTTCACGCACACGTTCGTTGATCAGCACGTTCGAGTCGATCGCCATGCCCAAGGCCAGCGCCATCGCGGCCATGCCCGGCAGGGTCAAGGTCGCTTGCAGCATCGACAAAATGGCCACCAGGAACAGCAAGTTCACGCCCAGCGCAATGCCGGAGAACAAACCAAACATGGCGTAATAAACCACCATGAACGCCACGATCACCAGGAAACCCCAGGTCACGCTGTTGAAGCCCTTGGCAATGTTCTCGGCACCCAGGCTCGGGCCAATGGTGCGCTCTTCGATGATTTCCATGGGTGCAGCCAGCGAACCCGCACGCAGCAGCAGCGCGGTGTCGTTGGCTTCGGTCGTGCTCATGCGACCCGAAATCTGCACGCGACCGCCACCGATTTCGGCTCGGATCACGGGGGCCGTGACCACTTCACCCTTGCCCTTTTCGAACAAGATGATGGCCATGCGCTTGCCCACGTTGTCACGCGTCACATCTTTGAAGATGCGGGCACCCTTGGCGTCCAGCGTCAGGTTGACCACCGGTTCTTGTGTCTGGCCGTCAAAGCCCGGTTGGGCGTCGGTCAGGTTGTCACCCGTGAGCACCACTTGCTTTTTGACGATCAAGGGGCGACCGTCTTTCTCCAGATAACGCTCGGTACCAAATGGCACCAAGCCGCCAGCTTGTTCAGCCGCACGCGCTTCGGTGCTCTCGTCCACCATGCGCACCTCCAAGGTGGCAGTGCGGCCCAGAATGTCTTTGGCCTTGGCGGTGTCTTGCACACCCGGCAGCTGCACCACGATGCGGTCCAAGCCCTGCTGCTGAATCACCGGTTCGGCCACGCCCAGCTCGTTGATCCGGTTGTGCAGTGTGGTGATGTTTTGCTTCAAGGCTTGCTCTTGCACCTTGCGAGCCGCTTCGGGCTTGATGCTGGCGATCAGGCGAAATTCGCTGCCTTCGGCCACTTCGCGTGTCTGCAAATCGCCAAACTGATCGGTGATCAGGCGTTTGGCAGCTTCCACTTGCTGCGCATCGCGCAAACGCAACTCCAGCGTTTGGCCGTTGCGGGTGATGCCACCGTGACGAATGTCTTTTTCACGCAGCACACTGCGCAGATCGCCCGAAAGCGACTCCAAACGCTGGTTCAAAGCCGCCTGCATGTCCACTTGCAGCATGAAGTGCACACCGCCCCGCAAGTCCAGACCCAGGTACATGGGCGAAGCATGCAAAGCGGTCAACCAAGCAGGCGAGCGGGACACCAAGTTCAACGCCACCACAAATTGCGGATCGGCCGCATCCGGGATCAAGGCTTTTTGAATCGCATCCTTGGCCTTGAGCTGCTGATCGGTGTTCTCAAAACGGGCACGGATCGACGTGCCTTCGAGCACAACGCTTTGGGGAGATGATCCCGCTGCCTTCAAGGCGTCTTCGACCTTTTGCAGCGTGGACGTGTCCACCTTGATGGTGGCCTTGCCCGAAGAGACCTGCACGGCAGGCGCTTCACCAAAAAAGTTGGGCAGGGTGTAGACCACCCCCAGCAACAGTGCGATCACGAGGATCACATACTTCCAGACCGGGTAACGGTTCATAAAGACTCGCGTACAAAATGGAAAAAAGGGGCTCGCTGCTGGCGTGCCCCTGTGGCAAAAACCCTGAAATTTACTTCAGAGTGCCTTTGGGCAGCACCTGAACCACGGCGCTGCGCTGCAGTTGCACGTCCACCCCAGTGGCCAATTCCACACCAATGTAAGCGTCGCCAATTTTGCTGACCTTGCCCAGCAAACCACCGGCAGTGACCACCTCATCGCCCTTGGCCAGCGCGTCGATCATGGCACGGTGCTCTTTTTGCTTTTTCATCTGGGGACGGATCATCACAAAGTAGAGCACGGCAAACATCAAGAGCAAAGGCAACATGCTCATCAAGGTGGACTGCATGTCGCCACCAGCAGCGGCTGCGGGTGCGGTTTGGGCAAAAGCGGAAGAAATGAACATGAAAACTCCACAAAGGGGAAAAATCGGGGTAGTACGGGGCGCAAGAACTGCGCCACGCGAACGAAGCCGCCATTGTATGCGGCGCTATGATGCCCTTTGAAAGCCCTTGACCCGAACGGTCAAGGCCAGTCAACCCACCTGATCATCCCGACCAAACCTTGATGCAGCAAGCCTTGGTCCTTGCCAAAGGAGACGCCATGCCCCCCGAGTCAGCCACCCACCATGGACACGAACACCACCACGAGAACAGCACGCTGGGCGAAATGGACTTGCGTGTGCGTGCCCTGGAAACCCTGTTGACACAAAAAGGCTACCTCGACCCCGCCGCCGTGGACCGCATCATCGAAACCTACGAGGTGCATGTGGGCCCACACAACGGGGCCAAAGTGGTGGCCCGCGCCTGGACTGACCCGGCTTTTCGGGACTGGCTGCTGCAAGACGCCACCGCCGCCATCGCCTCGATGGACTACACCGGTCGCCAGGGCGAGCACATGGTGGCCGTGCCCAACACCCCCGACACCCACAACATGGTGGTCTGCACCCTGTGCAGCTGCTACCCCTGGCCGGTGCTGGGCCTGCCGCCGGTTTGGTACAAAAGCGCCGCTTACCGCTCGCGCGCCGTGATCGAGCCGCGTGCCGTGTTGGCCGATTTCGGCGTCACCCTGCCGCCGGGCCAAAACATCCGCGTCTGGGACTCCACCGCCGAAGTGCGCTATTTGGTGCTGCCCGAGCGCCCTGCAGGCACCGAGGGCTGGAGCCAAGAACAACTGGCCCAACTGGTCACCCGCGACGCCATGATCGGCACCGGTTTGGCCCTGAACCCTCAAGACATCACCCAGGAGGCCCCATGAACGGCCTGCACGACATGGGTGGCCAACAAGGCTACGGCCCGGTTCAGATCGAAGCCAACGAGCCGCTGTTTCACGGCGAGTGGGAGCGCCGCGCCTTGGGCGTGACGGTGGCCATGGGTGCCAGCGGCCTGTGGAACATCGACCTGGCCCGCTCGGCCCGCGAATCCCTGCCCCCGCTGGACTATGTGCAAGGCCCTTACTACGCCATCTGGACCAAGGCCC
Organism: Limnohabitans sp. WS1; assembly: GCF_003063265.1. Taxonomy (GTDB): domain Bacteria; phylum Pseudomonadota; class Gammaproteobacteria; order Burkholderiales; family Burkholderiaceae_C; genus Limnohabitans_A. The sequence goes on from NZ_NERU01000019.1 coordinate 76,814, forward strand.
TGCAAAACATGCTGATCGAGCGCGGCCTGATCACCGCCGAAGAGCTGGCCCAGGGCCAGCCCCTCACGCCCCCAGTGGCGGGCGTGCGGGTGCTCCAGGCCGCCCAGGTGGACGCGGCGCTCGCCAAAGGCAGCCCGGCCGACCGCCCCAGCACCCAAGCGCCGCGCTTTGCCGTGGGCCAACGCGTGCGTGCCCTGAACCTGAACCCGCAAGGTCACACCCGCTTGCCGCGTTATGTGCGTGGCCATGTGGGCACGGTGGTGCTGCACCACGGGAGCCACGTATTGCCCGACAAACATGTGAACCAGATGCTGCCGCCTTTTGACGGCACAGCCGAGCACCTCTACACCGTCGTCTTTGACGGCACCGAGCTTTGGGGTCCACAAGCCGAAGCCGGGCACCAAGTGAGCGTGGACGCCTGGGAATCTTATTTAGAACCTGCATCCGAGGCAGCAACGGCATGACCACCACCCTGAACGATCTGGCCCAAGCCTGTGGCGACGGCTTTCCCATGCCCCCCACCGCCAACAACGGCGCGGTGTTTGAAGAACCCTGGCAGGCCCACGCCTTTGCCATGACCTTGCAGCTGCACGAAAAAGGCGTCTTCACCTGGCCGCAGTGGGCCGACGCCCTGACCCGCGAAATCCGCGCCGGCCAAACGCGCGGCGAAGCCGACGACGGCAGCCTGTACTACACCCACTGGCTCAACGCGCTGGAGCAGCTGGTCATCGAGCGCCAACTGGGCACACCCGATGAAATCCACGACCTGGAACACGCCTGGGCCGACGCCGCCGAGCGCACCCCGCACGGCCAACCCATCGTTTTGAACGCTGAATAAAGAGGCCTTGTTTGAATCTCCGTTTGTGGGCCATGCTGGCCTTGTTGGGCAGTCTGGTGTCCTTGGCGGTAGGCACCTCGTTCGCCAAAAGCCTGTTTCCTGCGCTGGGGGCCGAGGGCACCACCGCTTACCGCATCGTGTTTGCCATGCTCATGCTCATGGCCGTGTTCAGGCCATGGCGCAGAAAGTGGGTCTGGGCCGATGCGCTGCCGCTGGGCCTGTATGGCATCACGCTGGGCGTGATGAACTTGCTGTTTTACAGCGCGATCAAGACCATCCCCTTCGGCGTGGCGATCGCCATCGAATTCACCGGGCCGCTGGCCGTGGCCGTCTGGACCTCCAAAAAAGCCAGCGACTGGCTGTGGGTCACGCTGGCCATCGTGGGCCTGGCCTTGCTGCTGCCCTTTCCGGGGGCCAATGCGGCCACGGCGCTAGACCCCATGGGCATGTTCTTCGCCTTCACGGCCGGCATTTGCTGGGCGCTGTACATCGTGTTTGGCCAGCGTGTGGCACTGCGCTACGGTGCCATGGCCACGCCCATGGGCATGCTCGCCGCTGCGCTGGTGGTGGCACCCATTGGCGTGTGGCATGCAAGCAGCGCCTTGCTCGACCCGCAATGGCTGTTGGCCGGGTTGGCGGTGGCCTTGCTCTCCAGCGCGATTCCTTATGCGCTGGAGATGTTCTCGCTCAACCACTTGCCCAAAAACACCTTCAGCATCTTGCTCAGTCTTGAGCCGGCCGTGGGCGCTTTGGCGGGTTGGCTTGTGCTGGCCGAACACCTCACGCTGGCGCAAGGCCTGGCCATTGCGCTGGTCATGGCCGCGTCCATGGGCACCGCTTGGTCATCCGGCAAAGCTCCAGCTGCCGTCCCGGCCTGAACACAAACTGCCTGGTTTTTGAGGGGGGGCGGTGCCCCGCACCATGTGTCGGGCGGGGACTGCCACCCGCCTCAGCGGCCCACAAAAACTGGCGTGCGACGCTGCGCAAACGCGGCGCGGCCTTCTTTGAAGTCTTCGCTCTGGCTGGTCAGTTGCTCGCGTTCACGCAAACGGGCTTCATCGGCCTGCCCGGCTTCAATCTCAAGGAGTGATTTTTTGGTTTCCTGCAAAGCCAAGGGAGCCAAGGCCAAAATGTCCTTGACCAAGGCCTGCAAGGCAGTGCCCCACTGGTCGGCAGGCTCCAGCGCCTCGAACAAGCCCATGGCATCGAGCTGCCGGTCGGTGAACGGGCGGGCTGTCAAAAACGCGCGTTTGGCCCCGGCCAAACCAAAACGGTTGACATAGCGCCGCAGTCCACTGGGGTAGTAATGCAAGCCCAACGCGGTGGCCGGCATGCGCCATTCAATGCCTTGCAGGCCGATGCGCAAATCGCAGGCCAACACCACATCGGTGGCCCCGCCATACACGCTGCCGTTCAGCGCACAAATGGTCACCGGGCGCATGGCGGCCAGCGCATCGGGGATTTCCTCAAAAAAAGTGGACCCATGCCCAGGCTCGTCAAACCCGCCAATGTCGTACCCGGCACAAAACACCGGCCTCGGCTGACCCGTGGTGTTGGCCGTCAAGACCAAAACACGCACATCGTCGGCTTGGTTCACGGTGTCAATGTGCGCCAACAAGGCTTTGAGGTCGCCGTTTTCCAGGCGGTTGCGCTGGGCCGGGCGGTTCAAGGTGAGGGTGGCCACGCCCCCCTCGATCTGAAGAACAGGGGCGGAAGGAATGGCAAAGGCTTGTGACATGGCGAAGGTCCAATCAAAAAAGGGTGCCCAAAGGCACCCTCATTGTAGGAAGCAGGCGCAAGACGCCTGAGTCAAACTTTCAAAGCTCAAGCCTTGGCTTTGGCCTTGGACATGGCAGCCTTGACCGAAGCTTCGGCTTGGGCGGTAGCGGCTTTCATGTTGCTTTCGGCGCTGTCAGCGGCTTGCTTGGCCACTTTTTTCAGGGTTTCGGCAGCTGTTTGGCTGGCTTCGAAAGCGGTTTTGAACACGGCCACAGCAGCGTCAGAACCGGCAGGTGCGTTTTTCAGGCTGTTTTCAACCAAGCTTTTGACGGCTTGCTCGGACTCGGCCATTTTGCTTTCGACGGCCTTGGTGAACTCGCCACCGGTGCTCTGGGCGATTTCAGCCAAGTGACGGCCATAAGACACCGACTTTTCGAAAGCAGGCTGAACCAAAGCAGCTTGTGCGGCCATCAGTTCTTGAGGTGTTTTGGCGGACAAGAGGGTTTGCATGTTGGCAAAAGACTCGCCCACAGCGGCTTTGCCAGCGGCCATGTTCAGCTCGACCAAGCGTTCGAAACCGGCAAAAGCGGTTTGCGACAGGCCAGCGGCGGCGGTCATGTTGGCTTGTTGGGTGGCGGCGAATTGTTCAGCGTTGAAGTTCATGATGTTTTCCTTGAAAAGGTTTGTTGCAATGCAGCAATTTGAACACCATCCCCTGCATGCAGCAAGGGAAAACCCGCACTTTAGAGTCCACACTCCAATTGCCCTGTTCTCGCCACTGCAGACCTGAAGACCCCGGGGGATTTGCACCACCGCCTGCGCCCCACCCGCGAGCGGTGTCAAACTCCCTACACTCGGCTTTCACCTTCTTTCGGTCCTGTCACATTGCATTTATGGAACTCCTCAGCCTGCTGCTCATCTTGGCCATCGGCATTCACTGGTTCAACACCCAAGGCCAGCGCAAGCGCACCGCCTTGCTGGCCGAACAGTTGCGTCCCTACCAAATCGAAAAACACATGGAACAACTGACCAGCGCTTACATGAGGGCGCTGGGCGAGAGCGACCTCTCACGCCAAACACAAATTTTGCAATTGCAAGAACAGGCCGAGCAGCAGCTGGTCGCCGACTTTCAAAATCTGGCCCAGGCCTTTGCGAAACTGCCCGCCCCCGTCACTCGCGGCTTCAAAATTGCGCTGCCGTTTGTGGACCAGCTCTCACCCAAGGCCACTTTTGACATGCGCAAGATGCTGCAGACGCACGCCAAAGGTATTGAACAAGCCGTTGAAAACCGGGCGGGCTTGCCCCTGAAAGAGCGCGCTTTTCGCCTGATGGGGGAAATGTTCCTCATGCAGCACAGCTGCCACTGGTTTTGCAAATCCAAAACCATCGCCTCGGCCCGCATGGTGGCCCGGCACCAAACCCGTTACGAGCAAGCGCTGCAGGCGGTCAGCCCCGAAACCCGGCAGGCTTACCTGGCCGTCATCGAGGCCTGAACCGCTGGCGCAGTGGATTTGAACTTCAAGCCCAAGCCGTGCGCAGCGCGTGGGCACACAAAGCCACCGCCGTGTTGGCCTCTTGCAGCACCCGGCCCATGGTGATGAAGCCATGGATTTGCCGTTCAAAGCAGATGTATTGCGAGGGCACACCCGCCTGGCTCAACGCATCGGCGTACATCAGGCCCTCGTCGCGCAAAGGGTCAAAACCCGCCGTCAATACAAAGGCGGGCGGCAAGTGGGCATGGCTGGTGGCCAACTGGGGCGAAGCACGCCAGTCCAGCGTGTCTTGCGGCCCGCGCAAGTAGTTGCCCGAATACCAGGCCATCGACTCGCGGGTGAGCATGTAGCCTTGGCCGTTGGTCTGATAAGAAGCCGTGTCGGGAGCCATGAGGGTGCTTGGGTAAATCAACAACTGCAGCACCGGTTTGAGCCCCAAGTCGCGCAGGCCCAAACAGGCCGCAGCGGCCAAGTTGCCGCCCGCACTGTCGCCACCGATGGCGATGCGTGCCGAATCAATGCCCAAAGCCGCGGCTTGCGAAGCCACCCACTGCCAGGCGGCCACCGCATCGTCGTAAGCGGCCGGAAACTTGTGCTCAGGCCCCATGCGGTAATCCACCGCCACCACCACGCCCCCGGCTTGCTGGCACAGGCTGCGGCACAGCACATCGTGCGTGTCCAAGTCGCCCACCGTCCAGCCACCGCCATGCAAGTACACCAACGCAGGCAGAACCTGGCTCGCACCGATGGGGTGGTAAACCCGCACGGAAATGTCCACCCCAGCGTGGCCGAATGACATGTCTTGCACACGCCCCACTTCAGGCGCATCGGGTTGGGTGAAGCTGCGCCGCGCCAAATAAGACACACGGGCATCAACAGGCGTTTGGGTGTAAACCGGTGGAATGCCTTTCTCGCTCAAAAGGGTCATCAAGGCTTGGGCTTGCGGGTCGAGCATGGGGCAACTCCGGGTGGTTGAAAGAATCCGAATTATGGGAGGGCACATTGAGCGCGAACGGGCAAATGGGCGACAGCGGGTGTTGTGGGCACCCCGCCTTCGGGGCGATGCGCAGATTTTGTGGGAGCCTCGCCCTCGGGGCGATGGGTCGTGGTGTGCGAGGCTTTTCGCGACGAGGGCGTCGCTCCTACAAGGGGATGTCGGCATTTTGTGGGAGCCCCGCCCTCGGGGCGATGGGTCGTGGTGTGCGAGGCTTTTCGCGACGAGGGCGTCGCTCCTACAGGGGATGTCGGCATTTTGTAGGAGCCCCGCCCTCGGGGCGATGGGTCGTGGTCTGCGAGGCTTCATCGCGGCGAGGGCGCCGCTCCTACAGGGAGTGGGGATGCGTTTAATTGGGACGATGGTTGAGCGATACCCGCATTTTGTGGGAGCCCCGCCCTCGGGGCGATGGGTCGTGGTCTGTGAGGCTTCATCGCGGCGGGGACGCCGCTCCTACAGGGAGTGGGGATTGTCCTTGGTATTTCAACCCGCCAACGCCCTCAAGGCCGCCTGCGCAATGCTGCTTGCATCCACTGCAAAGAAGCGGCGCAGCGCCGCGCGGGTGTCGCTGCGACCAAAGCCGTCAGTGCCCAGTGTGGTGTAGCGGCGGCCCTCGGGCACGAAGGCGCGAACGCTCTCGGGCACGGCCCGCACGTAGTCGGTGGCGGCGATCACGGGGCCTTCGGTGGCTGACAACAGGGTTGCCAAATGCCCGCTGCATGGGCCACTGACAGCACCTCCACCTGCACCTGCAGAACCAAGACCAACACCCGCCACCTGAGCCCCATCTGCCAGACGCTCCAGCGCCATGCCGTCACGCGCCAACTCGCTCCAGCTGGTGATGCTCAGCACCTCCACACCCACGCCTTGCCCGGCCAGTTGCTGCGCGGCTTTGACCACTTCGGTCAAGATCGCACCCGAGCCCAGCAAGGTCACGCGCTGGGCCGCATCGCTGGGGCCGTACACGCCAAATCGGTAGCCCCCGCGCAGCACATCGGCCTCGACGCCCGCAGGCAAGTCGGGCTGGGCGTAGTTCTCGTTCATCAGGGTGACGTAATAAAACACGTCCGCTTGCTGCTCGACCATCTCGCGCATGCCCGCGTCCAGAATCACCGCCAGCTCGCCCGCGAAGGCCGGGTCGTAGGCCTTGCAGTTGGGGATGGTGGCCGCCACCAAGTGGCTGCTGCCGTCTTGGTGCTGCAGGCCCTCACCGCCCAAGGTGGTGCGGCCCGATGTCGCGCCGAGCAAAAAGCCCCGCGCCCGCTGATCGGCAGCCGCCCAGATGGCATCGCCTACTCTTTGGAAGCCGAACATCGAGTAATAGATATAAAAGGGCAGCATGGCCAGGCCGTGCACGCTGTAGCTGGTGGCCGCGGCTGTCCAGCTGGCGATCGCGCCCGCTTCGCTGATGCCTTCTTCCAGAATCTGGCCGTCTGTGGCTTCGCGGTAGCTCAGCACCGAGCCGATGTCTTCGGGTGCATAGCGCTGGCCCACGCTGCTGTAAATGCCCACCTGTTTGAAGAGGTTGGCCATGCCAAACGTGCGTGCCTCGTCGGCCACGATGGGCACGATGCGCGGGCCCAAGGTGCTGTCTTTGAGCAGGTTGCCCAGCATGCGCACAAAGGCCATGGTGGTGCTCATCTCTTTGCCGTCGGCCTGCAGCGCAAACTGCCCGTAACTGGCGAGTGCAGGCACAGGCAAGCGGTCACACACCGTCTCGCGCTTGGGCAAGCTGCCGCCCAAGCGGGCACGGTGTTCGCGCAGGTAGCGCATCTCGGCGCTGTCGTCGGCGGGTTTGTAGAACGCCAAGCCCTTGGCTTGCTCATCGCTCAGCGGCAGGTCAAAGCGGTTGCGGTAATCGATCAGGTCTTGCTCGTCGAACTTCTTTTGGCTGTGCGTGGTCATCTTGCCCTGGCCCGCGCTGCCCATGCCAAAGCCTTTTTTGGTGTGCGCCAGGATCACCGTGGGCTGACCCCGGTGCGCTGCGGCGGCGGCATACGCCGCGTGGATTTTCACGATGTCGTGCCCACCGCGCTTGAGCCGGTCAATCTGCTCGTCGGTCATGCCCTGCGCCAGGCGCGCCAGTTCTTCGTTTTGGCCAAAGAAGTTGTCGCGGTTGAAGCGCCCGTCTTTGGCGGCAAAGGTCTGCATTTGGCCGTCCACCGTGTTGGCAAAAGCGCGCAGCAAAGCGCCCGAGGTGTCGCGGGCCAGCAGCCCGTCCCAGTCGCTGCCCCAGACCAGTTTGATCACGTTCCAGCCCGCACCCGCAAACAGCTTTTCCAGCTCGTCGATGATGCGGCCATTGCCACGCACCGGGCCGTCCAGGCGCTGCAAATTGCAGTTGACCACCCACACCAAGTTGTCGAGTTTTTCGCGGGCGGCCAAGGTCAAGGCGCTCATGCTCTCGGGCTCGTCCATCTCGCCGTCGCCGAAGACGCCCCACACCTTGCGGGCGCTGCAGTCTTGCAGCTGGCGGTGCGTCAGGTAACGCATGAAGCGTGCGTGGTAGATCGAGCTGATCGGCCCCAAGCCCATCGAGCCCGTGGGGAACTGCCAAAAGTCAGGCATCAGCCAAGGGTGCGGGTAGCTCGACAAACCGCGTGCACCGCTGTCCGGTGCGGTGATTTCTTGGCGGTAATGCATCAGGTCCGCCTCAGACAAGCGCCCTTCCAGAAAAGCGCGGGCGTACACGCCGGGGGCGCTGTGCGGCTGGAAGAACACCAAGTCGCCTTTGTGTTGCTCAGTGCGGGCATGAAAGAAATGGTGAAACCCGGTTTCGAACAAATCGGCCACGCTGGCGTAACTGGCGATGTGCCCGCCCAGCTCGCCATAGGCCTGGTTGGCCCGCACCACCATGGCCAGCGCGTTCCAACGCATGATGGCCACCAGCCGCTCTTCGGTGGCCAAGTCGCCGGGGAACACGGGCTGGTCATCGACCGCGATGGTGTTCATGTAGGGCGTGTTCAGCTCGGGCTGCCAGCCCGTGCGCTGCTGCCGCGCCACGACGGCCAGCTCGTCCAAAATCTGCCGCGCACGCTCGGGGCCTTGGGTGCCGATCAGGGCCAGCAAAGCCTCGCGCCACTCGGCGGTTTCTTCGGGGTCGATGTCATGGGAGGACAGCATCGCGTGCAAATGGGGTTCGAAAGGTGCATTCATGGGCTTGACTGTACCGGGCAGCACGGCGCATGTGCTGCGTATTTGGATGATGTCAAACCATATTTAAAGCACAATATGCCGAAATAAAAAGGAATTCAGCACATGATTCTGGACAACGTGGATTTAAAGATACTGGACGAGCTGCAACGCGACGGTTCGCTGTCTAACGTGACGTTGGCCAAACGCATTGGCCTGTCGCCCTCTCCGTGCCTGGCCCGCGTCAAGGCGCTGGAGTCGGGCGGCGTGATCCAGCGCTACGTGGCGCTGGCCAGCGCGGCGGCGCTGGGGCTGGGCCTGACGGTGTTCATCTCGATCAGCCTGAAGACCCAAAGCAAAGAAACCCTGGCCGACTTTGAAGCGCACATCGCGCGGCACGACGAAGTGATGGAGTGCTATTTGATGACCGGCGACAGCGACTATTTGTTGCGCGTGGCCGTGCGCGACATGGCGGCACTGGAGCGCTTCATCCTGGAACAGCTCTCACCGATCCCGGGCGTGGAAAAAATCCGCTCTAGCTTTGCGCTCAAGCAGGTGCGCTACAAAACAGCGCTTCCGCTGGGTTTGGGGTGAATGTGAGGCGCTTTCAGCCCTGCGCCTCGGCCTCGGGCCACAAACTTGGAAAATAAAAGCGCAGCGCGTGCTGCGGCACACCCAGGCGCAGCTTGCCGTGAGGCGAATCGCTTTCCAACAACCCCCTTTTGAGCAAAGCCGACACCTGCGCCGTGGCCAAGCGTTCGCCCAAACCCAGCATGGCTTTGAAGTCGGCCCGATCCAGCTCGGCCTGCGACGCAAACAAGTAATGCAGCGCCCGCAAAGCCTCGGCGCGCACGCCTTGCTTGACCACGTTTTCCTCGTAGGCCAAACACGCCGCCATGCGGTCCTTCATGCCATCAAGCGACAGCAAGCCCGACATGAAGTCGACTTGGTCGACGCACACGCTCAGCACGTACTCGATCCAGCGCATCAAACCCGACTCGGTCAGATTGCCCCGGCCATCCAGATCGCCTGCCCGGGGTTCATCGGCTGCTGCCAAGTTGGCGTAATACGCCTCGTGTGTGCGGGCAAAGCCTCGCAACGGCGACCACAAACCGTTGGTCAAGCCCATATGGCCCAACACCAAATGGCTGTGCAGCCGCACCACACGCCCGTTGCCGTCTGCAAAGGGGTGAATCCAGGCCAGCCGCTGGTGCGCCGCCGCCATGGCCACCAGCTGAAGCTCGCCGCGTCTGACGCCCGAATAGACACTGGTCCAACGCGACAAAAACGCAGGCAAAACTGCAGCGGCTGGGGCGGCATGGCGGCCCACGCTCACCTCGCGTTCACGCAGTGCACCGGGCTGCAAGGTTTGCGGGCCAGCGGGTGATTCAAGCTGGCGATCGGCTTCGGGCAAGCGGGCGAACAAATCCTGGTGGATGTCGCAGACGGTCTGCACCGACCAGACTTGGGCACCGTCCCACGCAGGCCACAACGCCTCCAATTGCGACTCGGTCGCCATGTGGGCCAGCGCCATGCGTTGGCGGCGGGCCTTGTCGGCGTCTTGGGCGTAATCGTTGCGCAGGGCTTGCTCGATCTCCAGCGGCAAAGTGTGCTGACCCTCGATCTTGTTGGAGTAATACGAGTTCATGGCCCGCAACGATGAGCGCAGCCCCGGCAGCGCTCCGCTCGGGCACCAGCCCGACAAACGGTCTGCCTTGCGAATCAGATCATGCGAACGCTCCAGCAGAGGACCCATGCGGTGCTCAGCAGGCAGCAAGGGCTCCATCTGGGCCGGATGGTCATACAGCTGAAATTTTTGCGACTTTGACATAGCAAGCAAGTCTATGTCATGCAAGGATATTCACCAAATCATGCGGCAATTTTTGCGACTTTGAATGCCACTTAAAAATACGCCCAAGTTCAAGCCCGAATCGAAAACCCGCCGTCCACCGCCAGGCATTGGCCGGTGATGTACTCGGCTTCGTCGGACGCCAAAAACGCGGCGGCCTTGGCAATGTCCCAGCCTGTGCCCATGCGGCCGGTGGGGCACATGGCATTGCGCTTTTCCACCATCTCTTCGTGCGAGGCGTACTGGCCTGCAATGGCTTTGTAGATGTGGGGCGTGTCCATCATGCCGGGCATGATGGCGTTGACCCGAATGCCTTTGCGTGCGTATTCGAGCGCCATCGACGCAGTCAGGTGGTTCACCGCCGCCTTGCTGGCGTAATAAGCGGGATAGGGGTAACCGGTGTAGCGGATCGCGGCCAGCGATGAGATGTTGACAATCGCGCCCTTGCCTTGCCGCACCATGACGGGCAAGACCGCCTGGCAGGTCAGAAAGACACTCTTGAGGTTCACATCCATCGCGTGGTCCCACTCCCCCTCATTCAGGGTTTCCATGGTGCCCATGGCCGGCAAACCCACGTTGTTGTGCAACACGTCAATGCGCCCGAAATGCGCCACGATCTCGGCCATGACGGCGTTCACCTCATCGCGCTTTGTCACATCGCAGCGCCAGGCCACCGCCGTGCCGCCTTCTGCGCGGATCAAGTCCACCGTGGCCTGCGCAGCGTCCAGCTCAATGTCGATGGCCGCAATCGTTGCACCGTCACGCGCGTATTGCACCGCCGCCGCCTTGCCATTGCCCCAACCGGGCCCCACCGAGCCAGCACCACACACCACAGCCACACGGCCATCAAATCGTCGAGTCATGTTCAACCGCCTTGGAAAATAAACCGCCAGCGAGGCTTTCTCTAGCGCCCACCGATCACCGAGGGCAGCCACAGGGACACCGCAGGCACAAAGGTGATCAAGAGCACCACCCCGATGGCAGCAGCAAGGAATGGCAGCACTTCCCGATTGACCTCGTCCGAACGCGCCCCCGCAATCAGCGAGCCAATGGACAGACTGATGGCCACCGGCGGCGTGATCAAGCCAATCAGCAAATTGATGCCCACGATCATCGAAAAATGGTACGGGTCAATGCCGAATTTGGCCGCCACCGGGTACAGCACCGGGCACAGCAGCACCAAAGAAGGTCCGTTTTCCATGAAGGTGCCCACCAACAGCAGCAGCACATTGACCAGCAACAGGAACACGATGGGGCTGCCGATGGAGCCCAGCATCCATTCGGCAATGCGCTGAGGCGCTTGCTCGTAAGCCAAGAACCAGGACACCACTTGGGCACCGCCCAAAATGATCATGATCACCGCCGTGCCACGTGCCGAGCTCACCAGCGCCAGCCAAATCTTGCGCCAATTCAGTTCGCGGTGAATGAAAAGGCCCACCATCAACGCGTACACCACCGCCACCGCCGACGACTCGGTCACGTTGAAAATGCCTGTGCGGATGCCCACGATCAAAAAGACAGGCATCGCCAACGCCCAAAAGGCCAGCTTGAATTCACGGAAGATCCCGGGCAAGTTCACCGCCTCGGCCGCAGGGTAGCCACGGCGTCGGCTGATCACCACCGCCACCAACATGATCGCGCTGGCATACAGCACGCCCGGAATCACCGCCGCCATAAAGAGCTTGAGCGGCGACAAATTGGTCAGCACGCTGATCATCAAAAACGTGATCGATGGCGGAATGATCGGCCCCACCACGTTGGCCGCCGCCGTCAACGCGGCAGAAAAGCCCCGCCCATAACCGGCCTTGATCATGGCCGGAATCAGCACCTTGCCCAGCGCCGAGGTGTCGGCAATGGCCGAGCCCGAAATGCCCGACATCAAGGTGGCCGACGCTACGTTGGTCATGGCCAGCCCGCCCCGAAAACGGCCAAACACCGCATTGCAAAAACCCAGCAGCCTGTCCGTCATGCCGCCTTGCGACATGAGCTCCCCAGCCAGCAAAAACAGCGGAATGGCCAACAGCAAAAAGCTGTCCAGCCCCTGATACACCTGTTGGGGCACGATCATCAGATCAATGTCACCGACAAACACCACCGCGATCGTTGCCGACAGCACCAGCGCAAACGCGACTGGCACCGCCAAAAGCAACAGCACTGTCAAGGACAGCAACAGCACACCAAGCATCGTCATCTGGGCATCACTCCACCGGCAAGATCGAATCGACAGCGGGCGTTTGACCACCCAGCCGCGCGAGCGCCAAAACCAGCGCCAACAACACCGCACCCACGGCCATGGCGGAATACGGGATCGCCATGGGGATCTCCATCGCCGCAGACTCTTGATCGGCATTGAGCATGGCAAACCGCACGCCCGCCCAGCCCAACACACCTGCGGTGGCCATCACCACCACGTCACGCAAGGCGAGCAACACCCCCCTCACGCGCGGCGGCACCGCGTTGACCAGCGCCCCCACCGCCACATGGCCACCGGTGCGCAGACAGGCACCTGTGCCCAGCATGGCGATCCAGGCGACCAACATGCGCGAGATCTCCTCCGTCCAGGCGGGTGCGCGGCCGATCACGTAGCGACCAAACACTTGGTAGAACAAGATCAACGCGACCGCCAGCAGCATCAGGCCCAAGATCACGTCAAGCGTGCGCTCGATGCGCATCGCCCAAGCGATTGCGGCATTGGGCGGCCGCCCCCCAACGGCCTCACCGACTGACTGCATTACTTGACTGCCGCAAACTTGGCAGCCCAAGGGGCCAGGTCAGGGAACTCCTTGGCAATGCCACCGAGTCGGCTGCGGATCGCATCGCGGTCAATGTCATTGAACTGCATGCCCGCCTTGGAGAGCTTGTCGCGCAAGCCACTTTCCATCTTGGCCATCTTGTCGCTGGCCTCCAGCATCACCTTGTCGCCCTCTTCCTTGAGCAGGGTCTGCACATCGGCGGGCAAGCGCTTGAAGCGGGCATCCGAATAGATCCAGGTCATCGCGCCAATGATGTGCCGGGTGTCAATCGCGTATTTCTGGACTTCGTTGAACTTGAAGTTGTCAATGAACTCCAAGGGATTCTCTTGGCCATCGACCACGCCCTGCTGCATCGAAGTGAACAGCTCGGCCGCGCCCATGGGGACAGGGCTCGCACCCAGCATGTCCCAAGTCATGCGGTACATCTTCAGGGGCGGCACGCGCAGCTTCAGGCCCTTGATGTCGTTGACGTTCTTGACCGGCTTGTTGGAAGTCAACCAACGTGCGCCGCGATAACCCGCGCCGATGATTCGGAACGAGCTCTTCTTGGCCACCTCTTCAATGAACTCGGCACCCACCGGGCCAAAGTAGACCTTTTTGAAGTGATCCAAGTCGCGGATCAAATAAGGATAAGCCTCCAAACCGGGCAGTGGGTTGTAGCGGTCCAGTGTGCCGATGGACTGCAGCACGATGTCGTTGGTGCCGATCTTCAGGCCCTCGATGGAAGCGGGCCAATCGCCGGTCGAGCCACTGGCCGCGATCTGGATTTTCACCTTGCCACCCGAGCGTGTCTCGACCGCTTTGGCGTAAGCCTCTGCGGTCTCAAACCAGATGTTTCCAGGGTTGTAGACGTGTGCCATTTTGAGCACGATGGGTGCCTGCGCCCAAGCCGGGGCAACAGAAAGGCCCGCCACCATGGCTGTCGCACCAATGGCCTTGAGCAATGCACGTTTGTTCGTCTTCAACATCTTGAGAGTCTCCTGAATGGGTTGAATGAATTCGTGGCAGCCACTGTGTTGTTGTTGCTGCTCGAATCAGTATGTCACCCGATACCCACATGCATAAAAGGGAAAACCCTGACAGTTAAGCCCAGAACGACGGTCACAGTCGCCTGGAGCACAGGCCACCCCACCACTGCGCCGTGGACAAGCGTTCGCCTCAACCCCGCGTGGCTTTGAAGTCGGCGCGCTCCAGCTCAGCCTGCGACGCCATCAACCCTGCGCCCGCTGCTTCAAATACGGCCCCACCTGATGGCGGCTGATGCGCTGCAGCCCCATCAGCAAAGCGTGGTCGGTTTGGGGGCAGCCGTAGCGGGTTTTCAGGTCCTGCTGCATCTGGGCCAGCAAATGCGCGGCCATTTCGGCATCGGCCAGCGCCCGGTGGGCGCGGCCTGAAGAAGGCAAATGGTGCATCGCGGCCAGCGTGCCCAGCTTGTGGTTGGGCGCATGCGGGTACAGGCGGCGCGACAACAGCACGGTGCAAGCAAAAGGGTGCGAGCCATCTTGTCCACAACGCGCCAGCTCGGCCTGCCAAAACTTTTTGTCAAACGCCGCGTTGTGCGCCACCATGGGCCGCCCGCCCACAAAGCGAGCCGCCTCGCACATCACCTGCTCGGCCGGGGGCGCGGCCTGCACCATCTCGTTGGTGATGCCCGTGAGCTGGGTGATGAAACTGTTCACCCGCACCCCGGCATTCATCAGGCTTTGGTAGCGGTCCACCACTTGGCCGTTTTCCAGCAAGACAATCGCCACCTCGGTGGCGCGGTCACCCATGTTGGGAGAAATCCCGGTGGTCTCAAAGTCGATGACGGCGATGGTGCTCACGTGGCTCTGTCCTGGTGAAATGGGGAATTCATTATCAATGCCCGTCCATCCAAGCCCGTGAAATGGGCGTATGTGCGGGCGAGGTTTGGACAATTGACAGCTCTTGTGGGAGCCCCGCCCCCGGGGCGATGGGTGGTGGTCTGCGGGAGTGATCGCGACGGGGGCGTCGCTCCTACAAGGGGTGGGCGTATGTGCGGGCGAGGTTTGGACAATTGACGGTTCTTGTGGGAGCCCCGCCCCCGGGGCGATGGATGGTGGTCTGCGGGGGGTGATCGCGACGGGGGCGGCGCTCCTACAAAACTCAAGAGATGGCATACACAGGCAAAATCAGCTTTTGCCTTTTACTCTGCCCCCTTCAGGACAAGCACACATGACCGACACCCTGGCCCAACTTTTCCAACCCACCCGCATCGGCGACATCGAGATGGCCAACCGCGTGGTCATGGCCCCGCTGACCCGTTGCCGCGCCGACGAGCCCGCAGGCGACATTCCCGGCAGCGCCATGAACATCGAGTACTACCGCCAGCGCAGCAACGCAGGCCTGATCATCAGCGAAGGCACGCAAGTGTCGCCCGGGGGCAAAGGCTATATGGCCACACCCGGCATTTACTCGGACGCACAGGTCGAAGGCTGGAAGCCCATCACCCAGGCCGTGCACGCAGCGGGCGGCAAAATCATTGCGCAAATCTGGCATGTGGGCCGCATCAGCCACCCCGATCTGACCGGCGGCGCTGAACCTGTTGCCCCCTCTGCCGTGGCCCCCAAAATCTTGGCCTATGGCCGCAACGGCAAAGTGCCGGCCCCCGTGCCCCACGCCTTGACCGAGGACGAAATCAAAGAGGTGGTCCAGCAATACCGCCAGGGTGCGGCCAACGCCATGCGGGCCGGTTTTGACGGCGTGGAAATCCATGGCGCCAACGGCTATTTGATCGACCAGTTCTTGCGCGAAACCACCAACTTGCGCACCGACGGCTATGGCGGATCACCCGAAAACCGCATCCGCTTTGCGCTGGAAGTGGTGGATGCCGTGGCCGCCGAAATCGGCGCAGGCCGCACCGGCATCCGCCTGTCGCCTGTGTCGCCCGCCAACGACTCAGCCGAAAGCAACCCACAGGCCGTGTTCGGCCCGCTGGTCGAGGCACTCAACCAGCGGGGCATCGCCTTCATCCACTTTGTCGAAGGCTCCACAGGTGGGCCGCGCGACCTGACCGGCTTTGACTTTGCCTGGGCACGCCAAACCTTCAAAGGTGCCTACATCGCCAACAACGGCTACACCCGCGACATGGCCATCGACGCCATCGCCTCGGGCCGTGCCGACGCCGTGGCCTTTGGCCGCGCCTACATCTCCAACCCCGACCTGGTGCAGCGCCTCAAAGCCAACGCCCCACTGGCCAAAGCCCACTCCAGCACCTTTTATGTGCCGGGGCCTGAAGGCTACATCGACTACCCGGCGATGTGAGATCGTCCATCTTCAAAGTCCGATGTCGGCGGCTTCAGCCCCAAAATGCACCCGCCGCCAAAGCCAGCATCGTCGGAGCTGAAGCTCCGACCTACAAAATACCTCTGCCCCGAAGAGGCACCCTCCCCGTAGGTCGGCGGCTTCAGCCCTGACATGACTGCACGCGCCAAAGCCAGCATCGTCGGAGCTGAAGCTCCGACCTACAAAATACCTCTGCCCCGAAGAAGCACCCTCCCCGTAGGTCGGCGGCTTCAGCCCCGACATGACTGCACGCGCCAAAGCCAGCATCGTCGGAGCTGAAGCTCCGACCTACAAAATACCTCTGCCCCGAAGAAGCACCCTCCCCGCAGGTCGGCGGCTTCAGCCCCGACATACCTGCACGCGCCAAAGCCAGCATCGTCGGAGCTGAAGCTCCGACCTACAAAATACCTCTGCCCCGAAGAAGCACCCTCCCCGTAGGTCGGCGGCTTCAGCCCCGACATACCTGCACGCGCCAAAGCCAGCATCGTCGGAGCTGAAGCTCCGACCTACAAAATACCTCTGCCCCGAAGAAGCACCCTCCCCGTAGGTCGGCGGCTTCAGCCCCGACATGACTGCACGCGCCAAAGCCAGCATCGTCGGAGCTGAAGCTCCGACCTACAAAATACCTCTGCCCCGAAGAAGCACCCTCCCCGTAGGTCGGCGGCTTCAGCCC
>NZ_NERU01000002.1 GCF_003063265.1 Limnohabitans sp. WS1
AGAATTCAAACCCACAAAAAGACGCCAAATAAGGGCAAAATCCAAACCCGAAAGATGTCAGTTTGAGCGCTTGCAGCTGGCTCCTATATGCCGAAAACAGCTGGCTCCTTTATGCCGAAAAGTGACAATCCAATCACAGCTTGCCAAAGATGCCAACTGTGCCTTGTCTAGTCCACGGTTTACCTTGTATTCAACATCCTCAAATGAAGCCAATTCAGGCATCCCTGCGCCTCGGATCAAACGCTTCAACTTTCGGGCCTCACGCTCGGATGCCTCGTGATCAACAAGCATTGCAAAGCGATCATCAAAACTGACATCATGCAATTTGGGTTGCTGAAGCTGCATGTCGTAAGCATCGGCCATTGGAACGAGCTTGAGCTCTCGAAGGCGAGTAATGGTTTGTTGCGTGCTGCTCATGCTGATTCTCCAAAATAACTAGGACCACGCAATTCACCAATGACTTTGACTTTTGGTGCTTGAGTGATAGAAAAACGTTTGTCTGCATCCTCTTTGAGGATGGATGTGATGCTGCGAAGTGAGGTGATATTCAATGGCATCGCGTAGGCACAGACCTCTTCAAATCGGACCTCACCGTAGTCCCTTGCGAGGTCACGCATTCGTCGTGCAGCTTTGACGACGTTTGTGATGTCGCTTCGGTTTTCAAGTTGATGCCGAATCATCAACTCCACATTGCCGCCGACATTCATCGCCCATGCCAACAATGCCCGAGGTTCGGCATCAAGCACTCGGTTGTGTATGACGGGCTGATGCTCTGGTATCGTTCTGGCATCTCCTTGTGTCTCAATCAAAGGGTGAAGGGCAACCCTTCGACCTCGGTGGAAGATTTCAATCACAGTGGCGGTAAACCTGAGGTCCACGCCTTCTCGTGCAAGCGTATGAGGCACTGAATAGAAGCGTCTTTGATGTTCGACGTGATAGTCATCCTGTACCCTGACGCTATATCGCCAATCACTCAATTCAAATGCCGTTCCAGGCAATGGCTTGAGGCTCGCTTTTTCTGTTTCCAGAAAGCGATCCAATCGACAGCCTGGTAGCCGTTTAAATGGATGGCGATTCATTTCTTCGGCCTTGATACGGAGCTCTGCATTCAACTCGGCAAGGCTGAAAAAAATGCGATCACGAAGTGAAAACAAGGCCCATCGTTGAGCGATCTGCACTCCCACTTCAGCCTTGGCTTTGTGTTTGGGTTTTCGTGCCCCCGTCGGTAAAGGTGCCGTGGCGTAATGGCTCAGGCAATCTCTGTAGGCGGGGTTGATCACCGTTCGATCCCGTTCACGCCGCCAAACGGCCGCTTTAAGGTTGTCGCTGACGACCCACTCTGGCACACCACCCAGAACCTCGAAACAATTGGCGTGACATTTCAGCCAGTCTTTGGTGGTCTGACTTGCCGTGGCTTCGATGTACGTGTAGTTTGAGTACCCAAGCACAGCCAAAAAGATTTGAGCAAAGGTCGATGGGCCACCGTTTTGATCTCGGATTTCAACGGTCCGGCCCGCAAAATCCACAAACAGCTTTTCACCTGGTCGGTGCGTGCGTCGCATCACCACATGCTGATTTTTTGTCCAAACTCTATAGAGCATGGCAAATTGTGAGTAGCCGACCCCTTCAGGGGTGGTCTCGCGCCACTCTCGCCAAAGACGCTCCAGAGTCGCGTCGGGTCGTCGCATCTCGTTATGAATCCATTCACAATCTGGATGCGTCTTGAGTTGCGCAACAGATCTATCTTGGGTTCCAAGTGCTGCCCGCCAGGCATCATCATCTAACGGCGAAAGCTCTTGCCAACACAAGCCAGAGGCATCCACTTGCTGTCGAAATTTTCGGATCGTGTCGTGGTGCGTCCCTGTTGTTCTTGAAATTGCTCGGTGAGCCAACGTCGGGTCATAAAAGTGCTGGCGTGCAATGTCACGCTGCAAATGAACGGGTAGCCTCATGGCGCTCCTTTGGTCAAACGAGTGCAGGAGGCATGCACTCGGGGTGAGTTAACCCACTCCCGCCCACTTGACATGAGGGGATGCTCGACCGATACTCCAACCCACAAGGTACTACTTGATTCGGCTTCGGTCGGACGCTAGGCCCGAGGTGTCCGCCTCGGGCTTTTGCGTTTCTGGGTGGCTAGATTTAGCGTCGTTCTGGTTTTTCCCTCCTCGTTTTATTCAGCGCTAGACGTGATTCGTGCCTGTGCAAGCCAGTGGGCGACATCTCTGGTTAGTGCATAAAAACCTCGTCGATGTGGCAACGTGAACAGCGTTACGGCGACTTGACCACGGTATCTGGCTTGTCTTAGCCCCGCCACACTGGCGTGTCCCAGAGCGTTGGCCAACCGCAGGCCTCCCAGCAGTGGGCCATGGGTTTGCTCCATTTCTGTTTTCAATTTTTCTGCCAAGGTGCCTGGCTCGCATGAACTCGTGGTCATTTGTTCGGGTCTCTCTACGGTTGTCACGCAGTGTTTCCGAAAGTTAGCAATTGTGGAACCCGAACGGATAATCGGAGTTTCTGTACACCATGACCATGCCCACCTTTTTGCAACCGCCAAAGCCGGGTCGCCCAAAGCGAAATCCGATTGATGTCTTGCGCACGAAGGTTTGGTTTTATGCCGTCAAAGCCAGGTCAGGTTTGCCAAGTGCCTATGCCATTGAGTTGGCAATAGAGCCGTCCATCGTCAAACACAAAGAGGCGGGAGTGGTGCGTCCGCGTAAATGGGATGGCTATCAAACGGGTTTGCGTGTCCCGCAAAGAATGGTCGGCAAGCCATATTCCGTTGTTATTGCCGATCAAAACTACCCCGGTACTGCGTCCTACTTTGATTCGCCAATTTGGGCTGTGTTGCGTGGGGATCAGCTCAATCAGAGGTGGATTGACGATAATCTCAAAGCATTAGCCCCCGCAATCACGGATCTCCTGATGGTTTCAGCACCTCCAATGCTTCAGGCCATCCCGCAACCAGATCGTTTCCAGAAATTTGATGAAGAAACGGCCTATCGGTTGGCAGAAATCGGGACATTTGAAGCGTTGGTTGCGCTCATCTTGCTTGTCAAGAAATCAGAACTGATTTCCTCTCAAGAGTTACGAGAATTGGCCCTCAACGCTTACCACCATTGCCAGTCTTGGGTGAAGGTGTTGCCAGAGATTGCGCCTATCGCACTCGATCTATTTCATGAAATTGATCTCAAGTGCAAACACTGGATCTACCCATCCCCTGAATGGCGAATGGAAGTGGTCATCTTCTCCCGTGAGATCAATCGATGACCCCTTGGTCGAACATCAAATCAAACCGACATCTGAAACTTGGGCATCTGGTCAATGGTTTTTCTCTGGACCGACCTTGGTCAACCTGGTTTTCAACCAGCGAGGCCCCCATTACCGCCGTCTTTCTTCAAGGGCCGTTGCTCCCACCCCAACCAACAGCAGTCTGACCATAGTCGGCTCGTTTCAAGAGCTTGACAGGCCCAGCCCGGTCAACCCACGTCTCCCAGATTGGCTTGCCGCGTTGTGCCTCAGCCATTCTTAAACGTGTTTCTGCGTGTGTGGGTTCCAAAATTACTGTCAGTGGACAGTCAATGAGATCAATGGCTTTGACACTAACTCTTCCATGGGTTGGACGGTACCCCCCCGCATTTAATGTCAAATTCCTATTTCGCAACACAAATTTTGTCAGTCAGCTTCCGACCCAAAGCGAACGGTCGCTGTGTTGTTTTGGGCGGCGGTAATGCAGCGTTAGCAGACAGCGGTTTACGGCGGAGGCTACCTGTTACCGGCCAGAAGCTGACGTAGGCTGAAAAATGTTAATGGCTGCATTGAACTGATTACCGTTATGAAGCCAATCAGCTAAATCGAACTGATTGACTGCCATTTGGCTCATTTAAGTTTCTGGGCGTCCCAGCATTAAGCTGGATGGCATGCGCAAGACTCCCCGTGAGCGGCGGACACTAGCTCTTCAAGAATGCCGCAGTGCGCCCCCTCGTGGGTACCGAGGCATCGCGCCCGCAGCCGAAGCAGCTGCTTCTCCAGTGCCCTCATGCTCTTTAGGCGGGCGCGCACACGGGCCAGTTGGTCGTCCACCAGAAGATCGACATCGCCGCAGTTTCTGTCCGGTTTATCAACGAATCCAAGTAGCCGCTTCACATCGCCCAGCGGCATGTCCAGAGCCCGGCAGTGGCGGATGAACGACAGGCGCTCCAGGTGAGCCACCGCGTAGTCGCGGTAGCCGTTTTCGCGCCGAGCCGGCGCGGGCATCAAGCCCTGTTTTTCGTAGTAACGGATGGTTTCGACATCCACGCCGGTGGCGAGGGCAAGTTCCTTTATCTGCATTACATGATCCTGCTTTAAATAAGTATTTGACACTGTAGCGGCTCCAGGGTTTCTAATGCAAGTATTGAAAGGAAAACCCATGTCAACCCACTGCTGTGACCACGTCGCACCCAAACTTGATGCCATTGTCAACCTGGTCCGTTACCGCAAGATCCTCTGGATCGCCCTCGTGGTCAATGCCGCGATGTTCCTGGTCGAGATCGTGGCTGGCGTTCAGTCTGGGTCACTTTCTTTGCTGGCGGACGCGGTCGATTTTGCGGGCGACGCGATGAACTACGCGGTATCGCTCGCGGTGCTGGCTTCGGCGCTGGCATGGCGAGCGCGCGCCGCCATGCTCAAAGCCTTGAGCATGATGGGTTTTGGCCTGTATGTGCTGGGCGCAGCACTGTGGTCGGTGTGGAATGGCGGCGTGCCCCAGGCCACCACTATGGGTTCAATAGCCCTCGTGGCGCTGGTGGCCAACGTGGCCGTGGCATGGATGCTCTATGCCTTCCGAGAAGGCGATGCCAACATGCGAAGCGTGTGGCTATGCTCTCGCAACGACGCCATCGGCAACCTTGCCGTGTTCATCGCCGCCTTGGGCGTGTTCGGCACTGGATCGGCCTGGCCTGATCTTGCGGTGGCCAGCCTGATGGCGGCGCTCGCCTTGCACGGTGGCTGGACCGTGCTGCAGCTGGCGCGCGGGGAACAGGGCGAAGATAGTGCCAAGTAAGACTACCATGGCCACGTCCACTGAACCAATCCGATTGAATCCTTCCGCTGTGTGTCAGACAACCTCGGTATGAATAGAGCCGTCCTTTACGCGCTTTGTGCTGCGGCACTGTTTGGCGCTAGCACCCCGTTTGCTAAGCTATTGACGGGTGATACACCACCAGTTCTTTTGGCGGGGTTGCTTTATTTGGGAAGCGGGCTTGGCCTAAGTCTGGCACGCGTGATTCGTGATCGCGGCGTAAGGCCGTCGGGCCTGCCCAAAGGTGACTGGCCCTGGCTTCTGGGGGCGATCTTTTTTGGTGGGATGCTAGGCCCTGTGGCGCTGATGTTTGGATTGCTATCAACAAGCGGTTCCACTGCATCGCTGTTGCTGAACCTCGAAGCGGTTCTGACTGCTGTAATTGCCTGGGTTGTTTTCAAGGAAAACGCTGATAAGCGCATCATATTGGGAATGCTAGCGATCGTGGCCGGTGGTGTTGCGTTGAGCTGGCCGACTGCCTCCGCTGTCCAACCCAGCATCACGGGCCCCGCCTTGGTGGGTTTAGCATGCCTGTGCTGGGCTATTGACAACAACCTAACCCGCAAGGTGTCAGCATCGGATGCCCTGTTCATTGCTGCTACCAAGGGCGTCATGGCAGGCGCAGTCAATACGTTGATTGCGATGGGTATGGGTGCCGTGCTGCCCAGATTTGCCACTCTGTTGGCCACGATGGCGGTCGGTCTTTTGGGCTACGGCATCAGTCTTGTTCTGTTTGTACTGGCCTTGCGGGGTCTGGGAACAGCCCGCACCGGCGCCTACTTTTCTACGGCACCATTTATAGGAGCGGCTACGGCCTTGATGGTCTTCCCGGAAACCACATCTTTGGCGTTTTGGGTTGCTGCGGCGCTGATGGGCCTTGGTGTTTGGCTTCATCTGACCGAGCACCATGCACATGAACATTTGCACGAAACGCTGCAGCATGAACACGAACATGAACATGACGAGCACCACCAGCATGTCCATGACTTTGAATGGGATGGCGTTGAGCCTCACACACATGATCACAAGCATGCAAAACTCAAACACGAGCATTCACATTTTCCGGACATTCACCACCGACATTCGCATTCATGACACCGATCCAAGCATTTGGCCTGTACGCGCTAACCGCCTGCGCAGAGATTATTGGTTGCTACCTGCCGTACTTATGGCTCAAGAAAAGTGCGTCTCCATGGTGGTTGATTGTTGCCGCAGCAAGTTTGGGCCTGTTCGCGTGGCTGCTGACGCTGCATCCACATCCTGCTGGACGTGTGTATGCCGCCTACGGTGGGGTATACATCGTTGTTTCAGTCTTGTGGCTGTGGTTAGTCGATGGCGTGTTGCCTGATCGCTGGGACTTGGTAGGCGCATCACTCGTGCTTGCCGGAGTGGCTGTGATTTATTTTGCACCGCGCAACGTGTCGCTTTGACTCAGCATGTGCTTTCGAGTGTCTAGGCGATAAGCGCTGCCCCCGCTTCTCAGAGTCATGCTCAAAACTCTCCAAACGAACCATTCCCAATGACAGCTTGGCATGGCAGGTGCTTCCAGAACATCAGAGCAACAAGTGCTACAAAGACCATCCAAAGTCTTGCGGAGTAAAGATGGTACTTGTCCAGACAGGTTGAAGCAATCCCGCCAATGACAATCAGTCATGGCGGATGGCCTCGGAGCATCAAAGCAAAGTGATGTCTTTGATCAAACGGGAACGCAGTGCGCGCCGTTTGAGTTGATCAACTGAGTCATCTGTCCACCAATGTGAAGAGTTGCCCCAGATCCAATCGGTACCCGTAATCCCTAGTAACTGAACTTCTCCCTTCATACCTGAAATTGTTCGCTCAAACGTTTTACCTCCAACATTGAAAGTGATTTGATGAGTCCCCTCTTTTAATCGGAGGCGTATCATGGAGTTTGGAACAGTCTCCATCGCTGCGCCACCATCCACAGAAATGTCCAACGGATGATGTCCGTCGCCCCAATAACGCACGACGTAAACCGTCAGAGCTTCAGGCACTGAGGCAAACGACTTTGCTTCATCATCTTTGGCAATGCTGGGTGCAGGATCTTTGGTGCAGTAAGCATTTCTTCCTCGATCCGTATGGCAATGCGGCTTCTCAGCGATTCGATCAACCGGTGAAGCGCAGCCTGCGATGCCAAGTACGCAAGCTGAGACGACGATTGTTTTAGTAATCCAAGTTTTCATAATATTTTCCCAAAATTGATCCACCATTTGTGGCAAATACAAGTAAGTTGTAAACGCCTCATTTCAGAACAAAACGTGCAGAAGTGGTTTTCCCAGCTGAACTGAATTGAGCAACAACCTTTGTCCCAGGAGCTACCTTGAAGCTACCTTTGGCTTCAAGCTTGTCGCCTGTTGGTTTCAACTCAACTTCTTGCTTGTCAGCGCCAGAAAGCAGTGTGACTTTTGCCGTCGTTTTACTCACGTCAACGGGTTTGCCATGGTCACGCACGAACAACTGCAGCACATCAGGTTTGGCGACCAGTTCGTAGTCAACATCCTTGACGGTGGTCAAAACACCCCCTTGCATTGGTTTGTGATCTGTATCGTGTGGCCCTGCCCATGCGAGTCCGCTGAGGAAAAGTGACGATGTGATCAAGAGCGTATGGAATTTCATGAGATGTCCTTTTGAGGTTTTGGTTGAGGTTGAAGAAACGAATGAATGGTCAGAATGCTTCAGCATCTTTGTCTTGCAAAAGCGCCTCGGCAGGTTTGCGGCCAAAGAGCCAAAACATGGCAGGCGTCAGAAAGGTGTCGAGCAGCGTCGAGCTGATCAAGCCCGAGAAAATCACCACGGCGACCGGGTGCAAAATTTCGGTGCCGGGGCGTTCGGCCTCGAAGAGCAATGGTGCCAATGCGAAGGCAGTCACCAAGGCCGTCATCAACACCGGGCTCAAACGTTCCATCGAACCGCGCAAGATCATGGGCTTGGTGAAGGACTCTCCCTCAAAGCGCATCAGGTTGATGTAATGACTGACCTTCAAAATGCCGTTGCGCACCGAAATGCCCGCCAGCGTAATGAAGCCGACCAGGGCGGCCACCGACAAGGGCTGACCTGACAGCCAAAGACCCAACACGGCACCCACGAGCGCCAAGGGAATGTTCACCATGATCAAGGCCGACAAAACGGCGGACTTGTAGCGGCTGTAAAGCACCACAAACATCAACACCACAGAGACCACCGAGAGCAAAGAGATCAGGCGCGAGGCTTCTTCTTGCGCCTGAAACTGTCCTCCAAGGGTGATGAAGTAGCCCTCTGGCAATCGAGAATCCGCCGTCACTTTGCGTATGTCGGCCACGACTTCTGACAATGGGCGGCCCGAAGCGTTGGCAGAAATCACGATACGCCGCTTGCCGTTGTCCCGACTGATTTGGTTGGGACCATCGGCGTCTTCAATCGTTGCGATTTTGGACAGCGGAATTCTGCCCGAGGGTGTTTCGATCAACACCTGGCCCAGGCCTTCCAGCGATCGTGCGGATTCTGGTAAACGCACAACCAGCGCAAAGCGGCGACCTCCCTCCATGATTTGCGTGACACGTTCACCTTCCACCAGGGTCTGCAGTGTGGCAAGCACTTGCGCGCCAGACAGGCCGTATTGCGCCGCTGCCGCATAGTCCAACCGTACCTTGATTTGGGGCGCAAGAACTTGTTTTTCGATTTGCAGGTCGGCTATGCCCTCGATGCCTGACAGCCGTGAGCGCAGCGCATCGGCTTGCCCGCGCAGCACGTCCAGGTCTTCGCCAAAAATCTTGACGGCGATTTGGGAGCGCACCCCAGACAGCATGTGGTCGATGCGGTGTGAGATGGGTTGCCCCACCTCAATCGAAGCAGGCAGGTTGACCAAGCGTGCACGGATGTCGGCACGGACCTCATCCATTGAGCGCGTCAACTCGCCTGAGGGTTTGATGCCCACGTCCAATTCGCTGACATGAACGCCTTCGGCATGCTCATCCAATTCAGCACGTCCGCTGCGTCTGCCCACATGCAGCACTTCGGGCACCTGCTTGACCAGCACTTCGGCCTGGCGCGCCAGGTCAGAGGACTCGGTCAAGGTCACGCCCGGGTTCAGCCGTATGCCCACCAGCAAGGTGCCTTCATTGAAAGGAGGCAAGAAGGTGGTCGGAAAAAACGGAACAGCCGCCGCTGCAAACACTACCGCCACACATGCACTGGTTATCGCCACGCGTGGCTTGTCCAGCACTTTTTGCAAACTGCCTTTGTAGCCTTGCTTGAGCCATGCCAGCACTTTGGTGTCGCCATGGTCCAAGTTTTTCATGCCCGGCAAGAGGTAGTAGCTCAGCACCGGCGTCATCGTTACCGACACCAACAAAGAGGCCAGTGTCGAGATGATGAAGGCAATGCCCAGCGGCACAAACAACTTGCCTTCCAGGCCCGGCAAAGCAAAAAGCGGCAGGAAGACCAGCACGATGATCACCGTCGCATAGAGGATCGCCGAGCGGACTTCCATGGACGCCTTGGCCACGAGCGCGAGCAGCGACAGGCGCTGGCTTGGGTCCTTGGCACGGTCTTCTTTCATGCGCCGCAAGATGTTTTCCACATCCACCACGGCATCGTCCACCAGTCCGCCAATGGCAATCGCCAGCCCCCCCAGCGTCATGGTGTTGATCGACAAGCCAAAATACTTGAACACCAGTGCCGTGATGAAGATGGACACTGGGATGGCGGTGAGCGCGATGATGGTGGGACGAACTGTGCCCAAGAAGAAGAACAGGATCGCGGCCACAAACAGCGACGCACCGATCAACTTGCCTTGCAGCGTCGAGATCGACGCCTCAATGAAGCTGGCCTGCCGGAAGGTCACACGGGGTGCCTCCATCCCCGCAGGAAGGGATGCCTTGAGATCCGTAATCGCTTCTTCAATCGACTGGGTCAAACGGGTCGTGTCAGCAGTGGGCTGCTTTTGAACGCCGAGAATCACGGCTGGCTTGCCCTCAAAGCCTGCATCCCCACGTTTGATGGCTGCGGCAAAAGTGACCTCAGCGATCTGCCGCAACAAAATGGGCTGACCGTTCTTGGCGGTGATGGCCAGATTGCGCAAGTCCTCCAGACGGGACGTGCGGCCCAAATTTCGGATTAAGTACTCGCGCCCGTTGAGTTCAAGAAACCCACCGGATGTATTGGCCGAAAACCCGCGCAACGCTGACTCCAACTGGTCCAAGGAGATACCTAAGTCCGACATGCGCGCTGTATTGGGCTGCACCTGAAACTGGCGCACTTCGCCGCCAATGGGGATGATCTGTGCGACGCCGGGGATGGACAGGAGTCGAGGCCGGAGCACCCAGTCGGCGTACTCACGCACGGCCATAGGGGAGATTTTCTGCGGATCGACAGGAATAGCGATCTGCATGATCTCACCCATGATGGAGCTGATCGGTCCCATGCGGGGTATCACCCCGGCAGCCAAACCTTCTTCCATGGACGAGAGACGTTCAGACACCAGTTGGCGTGCCCGAAAAATCTCTGTGTCCCAGTTGAAGGTGACATACAAAAAGGACAGGCCAGCAGAGGAAGTAGAACGAACCGATTCGACCCCAGGCAAGCCATTCATGGCCGTCTCCAGAGGAAAGGTAATCAGTTGCTCGACCTCTTCGGGCGCCATGCCACCCGCCTCGGTCATGATCGTCACAGTAGGTTTGTTGAGGTCGGGAAAGACATCGACTGGCGTTCGAGACAATGTGAATGCCCCGTAAGCCATCAATACGGCACCCGCTATCAACACCAGAAGCCGGTTGGTCAGGCTATTTTCGAGAAGCCACTTGAACATATCGTGACCCCTTTAACGGACTTGGTTGATGAGCGTGGCACCTTGGGTCGCCACACGATCGCCAGACTTCAAGCCCGAGATCACCGTGACGCGCGCGCCATCCAGGGGCTCGAACGTCACCGTGCGGGGTTCAAACTGCTCAGCTGCAGACTTGACCCACATCACGTTCTGATTGGCAGCGTTTTTCATCAGTGCCGACTGGGGGACCGCAATACCCTGTGTCTTTTGCTTGGACTGCACATAGACTTTGACGGGCTGTCCAACGGCCAGACCTAGTAGTTCCGGGCTTTGCACTTGGAAGTTCAGCGGCAGCGCTTGCTCGCGCAAACTGCGCGCTGCACCCATGAAAACCAGTGGCGTGCGCTGGTCGCCAACAGCCAATGAGGCACCGCCGATGTTGTTGGCCACTGAGCCATCAAAAGCCAAGGCTTCAATGCGCAGCCGCTTCGGGTCGACAATTTCAAAAATCAAATCCCGCGTGTCCACCACTTGGCCTGCCACGACATGCGCCGAGGCAATCACCCCAGAAACAGGCGCGACCAGTGCTTCTTTGCTGCTGAGGCCGCCACCGACGGCCGACATGCGATCGGTCAGGCTGAGCACCTCACTCTCTGCGGCTTCCACTTCCTTGCGCGGTACGGTGTCCGACAACTCGCGCAAACGTGCCAAACGCTTTTCGGCAAGCGCTTTGGCAGCGCGAAATTCGGCCAATTGAGTCAACTGGCTGGCCCGCTCCAGGGGGGCGAACGCAGGGACGACGTAGGCCAAGACCTGTCCCTTCTTGACGGTTTGCCCTGCGTTGGGCAGGCCATTAGGGCCGGGTTCTATGCGTCCGGCGTTGATGGGCTGGACTTTGCCCCCAGCGTTGGGGTCCATCAGTACCTGACCATTGAGTTCAAAGGCGCGTGGCAGCTCAGCGGTTTCCACCACCATCGTGCGCACATTCAGTTGGCGTTGGGCTGGTTTGGGCAGAAACACGCTGCCATCGGCCATGCGCTGTGGACCATTGGCATTGGCCGTCGCAGGCGCAGCGCCGTGGTCATGGCCTTCGCCCGCGTACGTAGGCAGTGCAGCACCTGCAAGGGTCAAAGCAGTGGCCAGTGCCATCCAGTGGCGTTTTTTTGAAGTGTTGATTGTTTTCATGCTGAGGCTCCTTAGGCCGTACGAGCTTGTTGACGAAAGCGAACGATCGCGCCTAATGCCATCAGGGCCAATAACCCCCCGCCGATCCACAGGGCGATGCCTTTCCAAGAAGAACCACTGACAGGTTCATCTTCGTCCTCGTGCAAATCGAGTTCGCCAGTCAGCAGGTCGTTCAGTTCACCGGCCTGAATGGTTGCGGTGATGGCAATGACGCCAGGTTTGAGCGTGTCCCTGAGGATGACTTCGTATTCACCTACGCCGTGTTTTTCGGCTTTGTATTTGCCGCCTTGGATATCGATGTCAATTTGGGCGTCATTGACCGGACTGTTGTCTGTAAAACGGTCCAGGTAAATCGTCAGCTGCTTGCCATTGACAATGCCGACCATTTCAAGATCCTCTGAAACCGCGACGAAACGCGGCAGTGCTGTTCCCTGGGTTTTTGGCGCAGCTTCCGCGTGATCGTGACCCTCACCGGCAATGGCCATAGGACTGAGTAATGTGAATATCAGCGCCATAAAGGTGGCGGCTGTTGAATGAATGATCTTCATGGTGTTCCTTGAGTTTTTGAGGGGTGTCAGCATCACTGAGGCAGCAGGCCCAAGGACTGCCGCAATGCCGAAATGGCGGAGGCCAGGTCAATTCGGCTTCGAGCGGCTTGTCTCGCGGCCTCTGCAGCCTCTGCTTCAATGCGCAAGCGGGTGGGCAGATCCGACTCGCCCAGCCTGAACGACTTGTCAAAAAAGCTGCGGGACTCGTTGGCCAGCTGGGCTCGTCGCTGCGCAGCATCAAGTTGAGTGCGTGCGGCCTCCAGACGAGCTGCAGCGCCTTGTTTGTCGGCTTGAATGCGCGCCTGCTCGAGGACCAGTTGTGACTGCACTTCTATCGCTTCGGCTTGTGCAGTCGCAAGACGAGCGTCATGCCTAGGGCCAGCACCCAAGGGCACGCGAATGCCAATCAGCACAGTCTGGCCATAGCGTTCTCCAAATGCCCCACGGCCGCGCGCTGTGGCCACCGTGAGTTCCGGGTTGGATCGCCTCTGGGCGCTGATCAGCTGAGCCGTCCGCTCGGCCATCGTGATGCGATCCTCCAGTTCAGCCAACAAGGGATGCCCCACTGACGCACCCGTATGTGGGGTCGAATCTGGCGTTGGCTCCACCGCCGCGTTGACTTTCAAGTCTGCCGGAGCCGTCCTGCCTGTCAGCGCCATCACTTGTGCCAAGGCTGCGGCAGATGCAGCTTGAGCTTGGGCGGCATGCGCTTGGGCCGCAGCGACAGCGCCTTCGGCTTGATGCTGGTCGGACTTTGCCAGATCACCCGCGTTGGTCCGTTTGGCAACATCAGCGGCGAGGCGTTGTGCATTGGCCAGTTGTTCGCTCGCCAGTTCAGCATCGACGCGAGCTCGCAACCAGCCCCACCAAGCATCCCTGACGGAAGAGGCGAGCCGCAGTTGTGAGGCGAGCAGCTTGCGCTCAACCAACGAGATTTCAGCTTGCGCCAGATCGGTACTGGCCGTGCGTTGTCCGGGTAGCCAGATGGGAACGGCGATACCCACCTCAGCTTCCCGCGCACCGCTGTTGCCTGTCATCCGGTCTGATCGCTGACTTATCTCCAGCGAGGGCGGCTCGGGGGACAGCATCGACGCGGCTTTGGCCTGGGCCTGGGCGGCATCGCGACGCGATTGAAGCGCGTGCGCCTCGGGTTGCCTTTGCCACGCCGTTTCGAAAACATCTTTCAAGGACACCGATCCACTCAACGCGGCGGCGGATGTGCCTTGTGCTTGGGCCGTCAGCACCAAGCCACTCAGGGTCATGACCGACAGCGCGATTCGAATCGGTGCCGATCTTTTTTTGTACAAACTCATAGCTCATCTCCAATGGTGAAAACATCCAAGGAGATCAGCGAGCAGCGACAACACGTCGCTAGGCGATGACGCACAACGCGCAAAGCGTCATGTGCATCCGCACACAAGGGATTCGAAAAGAGGGAAAGGTAAAGAAACCCGAGGCTCGCCGATCAGGCAAGCACGGGCCATTGAGGCCGTTCAGGACGTTCACTTGCCATATGAGAAGCAATGACCTGAAGGTGAAGCGGGTGATCGTCAGAGGCTGCTAATGTGGTCTTGCTCAGATCGCTGACCAGGGCGGCGGCACAACCCATATGACAAGTGGCACAGTCATGGTCCATGCCCGGCGATTGAGGGGCATTTTTGCTGGACTCTTGCTGGTCAATTGACGCATGGTCATGGGTGTGGTGACCAGGGTGCTTGGCAGTCACACTGGTTTCGTGCTCGCAATAGCTTGCCATTGCTGCCCAGCTGTATTGCAAGGGCAACAACACCAGCAAGAAAATCGCCAAGTACCGTCTCATAGGCCACATTATAGCGACTCAAATTTTTCAAAGTCACCGGGCATTTATTTGTCCCCGTGGAGGTTGAGGTCAATAAAGAAGGATTCAGATGCTTTGGCAAGCGCTCCAATTTACGTTTATTCAATACGACTTTTCATTGTTTGCAAATTAACAATAATTTGTGGCTGGCCGCTTTTGGCCGATAGCTGTCGATGGTTACAACGATTGGACTAGTTGGTCACGTTGCTGGATTGATTGGTCAACATCACTGGAATACGCAGACCCACCGTCTTCCAAACCCCGCGATTTGCGATGAAGGGGGGAACGGCACTGAACTTGTTCGTTCAGGACTTGCCACGACTGTCAGTGGATATCGACGTCGTCTTCATCAACCACCAAGTCGACAGAGACAACGCACTGAAAGAAATCGCCCAAGAGCTCCAGCGCATTGATGCAGCGATTGCTGTCATGGGTTATGAAACCCGAACCAGGAAAGTGCATGGGGGTGACGAAGTGAAGCTTGACATCTTCAGCGCAGAAGCTGAAGTCAAGGTTGAAGTGAATTTTGTTTTTCGGGGAACCGTTTTACCGATAGAGACACGTTCACTGTCAGAAAAAACACAAGCCCTGTTCTCCAAAAATATCCAGGTTCCCGTGCTCTCCCCCTCTGAACTCTATGGCAGCAAACTGGTCGCAGCGATGGACAGACAGCATCCACGTGATTTTTTTGACGTTCTCAAGATGTACGAAAGCCATGGCTTAACGCAAGAAATTTTGGACTGCTTTGTGGCCTATCTGGCGGGGCACAACAGACCCGTGCACGAGGTCTTGTTTACCAACCCGCAACCGATGGAAGCGACATTTAAGAACGAGTTTGTGGGAATGACTTCAGAACCCATCCACTTGGATGATCTGCTCCAAACCCAAAAACGATTGATGACCGAACTACCACGGGCGCTCACGCAAAACCACAGAAATTTCCTTCTATCGCTACTGGAAAGCAACCCGGACTGGTCGCTCCTGCCGTTCAAGCATTTGCAAGAATTGCCTGCGATCCAATGGAAACTGCAGAATTTGAGCCATCTGAAGTCAAAAAACCCTGCGAAATTCCAGCTTCAACGCGAAGCGCTTGATGAGCGATTCAAACGGCAATAGCCTTTTCTCGATCCACGATTGTGGATAGCCCTTTGCCTAATGTCAGAGGGCCATCAGTTTCAACCCGTGACAAACCGTCACGGGATGGTCACCCTCTGCATTGAGACGCAAGCTGTTGCAGCTGGTCGCGCATTCGGGGCTTATGCCATCCAGTCTTCAAGCTTCAAGCCCGGCACCCGCTTGAAGTGCCGTGTGTTGTGGGTTACCAAGGGCAGGCCCAGCGCTAATGCGTGCGCGGCGATTTGGGTGTCCATGTCGCCAATGGGCTGCCCGGTTTGCTGCAGGTGGGCGGCAATTTCGCCATATCGGTCTGCGGCCTCCAACGTCCATGGCAAAACGGGCAACTCATTGAGCAGCAAATCAATGGTTCGGCGGCGTTTGTCTTCGGCTTGCAGCAGTGCCTGCCCAAACCGAGTTTCGGCGCGGGTGATGGCGGAGATGGCGACCTCCTGCTTTTTGAGCGCCGCCAACATGCGCGTTTGCAGCGCGGCAGAATTGTTGCGTGCAAAGTAGCCCAAGATGTTGGTGTCCACCAAGAACTTGATCACTTGCGGGCCTTGGTTTTGACTGTGCGTTTAGCAGAGGCTTTTGCTGTGGCTTTGGGAGCTGTTGGCGTATCCCAGTCCGCAAACGGATTTTTGGGTGGATTGTTTTGCCGGAGGGCATCCGACAAAAAGTCGTCGGGCAATGGGTTGTCCGCAATGGCAGCCATCAGCGCATCCAGTCGACGCTGACGCAATGTTTCCGCGTCCTTGGGCTTGAGCGTGATCTCTCCCGTCACCTCGTTGCGGGCAATCCACATTTCATCGACATCCACACGAAATGCCTTGGGCAAGCGAATCGCCTGGCTGTTGCCGTTGGTAAAAACTTTGGCGGTAGCGAGCATGGCACCCTCCTTGGAATGTATCTATGAAAACGTACCTACTTTATCACCAAGAAAATGATTCAGGCCAAGTCAAAAACCCACAGCTGAATTGATCTTGACACCGCGCACGATACGATTTCCATTCCATTCAAATCATATATTGATATGATTAAGCCATGAAATCATATCAACGTTGGATTTGGCAGCTGCCAGAGTGGCCAGCATTGGTGTTCGACGCGAAGCGAATCCAGGCGGCATTGGCGGCCGCAAGAACATCCCAAGGAATTCTTCTTGGCAAAGCGGAGGCGATTGGCCTGGAAGGGCTGCAGCCCCACATCCGCGACTCGCTGACGCAAGAGGCATTGACCACCTCAGCCATTGAAGGCGAAAAGCTGGACCCTGAAAGCGTTCGCTCCTCCGTGGCCCGGCGCTTGGGGCTGGACACGTCTGGTGCCCCCGTACGCGAAGGCAGGCGCAACATCGAGGGACTGATCGATGTGCTGCAAGACGCCACCCTGAACACCGATTCACCCTTGACGCTGGAGCGGCTGTGCAGCTGGCACGGGGCGCTTTTCCCAACGGGTTTTTCGGGCATGCAGCGCATCGATGTGGGCGCACTGCGTTCTGTGCCCATGGAGATCGTGAGTGGGGCCGTGGGCCACAGCAAGGTGCATTACGCCGCGCCACCCGCTGAAGGCCTGGCTAGCCAAGTGGACGCTTTTTTGACGTGGTTCAACCAAACCCAGCCCAAGGTCGGCACTCACCCCATGGACGGCTTGGTGCGTGCCGCTGTCTCGCATCTGTGGTTCGAGACGCTGCACCCCTTTGACGATGGCAATGGGCGCATCGGCCGGGCTATCTTGCAATTGGCACTGGGCCAAGACATGGGGCAGCCTGGGCGCATCGTGACGCTGTCGAGGCAAATCGAGTCCTGCAAAGACCGGTATTACAGCGAGCTGGAGCGGGCGCAGCGTTCCAAAAGCATGGACGTGACGGCATGGGTCGAATGGATGCTGGAGCAAGTCACACTGGCCAGCGAGTTCGCCAACCGCACCATTGATTCGGCCATTCAACGCATTCGGTTTCAGGCCCAAATGTCATCGGTCTCGCTCAATGAACGTCAGCAAAAAACCATGAAGAAGCTGCTGGATGCTGGCCCCAAAGGTTACGAAGGCGGCATGACCACGCGCAAGCACGAGCGTATTGCGCAAACCTCCACACCCACAGCAGCCCGAGACCTCATCGATCTGGAAAGGCTTGGGCTGCTCACCCGGTACGGTGATGGTCGATCAACACGGTATTACCCCGCGATAGAAGGCTGGGCCGAGGACGATGCCAAATTGGGAAAATCCAGTGGAACTTGAGACGCAAGACACAAGGCGCGGTGTATGCCACATTGAAACGCTTGGAGGAATCGACGTGAAAAGCCTGAAAGACGTAAAAGCCCAACTGATGGCCAACCCCGCCGTTCGCCAAGCCTATGACGCACAGGCACCCGAGTTTGAGCTAGCCCGTGAACGGATTGGAAAACCCATCCACGAATGACAGGGATGGGGCTTGACGGCTTCAGTGGCGATAACTCGCCGCAACACCCGTGGTTGTGGGCATGCGTTCGGCCACCAGAACATGCACTTGGCCGCCTAACTTCTCAACCAAAGTGCCCAGGTCGTCCAACACATCGTCGACCCTGGGGTAGCCGAGTTGGGAATAGTCGATGCGGCCTGTTGTGCCATCGATGCGCCCGGCGACCAGGCGACCGGCTTCGATCAACAAGATGCCCACGCGTCCCGCTGCGGCCGCATGCGCCACATCGGCCAAGTTGTCGCTGCCCAGTCCCTTGGACTTGGCCACGGCGTAGTCGTTGCACCATGCGCTTTGTTGGGCTTGTTGTGCCGGGGCGGCCACTGCCCAGGCGCGTTGCTGCAACTCGGTGGGGCTCAGGCTTTCGGGGTTGATGAGCAGGCCCTGCTTCATCAGCCGCGGGTTGTGGCTGATGGCCTGAAACAGGTGGTGGTGTTCAGGCAAAGCTGCCAGCATCAGGGGCAAGCCCGAAACGTCGGAGTGGTGCGCCTGCACCGCCCGATCCACCGCCCGGAAAAAGCGCTCCACCTCGCTGTCCATGCCGTCTTTCTTGCCGCCTTGCCCGTGGTGCATGGCCGAATGGCCAGCGCCCAGGCCACCGTACGATGACACCGAGCTGTGCGCCGTTTGTTGGCGATCGCTGCTCGTGTCGCTTGAAGAGCGCGGAACCTCTGACGCCAAGCTCAAAGCCTCCAGGCTGTCGCGGTTGCCCTCGAACAGTTGCACCTTGTTCAAGCTCAAAGCCAAGACTTGGTAACGCTCAACCGATTGCAAAAATTGCCGCAAAGGTTGGGTGTGAAAGCTGTCGGCCACCACCGCCAAGTCGGCCACCACCGCCAAGTCGGCCACCACCGCCAAGTCGGCCACCACCGCCAAGTCGGCCACCACCGCCAAGTCGGCCACCGGTCTGGGCAACACGTAGATGCGGAAAAAATCAGTCGCTCCCATCACCACCAGCCCGTCGAGCGTGTGCTCCCAAAACGCGTGGTCGTTTTCCAAGGCCTCAAATGGCGCGATGAGGGCGCGCAGTGCATCGGGCGCTTGGTGCTGCAGGGATGTCTTCAGTGCGCCAACCAGATGGCGAAAACGGATCGGATCTTGCTGGTTATCGGGGTGACTGCGGTGGGTGCCCATGTACAGAGACAGGCAGGGCCGAGCGTGCAACCCAACAAGTTCCTCCAGGCTGGCGCTGGTCAGCTTGAGTGGGGTGTGACGAGCTTGCATGCAAATTCCTTTTTGTTGGCGTTGACACCATGACGGCGAGACCTGCCCCATGGGCAGTGCGCTGACAGTGCCGCAGAGCGCGGCACCTGGGGCCTGGGCTCAGGCCAAGGATTGCATGCAGTCTGCGTTGTCAGCCTTGCACAGTCTGTACTTCAACGAACGGTCTAGCGCCATGCCCGTGCTGTGGGGGCGCGTGCCGTGGTGCGCATGGCGCCTTTGACGGCTGCGTGAACAGCTGCTGCAACGTAAGCTCAGCGTGGGCACCGTCGATGCGCTTCAGGGCCAAGAGCGCGCCATCATTGCCATCACCTTGACACGCAGCAACCCCCTAGGCGAGATCGGCTTCCTGTCTGGCATCCGCCGCATGAACGTGGGCATGACCCGCGCACGGCGCAAGTTGTTGCTGGTGGGCGACTTGTCAACGCTTTGCAGCCATCCGTTTTTTGGTGAGATGTTGGCTTATGTGAAGGGGGTGGGGGGTTACCGGATGGCGCATGAGATGGGCAAACCTGAATGGTCGGACACCGTCACATCCGGCACAGAAGCCATCGCATCGCTCGGGTCCATGGGCGAGGCGTGGCGCACCAAAGCGGTGGATGACACCTTCAAAGCCAGCGCCAGACGCTGTAGGGCCAGCACCCCAGGTTTGGGCTCGCCACCCGAAAGCAGCCGGTGCAAATAGGCCCGCGTCAACCCTGCCCGCTCGGCCTGTTCGTTTGGCCTTCAACCTAATAAGCGGGA
This sequence comes from Limnohabitans sp. WS1, assembly GCF_003063265.1. Taxonomy (GTDB): domain Bacteria; phylum Pseudomonadota; class Gammaproteobacteria; order Burkholderiales; family Burkholderiaceae_C; genus Limnohabitans_A. Next base: position 19,918 of record NZ_NERU01000002.1, read on the forward strand.
GCGGCGGGATACAAAGTCCAACAGGGCTGTTTGAAGTTAAGCCGCTAGTTCTGGCGGTTCTGACATGGTAATGTGGTGTTGGGATATGGCACCGAAATAATTAATTTTATAAAAAAGTTAATTACAAATAAAAAATAAATAAAATAAATGATATTGATACAAACAACTTCTGAAAATTTTCCAAACACTTCCCCACGTCCCAGACTGTGCACCCAGTCACAGCTTGTTACCCCTTTCTTTGTTCTGAACCAAAGATATCGCTGACAACACGCACACACACTGCGGCCGGTTTGGCCTCATCCCCAACTTAAAGTAAAGAAAGTACAAGCATGAGAAGCATTGCATGGCAAACGAAATGGAAAAACTCAAGGGTAAACATCCAACCATCAGCTAGATTGGTGCTTTCACTCGTGACGTCCGTAGTGTTAGTGGCTTGTGGGGGCGGGTCAGGTTCCGGGGAAGGTGCTGGTGCAGGTGCAGGTGCAGGTGCAGGTGCAGGATCAGGATCAGGATCAGGATCAGGATCAGGAGCAGCCACAAGCAAACTACCCCACACCGGAATCACCGCCAGCCAGTGCTACAGCGCGGGCAGCAACACCCTCATGACATGCAGCGGTGTGGCCAATGACTTGAACGCCCAGCAAGACGGGCACCGCGCCAACATTAACGCCATGAGCTATAGCAAAGTGGGCTTTAGCGGCGAGGCCTTGCCTGACAACGCCAGCAGTTGGTGCGCGGTCAAAGACAACGTGACTGGCCTGCTGTGGCAAAACCACCAAGTCCCCCCCGCCACCTTCACCAATTGGGGCGACAACCGCGCAGGTGACGCCAGCAAGTACGCGGCTGATAACGCCACCCTGTGTGGGCAGAGTGGTTGGCGCTTGCCCACCGTGGACGAACTGCAGTCCATCGTGGATTACAGCAAGCCTTTCCCCGGCCCCACAATCAACACCGCCTGGTTCCCCAACACGCCGAGCTATTCTTACTACTGGGCGTCGTCGCCCTATGTGGGCGCTACCCCCGACCTCGCCTGGAACGTCTATTTCGGCCGGGGCAACGTCGGCCCCAACTACCGCCGCTACAGCCACCCTGTTCGGTGGGTGCGTGCCAGTCAGTGATCGGGCGCGAAGCGCTTTGGACATAAAAGCATGAGCACACCTCTACCGTCCATCTACCCCAACTGCCGCAGGTTGCTAGTGCCGACCGAAGACATGGTGCTGCGTTTCAGCTGTTACCACAAATATACCCTGGGCACCGACTTGCGTCAGTCAGCCATGGGCATCATGCGCACCGTCAATCAAGCCGTGTACGACAAACCGCGCCAGGCCCAGCACGTGCAGGCTCTAGTTTGGCGGGGGGACGACTATAAGCCGACGCCGCAGCTGAGCATGGGCGTGGGCCTATTTGCTCCTGGTCAACAAGGTAGTGCTGGTGGTGCAAATGCAGCGGGTATATCGCAGGCTAGGGTCAAAGCAAGATTGAGCTTCCAAAATTTTGAGCAAGCGGCCACCCTTGCCGCTGCCGTTGGCAAACAGTGCGGCAGTTGGGTGCAGGTTTTGGCCCGTCGCCTTCGCCGACGCGCAGAGCAAGCTGCTCCGTCTGGCATGGCCAGCGCGGGCGCCGGGTCACAGCCTGCACCGCCGGTGCAGTACCATCCCGCTTCACTGAGTGGATGCGCCACCTCTGTGCCCTTGGGCTCTGCAGAACTACTAGGGCCAGAGGGCAAACCATGACAAAGCCATGCTACCTGCGTTCTGCCAACCGCGCGGGCAAAGGCAGCCACGCGGCGGTGGACCGCCTGCATGCTTTTATGCGCCAGCGCAACGGGCATGGATGGTTGATGTGCCGCTACCTCTACACCCGCAAGAGCTCGGGCGGCGGCGCGCTGCGCAGCCTGTGCCACAAACTGCTGGCACAGACGGTGCAAGAGTGGTGCGCCGATCCTGCCGCTGCCGTCAAAGTGCCGCCACATAAGCGTCTGCGCAATGCGCCCGCCGGTTGCGGCTTGCCCATTGGCAACCTGACTAGCCAGTTTTTTGCCAACGTGTACCTCAATGAGCTGGACCAATTCGTCAAACAGACGCTCAAAGCCAAGCACTATGTGAGCTATGTGGGCGACTTTGTGCTGCTGGCCCCCAACGCGGCCACCCTGCGCCAGTGGTACGACCAAATTGCGCAGTTTTTGCAAGCGCGTTTGAGCTTGCGGCTCAAAGACGAACCCCGCCTGGCCCCGCTGGCGCAGGGGGTGGACTTTTTGGGCTATGTGCTCTACCCCAGTCACCGTTTGGTGCGTCGCCGAGTGGTGGCGCATTGCAAGGGCAAGCTGAGCGCCTGGGCGCAGCGCCATGTGACCTTCCGTTATGTAAACGCGCGTCATGCCCGTCTTGATAGGGCATCCATGGATTCCCGCCTTCGCGGGAATGACGCTCAGGGGCTGCACAACCAATGGCCGCTTGCGGTGTGCAGCGTGCAGCGAGCAAAAAGGCTACGAAACCCTGCGCTTTGCCTCGCCGCAAACGCCCGACGTCAGCCGCGTGCACGCCAGGCAAACCGGCTGGCTGCGCCACGGCACCAGCAGGCGCGAAATCACTCACTTCCAAATTTTTACGGAGATCGCACCATGAATAAGCCACTTTTTGCCAGTTTGTTGGCCGCTACACTGTTTGCCTCTACAGTGAGGGCACAAATCTGCCCCACTTGGCCCACGGCAGACCGCTTTACCCTGAACGGGGCGGAAGTGATCGACAAGCGCACCGGTCTGACCTGGAAACGCTGCAGTGAGGGCCAGAACTGGAACGGCAGCACTTGCACCGGCAGCGCTACGTTACACAACCACGAGGCTGCTTTGACACTGGCTAAAGCCGCCAACACCAGCCAAAGCGCCACCCTCTGGCGCCTGCCCAACGTGAAAGAGCTGGCCAGTCTGGCCGACAATGGCTGCCAACCCCCCGCGATCGACAACATGGCATTCCCGGCCACACCACCTAGCTCGTTCTGGTCTTCGTCGCCCGATGTGGGCGACGCCAGCTACGCTTGGTACGTATATTTCGGCTATGGCAACGTCTACAGACTCGACCGCGGCAACCACTACGTCCATGTTCGGTTGGTGCGTGCCAGTCAGTGATTGGGGCGGCGTAGCCGCATTTGGTTTGTTGAATCAGGTAGCGCGGCAAACCCATGGCTGATTTGGCTTTGGCCCGCAAACGATTATTAGATGTGAAACATGCTCAGCCATGATGAACTGATTGCCAAGTTGCTCGACAACCCGCAAGTGCGGGCCGCATTGTCAATGTCAGCGCCTGCTGGATAGAGGTCACACGCCTCGTTGTGTCGGCTTTCAGCGATGGGTTGTCGCTGTCACCGTGATCAATTTTCTGTGGTTTTGGTTTTGCGTGATTTCTTGGCGGCTGGCGCAGGCAGCAGGCTGGTGATGCGTTGGTACAGCTCGAACAGGAAGGCCACGCGTTCGGCGTCGGAGGCGTAGGACTTTTTGCCGCCGCTGGGTTGGTAGGCGGCGTCTACGGCGGTGTCTAGTTTTTGGTGGGCCTTGAGCAGGGCCGGGGGCATGGTCAGTGGGTCGTAGAGGTCGGCCAGTGATGCGTCTGCAAATTGGGCGCGGGCGTCGAGCACGCATTGGGCTGCTTGTTCGATGGAGTTGCGGTGTTTGTCGCTGAGTGGTTCGCCAGCGAAGCCCGGCCAAGGGTAGTTGTTGTAGACGATGCTGATTGAGTACGAAAAATCACTTTTGAGGCGTCCGCTCACTGATCTGGTCCATGCCATGTGCATTGAAGACTGAAGGATGCCAAATTCGGCCAAACTGGCTTTGGGTAGCAGACGCAGTTTGTTACTTGCAAGAGTGGAGGGTGTAAGGTAGCCAAGCGGTATGTATTCGCGGCGCTCTGAAGATACTTCTGGGATTGCCAAGTAAGGGCTTGTGGGCATGAACTCAACATGAAATCGTGTCGGGGTATCTGCAAGTTTCCGCGTTGGAGGACTTTTGCTGGAAAGGCGTGAAGCTTTAACCGCTTGAACACGTTTCATCGCTTCAGGCATTGCCCTGAGTGCCGTCGGTGAACAGTCGCCTAACCAAAGGCACCAGCGTTCGTAGCCATTCAAAAATTCGTCGGCACCCAACCAGCGGCGAAACCACTTTTCACTTTGGGGCTCAAGCGCAATGAATGCGTCACGCTCTTCTGTGCTGAAAAGGTAGCTGCCATCGTCAATGGGTTTGTTTCCAATGCCAATTTCGGGAACATCGCAGATGGGGTTGTTCCGTCTTGGCAAAACGACATCAGGTGCATCCACCAAGTAAGGATTGATGTTCTTTGCAGGCACGGCTAAAGGCGTGCCCTTGATGTCTACATATTCGTAGATCGTTTTATTGGTGAGGTCTTGCAGCCCAAAGCCTACGATCACGCAATGCACGGCGGCTTTTCCTCTTGCCTCATTGCTCCAGTTGAACGTGCGGTGTGCAAATTGAATGCGAATGCCTTGGCTGAGCATCCAGCCCCACAGCACGCCAACTTGCTCGCCTTGGGTGATGCTGTTGGTGGAAACAAAAGCGCAGCGGCAATTCGTTTCAGACTTCACATATCGCGTGGCCTTCACATACCAAGCCGCCACAAAGTCCAGCAGCCCCGAGTTGTCGATGCCTTCAAAAACGAGACGCGAGTCTTCGCGTTGAGCATCGCCCATGAATTTGGCACCGATGAACGGCGGATTGCCCAGCAAGTAACTGCACCGCCCAGCAGGCAGCACATCGTTCCAGTCCAGCCGCAGCGCGTTGGCGTGGCGTATTTGCGGTGAGCTTTTGAGCGGTATGCGCGCAAAGTACAGGCCAAACTCCACGCTCACGCGCAGGTTCATTTGGTGGTCCACCAGCCACATGGCCACTTGGGCAATTTGGGCCGGAAACTCTTCGATCTCGATGCCAAAGAATTGGTCCACGTTCACGCCGATCAGGCTGTGCACATCCATCGTCAACTGGCCTTTGTGGGCGCTCAGTTCGTGGTCGGCCCGCAGCACTTTCAGCTCCAGCTCGCGCAGTTCGCGGTAGCTGATGACCAAGAAGTTGCCGCACCCGCAGGCGGGATCAAAAAACGTCAGCTGGCGCAGCTTTTTGTGAAACTCAAACAGCTTGTTGCGGTGGCCTTTCACGCGCTCAAACTCGGCGTGCAGTTCGTCCAGAAACAGGGGCTTGATGACTTTGAGGATGTTGTTTTCAGACGTGTAGTGCGCACCCAAAATACGACGGGCCTTTTCGTCCATGATGCTCTGAAATAAGCTGCCAAAAATCGCCGGGCTGATGGCCGACCAGTCGAGCCCACAGGCGTCCAGCAGGGCTTCGCGCATGGCGGTGTTGAAGTCGGCCATGGGCAGGGTTTCTTCAAACAGGCGGCCGTTGATGTACGCAAACTGGTTCAGCTGTTCGTCGATGTTTTTGCTGCGCTGGCTTTCGTGTGTGTTGAGCACCTGAAACAGTTGCCCCAGGCGCGGCCCCAGGTCCGAGCCGTCGGGCGCGGTGCGTTCTTCGACAAAGTCTCTGAACGATTGCGCGGGCTGGAAGATGCCCGTGTCATCGGCAAACAAACAAAACAGCAGACGCACCAGCAGCACCTCCAGCGCGTGGCCGCTGTAGCCGCTGGCCTTCAGGGCGTCATGCAGTCGGCCCATGCGTTCGGCGGCCCTGATGTTGACCGGGTCTTCGGCCTGGATGTCTTGCACCTTGTAGCCCGCCAGCAGGCCAAACAGCTTGACGTGTTTGTGCAGGTGCTTGAGTTCAAATTCCACCGTCTCGCCCGTGGCCAAGCGGCGCACCCGAAAGCGGGCAAAGTCGCACACCACCACCAGCTGGGGCAGGTCGCGCTCGGGCAGGTTGTGCAGGTAGCCAATGGCCTGGTCCACCGCGTTGTCCAGGTTTTTGCCGCGCGACTTGTGCTCCACCAACAGCACGCCGGGCCAAAACAGGTCCACAAAGCCTTGTGCGCCGCCGAGCTTTTTGACGTTCAGCTCAAAGGTGGCGACGCGTTTGTTGGTGATGCCAAAGATTTCAAAGAAGTCGATCCAAAAGGGCTTGGCTTCGCTGTCTTCGTTGCAGGCGTCGGCCCAGGTTTTGCTGAATTGCAATGCCCTGGATTTGATTTCGTTCCAATTAAGACCCATTTTGTACTCATAAAGTGAGTCTGGATGTTAATGGAAAGTTCTCTATTTTTAAGATTGTTGGATCTATATGGGTCACAAAACGGGCTATGCAAAGCATTTCCTACCGTGTCTTCACGTATGGCACAACCCTTGGGGCTGGTTAGCATCGGTCTCTTGCCCTTGCTACTGACCGAGCCCCCAACATCACCATGCGACTCATCACCCCTGCTTTGCTGGCAACAAGTTTGCTGACCGCCTGCGCCACGCCTCAAACGCCGTTGAGTGCTGACCCCATTGCCGTGGTCGCGGCGGGCAGTTTGCGTGAAGCGATGACCGACATTGCAAGAGCGCATGAAGCGCGTACCAGTCAAAAATTGACCTTGTCTTTTGCCGCCTCTGGCCTGCTTCGCGAGCGCATCGAAAAGGGGGAAGCGGCCCAGGTTTTTGCGTCGGCCGACATGGGCCATCCGCAAAAACTGGCGGACGCCGGCAGTTGGAGCGCGCCACGCGTGTTTGTGCGCAATCAACTGTGTGCGCTCACCCAAGCCCATCTGAATTTGACGCCTGAGCGTTTACTGGGTGCTTTGCTCGATCCAGCCATCCGCCTGGGCACCAGCACGCCCAAGGCCGATCCGGCGGGTGACTATGCGTGGGCACTGTTTCGGAAAGCCGATGCGCTGAGTGCAGGCGCTTACGCCACGCTGGACCGCAAGGCTTTGCAGTTGACCGGCGGCCCCAGTTCGCCCAAACCCCCGGCAGGTCGCGGTGCCTACGCTTGGGTCATGGACCAGGGGCAAGCCGACATTTTTCTGACCTATTGCACCAATGCGGTGGCGGCACAACAAGAGGTACCGCGTTTGAAGATCGTGGCCGTGCCGCCGCAGTTGCAGGTCTCTGCGGGCTATGGCCTCACCGTGCGCCGTGGTGCCCACCCCGCTGCACAGGCCTTCGCCGACGCCCTGCTGGCACCCAGCGCACAGACCATCTTTGCACGCTATGGCTTTGGCAGCCCTTGATTTTTTGAGTGGGTGAGGTCAGTGGCTTACTGGCTTGGCTGACTTTGGAATGCCGAATGGTTTCATTCGTCGTCGAAGGGCAGGCCGCCTTGCAAAAAAGTACTTTTGCTGGTTGGCGTGGGAGCAGCCAAAAACACACCGTTGTGGGCATCGCCCATCAAAGAACGCCCCTGCAATGCCTGACCCAGCTGCTGGCCCAAGGCTGTACGTTGGAATGCGATCAAGCAATTACCCATTTTTATCTGGAAAAAGATAATTCATTTTTTTGGGTCTAAGCCAGCTCGACAACGCGAACATCGAAAGTCACTTTGAGCCAATTTCTGATGGCATCAAAAATAGCGGCCAGGTTGTCCATGCTGGGGTTGCCTTTGGGCGAAAGCATGCGGTGCAGGCTCTTGCTGGGTTTTTGGGTCAGTTCGGCCAAGCCTTCAAACCCCACCGTGGCGTTGACCAGATCGCGCAGGATCAATCGCGCCGAATCGGGCTCACCGCTCAGAAACAGCGTGGCCGCTTCGTCGAGCAATGCTTTGGCAAAAGCCGGATCACGTTGCACACGTTCAACCACGGTTTGCCTGAAATCACGCGTCAAGGTCATGTTGACTTTCCTTTTTTGTTGACAGCCAAGGCCTTCTTTCTGGCTTTGTATTCATCATGCAGGGCGACAGCCTGATCAATCGCCTTTTGCTGGTCTTTCTTGGTGCTGCCACCGAACAAAATGATCAAGGCATCACCTTCTTTGGCCAGATAGATCCGATACCCCGGACCCCAATCGATCTTGTATTCACCGATTCCCCTGAACCATTCCAAGTTGGAGGTGTGCCCCAATTCCAGACGGGCCTTGGCGACAGTGACTTTGGCCGCCGCTTGGGCATCCAATCCGTTGAACCACTTTTGGTAGGGGTTACCGCCATCCTCCCGGACGTATTCTTCGAGCCGGCGCTTCATGGCTCAATGGTAACACTTGTGTTACTTTTCTTGGTCATCATCTGTGCCTCCCTTTTTTTCCAGTCAGTGTAGGAAGCGTTGGGCGTGGTGACAAGCGTTGATTTTTTCGAGTCCAAGCAGACCAGAAATCCGCTAACAGCTTATGGCGTGATTTGCCAAATTGGCGCGATTATTTATAATCGCGCCAATCATGTCAGACTTCAATACCCAACTCTTGACCGTCATTCAGGCCCAGTCGGACGGCTTGTCGCTTGCAGAGGCCTCTGAAAAATGGCCCGATGTGCCGCGCCGCAGCATGCAAAGAGCTTTGGCAAAGTGGGTGGCGGAAGGTGAAATCGCGCCAGTTGGCAAGGCTCGTGCTACCCGTTATGTGGCTAATATTGAAATCGCGCCAAAAGTGGTGGTTCACGCTTTACCCACTTCGGTGGGTTTGTCCGAGTCATCCACTTGGCGGGCCGAAGAAGAACTCTCTAGCGGCCAGTGGCCGCTCTCGCCCGACAGCAAAGACATCCGCGCCTATCTGGCCCAGCCCTGGAGCACGCGCCAAGCCGTGGGTTACCAGTCTGAGTTTTTGCAGGCCTACCAGCCCAACGCCACGTTTTATCTGCCCCAGCCTGTGCGGGCGCAGTTGCACCGCATGGGCCGCACCGGGCCGGGGCCGCAACCGGCGGGCACTTATGGCCGTGCCGTGCTCGACCGTTTGTTGATCGATTTGTCTTGGGCGTCCAGCCACCTGGAGGGCAACACCTACACGCGCCTGGACACCCGCGCCCTGATCGCCCACGGTCAGCAGGCGCAAGGCCATGGCGTGACCGAGACGCAGATGATCCTGAACCACAAGGCTGCCATCGAGCTGCTCATGGACAACATGGACGCGCCGCAGTTCAGCCGCTACCTGCTGATGAACCTGCACAGCGCTTTGTCAGAAAACTTGCTCGAAAGACCCGAGGACGAAGGCCGCTTACGGTTGCATCCGGTGCAAATAGGCCAAAGCCCATACCAGCCGCCGTCGGGTCAGTCGCTGATTGGCACCTTGCTGGATGAAGCGCTGGCCAAATTCAACGCCATCGAAGACCCGTTTGAGCAGTCGTTTTTTGCCATGGTGCACTTGCCGTATTTGCAGCCCTTTGCCGACTGCAACAAGCGCACGTCGCGCCTTCTGGCCAACTGGCCGCTGCTGCAGGCGAACCTGTGCCCGCTCACGTTTTTGGGCGTGTCGCAGGACTGGTACACCGCCTCGGTGCTGGGCGTTTACGAGATGAGGCGCGTGGAGCTGCTGCGCGATTTGTTCATGTGGGCCTATGAGCGCTCGACCAAGGAATACCTCACTGCTAAGTCGAGCGTGGTGGAGCCCGATGTGCTGCGCCTGACTTACCGCGATGCCATTCGCCACATTGTCAAAGCCGTGGTGCAAAACCCGGAGCAAGACCCGCTGGCGCTGGTGGCCACCCAAGTGGCCCTGGCCGCACCCGGGCCAGATCGTGAAAATGTTCGGGCTTTGGTCATGCAAGAGCTGCGCCGTTTGCACGAAGGCGTGCTGGCCCGCTATGGCCTGCGCCCTGCAGAGATGGAGCGCTGGCGCAGCATTCAGGGGTGATTAGTCTTATTTTTAGGTCGGCACCTTCAGGTCCGACATGCGCAGGTTTGTCGGGGCTAAAGCCTCCGACCTACGAGAGACGCTCCCTGTAGGTCGGAGCTTCAGCTCCGACGTTTATTCGATTTGGCGCAAGTCCATGTCGGGGCTAAAGCCGCCGACCTACAAGAGACGCCCCCCGTAGGTCGGAGCTTCAGCTCCGACATCGATCCGATTTGGCGCAGGTCCATGTCGGGGCTGAAGCCGCCGACCTACAAGAGACGCTCCCCGTAGGTCGGAGCTTCAGCTCCGACGTGGCGCTGGTGAACCACTATGGCCAAGCCTGTCAGCCGCGCAAACCCTCCAGCACGTTCACCGTGTTCACGCCCACCTCGGCCACGGCATACCCGCCTTCAAACGTCAGCACCGTCGGCAAGCCCAGCTGCGCAATGGCTTGCCCCAGCTTCAGGTAATCGGCACTGCGCAATTTGAATCCCGAGATCGGATCGCCCTCAAACGTGTCCAGCCCCAGCGGCACCACCAGCGCTTGCGGGGCAAAGTCGCTCACCGCTTGCATGGCGGTTTGCAGCGTGGCCCACCAAACGTCAAACCCGGTGCCACGCGGCAGCGGCAGGTTCAGGTTGTAGCCCTCGCCAGCCCCCGCGCCGCGCTCATCCGCATGGCCCAAAAAGAAGGGGTACTCGGTGCGCGGATCGCCGTGAATGGACGCGGTGAACACATCGTTGCGCTCGTAAAAGATGGTTTGTGTGCCGTTGCCGTGGTGGTAGTCCACATCCAGCACGGCCACGCGCTGCAGCCCGCCATCGCGCAGGGCTTGCGCGGCCACGGCGGCGTTGTTGATGAAGCAGTAACCGCCCATGTAGTTGGGCCCCGCATGGTGGCCCGGTGGGCGGGTCAGGGCCAAGGCAAAGCGCTCGCCTGCCAGCACCGCTTGCGCGGCCGCCAATGCGCAGGCCGCGCCCTCGCGGGCGGCGGCCCAGCTGCCCGCCGTCAAAGGCGTGCCCGAGTCAAACGCAAACTGCCCCAGCCGCGCCGCAAAGTTGAGCGGCGGCACATCGGTGCGAAAGCCGTGTTTGGAGGCCAGCGGCCAGACCGAGGGCAGGGCGTCGCGCTCGGCATTGGTCGGGTCCAGCGCCACCCAGTCGTTCCACGCCCGAGCCAAAAAAGCCAAATAGTCCGGTGCATGTACGCGGGCCATGGCGGCGTTCACATCCGCCGCGGCATCGGGCGTCAGCAACTGCACCACAGGGCGGCGCTGCAGTTCATCGAGCACATATCGCAAACGGTCAGGCACTTCGTGGCAATCGACCAAGCGGCCCCGGAACATTTCCTGGCGGCCTGCGTGTTGGGCGTGGTGGGTGTTGTGGAAGATTTTCATGGTGATTGTGTTGCGGTTGACTTGATGAATGTATCGCCACAGGTCTTATCGATTGAAGTCAAGTGTTGCCCATGTCATCACAAAGGCGGTCGTGTTTGGTTGATCCAGAGCTGTATGGTGGGGCGAAGCCACTGTCGCTGGGCATAAGCGATCAGTCTTTCTGGAACCGAATCACCATTCATGATGAGCCGATTGAGCATGACCGCAAGGTCTACATCCGCAATGCACCATTGGCCGCACAGGTTTTCGGAGTCGTCAACAAGCAAGGACTCTGCAGCTGAGAAGAGCTTTTGCGCCGATTCTTGTGCGGCAGAGGAAAGCGGTGGCATCTTTGGACCGTAAAAAACAACCTCGGTAGACCTTTCTTGTCTGATGGGCATCAGATCGCTGCGAAGCCAAGCCTGAACTTGGCGTGCTTTGGCTTTGCCGCGTGGGTCAACGGGATACAGCGGTGGCCCTGGAAACAATGTGTCGATGTACTCGGTGATGGCTGACGACTCCGAAAGAGAGAAGTCGCCGTGAACCAAGGTGGGCACTCGGCGTGTGATGGACATGCTGGCGAAGTCGTCAGCGTGATTCTCTTTCGCGGCGAGGTCTACGGTCGAGACTTCAAATGACAAGCCTTTTTCATGAAGCGCGACGAATGCAGACATTGCGTACGGACTTGCGAATTGCGCATCAACATATAGGCGTAGGGTGGCGTGTTCCATAAGGCTCCTGCTGCGGTGGGTGTTGTGGATGATTTCTATGGGCTGATGTTTGGCGTGTGATACACATCAGGTTTGTGCAGCTCCATGAAACGGGGTGGAGCGGCCAGTGGTGTAAACCCAAATTTGGCATAGAGACCATGTGCATCGCGTGTGGCGAGCAGCATACGCCTGAGTCCTTGAACATCAGGATGATCAAACAAGGCATTGAGCATCCGGTAAGACAGGCCTTGTCCGCGATACGCAGGAAGAACATACACATCAGCCAGGTACGCAAAAGTTGCACGATCTGTCACAAGGCGTGCAAAGCCTACTTGTTGTTGATCGGCCAGTGCCCCGATGCACAAGGAGCCTTCAATGGCCTTGCGCACAACCTCGTGAGGAATGCCAACGCACCAGTAAGCCTCGGTGAGAAACGCGTGAATGGCATCCACGTCAAAACGTGATTGATCAAATGTGATGGTGAATTCGTTCATGTCAGTCCTCCACTTTTTGTGATTTATCGTTCGCTACATAAACCCTAAGGGAAAGTCGATACACCCAAATTTTCAAAACCCTTTGCACGCCGTTGGCTGCGCTGAGAAGGACGGAAGAACCTTGTCTTTGAACAACCTCCCCAGGTCAAGCCATTTGTCTCTTGTACCCTTCAGGCAGCCGTCGATGCAAACGAGGTACGAAGCCAAAGGACCCCCTGAAACGAAAAAACCGGCTTTTGCCGGCTTTTCCCCCCGTGCCCCAGATGGTCATGCCACGCTAAGAGCTCGGATTAGTTGTTCAAGAAATTATGGTGCAATTTTTGATGATTTTTTCTCAAACGCAATCATCTTGAAAATTTTTTTGCATTATTTTTGGCTACGATGCCCAAGGATAGGACGGTGGCATTCGGGATGACAAACAATGAAGTCACCTGGCAATTGAGATGACCAGTTCAGGGGTAGCAATGCGCACATGGCCAGTAAAAGACGCGGAAGTCCGGTTCAGTGAATTATTGGATGCATGCCTGTCCGAAGGGCCCCAAATGGTCACGCGGCATGGCATTGGGGTCGCTGTTTTGGTGCCGTTGCTGCAGTGGCGACGGTTGCAATCTGCAGCACGCCCTTCGTTGAAAGAACTGCTGCTCTCAGACCAAGCACGAACCGACATGCTCGTCCCGCGACGCGGACAAGTCAAAAAAATGGCTCAGAAGCCAGCGGAATTCAGTGAGCCACTTGCCTTGGCTCGCAACGCACGTCTGTCTTGACAGAGTTAGCGATGAAGCATTCGTCGTGCGCCAAGTGGTGCATCTCTTGCAGCTGAGCCTGGGTCGGTAGTTTGTCCCCAGAAAATTTGACCTCAGGGCGGAGCGTGACGGTGGTCATCATGAGCTTGCCTTCTGGGTTTTTGCCCATCACGCCCTCTGCTGCGTCATGGTAGGTGTCGACCACAAAACCATGTTTGACTGCAAAGGATAAAAACCAAAGCATGTGGCAGCTGGACAGTGACGCGACGAAGGCCTCTTCGGGGTCTACCGCATCGACCACGGAATAGGGCAGTGGAACAACGTGAGGGGATGAAGACCCCGCAATCTCAATGCCGCTGTCGAAGCGCAGGATGTGTTGGCGGCTGTAGCGGTTGTCGGTGAACTTTTGATCAGACCGAGCCCAAAGAATTTCGGCGGTGTAGATGGCCATGTGGTTTGTCGCTTCCCTGTGCGTGATTTTTTTCAGAGCTTTAACGCAGGCGTGCGTGACCTGAAGTCAAGCTGCCGTATGACTTTGGAGGTCCATGGTCATGAAGACGCTATGGGGGTCGAGTTGGTAGTCGCCAAAGGGGCCACAGGGCCGGAATCCGGCGCTTTTATACAGTTGGTGCGCTGGCGCAAACGTACTGGCTGGCCCGGTTTCCAGGCTCAGTCGTTGGTAGCCACGCACGATGGCTTCGCTGATGATGTGATTCAGAATGGCACGACCCGCGCCCCGACGTCGCTGGACCGTTGGGGTTCGCATGGATTTGATCTCGCCATGATCAAGGGACAGTTCCTTGAGGGCACCACATCCCAAAAGCAGATCGCCATCGCGAGCGGTCCAGAAGGTGATTTCGGGACGTTTGAGTTGGGCCACATCGAGTGCATGCACGCTTTCAGGCGGTGAAAGTTCATGCATGTGCCGCAAGTGCTCGTCGAGCAGCGCATACACATCTGGCCGAGCGGGATCGTCGGGTGCAATGGTCATTGACATGGCGTGTGGTGTTTTTGTGTGGTGGCCCAACTCGCCTCAGCCAAATTCCCGAAACCCCTTGAGCGCTGGCAGCGGCGCGAAGTTGGCCTCGCGTTTTTGTTGCATGGCGCTGATGGCTTCGCGCACGTTGGCGTTGCTCCAGATCGCGCCTTGCAGCCAGCCCATGTGGCGCAGACTGTCTTCGGTGCTGTGGTCGCGGGCGTAGTGCAGCACTTGCTTGGTGCCCCAGATGGCCACGGGTGGTTTGCTGGCGATTTCTTTGGCCGCTTGCAGGGCGGCGGCCACGGTGGCTTCGTGGGTGGGCAGCACCTCGTTCACCAGGCCGTGGGCGAGCGCCTTGTCGGCACTCAGGCGGCGACCCGTGTAGGCCAGTTCTTTGACCAGCGCCATGGGCAGCAGCTTGGGCAGGCGTTGCAAGGTGCCCACGTCGGCCACCATGCCGATGTTGATTTCCTGGATGCAGAAAAACGCGTCGGCTGAGGCATAACGCATGCAGCAGGCGGTCACCATGTCCACCGCGCCGCCAATGCAGCCGCCGTGGATGGCGGCAATGACCGGGATGCGCAGTTCTTCAAGCAGGGTGAAGGTGTGCTGCATGTCGGTCAGCAGGTCGTACACGGCCGAGCGGCCTTCGGCGCTGGTGTCGTCCATCTGAATGGCGCTGCCAAAGGTCTGCAGGTCCATGCCCGCGCTGAAGTGTTTGCCCGTGCTGGAGATCACCAGCGCCCGGGCGGTGCCCGCCTTGTGGATGTTGGTCAGCACCTCGTGCAGCTCGCGCCAAAAGGTCGGGTGCATGGTGTTCATCGCCTCGGGGCGGTTCATCACCAGGTGGGCGACGTGGCCTTCAGTCGTTAGGGAAAAGCAGTTGAGTTTGTTCATATGTGGTCTCCTGTTTTTGCAATGTAGCCGTTGCGGAAGGTCGGCTGTGTCTCGGTTTTGACCTGTCGGTGGGTTGTCGCATTCACAGATACTCGGCCTTGATGCGGGCAGCGTCTTCGACAAGCTGTGTCAGCCGTTTGGCCTGTTTGGCCACAAAGCTGGCGATGTCTTGGGCAAAGGCTCGTTCGTCTTGTTCGTAATCCGCTGCTTGGGCTTGTGCCATGGCTGCGGGTTCGGCCAGTTTGGCCAGGCGCTGACCTTCTCGGCGCAGCAGTTTGCGGTCGATGCCGCAGCGGGTGGCGAAGTCGGCCAGGGCGAAGGGGCTCACAGCTTCGTGCTCGAAAACATCGCCCCAGGCCATAGCCAGTTCGGTGTCAAAGCCGTCGTACTGCACCACGCTCACCAGGTCGTACCAAGGCGTCGGCTCCAGCAGTCCGCCAGGGCGCACGAAAAACGAAAAGTTCTTGCCATGTGCATCGCTGTTGCCAATGAGAAACTGAAACAGTGCCCAGCGCAGCATCGCCAGCCGCGTGCTGGCCTTGTTGCCGCTCAGTTCGGCGCAGGCGAATAGCTTTTCGTGGCTCAGGCCATCGCGGATGTGCCGCACTTCGGCAGCGTTGCCCAGGTTGCGTTCGTATTTGTAGCTCACCGGCAAGTCGCAGGCTTGGCAGGCGTCGATGATGTGCAGGCGCTGGACCTGCACCGGATCGCCAGAGCCCAGAATCGCCCGGTCAAAACGGCGCACCACCAGCACGGGGCGTGGTGTGCGCAACAAGGTCACCTCAGCCACCGGCAGGCCCATGCGTCGGGCCAGTGACATGCAAAAGTGCTCGTTGACGGCCAGGTGCGGTGTCTTGGGGTTGCCTGTGTCGGGTTTGAGGATGTGTGTGGAGGCCAGGCGCTGCCCATCCACCAGCCACAGCCGCCCCCCTTCGGCCAGCGGTGTGTCGATGAAAACCACCAGCTTGTCTTGCAAGCCTGCGACCGACATGCGTACTTGGCCGTCCCACACGGTCAGCGGCAGCTGCTCGCGCTGGGCGATCCGCTCTGCCAGTTCGCTCAGGGGTATTTCGCGCTGCATGGGCGCATCGGCGGGTGCGGCCGTGGCATCACCTGTGAATTGCAAGGCGCCTGCCGTCTCGGCACCGAGCGCCCGGATGAGTCCAAAGACATTGCTTGGGGTCAGGCCCTTGTAGACGACCGCCACGTCCAGTGCCCGGCCTTCTGGGAGCAGGTGTTCGATGAAGCGCTTGATCGTGGCAGAGCCGTACCCATCGTGTGCGCTTTTTGCGCTGGCCAAGGGCAGCGCGGGAGACAACGGAAAAGCTTGGGGGTTGGCGAGCCAGGGCGGTGCATAGCGCAAGCGCCACTGGTCATCGCGGCCTTCGTGCTCGATGACAGCAATGGGTGTTTGGTCGGTCCAGACATGCAGCGCGTCGGTCATGGCAGTGCTTTCATGCCTTGGGCGAGCCGCCGCCTTGGGTGCTGGCTTCGCGCGCCCAAGGGTGTTCTTTGGGCAAGACCATCAGCGCCAGGCCCAAGCCGTCGAGCACAGCCATGGCTTTGTCCAGTTGCACTGTGCCTTGACCGTTTTCGAGCCGGGACATGAGGTCCACCGACACGCCCAGCAGCCCGGCCGCGTCGTCGATGCGCAGCGATTGGGATTTGCGCCGCTCGCGCACGATGGGGCCGAGTGCGTTGGCTGTCGTCAAAACTGTGGCTTGTCGGGTGGGCTGATCATCCATGTGGAACTTTCGGTTGAGAGGCATCCGGGGGCATGGTTTGGGGTTGGTATTTCTCACAATCCGAAACTATCGGGTTTTGCTTCCGTCGTCAACAAATATTTCGGTATTTCAGAAATTTACATCTTGGTATGCGTGGCCAGGAACTTATTTCAGTTATTCCGAAATGAAAAGTGTCATCTTCCGGGACAGTTCTGGACCCAAACCGCAGACCAGCGGCATGCCTCTCAGTCGTCTGTGAACAGAAGCTGCGTTTGCCATTCATGACCCGGCTCTTCGGCCTTCATGGGGTGACTCACCAAATCAGGCGCTGTCCCCGCCTTGACCAGCGAGCCCACCCGCACACCCAGCAACCGAATGCGGCGCGACAGGTCCACGCGTTTGAGGCACTGGCCGGCCACTTGCCGGATGCGTTTGGCGTCTGCGGTGTATTCCGTCAGGCTTTGGTCGCGGGTGACGGCCTGGAAGTTGTCGTACCGCAGCTTGATGCCGATGGTTTTGCCTTCGTAGCCTTTGCGCTGCAAATCGGCGGCCACTTGTTCGCACAGCCGGGTGAAGACGGCCCCCAACTCGGCGCGGTCGCGCACGGCGTGCAGGTCGCGCTCAAAGGTGGTTTCGCGGCTCATGCTGACGGGTTCGCTCTCGGTCTCGACCGGGCGGTCGTCGCGGCCCCAAGCGGCTTCGTGCAGCCAAGCACCGTAGCTTTTGCCAAAGTTTTCAATCAGCCAGTGCTGTTCGCGTGCAGCCAGGTCGCCGATGGTGTGGATGCCAAAGGCCTTGAGTTTTTCATCGGCCTTGGGGCCAACGCCGTTGATCTTGCGGCAGGCCAGTGGCCAGATGTGGGTCTGTAGGTCGGCTTCGTGCACGACTGAGATGCCGTTGGGTTTGTTGAACTCGCTGGCCATCTTGGCGATCAGCTTGTTGGGGGCCACGCCCACCGAGCAGGTCAGGCCCGTGGCCTCAAAAATGCTTTTCTGGATCAGCCGCGCCAGCACGCGTCCGCCTTCACGCTGGCCGCCGGGCACGTCGGTGAAGTCGATGTAGACCTCGTCCACGCCCCGGTCCTGCATGACGGGCGCGATGTCGGTAATGATGCTTTTGAAGGTGCGTGAGAAGTAGCGGTAGCGGTCAAAGTCCACAGGCAGCAGGATCGCCTGCGGGCAGAGCTTGGCGGCTTTCATCAAGCCCATGGCCGAGCCCACGCCAAACTGCCTGGCCGCATAGGTGGCGGTGGTGATGACGCCGCGACCGGTGTAGCCATTCAAGCGAGGGAAGAAGTCGACCGGGATGCGGTCCAGCCGTTCGGCAAAAGTCTCTTCGGTCCATTCACCGTCGGGGTAGGCCGTTTGCAGCTTGCCCAGTAAATCATCTTCTTTGCGGCGGCCGCCGCCAATGACCACGGGCAGGCCCTTGAGCTGCGGGTAGCGTAGCAACTCGCAGGACGCGTAAAACGCGTCCATGTCGAGGTGGGCGATGCGCCTAGGCAGAGGGGTTGAAGGTGCAGTTTCAGTCACCCTTGGAGCATAGCGCCAGCGCTGGGCCTCTCATGTGGCGGGAGGTGCCCAGCGAGGTTTTATGCGGTCGGAAAAGTGCCCGGCAGCAAGATGTTGGTGTTGACGTTCTGGATGTCGGTGTGACCGCAAAAGGCCATCGTCACGTCCAACTCTTTGTGGATGATTTGCAGTGCTTTGGTCACGCCTTCTTCGCCCATGGCGCCCAGGCCATAGACCATGGCGCGGCCGATCATCACGCCCTTGGCACCCAGCGCCCAGGCTTTGAGCACGTCTTGGCCGCTGCGGATGCCTCCGTCCATCCAGACTTCGATTTGGTCGCCCACAGCCGCCACGATGGCTGGCAAGGCTTCGATGGAGCTGGGTGCGCCGTCGAGTTGGCGACCACCGTGGTTGCTCACAACTATCGCGTCGGCACCGCTGGCCACGGCCAACTTGGCGTCTTCCACGTCCATGATGCCCTTCAAGATCAGCTTGCCGCCCCATTGCTTTTTGACCCAGGCGATGTCTTCCCAGTTGAGCGTTGGGTCAAACTGTTCGTTGGTCCACGAGGCCAGCGACTTCATGTTGGTCACAGCTTTGACGTGTCCCACCAGGTTGCCAAAGGTGTGGCGTTTGGTGCCGGCCATCCCTAAGCACCAGCGCGGCTTGGTCATCAGGTTGATGATGTTGGCGATGGTGGGGCGGGGGGGCGCGGTCAGGCCGTTTTTCAGGTCTTTGTGGCGCTGGCCAATCACCTGCAAGTCGAGTGTGAGCACCATGGCGCTCACATTGGCGGCTTTGCAGCGGTCGATCATGCGGGCCATGGCCTCGCGGTCGCGCATCATGTACAGCTGAAACCAGAACGGCGCTTGCGTGTGGGCCGCGATGTCTTCGATGGAGCAGATGCTCATGGTCGACAGCGTGAAGGGGATGCCGAACTTCTTGGCGGCCATGGCGGCGTGCATTTCGCCGTCGGCGTGCTGCATGCCCGTGAGGCCCACGGGGGCAATACAAACGGGCATTTTGGTGTCGATGCCGACCATTTGGGTGGCCGTGGTGCGGTTTTCCATGTTCACCGCCACGCGCTGGCGCAGCTTGATCTTGTGGAAATCTGTCTCGTTGGCGCGGTAGGTGCCCTCGGTCCAGGAGCCGCTGTCGGCGTAGTCGTAGAACATGCGCGGCACGCGCTTTTCGGCCAGAACGCGCAGGTCTTCGATGTTGGTGATCACGGGCATGGGTTGTCTCCAGAGGGTTGGATGCGTAAGTCAGTGGCACCTATCGTATCGGCTGGCCGCACTGCAGGCTGTGAAACTTGGGACAGTGCGTTTGAAATTAATTTCTGAGCCCTCCGGCAGGGGATTCAGCCGTGCGGAGCAACCTTGACAAAGCCGCCGCCTTGAAAAATAGCTGCAGGGTCTTGGGTGTCGATGCTGGGCTGGCGGGCCTCGACGGCGTTCCTGAAAACGTCGGAGGAGTCGAGCGGTCGGTAACCAAGGTGCCTGGCGTGCGTGTTGTCCCACCAGGTGGTCTGGTTGTCCGACATGCCGTAGACGATGCTGTGGCCCACGATGGGCGCAGTGAGCGCGGCCACCACCAGGCGCTCCAAGTCGTCATGACTCAGCCAGGTGGCCAGCATGCGGCGGTCTTTGGGCTCGGGGGTGGAAGAGCCAATGCGGATGCTCACCGTCTCGATGCCCCAGCGGTCCCAGTACATCTGCGCCACGTCTTCGCCAAAGGCTTTGGACAGGCCATAAAACCCATCGGGCTTGGGGGGCATGCGGGTGTTGACGACTTCGTCTTGGCGGTAAAACCCCGTGACATGGTTGGAGCTGGCAAACACGATGCGTTTAACGCCCTTCAGGCGTGCCGCTTCATACAAATTGACCATGCCCGAAATATTGCCAGCCAAGATGGCGTCCCAGGGCTGTTCGGTGGACACACCACCCAAATGCACAACAGCGCTCACCTCGGTCAGCAAGGCCAGCACCTGGTCCTTGTCTTCCAGTGCCGTGATTTGCACCTCTTCGCCTTGGGTGGCAGGGCTCAGGTCGGCGCGGTCGCTCAGGCGCAGCACCTCGCAGTAGGCTTTGAGGCGCGGGCGCAGCTCGCGCCCCAGATAACCGGCGGCACCTGTGAGCAACAAGCGGTGAAAGCGCAGAGGCGACGCAGGCGTGGTCAACATGGCTGTGCTCAAGCCTTGAAGCGACTGGCCAAGGCGGTGGCGCTGTCGCGCAGCACGTTCTGGTCGGCACCCACGGCCACAAACAGGCAGCCTTGTTCGACATAGTGTTTGGCCAGGGCTTCGTCGCCGGTCAAGATGCCGGCCGCTTTGCCGCAGGCCTTGATGCGTGCGATGGATTCGTCAATGACCTGGAGCACCTCGGGGTGCTTGGGGTTGCCCAAGTGGCCCAGGGCCGCCGACAAATCGCCAGGGCCGATGAACACGCCGTCCACACCGTCGACGTTGGCGATGGCTTCCAGGTTGTCCAGCCCTTGCAGGGTCTCCACCTGCAGCAACACGCAAATTTCTTCGCTGCTGTGGTGGGCGTAGCCCTTGATGCGGCCATAGTGGCTGGCCCGGGGTGCACCCGCATAACCGCGCACGCCGTGGGGTGGGTAGCGGGTGTAGGACACGGCCTGGAGGGCTTCTTCTTCGGTTTGGATGTAGGGCACCAACAGGGTTTGTACGCCCACATCGAGCAAACGCTTGAAGGTCACCATGTCGTTCCACGGTGGGCGCACGATGGGCGTGGTGGGGCTGCCCTTCATGGCTTGCAACTGCGCCAAAATTTCGCTCAGGTCGTTGGGCGAATGCTCCATGTCCAGCAGCAGCCAGTCAAAACCGCAGTGCGCCAGAATTTCGGTGCTGATGTTGCTGCACAGGTGCGACCACAGGCCAATTTGCTTTTGGCCGGACTGGATGGCGTGTTTGAAATGGTTGATGGGCATGTCCATGGGGCTTGTCTCCGTGTTTGGCTTTGAGCGGTCAATCAGCTGCAGCTGACGCTGCCGCAACCCGACATGGTCACGTTTTTGATCGACGAGGGGTCGGCCAGGGTTTCGGTCACACTGTCAAAACCCACTGACTTGAGGTGCGCCGCCAGACCCGCGTCCATGCTGTTGGCGTGACCCGGAAACCACTCGGCCAGCGCTTCGGCCATGCGGGTGATGATGGTGGTGTCGCTGTCCAGGTAGTGGGCTTCGACCACGCGCATGGTCTCCAAAATGGTGGCGTGGTGTTCGGCGTGGCAGTTGTCGGCCGAAAACCCGGTGGCCAGCATCCAGCGCTCTTCTTGTGCGAAGTGCTCAACCGTGTGGTTCAAAAACGCCTTGTAAACCGGCAGCTGCTGGTCTTCGGGGGTGGCCAAAATCTGGTTGATCATGTCCACAAACTCCTGGTGCGTCTCGTCCATGCGGGCGTCGCCGGTGTGGAGCGAATCGGTCCAGGGCATGAGCGTGGGGGGTGTGGCGATTTCAGTGGCGGTGTGGGACATGGCTGAACAGTTGAAAAAGTGGATCAATCAGGCGGCTAATGGGCCAGCGCTTGATTATCACGCCACATCAGCAGCCCCCAAAGGGCAGGGGCCAAGTCAAGACGGTGGCCCTGTGCCGCCAGAGGGTGCGCAGGTGCATGGGGCATTGAAATGCCGTTAACCTCAGGGTTTTTTTTAGCGCTGAGTCAAAACCATGGATTCCGTCACACAAATACTGCTGGGGGCCTCTGTTGGTGTGGCCGTCATGGGGCGGCGCACGGCGCTTTGGAAGTCTGCACTGTGGGGTGGCGTGGCGGGTCTGTTGCCCGATTTGGATGTGTTGATCGACCACGGTGACCCGATCCTCAACATGATCCGACACCGTGCCGAAAGCCATGCCTTGCTGTTGCTGGCCTTGTGGGCCTTTCCCATGGCTTGGGGGGTTTGCCGCATCCACCGCCAGCCTCAGTTGTATGGGCGATGGTGGTGGGCCATCATGCTGGCGCTGGTCACGCACCCTTTGTTGGACCTGATGACCATTTATGGCACCCAGGTTTTTCAGCCATTCACCGATGAAGCCTATGGCCTGGGCAGCATATTCATTGTGGACCCTGCGTATTCATTGCCTTTGCTGTGGGGGGTGGTGGCGGCTTTGCGCATCAAGACGGTGGGGCGAGCTTTGGCCATCAATGGCTGGACCTTGGCTTTCAGCACGGCCTATTTGGTCTGGAGTGCACTGGGGCAAGCTGGGGTCGCACAACATGCCCGCCAGTCCTTGCAGGCACTGAATTTGCCCAGCGAGTCCCTGCTCGTGACACCCACACCTTTGAACACGCTGCTGTGGCGTGTGGTGGCCTTGGACGGTGATCAGTTTCATGAAGGTTTTTATTCATGGCTGGATGGCGATCGCGCCATCCGATTTGTGACCTACCCACGCGGTGGCGCTTTGGCTGCGCAAAACGCGGATCACCCGCAAATTCAGCGTTTGGCCAGGTTCACCGATGGGTTTTTCAAGGTCCACACCCAGGGCGATCGCTTGGTGGTGACCGATTTGCGAATGGGACAAGAGCCCGATTACGTTTTCGCATTCGACATTGGAGCGCCCTTGCAAAGTGGCCAAACCCCACCCCAGTCCGAGTCATTGAGCCGCCGCATGCGTGTGGCTGAGGGACTGACATGGCTGGGCCAGCGCATGTTGGGGCGCGACCTTCCTGCGCCAGGCACGGTCAACAACTGAGCCCAAAACTGCTTTGCATCGCCTTGCCTGTTTTTTGCGCACGGTGTGGCAGGGCGCATGGCATCAGGGTTTGCACGGATTCCCCTGCGTTTGTCCACAGCTTCATGCACAGAAGAAAGGGACAACTTGAGCAAGCCTGTCAGGCCACTTCCCTTGGCCCATAGGGCGGGTACTTGACCATGATGGCTGCAAAGAGCGCTGAACTTTCAAAAGCCGCCAGCCATGGCCTCAACGCGTGCCAAGGCTGCGCTGCAAACCAGGCAGGGTCGGTGTGGGCGTATTGACGCACAAAGGGCGCGATGGCGGCGTCAGCCAAGCTCCAGCGATCGCCGGCCAAAAAAAGCTGATGGCCAAGGCGTGCATCCAGTGTTTGCAGCCAAAGTGCCGCTTCATCGCGGTCGGCTGCACCGCTTTCCAGGCCTGATCGATTCGGGTATTTGTAGCGGTCCAGTTGTCGTTTGAAGGGGCCGTCGTTGTGTGCGATCAGGGTCCGGGCATCGGCCATGGCCTCATCCGAGGCGGGCAGCCAGCTCAGCGGATCGCGTTGGCCCAGCGCCCACAGCATGATGTCCAGGCTTTCTTCGAGCACCTTTTCGCCTGCCGTGCCGCGCAGCCACAAAACCGGCACGGTGCCTTTGGGTGACAGGGCCAGCATGTGGACAGGCTTGTTTTTCAGCACCACTTCACGGTGTTCATGCGCCAAGCCGCTGGCGTGCAGGGCCAGTCGGGCTCGCATGGCGTAGGGGCAGCGGCGAAACGAATACAGGACAGGCAGGGCAGTGTCAGACATGGGGGCAGTGTAAATGTCTGACGCCATTGCTTTTTGTGCGCCATGGCAAGCCCATCGCTGCCTTCCGAGTGGGTCTTGTGCAATCGCTCAGCGACTGTGCCAAGATAAGCCCCTTTTTATGGCTCGAATGAGGAGACATCCCTTGAACAACAACCTGATTGAAGACACACAAGCCTTGCTGGGCGGACACTTGGGAGACGCCGTGGCCACTCGCCGCACGGCTTTGAAAGCGGCTTTGGGCGTGGGCTATGCCGCCGCTGCCGTGCCGATCATGGCGCAAACAGCCATCAAAACCCCTGTCACGGGCCTGGTTTCGGGCGAAGTGACCATCGAGGTGAATGGGTTCAAGATGCCCGCCTACCGCAGTGCGCCTGCGGGCAAGACCGGTTTGCCGGTGGTGTTGGTGATCTCCGAAATTTTTGGGGTCCACGAGTACATTGCCGACGTCACGCGCCGCTTGGCCCAAGCCGGTTACTTGGCCATTGCGCCTGAGTTGTTTGTGCGCCAGGGCGACCCCAATGAATATGGCGAAATCGCCAAGCTGCAAGCCGAAATCATCTCCAAAGTGCCCGACGCGCAGGTCATGGGCGACCTGGACGCCTGTGTGGCCTGGGCAGCGGCCAACGGGGGCAACACCGACAAACTGGCCATCACGGGCTTTTGTTGGGGCGGTCGCATCACCTGGCTGTATGCGGCGCACCAGCCCAAACTGAAGGCGGGTGTGGCCTGGTATGGCCGCCTGGTGGGCAATGCCACGGCGCAAACGCCTGCTCACCCGCTGGCGTTGGTGGGCAGCCTGAAGGCCCCGGTGTTGGGCTTGTATGGCGCAGCCGACACGGGCATCCCCCTTGACACGGTGGATAAGATGAAATCGGAACTGGCTCAGGGGCCCGCAGCGGCCAAAGCCAGTGAGTTTGTGGTTTATCCTGAGGCTCCGCACGCTTTTCATGCCGACTACCGGGGCAGCTACCGCAAAGGACCCGCTGAAGACGGCTGGCAGCGTTTGCTGGCCTGGCTCAAACGCCATGGCGTGGCCTGATTTTTTGAACGCAGAGACCGCCCTTCGGGGCGGTTTCTAATGGGGTGCAGGGCACCTCGGGAAACATGATGACTTTATTGGCAATTTTGTTGGGCACTTTGGTGGCGGGCATTGGCAGCGTCTGGGTGGCGGCTTGGCTCAGTTTTGGCATTTTGAGCCGCTACACCCAGCACATGCTGAGCCTGGCCGCAGGGGCCTTGATGGCCACTTCGTTTTTGCACCTCTTGCCCGAGGCCTTTGAGAGTGAGGCTGGGGCGCACGAGCTGTTTTTGACCTTGTTGGTGGGCTTGGTCTTTTTCTTTTTGCTCGACAAGGCCGAACTTTGGCACCACGGACATGAACATGGCCACGACCATGGCCACGACCATGGCCACGACCATGGCCACGACCATGGACACGGTCATGGGCACGACCATGTGCACCACGCCGACCATGCCCATGCGCACAGCGCTCATGCCGACCAAGAGCCGCTTCGCGGGCAGTGGGCGGTGTTGGCAGGCGACAGCGTGCATTGTTTTGGTGACGGTATCCTGATCGCCTCGGCCTTCATTGCCGACATGCGTTTGGGCGTGATTGCCGCGCTGGCCGTGCTGGCCCACGAAATTCCTCACCACATGGGCGATTTGGCCGTGTTGCGCCAAGGCAGCAGCAGCCGCCAAGCGGCCATCCTCAAGGTCTCAATGGCCGGCGCCATCACCGCTTTGGGCGGTGCCGTGGGCTATGTGTTGGTCGATGCCCTGCACGACTGGCTGCCGTATTTTCTGGTGGTGGCCAGCAGCAGTTTTGTTTATGTGGCTTTGGCCGACCTGATCCCCCAACTGCAAAAACGCCTGTCTGCTCGCGAGACGGCCGCCCAGATCATCTGGCTGGGCTTGGGCATTGGCATGGTGGTGCTGGTCAGTGCCCTGGGGGGGCATCAGCACTGACTGGCGTCTTAGCCTTTGGCGCAGGGCAGGCCGGGCGTTCGGCACCATTCGCTCCAGCTGCCCGCATACAGGGCAGTGGGGCCAAATCCGGCCAATTCCATCGCAAACATATTGGGCACGGCAGTCACGCCGCTGCCGCAGTGGTGCACCACGGTGCTGGCCGGACGGCCCGCCAGCACTTGGTCCCACTCGGCTTTGAGCAAGTCAGGGTGTTTGAAGCGCCCATCGTCAGTGAAGTTTTCGGTGAATGGGCGGTTCAGCGCTCCGGGAATGTGGCCCGCCACCGGGTCCAGCGGCTCCACCTCTCCCCGGTAACGGGCACCTGCGCGTGCATCCACCACGGTTTGGGTGTCTTGACCCAGGGCGGTTGACACGGTGTCGGTCAGCACCAGTTGGCGCAGGGGGGCATTCAAGTTGAATTGAGCGGGGGTGGCTGGGGCTGTGGCTACTGGGCCTGAGTCCACCGCACCGCCAGCATTTTTCCAGGCTTGCAAGCCGCCGTCGAGGATGGCCACCGCGTCGTGCCCCAACCACTTGAGCATCCACCACAGCCGGCCGCAGTACTGGCTTTTGTTGCGGTCGTACACCACGATTTGCATGCCATTGTGAATGCCCAGACTGCCCAGCCATTGCGCCACGATCTCGCGCTGCGGCAAGGGGTGGCGACCGCCATTGACAGCTTGACCCGGGGTGTGTGTGCTCAGGTCCTTGTCCAAGTGGGCTGGCCAGGCACCTGCGATGCGTTCGCTGTCAAAAAAACCATCGGCCAGCTCGGGCTTCATCAAATCAAAGCTGCAGTCGAGCACGGCGCAGGGGCTTCCTTGCGCTTGCAGTTGTTGCAGTTCGGTGGCGGTGATCAACAAGGTGTGCATGAAAGTTCAGTCTCCGTTGGGGGTTGTCAATCCGGTGTGCGGGGCAGGGCCCGGTTGCGCAAAATGGTGGATGCGATGCCGCTGGCCATGATCAAGGCCATGCCCAGCCAGCCCATCAGGGCGATTTGGTCACCAAACAGCAGCAGGCCAAACAAGGCACCAAACACGATGCCCGAGTATTGCAAATTGGCCACCACCATCGTAGAGCCCCTGCTGTAGGCTTTGGTCATGCACAGCTGCCCCAATGCGGCCAGCACCCCCACAGGCAGCAGCCACAAGACGCTGGGCCAAAGCCAAGT
This sequence comes from Limnohabitans sp. WS1, assembly GCF_003063265.1. Classification (GTDB taxonomy): domain Bacteria; phylum Pseudomonadota; class Gammaproteobacteria; order Burkholderiales; family Burkholderiaceae_C; genus Limnohabitans_A. The sequence goes on from NZ_NERU01000002.1 coordinate 46,665, forward strand.
GCTCATGCCGGTGATCAGCATCAAGGCGGCTCCGACCACGGTGGTGCCCACTGAAAAATAAAACACGGTGCGGGCTTCGGGCTCATGCAGTCGCCCCAGTGCAGCCACCTGGATATAGGCCAGGGCGGCAATCAGACCCGACAAGAGACCGACCACACCAGCCACCCACTGGTCTTGCTCGATGGTGGGGCGCAACAGCAAGACAACGCCTCCAAAACCGGCCAACACCGCCAAAACAATCGGGACTTGACGGCGGATTTCACGCAATTTCCCGCTCAGCAAGGTGCCACCCACCAAAAAAACCGCCACCCACACACCACTCATGTAGTTCAGGGTCATGGCGGTGGACAGCGGCAAATGGCCCAGCGCGTAAAACCAAGCCGCCAAGGACGTCACGCCCACCACCGAGCGCCAGACGTGCATCATGGGGATGGGGGTGCGCAAAGTGATGCCTTGCATGCGGCAGATCCAGGCCATGAAGACCACGCCAATCAAGCCCCGGAAAAAAACCAGTTCAAAGGTGTGGAAGTGCGCCGACGCATATTTGATGCAAACCCCCATCATTGAAAAAAACAACGACGCCAGGATCATCCAGGAGGCTTGCATCGGCGCTTTCAGCTCACAGCGTGCTCATTTGACGGCGATACCACTCGTGAAAGTGTTGCATGCCGTCTTCCATGGGGCTTTGGTAAGGGCCCACTTCGTTGTCGCCGCGTGCCAGCAGGGCTTTGCGGCCCGCGTCCATGCGCTCTGCAATCTCATCGTCCTCGATGCAGGTTTCCATGTAGGCCGCTTGCTGGGCTTCGACAAATTCACGCTCAAAGGCGACGATTTCTTCGGGGTAGTAGAACTCGACCATGTTCAGCGTCTTGGTCGGGCTGATGGGGTGCAGGGTCGACACGGTGAGCACATGCGGGTACCACTCGACCATGATGTGGGGGTAGTACGTCAGCCAGATGGCACCTCGCTCGGGCAGTTGGCCGTTGCGGTAGTGGAGCAACACCTCATGCCACTTTTTGTAAGCATCTGAGCCAGGCTGGCCAAAACCACCCGACACGCCCACGGTCTGAACCGAATAGTGTTCCTTGAACTCCCAGCTCAGGTCGTCGCAGGTGACGAACTGGCCGAGCCCCGGATGAAAGGGGCCGACATGGTAGTCCTCTAAATAAACCTCGATGAAGGTTTTCCAGTTGTAGTTGCACTCGTGCAGCTCGACCCGGTCGAGTGCGTAGCCTTCAAAGTTCAGTTGGGCTCTGGGGCCCATGCCGGCCAAATCGGCAGCGATGTAGCGGCCGTTGTCCTCGAACAAGAGGCCGTTCCATTCTTGCAACTTGTAGTTGTTCAAATTGAGGCAGGGATCGTGCCCAAAATGGGGGGCACCCAGCAACTCGCCTTTGGGCGAGTACGTCCAGCGGTGCAGCGGGCAGACGATGTTGCCGCCTGCGCTGCCTTTTTGCTGGGTCTGCAGGTTGCCCCGACCGTTGAGCATGATGGCCTGGCGGTGCCTGCACACATTGGAGACCAGCTCGACTCCGCCTTGGGCGTTGCGCACCAAAGCGCGACCTTGGGCCTCGTGGGGCAGGGCGTAGTAGTCACCCACATGGGGCACGGCCAGTTGGTGACCCACATAGCGTGGGCCTTGCTGGAAGAGGGTTTTCAATTCGCGCTGAAACAGCGCCTCATCGAAATAAGTTGAAACTGGTAGTTGGCTTGCGGCCTGCTGCAGTTGAAGACTTAAATCAGACATGGGTGACCTGACCTAGAGACTCCCCCTATGAAGGGGCAGGGACAAAGCGCTGAATTCAAGGAAAACGGCGCAAAAAAATGACAGGAAAATCCTGCCGATGAAGCCCGATTCTACCCCGGGGGGTCTGCGCTGCTGTGCATCAGGACACAGGCCGTGAAAATTCCGGTCTTTGTTCCCCTGAGCGACAGCACCCATCCCCCATTTTTGTCTTATGGGCTTGACATGGGTCACTGTCAGCTCCATCAAGGCTTAAGGCCTAAAATCGGGTTTTTTGCCGGAATACCCTCATGCCCAAGGCTGCCAAACCCGACCCCGCCGATACGGAGGCGGTCAACCTGCCTGCGAATTACGAAGCAGCTTTGTCGGAGCTGGAGTTGCTGGTTGGCCAGTTGGAGTCTGGGCAAATGCCTTTGGACCAGCTGTTGACGGGCTACCAGCGCGGCGCGGTGCTGTTGGCCTATTGCCGTGACAAACTCAAAGCCGTGGAAGACCAAATCCAGGTGCTGGACGGCGGACAACTCAAACCCTGGAGTGGCGCATGAGCCTGGACCTGAAAGCCTGGATGCAAGCGCATCTGGAACGAGTGGAGTCGGCTTTGTCGACTGGCATGGTGGCCGAGTCACCCGCTGCTTTGGGGCAGGCCATGCGCTACGCTGTGCTCGACGGCGGCAAGCGCCTGCGACCCTTGTTGGTGCTGGCCACCGCCGAGGCGGTGGGTGATGACCTGAGCAGTCCGGCTGCGTTCAATGCCGCCTGCGCCATCGAGTTGATCCATGCCTATTCTTTGGTGCATGACGACATGCCTTGCATGGACAACGATGTGCTGCGGCGCGGCAAACCCACGGTGCATGTGCAGTTTGGGCAGGCGCAAGCCCTGTTGGCGGGTGACGCATTGCAAACCCTGGCCTTCGAATTTTTGACCCCGCTGGACGGCCGTGTGCCTGCGGCAGTGCAAGCGGCCTGTGTGTCTTTGTTGGCCCGCGCTTCGGGCTACCAGGGCATGGCTGGGGGCCAGGCGATTGACCTGGCCAGTGTGGGCCAACGCCTGAGCGAAGACCAGTTGCGCCAGATGCACCGCCTCAAAACCGGGGCGCTGCTGCTGTGCAGCGTGCAGATGGGGGCGGCTTGTGTGCCTGGCGTATCCGCCTCGGTTCAGGCCGCTTTGTGTCGTTTTGGCGAGGCCTTGGGCCTGGCCTTTCAGGTGGTGGACGATGTGCTCGATGTGACGGCAGATTCGGCCACCTTGGGCAAAACTGCAGGCAAAGACGAAGCTGCCGACAAACCCACGTATGTGGCCCTCATGGGCTTGGAGGGTGCCAAAGCATTTGCCGACGCACTGGCCGCACAGGCCACCCAAGCCTTGACCGACACGGGCTTGCCTGAAGTTCGTTTGGCTGCTTTACGTGCCTTGACCGCCATGGTGGTAGAAAGAAACAACTGACATGTCCGATTTGCTCAAAAACATCGACACCCCGGCCGATCTGCGCCGCCTGCAGCGCACCGACTTGCCCCAGTTGGCCGACGAACTGCGCCACTGCGTGCTCGACAATGTCTCCAAAACCGGTGGGCACCTGAGCTCCAACCTGGGCACGGTGGAGTTGACAGTGGCTTTGCACTACGTCTTCAACACCCCCGAAGACCGCATTGTCTGGGACGTGGGGCACCAAACCTACCCGCACAAAATCCTCACGGGTCGACGCGATCGCATGCCCACGTTGCGTCAGTTTGGCGGCCTGTCGGGTTTTCCGCGCCGCGACGAGAGCGAATACGACACCTTTGGCACCGCGCACTCGTCCACCAGCATTTCGGCCGCTTTGGGCATGGCCGTGGCGGCCCGCCAAAAAGGCGAGTCGCGCCATTCGATTGCCGTGATTGGCGACGGCGCCATGACCGCAGGCATGGCCTTTGAGGCGCTGAACAACGCTGGCGTCGAAGAGTGCAAGCTGTTGGTGATCCTGAACGACAACGACATGTCGATCAGCCCACCCGTGGGGGCGCTCAACCGCTACCTCGCTCAGCTCATGAGCGGGCGTTTTTATTCGGCGGCCAAGGCCGGGGCCAAGAATGTGCTTAAAAACGCACCGCCCCTGTTTGAGCTGGCCAAGCGCCTGGAAGAGCACGCCAAGGGCATGGTCGTGCCCGCCACGCTGTTCGAAAAATTCGGCTTCAACTACATCGGCCCCATCGACGGGCACGACCTGGAGTCGCTGATTCCGACGCTGGAAAACATCAAGCACCTGGACGGCCCGCAGTTTTTGCATGTGGTGACCAAAAAGGGCCAAGGTTATGAAAAGGCCGAGGCCGACCCGGTGGCCTACCACGGCCCCGGCAAGTTCGACCCGAATGTGGGCCTGATGCCTGCGGCCACACCTTCTAAAACCACTTTCACCCAGGTGTTTGGCCAGTGGCTGTGCGACATGGCCGAGAAAGACATGCGCTTGGTGGGCATCACCCCCGCCATGCGCGAGGGCTCGGGCATGGTGGCTTTCCACCAGCGCTTTCCCAAACGCTATTACGACGTGGGCATTGCCGAGCAGCACGCCGTGACTTTTGCTGCGGGCATGGCCTGCGAAGGCCTCAAGCCTGTGGTGGCCATTTACTCCACATTCTTGCAACGCGGCTATGACCAGTTGATCCACGATGTGGCGCTGCAAAACCTGCCGGTGGTGTTCGCCTTGGACCGCGCGGGCCTGGTGGGTGCTGACGGGGCCACCCACGCGGGGGCTTACGACATCGCCTACATCCGCTGCATCCCCAACATGAGCCTGGCCTGCCCGGCCGATGAACGCGAATGCCGCCAGCTGCTGAGCACGGCTTATGCACAAAACCACCCGGTGGCGGTGCGCTACCCGCGCGGCGCAGGTGTGGGCACCGAGCCCGGGCGCGACCTGGACACCCTGCCTTTTGGCAAAGGCGAAGTGCGCCGCCAAGGCGAAAAGCTGGCCATCTTGGCCTTCGGCACCTTGTTGACCCCGGCCCTGCAGGCCGCTGAAAAGCTCAATGCCACCGTGGTCAACATGCGCTGGGTCAAACCACTGGATGTGGCGTTGTTGGCCCAAATCGCCCAAAGCCACGAGCGTTTGGTGACGGTGGAGGAGGGCTGCATCATGGGTGGCGCGGGCAGCGCTGTGGCCGAGGCCCTGCAGACCTTGCAGATCACCCGGCCCGTCTTGCACCTGGGCTTGCCCGACGTGTTCATTGAGCATGGCGACCCGGCCAAGCTTTTGTCCATGCAAGGGCTTGATGCGGCGGGCATAGAAAAGTCCATTGGTCAGCGTTGGCCTGCTTGAATTCAATTCAACAAGTTTTGAAAAGCTTTCAATTTTTGTTGTTGCTTCAACTTTGTTGAATTTCAATCCCCATTAAAAGGGTAAACCCCCCCATTTTTGGCTTGAACAGCTTCCTACAATACGCTTCGACTTGTGAGTCAACGCTCGGTTGTCCCGGGCGTGTCTTTAATTTTCAACAGGAGTCCATTCATGGATCGTCGTTCCGTCATTAAAAACGCTGGCATTGCCGGTATTTTGGCTGCGGGTGCTGCACCTGCCGTTCATGCTCAAGCCGCTTTGCGCTGGCGTCTGACCTCCAGCTTCCCCAAGGCGCTGGACACTTTGTTTGGTGTGAACGATGTGTTCGCAGCCAAGGTCAAAGAGATGACCGGCGGCAAATTCGAGATCACCACCCACGCGGCCGGTGAATTGGTGCCTGCTTTTGGCACCATTGACGCCACCAAAGACGGCACTGTGGAAATGTCCAACACCGCGCCTTACTATTACTTCGGCAAGGACGAAGTGTTTGCTTTGGGTTGCGCCATTCCTTTTGGCTTGAACAGCCGTCAAATGACAGCCTGGATGCTGCATGGCAATGGCATGAAGTTGATGCGCGAGCACTATAACAACTACAACATCGTCAACTTCGTGATGGGCAACACCGGCGCTCAAATGGGCGGCTGGTTCCGCAAGCCCATCAAGTCCTTGGCTGACTTCAAAGGCACCAAATTCCGCGTGGGCGGCTTTGCCGGCAAAGTCGTCGAGCGCATCGGTGGCGTGCCCCAAAACATCCCCGGCGGCGAGATTTACCAAGCCCTGGAAAAAGGCACGATCGATGCGGCCGAGTGGGTGGGTCCATACGACGACTTCAAGTTGGGCTTTTACAAAGTCGCTAAAAACTACGCTTACCCAGGTTGGTGGGAAGGTGGTCCTCAGCTGGACTTGCACATCAACAAAAAAGCCTATGACAGCTTGTCCAGCGAGTACAAAGCGATCATCGAAGCTGCCTCCAGTTTCGCAGCGACGGACATGCAAGCCCGCTATGACGCTCGCAACGCGGCCGCTCTCAAGAACTTGGTCGCTGGTGGTGCCAAGTTGTTCCCCTTCCCCAAGGACTTGATGGACGCAGCTTTCAAAGAATCCATGGCGCTGTACGACGAAATCGGTGCCAAAAACCCTGGTTGGAAAAAAATCTACGCCGATTACTCTGGATTCCGAAAAGAAGCCAATCAGTGGTTCCGTTTCACCGAAGCACGCTTCGACAGCTACATGCAATCGGCCAAGCTGTAATCCAGCCTGCAAGATCCGCATGACACAAGGCCCTTCGGGGCCTTTTGTTTTGAGTGATTCCAGCTCAGGGCCGCTGCATCAGGCGCAGTTCTTGCGCAGCACCTTGCCTGGGTGGCCGCTCAGAACGCAGCCTCCAGACTCAAGGGTTATCCCTGAAAACCAGGGGTTTTGAAAAGCGCTCACGGCAAGCGATAAAAATATCAAGCCGCCGATCAACCCTGAAAGCACGTTTGCAGGTTAACGCAGACTTACAATTGCGCCAGTTTTTCTGGAGGACAACATGTCTTTTTTCTTGTTGATTTCACGGGGCATTGACCGTTTGAATCAGGGTGTGGGCCTTTTCACCACTTGGTTGATTTTGGCCACCACTTTGATCAGCGCTGGCAACGCCATTGTGCGCAAGGCCTTCGATTTGAGCTCAAACGCGCTTTTGGAAATTCAGTGGTACCTGTTTGCCGCTGTGTTTTTGTTGGGTGCGGGTTATGGCTTGCTCAAGAACTCGCATGTGCGCATCGATTTCATTTCGGGGATGCTCAGCCCGCGCATGCGCAACTGGATTGATGTGGGCGGCATTGTGTTGGCCTTGTTCCCTTTTTGCGTCATTTGCATTTACCTGTCCTGGCCACTGTTCATGCAGGCTTACAACACGGGTGAAATGTCATCCAACGCGGGCGGCCTGATCCGCTGGCCTGTGTATGCGCTGGTGCCTGCTGGCTTTGCCTTGCTCATGCTGCAAGGCGTGTCGGAGTTGATCAAGCGTTTGGCCTTTTTGTTGGGGCAGGGCGAAGATGTTTTGTCGTCAGATGAAACGATGTCTGACGAACAAAAAGAACTCTTGGAACTTGAAAAGATTGCGCAACAACAAGCGCTGGGAGCACGTTGATGGAAGCGACATTTCTGGCACAAAACTTTGTGCCCATCATGTTTGGTGGCTTGTTGGTTTTGCTGTTGACAGGTTTTCCGGTGGCCTTCGCTTTGGCCGCTTGCGGTTTGGGCTTTGGCTTCATTGGCATGGAGGCGGGGCTTTTTCCGCCATCCTTGTTCCAAGCTTTGCCGCTGCGAATATTTGGCATCATGCAAAACGACACCTTGCTGGCCATTCCGTTTTTCACCTTCATGGGCATCATCTTGCAGAAATCCGGCATGGCCGAAGACCTGCTTGAAACCGTGGGTCAGGTGTTTGGACCGGTGCGCGGCGGTGTGGCCATCGCGGTGATTTTGGTCGGGGCCTTGCTGGCTGCGACCACGGGGGTGGTGGCCGCAGCGGTCATCTCCATGGGCCTGATCTCTTTGCCCATCATGCTGCGCTACGGTTACAGCCGGGTGATTGCCACAGGGGCCATCACAGCTTCTGGCACTTTGGCACAAGCCATTCCGCCTTCTTTGGTTTTGATTGTGCTGGCCGACCAGTTGGGTCGCTCGGTGGGCGACATGTATGCCGGTGCCTTGGTGCCGGGCTTGTTGCTGGTGGGTTTGTATGTGCTGTTCATCGTGGTGGTGGCGATTTTCAAGCCTGCCATGGTGCCGGCCTTGCCGCCAGAGGCCCGCATCTACCGCGAAGCCAATGGCAAATCGGGCCATGTGTCCTTGGCCTTTTTGTTGATTTTGTGCACCGTGGTGGGCTATGCCTGGGCCTCGGCACACGACAGCATCATGATGGCTTGGTTGGACCGCACCCAGGCAGCACCGGGTGACGAAGTGGTCATCATGTCCATGACGGTTGCTTCTTTGGTTGCTTTGGGTTTGGCCATTGTCAACCGCCTCACGGGCATGGGCTTGTTGTCCAAATTGGCCGAGCAGGTGACCTTTGTTCTGATGCCGCCCTTGATTTTGATTTTCCTGGTGTTGGGCACCATCTTTCTCGGTGTGGCCACGCCCACCGAGGGCGGGGCCATGGGGGCTTTGGGTGCTTTGATTCTGGCGATTGGCAAAGGCCGTCTGGGTAAGGCCCTTTTGAACCAAGCCTTGGAGAGCACCGCCAAGTTGGCTTCGTTTGTGCTGTTCATTCTCATCGGTTCGACCGTGTTCAGTTTCACGTTCAACGCGGCCGACGGGCACATCTGGGTCGAACACTTGTTTGTCGACATGCCGGGTGGCGCCATCGGTTTCCTGATCGTGGTGAACTTGCTGATTTTCATCTTGGGCTGTTTCATCGATTTCTTTGAGATCGCTTTCATCGTGATCCCGATCCTGGCGCCTGTGGCCGAAAAGATCTTGCCTGGCCTCGTGCCCGGCATGACACCTGACCAGGCCATGATCTGGTTTGGTGTGATCGTGGCGATGAACCTGCAGACCTCCTTCCTGACACCGCCCTTTGGTTTTGCCTTGTTCTACCTGCGCAGTGTTGCGCCCAAGAACGATTACAAAGACCGTGTCACCGGAGAGAACATCCGCGCGGTGACCACCACTGAGATCTACAAAGGCTCGATCGCATTCATCATCCTGCAGTTGATCATGGTGGCCGCCATCATCATGGTGCCGTCTTTGGTCACAGGTGGCCTGCAAGAAGGCGTCAAGATTGATGCGGATGCTGCTTTGGAGCAGATGCTGGAGAGTGAAAGTCAAACCCAGGATGAACAAGCTGATGATCTCAAGCCTGAAGGCGAAGAAGGTCAAGAGGATGATCCTGCTAAAGCCTTGGAAGCCGAAATGAAGGCTGAAAAGAAGTAAAGCAGGGTTGCGCCAACCTGATTCCACCCACAAGCCCGGTTCGCCGGGCTTTTTTTGTGGATGCATTTTGTCCGGACCATGGAGACGAGATGGCGCGGGTTCAACCTATGCAAACTTGTTCATAGTGGACTCCCCTCATGGCTTGAAGGGTGCTTGTCCCTTAGCATCCACACCGTTGTATGAATACCTTCTCCGACAGCGTCCATGCGGCGCTGCTTCTCGTCACCTCTCTTGATCCTGGCTTATGGGTGGTCGTCACCCGGTCTTTGGCCGTCAGTGCCACGGCCTGCCTGCTGGCCTATGGCGTGGGCGTGGCATTGGGGGCTTGGCTGGCGGTGTCGCGATTTCGCGGCAGGGGCGCTGTGCTGGTGGGCTTGAACACTTTGCTGGCGCTGCCTTCGGTGGTGGTGGGCTTGGTGGTGTATTTGCTGCTGTCGCGCACCGGGCCTTTGGGTTTTTTGGGCTGGATGTTCAGTTTCAAGGCCATGGTGCTGGCCCAGTTTATTTTGGTGGTGCCCGTGGTGGCCGCGCTCACGCGCCAGGTGGTTGAAGACGTGGAGCGCCAGCATGGCGAGCAGTGGGCCTCACTCGGCGCAGGGCCTTGGGTGCGCAGTTTGTTGCTGGCTTGGGATGAACGACTGGCCTTGCTCACCATTGGCGTCACCGCCTTTGGCCGCGCCATCTCGGAGGTGGGCGCGGTCATGATCGTGGGCGGCAACATCGACGGCTTCACGCGCGTCATGACCACCGCCATTGCCCTGGAGACCAGCAAAGGCGATTTGCCGCTGGCGCTGGGGTTGGGCATGGTTTTGCTGGCGGTGGTGCTGCTGCTCAATGCGCTGGTGGCGGGGCTGCGCCTGTGGGGTGAGCGGCGCTGCGCGCGATCCGCGCCAGAGGGTAGAACCACTGAGGTGCAGCCATGAGTGCCGCGCAGATTGGCTTGGACGCGGTGAGCGTGCAACTGGGGTCACAAGCAGCCTTGAAGAGCGTGAGCTTGCGCATCGAAGCGGGCGAGCGCGTGGCGCTGGTGGGAGCCAATGGCTCGGGCAAAAGCACTTTGCTGCGCACCCTGCATGGTCTGGTGCTGCCCTCGCAAGGCCAGGTTTTGCAAGTGCCGGGGGTGCGCCAGGCCATGCTGTTTCAAAGGCCGCATTTGTTGCGCCTGTCCGCCTTGAACAATGTCGCGCTGGGCTTGTGGCTGGACCGTGCACGCGGCCTGTCTTGGGCCGCTGCCAAGGCACTGGCACAACAGGCCTTGGAGCGCGTCGGTTTGTTGTCTGTGGAGCAGCAAAACGGCCGCCAGTTGTCGGGTGGGCAGCAGCAGCGCCTGGCCTTGGCCCGCGCTTGGGCACGCCAGCCCGATGTGCTGCTGCTGGACGAACCCACGGCCAGCCTGGACCCTCACGCCAAGCGCGAAGTCGAAGCCCTGATGGCCGAATTTGCCTGTGCCCCAGAACGGCCGCTGACCTTGGTCTGGGCCAGCCACAACCTGGGCCAAGTCAAGCGCTTGGCCACCCGCGTCATTTATCTGGAGTTCGGTCAAGTGATGGCCGACTTGCCCGTGGCCGATTTTTTCAACCCCGAACTGCTGGCCGAGTGCAGCCCAGCAGCCCATGCTTTTGTTCAAGGAGAACTTTCATGACCTTTCCATCTTCTATGACCCGTCGCGCTCTGGTGTGCGCGGTGTTGGCCACCACTTCGGTGTGGGCACAAGCCCAGTCCATCGTCATGTCGTCCACCACATCGACTGAGCAGTCAGGTTTGTTTGCGCACCTCTTGCCGGCCTTTAAAAAGGCCAGTGGCCTGGACGTGAAAGTGGTGGCCCTGGGCACAGGCCAGGCGCTGGACATGGCGCGGCGCGGTGATGCCGATGTGGTGTTTGTGCACGACCAAGTGGCCGAAGAAAAATTCGTGGCCGATGGCTTTGGCATCAAGCGCTTGCCGGTGATGTACAACGACTTTGTGCTGATCGGCCCCAAGGCCGACCCGGCAGCCACCAAGGGCAAAGACATTGTGGCGGCCTTGGCCAAGTTGTCGGCAGGCAATGCTGCCTTTGTGTCGCGCGGTGACAAGAGCGGCACACACGCGGCCGAACTGCGTTTTTGGAAGATGGCCAATCTAGCTGACAAAAAAGGCAGCGGCTACAAGGAATGCGGCTGCGGCATGGGCCCGGCTTTGAACATTGCGGCGTCTTCCGGCGGCTATGTGTTGGCCGACCGCGCCACTTGGCTGAACTTCAAAAACCGCGCCGATCTGGCCATTTTGGTGGAGGGTGACCAACGTCTGTTCAACCAATACGGCGTCATGGTGGTCAACCCGGCCAAACATGCGCACGTCAAACAGGCCGATGCGCAAAAGTTTGTGGACTGGATCACCTCGGCCGCTGGTCAGGGTGTGATTGCCGACTACAAAATCGGCGGCGAGCAGTTGTTTTTCCCGAACGCGGGGAAGTGATCTGACACTGGGTCAGCTTTTGGGCAAGCCGAGTTTGCGGTACACCGTGGCTCGGCTGATGCCCAAGGCCCGGGCCGCTTCGGCCACATTGCCTCGCGCCTGTTTGACGGCTTCGCGGATCATCTCGGTTTGTGCGTCTTTCAGGCCTTTGGGGACTTGGGCCATGGCCGCAATTGGGGGCTCGGGGTGCGCGGTGTGGGCACCATGGCCTGAAGGTGCGGCGTGAAAAGCCTGCGCCGAAGACCCTGCCAGCCAGGCCTGCGTTTGCAAGCGCAGCCCTGACCACAGGGGCAACTCTTGGGTCTGCGCTGCGCCTTTGCTGTTTCGCCGGGCCGCGTCGAACAGGTTTTCCCAAGCAGAGGCAAACACATCGCTGGCGTGCAAGGACTCGCCTTGCGGCGTGGGCGACAAAGACAACATTTGACGCGCGGTCGGGTTGGCACCCAAGATGTGGCCGTTGGGGCCCAAGGTGATCAAGCCGTCGCTGTCGTCGCCGGCTTGGTTGCCGGGCCAGTTCAGGCGCAGCACCAGCGCGTGTCCGGTGGACAGCAGCCAGCTGTTTTCGATGCTGCGGGCCGAGCGCCGCACCAGATGTTTCAGGGCCGGGCGTTCGGTGGTTTCGATGCCCGTCAGGTCCAGCATGCCCGCGCACAAGCCGTCAGGACCAAAAACCGGTGCCCCGGCGCAGCTGTAGACGCTGTTGTCCTGAAAAAAATGCTCACCCCGGTGGAGCCAGACCGGTTGCAGTTCGCTCAAGGCAGCACTGATGGACGTGGTGCCCACCGAGCGTTCTGACAGGTCCACGCCCACACGGGCAATGGCGTCGGCGCGGCGGTCTTGGCGGTCCACCGGGCCGTGCACATCGACCACGATGCCTTGTGCATTGGTCAAGATGGCGAAATAGCGGATGTCGGCAATCGCACGGGCCAGCTCCACCAGCACAGGCTGGGCCGCCTGCACCAGTGGGCGGCTGTTTTCTTGTACGCGGCGCATTTGCTGAGCCGAAACGGTGTCAAACCCTACGCTTTGCTGCGGCTGCAGGCCCATGGCCAGGCAGCGTTTCCAGGACTGGGTCAGCCAAGGTGACACACCTGCCAGCGATTCGCCGGGGCGCAAGTGGCCAGAGCGCCCCTGAAACACCAGATCACGGGCTTGTTCTATCCGCTGCAAGCGGTCGCTGTTGAGGGCAGTCAGGGGCATGTCAGATGTGTATCAAGCTGAGAATTTTTGCGTCAACCCTGTCAAACCTAGGGTTAATCCGTATCGGTTTACAGGTGTATGCGCCAACAATGGCTATGCATTCTGATTCATAAGCGCGAGCTTGACCAGCCCGCCAATTCACAGGAGATCCACATGCAGAAAGTCCTGCACATCAATCCGGACAAATGTACCGGCTGCTTGCAGTGCGAAATGGCCTGTTCTTTCGAGAACTACGGCACATACGCCACATCCAAGTCGCGCATCAAGGTGTTCGACTTCCACCACACCGGCAAAAAAGTGCCTTACACCTGCACCCAGTGCGATGAAGCCTGGTGCTTGCACGCCTGCCCAGTGGAAGCCATCACCGTGGACAAAGTCACGGGCGCCAAGGTGGTCAACGAGTCCACCTGCGTGGGTTGCAAGGTGTGCACCATCGCCTGCCCATTTGGCACGATCAACTATGTGCAAGAAACTGGCAAGGTGCAAAAGTGCGACCTGTGCGGTGGCGATCCAGCTTGCGCTGATGCCTGCCCCACCGGCGCCATCACCTTCGTCGATGCCAACTGGACTGGTATGGACAAAATGAAACAGTGGGCCGACAAGTTGGGCAATCAGCCCTCTGCGGCTTAAACCCCCCACCCTTAAGGAGCATCAACATGTCTTGGGCTGGAAAAATTCTCCGCGTCGACCTGACCGCGGGCACCGTCAAATCTGAACCTCTGAACATGGAATGGGCCAAGGCCTATCTGGGTTCACGCGGTCTGGGCAGCAAATACCTGATCAGCGAAGTCGACCCCAAAGTCGATCCGCTGTCGGCCGACAACAAAATCATCTGGGCCACCGGCCCGCTGACCGGCACCATGGCCTCTACCGGTGGCCGCTACACCGTCATCACCAAAGGCCCACTGACGGGCGCCATTGCCTGCTCCAACTCGGGTGGCTACTGGGGTGCCGAGCTGAAAATGGCCGGTTGGGACATGATCATTTTTGAAGGCGCATCGGCCAAGCCGGTGTACCTCTACATCAACGACGACGAAGTCGAGCTGCGTGACGCCGGTCACCTGTGGGGCCAAAGCGTCTGGAAGACCGAGGAAATCCTCAAGTCCAGCCTGCAAGACCCGCTGCTGCGCGTGTCCAGCATTGGCAAGGCCGGTGAAAACGGTGTGCTGTATGCCGCTGTGGTGAACGACCTGCACCGTGCGGCTGGCCGTTCGGGCGTGGGCACCGTCATGGGCAGCAAAAACCTCAAGGCCATCGCCGTGCGCGGCACGATTGGTGTGGGCAACGTGCAAAACCCCAAGGCCTTCATGGCGGCGACCAAGGCCGCCAAAAAGGTGCTGGCCGACAACGGCGTCACCGGCCAGGGCCTGCCTGCTTACGGCACTCAAGTGCTGATGAACGTGATCAACGAAGTCGGTGCTTTGCCTACCCGCAACCACCGCGACGTGCAATTCGAAAGCGCCAAGGACATCTCGGCTGAAGCCATGGTCACGCCCCGCGAGACCGACGGCAAAAAGCACCTGGTGACCAACCAAGCCTGCTTCGGTTGCACCATCGCCTGCGGCCGCATCAGCAAGATGGACGAGGGCCACTTCTCGGTCAAGAACAAGCCCGAATACTGGGGCGCATCGGGTGGTCTCGAATACGAAGCCGCTTGGGCGCTGGGTGCAGCCAACGGTGTGAAGGACCTCGAAGCCCTGCAATACGCCAACATGATTTGCAACGAAGAAGGCTTTGACCCGATCAGCTTCGGTGCCACCATTGGCGCCGTCATGGAGCTGTACGAAATGGGCGTGCTGACCAAAGAGCAAATTGGTGTGGACGCGCCTTTTGGCTCCGCCGAAGCCTTGTGCGAGTTTGTCGACATGACCGCCAAGGGCATTGGTTTTGGCAAGGAAATTGGCTTGGGCTCCAAGCGCCTGACCGCCAAGTACGGCCACCCCGACCTGTCCATGAGCGTCAAGGGCCAGGAATTCCCAGCCTATGACGGACGTGTGATCCAGGGCATTGGCCTGGCTTACGCCACGTCCAACCGTGGTGCCTGCCACCTGCGTGGTTACACCATCGCTTCTGAAGTGCTGGGCATCCCGGTCAAGACCGAGCCTACCGAGCACGAAGGCAAGCCAGAACTGGTCAAGGCTTTCCAGGACGCGACTGCTGCGTTTGACTCGGCCGGTATTTGCGTTTTCACCAGCTTCGCCTGGACCCTGGCCGACGTGGCCCCCCAAGTGCAAGCCGCATGCGGCGAAGAGTTCACCATGGAACACTTGGCCCACATTGGTGAGCGCATCTGGAACATGGAGCGCGAGTTCAACAACGCCGCAGGCTTCACCAAGGCCGACGACAACCTGCCCAAGCGCCTGATGACCGAAGCCGCCAAAACCGGCCCCGGCAAAGGCATGGTCAGCAAGTTGGACGAGATGCTGCCCAAGTACTACGACGCGCGTGGCTGGGACGGCGAAGGCCGACCCACATCGGCCACCCGGGAACGTCTGGGACTTTGACGGTCATTGCCCACAGGGCGTGGTCATGTCGTCAAACCCATGGTCCCGCTTGGTGAGGCTTGAATGAAATGCGCAGCGGCCTTCAATGGCCGCTGCCTGCTTTTGGAGAAAACACCATGACCCATCACGTGATTCTGGGCGCAGGCCCTGCAGGCGTCATCGCCGCCGAGACCTTGCGCAAGCATTGCCCGCAAGACCGCATCACCATCGTCGGTGACGAAAAAGAAGCGCCTTATTCGCGCATGGCGATTCCTTATTTGCTGATTGGCAACGTCGAAGAAAAAGGCACTTGGCTGCGCAAGGGCGACACCCACTTTGCCGACTTGCGCATCGACATCATGAACGCACGCGCCACCCAGGTGGACACCGTGGCGCGCCAAGTGGTGCTGGACAACGGCCAAAAGCTGGCGTTCGACAAACTGCTGATCGCCACCGGCTCGCAGCCCGTGCGTCCCCCCATTGCAGGCATGGACCTGCCCGGTGTGCACCCTTGCTGGACGCTGGCCGACGCCCGTGCCATTGCCGCACTGGCCCAGCCTGGTGCCAAGGTCTTGCAAATGGGCGCGGGCTTCATTGGCTGCATCATCATGGAAGCGCTCAAGCAACGCGGCGTCGAATTGTCGGTGGTCGAGATGGGTGACCGCATGGTGCCCCGCATGATGGGCCCCATGGCGGGCGGCATGATCCGTGACTGGTGCGAAACCAAAGGCGTGAAAGTCTATGTGGGCACCCGAGTCGAGTCGATTGCACCTGCCGCCGCGGCCGCTGCCCCCAGCGGCATCTTGGGCAAATTGGCCAGCGCCATTGGCCTGGGCAGTCCAGCCCCAGCAGCTCAAGGTTTGCATGTGCGCCTGTCCAATGGTCAAACCGTCGAGGCCGATTTGGTCATCAGCGCCACCGGCGTGCGCCCGGCCATCGGCTTCCTCAAAGACAGTGGCATCACTTGCTTGCAAGGCATTTTGACCGACGAGTTCTTGCAAACCAATGTGCCGGGCATTTATGCCGCCGGGGACTGCGCCGAAGCTTTTGACAAAGTCAGTGGCCAGACCATCGTCAGCGCCATCCAGCCCAACGCGGCTGAACAAGCCCGCGTGGCTGCGCTCAACATGGCCGGTCAACAGACCACCCTCAAGGGCGTGACCCAGATCAACGTGCTTGACACCCTGGGCCTGATTTCCACCAGCTTTGGCAATTGGCAAGGTGTGGAAGGCGGCGAACAAGCCCAGCTGACCGACCAAGCCGCAGGCAAACACCTGAGCCTGCAGTTCAAGGACGATGTCATGGTGGGCTGCAACTCGGTGGGTTGGACCGAGCATGTGGGCGTCATGCGTGGGCTGGTCGAAGGCCAAGTGCGTTTGGGCGAATGGAAAGAACGCCTGATGCAAGACCCCACCCGCCTCGTGGACGCCTATCTGGCCTGTGCACAAGGCCAGGGTCAATGGAGTGGTGCGGCGGATGCGCGGCGCAGATGAAGTGACAATCCTCGCATGAACATCACCTTCAAACTGTTTGCCACGCTCACCGACTATCTGCCTGCCGAGGTTCGCCGCAGCAATCAAATCGTCATGGACGTGGCATCTGGCACCACCATCATGCAAGTCATCGACTCCTTCAGTCTGCCCCCCAAGCTGGTGCATCTGGTCTTGGTCAATGGCAAATACATCGCCCCCGAAGACCGAGGCACGCACGCCTTGGTTGAGAGCGATGTGCTGGCCATCTGGCCGCCTGTTGCAGGCGGCTGAAGTCTTCGATGCAAGCAAGCTACGCCGAAACCTTCCAGCGCGACATGGGCTGCACCGAAGCCGAATGGCTGGGGTGGCTGCCCCGTGCTGTGGGACAACACCCGCTGCAATGCCAGGCCAGCAGCGCACACATCACCATCGGTGTGGGGCATCTGCAATTGCGCTGGCAAGTCATGCCCCCACGCGTCATTGCACAAATTCGCCTGCCCGTGCTGCGCATGCACTTCCAGTTTGAGGGCTTGAGCGAACAAGAACGCTACGCCTTCATGCGGCACTTTGATCTGTACACCCAGCGCGGGGGTGGGTGAGCTGTCAATTTGAGGCACCTGTTCAGTCAGAATGAGCCCATGGATCAACCGGAATGGATCAGCCCATGAGTGCTTCTTTTGCAAATTCAACCCACAGCGGCAAACCTCAAACCCCACCCTTGACTGTGGATGTGCTGATCGCAGGCGGTGGGCCTTTTGGTTTGATGCTGGCCATCGAGTTGGGGCGTCGTGGGGTGCGGACTTTGCTGGTGGACCCCAAAGCGGGCACCGCGTTCAACCCCCAGGCCAATGCCACGCAAGCGCGCACCATGGAGCATTTCAGGCGTCTGGGGTTTGCCTCCGAGATCCGGGCGCAAGGTCTGCCTGCCGATCACCCCACCGATATCGCTTATTTCACCCGTTTCACGGGCCATGAATTGGCGCGTTTGCCTTTGCCTACGGCAGCGCAAGCCACTCAGACCATCAAGACCCTGCAGGGCTCTTGGAGTGCGGCCGAGTTGCCTCACCGCGTGTCGCAAAAGTTTGTCGAGAAAACCTTGCGCCAGCAGGCCCAGGCTTGTCCCTCCAACGATGTGCGTTACGGCTGGTCGCTCACCCATTTTGTGCAAGACCTTGAGGGGGTCGACGCCACCGTGACCCCATTGGCCGGTGGTGCGCCTGTTTCGGTGCGAGCCCGCTACTTGGTGGGGGCCGACGGGGCTCGCAGTCCGATCCGTCACCAGTTGGGCATTGCTTGGGGCGGCAGCACCGGGGTCAAGCGCGACTTCATGGGTGGAAAAATGTTTGCCGTGTACTTGCGTGCGCCAGGTTTTGACCAGGTCATGCCGCACGACAAAGCCTGGATGTATGTCACGGTCAATGCCCAGCGCCGTGCCTTCATGGCCACGGTGGATGGGGCAGGTGAGTTTGCCTTCCATGCGGCGGTGCACGATGGTGAAGACGCCGATGCCTGGACAGCCGAAGACGCTCAGCGCATTTTCAACCAAGCCATGGGTTGTGAGCTGCCCATCGAGGTCTTGTCGGTGGGCACCTGGATGGCTGGGCACGCCTTGGTTGCCGAATCGTTTGGGCAAGGGCGGGTATTTTTGGGCGGTGATGCCGCGCATCTCTTCACCCCCACGGGTGGGCTGGGTTACAACACGGCCGTCGAAGATGCCATCAACCTGGGCTGGAAGCTGGCCAGTGTGGTTCAAGGCATCGCACCGCCCAGCTTGCTCGACAGTTATGCCTCAGAGCGCATGCCTTTGGCCCACCGCAACACCGCCTATGCCCGGCAATTTGCCGATTCGGTCGGCTTGTTTGAAGCCACATCGGCCTTGGAAGACGACAAGCCCTCCGGTCAAGCAGCTCGCCAACAGGCCAGCGTTCACTTGAACGGTCATGTGCGCATGGAATTCAACATTCCCGGCGTGACTTTTGGGGGCCGATACGACGATTCGCCCATTGTGGTGAGAGACGGCACCACGCCCCCACCCGACGCCGCCAACAGCTACCAGCCCAGTGCCTGTCCAGGTGGTCGACCGCCGCATGCTTGGCTGGCCGATGGTCGCTCGCTGTACGACACGTTTCACAGCGAATGGACCTTGTTGCAGCTGGACGCCAGCAGTTCGGCAGGTGCGGGTTTTGAAGTGGCCGCCCAGAGTCTGGGTTTGAACCTGAAGCGTTTGGACCACAGCGCCAGTGGCTTGCGCCCACTCTACCAAGCCCCATGGGTGCTGATCAGACCCGATCAGATCGTGGCTTGGAGAGGGCAAGATGACCAACACGCCTTGCAGGTGCTGCGCCAAGCCATTGGGTTTTAAAGACGCCCGGCATGGGCGAAAGCGGGCAGGGTTTGTTCCTCGGGTAGGCGGCCCGTCACCCGCCTGGTGTTTCATGCGTTTGAAGGGGATGGAGCCGCCGCTCAGTTCTGGCTGAACCAGCATGTGACGGTGTACAGGCCCAGCACCGTGAGCATCAAGGAGCCGAGCAAGTGCAAGGTGGCGGTGCCCAGAGCCCACGCCAAACGCCCTTGCTGAAGCATGTCCACCACTTCGGCCGAGAAACTGGAAAACGTGGTCAGTGCGCCCAGAAAACCGGTCACCAGGGCCAGTCGCCAGACCGGGTCAAGGTCCGGCAGTTGCTGGAACACACCCACACACACACCCACCAGATAGCCACCGATCAGGTTGGCCGCCAAAGTTCCCAAAGGCATCAGACCAGCGCTGGCGGGGTTGAGCCACAAGCCGAGCTGCCAGCGCGAGAGTGCGCCCACACTGGCACCAATGCAAATCGCGATCACCGTGAGCATGGGGTGGGTCCTTTCGGCAGGGCGTTAGGGGATGAGGGGGACCTTGAAGCCCCAGGTTTTAAAAAGGCGGGTCTTCTTCGTCGACTGCAGCGGCACCCGTTGTGACAGTGGAATTGAGCACGGTGCGGGTCGGGTTCGACGTGTTGGCATCGGCCGCAGCGGCACCCAGCTCCATCTCGCCGCCCAGGGCTTCGATCAGGCTGTCGATCAACGGTCCGAGCAAGCCAGTCGACAAGGCCACGTCGGCGTCAAAGCGGTCTTCGTTCTTGTCAGTGCCCGATTCGTCCATGACACCGTCGAGGTATTGCACTTTTTTCAGCTGCAAGGTCTCGGTCAGGACAAAGGCCACGCGGCCGTCCCAGCTGAGCGCCAGCTGGGTGGGCAGCTTGCCTTCCATCACATGCTTGCGCACGTCGTCGTTGGCCAGGTGGTGGCGGGTAAAGCGCACGCTGGCGGCGTCTTCGCCGGTGGACTTGAGCACGGTTTCGCGCTCCACGGTCAGGTCGGCCGGCCATTCATCTTCGGTCGGGGCCAGCAGCCACTGGGTCATGGCGGCTTGGGGCGAGGTCACGGTCTGGATCAACGACACCGACAGGCCAGCCAACACGTTCATCAGGGCCGACATGACCTCGTCGGCTTTGCCCTGGCTGCCTGCGTTGAGCACCAAGCGGCGGTTTTTCAAGTCCATCCACACGATCACGCTCGATTGGCGGGCAAAGGCCTGGGGCAGCAGCGACAGGAGCACGTCGTCCATCAGGTCGCGCTTTTCCTTTTTGCCGGGTTTGCGCCCAGTGGCCGCTTCGATTTCGGCGATGCGCTCGTCGGCTTTGCGCCGCACCACGCTGCCGGGCACGGCCTTGGACTCGATCATGAGTTTCATGATCCACTGCCCGGCCACCGATTCGACCAAGGGGCCATGCGCTTCGCCCCGTGGGGGCACCCAGCCAATGGATTTTTCCTGGCTGGCACCACATTCCACAAACTGCACCGGCTCCAAGGCCGCTTGCACATCGGCCAATGTGGGCGCAAAGCCCTCGCCGATGCGGTAAACCATCACATTTTTGAACACAAACAATCCTTACTGCCCAAATGAACAACCCGTCCTTTGGGGACGGGTTGAATCATAGAGGATGAACTTGCCTGCAAGCTCAGAGTTTCATTTGGGTGGGCAGCCAGGTCACGATGCCCGGCACAAAGTAAATCAACAAGACCGCGCCCATCATCAAAAAGAACATGGGCATGGACACCCGGGCGATGTAGGGCAGTTGCTTGCCCGTCATGCCCTGCAGCACAAACAGGTTGAAGCCCACGGGCGGCGTGATCTGCGCCATTTCGACCACAAACACGATGAAGATGCCAAACCAGATGGGGTCGATGCCCGCTTTTTGCACGGTGGGCATGAGCACGCCCATGGTCAGCACCACCATCGAGATGCCGTCCAGAAAGCAACCCAAGAGGATGAAAAACACCATCAAGGCCATGATGAGCGCAAAGGGGCTGAGGCCCAGGCTGCCAATCCATTCGGCCAGGTGGCGCGGCAGGCCGATGTAGCCCATGGACAAGGTCAAAAATGCGGCGCCCGCCAAAATCAGCGCGATCATGCAATAAAGGCGTGTGGCCCCCATCAAGGCGTCCTTGAACACAGCCCAGTTCATGGAGCCTTGCAAAGCCGACAAGATCAAAGAGCCGACCACGCCCACGGCGGCCGCTTCGGTGGCGGTGGCAAAGCCGGTGTAGATCGAGCCCAGCACCGCCGCAATCAGCAAGACCACCGGGATCAGGCTGCTGGAGGCTTCGAGCTTTTGCATGAAACTCATGGGCGCGTCACGCGGCGGGATCTGGTCTGGATGGCGCAATGACCAGTAAATGATGTAACCCGAAAACAGCCCGGCCAGCAGCAAGCCGGGCAAAACCCCCGCGATGAAGAGCTGGGCAATCGACACATCGGCCGCCACGCCGTACACGATCATGATGATGGACGGCGGAATCAACAGACCCAAGGTGCCGGAGCCGGACAGGGTGCCAATGACCATGTCTTCGGGGTAGCCACGTTTTTGCAGCTCGGGCAGGGTCATCTTGCCGATCGTGGCGCAGGTGGCCGCGCTCGAGCCCGACACGGCCGCAAAGATCGCGCAGCCCACCACATTGGTGTGCAGCAAGCGCCCGGGCAGGGCCTGCATCCAAGGGGCTAGGCCTTTGAACATGTCTTGGCTCAGGCGTGTGCGAAACAAAATTTCGCCCATCCAGATGAACAGGGGCAAGGCGGTGAGCGTCCAGCTTGAGGCCGAACCCCATATGGTCACCGCCATGGCGTCACCTGCGGGGCGGGCAGAAAACATCTGCATGCCCACCCAGGCCACGCCAGAGAGCGTGAGGCCAATCCACACGCCACTGCCCAAAATCAGAAACAAGGTCAGGACCAAAAGCCCTGTGATCATCAAGTCATTCATGGCGGTTCATTCGTTGCGCAGCATCTCGCCGCTCTCGGGGGCTGTACGTTGGCCCCGAATTTCCAGCACCAGTTCATCGACAAAGGCCAGTGCAAAAATCACCGTGCCCAGCGCCATGGCCAGTTGCGGTATCCACAAAGGCGTGGCGTCATTGCCGGTCGAAATGTCATGAAACTCGATGGATTGCCACACCAGGCGGCAGCTGTAGAAAGCGAACAAACAAGCCAGCAGGCTGGCCAGCGACAGGCTGAACACTTCCATGCCCCGGCGTGCGGCCCCCTTGAACAAGCCCAGCACCAGAGTCACTCGGATGTGTTCACCGCGCTTTAAAGTGTGGGCCAGCGCCAAAAAGCCCGCCCCGGCCATGAGGTAGCCCGCATAGGCGTCGGTGCCGGGCACATGCACATGGAGCTGCCGACTCAAGACGGACAACAGCACCATGAACAGCAGGCCGCACATGCACAGCGCCGCCAAGGCGGCGGTGCTGTCATAAATGGCGTTGAGCAGTCGGCGCATGCGATCAGCGGTTGAACGCGTCGACGATGGCCTTCCCCTCAGCCCCAGACTTTTCAAGCCACTCTTTCATGATGGTGTCGCCCACTTTTTTCATGTCGGCTTTGAGTTGCGCAGACGGTGGAGCCACCGTCATGCCATTGGCCTTGAGGGTTTCCAGGGTGGTGGTGTTGACCTTGCGCGATTCGGCCCAGCCCCGGGTCTCGGCCGCAGCAGCCGCTTTGAGCAAGGCGTCTTGGGTGGGCTTGTCCAGCGCGTCGAAAGCTTTTTTGTTGGCAATCACCGCGTTTTTGGGCAACCAGGCTTGCACGTCGTAGTAGTACTTGAGGTGCTCGTACAGCTTGCTGTCCACGCCTGTGGCGCCCGAGGTCATGGTCGATTCGACCACACCCGTGGCCAAGGCCTGCGAGAACTCGGCCGCTTGCACGGTCACAGGTTGGGCGCCAACCAGTTCAGCGATCTTGGCGGTGGTGGGACTGTAAGCACGCCATTTGATGCCCTTGAGGTCGGCGGCGCTGTTGATCGGTTTTTTGCTGTAAATGCCTTGTGGGGGCCAGGCCACCGAGTACAAGAGCATCATGCCTTGGTCGGCCAATTTCTTTTCCAAGAGCGGCTTTTGCGCTTTGTAGAGCTTCATGGATTCGTCGTAGCTGTCGGCCAAAAAGGGCAGGCCGTCCGCACCAAAGGGTTGCCATTCGTTTTGGAAGTTGACCAGCAAAATCTCGCCCAACTGGGCTTGGCCACCTTGCACGGCACGCTTGATCTCGGGGGCCTTGAACAGGGATGCGTTGGCGTGCACCGTGATCTTCAGCTTGCCCGCCGTGGCTTTGTCCACATCGGCCGCAAACTGGGTCATGTTGACCGAGTGGAAGTTGGTGGCCGGGTAAGCGGCGGGCAGGTCCCATTTGGTTTGGGCCGAGACAAAGCCGGAAACAGCGAGCAGGCCAGCCAGCAGGCTGAGGTGAAGGGCGCGACGTTGCATGAAAACTCCTGTGAAAGATGGGAATGTACGGTTCACTGGGCAGTGCAAGAAAGGTGCCCGCTTCACGCGTGCATCGGGTGCATCTGTCTGGTGCCCACTGTAGGCAAGGCAGAGCCAATCCGTGATCGGTGTTTTCCCTTAACGTCAACAAATTGTTGGCAAATTGTCGGCATCGGGCATAGACTTTCTCAACTCTCCAGCCTGGACGGAACCCATGCCGCGCAAAAATTCTCTGAGCATCTCTGCCCCGAGCCCCATCGTGTCCTCGGCCCATCTGGTCTCGCCCGACAGCGCCGAGATGAGCGAGTTCGAGTTCGGCCTGATCGTGGCGGGCAACGCGTTTCACCGCTGGATCATCCACTGCATGGCGGCGGCGGGCTTGAAAGACCTGACGCCGCTCGATGTGCTTGTGCTGCACCACGTCACGCACCGTGCGCGTGACAAGCGCCTGGCCGACATCTGCTTCATCATGAACATCGAAGACACCCATTTGGTGAATTACGCCCTGAAAAAGCTGCAAGGCTTGGGCGTGGTGGTGTCTCAAAAAAATGGCAAAGACGTGACTTATGCCGCGACCGACGAAGGCCGTGCTTATGTGCAGCGTTACCGCGAAATCCGCGAGAGCTGCTTGATTGACGCTTTGAAGGCCGACGATGGCTTGAACCGCGACATTGGCGAGTTGGCCCGATTGCTGCGTGTGCTGTCGGGCATGTACGACCAGGCTGCGCGTGCTGCGGCTTCTTTGTGACCTTGGTATTTATATTCTGATTGTTGAGCGACTTATGAACGAACCCACCATCACACCCGCTGGCAAAAACCGTTGGCAGTTCTGGATTGACCGGGGCGGCACCTTCACCGACGTGGTGGGCAAGCGGCCTGACGGCAGCCTGGTCACGCACAAACTGCTGAGTGAAAACCCCGAGCAATACCGCGACGCAGCGGTGGCAGGCATTCGGCATTTGCTGGGCTTGAAGCCTGGTGAGCCGGTGACGCCCGAGCTGGTCGAGTGCGTGAAGATGGGCACGACGGTGGCCACCAACGCACTGCTGGAGCGCAAAGGCGAGGCCACGCTGCTGGTGACCACACAGGGCTTTGGCGACGCGCTGCGCATCGCTTACCAAAACCGCCCACGCCTGTTTGACCGCCAGATCGTGCTGCCCGAGTTGCTGTACAGCGCGGTGGTGGAGGCGCAGGAGCGGGTGACGGTGGACGGCGAAGTGTTGTTGCCGCTCGACGAGGTGCATTTGCGCACCCAATTGGTGAACAGTTTTGCGCAAGGCGTGCGCTCGGTGGCGGTGGTGTTCATGCACGGCTGGCGGCACACCGCGCACGAGCAGGCGGCAGCGAGGCTGGCGCGTGAGGTGGGTTTCACGCAAGTGAGCACCTCGCACCAGACCAGCCCGATGATGAAGCTGGTCAGCCGGGGCGACACCACGGTGGTCGATGCGTATTTGTCACCGATTTTGGGCCGCTATGTGGACCAAGTGGCCAGCGAGATGCCGGGCGTGAAACTGATGTTCATGCAGTCGTCGGGCGGCTTGACCGACGCGCAGGTGTTTGCGGGCAAAGACGCGATTTTGAGTGGCCCGGCGGGTGGCATTGTGGGCATGGCCCGCACTGCGCAGCTGGCGGGTCATGACAAGGTGATTGGTTTTGACATGGGTGGCACCTCCACCGATGTGTCGCACTTTGCCGGGCAGTTTGAGCGCGAGTTTGAAACCCAGGTGGCGGGTGTGCGCATGCGTGCGCCCATGATGAGCATCCACACCGTGGCGGCGGGTGGTGGCTCGCTGCTGGCCTATGACGGTGCGCGTTTCAGGGTGGGCCCGCAAAGCGCGGGGGCCAACCCCGGCCCAGCCAGTTACCGCCGGGGCGGGCCGCTGGCCGTGACCGATGCGAACGTGATGGTGGGCAAGGTGCAGCCGAAGTTTTTCCCTTCGGTGTTTGGGCCGGAAGCGAACCAGCCGCTGGACGCCGAGGTGGTGCATGGCCATTTTGCAAAACTGGCCACGCAAACCGGCCGCGCCGCTGAAGACGTGGCGCACGGTTTCATTCAGATCGCGGTGCAGCAGATGGCCAATGCCATCAAGAAAATTTCGGTGGCGCGGGGCTATGACGTGACGCGCTACACCTTGCAGTGTTTTGGTGGCGCGGGTGGGCAGCATGCGTGTCTGGTGGCCGATGCCCTGGGCATGTCGCAGGTGTTGGTGCACCCGCTGGCGGGTGTGCTGTCGGCTTATGGCATGGGCCTGGCGGACCAGAACGTGATGCGCGAAGAATCGATTGAGCGGCGTCTGGAAGCTTCGGCCATGCCCTTCATGGCCGAGCGTTTGCAGGCTTTGGGCGAAACCTCGCGCCAAGCCCTGCTGGCCCAGATGGGCGTGGATGCCGGAGGTGCTGACCGCATCGAGCTGCGCCAACGCGTGCATTTGCGTTACGAAGGCACCGACTCGGCGCTGGTCGTGCCTTGGGGTGATTTGGCCCACTTGGTGGCGGGTTTTGAAGCGGCGTATCGCCAGCGCTTTGCCTTCTTGATGCAGGGCAAGGCTCTGGTGGTCGAAGCCGTGTCGGTCGAGGCGGTGCTGCCTGGCGATGCGCCCGAAGAGGCTGTTCATGCGCTGAACTCTGAGCGGGAGGTGCCGCGACGCGACACGGTGCGTGTGTACGCCGCGAATGCGCAAGGCATGGCCGAGTGGCAAGACGCTGCGTTGGTGGTGCGCGAAGACATGCGCCCCGGCGATGTGATCGACGGCCCGGCCATCATTGCCGAAAAGAATGCCACCACGGTGGTCGAAGCAGGCTGGCAAGCACGTCTGACTGCTCTGGACCATTTGCTGCTGGTGCGCGTGCAGGCGCGGGCGGTGCAGCATGCCGCAGGCACGCAGGCCGACCCGGTGCTGCTGGAGGTGTTCAACAACCTGTTCATGAACATCGCCGAGCAAATGGGGCTGCAGCTGCAAAACACGGCCTACTCGGTCAACATCAAGGAGCGGCTGGACTTTTCGTGTGCGCTGTTCAGCGCCGAAGGCCATTTGATTGCCAACGCGCCCCACATGCCCGTGCACCTGGGCTCCATGGGCGAGAGCATCCAGACCGTGATCAAGGAGAACCAAGGCCGCATGCAGCCGGGTGATGTGTTCGTTCTGAACGACCCGTACCACGGCGGCACACACTTGCCCGACATCACCGTCATCACCCCGGTGTACCTGGATGGTCACACTGATCCGGTGTTTTATGTCGGCTCACGCGGTCACCACGCCGATGTGGGTGGCCTGACGCCGGGCTCCATGCCGCCGTTTTCCACGCGCATCGAAGAAGAGGGCGTGCAGATCAACAACGTCAAGCTGGTCGAGGCGGGCCACCTGCGCGAAGCGGAGATGGTGGCGCTGCTGCAAAGCGGCGAATACCCCTCGCGCAACCCTGCGCAAAACATGGCCGACCTGAAAGCGCAAATTGCCGCCAACGAAAAAGGTGTGCAGGAATTACGCCGCATGGTGGACCAGTTTGGTCTGGACGTGGTGCAGGCCTATATGCGCCATGTGCAGGACAACGCCGAAGAATCGGTGCGCCGCGTCATCACGCGCCTCAAAGACGGCGCATTCACTTTGCCGCTGGACAACGGGGCGCAGATCCAGGTGGCGGTGCGCGTCAATGCCGCAGACCGCACGGCCGAGATCGACTTCACCGGCACCAGCGCCCAATTGCCCAACAACTTCAACGCGCCGCGTGCGGTGTGCATGGCGGCGGTGCTCTACGTGTTCCGCAGCTTGGTGGACGACGACATCCCGCTGAACGCTGGCTGCTTGAAGCCGCTCAAGGTCATCATTCCGCAGGGCTCCATGCTCAACCCCAACCCGCCCGCGTCTGTGGTGGCGGGCAATGTGGAAACCTCGACCTGCATCACCAATGCGCTGTTTGGCGCTTTGGGTGTGATGGCGGGCAGCCAGCCGACCATGAACAACTTCACCTTCGGCAATGCGCGGGTGCAGTACTACGAAACGATTTCTGGCGGCAGCGGCGCGGGTGGGCGCTTCGATGCGCAAGGCCAACTGGTGGGGGGTTTTGATGGCACCTCGGTGGTGCAAACCCACATGACCAATTCACGCCTCACGGACCCCGAGGTGCTGGAGTTCCGCTTTCCGGTCCGGCTGGAAAGTTATGCCATCCGCCAGGGATCAGGCGGCGCGGGTCGCTGGCATGGCGGTGATGGCGGTGTGCGACGCGTGCGCTTCTTGGAGCCGATGACGGCAGGCATTTTGTCCAATGGGCGTGTCCACCCCGCGTTTGGTATGGCAGGCGGTCACAGCGGTTTGCCGGGCATCAACCGCGTGGTGCGCAGCGACGGCCGGGTCGAAGAATTGGCGCACATCGGCCAGGTGGAGATGCAGGCGGGCGATGTGTTTGAAATCCACACGCCCGGCGGCGGCGGGTTTGGCAAGGCCTAGGCAGCGGCAATTGATCCGGCCAGGTGAAGTTTGCATGAACGCTTTTTTTGTGGGAGCGACGCCCTCGTCGCGATAAAGCCCCGCAGACCACCAAGAATCGCCCCGAGGGCGGGGCTCCCACAATGCCCCCATCGCTGATCACTGTCCCCAAGGCAAGCCTTGCACTTCAAACTTCACAGGGCCGGATCAATAAGTTGTACGACCGACCGTCTGTAGGCCGGTCATGCCTGCCGAATTGACCGATTGGGCCGATTCGGCAGGCCGGGTGTGGCAGTTTTCAGTTTTTCGCGGGCGCAGGTTTGGCGCTGGCATCTGCCGCTGCCGGTTTGGCGGGTTTGGCCGCAGCCTTGTCGGCGCTCGCGTCCTTGTTGGCGGCAGGCTTTTGATCAGCCACTTTGACCTTGTATGCACTGCCTTGCACCCGCACACCTTGCGCGGACAAGCTGCTGGCCTTTTGAGGGCCCAGGCCTTTAACTCGGCTGGTGGCATCTTCCCAGTCCTTGAACGCGGCCTTTTTGCGCTCGTCCATCACTGCCTTGGTGAGGACCGGCCCCACGCCTTTCAGGGCGTCGAGCTCGACTTCGGTGGCTTTGTTCAAGTCAATTTGTTGTGCCCAACTCAGTCCCGCAAAGCTGAATGCCAGAAATACCCCTGCAATTTTTCTCAGCATGTCTATTCCCCTTTGGTTCACTGCAAAAATTTGCAGACCTTTATTTTGAGAACTTAAATGTTATTTTTAAAGCAGGGTAAACCCCCTGGCGAGCCTCGCAGGGCTAGAGTTCTTCGATCCGTCTGGGGGGGTAGCTGTCCCAAGCCTGGCATCCCGGGCAATGCCAGAAGTGCTCTTTGGCTTCAAAACCACAGGCCGCACAGCGGTAACGGGTCAGGGGTTTGGTGGCGTGTTCCAGTGCTTTTTGCACCGGTGCCGGCAAGGCATGGTCACTGGGCTGGACCCCGTTGAGCCAGCGACTGGCAGCCATCAGGGACGGGGTTTTTTGCAGGTGGTCCAAGTAGCGCTGCATCGCCTGGGCCTGCGTGAGCTGATCGGCGGGTGAAGGGTTGGCGCTCAAAGTCATGATGGCATCGAGGACATCAATGCAGGGCTGGCGCTGGTAATGCGCTTGCAGCAAGGCCAAGGCCTCATCGGCTTTGCCACAGGCTTGGGCTGCTTGAGCCAAGCTTGCCGCTGCCAATGGGGCCGCTGTGTCATTGCGCTCAAACAACACGGCCAAGCTGGCATAGGCGGGCACAGCCTGCCCTTGGCTCAGAAGCAATTGCCCTTGCAAAATTCGAGGCCGGGCCGCTTCGGATTGTTCTTTCAGGCTTTGTGCCAGCAGGGCCAGGGCTTTGGCACTGTCTCCTTTTTGTACCGCTTCTCGCGCTTGCTCACATTGGTAATGGGCCAAACGAATCCCAAAGTTGGATTCGCCTGATTTTTCAAGCAAGCGTGCCACGGCCGCAGCTTCAGGCCACTCGCGTGATCGTTCGTAAATGGCCATGCGTGCCAGCCTGGCTTGTCCTTCGTAAGAGGTGCCTTCCAGCTTGCGCAGCGCCTCTTCAGCGCGGTCCAGCAAGCCGGCTTTCAAATAATCAAGTGCCAAACCATGTTGCGCTCTTTGTCGGTCTGAAGTGCTGATGTCGGCGCGTTGCAGCAGGTGTTCGTGGACCCTGACGGCTCGGTCGTATTCGCCACGGCGGCGAAACAAATTGCCCAATGCAAAATGCAATTCCGAGGTATCCGGGTCGTTTTGTACGGCTTCAATGAAGGCGTCGATGGCTTGGTCTTGCTGTTCATTGAGCAAGTAATTCAAGCCCTTGAAATAAGCGCGAGGGGCTTGGCGGTTGGCAATGCGCATCTGGCGCAAGTCCAAACGAGAGGCGATCCACCCCAATGCAAAAGCCGCGGGTAAACCCAGCAAAATCCAGGTCAGGTCAAACTCCACGTGGGGCCTCCTGTGGGGGTGATACCGCATCGCTGGCGGGTTTAAGTCGGTGTTTCACGGCTTGCCGTTCACGCCACCAGCGTGGCACCATGCCTAAAACGCCAACCACCACACCCAGAGTGAAGGCTGACAAAACCACCAGCACGGTGGGCGCAGACCAATGGGTGCCAAAAAAGAAATTCACGCGCGTTTCTTGCTGGTTGTTCAGCGCAAAAGCGAAAAGTGTAAAAAAAACAGCCGCCTTCAGTAGCCACTGAAGCAGCCGGAGCAGACGTTTCATGATTCGACCTTGGAAGCTGAAACCATTCTAATGGCGCAATTTCAGTGGCCAGTAAAACCACGAACACGCCCTACCCATCGGTATTGGAGCGTGGCTGGGCCTTGGGCCTCAGGCATGGGTCTTGGGGGTGGTTTGTGCGGCAGCCAAAGTGCCTGCATCCACGGCTTCTCTCAAGGCTTTGCCTGGCTTGAAGTGAGGGACCCGTTTTTCGGGTATGTGCACACTTTCTCCAGAGCGAGGGTTGCGGCCAATGCGAGGTGGACGGCGATTGATGGAAAAGCTTCCAAAACCGCGAATTTCGATGCGGTGGCCTTTGACCAGGGCATCGCTCATGGCTTCGAGCACCGTTTTGACCGCCAGTTCGGCGTCACGGTGGGTCAGCTGCGCAAAACGTGCAGCGAGTTCTTCAACCAGATCGGAGCGGGTCATGTGCGTTGGAGGTTGAGCGTTGGGGGTTGTGCGTTGAGCTGAACAAGCCAGAAAACCCGGCTTGCCGCTCAACGTCAAACGCTCAACGCTCAGCTTTCACTTCAGTTGTTGTCCAACTTGGCACGCAACAAAGCGCCCAGGCTGGTGGTGCCCGCGTTTTCGCGTGACGACTGCTGAGACAAGTTCGCCATGGCTTCTTGTTGGTCAGCTTGGTCTTTGGCCTTGATCGACAACTGGATGTTGCGGGTCTTGCGGTCCACGTTCACCACGACGGCAGTGACTTCGTCACCGACTTTGAGCACGTGGCTGGCGTCTTCCACGCGGTCACGCGAGATTTCGCTGACACGCAGGTAGCCCACGATGTCTTCGCCCAGGTCGATTTCAGCGCCCTTGGCATCCACAGTCTTGACCTTGCCGGTGACGATCTGGCCTTTGTCGTTGATCGACACAAAGGTGGTGAAAGGATCGGAGTCGAGCTGTTTGATGCCCAAGCTGATGCGCTCGCGGTCCACGTCCACAGCCAAGACCAAAGCCTCGACTTCTTGACCCTTCTTGAATTCGCGCACGGCGTTTTCGCCGGTTTCGTTCCAAGACAGGTCAGACAAGTGCACCAAGCCGTCGATGCCGGCAGCCAAGCCCACGAACACGCCGAAGTCGGTGATCGACTTGATCGGGCCCTTGACGCGATCGCCGCGCTTGGTGTTCTGAGCAAACTCTTGCCATGGGTTGGCACGGCACTGCTTCATGCCCAAGCTGATGCGGCGCTTGTCTTCGTCGATCTCGAGGACCATGACTTCGACTTCGTCACCCAAAGCCACGATCTTGGAAGGAGCCACGTTCTTGTTGGTCCAGTCCATCTCGGACACGTGCACCAAGCCTTCGATGCCTGGCTCGAGTTCCACAAACGCGCCGTAGTCGGCGATGTTGGTGATCTTGCCGAACATGCGGGTGCTTTGTGGGTAGCGGCGGTTCACGCCCATCCATGGGTCGTCGCCCATTTGCTTCAGACCCAAGGACACGCGGTTCTTCTCGGTGTCGAACTTGAGGATCTTGGCGGTGATTTCCTGACCTGCAGTGACCACTTCGGAGGGGTGACGGACACGGCGCCATGCCATGTCGGTGATGTGCAGCAAGCCGTCGATGCCGCCCAAGTCCACGAACGCACCGTATTCGGTGATGTTCTTGACCACACCGTGAACGATAGAGCCCTCGCGCAATGTTTCCATCAGCTTGGCGCGCTCTTCGCCCATCGAGGCTTCCACCACAGCGCGGCGTGACAACACGACGTTGTTGCGCTTGCGGTCGAGCTTGATGACCTTGAATTCCAGGGTCTTGTTCTCATAGGGTGACAGGTCTTTGGTAGGACGTGTGTCGACCAAAGAGCCGGGCAAGAAAGCACGGATGCCGTTGACCAACACGGTCAGGCCACCCTTGACTTTGCCGCTGGTCACGCCAGTGACGAACTCGCCCGATTCCAGGGCTTTTTCCAAAGACATCCAGGAAGCCAAACGCTTGGCGGTGTCACGGGACAAGATGGTGTCGCCGTAGCCGTTTTCGATGGAGCCAATGGCCACGGAAACGAAGTCGCCGACCTGGACTTCAACTTCACCCTGGTCGTTTTTGAACTCTTCGAGGGGCACGTAGGACTCGGACTTGAGACCGGCGTTGACGACCACGAAGTTGTGTTCGATGCGCACCACTTCAGCGGTGATGACTTCACCAGGGCGCATTTCGGTACGTTGCAGGGATTCCTCAAAGAGGGCGGCAAAAGATTCAGACATGTGATTTCCTCATCCACAAACAGGACTGACGAACGCGAAATGCGTCGTTTCCAGGAGCTGACTGTGGCGGTTGGTTGTGCGGTGTAAACCGCGGTTGGTTTGTAAAAAACCACCTGGCCAGTGTGCAAGCTGCACGAGGAGAGCCGGGTGGAACTTCAGGTCAGCCTGCACTCGGCGGGCTGGGGTGGCTGTTGTCAGTGGATCAATTTGTGTCGATCAACCAAAAACCTGCCGGCTTTGCCACCAGACCATCACCTGTTCCACCGAGGCTTCGATGGTCAAGGACGAGTTGTCCAGTTGCAAGGCATCTTGTGCGGGCTTCAGAGGCGCCACGCTCCGGGATGTGTCCCGGGCGTCGCGTGCTTCCAAGTCAGCGCGAAGAGCATCGATATTAGCCGAAAAACCCTTCAAAATCAATTGCTTATGCCGTCTTTCGGCCCGTTTTGCGGCGCTGGCGGTCAAAAACACCTTCAACGCGGCTTCTGGAAAGATCACCGTGCCCATGTCACGGCCGTCGGCCAAGAGGCCAGGCAGGCGCTGAAAACTGTGTTGCAGGTCGATCAGCGCTTGGCGCACTGCTGGCAAGACAGACACTTTGGAGGCGTTCATGCCGCCTTGCTCGCTGCGGATCGCATCGGTCACGTCCACGCCGTCCAGTAAGACCTGCTCACCTTCAAAAAGCACGGGCAGGCTGCGGGCAAGCTCGGCGATCTTGGCTTCGTCGGCGGCTTCCAGCGTGAGACCCGCTTGCAAAGCGGCGTGGGCCGTGACGCGGTAGAGCGCGCCCGAATCGAGGTAGTGGTAGCCCAGCTGAGCGGCCACGCGGCTGGCCAGCGTGCCTTTGCCCGAGGCCGTGGGGCCGTCGATGCAGATCACAGGGATGTTGTGGGCGGCTGTGTGCGCCACCGAGAACAGGGCTTCAAAGTAGTCGGGGAAGGTCTTGGCCACGCACTTGGGGTCTTCGATGCGCACCGGAACCAGGTCGGCGTTGAACGCTGCCAGAGAGAAGCACATGGCCACGCGGTGGTCGTCGTAGGTGTGGATGCTGGCGCGTTGCCACTGGTCCGCAGGCAGGGGGTGGATGGTGATCCAGTCCGGGCCTTCTTCGACGGTGGCACCGAGCTTGCGGCTTTCGTTGGCCATGGCCGCAATGCGGTCGGTTTCTTTCACGCGCCAGCTGGCGATGTTGCGCAGCGTGGTGGGGCCATCGGCATACAGCGCCATCACGGCCAGCGTCATGGCGGCGTCGGGGATGTGGTTGCAGTCGAGCGTGATGCCTTTGAGCGGCCATGCGCCGCGCTGGATCTCCAGCCAGTTGGGGCCGCTGGTGATTTTTGCGCCCATTTGCGCTGCGGCATCCATGAAGCGGATGTCGCCCTGAATCGAGTCGGCCCCAACGCCCTGGATGCGGATGCCGCTGCCTTGGGCGATGGCGCCGAGTGCGATGAAGTAGCTGGCCGAAGACGCATCGGCTTCGACGTGGATCGTGCCCGGCGACTGGTAGCGGCTGCCCGCCGGGATGACAAAACGTTCCCAGCCTTGGCGCTCCACGGCAATGCCGTAACGGGCCAGCAGGTTGAGTGTGATTTCAATGTAAGGCTTGCTGATGAGTTCGCCCACCACCTCGATGGTGATGGCGCGGTCTTGGGCCGCCAAGGGCAGCGCCATCAACAAGGCCGTCAGAAATTGGCTGGACACATCGCCCCGCACGGGGATGGGTTTGTCCAGTTGCAGCGTTGGCTGGCGTACGCGCAACGGCGGGTAGCCCTCGTTGCCCAGGTAGTCGATGGCGCAGCCCAGCTCGCGCAGGGCATCCACCAGGTCCCCAATGGGGCGCTCGTGCATTCGGGGCACGCCTTTGAGCGTGAAGTCACCGCCCTGAACGGCCAGCGCAGCAGTGAGCGGGCGCATGGCCGTGCCCGCGTTGCCCATGAAAAATTCAATGGCTTCACTGGGCCAGGTGCGGCCACCGAGGCCCGTGATGGTCACTGTGGTGCCTTGCACCTCCAGGCCGCAGCCCAGTTGGCGCAGCGCGGCCAGCATGACGCGGGTGTCGTCCGAGTCCAGCAGGTCGTGGACCACGGTGGTGCCTTGGCACAGGGCCGAGAGCAGCAGCACGCGGTTCGAGATGCTTTTGGAGCCGGGCAGGGTGACAGTGCCGGACGCGCCTTGCAGCGCAGGGAGGTCGAGGAAAGGGGTGGAGAACATTTAAGGGTTTTCAGAAACTTTGCTGCAAGCGTTGCCCGCTTGCAAGGTCCAAGCCGCACGCACATCGCTGGCTTGTTCAATCAACTGTTGCAGCGCGGCGGTGTCGCCTTGCTTCAAGGTGTTTTCAAACTGGTCGAGCGCAGCGCGAAAGTGCGCCATCTGCGTGAGCACTTCGGCCCGGTTGGCGCTCAGGATGTCGCGCCAGACTGCCGGGTCGCTGGCGGCGATGCGTGAAAAATCCCGAAAGCCCGGGCCTGCCATCTCCAAAAATGCAGCACCTTGTGGCTGTGCGGTGAGCGCATTGACGGCTGCAAAGGCCAACAGGTGGGGCAAGTGGCTGACGGCCGCAAAGGTGGCGTCGTGCGCCTCGGGCGTCATCTGGCTCACATGGCTGCCGATGGCGGTCCAGACCTCGC
The DNA here is from genome assembly GCF_003063265.1 of Limnohabitans sp. WS1. Classification (GTDB taxonomy): domain Bacteria; phylum Pseudomonadota; class Gammaproteobacteria; order Burkholderiales; family Burkholderiaceae_C; genus Limnohabitans_A. Next base: position 81,547 of record NZ_NERU01000002.1, read on the forward strand.
TCGCTGTTTTGATTTGGCGGATGCTGTTGTGTGGCAAGGGCGTGAGGATGGTGCGGCGCGCTTGGTAAAGCGTGCCCTCGGCGTGCTCGATGCCAGCGACTTCCTTGCCCGCAATCGGGTGGGCAGGCACCAAACAATTGAGGCGTTCGCCCAAGGCCGCCTGGGCTGCCGCGATCACGTCGCATTTGGTCGAGCCCACGTCCATCAGCAAGGCATTGGGCGAGAGGGTGTCTCGCAGCGCAGCAAAGCTGCTGTGCATGGCCCCCACGGGCACGGCCAGCAAGACCAAATCGGCACCTTGCACCGCCTCGGCCACGTTGTTGCAGGCTTGGTCGATGACCTTCAGGTCCACTGCGCGTTGGCGTGTTTTTTCGGAGGCGCTGAAACCGGTGATGTGCTGCACCAGGCCCGCTTGGCGCAGCGCGAGCGCAAACGAGCCACCCATCAGGCCGCAGCCAATCAGGGCCAGGCGTTGGAATTTCACCATGCGCTCACTCGGGAGTCATTCAGGAACGGGGTAAGAACCCAGCACCTTGTAGAACGCGCACAGGCCTTGCAGCTCTTGCAAGGCCGCCGCGACATGCGGCTCGCTGATGTGGCCTTGCAGGTCGATGTAGAAGTAATATTCCCACTGGCCCGATTTGGCGGGACGCGACTCAAAGCGCGTCATGGACACGCCATTGTTTTTGAGCGGCACCAACAAGTCGTGCACCGCACCTGGGCGGTTGGGCACCGACACCACCAAGCTGGTGCAGTCCTTGCCCGAAGCCGGTGGCGTGGCCAGGGTTTGGGGCAGGGTGATCACGGCAAAGCGTGTGCGGTTGAACGCTTCGTCCTGGATGGCGTGGTGCACGATGTGCAGGCCAAATTGGCTGGCTGCGCGTTCGCTGGCCAAGGCCGCCCAGGCCGGGTTGGTGGCGGCCAAGCGCGCGCCTTCGGCGTTGCTCGACACGGCGCGGCGTTCCACATGCGGCAGGTGTTTGGACAACCAGCCTTGGCACTGGGCCAGCGCCTGGGGGTGGGCCATCACGACCTCAATGCCCGCGTCAGAGTTGAGCTGACGCAGCAAATTAAAACGCACCTGCAGGCTGACTTCGCCCACCACATGCACGGGCGAGCGCAAGAACAAATCGAGCGAACGCGCGACCACACCTTCGGTGGAGTTCTCCATGCCGACCACGCCGTACTGGGCGGTGCCCGCTGCGGTGGCGTGGAAGACTTCGTCGAAGTTGGCGCAGTAAATCAGGTTGGCCGCGCTGCCAAAAAACTCGATGGCGGCTTGTTCACAAAACGTGCCCTGCGGGCCGAGCACCGCCACGCGCTGGGGCGCTTCGAGCGCCAAGCAGGCCGACATGATCTCGCGCCAAATAGAGGCCACATGCTCGTTTTTGAGCGGGCCGGGGTTGGCGTTGGTGATCTTGTCGATGACCTGGGCCACGCGGTCGGGCCGGAAGAAGGGTGAGCCTTCGGCGCGTTTGATCTCGCCGACTTGTTCGGCCACATGGGCGCGTTGGTTGAGCAGGCTCAGCAGCTGTTTGTCCAGCGCGTCAATCTGCACACGCAAAGCGCCCAAGGCATCCGACTGAATGGGTTGTTGGCTCATGTCTCTTCTACTTTCTGGCGGCCTGTTTCGGGAGAAAACTTCAGGCCTGTGTTTTTTCAAATTCGCGCATGTAAGCCACCAAGGCCTGCACGCCTTCGATGGGCATGGCGTTGTAGATGCTGGCCCGCATGCCACCGACTGATTTGTGGCCCTTGAGCTGCAACAAATTGGCGGCTTTGGCCCCGGCCAGAAAGGCGTCGTTGCGCGATTCGTCGCGCAAGAAGAAGGGCACGTTCATGCGTGAGCGGCAGTCTTGGGCGACACGGTTTTCGAACAGGCTGGAGCTGTCGAGAAAGTCATACAGCAGCTGGGCCTTGGCGATGTTGCGCTGTTCCATGGCGGCAATGCCGCCGTTTTTCTTGAGCCATTGGAACACCAGCCCGGCGATGTAGATGCTGTAGGTGGGCGGCGTGTTGTACATCGACTGGTTGTCGGCCACCAGTTTGTAGTCGAAGGCGCTGGGGCAATGGGGCAGGGTGTGGCCGATCAGGTCTTCGCGCACGATGACCAAAGTCAGGCCTGCGGGGCCGAGGTTTTTTTGTGCACCACCAAAAGCCAGACCTACCCGCGACCAGTCCACCGGGCGGGAGGCCACATGCGATGAAAAGTCCACCACCAGCGGGGCGTCACACCCCAAGGCTTTGAGGTCGGGCAGTTCATGAAACTCCACCCCGTGGATGGTTTCGTTGCCGCAAATGTGCACATAGCGGCTGTCCGAGCCAATTTGCCAAGTGGCTGGCGCGGGCAGGGTGATGAAGCCGTCGGCTTGCGCCGAGGCCGCCACGCGGGCGGTGCCGTATTTGCCCGCTTCTTTGAGCGACTTTTGGCTCCAGCTGCCCGTGAGCACAAAGTCCATGGCCTCGCCTTGCGACAGGTTCAGGGGCACGATGGCGTTTTCCGCCAAGCCACCACCTTGCATGAACAAAATTTTGAAGTGGGCGGGCACGGCCAGCAGCTCACGCAAGTCCGCTTCGGCCTGCTCGTAAATGCTGATGAACTCTTTGCCGCGGTGGCTCATCTCCATCACGCTCATGCCCGAGCCGTGCCAATCGAGCATTTCTGAGGCCGCTTGTTGCAAGACCTCTTCGGGCATGACGGCCGGACCGGCCGAAAAATTGAAAGCGCGACTCATGCCTTATTCCGCTGCGGGTGTGTTGTCATCAGAAGTGTTGGTGCTGTCACTTTCACCATCGCTGGCATTCGCGTCGTTTTCCACAATGCGTTGCAGGCCTGACAGCTTGGCACCGGCGTCCAGACCAATCAGGGTCACACCTTGTGTGGCGCGGCCCAGTTCCCGGATTTCGGACACGCGGGTGCGCACCAAAACGCCGGTGTCGGTGATCAGCATGATCTCGTCGTCGGCATGCACCAAGGTGGCGGCAACCACTTTGCCGTTGCGCTCGGATTGCTGGATGGCGATCATGCCCTTGGTGCCACGGCCGTGGCGGGTGTATTCGGTGATGCTGGTGCGCTTGCCGTAGCCGTTTTCGGTGGCCGTGAGCACACTGGCGCGGGCTTTGGCTTCATCGGCGGGGGTGTCGGGGTTTTCTTGTTCCGACACCAGCATGGCGATCACGCTTTGGTGGTCTTCGATCATCATGCCGCGCACGCCGCGTGCACTGCGGCCCAGCGGGCGCACATCGTTTTCGTCAAAACGCACGGCCTTGCCACCGTCGCTGAACAGCATCACGTCGTGCTGCCCGTCTGTGAGGGCAGCGCCAATCAAGAAGTCACCCTCGTCCAAATTGACGGCGATGATGCCGCCTTTGCGGGGGTTGTTGAATTCGTCCAGCGATGTCTTTTTCACGGTGCCCATGGAGGTGGCCATGAACACATATTGGTTGTCTGGGAAGGTGCGTGCTGCACCGGTCAGGGCCAGCACGACGTTGATTTTCTCGCCTTCTTGCAGGGGGAACATGTTGACGATGGGGCGACCGCGTGAGCCGCGTGAGCCGGCCGGTACTTCCCAGACCTTCAGCCAATACAAACGACCCCGATTGGAGAAGCACAGCAGGTAGTCGTGTGTGTTGGCGATGAAGAGCTGGTCGATCCAGTCGTCTTCTTTGGTGGCTGCCGCTTGTTTGCCACGACCGCCGCGCTTTTGGGCGCGGTATTCACTCAGCGGTTGACTCTTGATGTAACCACTGTGCGAAAGTGTCACGACCATGTCGGTGGGCGTGATCAGGTCTTCGGTGGAGAGGTCTTGCGCACTGTGCTCGATCTCGCTGCGGCGAGCGCCAATTTTGGTCTGGCCAAATTCTTGGCGCACGGTGCCCAGCTCGTCGCCAATGATGGTGGACACGCGCTCGGGTTTGGCGAGGATGTCCAACAGGTCTTCAATTTCGGACATGACCTCTTTGTACTCGGCGACGATTTTGTCCTGCTCCAGCCCGGTCAGGCGTTGCAGGCGCATCTGCAAAATCTCTTGCGCTTGCGTGTCTGACAGGCGGTACAGGCCGTCTTGACCCATGCCGTATTCGCGATCGAGCCCTTCGGGGCGGTAGTCGTCGGCATCGACCACGGAGCCATCGTCACGGGCACGCGTCAGCATGGTGCGTACCATCTGGCTGTCCCAAGAGCGGGTCATCAGCTCGGCTTTGGCCACGGGTGGTGTGGGCGCATTGCGGATGATGGCAATGAAGTCGTCAATATTGGCCAAAGCCACGGCCAGGCCTTCGAGCACATGGCCACGGTCACGTGCTTTGCGCAGCTCGAACACCGTGCGGCGTGTCACCACTTCGCGGCGGTGTTGCAAAAAGACCTGGATCAGGTCTTTCAGGTTGCACAGCTTGGGCTGGCCGTCGATCAAGGCCACCATGTTCATGCCAAAGGTGTCTTGCAGCTGCGTCTGTTTGTACAGGTTGTTCAGCACCACTTCGGGCACTGCGCCGCGCTTGAGCTCGATCACCAAACGCATGCCCGACTTGTCGGACTCGTCCTGGATGTGGCTGATGTCTTCGATTTTCTTTTCGTGCACCAGCTCGGCCATGCGCTCTTGCAGGGTCTTTTTGTTGACCTGGTAAGGCAGTTCGTCAACCACGATGCACTGGCGTTGGCCTTTGTCGATGTCTTCAAAGTGGCATTTGGCTCGCATCACAACGCGTCCACGCCCTGTCCGGTAGCCGTCTTTCACCCCGGTCATGCCGTAAATGATGGCACCCGTGGGGAAATCCGGCGCGGGCACGATTTCCATCAATTCGTCGATGGATGCTTCGGGGTTGCGCAGCAAATGCAAGCAAGCGTCCACCACCTCGTTCAAGTTGTGCGGTGGGATGTTGGTGGCCATGCCCACAGCGATGCCGCCTGAGCCGTTGATCAGCAAATTGGGCAGCCGCGAGGGCAAGACCAGGGGTTCTTTTTCGGAGCCGTCGTAGTTGGGCCCGAAGTCCACGGTTTCCTTGTCGATGTCGGCCAGCATCTCATGGGCAATCTTGGCCAAGCGGATTTCGGTGTAACGCATCGCCGCCGCGTTGTCGCCGTCGACCGAGCCAAAGTTCCCCTGGCCGTCCACCAGCATGTGGCGCATGGAAAAGTCTTGTGCCATGCGCACGATCGTGTCGTATACCGACTGGTCACCGTGAGGGTGGTACTTACCAATCACGTCACCCACGATACGGGCCGACTTTTTATACGGACGGTTCCAGTCGTTGTTCAGCTCGTGCATCGCAAACAACACACGGCGGTGCACGGGTTTCAGGCCATCGCGCGCATCGGGCAATGCACGGCCCACGATCACGCTCATGGCGTAATCGAGGTAGCTGCGTCGCATTTCCTCTTCCAGACTGATGGGCAGTGTTTCTTTGGCGAACTGGGTCATATGTAGGAAGAAAAGTAACGCGGTGTAAACCACTCATTTTAAGTGCATGCGAGTGTAGCTTCGTTGCAACATTTGTCAGTGTTTTCAACGAATGCTTTTATCGTCTGTTCAGCATTTGACAGAAGTCACCGCCGTCTATGGCACAATAAATGTCAACGCAGTAAGTGACGGTCATTTGCTGTGTCATTTTTACGCAGCGAGTCTGCGGCTTTATCCCTCAAGAGGAAGACCATGAAGAAACTCAACAAAGTGGCGATGTTGTTTGCCTCCGCAGCTCTCGCAACCGCAGCCGGCGCTCAAACCGTTGACAACTGGCGCAACGGCTCCGGCGACTTGGTGTGGAAAAACGGCACCAACGAACTGTGCTGGCGCGATGCCAACTGGACACCTGCTACAGCTGCTGCTGGTTGCGACGGTGCCATCGTGGCTCCTAAAGCTGCACCAGCGCCTGCCCCAGCTGCGCCTGCCCCAGCTCCAAAAGCCGCTCCTGCACCCGCTCCAAAACCAGCTCCAAAACCAGCACCTGCGCCTGCTGCTGCCACCAAAGTGACTTACGCTGCCGACGCGTTCTTCGACTTCGACAAAGCCGTGTTGAAAGCTGAAGGCAAAGCCAAGCTCGACGACTTGGTCGGTAAAGTCAAAGGCGTGAACCTGGAAGTCATCATCGCTGTCGGTCACACCGACTCCGTGGGTTCTGACGCTTACAACCAGAAGCTGTCGGTCAAGCGCTCTGACGCTGTGAAGGCCTATTTGGTGTCCAAAGGCATTGAAAAGAACCGCGTTTACACCGAAGGCAAAGGCGAGAAGCAGCCTGTGGCTGACAACAAGACTTCTGCTGGCCGCGCTAAAAACCGCCGCGTGGAAATCGAAGTGGTGGGCACACGCGCCAACAAGTAATCCTCTCTGGATTGCCCAAAAGCCCCAGCAATGGGGCTTTTTTTTGCCTCAAATTTTCTGAGTGCTGTGCTTTAACCGACAATCCAGCCCATGAATCCAAGCTCATCCAATGTTGATCCGGCCGAATTGGCCAAGTTTTCAGACCTCGCCCACCGCTGGTGGGACCCCGAAAGCGAATTCCGTCCCTTGCATCAAATCAACCCCTTGCGTTTGGAGTGGATTCACGGCTTGGTGCCACTCACGGGATTGAAAGTGGTGGATGTCGGTTGTGGTGGCGGCATTTTGGCCGACGCCATGGCTCGAAAAGGGGCAGAGGTTTTGGGCATTGATTTGGCCACCAAATCCCTCAAAGTGGCCCAATTGCATGCGCTCGAAGCGGGCACGCAAGGCGTTCAGTACCGCGAAGTCAGTGCTGAAGCCTTGGCCGAAGAAAAACCCCAGCAATTTGATGTGGTCACTTGTATGGAAATGCTGGAACACGTTCCGGATCCGGCCTCGGTGGTCAAGGCCTGTGCCCAAATGGTCAAGCCTGGGGGCTGGGTGTTCTTTTCCACACTCAACCGAAATCCCAAATCCTTTCTGTTCGCCATCGTTGGTGCCGAGTACATCCTCAAACTCTTGCCCAAAGGAACGCACGAGTTTGCCCGCCTGATCAAGCCCAGCGAACTCACATCTTGGGCGCGTGAAGCAGGGCTGGACGCCCAAGGCTTCAAAGGCATGGAATACAACCCCTTCACCAAGCGCTATTGGCTCAGTCAAGACACCAGTGTCAACTATTTGCTGGCGTGCAAGAAAGCCTGAACATGTTCCACAACGTACAAGCCGTCTTGTTTGATTTGGACGGCACCTTGATTGACAGTGCCCCTGATTTGGGCGCAGCGGTAGACAAAATGCGGGTTGACCGTGGTTTGTCTTCTTTTCCCTTGGACCACTACCGCCACATGGCCGGTGCGGGTGCCCGAGGCATGTTGGGCATTGGCTTTGGCATGACACCCGATCACGCCGACTTTGAGGCGATGAAGGAAGAGTTCTTCGTCAACTATGAGCGCTGCATGACTGAGCGCACCCGCATTTTTGATGGCGTGGTTGAGCTGATTGCGAGTTTGGTGGCGCAAGGCATGCCCTGGGGTGTGGTGACCAACAAATCCAGCAGATTCACCGATCCGCTCACATCGGCCATGCCTTTGTTCGCTACGGCCGGGACCATCGTCAGTGGCAACACCACCCCACACGCCAAACCGCATCCCGAACCCCTTTTCGAAGCCGCAAGGCGTTTGGCCATCGACCCGGCCCGATGCGTGTATGTTGGCGACGATGAGCGTGACATCGTGGCGGGTTTGGCCGCAGGCATGGGCACGGTGGCAGCCACTTACGGTTATTTGGGCCAACAGACCGATATTTCGCGCTGGAATGCCCATTTGCACATTGATTCTCCGATGGACCTCTTGAAATCCCTCAAGAGCGCCTAAAATAGAACGTTCAGGGGCTGCACTGGTTTCGACATGGGTTCGGACGCGTGGCAGGGCATGTCGAGGTTCTGATCCTCGTTAATCTTCGGAAAAAAAACTAACTGCAAACGACGAACGTTTCGCACTCGCCGCTTAATCCGGTGAGCCTTGCAACAGTTGGCCGATAGGCTGGGTCAGGGTGATGAGGGGGTTAAACCCCTCAAAGTCCTAACTGCAAGGTAAAACATATGGGCTGGCATCACCTCGGGTACCTTGAGGTGGTGTGAGAAAAAAGGGTGCTGGCTGGGTGTTCAGCGTGTCGCTGCGCGGTTCATTTGGCGAGACTCAAATCAGACGACTACACATGTAGAACTGTACGAAAAAGACTTATGGACGGGGGTTCAAATCCCCCCAGCTCCACCATATGCAAGTTCAAGGGCGTTTACTGAGTTTCAGTAAACGCCCTTTTTCTTTGGGAAATCAAGGGTTTACAGTGCAAGGACGTTCATTAGCGTTCGTTGACAGCCAAACCAAACGGGGTAACAAAGCGGGGAACAACCGGGGTAAAATCTGAAAAAACGGGGAACGTTCCCCGGTTTGCCCCCCGGACACCTGAGAGAACGCCCCCATGCTGATCGATGCAAGTCTTGGCGTGGTTTTTTCGGATCTAGATCGCATTTCCCCAAAACATGGTTTTGACCCTGCAAGCCCTGTTTTAGCGCTTTTTAAAGAAGCGTTGGAATGCCCTCCAGCGGGCAATCCTGCATAAAAAAAGCCACCCGTATCATGCCGGGTGGCTTGAGTCTGACCCAGTGCTGGCAGGCTGGAATCAAAGGCCTGCAGCGGCCTTCAGTGCAGCAGCACGGTCGGTGCGTTCCCAAGTGAAGTCGGGCTCGTCACGGCCAAAGTGGCCGTAAGCGGCGGTCTTGCTGTAGATGGGGCGCAGCAGGTCCAGCATCTGGATGATGCCTTTGGGGCGCAGGTCAAAGTGCTCAGCCACCAAGGCGGACAATTTGTCGTCTGAAATCACACCCGTTCCGGCGGTGTTGACGGTGATGTTCATGGGACGTGCCACGCCAATCGCGTAGGCCACCTGCACCTGGCACTGGGTGGCCAGACCTGCGGCCACAATGTTCTTGGCCACATAGCGGGCGGCGTAAGCGGCAGAGCGGTCTACCTTGGACGGGTCTTTGCCAGAGAAGGCACCACCGCCGTGGGGGCAGGCACCGCCGTAGGTGTCCACAATGATCTTGCGGCCAGTTAAACCGCAATCGCCCTGGGGGCCGCCAATGACGAAACGGCCGGTGGGGTTGATCAGGTACTTGGTGTCTTGCAGCCACTCTTTGGGCAGCACGGGTTTGATGATCTCTTCGATGATGGCTTCGGTGAAGCTTGCTTTCATCTTGGTCGATGTTTCCGACTGGTCGGGGCTGTGCTGGGTGGACAGCACCACGGTGTCGATGCTGTGGGGCTTGCCGTCCACGTAACGCATGGTCACCTGGCTCTTGGCGTCGGGGCGCAAGAAAGGCAGGCGGCCGTCTTTGCGCAGCTGGGCCTGGCGCTCGACCAAACGGTGGGCGTAATAAATGGGGGCGGGCATCAGCTCGGGTGTTTCGCTGCAGGCGTAGCCGAACATCAGGCCTTGGTCGCCCGCGCCGATGTTGAGGTGGTCGTCAGACGCATGGTCCACGCCTTGGGCGATGTCGTTGGATTGCTTGTCGTAGCAAACCATGACCGCGCAACCCTTGTAGTCGATGCCGTAGTCGGTGTTGTCGTAGCCGATGCGCTTGATGGTGTCGCGGGCCACCTGGATGTAGTCGACGTGCGCGTTGGTGGTGATCTCACCGGCCAAGACCACCAGACCGGTGTTGGTCAGGGTTTCGGCGGCCACGCGGCTGCGGGGGTCTTGTTCAAAGATGGCGTCAAGGATTGCGTCAGAGATCTGATCTGCAACTTTGTCGGGATGGCCTTCCGAGACGGATTCGGAGGTGAAGAGGAAGTCGTTGGACATAAAAAAGGCTCCTGTTTTCAAAGGTTTGTCGGCGTTGCCGACCCTGAAAACCCGGAGCCTGGCGAACGCTTTAGCAGAATTTATGAATCGCCCTGCAAGTAGTTCAGTTAACTCGGCGATTTTTTGATTGTATCAATTTGCTGGGAGTCTGTGTTGAAGAACGCACTGTCAATGAAGCAGAGGCCGCCTCTCACTCAAGGCTGATCGTCTGTACGCTTCTGTGCCGGCCTTCCAAATCGAAGCCCTCTCGTTCTGCTGCTTCAGCGCCAACGTGGTTGGCATGTTGTCTGCGTGCATCAAAAATCATGTCCAATACAGCCCATGGACATTCCCACCCCTATTGAAAACCGCCTGGTCGACTTGGAAATCAAGGCAGGCTTTACCGAAGACCTGCTGGACCAGCTCAATGCGCAGGTGTACCGCCAGCAGCAGCAAATTGATGCGCTCATTCAGGAACTGCGCCAGATGCGCGATCGCCTGCCCGAGTCGGGCGGTGGCGCTGAAGTGCGCAATTTGCGTGACGAGATTCCGCCGCATTACTGATGAAATTCCACAGCATTCAGGACATTCGGGACCATTTGCGTGCCTTGGGCGCCAACGCCTTGCACGAGCAGCGTGTGCTGCGTTTGTGGGCGCAAGCCAAACCGCAAAACACTGGGCGCAGGCCGCTGGAGAGCTTCATGCCCAAGGCGGTGCGTGAGGCACTGCCTGCCTTGAGTGAGGCCCTCGCAGCCTTGGTCACCTTGCGCGAACAGCACCCGGCTCAAGACGGCTCGGCCCGCTTGCTGGTGGGTCTGCAAGACGGCCAGACGGTGGAAAGCGTCTTGCTGCCGCGCGATGGCCTGTGTGTTTCCAGCCAGGTCGGTTGCGCGGTGGGCTGTGTGTTTTGCATGACCGGCCGTGAAGGCCTGATTCGCCAGGTGGGCAGTGCCGAGATCGTGGCGCAGGTCGCTTTGGCCCGCACGCTCAGGCCCGTCAAAAAAGTGGTGTTCATGGGCATGGGCGAGCCTTCGCACAACCTGGAAGCGGTGATGGACGCCATCGACCTGCTGGGCACGGTGGGCAACATCGGGCACAAGAATCTGGTGTTTTCCACCGTGGGCGATGCGCGGGTGTTCGAACGTTTGCCGCAGGGCCGCGTCAAGCCTGCCTTGGCTTTGTCGCTGCACACCACGCGTGCCGATCTGCGGGCTCAGCTGCTGCCGCGAGCCCCGCGTTTTGACCCACAAGACCTGGTTGAGGCGGGCGAGGTGTACGCCCGCGCCACGGGTTATCCAATCCAGTACCAATGGACCTTGATGGAAGGCGTCAACGACAGCGATGAAGAAATCGACGGCATCGTGCGTTTGCTGAAAGGCAAATACGCGCTGATGAACATGATTCCCTACAACGCGGTGCCCGATCTGCCTTATGCCCGGCCGAGTTGGGATAAGGCCGCTGGCATCGCCCGCACCTTGCATCAGCGCGGTGTGCTGACCAAACTGCGCCAATCCGCCGGGCAGGATGTGGACGGCGGCTGCGGCCAGTTGCGTGCCCGTGATGTGCAGCGCGTGCAGCCCGTGAAAATGTTCATGTCAGGCTCGAAGCCCCAGGCCACACACATCTCCCCGTAGGTCGGAGCTTCAGCGCCGACATTGTTGGTTTCTGTGAAAGCTCCTGTCGGGGCTGAAGCCGCCGACCTACAACACGCCCCGGGTCTTCGCGCCGACAAATTACCGCATTCCCCGCAGGTCGGTATTCGCAGAGTCCGACATTGTTGGTTTCTGCGAAAGCTCTTGTCGGGGCTGAAGCCGCCGACCTACAAAACGCCCCGGGTCTTCGCGCCGACAAAATGCCGAATTCCCCGTCGGTACTCGCAGAGTCCGACGTTGTTGGTTTTGCGAAGGTCACATGTCGGGGCTGAAGCCGCCGACCTACAAATGCATGGCTGCCCGCTCAACGTCCAGGCAGTTTGACCAGCCCGCTGGACAGCGATGTGCCCAGCAAAATCACCGCGCCGCACAGCAGCATCCAGGCGGTGACGGTTTCGCCCAGAAACAGGACGCCGTAAGCGATGGCAAAGACGGGCACCAAAAACGTGACCGTCAAAGCGCGTGCTGGCCCCGCCACTTCGATGAGTCTGAAATACAGGATGTAGGCCACGCCGGTGCACAGCACGCCCACGGTGATCAAGGACCACCAGACCGAGGTGCTGGGCCATTGGTCGGGATGAAACCACAGCGCTGGCAACACCAAAGCCAAGGTGGCCCCGATCTGGCTGCCGGTGGCGGTGACCAGCGGGGGCAGGCTGGGGATGTGCTTTTTGGTGAAGCTGGCCGACAGCGCATAGCAGGTGGTGGCCGCCAGACAAGCGAGCACCGCCCATGCGGGCGCTATGCCCGAGGCGTTGGGCTTGAAGCTGGCCTGCCCACCGGCCAGCAGCACCACGCCGCCAAAACCGATGGCCAGACCCACGGTGCGCGACAAACTGGGCTTGTCCCCCAGCCAGAGCCAGGCCACCACTGCGCCAAACAAAGGCACGGTGGCGTTCAAGATGGATGAAAAACCCGTGGTGATGTGCATGACCGCAAAGGAATACAGGGCAAACGGAATACCGCTGTTGAGTGCGCCCACAAACAGAACGGGTTTCCAATGACGCCGCAGCTCAGCCCAGTGCCCTTTGGCCAGCATGATGGGCAGCAAAAAAGCAGCGGCAATGGCCACCCGAATGGCGGCGGTAGGCAAGGCCCCCAATTCGACGGCCGCCATGCGCATGAACAAAAAGGACGAGCCCCAGATGGCCGACAGAATCAGAAAGTCGGCCAGCCAGCCTTTGGCGTGAGAAGAAGTCATTCAGGAAAGAGGGAATCAGAGGAGGGCAGGGCGATGGGGTGGCCTTCCAGTTTGAGCAGCGCCTGTTTGCGCCACAGCCCGCCTGCATAGCCCGTGAGTTGGCCACCGCCGCCCAGGATGCGGTGACAGGGCACGATGATACTCACCGGGTTGCGCCCCACGGCCGCGCCCACCGCCCGAACAGCCTTGGGGTTGTTCAGTTGCCGGGCCAGGTCGCCATAACTTTGGCTGTGGCCAGACGGGATGGCCAGCAAAGCCTGCCAAACCGATTGCTGGAATGCGGTGCCTGCCGACAGGTCCAGCGGCAGATCAAAGCGGTTCAAATCGCCCGTGAAATAGGCCTGCAATTGCGCGCTGGCGTCTTGCAGCAGCGGGTGTGCGGTGACGCTTGTCCAGCCGCGCAGGCGTTCATCGCTGGGGCCATGCCGCTGGCCTTCAAACCAAACGCCGCACAGGCCCAGGTCTGAAGCGGCCAAGATCATCGGCCCCAAGGGGCTGTTCCATTGTTGGGTCAACAGGGGTGTCATGGTGCGGGGGCGTTGTGGTTGTGGGGCTCGGGGTGATCGGAGGGCTCGGATTGAGGGGACAAGCTCTGCCAGGCCGCGATCAGGGCATAGCTGCGGCAGGGCCGCCAGGCCTGGCCCAAGGCTTTCAGGGCTTGGGTTGGGCGAGGGTGCTGACGCACGCCCAAGGCGGTTTGCAAGGCCACATCCTGCACTGGCCAGGCGTCTGCCCAGTGCAGGGCGCGCATGGCGATGTAGTGGGCCGTCCAGGGGCCGATGCCGGGCAAGGCCATGAGCGCCTGCAAGGTGGGCTCCAGCTGGGCGCGGCGGCTGAGGTCCAGGCTGCCCGATTCGACCGCCTGCGCCAGGGCCTGTATGGCTCTTTGACGTTGCCGCACCAAGCCCAGGCTGCCCATGAGTGCGCCATTTTCTTCGCGCGCCAGAGTGGCCGGGCTGGGAAAGGTGCGGTTTAGCTCGGGCCAGGGGGTGTTGCAGGGCTCGCCCAGGGTGTTGACCAGCCTCTGGCCCAACGTGCGGGCGGCTTTGACGCTGATTTGTTGACCCAAAATGGCCCGCACGGCCAGCTCAAAACCATCCAGGCAGCCGGGCAGACGTTGGCCCAGGGCTTGCGGAAAATCACGCCCAATGACCTGTGCGATGCGGGCGGGCTCGGCGTCCAGGTCCAGCCAGTCCCGCACCTGTGCCACCACCTGGGGCAACACGGGGTCCAATGAGGCGCTGACCCGCAGGTGCACCACGGCTTGCGTGCGGTCCCAGCGCAGCTCCAGCCAGCCAGAGATGGCTTGGCTTGCGTGAGGCCAGCGCACCGTCCTGCGCAACACGGCGTGCGGGCCTTGGCCCTCCCAGCTTTCCATGCCGCTCAAGCTGCGGTCTTGCAGAAACTGCCACAGCGTGGCGATTTGACAAGGCGGACGGTAGGGCAAAACCAGGGCGGTGCCGGGCTGGGGGGCCTTGCGCAGCGGCGCGCTTGCGGTTCGAAGTTGCCCCGGGCTGAGTTGGTAGTGCTGGGCAAATGCGGCGTAAAGGTTCCTGGCCGAGCCAAAACCACTGGCACGCGCCACATGGGCCACCGACAGGGGGCTGTCTTGCAGCCACTGTTTGGCGTGCAGCAGCCTTTGGGTTTGCAGGTATTGCAGGGGCGAGACCTGCCAATGGTGCAAAAACAGACGCCTCAGGTGCCGGTCGCTCACGCCCAGCTGCGCCGCCAATGCCGCCATGCTGGGCGGCTTGGTGCCTTGCTGAATGGCCGATTGCAGCTGTTGGGCCGCGCTTTCGGCCAGCACCGCCTGGGCATCGGTGGTGGACCAAAAGCGACGTGCGGGGGCCAGTTCCGGGCGGCAGCGCAGGCAGGGTCTGAAGCCTTGCGCCTCGGCTTGAACGGCTGTTTCAAAAAAGCGGCAGTTGGCTTGGCGGGGCAGTTTCACCCGGCAAACAGGGCGGCAATAAATGCCGGTGGAGGTCACGCCGGTGAAAAACAGCCCATCCCACGCTGCATCCTTGTCGGCCATGGCCTGGTAACAGCGCTGCGCGTCCAGGCCTTCGCTCGATCCGGCTGTCGAGGTGGGTGGGGCAAATGGAAGGTGATGCATCGGCAGCCATGTTATCGGCAAACCTGTGCGCAGAACCATGGGTTTTGTGCTGTTTTCGGACCCGTGATGGTGTCTCTGTTTTGCAACCCTTGCCGCCTACAATGCTCATTCAATTCATAAACCAAGCCTCATGGCTTTTGATTGCTTCATCCCATGCAAGTGACCCCCTCCATCTTCAAAGCCTATGACATCCGCGGCGTGGTGCCGTCCACGCTGAACGAGCAAGTGGCCGAGGGCCTGGGCAAGGCCTTTGGCACCCAGGCGCTGGCCGAGGGCCAGACCCAGGTGGCCGTGGGCCGCGATGGCCGCTTGAGCGGGCCTGGCTTGTCGGCTGCGCTGATTCGCGGCTTGGTGGCCGCAGGCATTCAGGTCATCGACATCGGCATGGCCACCACGCCCATGCTCTACTTTGCGGCCAACACCGCCTGCCAAAGCGGCATCCAGGTCACCGGCAGCCACAACCCCAAGGACTACAACGGCTTCAAGATGGTCTTGGCCGGCCGTGCCATTTACGGCGACGAAATCCAGGCCCTGCGCCAGATGATGGAAACCGAAACCTGGCAGCTCAAGGCCGGTGGCAGCGTGTCGCACTTGGATGTGTTGGCCGACTACACCCAGCGCATCGTGGGTGACATTCGCTTGGCCCGCCCCATGAAGATCGTCGTGGACTCGGGCAATGGCATTGCCGGGGCGTCTGCGCCCGGCATTTTTCGCGCCTTGGGCTGCGAGGTGATCGAGCTGTTCAGCGAGGTTGATGGCGAATTTCCCAACCACCACCCCGACCCCAGCAAGCCCGAAAACCTGCAAGACCTGATGAATGCCCTGAAAACCACCGGGGCCGAGTTGGGCCTGGCGTTTGACGGTGACGGCGACCGTCTGGGCATCGTCACAAAGGACGGCAACAACATTTACCCCGACCGCCAGATGCAACTGTTTGCCCAGGACGTGCTCAGCCGCGTGCCCGGCGGCACCATCTTGTTTGACGTGAAGTGCTCGCAGCGCCTGGCCCCGGCCATCGAGGCCGCTGGTGGCAAGCCCCTGATGTACAAAACCGGCCACTCCTTGATCAAGGCCAAGATGAAGGCGATTGAGTCCGAAGGCGGCCAGGCCCCGCTGGGCGGCGAGATGAGCGGGCACATCTTCTTCAAGGAGCGCTGGTACGGTTTTGACGACGGCACCTACGCCGGTTGCCGCCTGCTGGAGATCGTCAGCCAGAGCCCCGATGCCAACGCCGTGCTCAACGCCTTGCCCACCAGCTTCAGCACGCCCGAGCTGAATGTGAAATGCGCCGAAGGCGAGCCGCACAGCGTGACCCGCGCCCTGCAGGCCAAGGCGGCCAGCGCCTTCAGTGCGCCCGCCAAGGTTTCCGACATTGACGGCCTGCGCGTGGATTGGCCCGATGGCTTTGGCCTGATCCGTGCCTCCAACACCACCCCCGTGCTGGTGCTGCGCTTTGAAGGCCAGACCGAGGCGGCGCTGCACCGCATCGAAGGCGAAATGCTGGCCCTGCTGCGTTCGGTCAAACCCGATGCGCAGATCGAAGCCTCTGCGCACTGAGCATGGACTTGCCAACGCTCGATCAGGTCACGGTGGTGGTGGTCACCCACCACAGTGCCCACTGCTTGGCCGGTTTGAATGCCTTGCTCGCACATTGTCCGCACATCATCGTTTCAGACAATGCCAGCAACGATGGCACACCCGCACAAGCCCAAGCCTTGTGGCCCCAAGCCCAGGTCTTGGCCCACCCCCATAACTTGGGCTTTGGTGCCGCCAACAACCGCGCTTTGAGTCGTGTCACAACACCTTTGGCCTTTTTGCTCAACCCCGATTGCGAAATCACCCCAGAAGGTTTGCTGGCCTTGATGGCGGCAGCCGAGGCGATGCCCGATGCGGCTTTGCTGGCCCCGCAGTTGGTCACTGCCAAAGGGCAAGCCGAAGTCAATTACCGCTGGCCCCACACTTTATGGACGTCCCAAGGGCCTGCGGCCGAAGGGCCTTGTTGTGTGGGCTTTGTGTGCGGTGCGGCCATGTTGTTTCGCATGGACCGTTTTGAACCTGTGGGCTTTTTTGACGAGCGGTTTTTTCTTTACTACGAAGACGATGATGTGTGCCTTCGTCTTTTTAATGCCCGACGTCCCATGGTGCTGTTGCCGGACATCCAGGCGGTGCACCGCTCGCGGGGCTCGGTCAAGGGACGCTCGCCCTTAAAAAGTGAGTACGTGCGCGGTTTTCACCACGCCCAGTCGAAGCTCATTTTTGAGCAAAAACATGGTTCCCGGGCACGCGCCTTGAGTCAGCGGCGCAGCTTACTTGTGTCCACATCCCTGGCGCTGCCTTTGCGTGTGGTGTTGTTTTCACCCAAACGCATCGCGCGCATGGCCGGGCGATGGATGGGCCTGGTGAGGTGGCAAGCCGATGATGCGATTTAATCCCGGAACCCTGACCCGGGGTGAGCGGCTCCAAAATGGCCTGGTCTGGCTGTTCTTGTCTTGGATCTTGGTGGTGCCGGGAGGGCCTTTGTTGTTGGCCTTGCTCTTGACCACATTGGGGTTGCTGGGCGTCTCGCAATTGCCGCAAAGTCTGGCTTCGCTTTGGGCTTGGCCACAGTTGCGCTCAGTGGCTTGGGGATTTGCAGCGTTTGTGGTGGCGGGTGTTTTTGTCGGAGTTTGGTATGGCTATGGGCCGGGCTATTACGAGGCCTACATTCCCTTTCTGATGGCCCCTTTGATGCTGCACGGGGTGTTGACGGCACGATTGCAAGCGGGCGTGCTGTGGTTGGGCGCGGCCAGCGCAGCAGGGCTGGCAGGCGTCTTGGCCAGCTACCAAAGTTTGGTGCTCGATGTGGGGCGTGCCAAAGGGGCCATGAACCACCCCATCATTTTTGGCGACTTGTCAGTCGTGCTGGCGTCGATTGCCTTGTTTGGTGTGCTCTATTCGCAGCAGGCCAAATCCTCGTTCTACCTCAGGGCGTATTTGCTGCTCGGCGCACTCATGGGCGTTTGGGCTTCCTTGCTGAGCGGGACCAAAGGCGGCTGGTTGTCGATTGTGATGGTCATGTTTGTTTTTGCCTGGCGTTTGACCGCCGAGAAAGCGTTGATGTGGCGGGCTTTGGGGCTTTTGTGCATCGTGGCGCTCATCCTCAAAGGGGTCCTGCTGGCACCTGAGGCCTTGGTTTGGGGCCGTTTGGAAGGGGTCTGGGGCAGTGCCAAGCATTGGTTTGACACCGGTGAAGTCACCGATTGGTCCGTCAGCATTCGCCTGGAGTTGTGGTCTTACGCATGGGAGTTGTTCAGCCAAAAGCCGCTGTTGGGCTGGTCTGGGGGCGAGGCGCTTGCCAAACTGGCCGAACACTTGAAGCCTTTTAATGTTCCTGTAGGCATTGCGCCGGTCTTTGAGAACGATTTGCTACACTTTGCCGCTGTGGCGGGCTCGGTGGGCGTTTTATCTGTGTTGGGTTTGTACGTGGGTGTGTTTTTCGGGTTTTGGCAATTCAAAAAGCAAGTTCAAGAGGCCCAGACCTCGGCTTTTGTTTTGTTGGGCATGTTGCTCGTGGTCATGCTTTTTGAGTTTGGCCTGACGGTCAATGCTTTGGGACGCAATGCCTTTCGATACTCTTTTTGCACCCTGTCTGTGATGCTTCTGAGCCTTGTGATCATGTCGGAGAGGAAACACAAGGGAGAGTGATGGAGCTCATTTTTTTATGCCCGGCCATTCGAAAGGCTGTAGGCGGGGTCAAGGTCATTTACAGGCAAGCAGAGTTGATTCACACATTGGGCCAATCGCGCGGTTTTTCGGCCGCCGTGATGCACCCCAATACTTTTTTTTTCAAGGTCGGCTGGTTTGATTCCACTGTGCCTTTGAAACGCGCGTTTTTCAAATGGCGCTGGATGGGCAAACCCTCCATGTCCAACATCGCTGGCGCATTCAATCCCGACAAACACACGGTGGTCATTCCCGAGCTTTGGGCCTGAAAATACGGTGCCCAATTGGCCTCGATGGGCGTGCCCTATGCCATCTACGTGCAAAACGGTTACTACATCACCAAGGGTCGTCCGTCTGACCTGGACAAGGCCTACCAGGGGGCGCGTTGCATTTTGACCATCTCGGACGATGCCACCCGGTGTGTGGCCCTGGCGTTTCCCGGGGTCGAGTCGAGGATTTTGCGGGTTCATTACGCCGTGGACGCGCAGCGCTTCAAACCCGATCAAGCCAAAGAAAACATCATCACCTACATGCCTCGCAAGTTGGCCGACCATTCCTCCAAGGTGCTGTTTTTTCTGCGCCATCATTTGCCCGCGCATTGGTCCATCGTGCCCATTGACGGCATGACCGAAGTTCAGGTCGCTGCTTTGCTGGAGCGGTCCAAAATTTTCATGGCCTTCAGCCATTTTGAAGGCTGTCCTTTGCCCCCGCTGGAAGCGGCTTTGAGCGGCAACCAAGTCATTGGCTACACCGGGCAAGGTGCCAAGGAATACTGGCGGCCGGAAATCTTTGATGAAGTCGCCTCGGGCGATGTGGCCGGGTTTGCCCAGCGGGTTCTTGCTAAAGTACAGGCCATCGATCAAGCCCAAGGGTTTGACGTTTGTTTGCCCACCATTCGGGCATTGGCCAAGACTTATTCCCCTGAACAGGAGCGCACGGACATGCTTGAATTTTTAAATTGGATGGGTTTGAACGGGCATGGTTTGAAGGCATGAGCACTCCCAGCCTGCACGTCGCTATTTTTTCGTACAACCGAGGGGCCTACCTCAAGAACTGCGTTGACTCCTTGCAACGCAACATGCCCGGGATCGGCTGGACGGTCTATGACGACGGGAGCGATGAGCCCGAAACCGTGGCTTATTTGCAGACTTTAGGCGGGGCCGTTCGGCCCATGAAGGCAGCGGGCGATGACCGTCATGGCGGCTATTACAACAACATGCAAGCCGCTTTGGATGCGGCGCAGGCCGATTACCTGCTGATGTTGCAAGACGATTTGCAGGTGGTCCGGCCATTTGCGCCTGAAGACCTGTTCAGGATAGACCAGGTCTTCGAACAAAGCCCGACAACGGTCTTCATCAGCCCCTTGTTCATGAAGGGCAGCAAAAGGGCCTATTTTCAGCAACGTTACCAACCCGACGCTCAACTGCGTTGCTATCGCTGGTCAGCCGATCCGCTAGAAACGGGCAAAGTGCCTCAGAAGTACGCCGATATCGCCGTCTTGCATGTTGCTCGTTTGCGTCAAAGTGGCTGGCGCTTTGCAGGATCCGAAGAGGCCAATGGCGCATTGGCCGACAGCCTGTTTGGCGACATGGTTCAGGCGGCCGAGCCTTGGGTTTTTTATGTCCCCGAGGAGCCCGCTTACCGTGGGCGCGTGCTCACCTACGGGGCCAAACTGGCGGTCAGAATGTCGGGCAACCAGGTCAAGTCTTTTCAGGACATGGGTGTGCAGGCCTGCGCGGCATTTGCACAAAGGGATTTGAGTGTGTACCCCTTTGCCGAAGATTTTGTGGACACGGTTGATCCAAGGGTGCGCAAGCCCTACAAATTCAATGCTTACCGCACCCGATGGCTGCCCTTGATTCTGAACAAGCTGGAGTTGTTGGGGCGGCGTCTTTGGCGTCGCTGATTCAGAACTGCTGAATGTCGATGCCGACAAATTGACGTCGGGCTCGCCAAAAACACCCCAGATACCGAGCGGCCAGGCGCAGTTGTCCGCGCAATCTGCGCCATTTCAATTGCAAGTCGTGCAGGCCGCCCCGGGTGGGTGGGCTGGGCACTTTCTCTCGGGCAATCAGGGAATGGGGTGCGATGGGGCAAGACACACCATAGGCCACGGCCATGTCCGCCTGGATGGCAAAAGCGGGAACCGTTTGCCATGATTTGAGCGGGTAAGTGCTGGAGATGAATGCGTCGGCCAAGCCCATGCCATGCTGGGCAAATTTGGCCAGCAGGATGCGTGCGCCAGAGGGCCAAAGCACGTAGGCGGCGGCTCCCGTGCGGTCCTGCAGCAGGGGGTGCAAACGGGCATTCAGACCCGCCATGGCCTTGCTGCGCCGACCCAGCAGTTTTTGGCGTTGCCGGGTTTCGAGTGATACATGGTCCAGCCCATTGAGCATTTCCAAGTGTTTCAGCAAGTCGGGCGTGTTGTGCGCCAAGATGGCATCGTCTTCCAGCACCAGAGCCGGTTCGTGGCTGTCTGCAATCTGTTGCCAAACTTGGTGGTGGCTCATGAAGCAGGCCACTTCGGTGATTTTGATCGGACGTTCCCAAGAAAAAGCATGGGCCTGAAAAAACGCATCGGGAATATCGGCCGGAGTTTGCGCATCGATGAACTGAGCCTCCAAGCCCAAGCGCAGGGCTTGTTGCGTCTGAAACGTCCGGCGTTCCAGCGCTGAGGGCAAATTCAAAATGTAGGTTTTCATCCAGGGTGTCTTCCAGTCGTGGGCCAAATATACCTGCATGGCTTGCCGCTTGGGAATGCAACACCTTGGCCCGATGGCGCTCCCTATAATTTGCCGATACCCACTCAGCCTCGGAACCCGTGCTCCATTCCAATCCCGACGTCATTGTCTTCAACATCAAGCAGCGCTACACGGGTGTGTCCGCCACCATCAACGCTTTGGTGCCTTTGCAACTGCAGCAATGGCGCTTGGGCTATTGCGGCAACACCCTGTCCAATGGTGTGGTGGGCATGAGTGCTGGACAGGCCATTGCCTTGTCGCGCCAGCCGCCACCGGGGCGCGCATTCCGCATCTGGCATGTGCGCCGTGACCCTGAAATGATGCTGGGCATTTTTGCCCGCGATGTGTTGCGCTTGCCGATCAAGCTGGTCTTCACCTCGGCTGCGCAGCATTTGCATGGGCGGTTTCCTCGCTGGCTGATTTCCAAAATGGACGCGGTCATCTCGACAACGCCGCTGGCGGCCTCTTTTGTGCCCAACACCACGGCCGTGGTGCCGCATGGCATTGACCTGTCGCGTTTTGCGCCGTCGCCCGACAAGCTGAAAGCCTGGGCTGATTCAGGATTGCCCGGGCAGTACGGCATCGGGGTGTTTGGCCGTGTCCGACCCGACAAAGGCAGCGATGTGTTTGTGGATGCCATGATCGAGGCACTGCCGCATCTGCCGGGTGCCACTGCGGTGATTGCCGGTCTGGCACAGCCTCAGCACCAAGCCTACCAACAAGCCCTGATCGACAAAATTGCCCAAGCGGGCCTGTCCGAGCGCATTGTGTTTCTGGGCGAAGTGCCCGCTGGCGAGGTGCATCGGTGGTACCAACGTTGCCTGCTGTGTGTGGCTTGCCCGCGTTACGAACCCTTTGGCCTCACTCCCTTCGAGGCGGCAGCCACGGGCTGTGCGCTGGTGTGTTCACGCACCGGGGCGTTTGACCAACTGGTGTTGCCCGGCTTCACGGGCGAGCTGGTCGATACTGGCGATGCGCCTGGTCTGGCCCAAGCGGTGCAACAAGTGTTGGCCGATTTGCCCACTGCCGTGCAGATGGGCCATGCCGCACGCGATCGGGTGTCGCAGGTGTTCTCGTTGGCCAAAGAGGCCGAGGGCATTGGCCGGGTCTACCAGCAGTTGTTTGACCAGGCGGCTCGGACTTGACGGGCAAAGGCTTGTCTTGGGCAGAAGGCCTGGCGCTGTGGGCCTACGGTGTCATCATGCGCGCCTTGCAGCCCTTGCTGCGCCGCAAACTCCACCGCCGGGGTCAACAAGAGCCCGGTTATCTGGCGCACATGCCCGAGCGCTTTGGTTTTTACGACGGCAGCCCACCGGAGCCCGGCCGCGTCTGGGTGCATGCCGTCTCCTTGGGGGAGACAAGGGCTGCGGCCATCCTGATCGAGGCCTTGCGCGATGTGTGGCCCGACATGCGTTTGCTGCTGACCCACAGCACGGCCACGGGCAGGGCCCAGGGGCAGTCTTTGTTGCGCCCCGGAGATGCGCAGGCCTGGTTGCCCTGGGACACCCCTGAGGCCACCCGGCAATTTTTGCAGCACCACCGGCCGCGCCTGGGCATTTTGATGGAGACCGAGGTCTGGCCCATGTTGGTGCAAGCCTGCGTGCAGGCGCAGCTGCCCTTGGTGCTGGCCAATGCCCGCTTGAACGACAAGTCGTTGCGCTCGGGCTTGCGCTGGTCGCTGCTGTCCGGCCCGGCTTACCGGGGTTTGCATGCGGTGTGGGCACAAAGCCCGGAAGACGGGGCCCGCCTTGGGCAACTGGGTGCCAAGGTGCAGGGGGTGTTGGGCAACCTCAAATTTGATGTGCAGCCTCAGCCTGAGGCACTCGCATCGGCCCAGCATTTGCGTCGACAGTGGCAGCACGACGGCAAAGCCCGGCCGGTAGTCATGTTGGCCAGCACCCGCGAAGGTGAGGAGGCCCTGTGGCTGCAGGCCTTGACGGCCAAAGCGGATCGGCTGGCCGCGTTCCAGGCCGCGGGCGTGGTCTGGTTGCTGGTGCCCAGGCACCCGCAGCGTTTTGACGAAGTCCACGATTTGTTGGTTGCGCAGGGTCTGAGCGTGGTTCGTCGCTCGAACTGGGACTTGGGTCAGCCGTTACCTGTTCACGCTGACAATGTGCCCGTTTGGCTGGGCGACAGCGTGGGTGAGATGCCTGTTTATTTTCAGAGCGCCGACATGGCCTTGTTGGGTGGCAGTTTCATGCCCTTGGGCGGACAAAATCTGATCGAGGCCGCCGCCTTTGGCTGCCCGGTGATCATGGGGCCACACACCTTCAACTTTGCCGAAGCCGCCCAAAATGCCGAGCAAGCGGGGGCGGCAGTGCGGGTCAACGACATGGACGGGGCGCTGGACCAGGTCATGGAATGGCTGCGTCAACCTCAAGACCTGGCGAAGGCCCGCCAAAAGGGGCTGGACTTGGTGGCCCAAAGCCGGGGTGCCGCCCAGCGCTACGCTCAGGCCATCACACGGGGGGCCTGAGACCATCCCAAGCCACAAGGAAAAAGAGCCGCCAAGCCCAGAGTGACACAGCGGCCTGAAACCCCAGGCGCTGGGCTCAAGCCCCGCCCAAAGGCCTGATGTCGCTTATTTCTGCAGCAGCGTAGACAGGTTTTGCAGATCGTCGGCCTTGAGGGTCCCGCTGGCCTGCAGGAGGCGCAACTGGCCCAGCATGACATCGTGACGTGCTTTGGCCAGGTCACGCTTGGTCTGAAACAGCTGGCTTTGGCTGTTGAGCACATCGATGTTGATGCGCACACCCACCTGATAACCCAGTTTGTTGGCGTCCAAGGCACTTTGGCTGGAGGCTTCGGCCGCTTGCAAGGCCTTGACCTGGCTCAGGCCTGATTGCAGACCCAAAAAGGCGATGCGGGTGGCTTGGGCCACGCTGCGTTGGGCTGCCTCAAGGTCGCTTTTGGCTTTGTCTTCCAAAGCCACGGTTTCTTGAATGCGGTTTTGACTGGCCTGCCCGGTGTAAAGCGGGTAGTTGAAGGCCAGGCCAATGGTGGCGGCGTTGGTGTTGAACTGGGCAGTGGGGCTGCCATTGCGGTAGCGCGTCATGCCGTAGCTGCCGGTCAGATCGAGCGTGGGGCGCAGGGCGGCTTGGGCTTTGGTGATTTCAAGCTGGGCCACTTCCAAGGCGATGCGGGCTTGGGTCAAGTTGCCATTGTTTTGCGCCGATTGCGCCACCCACGACTCGATGCTGCCACTTTGCAGACGGTCCATGTTGACTGCGCCTGCCAAAGGGGCGGGGTTGACCTCGCGTTTTCCCACGGTGTCATCCAAGGCCAGCTTTTTGATGCGCAAATCGTTGTCAGCGGCAATCTCTTGAGCTGTGACCAGATCAAAACGGGCTTGAGCCTCGCGCGTGTCGGTGATGGTGGCGGTGCCAACTTCGAAGTTGCGTTTGGCAGCGGCCAATTGTTCAGCCACGGCAGTCTTTTGGGCTTTGACAAAGTTCAGGCTTTCTTGTGCCGTCAGCACGTCAAAGTAAGCCTGGCTCAGCCGCACGATGAGTTCTTGCTCGGCCACTTTCAACTGGGCCTGCGCCAAGTCCACTTGCTTCATGCCCTGTTCGTAGCTGGCCTGGTTGGCCGGGCGGTACAAAGGTTGGCTGGCGCTGAGTGTGAGTGCACGGGTGCCGAAAGCGCGACTGCCCGAGGCGTTCGATTGGTTGTCCAGATCGGTTTCTGACAAGCTGCCACCCAAACCTGCGGTGGGGCGCAGCAAGGCCTTGGCCTGCTCAGCCTTGGCCAGCGTGGCCTCGAATTGCGAACGAGCCGACTTGAAGGTGGCATCGTGGCTTTTGGCCGATTCGTACAGTTGAGCCAAGTTTTGGGCTTGGGCCGTGCCTGCAAAGGCGGCCATCAGGGCCAAGGTCAGGGGCAGGGTGCGCAGTTTCATGGCGGATCTTTTTGAAAAATGTCAGGCCAGCATCGGGCCAAAAGCTCACTCAATAAACTGGAATACTGGGGTCCACTTGGGCCGACCAGGCGTGAATGCCACCGGCCACGTTCACAACTTGGAAACCGTGTTGCAGCAAAAAGTTGGCCACCTGCATGCTGCGACCGCCGTGGTGGCACAGGCAGGCAATTGGGCGGGTTTTGTCGAGTTCGCTCAGTCGCGCCGGGATGGTTTGCATGGGCATGTGCACCAGATCCAAGGCTTCAGGCTGGGTGCTGGCGGTTTGCAGTTCCCAGCCTTCCCGCACGTCAAGCAATATGGGGCGTTGGGTTTGTTGGCTGGCCCATTCGGCCACTTGGGAGGGGTAAAGCTGTTCCATAAGGGTCTCAGAAGTGGAAGCTGGAGGGTTCGGCAAAACCTGACAGGCGCGGGGCATTGCAGTCCCAAGGCTCGGTGGTGGTCCAGCTGTTTTGCCCGGTGCGGGTGATCAAGGTGGCCCGCATCATGGGCTCTTGGCCCACGATGGCCACCAGGCGGCCACCCACGGTGAGTTGTTGCAGCAAGGTGGCGGGCACTTCGGCCACCGAGCCATTGAGCACGATGGCGTCAAAGGGGCCGTCAGCAGCAGCGCCTTGGCTGCCATCGGCGCAGCGCACGGTGACGTTGCTCACGCCGGCTTGTTGCAGCTTGGCTTGGGCCTGGCTGGCCAGAGCGGGATCGATTTCCAGGCTCAACACACTGGCTGCTTGGTGGGCCAGCAAGGCCGCCATGAAACCCGAGCCGGTGCCCACGTCGAGCACTTTGTCGGTGTTCAGCACGGCCAGGTCTTGCAGCAAGCGGGCTTGCACGCGTGGGGCCAACATGACTTGGTTGGGCGCAGCGCCCAGCGGGATTTCCATGTCCACAAAGGCCAGCGCCTTGTGCGCCAAGGGTACAAAGTCTTCACGGCGCACGGTGGACAGCAGGGCCAGCACTTGCGGGTCCAGCACTTCCCAAGGGCGGATTTGCTGCTCGATCATGTTGAAGCGGGCCTGGTTCATGTCCATCTCGTTTACTCCTGCGGGGGGTCTAAGTCAAATAAGCAATGATTTTAAGGGGCGCTCGTGTCCTGGCCCTGACGGCTCGGGCTCAGGCCGGCTTTGCGGCGCAGCCACTGCGCCAGATCGTCCATGTAGCAGTACACCACCGGCACCACCACCAGCGTCAACAGCGAGGAGGTGATGACCCCGCCAATGACCGCCTGGCCCATGGGCGCGCGTTGCTCGGCGCCTTCGCTCAAGGCAAAGGCCAGCGGCACCATGCCAAAAATCATGGCCAAGGTGGTCATCAAGATGGGGCGCAGCCGCACTTTGGCCGCCAGCAGCAGGGCTTCAGCGCGTTCCAGTCCGTCCTCACGGGCACGGATGGCAAAGTCCACCAGCAAGATGGCGTTTTTGGTGACCAGGCCCATGAGCATGATCACGCCAATGATGGAGAACATCGACAAAGTGGAGCGGAATGCCATCAGGGCCAGCACCACGCCGATCAGGGTCAGCGGCAGGGCGGTCATCAGGGCCAGGGGCTGCAAGAAGCTCTTGAACTGGCTGGCCAAAATCATGTAGATGAAGATCACCGCCATGGCCAGGGCCGACAGGGCATAACCAAAGGACTCGGCCATGTTTTTGGTCGAGCCGCCAAAGCTGTAGCGGTAACCGGGCGGCAGGCTCAGGCTGTCCATGGCTTTGCGGATGTCGGCCGAGACTTCCCCGGCGGAGCGTCCGAAGACGTTGGCGTTGATGGCCACCTCGCGCATCATGTCGCGTCGGTTGATTTGGTTGGAGCCGGTGGTTTCGCTCACCTTGGCCACCTGGCCCAGGCGCACGATGCGTGGGCTGCCATCAGCGGCCGGTGTCACCATGAAGGGCAAACGTTCAAGGTCTTGGGGGCTGTTGCGGGCCTCGAGTGCCAGACGCACATTCACGTCATAGGTCTGGTCGTCCGGTGCACGCCAGTTGCCCACGGTTTGCCCGGCCACCAGGGTGCGCAGGGGGCCGGCCAGTTGCGCCGTGCCCAGGCCCAGGTCTGAGGCCGCGTCGCGCAGCACTTCCACGCCAATCACGGGTTTGTTGGGCTTGACGCTGGAGTCCAGGTCCACCAAGCCGGGAATGTCCCGCACCTTGGCCAGGGCCAGCAGCGCCAGGCGCTCCAGCTCTTTTTGGTCCGGGCCTTGCAGCGAGAACTCCACTTGCTTGTTGCCGCCAATGGCGTCGAGCAAACCGGCGTGCGTGACCGCGATGCCGGGCACTTGTTTGAGGCGGTCGCGCAGGGCGGCGGACATCTGGTCGGCGTTGCGGCTGCGGTTTTTGCGGTCCACCAAACGGATGTACAGGTTGACGTTGTTCTTGCCCTGCGCGTTGGCGGTGTTGATCGTGCTGACGGTGTAGCGCACTTCCGGGAAGTCGCGCAGGATGGCTTCGACCTGCCGGGTTTTGGCCTCGGTGGCTTCGAGCGATGTGCCCACCGGGGTTTCGAACTTGAGCGAGGTCTCGGAAAAGTCGGCTTTGGGCACAAATTCGGTGCCCAGCAAGCGGGTCATGAACACACTGGCCACAAAAATCGCCAAGGCCAGAAACACGGTGGACTTTTTGTGCACCAGCGCCCAGCGCAAGATGCTCTGGTAGCCGTCGGCCAGGCGCTCGGTGCTACGGTCAAACCAGCCGGTCACGCGGCCAATGCTCTTGTCATACCAGTTGGCGGGGGCTTGGTTTTTGCCATGCGCTTCAATGGAAGGGTCGTGCCAGATGCTGGACAACATGGGGTCGAGCGTGAAGCTCACAAACATCGAGATCATCACGGCCGCCACGATGGTGATGCCGAACTCGTGGAAGAACTTGCCGATGATGCCTTCCATGAAGCCAATGGGCAAAAACACCGCCACGATGGACAAGGTGGTGGCCAGCACGGCCAGGCCAATTTCTTGTGTGCCCTCCAAAGAGGCCTTGTAGGCGCTTTTGCCCATCTGCACATGCCGCACGATGTTCTCGCGCACCACAATCGCGTCGTCGATCAAGAGGCCCACACACAGACTCAAAGCCATCAGCGTGATCATGTTGATCGTGAAGCCGAACATCTGCATGAACATGAAGGTGCCGATCAGCGAGATCGGCAGCGTCAGGCCTGTGATGACGGTGGAGCGCCAGGAGTTGAGGAACAAAAACACGATCAACACCGTGAGGATGGCCCCCTCGATCAGGGTCTGGCGCACGTTGTTCACCGACACCCGAATAGGGCGTGAGTTGTCGGTGATGGGCTCAAGCCGCAGGCCCGGTGGCAGTTGGGCTTGCAACTCGGCCACGGCCTTGACCAGGCCATCCACCACTTGAATGGTGTTTTCGTCTTGCGACTTTTGCACCGACATCAAAAGCGTGCGCTGACCGTTGTACAGCGCCAGGTTCTCCAGCTCTTGCGCGCCGTCTTGCACCGTGGCCACTTGCGACAGGCGAATCGGGGTGCCGTTTTTGCGCGCCACGATGATGCGGCCAAAGTCTTCGGGCCGCGCCATCCGCGAGCTGATTTGGACCATGCGTTCTTGCTGCAGCGAGCGGATCCCGCCCACGGGCAAGTCTTGGTTTTCGTTGCGCACGGCGGCCACCACCTGCTCGGCCGTGACGCCCAGCGCCTCCATGTGTGCCGGTTGCAAATACAGGTTGATCTCGCGTTTGCTGCCACCCACCAAGGTGACCGAGCCCACACCGCGCACGTTTTCCAGGCGCTTTTTAAGCACTTGCTCTGACCAGTTGGTCAATTCCACGGCATTGAGTTTGTCACCTTCGGGGATGACGGCCAGCGACCACACGGCGCGGCTGGAGGGGTCAAAGCGCAGCACCCGGGGCTCTTTGACTTCGGTTCGCAGCAGGGGGCGCAGCGAGGCGACTTTTTCGCGCACATCTTCGGCGGCTTTGCGGCCGTCGATCTGCAGCTGAAACTCCATGATCACGACCGACTGGTTTTCAAAGCTGCGCGAGGTCAGGGTGCTGATGCCCGCGATCGAGTTGACGCCTTCTTCGATCTTTTTGGAGACCTCGCTCTCCACAATCTCGGGTGATGCCCCGGGGTATTCGGTGCTGATGACCACCACCGGAAAGTCGATGTTGGGGAACTGGTCAACTTTGAGGCGCTGGAAGGAAAAAATGCCCAGCACCACCAAGGCCAACATGACCATGGTGGCAAACACCGGGTTTTGCAAACTGACACGGGTGAACCACATGCTGAAAACCCTTTTATTTGGCTGCGCTGGCCGGCAAGGCCGGAGCGGCTGCAGAGGTCTGCGCTGACTTGGCGGGTGCGGTGAATTGGACTTGAACCCCTTCGCGCACCGCTCCCAAACTGCCCGCAAGCACTTGGGCCCCTTCGGACACGCCGGTCACCGCCACCAGGCTTTGGCGGTCACCCTCGCTGCGCACGCCCGGCTGCACCGTGATGTGGCGCACTTGGCCTTCTTGCACCACCTGCACATAAGGCTGGGGTTTGTCGGTGCGCACGCTGCTCACGGGCACGGCCAGCACTTGCATGGTTTGTGTGCCCAAATTGCCTTGGGCAAACAGGCCTTGGCGCAAGCCCTCGCGTCCGTTGATGCCCAGGTACACCACGATGCTGCGGCTGCCCATCTGGGCGCTGGGGTTGATGCGCAAAACTTTGGCTGACACCGGTTCGGCCACGCCCTCGACCTGCAGCTGCGCCGTCATGCCCACGCGCACGCGGCTGGCGTCTTCGGCCGTCAGGGCCGCTTCCAGCTCGAGTTGCGACAGGTTGATCACCTCGACCAGCCGGGCCTCAATGGCCACGCGCTCGCCAGGTTGGGCCAGGCGCTGCGCCACCACGCCCGTCAAGGGCGAGCGCAACGTGGCATCGGCCAGCGACTTGTTGGCCAGGTCCAGCGCTGCCAGCGCTGCTGCGTGTGTGGCCTTGGCCCCGTTCAGGCTGGCTTGCGAGGTGAGCAGGGCGGTTTGCGAGATGAAGCCCTGGTTCACCAGCGCCTGGTTGTTGTCAAACTGGCGCTGGGCAATGTCCACCTGGGCTTTGGCCGCATCGGCTTGCTGTTGCGCCTGGCGTACGCGGGCCTGGTATTCGCTGGGGTCGATGCGGGCGATGACTTGCCCGGCTTGCACGCGGTCGCCTTCCCGCACGCTGAGTTCTTGCAATTCACCGGCCACACGGGCCTTGACCACGGCGCTTTGGGTGGCTTTGAGGGGACCTGAAACCGCAATGCCCAAGCTCAGGTTTTGGGTCTGGGCTGTGAACACGTCGGTGCGGGCCAGCTCAATGCTGGAGATGGCCGTGGCGACTGTGGTGGCTGTGGGGACGGGGGCTGCCTTGCGCTGGCTGTTCCAGCGAGCGCCAATCACCACGAGAGCGGCCACAGCCACAGCCGACAGAATCCAGAGGGTTGATTTTTTCATGAGAATAGGGGGCAAAAATCGGGGGTGATCGCTCAACCGAGGGCCAAGCCACGCATCAACAATTGGGCGTGTTGCGAAATGAAGGCTTCCGGGTCGATCTGTTCATGGTTGGGGCAGCACGGCCCCATGGAGTGCTTCCACATGACCAAAAACAGCAGGGGGGCCATGACCGAATGCAAGGCCAGCTCGACATTCACGGGGCGAAACTCGCCTTGGCTGATGC
This sequence comes from Limnohabitans sp. WS1, assembly GCF_003063265.1. Lineage (GTDB taxonomy): Bacteria > Pseudomonadota > Gammaproteobacteria > Burkholderiales > Burkholderiaceae_C > Limnohabitans_A. The sequence goes on from NZ_NERU01000002.1 coordinate 112,270, forward strand.
CTTTTTGCAAGGCATTGCGCACCAAAGCGTGGCCAGGCTCGATGACTTCGGTGCGGTAAAACTGTGCGAGTTCGGGAAAGTTACTGGCCTCGCTCATCACCAGTTTGGAGATGCCCGAGGCCTTGGTGTCGCCATAGCGGTGCCACCATTGCAGCATCATCCATTCCAGCAACTGGCCGCATGTGCCCTGAAAATGGGCCACTTCGGCGGCACCTTGGGCGACGGGCTCCACAACGCTGGCCCGCACCACGGCTTTGAACAGGTCTTCTTTGCTGGGAAAGTACAAAAACAAGGTGCCCTTGGACACGCCCGCCCGAGCAGCCACCTCTTCGACGCGGGTAGCGGCATAGCCTTTTTCCACGAACAAGTCCAAAGCCGCTTCGAGCAGTTCGCCCGGGCGGTCTTGTTTGCGGCGTTCGCGTTTGTGGGGGGCGTGGGCTTCTGTGACGTTCACCAAAAATCAATTAATGACTAAGAGGTTAGTAATATAGGGGCAGAGGGTGGTGACGTCAAGGCCGAGTTATGAAAGCAAGGTGGTGAGGCAACAGTGCGCAAGTTCCGTTATGAGTACAAAGTGATGGGTGCTTAGTTGGTTATATGTTTTTTTATCAGCACGATTGCATGGAGGTTACATATGAATTTATGAGTTTATGGTGATGAAAATCATCAAATACAAGTTCGTCTTAATCCAATGATGAATTTGGACATCGGGTTTGTCTGAATCGAGAACAGGTGAGTTACAGGAAATAGTTAAACACCTGCAATCGATTTCAAACCATGACTTCCAACAACCTGTTTCGACCTGAAGTGATGCAAGCCCGGCAAACCGCCTGGCTGGGTGGCATTCGTGTCGGACACAAACCCAAGTTCAGCGCAGTGGCCGGTGTGGCTTTGCTGCTGGCCGGTTGCTTGGTCACGTTTGCAGTGTGGGGCCAAGTGGCCCGCAAGTCGCGCATTCCGGGTGTCCACATGCCACTGCAGGGCACCGTGCAGCTCAGTGCCAATGCGCCCGGGGTGCTGACTGAGCAATGGGTGCAAGACGGCGAACAAGTCACCGCCGGTCAAGCCCTGTTTGTGCTGGGCACCGACCGCCCCACGGCAGAAGGATCGGCCGCTGTCTTGCTGGCCGCCCACTTGGCCCAGCGCCGCAGCACGCTGGAGGCCGAACGCTCCGCCCGCGTGCAGCAAACCCGCCAAAGAGACAGCACGCTGCAAGACCGCATCCGAGCGCTGGACCATGAAATCACCCAAGCCCAGCAAGAAGCTGTTTTGGCAAGCAGCCGGGTCGCGTTGGCCAAAAAGACGCTGGGCCGTTACCAGCAAATGGCCAAAGAGGGTTTTGTGTCAGACATCCAAGCGCAAAACAAGCAAGAGGAACTGATCGACCTGCAAGCCCGGGTCGAAAACACCCAACGCAATGCCGCCACCTTGCAGCGAGAACAACAAAGCCTGCAAGCCGAGCGGCAAGCCAACCAACGCCAACTGAACATCGACCTGAGCCAGCTGGACCGGGCTTTGGCCGCCTTGGCGCAAGAACACACGGAAAACCAGTCGCGTCAAACCATTGTCATCACGGCCCCCCAATCGGGCGTGGTCTCCAGCATCCACCTGCCCAAGGGGGTGTCCGTCCAAGCGGGCCAAAGCGTGGCCACCTTGCTGCCCGCCGATGCCAACACCCCTGTCAAGACAGAACTGCAAGCCACCTTGTATGCCCCCAGCCGCACCGCTGGGTTCATCCAGCCCGGGCAAACCGTGTGGATGCGCTACGGTGCCTACCCGTATCAAAAGTTTGGCCTAGCCCAAGGACGAGTGCACCACCCTGGACATTGGCAATGAACAAGCAGTCAATGCCGTCCTGGCCCAGATGCCGCTCACGCGCATCGTGATCGCCCATCGGCCAGAGACGATTGCCCATGCGCAGAGGCGGGTTGAGATGACGGCGGAGGGCCTCGCACAGGTGAGCAACGCAGACGTATCAAAAACTATTTTTAAGGAGAAAACATGTTTCAAAGAATGAGTTACCAACGCATTGCACTGGCAGCGACACTCTGGTGGTCATGTCAAGCCACCAGCATTGCGCAGCCGGCGGCGTTCACGCCCAACGCCACCGTCCTGAAAGACCGCATTTCGTATGTGGTCCAAGCCGATGGCCGCTATACAAAAGAAGTGGTGGAAGAAATCCAGATCAACACGGACCAGGGCGTCAAGGAGCGCAGTCAACTGCGAATGCCTTTCAGCACCACATTGCAAGCGCTTGAAGTCCTGCAGGCTTACACCATTACCAAAGATGGCAAGCGCATCGATGTCAAACCGGAAGAGATTCGCGAACAGCAGAGTCCCGCCAGTGCGGGTGCGCCCATGTTCGACGATCACAAAGTCAAAGTGGTCATCTTCCCCGCCGTTGAAGTTGGTGCACGCTTGGGCGTTCACTCGCGCATGACACAGAAGACGCCGCTGTTCAAAGGCCATTTTTATGACCTGGAAGCAGCGTGGCCACAAGTGGAGTTCAAGTCATTTGAAATCACGGTCAAAGCACCAAAGTCCATGAAACTTCAGGTGGCGGCCAACAAGATGAATGGCGGAGAAGTGCCATCCGAAGACCCTGCGCAACAAGTTTGGAAATGGTCGCAGGAGAACGTGAAAGCCTCTCCCCCAGAAATGGCTGCCACCAGCCCGCATGAGCGCATTCCGCATGTGGCCATGACCAGCTTTGCCAGCTATGCAGATGCCGCCAAAGCCTACCTGGAGCGTGCTCAATCCAAATCGGCAGTGACCCCGAGCATTCAAAAACTCGCCGATGACATCACACAGGGCATGACTGACCGCCGTCAACAAGCCCAGGTGCTGTACCAGTGGGTGAACCACAACATTCGGTACGTGGCCATTTTTTTGGGCTTTGGCGGTGTAGTGCCGCACGAGGCACAAGCCATTGCCGATGCGCGTTACGGCGACTGCAAGGACAAAACCACCTTGCTGCAAGCCTTGCTGTCAGCCAAGGGCATCGCCAGCAGCACGGCACTGATCAATGCCACCGATGTCTACTGGCTACCTTCCATCGCCATGCCCACCACGGCATTCAACCATGCCATCACCTACATCCCTGAGTTCAACTTGTTCCTAGACGCCACGCCCGGCAAAGCCATGTTTGGCACCCTGTCGCCGCAATTGCTGGGCAAGCACGCCTTGGTCATCCAGAATGCCAAGGGCGAACCAGAGATGATGAAAGTGCCTCTCGGTGAGTCAGGCGCCAACGCGGTCCAGATTGACACTGTTTTGGAACTCAACAGCCAAGGGCAGATCACAGGCCGAAGCAAGATTCAATCGACAGGCTACCTGGATTTGTTGGCACGGCAAATCATGTCTTCCTTGCCGCCTGGTGTGGAGCCGCAACTGGTCAGCCAACTGCTGACCATGTCAGGGCAAAGTGGTTCAGGAAATCTGATCCACAAGAACGAGGAAGATACTTCAAAACCCTATAGCTACGAAGCCATTTTTGTGTTGCCCAACGCTGTGCAGCTGCCTGGCCCCGGCGCCATGGCTATCCCGCAAGGCATCAAGGGTTTTTCAAGCATTGCGAATACATTCGCGTTCATTGCGCCTGAGCTGCGGACTCAGCCTTTGATTTTTGGGAATGGAAAAATCATTGAGAACATGCTCCTGAAATTGCCTCAAGATATTTCGGTGAGTCGTTTGCCCGCCCCCGTCTCAATGGAAACACCTTTTGGCCGTTACATATCCATATACGAACTGAAGGGGCGTGAACTGAGGGTGCAACGTCAACTGGTGATAGAACTCTCCGACATCATCGTTCAGCCGAAGGACTACCCCCAGTTGCGCAGCATGGGCAATGCCGTGATGAGGGATTTGCGCAGCCAGGTGGTGTATTGACCGGATTGATGTTGCTGAGGCCTCAGTTCGAGAAAGCAGGAATCCCGGTGATCGCGCGGCCCAAAATCAGGGCGTGCACGTCGTGTGTGCCTTCGTAGGTGTTGACCACTTCCAGGTTCACCAGGTGACGGGCTACGCCGTATTCGGCGCTGATGCCGTTGCCGCCCATCATGTCGCGGGCCATGCGGGCGATGTCCAGGGCCTTGCCGCAGCTGTTGCGCTTGAGGATGGAGGTCAGGTCCACCGAAGCGGTGCCTTCGTCCTTCATGCGGCCCAGGCGCAGGCAGCCCTGCAGGCCCAGGCTGATCTCGGTCAGCATGTCGGCCAGTTTCTTCTGGATCAGCTGGTTGGCGGCCAAGGGGCGGCCAAACTGCTGGCGGTCCATCACATACTGGCGGGCACGAGCGTAGCAGTCTTCGGCAGCGCCCAAGGCGCCCCAAGCGATGCCGTAGCGGGCGCTGTTCAGGCAAGTGAAGGGGCCTTTCAAGCCGCGCACTTCAGGGAAAGCGTTTTCTTCAGGGCAGAAGACTTCGTCCATGACGATCTCGCCGGTGATCGACGCGCGCAAGCCCACCTTGCCGTGCACAGCGGGGGCGCTCAGGCCTTTCCAGCCTTTTTCCAAAATGAAGCCACGGATCTGGCCGCCGTCGTCCTTGGCCCAGACCACAAACACGTCGGCAATCGGGCTGTTGGTGATCCACATCTTGGCGCCGCTGATGCTGTAGCCGCCGTCCACTTTCTTGGCGCGGGTGATCATGCTGCCGGGGTCCGAGCCGTGGTTGGGTTCGGTCAGGCCAAAGCAGCCGATCCACTCGCCACGCGCCAGCTTGGGCAGGTATTTTTGCTTTTGCGCTTCGGTGCCGAAGTCGTTGATGGGCAACATGACCAAAGAAGACTGCACGCTCATCATGGAGCGGTAGCCCGAGTCCACGCGCTCGACTTCGCGCGCCACCAGGCCGTAGCAAACGTAATTGAGGCCTGCGCCGCCGTACTGCTCGGGGATGGTGGCCCCCAAAAGGCCCAGTTCGCCCATCTCGCGGAAGATGGCCACGTCGGTGGTTTCGTTCAAGAAAGCGTCTTTCACGCGGGGCAGCAGGCGTTCCTGGCAGTAGGCGCGGGCCGCTTCTTGCACCTGACGCTCGTCGTCGGTCAGTTGAGCGCTGAGGTTGAAGGGGTCTTCCCAGCTGAAGGTATTTTTGGTGGTGGCCATGGTGGATGTCTCCTTGAAAAATCTTGAAGCCGATTGTCAGGCTGAGATGAATAGTTGTCTAATATCGATTGCCTATTCATCAATACATTATTTTAATTCATGGAATTTCGTCACCTGCGCTATTTTCTGATGTTGGCCGAAGAGCTGCACTTTGGCCGCGCGGCCCAGCGCCTGTCCATCTCGCAGCCGCCGCTCAGTCTGAACATCCAGCAGCTCGAAGCCTCGGTGGGGGCGCAGCTGTTCACCCGCAACAGCCGGGGGGTGCAGCTCACGGCGGCGGGCCAGGCCTTTGTGCCCGCTGCCCGGGCACTGCTGGCGCAGGCCAGTGCCGCAGCGCGTGAGGCGCGTGATGTGGCCGAGGGCCAGTCGGGCCAGCTGCACATCGGCTTTGCCGGGACCATGTTGTATTGCGGCCTGCCGCAAATCCTCAGCCGTTTTCAGGCCAGCCACCCGCGTTTGCGTCTGGTGCTGCGCGAACTCAGCTCGTCCGAGCAGTTGTCTGAATTGCTGCGCGAGCGCCTGGATGTGGGCTTTGTGCACACGCCTCGGGTGCCGCTGGGCTTTGAGCAGATTTTGGTGGCCAGCCAGCCCTTGGTGGCGTGTTTGCCCGCCAGCCACCCCTTGGCGAGGGCGGCCAGTGTGGCGCTGGCAGAACTGGCCGGGCAAGACCTGGTGGTGGTGTCCCGCACCGTATCGCCCGACTACCACGAGCGCATCGTGATGCTGTGCGAACAGGCCGGGTGGATGCCGCAGGTGGTGCACGAGTTGCGTCATTGGCTGAGCGTGGTGTCTCTGGTCTCGCAAGGCCTGGGCGTGGCGCTGGTGCCGCAGGCCCTGCAGCAGTCGGCGCTGGCGGGCGCGGTGTTTGTGCCGCTGCGCGAGGTCGATGCCCGTTACGACACCCGCTGCCTGTGGCGCAGCGACCGAGACCAGACGGCGCTGGGGGACTTTGTGCAGGCGGTGCGGGGCGGGCTGCTGCCCCACGGATAATTCAAATCCTCTTCAACAAGGAATCCACATGATGCAAACCCTGGTTTTGGGCGGCGGCTGTTTTTGGTGCACCGAGGCGGTTTACGTCAAGGTGCGCGGCGTGACCGATGTGGAGTCGGGCTACTGCAACGGCCAGACCGTGGCCCCCACCTACGAAGAAGTCTGCACCGGCCGCACGGGCCACAACGAAGTGGTCAAGCTCGAATACAACCCCGAGCAAGTCAGCACCCGCGAGCTGCTGGAAATCTTTTTTGTGATCCACGACCCCACCACCTTGAACCGCCAGGGCAACGACGTGGGCACCCAATACCGAAGCGGCATCTACTTCACCACACCCGAGCAAGCCGAAGAGGCGCGAGCCATGCTTGCCGAGCTCGCGGCGGCGCGCGCCTTTGGCCAGCCCATCGTGACCGAGGTGCTGGCGCTGGCCAACTACAGCGCAGCCGAGGACTACCACCAGGACTTCTTCGAGCGCAACCCCTATCAGGGCTACTGCATGGCCGTGGCCGCGCCCAAGGTGAGCAAATTCAAAAAGACGTTTGCGCGTCTGGTGCGTGAGTGACAATGTCGGCCTCGGGTATCGTCTGGTATCCCATCCGATCTGTCCTTTCACACCGTGATTTACCCAATCACCCCAGCATCAACATGAACAAAATTGCCTTGTTTCTTGCCGCCATGAGCTTGTCCTGGGGCGCTGTGGCCCAACACAGCAAGAAGGAGGTCGAGCAGGACATCGCCCGTCACCGCGCCATGGCCGAGGCGCACGAAGCCGCGGCCAAATGCCTGGAGTCCGGAAAAAAACCGGATCAGTGCATCCAAGAGCTGCAAACCGCCTGCCGGGGCTTGGCGCTGGGCAAATACTGCGGCATGAAACACGCGCATTGATGCGCCGCTGTTCACCTGAGTTGTCATGAGTTTTTCGCGTTCACGCCTGCCTGTTTGGCTGCACACCGTGCTGGTGGCGGCCTTGCTGTGGGCTCCGCTGTGGGGGCAGTTGCACAACATTGGGCACGGCAGTGAGCATGTCAGCGAACGCGGGACTCGGCATGCGCTTTCGGCCTCCGGTGAGTTGCAAGCGGCGCATGCGCATGCAGGGCAGGTGCATGGTGAACATCGGCATGCAGGGCCTTCAGATGCTTTGGGCCACGAGGCCGACGCCGATCTGTGTCGTCTGCTGGACCACCTGTCCCAAGCCGAACGGCTGAGTGCCCCGTGCTCACCCGGCCTGGCCCCGATGGTCGCCATGGCTCCCCCCATTTTTGGGGGGGCTTTTCCTCCGGACCCAGACCTCTGGTCCCCGGCGCAAGCCCGTGCGCCGCCTGCGCTGATTTGAAGCCCTGATCTTGTCTGGCTGGCTTTCCGTCTGTGACGGAAGGCGCTGGGCTGTTCCTGTTTTTCAAATCACATTGTCATGACTCATTCTTTTCAGCTTTCGGCCTTGGCTTGCGCCTGCGTGGCCACTTTGTCTTTTTCAAATGTCTGGGCGCAAAGCGCCGCACCGGGTGTGCCCGGTGAAATCGTCATCACCGGCAACCCTTTGGGCCGCGACAGCACCACCGTGCCTGTGAGCAGCTTGGGCCGCGCCGACCTGCTCGAGCGCGGGCAAAGCACGTTGGGCGAAACCCTGAACGGTTTGCCCGGTGTGTCCAGCACCTACTTTGGCCCCAACGCGAGCCGCCCCACCATTCGCGGGCTCGATGGCGACCGCATCCGGGTGCTGAACAACAGCGCCTCCAGCCTCGATGCCTCGGCGCTCAGCTACGACCACGCGGTGCCACTCGATGTTTTGTCCACCGACCGCATTGAGTTCTTGCGCGGCCCGGCCGCTTTGCTCTATGGCGGCAGCGCCGTGGGCGGTGTAGTCAACGTGATCGACAACCGCATCCCGCGAGAAGCGGTCTCAGGCGTGTTGGGCAAAGCCCAGCTGCAAGCGGGCACAGGCAACGACGAGCGCAGCGTGGCCGGTTTGGTGGAGGCGGGCAACGAACGTTATGCCCTGCACCTGGATGGTTTTGACCGCCGCACCAGCGATGTGCGGGTGCCGGTGTCGCTCGACTGCACAAAACCCGGCTCGCCTGCCAACGCCCGGCGCATCTGCAACTCGGCCAGCACCGCCCGGGGTGGTGCTTTCGGGGCCAGCACCTTCTGGTACCACGGCTATTTGGGCGCGTCGGCCAACACCTACCAAAGCGATTACGGCACGGTGGCCGAAGACGAGGTGACGATTGGCATGAAGACCACCCGCTACGCGCTGGAGGGGCAAGTGCGCCAATTGCCGGGTTGGTTTGAGAGCGTCAAAGCCCGGCTGAGCCACACCGATTACCAGCACACCGAGTTTGAGGGGGGGCAAGCGGGCACCGTGTTTGCCAACAAGGGTCAAGACCTGCGCATCGAGGTGCGGCACCGCCCGTTGGCGGGGTGGCAAGGCGTGGTGGGTGTGCAGACCGAATCGAGCCGCTTTTCTGCGGTGGGGGATGAAGCCTTTGCCCCCTTCAGCCGCACACGCAGCCAAGCCCTTTTTGTGCACGAAGAGCGGCCCACCGCCTGGGGTCAAGTCACGGCCGGGGCGCGCTGGGAGTCGGTGCGGGTCGAATCCTTGGGTAACCCCGATTTGCCACGCTTCGACGAGGGCATCGGGGCCCAAAAATTCACACCCTCCAGCGTGGCTGCTGGTGCGGTCTTCAAGTTGTCGCCCACTTGGTCGATGACCGGCAATGCTGCCCTCACGCAGCGTGCGCCCAAAGATTACGAGCTGTTTGCCAACGGCCCTCATTTGGCCACCAACGCCTGGGAAATCGGCAACAAAGACCTGGGTCTGGAAAAGTCCAAGAGCCTCGATGCGGGTGTGCAGTGGAAGTCCGGCCCCAACAGTGCCAATGTGACGGCCTTTGCCAGCCAGTTTGCCAACTACATTGGCTTGATGAACACCTCGGAGATCGAGGATGACTTGCCCGTGCAGCGTTATCAAGGCGTGAATGCCCAATTCAGAGGCCTGGAGGCCAGCGGCCGCCAGCGCCTGTGGCAGGGCGCTTCGACACTCGACCTCGATTGGCGTGCCGACACCGTGCGGGCCAGCAACCGCAGCACGGGCGAGCCCTTGCCGCGCATCGCCCCTGTGCGTGTGGGCGCGACCTTGGTGCACGGTCAAGGCCCCTGGAGCGCCAAGCTGGGGGCCGACTGGCATGCCGCGCAAAAGCGCGTGCCCGACGGCAGTGTGGCCACGGGTGCCTATACCTTGGTCAATGCCAGCGTGTCTTACCGCCAAAAGCTGGACGACACGGTGCTCCACTGGTTTGCCCGACTGGACAACCTGAGCGACCAGCTGGCCTACAGCGCCAGTTCCATCCTCACGAGCACCGCGTTTGGCAAGTCGCCTTTGCCGGGGCGCAGCTTCAAGCTGGGGGTTCAGGCCACGTTCTGATGGGCTGCGTAGCGTCGCCCAAGTGGCGGCGCTACGTGGTTTCCCCTGAAGTGAGACAAAGGCAGGCCGGGATAATCCAGCCATGAACCTTGATCATCCCGTTCTTTCTTCGCTTTTGCCGGTGGTGCTGCTGATTTTCATTGGCTTTGTGGCGGGCAAAGCCAAGCTGGTGCGGGGTGAGTCGGTGCGCGATTTGTCCAACCTGGTGTTTCTGGTGCTCACACAAGCGCTGCTGTTTCGCACCATGAGCAGCGTGCACATCGAGCAGCTCGATTTCAAACCCGTGGCGCAATACTTTTTGGCGGCGGGCATGTTGTTTGTGGCCATGCTGTGGGCTTATGGCGGCAACAGCCGGGCCTCGGTGCTGGCGCTGGCCGGCATTTTCAGCAACACCTTGATGATCGGTGTGCCCCTGATCGGTCTGGCCTATGGCCAGGAAGGTCAGGTGCTGCTGTTCACCTTGATTTCGCTGCATGCCCTGGTTTTGCTCAGTGCCGCCACGCTGGTGCTGGAGTTGCAAGTGGCGCACGAGCAAGCCACTTTGTCGGGTGAGCGCCGTCCGGTTTGGCGCACCGTGGCTTCGGCCGTGCGTAACGCCATCATTCACCCCGTGCCTTTGCCGATTTTGCTGGGCTTGGCCTACGCCCAAACCGGCTGGGGCTTGCATCCGGTGGTGGACCGTCCCCTGGCTTTGCTGGGCAGCGCCTTTGGCCCCATCGCCTTGGTTCTGGTGGGCATCACCTTGTCGCAAACGCCTGTGGGGCGGCAGTTCACATCGGCCCTCAAGCCGTCGCTGGTGAAAACCGTGTTGCACCCGGCGCTCATGCTGGCGGTGGGCTGGGCGCTGGGCCTGCGTGGCTTGCATTTGTCGGTCATGGTTGTGGCGGCGGCTTTGCCCATTGGGGCCAATGTGTTCTTGTTCTCTCAGCGCTACCGCAAGGAAGAAGACACGGTGACGGCTGCCGTGGCGGTGTCCACACTCATCTCCATGCTGGGCATCTCGCTGACCATGGCCTTGCTGGCCGTGCTGCCGGTTTGATCCAGGGGTTCTCTCGCGCTGAGCGCATGCCCTACCATCAGGCCATGAACACACCTCTGCCGCCCGCGCTCCCAGCTGAACTTCATCACCTCAGGGGGGCCAGTGGTCGTCTGGCCGTCTATGCGGGCGGCTTGGGGCCACCCGTGTTGCTGGTGCACAGCGTCAACGCCCTGGCTTCGGCGGCCGAAATCCGTCCCCTGTTTGAGGCCCTGCGCCAGGACCACAGTGTCTATGCGCTGGATTTGCCGGGCTACGGCCTGTCTGATCGCCTGCCGCGTGCTTATTCGGTGGCTGACATGTGCGCCGCCATTCTTCTGGTCGCGCAATGGGTGGCAAAGCGGCACCCCGGCCAGCCGCTGCAAGCCGTGGGGGTGTCACTGTCGTGCGAGTTTGTGGCCCGCGTGGCCCAGCAGTCGCCGGACTTGTTGGCTGCCCTGACCTTGGTCAGCCCCACCGGCTTTCGGGGCGGCAAGTCGCTGCGCAAGCCCGAGGGCAGCACTTTTTTCATGGCGGGGTTTGACCAATTTTTGCGTCGCCCGGGGCCAGGCTGGGGCCGGTTTTTGTTCCGGCAGTTGTCACGGCCTTCGGTGGTGCGTTACTTTTTACGCCGCACCTGGGGTGGCCAGCAGATCGACGAAACGCTGTGGGCCTATGCCGTGCGCACGGCCCATGTGCCCAACGCCGAGCAAGCGCCTTTGTCGTTTTTGAGCGGGGGTTTGTTCAGCGCCGACATGCACAACGTGTACGAAAGCTTGCGCCTGCCGGTGTGGGTGGTGCACGGCACCCGGGGCGACTTCACCGATTACCGGGCGCTGGACCTGGTGCGCCATCGCCCCAACTGGCAGGTGACGGTGATGCAAGCCGGGGCCATGCCTTATTTTGAAGACATCGAGACTTTCATGGCGGGGTTCCGGGCGTTTGAGGCTGCGGCTCGCAAGCCATTGGCCTGACTTGTCTCAAGGCGCCAAGCGCTCCCGCAGCCACTGATCGCCGTTTTGCGTGTAACGCAGGCGGTCATGCAGTCGACTTTTGCGGCCTTGCCAGAACTGCCACTGGTCGGGCACCAGGCGGTAGCCGCCCCAGTGCGGTGGGCGTGGTGGTTTGAGCATGAATTGCGCGGCATATTTGGCGGCGTTGGTCACCAGCACAGTGCGCCCCTCGATCACCTGGCTTTGCGGCGAGGCCCAAGCCCCGATGCGCGAATCGAGTGGGCGGCTGTGGAAGTAGGCGTCACTTTCTTCGTCGCTGACTTTCTCGACACGGCCTTCGATGCGCACCACGCGTTCGAGTTCAACCCAGTGAAACTGCAGCGCGGCAAAGGGGTTGCCTGCCAGTTCCTGGCCTTTTTGGCTGGCGTAGTTGGTGTACCAGACGATGCCGCGCTCGTCGTAGCCCTTGATCAGCACCACGCGTGTGCTGGGGCGCAGGTTGCTGGCCACGGTGGCCAAGGTCATGGCGTTGGGCTCGGGCACTTCGGACGCGATGGCTTCTTGCAGCCATTGCTCAAATTGCTGGAGTGGGTCCGCATGGGAGGCGTTTTCGTTGAGCTCGGCTTTTTCGTAGCTCTTGCGCAGGTCGGCGATGTTCATGGTGGTGAGTATAGGGATACGCTCAGTCGGCATAGCGCAGCAAGGCGGCCAGCGCCCGGTCTTCGATGCCGTGGGCCTGCAGACTGCTGTAGGTTTGCTGGGCATAGTCCAGCGTCGTGCCAAATCGCCCGCAGGCCTGCTTGAAAATTTGCCGGTAAGTGTCGGCTGGCAGCTGGCCGGTGAAGCTGGGGCTGCTGCGCGGCAGGGTAAAAGCCAGCGCCTGAACGGGGCCTTGTGGCGTGTTGCAAGGCAACCAGCTGGGGGTGTAGACGTCCATGGGCATTTCCCGCTCCCACAGCCGCACCAGCACCTCGTCGGCTTGTTCGCGGGCCACCCGATAGGCCACGCCCTGGCAGCTGCCGCCGGGCAACAAGGCAAACACCAGGCCCGGGCATTCGGGGCTGCCCCGGTTCAGGCGGCTCCACATTTTCAGGGCACGGTGCCAGCCCCAGACGCGGCTGATGTGTTGTTCTTGTGCTTCAAATTCGGGTCGCCACAGCAGCGAGGCATAGCCAAACACCCACAAATCCTGGCCTGCGGTTTGCGCCCTGAAGCGCTCAAGCAGGTCCGGTTTGAAGGATGTTGGCGTGATGTGGTGCCCTGGGTCCAGAACCCTGGTGTCTGGGCTTGTGGCGGGTGTGTCAGTCATGTGCAATCAGGCCCCATTACAATCTCGCCACCATTTTCGGAGAAAAGAAACATGTCGACCCCTCAAGATGACAATCAACCTGTAGTGTGGGCCGTTTTGGTGGCCGTGATCGTGCTGGCCGTAGGCTTGGCCATTGGTTTTGGTTTGGCCAAAAGCAAAAAAGCCGCCCCTGCTGCACCCGCACCCGCTTCGGTGGCAGCGCCTGCTGCCGATGCCTCTGCACCCGTCGCTGACGCTTCTGCACCTGCAGCGCCCCCCGCTGCTGATGCTTCTGCGGCCAAGTGATCGTGATGGCGCACCGAAAAAACCCGCTTCGGCGGGTTTTTTTTCGCGTGCAAGCAACCGCAAGCACAGCAGGGCTGGCTTTTCAAGAGAGGCGTTTTGGGGCCTTCAGCGGTCCATCGGCTGCTTGTCTTGCGGGTTGTACCCTGTCTGTAACCGAGAGATGGCTCCAAATGGCGGTAAGGCGGTTACCATCGGGCATGTAATTTAGTTACCACGCCTGACCCGGCGTTCAAACATGACCCTTCACCCGATTTTGATGGCGGTCACCACCCGCATCACCGAACGCAGCCGCCCGACCCGCCAGTCTTATTTGCAGCAGGTCGATGCCGCCGCCAGCCAAGACCCCGGTGCCCAGCGCCTGGGCTGCGCCAACGTGGCCCACGCCTTTGCCGCCATGCCTGAGGGCGACAAAAGCCGCGCCACCGCGCTCGACAAAATCAAAGTGGTCGCCCCGCGTGCGCCCAACATCGGCATCGTCAATGCCTACAACGATTTGCTGTCGGCCCACGCGCCGCTGCAGCACTACCCCGACCTGATCAAAGACGAAGCACGCAAGCTCGGTGCCACCGCCCAAGTGGCTGGCGGCGTGCCCGCCATGTGTGATGGCGTGACCCAGGGCACACCGGGCATGGAGTTGAGCCTGTTCAGCCGCGATGTGATCGCCATGGCCACCGCCGTGTCGCTCAGCCATGATGTGTTTGACGCCGCCCTGATGCTGGGCGTGTGCGACAAAATCGTGCCGGGTCTGCTCATCGGCGCTTTGCAGTTCGGCCATTTGCCCACGGTGTTTGTGCCGGCTGGCCCCATGACCAGCGGCCTGTCCAACAACGAAAAATCCAAGGTGCGGGAGCAAGCCGCGCTGGGCCTGGTAGGTCGCCCCGAATTGCTGGAAGCGGAGTCAAAGGCCTACCACGGCGAAGGCACCTGCACCTTTTACGGCACGGCCAACAGCAACCAGATGCTGCTCGAAGCCATGGGCCTGCATGTGCCCGGCACCGCCTTCATCAACCCCGGCGAAGGCGTGCGCCAGGACCTGACCCGTGAAGCGGCCCGCACCGTGCTGGCGCTGGTCAAGGACAAAAACTTCACACCGATTGGCCGACTGGTGGACGAGCGCTGCATCGTCAACGCCATGGTGGCCCTGCTGGCCACGGGCGGCTCGACCAACCATTTGATCCACTGGGTGGCGGTGGCGCGTGCAGCGGGCATCGTGATCGACTGGGATGACTTCTCGGCCCTGTCGGACGTGGTGCCGCTGCTCACCCGCGTGTACCCCAACGGCAGTGCCGACGTGAACCAGTTCCAGGCCGCAGGCGGCCCGGGCTATGTGATCCGCGAGCTGCTCGATGCGGGCTTGATGCACGCCGATGTCCTCACGGTGCGCCCTGGCGGCCTGCGTGAATTCACCCGCATCCCGTCTGCGCAAAATGGCCAGCTGGTTTGGCGGGACGCAGGTGCCAGCCAAGACGACACCGTGGTGCGCCCGGCGTGCAGCCCCTTCAGCGCCACGGGTGGCCTCAAACTTTTGCAAGGTAATCTGGGCCGCAGCGTGATCAAGATCTCAGCCGTGCCCGAAGCCTTGCATGTGATCGAAGCCCCGGCACGGGTGTTCAATTCGCAAGATGAATTGCAGCAAGCCTTCAAATCCGGAGAGCTCGACCGTGATGTGGTGTGTGTGGTGCGCTGGCAAGGCCCGCAAGCCAACGGCATGCCCGAGCTGCACAAACTCACGCCGCCGCTGGCGGTGCTGCAAGGCAAGGGCTTCAAGGTGGCGCTGGTCACCGATGGCCGCATGAGCGGCGCGTCGGGCAAAGTGCCTGCCGCCATCCACGTTTCACCCGAAGCCGCAGCGGGTGGTCCACTGGCCAAGGTGCAAGACGACGATTTGATCCGGATCGACGGCGTGTTGGGCACCCTGCATGTGCTGGTGAGCGAGGCCGAATGGGCCGCCCGCCCGCTGGCCCAAATGCCCGCCGAGCTGCGTGCCGCCAACGGTGTGGGCATGGGCCGTGAACTGTTTGCCAACCTGCGCCGCAACGCGCTCAAAGCCGAAGAAGGAGCCTGCACATGGCTGTGAATCTGAGTGGACATTTGACAGCCCTGCAAGTGATGCAGGACGCCCCCGTGATCCCCGTGATCGTGCTGACGGACGTGGCCCACGCCGTGCCCATGGCCCGCGCCCTGGTGGCCGGTGGCATCCGCATGCTCGAAGTCACCCTGCGCACTCCGCAGGCGCTGGCTTGCATGGAAGCCATTGCCAAGGAAGTGCCCGGTGCGGTGGTGGGGGCAGGCACCGTGCGCAGCCCAGCTGACGCCGCAGCAGCAGCCAAGGCCGGTGCCCGTTTCGCGGTTAGCCCAGGCTACACCCGCGCTGTGGGCCAGGCTTGCCGCGACCATGGTTTGTCATTGCTGCCCGGTGTGGCCACCGGCAGTGAAATCATGATGGCCCAAGACGACGGCTACACCGAACTCAAGTTCTTCCCCGCCATGCAAGCGGGCGGCCCCGCCATGCTCAAGGCCTGGAGCGGTCCGTTTTTTGATGTGAAGTTTTGCCCCACGGGTGGCGTCACACCGGGCAATGCCGCCGAGTTTTTGAGCCTGCCCAACGTGGCCTGCGTGGGCGGCTCGTGGCTGGTGCCCGCCGACGCCTTGGCCCATGGCGATTGGGCGCGCATCGAAGCTCTGGCGCGTGAGGCGACTCAGCTGGCACGTTGATTTGCATGTCGGTACCTTCAGGTCCGACATCGCTTGTGCGCTACGTAGACTGCTCGGGGCTGAAACCGCCGACCTGCAAATACCCCCGCAGGTCTTATGGATCCAGCCTTGTGAAGTTTGAAGTGAATGGCTTTGCTTGAGCACAGCGATCCGTGTGGGAGCCCCGCCCTCGGGGCGATGGGTGTGTTCTGCGCGGCTCTATCGCGGCGAGGGCGCCGCTCCCACAAAAGTGAGCACAGCGGTCCGTGTGGGAGCCCCGCCCTCTGGGCGATGGGAGTGGTCTGCGCGGCTCTATCGCGGCGAGGGCGCCGCTCCCACAAAAGTGAGCACAGCGGTCCGTGTGGGAGCCCCGCCCTCTGGGCGATGGGAGTGGTCTGCGCGGCTCTATCGCGGCGAGGGTGCCGCTCCCACAAAAGTGAGCACAGCGGTCCGTGTGGGAGCCCCGCCCTCGGGGCGATGGGTAGTGATCTGCGAGACTCTATCGCGACAAGGACGCGGCACTCACAAAAAGCGTTCTTGCAAACTTAATCGGGCCAAATCCATAACTTCTGCACCGTCACCTGTCAGCGCACGGCCCACCCGCCCGAGATCGGAAACACCTGCCCGACAAAGCAGCTGGCTGCATTGCTGCACAGGTAGGCCACAAAGCGGGCATCTTCTTCGGCCTTGACCAAGCGGCCCAGCGGCACTTCGCGTTTCAGGCGCTCCTGAAAACGTGGGTTGGCCTGCACCTCGGGTGGGAAATAGGTGGGGTTGTCGACAAAGTTTTGCGCCACAGCATTGAGCTGGATGTTGTCCGGGGCCAGCTCCACGCCGGCCGCTTGCACATAGGCCAGCTGTGCACCCCGCGCGGCGCTGTAGCTGGCGGCACGCTTCATGCCGCGCAAGGCCGAGGCGCTGCCCATGACCACGATCTTGCCGCCGCCCCGGGTCTTCATGCCGGGCACCACCGCCCGCACCAAGCGAGGCAGTGGGTCCACCATCACCTCAAACACTTGCCGCCACTCGGCTTCGTCAATTTGCGTGACAGGGGTGGACGGTGCAGGCAGCGCCAGGTTGATCACCAGCGCATCCAGCGGGCCAGCCGCCTCGATCACGGCCTGCGCGTCCAGCGGGTGGGTGAGCAGGCGCTCATCGGCGATCACTTCAGCGCCACAGGCCCGCAACTCGTGGCACAGGGCGGGCCCCATGAAATCTTGGGACTGGGTCACCAGGATGCGTTGGCCGGTCAGATCGATCATGTCTTGGCTCCGTTTTTTCAGCGCAGTCCTTGTCCCGCTGCGTACTCGGCCCGTTGGATCAGCTCCACCTTGTAGCCATCGGGGTCGGTCACAAAGGCGATCACCGTGGTGCCGCCTTTGACGGGGCCGGCCTCGCGTGTGACTTTGCCGCCAGCGGCTTTGATCTTGTCGCAGGCGGCATAGGCATCGGGCACGCCCAGGGCGATGTGGCCGTAGGCCGTGCCCATCTCGTAGCTTTCCACGCCCCAGTTGTAGGTCAGCTCCAGCTCGGCATGGTCGGGGTTGTTGCCGTACCCGACAAAGGCCAGCGAGTATTTGTACTCGGGGTTTTCCGAGGTGCGCAGCAGTTTCATGCCCAGCACCTTGGTGTAGAAGTCGATGGAGCGCTGGAGGTCGCCCACGCGCAGCATGGTGTGAAGAAGTCTCATGGTTTGTTTCCGGTGGGTGATGGCATTTCAAAAACCAGGCAGGCCGTGCTGGCATGGGCGTACAGGGTGCCGTCGGGCCCGACGAGTCGTGCTTCGGCGGTGGCCAACTGGCGGCCGCAGTGCACCACCTGGCCAATGGCCCGCACGCGCTGCACTTTGGGGGTGAGGGCCTTGACGAGTTTCACGCTCAGATCGGCCGTGGTGTAGCCGCGCCCGGGCGGCATCATGGTGTGCACCGCGCAGCCCAAGGCCGAGTCGAGCAAGGTGGCAAACCAGCCGCCATGCACGGTGCCCAGCGGGTTCATGTGGTTCCAGCCCGGGGCACCCTGAAAAATCGCCTGGCCTTCGCTGACCTCGATCAGCACAAAGTCAAGTGTTTTGGCGATGCTGGCGTAAGGCAGCTCGCCACTCAGCAGGCCTTGCATGACTTGCAGGCCGGTTTTTCCAGCCACTTGGTCGGGCCGCGCCACACCGGGGCCAGCACCTGCATCCAGGCGTTGACGCACGACGCGCTCTTGGGCCAACCAGGTGTCGAGTAAAGAGGAGGGTGTAGAGGGAGAGGAATTCACAAAATGGGTTTTCTTCAAACAGGCACGGTGTAATTCAGCGCCATGCGTCCGCCATCCACGGTGACAATTTCACCGGTGATGTAGCTTGCCGCATCGCTGGCCAAAAAGGCAACCACCTTGGCGACTTCGTCAGGCTCGCCCAAACGCTTCATGGGTGTGCGCATCATGATTTTCTTTTCGGCCGCTTCGCTGGTCAGCACCGCTTGGCGGGCCAGTTCGGTGGCAATCGTGCCCGGTGCCACCGCGTTCACCCGAATGCCAAAGTCGGCCAGGGCCAGCGACATGGCACGGGTCAGTTGGTTGATGCCGCCCTTGCTCACGTTGTAGCTGGCGATGTTGGGGATGGCCATCACCGCGTTCACCGAGCTCATGTTGACAATCGAGCCGCCCCCGGTGCTTTTCATGGCGCGGGCGGCGGCTTGGCCCATCAAAAACGAGCCCTTGATGTTGACCTTGATGACGGCATCAAAGTCTTCTTCGGTCACGTCCAGAAAATCGGCGGCCTTGAAGATGCCCGCATTGTTGACCAACACATCCAGGCGGCCAAAAGCCTGCAGCACATGGTTCACGAGCGCATCCACATCGGCTTTGCGCGAGACGTCGCAGGCCATGAAGCCGGCGCTGTGGCCTTGGCTGCGCAGTTCGGCGGCCACGGTGGCACCGCGCTCGCTGTTCACATCGGCCAGCACCACATGGGCACCTTCTGCCGCAAAACGGCGGGCACAGGCCTCGCCAATGCCGTTGGCTGCCCCGGTGACGATGGCAACGCGGCCTTGCAAGCCGAATGAAAGCGTGTTCGATGGGGTCATGGGGGTCTCCTCAGGGGGCTCAAAGGTTGGTTGCGAAAGTTGCCATGCTGCCACAAGGGAGGTCCTTTTGTCGCACAAGCTCGTCGTGTGGCGGACAGCACCAACCCCCAGGACTTCAAAGGGGGTTTCAAAAAGGCCCCTGTGGTCGGCAGGCCAAGCTCGGGTATCAAGTACCATTGACCCCGATCATTCGCCCGCCACCGGGTTTTAAGGAGAACACAATGTTCAGTCACGTCATGGTCGGGGTCAAAGACCTCGAAGCCTCCAAAAAGTTTTACGACGCCGTTTTGGGCACTGTCGGCATTGCGCCCGGAATGGCCAACAACCAGCGCTACTTTTACCGCAGCCCGACCGGCACCTTTGGCATCACCACCCCCATCAACGGTGAAGCCGCCTCGGTGGGCAATGGCAGCACTTATGGTTTCAAGGCGACTTCGCCCGAGCAAGCGGATGCCTTCCATGCGGCGGGTGTGGCCCATGGTGGCGTGACCTGTGAAGACCCCCCAGGCTGGCGCGAAGGCGCTGCCGGCAAACTCTACTTGGCTTACCTGCGCGACCCCGACGGCCACAAAATCTGCGTCTTGCATCGCCCTGGATGAAGGCTCCCCCCCGGCTGCAGACCCTCGTGGAAGAGGGCCTGATCGACACCGTGGTGCGTCAGCTCATGAGCGGAAAAGAAGCCATGGTGTTTGTGGTGCGTTGTGGCGACGAGACCCGCTGCGCCAAGATTTACAAAGAAGCCACGCACCGCAGTTTTCGGCAAGCGGTGGACTACACCGAAAACCGCAAGGTCAAAAACTCGCGCTCGGCCCGCGCCATGGCCAAGGGCAGCAAGTTTGGTCGCCAGGAGCAAGAAGCCGCCTGGCAAAGTGCCGAGGTGGATGCGCTGTACCGCCTGGCCGCAGCGGGCGTGCGCGTGCCCCGGCCTTTCAACTTTTTTGAAGGCGTGCTGCTCATGGAGCTGGTCACCGACGCCCATGGCGACGCCGCCCCGCGCCTGAACGATGTGGCCTTCACCCCTGCGCAAGCCTTGCAACACCACGCCACCTTGATTGGCGAGGTGGTGCGCATGTTGTGTGCCGGTGTGGTGCACGGCGACTTGTCGGAGTTCAACATTTTGTTGGCGCACATCCCCGGCGAGGGCGACCAGCCTGGGGTGGACGAGCCCGTCATCATTGACCTGCCCCAAGCGGTGGACGCGGCCGGCAACAACCACGCCCAACGCATGCTGCTGCGCGATGTGGGCAATTTGCGCGACTTTTTCGGCCAGTTTGCACCCGAGCTGCTCAAGACCGACTACGGCCCCGAAATCTGGAGCCTCTACCAAGCCGGACTGCTGAGCAACGAGACGCCGCTGAAGGGCCGTTTTGAGCGCTCGACGGCCCATGTGGACATGCAGGCCGTGCTGCGCGAGATCGACGATGCACGCGACGAAGAAGCTGCGCGACGTTTGCGCATGGCCACGGCGGTTTGAGACTTTGCCAAGCCCATGAGTTTGTCAGAGCCTGAGTTGGCCCCAGCGCCCCACGCCGTCTCGCGCCTGCGCACCGAGCGCCTGGCCCGCAGTGCCAAACCCTTTTTGGCCCGGGGCGGCATCAAGGGCGAGCGCTGCCCGGGCTGCCGCCTCGTGCCCAGCCACTGCCTGTGCGGCTTGCGGTCGGTGGTGCCCACCCATGCGGGTGTGTGTTTGCTGATGGCCGACATCGAGCCCCTCAAGCCCAGCAACACCGGCTGGCTGATTGCCGACGTGGTGCCCGACACCTTTGCGTTTGGCTGGGCCCGCACCGAGGTGGACCCGGCTTTGCTGGCGCTGCTGGCCGATCCGCAGTGGCAGGCCTTTGTGGTGTTTCCGGGTGATTTTGTGGAGCCTGAGCGGGTGGTGCGCACGGTCCAGACCCCCGATGTGGGCAAGAGAGTCTTGTTCATCTTGCTGGACGCCACCTGGCCCGAAGCGCGCAAGATGTTCCGTAAAAGTCCCTATTTGGACAAGCTCCCGGTGCTGAGTCTGCACCCTGAGCAGATTTCAAATTACAAGTTGCGCCGTTCGCGCCGCGATGACCACTTTTGCACCAGCGAAGTGGCATCGCTTTGCCTCGATCTGGCAGGCGAAACCCATGCCGCCCACACGCTGCAGGCCTGGCTGGCGGTGTACACCCACCACTACTTGCAATCCAAGCACCAGCTGCCACCTGACCTGGAAGGCGCTGCGCATTCACAATTACGTGGCTTGACCTTGGCCTGAATTCGGCCTGAAGTCGACCGGAACCCGAGCCCCTGAATTTGCACAAGGAACCCCCATGTCCAACACCCCAGATACCGTCAAGCTGCCCCGCACTGTGGAGCGCCTGGTCACCGGCCAGGCCACGTCAGACGGCGCAGGCGTCAAGCTGAGTCGCATCCTTACCCAAGATTTGCAGCACCGGCTCGACCCGTTTTTGATGCTCGACGCCTTCGGCAGCGACAAGCCTGACGACTACATCGCAGGCTTTCCAGACCACCCCCACCGGGGTTTTGAAACCGTGACCTACATGATCGCCGGGCGCATGCTGCACCGCGACAGTGCGGGCAACGAAGGCCTGCTGCAAAACGGCGGCGTGCAATGGATGACCGCAGGCCAGGGCGTGATCCATTCTGAAATCCCGCAGCAAGCCGACGGCGTGATGGAGGGCTTTCAGCTCTGGCTGAACCTGCACAGCAGCGAGAAGATGAACGCGCCTTGGTACCGCGATTTTCAAAACGACCAGCTGCCGCAGTTCCAGACGCCCGAAGGCGTGGCCGTGACGGTGATCGCCGGGGCCAGCCATGGCGTGCAAGGCGCGGTGAGCCGCAGCATCACCCAGCCGATTTATCTGGACGTGCACATGCCCGCAGGCTCACGTTTTGAGCAAACCCTGCCCGCCGGGCACAACGCCTTTGTGTACGTGTACCGGGGCGAGGTGCGCATCGCAGGGCAGGCCGTGCCTCTGCAGCGCATGGCCATTTTGAAAAACACACCGCAAGCCGACGGTGTGGTGATCGAAGCCAGTGCCGATGCCAAACTCATCTTGGTGGCGGGCCAACCGCTCAAACAGCCCATCGTGCAATACGGCCCGTTTGTCATGAATACCAAAGAAGAGATCTACCAGGCCTTGGCGGATTTCAGGGACGGGCGTCTGGGCGAGAAGGCCTGAATTTTCGAGGCACTGGACCCAGGCTCAGCCCCTGAAGGCCTTCACAAAGGCCTGGGCCTGCTGTTGAACCGCTTGCGCCGAACGCCCCGGCGCGTACAAGGCCGATCCCAAACCAAAACCTGAAGCGCCTGCTGTGCGGTAAGCCGCCATGTTGTCGGGCGTGATGCCGCCCACGGGCATGAGGGCGGCCGATTTGGGCAGCACGGCCCGAAGCGCTTTGACGGTGGCGGGTGAAATCATCTCGGCCGGAAAAAGTTTGAGGCCGTGCGCACCGGCATCGAGTGCGGCAAAGGCTTCGGTGGGCGTGGCCACACCGGGCAGCACCACCATGTTCAAGGCCAGGGCTTGCGCCACCACGGCGGGGTTGAAGTTGGGAGCCACAACCAAGCGGCCACCCGCAGCGTGCACCTCTTTGACCTGCTGCGCGTTCAGCACGGTGCCTGCGCCGATGAGGGTTTGCGGAAAAAGCTTTGTCAGGGCGGCGATGCTGTGCAAGGGCTCGGGTGAGTTGAGCGGCACCTCGATGATGGCAAAGCCGCTGCTGACCAGCGCCTCGCCGATGGCAGGAGCTTCGGCAGGGGTGAGTCCGCGCAGGATGGCGATCAATGGCAGTTGGGCCAGGGCTTGTGCCAAGGCGTGGGTGGGTTGGGTGGTGGATGTCATGGTGAGGTATTGGGTAGGAGCGGCGCCCTCGCCGCGATGGAGCGCTTGAATATCAGCATGCCGATGCCAGCGCAAACAAGCCCGCCCAAGTGGCCTCGGACCCTCGGCTTTGGCATGGAATGCGCAGGTGCTGCAGGGCCAGGGTGTAGCGCAGGGTCAGTGCTTCGCTGCCAATCAAAATCACCGGCTCGGTGTGGGTTGACGCGGTCTGGTGGCGCAGCTCTTCGCCGATCAGCAGGCCCGACAGGTAGCTGGGCAATTGGGCCGCGCTCAGGCGTTCAAACAAGCCCAGGGTGCGCACCGCAAACAGGTGGTGCAGCACACTGCCGCTTTGTTGGCTTTGGTCCACGCCTTGCAAAAAAACCGCTTCGTCAAAAGCACCCTGCAGGTCCATCGTCTTGCCCAAAATCGAGTGCTGGCTCATCAGCGCAAACACCTCGCCGGTCATGAAGGTCTGGAACTGCGCCACGCGCCCGCCTTGCACCTGCACCCATTTGCTGTGGGTGCCGGGCAGCACCAGCGTGGCGCTGTCGCGGCCCGCCATGTGCAATGCCCCAAAAATTTGCACCTCTTCGCCGCGCATCACATCGGGTGTGTTCAGGGCGTCTGCACCCAGGCAGCTCAGGCCTGGGACCAGGGCGATTCGTCCGGGCTGCAGCCACAGCAGGTGCTGGCCCAATTCGGCAAAGCCTGCGGGGCAGGGGCAGTAGGGCGCTTCTTGCCAGCCCTGGCGGCTGCCCGCCATGCCCGAGATCAGGCACAGCGCTCCCGGCGCTTGCATCCAGTCGCCAAAGAGTTCTTGAAACACCACTTCAAACTCGCCAGGCGGCACGGTGAGGATGCCGCGTGGAAATTCGCGGGATTCCAACACCTGGACGCTGGCACCGAGCCGTGCGCCGCGCAGTGAAGAGGTGCCCCAGTCGATGGCGATCAAAGGTCTTGTACTGCTCATGCTGCTGCGCCTTTCAATGCGGTGTTGAGCACCTTGAGCACGGCCTCGCGTGTGGGCAAGGGGCCGACCGCGCCGAAGCCTTGCACCGAGAGCGAGGCGGCGGCGTTGGCGTAAGTGGTGGCGGCCCACAGGTCGTCACCCGCCGACAAACGCGCCAGCAGGTTGCCCGCAAAACAGTCGCCCGCGCCTGTGGCGTCAATGGCCGTGACTGCATGGCCTGGCACGCGGCGTTGGTGGTGGCCATCACTTGCCAGCGCCCCGTCACCGCCCAGTTTGAGTACCACCTGCGCAGCACCCTGTGCGTGGCTCCAAGCGATGATGTCGGCCGCCTGCGTGAGGCCGGTGAGCGCGGTCATGTCTTCCAGGCTGGGCAAAAACAGATCACACAGACTCACCGCATGGCGGATGCAGGCCTGCGCCCTGGCCAGGGGCCACAGCGACAAACGCAGGTTGGAGTCCAGCGCCACCCGTGTGCCGCTGCTGCGGGCATGCGCCATGGCTGCAAAAGCCGTGTCGCAGGCCGTGGCGGAAATGGCCAAAGAGATGCCCGACAGGTGCAGCCACTGGCTGTGGGCTATTGAATCGGCCCAATGCGTCATGTCTTGTGGCTGCATGCGGCTGGCGGCCGAGCCTGCACGCGCATAGCTGAAGTGGTGGCCTTGTGCGTCGTGGCTCACAAAGTACATGCCGGTGGGCGCTTGGGTGTCGCGCACCACGGTGGTGGTGTCCACGTTTTCGCGCTGCCACAGGTCCATCAGGCGATCACCCCAGCGGTC
Organism: Limnohabitans sp. WS1; assembly: GCF_003063265.1. Classification (GTDB taxonomy): domain Bacteria; phylum Pseudomonadota; class Gammaproteobacteria; order Burkholderiales; family Burkholderiaceae_C; genus Limnohabitans_A. Next base: position 136,664 of record NZ_NERU01000002.1, read on the forward strand.
GGTGCCCAGACGCGTCAGGTAGGCCACACGCGCTCCGGCGCGGGCCGCGGCAATGGCGGCGTTGCTGGTATCGCCGCCAAAGCCTTGTTGGTAGAGCGGGGCGTCGTCGGCCTGTTCATGAGGCCGCTGGTTGAACTCGACCATGGCTTCGCCAAGCGCCACGATGTCCAGGGTTTTGTTGGGGTGGGTCATGTCAAAAAAGGGCGACGGGGCTGAAGTGAATTCGGGGGTGGAGGTGGGAGAATCATCGTCAACCGTGGACGCCATGGGCGACATCTTGGAGACAAACAACATGTGGACAGCAGGCACTGAAAGCGATTTTGTACTGAATGCGAGCTGCAAGGGCTACCCCTTGGCGGCCGAGCCTTGCCGTGTTTCGGCGCTGGGGCAGCGCGGCTGGCACCTGCTCGATGACGCGCTGGCTTACCCGGTGGCCGTGCTGCGCCGCCCGGCCCTCACGCACAACCTGGCCTGGATGCAGGATTTTGTTCAACGCAAAGGCGTGGCCCTGGCCCCGCACGGCAAGACCACCATGTCGCCTGAGCTGTTTCGCATGCAGTTGCAGGCCGGGGCCTGGGGCCTGACTTTTGCCAATGTGCACCAGCTGCGTGTGGGCCTGGCCGCAGGCGCACAACGCGCCATCATCGCCAACCAGTTGGTGTCGGATGCGGACCTGGACGGCTTGGACTTGTTGCTCAACCAGTATCCGCAAGCGCGGGTCTGGTTTTTGGTCGATTCGCTGGCGCAGCTGGATGCCCTGGCTGACTGGGGCGCACGTCGGGGCAATGCCCGGTGCTGGGACGTGCTGCTGGAGCTGGGCATTGCGGGTTACCGCACCGGCTGCCGCACCCACGAACAAGCCTTGGCTTTGGCGCAGGCCATGGCTGCATCGCCTGTGGTGAATCTGGGCGGGGTGGAGTGCTACGAGGGGGGACTGGGCCAATGCGACAGTGCCCATGACATGGAGGCCGTGAGCGCCTTGGTGCGCAGCGTGCAGGCCCTGGTGCAACAAATCGATGAGCAGCACCTGTGGGGCGGTGAGGAGGTCTTGTTGTCGGCAGGCGGCTCGGCGGTGTTCGATTTGGTGATCCCCATGCTCAAAACTCAGGTCAAGAGCCGTCCTGTGCAAGGCGTGTTGCGATCGGGCTGCTACGTGACGCACGACCACTGGAACTACGCCCGATACCTCAAGCTGGTGGAGGCGCGTGAGGGCTTGAGTGCTTCGCTGCAGCCTGCCTTGGAGGTCTGGGCCAAGGTGCAGTCGGTGCCCGAGCCGGGGCTGGCGATTTTGAGTGCAGGCCGGCGCGACCTGTCGTTTGACCAGTGCATGCCCATGCCGGTGCGCTGGGCCGCACGCGGTCAACGTGGCGAGGGCGCCATGCAGGCCACGCCCGAGTCGTGGAAAGTCAAAGCGCTGAGTGATCAGCATGCGCACATGGTGTTTGATGCGGATGGCGTCTGGCCTCAGGTGGGCGACCGCGTGGCACTGGGCATTTCTCATCCCTGCACCACTTTCGACAAATGGCGCTGGATGGCGGTCATCGAAGACGATGGGCGCATCAGCGGGGCGATCAGCACGCATTTTTGAAGTCAGCTTATCGATGCTTCCCTGCGAAGTGTCAAATTCCAGCATCCCATCTCCCCGTAGGTCGGGCCTTTATGGTCCGACAGCCATCCTTCGCGAAGCGACATTTTCAAGAGGCGGTGGTGCACCGAAGATGTCGGACCTGAAGGCACCGACCTACACGATGCTTCGTCCATGGCAGGCGGACCCTCACACTTTTGGGGTGTGAAGGCCTTGAGGTACCTCACTTCAAGCCGTTCAAAGCCTCGGCCGGGTAGCCCGGGCGGGTTTTGCAGTCCTCGATGTACTGCTCAATGATGGCCTCGTAGCTGGCATCGGCCCGCAAACCCAAGGCATGCGCACGCTCGAAGGTGCAACCTTTGGCCCAGTTGTCCACAATGCCCGCGATGCGCTCGTCTTTTTCAAAAGTCACGCGGGCACGCACAGCGGGGCCAGCGACTTTCTCCAATGCGGCCAGCATGTCGCTGACCTTCACATTCAAGCCCGGCAGGTTCAGCGCCATTCGGCCACCAAAGGCTTCGCGGCTGGCCTCGAACACGGTGATCAAACCGTGCACGGTGTTGCCCGGCGAAGAAATGGGGTGCGACACGGTGGCGTCCACTGGGCAAGTGGTGGCGGTGCCCGCCAAAGGCTCGCGGATGATGCCACTGAAGAAAGAGGACGCCGCGCCATTGGGCTTGCCAGGGCGCACGGCCACCGTCATCAGGCGGGCGGCGCGGCCGTCGATGTAGCCCTTGCGGGTGTAGTCGGCCACCATGTACTCGATCATCAACTTGTGGGTGCCATACGACGTTTGTGGCGTGGGCAAGGTGGTGTCGGCCACCAGCGCAGGCATGGGGTTGGCCGCATCCGGGCCGAACACCGCGACCGAGCTGGCAAACACCAAGCGCGATGCCTTGCCGGAAGCCCGAATGCTGTCGAGCAACAAGCGCGAGCTGTCCACGTTGGAGCGCAGACCCAGATCAAAGTCCAGCTCGCACTCGCCCGACACGGCCGAGGCCAAATGGAACACGCCGTCAAAACCGCTCTTGAACAAGTCGCCTTGCTCCAGCATGGGGCCCGCATGGCCCTTGACCCTTGGGTTGGCCAACAAATCGGCAGGGGCGGGGAACAAGTCGGCAATGACCAATTCACTCACGCTTTGGCCGTTCAATTGGCCGCGTTTCAAAATCTCGCGGGCCAACCGAGCGCCCAAAAATCCGGCACCGCCGGTGATCAAAATACGCATGGTTTTTCCTTGGGAATCAGTGGTTGTCTTTGGGCACAGCCGAGCCGCGCTGGCCGACCAAAAAGTCCATGTCTGCGCCTTCGTCGGCTTGCAGCACATGGTCGATGTAAAGTTTCCAGTAACCCGAATTCATGGCGGGCGCGGGCTTTTCCCACAGCGACAAGCGGCGGGCCAGTTCTTCGTCGCTGATCAGCAGTTGCAGTTTGCGCTCGGGCACGTTCAGCTCGATCATGTCGCCGTTTTGCACCACGGCCAGCGGGCCGCCTGCGGCTGCTTCGGGCGTGGTGTGCAGCACCACGGTGCCGTAGGCTGTGCCGCTCATGCGGGCATCCGAGATGCGCACCATGTCGGTGATGCCCTTGCGCAGCACTTTGGGCGGCAGCGGCATGTTGCCCACTTCGGCCATGCCGGGGTAGCCCTTGGGGCCACAGTTCTTGAGCACCAAGATGCAGTTCTCGTCCACATCCAAGCTCTCGTCGTCGATGCGTTTGTGGAAATCGTGGCTGTCCTCAAACACCACGGCGCGGCCGGTGTGCACCATCAGTGCAGGTGTGGCAGCGCTGGGCTTGATGACCGCGCCACGCGGTGCCAGGTTGCCGCGCAAGATGGCGATGCCGGCTTTCTCTTTGAATGGGGCCTCGAAGGTCTTGATCACACGCGGGTCGTAGTTCACGGCGCTGGCGATGTTCTCGCTCACCGTCTTGCCGCTCACCGTGACGATGTCTTTGTGCAGCAGGTGCTCGATTTCCTTCATGACCACCGGTAAGCCACCGGCGTAGCAGAAGTCTTCCATCAGGTGCTCACCAGACGGCTGCAAATTCAAGAGGCAAGGCAGTTCGCTGCCCAAGCGCTCGAAATCGTCCACGGTGAGTTTCAGGCCCAAGCGGCCCGCAATCGCGATCAGGTGGATCACCGCGTTGGTCGATCCGCCAATGGCGGCCAGCGTGCGGATGGCGTTTTCAAAGGCTTCGCGGGTCAGCACCTTGCTGATGGTTTGGTCGGTGTGCACCATCTCGACAATGCGCCGACCGGCGTCGCGCGCCAGCACATTGCGGCGGCCGTCCACCGCCGGGTAGGCGGCGTTGCCGGGCAGGCCAATGCCCAAGGCCTCGACCATGCTGGCCATGGTGCTGGCAGTGCCCATGGTCATGCAGTGGCCGTGGCTGCGGTGCATGCAGCTCTCTGCTTCAAAAAAATCGGTCAGTTTGAGCGTGCCGGCACGCACCTGCTCGCTCATGCTCCACACGCCCGTGCCCGAGCCCAGCTCTTGGCCGCGCCATTTGCCGTTCAGCATGGGGCCGCCCGACACACCGATGGTGGGCAGGCCCACGCTGGACGCGCCCATCAGCAAGGATGGCGTGGTTTTGTCGCAACCCATGAGCAGCACCACACCGTCGATCGGATTGCCGCGAATGGATTCTTCGACGTCCATGCTGGCCAGGTTGCGGTACAGCATGGCGGTGGGGCGCAGCAGTGTTTCGCCCAGCGACATGACGGGGAATTCGAGCGGAAAGCCACCCGCCTCGTACACGCCAATCTTGACCTGCTCAGCCAGGGTGCGAAAGTGCGAATTGCAGGGCGTGAGTTCGCTGAAGGTGTTGCAGATGCCAATGACCGGACGGCCATCAAACTGGTCGTGCGGCACGCCCTTGCCCTTGACCCAGCTGCGGTAGGCAAAGCCATCGCGGTCTTGGCGGCCAAACCATTGCTGGCTGCGCAGGTCTTCGGGTTTTTTGCGGGGTGGGCTGCCGTTGTTGTCGCTCATGGGGGTGCTTCCGGTGAAAGGTCAAATGGCCAAAGATTTCAAAATACTATCGTATGACGATTAAAAAACAAGCACCACTTGTAAAGCCAGCGACATTCAGGGAAACCCCTGACGCCAAGATGACTGTCCTAGGGTTTTCCAGAGTCCCAAGTGTCCGCTCAATCATCATATGATAAGCAGATCAGTGACACCACCATGAGTAAAAACTTTCACAGACACACCCTCGACTTGCTGGGTCACGCCATCTTGTCGGGTCGTTATGCGGTGGGCGCCAGTTTGCCGCCCGAGCCGCTGCTGTGCGAGCAATTTGGCGTGAGCCGCACCGTGATCCGCGAGGTCATCAAGTCCTTGGTGGCCAAAGGTTTGCTGTTCACGGGCCCCAAGGTGGGCACGCGTGTGCTGCCCGATGCCGACTGGAACTGGTTTGACCCCGACGTGGTGGCCTGGCAAGCTCAGTGTGGCCTGACCCCTGAATTTTTGAAAGACTTGCAAGAGCTGCGCCGCGTGGTGGAGCCTGCTGCCGTGCGTTTGGCGGCCGAGCGGGCCACGTCCGAAGACATTGCTGTGATTGAAGCGGCTTATGCCGGGATGAAGAAAGCAGTGGAAGAGGGGGGCGATTACGTCACACACGACATGCGCTTTCATCAAGGCCTGCTGCAGGCCTCGCACAACCGCATGCTGGTGCAAATGAGCAAGGCCCTCAATGCTTTGCTGCGCACCAGTTTCGAAATTTCGACCCGCATCAAGGATGGCCCGAAAAATTCGCTGCCGCTGCACCGTGCGGTGCTCAATGCTGTGATTGCCCGCGAACCAGCCAAGGCCGAACGCGCCATCATGGTGCTGATTGAAGGGGCCAAAGACGACATCGACTTGGTGCTGTCGTCGCGCAAAAAGTTACCGATGGTGTCGGGCATGGCCACACCGATCAAGACCCAAGCCCAACCCAAAACGATGTCCAAAGCCATGTCCAAAATGAACATTTCAAAATCAGGGGCTGCACTTGCCAAAAATCATTGATCTCTTTTTCAAACTGCTGGAGTTTCTGGTGGTGGCTTGCCTGGTGGCCATGGTCATCATGGTGTTTGGCAACGTGGTGTTGCGTTACGGTTTTAACTCGGGCATCTCTATCTCGGACGAGATGTCGCGTTACTGCTTCATCTGGCTGACCTATCTTGGGGCCATGGTGGCGATGCGCGAAAAAGGCCACTTGGGTGTGGACACTTTGGTGCGCCGTTTGTCGCTGGGTGGTAAAAAACTGTGCTTTTTCTTGAGCGAAGTGATGATGCTCGGCTGCAATGTGTTGTTCTTTTGGGGCACATGGAAGATGCATGATTTGCAGGTCACCAACATTTCGGTGGTGGTGGGCATTTCCATGATCTGGATTTACGGCATTGGCTATGTGACGGCCAGCGTCATGGCCGCGATGAACCTCAACCAACTGCGCTTGCTGCTGACCGGTCGCCTGAAAGAGGAAGACTTGGTGATGGTGGTCGAATCAGAAGACACCGTGGTGTTGGATGAGCTGACGCCCAAAGCTGCATCCCCCGTGCCCATGAATTCAGAAGTGCGAGGCCGCGCATGACCATCGCCGTTTTTGTATTCAGCTTGCTGGGGGCCATGGCCTTGGGCATGCCCATTGCCTACGCTTTGTTGGTGTGCGGCCTGAGCCTGATGGCCTACATGGCCAGCAACGGCATGATCAACGCTTTCGACAGCCAGATTCTGGCGCAGCGTTTTGTCGATGGCGCGGACAACTTCCCCTTGCTCGCGGTGCCCTTCTTCTTGCTGGCCGGCGAGTTCATGAACGCGGGCGGTTTGAGCCGCCGCATCGTGAACCTGGCCATGGCCTGGGTGGGCCATTTCAGGGGTGGTTTGGGCTATGTGGCCGTCATGGCCGCGGTCATCATGGCTTCGCTCTCGGGCTCTGCGGTGGCTGACACGGCGGCACTCGCAGCTTTGCTGATTCCGATGATGAAGCGGGCGGGCTACAACGTGGGCCGCTCGGCGGGTTTGATCGCTTCGGGCGGCATCATCGCGCCGGTCATTCCACCTTCCATTGGTTTCATCATCTTCGGTGTGGCGGCCAACGTGTCCATCACCAAGCTGTTTTTGGCGGGCATTGTGCCGGGCATTTTGATGGGTGTGGCCATTGGCCTGACCTGGTGGTGGCTGGCCAAGCGCGAGAACGTGCAGCCCGCACCACGCATGCCCCTGTCTGAAAAACTCAAAGCCACGCGTGAAGGCATCTTGGCGCTGGGCCTGCCAGTCTTCATCATTGGCGGCATGAAGTTCGGTGTGTTCACGCCCACCGAAGCAGCGGTGGTGGCAGCGGTCTACAGCTTTGTGGTGGGTGCATTTGTTTACCGCGAGTTGCAGTGGTCCAAGTTGTACAGCCTGACCTTGGCGGCCGGCAAGACCACCTCGGTCATCATGTTTTTGGTGGCTGCGGCCATGGTCAGCGCCTGGCTCATCACCGTGGCCAACATCCCGGCCGAAGTGGCCCGCATGATGGAGCCGCTGATGGGCAACAAGACCTTGTTGATGGTGGTGCTCATGCTCTTGGTGGTGGTGGTCGGCACGGCGCTCGACTTCACACCCACGGTGTTGATCCTGACGCCGGTGCTGATGCCCTTGGTGATCAAGGCAGGCATTGACCCTGTTTACTTTGGCGTGCTGTTCATCATGAACAACGCCATTGGTCTGATCACCCCGCCCGTGGGCACCGTGCTCAACGTGGTGTGTGGTGTGGCCAAGATCAACATGGACACGGCCTTCAAAGGGGTCTTGCCTTTCTTGTGGGCGCAGCTGGCAGTGCTGGCCTTGTTGATCGCTTTCCCCGCCATCGTCCTTGTGCCGATGAAGTGGATGCTGAGTTGATTTCGTAACCCTGTGTGTGTTTTTTATAAGGAGACAGTCATGTTGAAACGCAGAAATTTGGTGACCCTGATCGCGGGCACATTCCTGGTGGCATCGAGCGCCATGGCGCAGTTTGCCGACCGCAACATCAAGTTCACTAACGGTGTGAACGAAGACCACCCGGTGGGCGTGGGCGTCAAGAAAATGCAAGAAGTGCTGGCGGCCAAAACCGGCGGCAAGATGAAGATCACCGCCTTCTGGGGCGGCGCGGCCGGTGGCGACTTGCCAGCCACCCAAGCCTTGCGTGCAGGCACCCAAGAGATGGTCTGCACCTCCAGCTCGCCGCTGGTGGGCATCATCAAAGAGTTGGGTGTGTTTGACCTGCCTTTCTTGTTTGCCAACGAGAAAGAAGCCGACGCGGTGTTGGACGGTGCAGCGGGCAAGTATTTCAACGCCAAGCTCGAAGCCGTGGGTCTGGTGAATCTGGCGTATTGGGAAAACGGTTTCCGCAACCTGACCAACAGCAAGCGCCCAGTGACCAAGCTGGAAGACTTTGACGGTGTGAAAGTTCGCGTCATGCAGAACAACATCTTCTTGGACACCTTCAAGACCTTGGGCACCAACGCTGTGCCCATGGCCTTTGGCGAGGTGTTCACCGCCTTGGAAACCAAGACCATCGACGGCCAAGAAAACCCCTTTGTGACCATTGAAACTTCCAAGTTCAATGAAGTGCAAAAGTACCTGAGCGTGACGCGTCACGCCTACACACCGTTCCTGATTTTGTACAGCAAGAAACTGTGGGACCAGCTCAACCCACAAGAGCAAGCTGTGCTGCGTGAAGCCGCCATGGAAGGCCAGAAAGTGCAACGCGCCGCCAACCGCGCTTTGAACGAGAAATCGCTGGCCAGCCTGAAGACCAAAGGCATGCAGGTCAACGAGGTGAGTGCCGCTGAGCAAAACCGCATCCGTGCCAAAGTCGCTTCGGTGTACGACAAGCACAAGGACTCGATCGGTGCTGACGCCATCAAGGTGGTGCAAGACGAGTTGAAGAAGTCACGCGGCGGTTGATCCCCTGCGATCAGCCTTTTTGCTGAACCCACAAGCTCCACAGCCGCCCGCTGTGGAGCTTTTTTAACGACCGAAAAAGGGTGCCCTCATGAAAATCACGCAACTCGAAACCATCCGCTTGGGGGAATTTCCCAACATCATCTGGGTGCGCTTGCACACCGACGAAGGCCTGGTGGGTCTGGGCGAAACCTTCATGGGGGCGCAAGCGGTCGAGGCTTATTTGCACGAATGGGTTGCGCCCAAACTGGTGGGCCAAGACCCACTGGCCATCGAGTCGCGCCAGCGTGACATCACGGGTTACTTGGGCTGGCGCGGGTCCGGAGTCGAGACGCGTGGCAATTCGGCGGTGGACATTGCGCTGTGGGACATTTTTGGCAAAGCCGCAGGTATGCCGGTTTACACCGCGCTGGGCGGCAAGAGCCGCGACGAGATCCGCGTGTACAACACCTGCGCGGGTTACCAGTACATCCGCAGCAACGTGAACCAGACCAGCAGCAACTGGGGGCTGGGCAACAACGCAGGGCCTTACGAAGACCTGCAGGGCTTTTTGCACCGCGCCGACGAAGTGGCCGAGTCGCTGCTGTCCGAAGGCATCACCGGCATGAAAATTTGGCCCTTCGATGTGGCCGCAGAAAAATCGCATGGCCAGTACATCAGCCCGCAAGACCTGAACACCGCGCTGGAGCCTTTTCGCAAAATCAGGAATGCGGTAGGCGACAAGATGGACATCATGGTCGAGTTCCACAGCCTGTGGCGCTTGCCCATGGCGCAAAAGATTTCACGCGCCCTGCAAGAGTTCGACACCTTCTGGCACGAAGACGCGATCCGCATGGACAGCCTCGATTTGCTCAAGCAGTACGCGGTGGACTGTAAGGCGCTGATTTGTGCGAGCGAAACGCTGAGCTACAAATGGGGCTTCAAGGACTATTTACAAACCGGCGTGGCCGGTGTGGCCATGCTCGATTTGAGTTGGTGCGGGGGCCTGACCGAAGCGCGCAAAATTGCCGCCATGGCCGACGCCTGGCAGCTGCCCGTGGCCCCGCACGACTGCACTGGCCCTGTGGTGTGGGCCGCCTCCACCCATTTGTCGCTGCACGCGCCCAATGCGCTGATTCAAGAGAGCGTGCGGGCTTTTTACAGCGGTTGGTACAAGGAGTTGGTGACCGAGTTGCCGCAAGTGAAGAACGGCATGATCAGCCTGAACGACAAGCCGGGTTTGGGTTTGGAGTTGTTGCCCGATTTGCACCAACGGGCCGATGCGGTGGTGCGGGTGAGTTTGTAGGAGCCCCGTCCTCGGGGCGAAAGCTCCATCGCGACGAGGGCGTCGCTCCTACAGGAGGGGGGGCTCTTTGTAGGAGCCCCGCCCTCGGGGCGATCAACTCAACCGTTCCAACGTGTATGGAACTTGCCCGGCCGGTCAATCCTCTGGTAGGTGTGCGCACCAAAATAATCGCGCTGCGCCTGCAGCAAGTTGGCGGGCAGGCGGGCCGAGCGGTAGGCGTCGTAGTAGCTCAATGAACTCATGAACGAGGGCACGGCCACGCCGTGCAGGGCGCCCATGGCCACCACTTCGCGCAGGTCCTGGTGGCAGCGACCCATCACCCCGGCAAAGTGCTGGTCCATCATCAGGTTGTCGAGGTCTGGCGAGCGTTCAAAGCTGGCACGGATGTCCTCCAGCAGATTCGCTCGGATGATGCAGCCCGCACGCCAGACCGAGGCCACGGTGCCCATGGGCAGTTGCCATTGGTGCTCGCGGTCAGCGGCCTTGAGCAGGCTGAAGCCTTGGGCGTAGGCGCAAATTTTGGAGGCCAGCAACGCATTTTTGATCTGGCCCAGCACTGCATCGCGTGGGCCTGCGGCGCGGGCTGCGGGCCCAGGCAAGACCTTGGAAGCTTTGGCCCGTTCGGCATGCAAGCCGCTCACCGTGCGCGCAAACACCGCATTGGCAATGGTGGGCGCGGTCACGCCCAGATCGAGGGCAATTTGGCTGGCCCATTTGCCCGTGCCTTTTTGTTCGGCTGTGTCCAAAATCAGGTCCACCAAAGCGCTGCCCGTTTCGGGGTCGGTGTGCGCCAGGATCTCGGCGGTGATGCCGATCAGGTAGCTGGCCAGCTCGCCCTGGTTCCATTCGTGGAACACGGCACTCATCTCGGCTGGGCTCATGCCCAGCAAGTGGTGCATCAACCAATAGGCTTCGCAGATGGTTTGCATGTCGGCGTATTCAATGCCGTTGTGCACCATCTTCACGAAGTGACCCGAGCCGCCTGGGCCCATCCACTCGCAGCAGGGTTCACCACCATCGGTTTTGGCTGCAATGGCTTGCAGCATGGGTTTCAGGTGCGGCCAAGCTTCAGTTGCACCGCCGGGCATCAAAGCCGGGCCACGCAAAGCGCCTTCTTCGCCGCCGCTCACGCCCGCGCCCACGTAGTGAATGCCCGAGCCTTCCAGCGCCTGCATGCGGCGCTGGGTGTCGGTGTAGAGCGTGTTGCCACCGTCCATCACCACATCGCCCGCACTCAGCAATGGGCTGAGCTGGGCCAGCACGGCATCGACCGCAGCCCCTGCGGGCACCATCAGCCAAACACAACGCGGTGTTTGCAAGCTGCCTACAAGGTCCACCAAAGAAGTTGCCGCCTGCGCCTTGAGCCCCTGTGTACGCTGGTCAAAACTGTCGCGCTTGGCCGCGTCCAGATCAAAGCCACAAACGCCAAAACCGTTGCGTGCCAAATTCACCGCCAGGTTTTCGCCCATGACGCCCAGGCCCACCAGGCCGATGTCCATCTTCTGCATAGGTCCGATTTATCCCCGACCCACAAAAGGCATGTTGGTGGCCATCACGGTGGTGAACAAGATGTTAGCCGACAGGGGCAAACGGGCCATGGTCAAGAAGGTCTCGACCACGGCGGACATGTCCATGCGCGGCTCGGCTTTGATGGTCAGGTCAGCCTGGTGTACGCCCGAGGCCATTTTGAGCGTCATGTCCGAGGCCACGTTGCCAATGTCGATCTGGCCCACGGCGATGCTGTAAGGGCGGCCATCCAACGATGCAGCGCGGGTCAGGCCCGAGATGGCGTGTTTGGTGGCGGTGTAGGCAATCGAGCCCGGGCGCGGCACATGGGCCGAGATCGAGCCGTTGTTGATGATGCGGCCGCCTTGTGGGCTTTGCTCTTGCATCAGCTTGAAGGCATACGACAGGGTGTAGAACGCGCCGTTCAGGTTGATGTCCACCGCACGACGCCATTCGTCGCCCGACAAGTCACCCGGCAAGGTGTAGGGCAGCGAGATGCCCGCGTTGTTGAACACCAAATCGAGGCGGCCAAAGCGCGCGCGAATCTGCTCAAACAGCGCTTTGACTTCGGGTTCTTTGGACAGGTCGGTCGGGATGGCGTGGGCGTGGCCAGCGTTGGCACCCGCTTCAGCCACGGCTGCTGCCAGCGCGTCAGCACGGCGACCAACCAGGACCACTTGCCAGCCTTCTTTGAGCAGGGCCAGAGCGCAAGCTTTTCCAATGCCGGAGCTGGCACCGGTGACGAGGGCGATTTTGGACATGGTGAGAACTTTCTAGAGAGGGCTGGAAAAAGCCAGATTTTCAGGCGTTTTGGAAAGAAATCTGTACCTTGAGTGACTGGCTTTTGTCTGCTGCCAGGTCAAAGGCTTCGATGGCGCGGTCCAGTGGCAAGACGCTGGTGATGACCGGTTTGCCGTTGACCAGGCCTTCGTTCAAGAAGCGCACAGCGGTGGCAAATTCGGCGTGGAAGCGGAAGGTGCCACGCAGGTCCACTTCTTTGGCCACGATCTGTGTCATGGGCAGGCTGATGTCGCCACCCATGCCCACGGTGATCAGCACGCCACGCGGCACGATGGTGTCCAGACCCACGCGCAATGCAGCTTCGCTGCCCGAGGCCTCGAACACCACGTCAAACTGGCCTTTGTCCACTTTGTATTTGTCCAAGGCTGCTGCATCAGACTTGAGGTTGATGGTCTCGTCTGCGCCCATTTCCTTGGCGCACTTCAGGGGCAAATCGGCGATGTCGGCGGCCACGATGCGGGCCGCACCTGCACGGCGCAAAGCACCAATCAAGAGCGAGCCAATCGGGCCGCAACCGGTCACCAGCACCTGTTTGCCCAGCACGCTGCCTGCGCGTTGGATGGCGTGCAGGCCCACCGACAAAGGCTCGGCCAGCGCGGCTTCGGACAGGCTCAGGTGGTCGGCAATCGGGTGGGCTTGGTAGCCCTCGATGATCAGTTGCTCGCTGAACCCGCCCTGGATGTGCGGAAAGGGCATGGCGCTGCCGTAAAAACGCATGTTCAGGCAGTGGTTGTGCTGGCCTGCTTGGCAAAAGCGGCAGTGGCCGCAGGGGCGCGACGGCGAGATGGCGATGCGCTGGCCTTTGGGCACGCCGCTCACACCTGCACCCACGCCATCCACCACACCCGAAATCTCATGGCCCAGTGCAATGGGCTGCTTGATGCGCACGGTGCCAAAGCCGCCGTGCTGGTAGTAATGCAGGTCCGAGCCGCAAATGCCGCCATAGGCCACATTCACGCGCAGTTGGTGTTCGCCCAAGGTGGGCAGTTCGGTGTCTTCGATGCGCAGATCTTTTGCCGAATGGCAGACAACGGATTTCATGGAATGTCCTTGCAAAAGCTTCAAAGGGTGGCGGTCACGCCGCCGTCAACGTAAAGAATATGGCCGTTCACAAAACGCGAAGCGTCCGAGGCCAGAAAGACGGCCGCGCCGCCCAGGTCTTGCACATCGCCCCAGCGGCGGCTCGGTGTTCGGCCCACCAGCCAGCTGCTGAAGGCCGGATCATCGACCAGCTTTTGGTTCAGTTCGGTCTTGAAGTAGCCCGGGCCAATGCCGTTGACGTTGATGCCAAACTGGCCCCAGTCGATGGCCATGCCTTTGGTCAGCATCTTCACCGCGCCCTTGGTGGCGGTGTAGGGCGCAATACCGGGGCGGCCCAGCTCGCTTTGCACCGAGCAAATGTTGATGATCTTGCCGCGTCCACGCGGGATCATTTTTTTGGCCACCGCCTGGCCCACGTAGTACACGCTGTCCAGGTTGGTCTTCATGAGGGTGTGCCAGTCGCTGTCCGCATACTCATGCAGCGGGCCGCGAATCTGCATGCCCGCGTTGTTGACCAGGATGTCGATCGGCCCCTCGGCCTCGATCTGATCGACGGCCGAGCGCACGCTGTCGGCATCGGTCACATCAAACACCGAGGTGCTGACGGACAAGCCTTGGGCTTTCAAACTCTGCGCAGCGGCATCCACTTTATTGGCCGTGCGGCCGTTCAGGACGACGTGCGCCCCGGCTTGCGCCAGGGCCTCGGCCAGGGCCAAACCAATGCCCGCCGAAGAGCCGGTGATCAGGGCGCGGTGGCCCGATAAATTGAAGGAATTCAGAACATTCATCGCATCAGCATCCATTTCAGAGGAACCATCACCAGGCTCGGGAAGGCAATGAGTGCACCCATCACCACCACCTGCGAAGCCAGGAAAGGCATGACGCCACGAATGACGTCGTGCATCGGGATGCGGCCCACGCCGCAAACCACATTGAGCACCGTGCCGACAGGCGGGGTGAGCAAACCGATGGCGTTGTTGATGATGAACAGCACGCCAAAATACACCGGGTCAATGCCCGCTTCGCGCACCAAGGGCATGAGCACGGGGGTCAGGATCAGCACCGTGGGCGCAAAGTCCAGTGCCGTGCCCACAATCATCACCAGCAGCATCAGCATGACCATCAGCAGGGTTTTGTTGTCAATGAACGGCCGCAAAATTTCGACAATCTGCGCCGGAATATTGGCCACCGTGATGAGCCAGGCCGATACCAAGGCCGCCGCCACCAAGAACATGACCACCGAAGAGGTTTTTGCCGCAGACAGGATGATGCCGTACAGGTCTTTGAGCTTGATTTCGCGGTAAATGAACAGGCCCACAAACAAGGAGTAGACCACTGCCACCACCGCCGCTTCGGTGGGTGTGAAGACGCCCATCTTCATGCCGCCAATGATGGTGATGGCCAGCAGGTAAGACCAAAACGCGTTGATGGTCACCGTGATGCGTTTTTTGAACGGCACCTTCTCGGCCACCACCACTTGGTCTTTGCGGGCCACGATCCACCAGGTCACGATCAGGGCAAATCCCATCAAGATGCCTGGGAAAATGCCGGCCATGAAAAGTTTGGAAATCGACACGCCGCCGATCACACCAAACAAGATGAATCCGATGGACGGTGGAATGACCGGCGCGATGATGCCGCCTGCGGCAATGAGACCCGCCGAGCGGTCCATGCGGTAACCCGCGTCGCGCATCATGGGCATGAGCACAGCGGCCAGCGCTGCCGTGTCGGCCACGGCCGAGCCCGACAAGCTGGCCATGACGATGGCGGCAAACACCGCCACATAACCCAGGCCGCCCCGAAAGTGCCCGACCCACACCATGGCCGAGTTGACGATGCGTCGGCTCATGCCGCCCGCATTCATCAGCTCACCGGCCAGCATGAAAAAGGGTACGGCCATCAATGGAAAATTGTCAGCGCCGTTGATCAGGTTTTGCGACACGATCTGCGTGTCGAAGTTGTCCAGGTGCAGCATCAGCGCCACGCCGGAGACGATGAGTGAAAACGCCAGCGGCATGCCCAGCGCCATGGCCGCCAGCAGCGACACAATGAACACGATGACGGTCATTTGGAGGCCCCTTGGGTGTGGGCGGTCACGACTTCTTCGGAGTCTTGCACCTGGATCAAATCGGATTCGTTGAAGTTGCCTTTGGCCAGCTGGACCAGCTTGCCCAAGATCATCAGGCCCATGGCCACGCTGGTGATGTAACCCACGCCATACACCCAGCTCATGGGGATTTCCGTCACGGCCGAGCGCGTGCTGGCGTTGATGCCGTGTTGTTTGAAGGTGCCGTAAAACATGAGGGTGCAGCAGCCCAGCATCAGCACATTGGAAACAGCGAAGGCGATTTTTTTGCCCCGAAGGCTGAGCTTACGCACGATGGAGTCCAGACCCAGGTGGCCGTTTTCACGCATGGTGACGATGGCCCCCAGGAAGGTGATCCAGATGAACAAAAACCGCGACAACTCCTCCGAGCTGATGATGCCGTCGTTGAAGCCGTAGCGCAGCACCACGTTGCCAAACACCATGATGACCATGGCCGACAACATGATGACCAGGGTGAGCTCTGCCAGCTTGAAGAAAAGGTCGTTGATTTTTTTCATAGTGCCATCAAAAAAGCCCCCTCCAAAGAGGGGGCGTGTTCTGGGTCAAACCATCACTTGGTGTCTTCGATGGCCTTGAGCAATGCTGGGCCGTTTTTCTCACCAAAGGTCTTGGCGATTTCGGCGGACACGATCTTCTGGAACGGGGCCATGTCCACGTTCTCGATCACTTGCATGCCAGATTTCTTCAGCTCAGAGATCACCTTGCCCGCATTCGAAGCGTTCAAACTGCGCTGGTAGGTGGCCGCTTCGCGAGCCGCATCCACCACCACTTTTTGGTAGTTGGCAGGCAGGCTGTCGAACTTGGCCTTGTTCATGGCCACCACCAGGGGCGAGTAAACGTGGTTGCTCACCGTCAGGTGTTTTTGCACTTCGTAAAACTTGGAGGACCAGGTCACGTTGATCGGGTGCTCTTGCGCGTCAAAAGTACCGGTCTCCAGCGCGGTGTACAGCTCGGCAATCGGCATGGGCGAGGGGTTCATGCCCAGCAACTTGAAAGCCTGGATGTGGTAAGGGTTGGGTGTGGAGCGGATCTTCAGGCCCTTCAAGTCGTCAGGCTTGTTCACGGGGCGCTTGTTGTTGGTGAAAGCGCGCCAGCCGTTTTCCCAATAGGCCAGACCTTTCAGACCGTGAGGGGCCAGCTCATTCAAAACGCCCGTGCCCACCGCACCGTCGAGCACGTTGTAGGCGTGTTGCGCGCTGCGGAACACAAAGGGCAGTTCCATCGCAGCGGTGTTGGGCACGATGCCGTTGAAGTTGGACGCGCCGCTGGAGACGATGTCGATCGTGCCGCCGCGGGTGCCGTTGATCATGGCCGCATCGTTGCCCAGCTGGTTGGCCGGGAACACGGTGATTTCCACATCGCCGTTGGTGCGTTGCTTGACCAGCTCGGCCAATTTAAGGGCAGCGGCGTGCTGGCCGTCGGTGGCGTTGACGGCGTGGCCCATTTTCAGGTTGAACTTGGCAGCGTAAGCACTGGAGCCGACGGCGGCCACCAGGCAGGCGAGCAGGATGCGGGAAAGTTTCATGGTGTTGTCTCCGGGTTGATTTAAAGGACTGTCGCAAAACTCAATCGGTGGGCAGCGCGTATTCATCTGCGCTGAAGACGGCGTGGAACACGGTGCCATCGAACATGGCGATCATGTCCTTGGAAACCTCTTTGCTCTTCATGCGCACCTCAGAGGCCAGGGCGATCTCGATCGCCTCGCGGCTGGGGTAACGCACCGACAGCACCATGCCAAAGTGCGGATCATTCACGTCACTTTCAACTTGGCGCAGCACCCGCACTTCTTGTGCGCCCGGGAAGCGGGTCCACAGCGGCACCAAGTTGTCGCGGATGTAGCGGTTGAAGGCGTCCTCCATGCCCGGTTTGACTTGGCCTTGGAAAAATGCGCAGCGGATGAACATGAGGGGGCTTTCTAAAAAATCAGAGGGCAGGGTGCAGGCGGCTGTGCAAAGCCAAAATCGCTTGCGCGACCATGTCCTGAACCGGTTCGGTGATGGGCAGGCGAATCACATCGGTTTCGTCGGCCTGGGGTTTTTCTAGGGTGCGGAACTGGCTGTCGAGCAAACCCGGCTGCATATAGTGGCCCACGCGCTGGTGCATGCGTTGCGCAATCAAATCGTAGTCACCATCCAGAAACACAAAACACACATCGCCCGCTTGAGCGCGGATGCGCTCTCGGTAGACCCGTTTGAGCGCCGAGCAAGCCACCACACGCCCAGGCTCGTGTGCTTGCGCGAGGCACTGACCAATGCGGTCCAGCCAAGGCCAGCGGTCGGCGTCTTGCAGGGCAATGCCCGAGCGCATTTTGGCCACGCTCTCAGGCAGGTGCAGGTCATCGCCGTCCACCATGTCGAGGCCCAGGCGTTCGCTCAAGGCAGCAGCCATGGTCGACTTGCCGCAACCGGACACGCCCATGACGATCAGGCGCAAAGGCATGGTGTTCATGTGCAAGGGCCGTACCTCACTTCACCATGCCCATGCCCATGCACTCGGGCACAGGCGAGCGCAAGGGCTGGCCCTCAATGCCGGCCTGCATGTTGGCAAACGCCAGATCGGCCATGGCTTGGCGGGTTTCGGTGGTGGCGCTGGCCATGTGGGGGGTCAGCACCACGTTGCGCAGACTCCACAGCGCCTCGGGCACATGGGGCTCGTTGGCAAATACATCGAGGCCTGCGCCTGCAATGGTGCCGTTTTGCAGGGCCATGATCAGCGCCTCTTCATCGACCACGCTGCCACGCGCCACATTGATCAAAAAGCCGCGTGGGCCCAGGGCCTTGAGCACTTCGGCGTTGATCAGGTGCTTGGTGCCAGCGCCGCCGGGCGTGATGGCCACCAGAAAATCCACGTTGGCTGCCAGCTCGGCCGCCGAGGGGTAAAACTGGAAACCTGAATCGGGTTTTTCGCTGCGGGCGGTGTAAGCGATGGACATGCCAAAAGCGCGTGCCCGTTGCGCGATGGCCTTGCCGATGCGCCCCAGCCCCACGATGCCCATGCGTGCACCCGACACCTTGCGGCCCAAGGCCATGGGGCCGCTGGGCCACTGGCCTGCACGCACAAATTGGTCCGCTTGCGGGATGGCGCGGCCCACCGACAGCACCAGGCCCATGGCCAGATCGGCCACATCGTCGGTCAGCACATCGGGCGTGTGGGTCACGGGGATACCGTGCTCGATCGCGGCGGGCACATCCACGCCGTCATAGCCCACACCAAACACCGCCACCACTTTGGCGTTGGGCAGCTGCGCCAGCAGGCTGCGTGGCACGCTGGCCTCGCCCGTGCCCGCCACACCCACGATGCGGGGGGCCAGGGCGGCAAAAGCGGCCGGGTCGGTCACATGGGTGCGGTCGTGCACGGTGTACAGCGACTCCAGGGCTTTTTGGTAGAAGGGGTGCAGTTTGGCCACGGCCAGCACATCGGGTTTGGACACGTCAATCACTCCCATGGTTCATTCGGCTTTGGACAGCGCTGTCCAAAAAAATCAAAAAAAAGGCAGGGCTGAAAAAGACCAGTTCCATTTGCACATCAAGGTTTCCCTTGCATTGGGTCAATCTGTATCCCTGACTCTTGGATAGCGCTATCCTATCGACTTCGCTTGTCCTTCCTGCTCCGGATTAACCCTTGCCCAACGCCATTCCTCCGATCACCAAGACCACCAAAAGTCACCGCGCCACGGGCCGCGTGACCTTGACCGACGTCGCGCAAGCTGCAGGCGTCAGCCCCAGCACCGTGTCTCGGGCTTTGCGGGGCGAGCGTGCGGTGGATCCCGCCTTGATCGAACGCGTGCAGGCCGTCTCCGCCAGGCTTGGCTACGTGCCCGATCCGGCGGCGCGGGCCTTGGCCTCCCAGCGCAGCAACCATGTGGCCATCCTGATTCCGCTGCTGTCCAACGCCTTGTTTGTGGATTTGCTCGATACAGCCCAAAAAACATTGCGAGCCTCGGGCTACCAAACCCTCATGGGCGTGACGCATTACGACGCCAGCGAAGAAGAGCAACTGCTGCGCGAGCAACTGCTGCACCGACCAGCGGGCCTCTTGGTCACGGGGCTGGACCACAACGCGGTGACCCGAAAACTCATGGAAAGCAGCTTGGTGCCTTGTGTGCACCTGATGGACTTGCCATCGGACCCGCACTCTGCTGGCCCTTACTGCGTGGGCTTTCGGCAAACCGATGCCGGTGCGGCCATGACGCTGCATTTGTTGCAAACCGGTCGGCGTCGAATTGCCTTTGCTGCAGCGCAGCTGGATCCCCGGGTCATGCAAAGGTTGTTCGGCTGGCGCAGCGCATTGCAAGAAGCCGGTGTTTACGAGGCCACACTGGAGTTCCTCAACCCCGCGCCCTCATCGTTGGCTTTGGGGGCGGTGATGTTTGAGCAAATCATGCAGCAGCGGCCTGCCGTCGATGCCATCTTTTTTTGCAACGACGATTTGGCACAAGGGGCTTTGATGGCCGCTTTGCGCAGAGGCATCGCTGTGCCTTCGCAGGTGGCCATTGCCGGCTTCAACGACCTGACCGGCAGCGACCAGATGCTGCCGCCGTTGACCACGGTGCGCACACCTCGTGCGCAAATTGGCGAGGCAGCTGCGCAGATGCTGCTGAGCCTGATGCGGGGCGAAGAGCCCCTGACGCCACAGATCGATTTGGGTTTTGACATCTTGCAGCGTCAAAGCACCTGAGCCCCCAATTTGTGCTGAATCAGGCTCCGAGGTTGCGCAAGCTGGCCTCTATGGCGGCGGCGGTGGCCAGGGGTTTTTCCATGGGAAACAGGTGTGAGCCGTCGAGCATCATGATGCGGCCCTTGACGACTTTGTGCGTCAAATCAGCACCCGCTTGGCGCATTTCGACGGAATGGGTGCCGCCGATGAAGGCCGCAGGGCATTTGAGGGGCTTGCGTTTGAGCAGGCTGTCGAGTTTGTGCGGCAAGCTGTTGTAAATGGCGGTTTCCACATTGCGGTCAAAACTGAGTACACGCTGGCCATCGGCATCGTGCGTGCCGTGTTCGATGTAGTCGCGCAGAACTTGCGGTTCCCAGCGGGCAAATGTTTTTTTCTGCTGGAAACTTTCCAGCGCACTTTGTGCATCGGGCCATTGGTGGCGGCGTTTTTGGCTGATGCGACCGGGCGACAGGGCCCCAATCAGGGGTGTTCGCTTGGCCAAGCCCACCGTGGTGGCCCGCCAGCCGCCCAGCACGGGCGAGTCGATCAGCAGCACGCCACGCGCCAGTTCGGGGTGGCGGGCGGCGCACATCAAACTCAAAATGCCGCCCAGTGAGTGGCCGACCAAAAAGGCCGGTTTCCCCTCGCTTTGCTTGTCCCGCGCAAAGTCGGCCAGTTGCTCCACCAGGTGGGGCCAGTTGTTGGTCACCGGGTACTGGGGGTCGTGGCCGTACATCTCCACCGCATCGACCAGAAAGCCGCGCTGGCGCAGATTGTCCAGCATGACGCGGTAGGTGCTGGCCGGGAAGCTGTTGCCGTGCGAGAAGATGATGCGGGCGTTCATCAGATCAGCTTTTCTTCGGGGGTGGTGATTTTTTTGAGCAAGGCGTTGCGCACCGGGGAAACCATGAGCGGCACCTCGGTCGCGCCGCCATGCCACATCGGGTCTTCGATGCTGTCGAACATCTGGCGCAGTTTGTCGCCCCAGCTGCTGCGCAACATTTTGAAATAGGGGTTGTGCTCGTCGATGCACATCACGCGGTCGGTTTGCAGGCTGCCCGCTTGGTAGACCACCATGTCCAGCGGCAGGCCCACCGACAGGTTGGATTTGAGGGTGGAGTCCATCGAGACCAAAGCGCATTTGGCGGCTTCGTCCAGTGGGGTGTTGGGGGTGATGACGCGGTCGAGCACGGGCTTGCCGTATTTGGATTCGCCGATCTGGAAGTAGGGCGTCTCGTCGGTGGCTTCGATGAAGTTGCCGGGTGAATAGACCTGGAACAGGCGCATGCCTTCGCCTCCGATTTGGCCGCCAAAGATCATGGACACGTTGAACTCCACGCCCGAGGCGCGAAGGGCGGCGGCATCGCGCTCGTACACGCGGCGCACGGCCGCGCCCAGCACGCGGGTGGCGTCGAACATGCTTTTGGCGTTCCAGATGGTCAGGGGTTCGTCTTGCCCGGGCTCGACCAATTTTTCGATCTGCAGCACCTCGCGCACCGACTGTGAGATGCTCAGGTTGCCCGCTGACAACAGCGTCATGAAGCGGTCGCCCGCTTTTTCATAGACGATCATTTTGCGGAAGGTGCTGATCTGGTCCAGGCCTGCATTGGTGCGGGAGTCGGACAGGAACACCAGTCCGGCGCGGGTTTTGACGGCAACACAATAGGTCATGGTTTCTTCTCTTTAATGTTTGGGCAGCAAGCGCTGCAAGGCATACAGGGCCTCGAGCGCTTCGCGGGGGCTGAGCGCATCGGGATTGATTTGGGCCAGCGCCACTTCGATGGGGCTGGGTCCGGTGGCTTCGGATTCGGGGGGGGCGGCGAACAGGTCCACCTGTTGACGGCTTTCATTGGCTCCGGCCTCCAACGCGCTCAGCGCATGACGGGCGTGGTTGAGCACGGCGGCGGGCATGCCGGCCAGCCGCGCCACTTGCACGCCGTAGCTCTTGCTGGCCGGGCCGGCTTGCAGCTCGTGCAAGAACACAATCGACGCGCCCGATTCGGCGGCGCTCACATGCATGTTGACGGCGGCCGTGTGCGTGGCCGGGAACTCGGTCAGCTCGAAGTAGTGCGTGGCAAACAGGGCAAAGGCCTGAGTCTTGTTGTGCAGGTGCGTGGCGATGCCGCTGGCCAATGCCAAGCCGTCAAAGGTGGAGGTGCCGCGCCCGATCTCGTCCATCAGCACCAGGCTGTGGGGCGTGGCGCTGTGCAGAATTTGCGCGGCCTCGGTCATCTCCATCATGAAGGTCGATTGGGCGTTGGCCAGGTCGTCGGCCGCACCGATGCGCGTGTGAATGGCGTCGATCGGTCCCAGGCGACAGCGGCTGGCGGGCACATGGCTGCCGATGCTGGCCAAGAGCACGATCAGTGCCACCTGGCGCATGTAGGTCGATTTGCCGCCCATATTGGGGCCGGTGATGATTTGCAAGCGCTGGCGTGGCCCCAGCACCGTGTCATTGGCGATGAAGCTGGCGCCCGACATCTGGGCCAGCCGCGCCTCGACCACCGGATGGCGGCCTTGGCGGATTTCGATGCAGGGCTCTTTGGTGAATTCGGGGGCGCACCAATTGAGGGTGAGCGAGCGCTCGGTCAGGGCGCACAGCACGTCCAGGCTGGCCATGACCTGCGCCAAAGCGGTGAGCGCGGGCACAAAGGGTTGCAGTTGGTCGAGCAGGCCTTCGTAGAGCCACTTCTCGCGGGCCAAGGCGCGCTCTTGCGCCGAAAGGGCTTTGTCTTCAAAGGTTTTGAGCTCGGGCGTGATGAAGCGCTCGGCGTTTTTCAGGGTCTGGCGACGGCGGTAGTCGTCGGGCACTTTGTCGAGTTGCCCTTGAGTGACCTCGATGTAAAAGCCGTGCACTTTGTTGAACTGCACCCGCAGGTTGGCAATGCCGGTGCGCTCTTTTTCGCGGGTTTCCAGGTCGAGCAAGAAGGCATCGCAGTTGGTTTGAATGCCGCGCAGCTCGTCCAGCTCGGCGTCCAGGCCGTCGGCGATCACGCCGCCATCGCGCACCAGGGCAGCGGGCTCTTCGAGCAGGGCCATTTGCAGCAGCTCGGCGCAGTTTGTGGGCGGCGTGAGCCAGCGGGCCATGCCGGCCAACAGCGTGCCTGTTTCAGGTTGCAGAGCTTGCAATTGCACAGACAGCGCAGCCGCACGCGCCAGCGCATGGCGCAGGGCGACCAGCTCGCGCGGGCGCACTTGGCGAAGCGCAGTGCGGGCGGTGATGCGCTCCACGTCGCTTGCGCCTTTGAGCTGTTCGCGCAGGCTGCTCCAGGGGCCTGCGCCGCTGTCGCCGCGCAGCACGGCTTGGGCTTGCAGGCGGTCCCTCGCGGCTTGGCGCTCGCGCGGTGGGCTGAGCAGCCAGCTTTTGAGCAGGCGGCTGCCCATGCCGGTCATGCAGGTGTCGAGCAGGGCAAACAGCGTGGGCGAATCGGCAGCGCTTTCGCCGCGCAGGGTTTGGGTCAGCTCCAGGTTGCGTCGGGTGCTGGAGGGCAAGTCAATCAGCGCGTCCGAGCGCTGCACCTGCACCCGCTGCACATGCGGCAGGCTGCGGCCTTGGGTGTGTTCGGCGTAAGTGAGCAGGGCGGCAGCGGCGGCGTGCGCGTCGGTCAGCGCATCGGCGCTCCAGGCGGCCAGTGATGTGGCTTGCAGTTGCTCCAGCAGCTTGCGCTGGCCCAGGCCTGCGTCAAACTGAAAATCGGGCCGCATGGCAAAAGACCAGTTGCCCCGGCCTGCGGTTTTGAGGCCGCGCAGTTTTTGCTCAAACGTGGGCGTCATGCCTGCGCTCGCCAGCAGTTCGCTGGGGCTGATGCGGTCAATCCAGTCGGCCAATTCATCTTGCGCGCATTCGGCCAGGTGCACCACGCCTTGCGTGACGCTCAGCCACGCCAGGCCGCAGCGGTTTTTGCCCGCTTGGTGCACGGCCAGCAAAATCGCTTCGCTTTTGTCGGACAGCAGTTCGGTGTCGGTGAGGGTGCCGGGGGTGACCACGCGCACGACTTTGCGCTCGACCGGGCCTTTGGCCGTGGCCACATCGCCGACCTGTTCGCACAGGGCCACCGATTCGCCCAGCTTGATGAGCCGGGCCAAATAGGTCTCTACCGAGTGGAAGGGCACGCCCGCCATGAGCACTGGCTGCCCGGCCGATTGACCCCGGCGTGTGAGGGTGATGTCGAGCAAGCCTGCGGCTTTTTCGGCGTCACCAAAGAACAGCTCGTAAAAGTCGCCCATGCGGTAGAACACCAGCGTGTCTGGAAACTCCGCCTTGATGCCCAGGTACTGGGCCATCATGGGCGTGTGGCCAGCGTAGTCGGCGGGTCCATTTGCAGGGGAAATGTCTTTTGGCATCAAGGGCTGGGCCGACTTCAGGATCAGTCGCCGGGTGTTGGTGAGGTGAGATGAGGGTGTTTCAGCTTGAAACTTGCAGGCCTGAGCGCAGAGCAAAAAGCGCGCGAAAAGCCAAACAAACCTCGAAAGACTCAAGATTTTATAGGGAGACCTGCCGTGGCTTGCGGTCCTCAGGCAGCCTTGCCTTGTGTCTGTGTCTGTGTTTGGGGCGGTGTTGTGTTGGTTAAGATGCCGCCAGTTTGAAAAAGAAGGAACCCATGGAATTTTTGAAAAACTATTGGCCCATCATGGCCCTGGCCCTGTGGTTTGGCTACAAATGGTGGAACGCGCGTCGGGTCGTGGCCATGCTGCCAACCTTGAAACAGCAAGGTGCCACCTTGGTCGATGTGCGCTCGGTGTCCGAATTTGCCCACGCCAATGCCCCCGGTACCCTGAACATTCCGTTGCAGGAGTTGGGCTCGCGGCTTGCTGAAATTCCGCGTACAGCCCCGGTGGTGCTGGCCTGAGCCAGCGGCACCCGCAGCGGCATGGCCCGGATGCTGCTCAAAAAGCATGGTTATCAAAACGTGCACAACATCGGCGTTTGGGCCAACTTCTTGAAGTGATGGCCATGGGGGGCCGGGGTAGAAAACGGGGCTGTGGGCTTTAAAAACACATCTCTTTACAATAGCGATTACTCAACTTTCAGGGTTCGCTCGAACCCCTTGTATGGAAATAGCGATACTTTTTGCCCTCATCTGCTTGAACGGGGTGTTTGCCATGTCCGAGATTGCCTTGGTCACGGCCCGCAAAGCCCGGCTTCAGAAGCTGATTGATGAGGGCGACAGCGGCGCGGCAGCGGCTGTCAAACTGGGGGAAGATCCCACGCGTTTTTTGTCCACCATCCAGATCGGCATCACCTCCATCGGTGTCTTGAACGGTATCGTGGGTGAGGCTGCTTTGGCCGCACCGATGGCCATGTGGCTGGTGTCTTTGGGGGTGCCCGATGCCTATGCCAGCTTCGCCGCCACCGGCATTGTGGTGTTGACGATCACCTATTTCTCGATTGTGGTGGGCGAGTTGGTGCCCAAGCGCATTGGACAGTCTTACCCCGAAACCTTTGCCCGCCTGGTGGCCAGGCCCATCAACTTTCTGGCGCTGGCGACCAAGCCTTTCGTGATTTTGCTGTCGGCTTCCACCCGGGGCTTGCTGCGTTTGATGGGCGTCAAAGAAACCAAGGGCACGCCCGTGACCGAGGAAGAGATCCACGCGATGCTGGTTGAGGGAACTTCGGCAGGTGTGATCGAGTCGCACGAACACACCATGGTGCGCAATGTGTTCCGGCTGGATGACCGGCAAATCGGCTCGCTCATGGTGCCGCGTGCCGACATCGTGTGCCTGGATGTAGACGACTCCTTTGAAGAGAACCTCAAGCGCATTGAAGATTCTGACCACGCTCGCTTTCCTGTGGTTCAAAACGGCATCGAAAACATCTTGGGTGTGATCAATGCACGTCAATGGTTGGCCCGTGCGCTCAAAGATCCCCAGCAGTTGCAGGCCCTGCGTGAGCAGAATTTGCAAAGCGCTTTGTACGTGCCTGAGACCATCACTGGCATGGAGCTGCTCGATAACTTCAGGCTGTCTGATGTGCACATGGCCTTTGTCATCGACGAGTACGGTGAGGTGCAGGGCATCATCACCTTGCAAGACCTGATTGAGGCGATCACCGGTGAGTTTCAGCCGCGTGATCCCGAAACTTCATGGGCCGTGCAGCGTGACGATGGCAGTTGGTTGCTCGACGGCCATATTCCAGTGCCTGAACTAAAGGACCGCCTGGGCCTGCAAGAGGTGCCCGAAGAAGAGCGTGGGCGCTACCACACGCTGAGCGGCATGATCATGCTGCTGACGGGCACCTTGCCCAAGGTGGCCGATTCGGTGCAGTGGGAAGGCTGGAAACTGGAGATTGTGGACATGGATGGCCGCGCCATTGACAAGGTGTTGGCCGTTCGCTTGCCACCCCCCGAGGGCGATTCAGGCGACGAGTCAACGGCCGGCAACTGATCGGCTGTCAGGCACAAAAAAGCACCCACTGAGGGTGCTTTTTTTTGGACTGAAGACGCAGGTTGATGCGTCAGTCGCGTGCTTAAAACGGTGCGTCTTTGCGCTCGTCGCTGGCCGCTTCAGTGCTTTCGCCGGGGGCATCGGCAGCGCCTTCGGCGTCCGGGTTGTGCGTGTCGCCTGTGCGCTCACGGCTCAGGGTGTCCACGGCGGTGCGCACGTTGGCTTTGTCGCCCGCGCTGGCAAATTTGCTGTACTTGCCCAAGATGGTGACCAGCTGGCCGTAAATGCGGGGCGCGCCAGCCAGGCATTCTTTTTGTTCCAAAAAGTCGGACTCGCCCGTGAAGTTGCCAATCAGGCCACCGGCTTCGGTCACCAGCAGCGAGCCCGCAGCCACGTCCCAAGGCGAGAGGCCGGTTTCAAAGAAACCGTCGGTGAAGCCTGCGGCCACGTAAGCCAGGTCGAGTGCGGCAGAACCGGGGCGGCGCAGACCGGCAGTGCGCTGCATCACGTCGCCCATCATGCGCAGGTACTGGTTGAAGTTGTCGCCCTTGCGGAAGGGAAAACCGGTGGAGATGATGCATTCCTGCAGGCGGATGCGCTTGCTCACGCGCAGGCGACGGTCGTTCATGAACGCGCCACGGCCTTTGGTGGCGGTGAACAAATCGTTGCGGGTGGGGTCGTAAATGACGGCTTGCTCGATCTTGCCGCGCACTTGCAGGGCAATGCTCACGCAGTAAACGGGGAAGCCGTGGATGAAGTTGGTCGTGCCGTCCAGGGGGTCGATGATCCAAATGTGGTCAGCGAGCGGGTTGCCATGTGTGCTGCCCGACTCTTCGGCCAGGATGCCGTGGTCAGGGTAGGCGGTCAGCAAGGTGTCGATGATGACTTTTTCACTGGCGTGGTCGACTTCGGTGACGAAGTCATTGACCTGTTTTTGCGAGATGCGAACCGCTTCAACGTCGAGCGCGGCACGGTTGATGATGGCGCCAGCGGCGCGCGCAGCCTTGATGGCCACGTTGAGCATTGGGTGGAGATTGGACGACATGAATTGTGTGAAGAACGGGTGTAACGCACGCACGATCGCGGCGACAAGGGGCGCATTTTCTCATGAAAAGCCCAGCAAGCCGTCGCTGGTGCGTCATAAGCTTTGACGTTCGCGCAGCCACTCTGGTGAACGGCGGGTGTCCAGCACGGCCAATACAGTGGCTTTTTTGCCCGCAAGCAAATAGCAAATGGCAAAGGGAAAGCGGCTTCCCAAGCTTCAAAACGCGCCGCTGGGTTGAACTTTGATATGAACACCGGCACTGATCTGCAAGGCGTCAATGTCAGCGTACAAGCTGTTTAAAAAGTAAGCGCCTATGCCAGCTTGCTGGTGTTCGTAAAACCAGTAAGCCGCCAACAAATCGTCCTGTGCCGCTTGCGTGATCTCGATGGACTCGCAACCATTCATGGCTTGCCTGGCTCAGTGGCTTGGGGTTTGGCGGGTCAGGGTGCGCAAGCGCTCTTTGGCTTGATCCCAAGGCAGGCAGCTTTCCTGGCCTGACTTCAGGCGTTCCAATCGTGCGGCAAGTACCTGTTGGTGCCAGGGTGGGGTCAGGTCTTCGGTGGGGTTTTGAGACAAGGACTGCCACAAAATTTCCATGGCCAGCAAGCTTTCCGCCTTGGGCAAGTCTTTCAGGTGGTCAAATTTCATGGGGTTTCCTGCAAGTCTGTTCGATCAGATCAGTTTAGCAAAACGAAGCTTGACGAGAAGCACCGAGTTCAGTGCATGGGAGCGTGGACAATCGGGGCATGAAAACGCGATTTATCCTGATAGAAACCAGCCATGCTGGCAATGTGGGCGCCGCTGCCCGGGCCATGAAAGTGATGGGTTTTGACGAGCTGGTGCTGGTCAAACCGCGCTGGGCCAATGTGCTGCGCAAGGAGGAAACCATCCAGCGGGCCAGCGGGGCCAATGATGTGCTCGACAAAGCCCGGGTGGTCGAGACGCTGGACGAGGCACTCGACGGCGTGACGCATCTGTGCGCAACGGCCATGACGCCGCGTGATTTTGGCCCCCCCACCCGAGCCCCCCGAGAACATTTTGCTGAATTGACCAAGCCCGGTGCGCCCGAGCAGTCGGTGGCCTTTTTGTTTGGCTCCGAGCGCTTTGGCATGAAAAACGAAGACGTTTACCGTTGCCATGTGGCGCTGTCGATTCCGACCAATCCCCAGTTCGGCTCCCTCAACTTGGGCTCGGCCATTCAGGTTGTGGCTTACGACTGGCGCGAGGCTTTGGGCGGTTTTCCGGTGCAGGATGTCATTGCACCGGCTGACAAGGCCGATGCCCAGCAGGTGGCGGGCATGCTCTCGCATTGGGAGCAGGCGCTGACCGATATCGGCTTTTTGGACCCTGCCGCGCCCAAAAAGCTCATGCCTCGGCTGAACCAGCTGTTCAATCGGGCTGATTTAAGCCCGGAAGAAATCCACATCCTGCGCGGGGTGGCCAAGGCGATGATCCAAAACGCCAGCGCCAAGCGATAGACTCCAAGCCTATGTTTTCACGCCTTCGCTCCGACATTCAATGCATCCTTGACCGAGACCCCGCTGCACGCACTTCTTGGGAAGTTCTGACCTGTTACCCGGGCTTGCACGCTTTGGTCTTGCACCGCCGGGCCCATTGGTGCTGGAACAACGGGTTCAAGTGGTTGGGGCGTTTTATTTCGCATCTGGCCCGCGGCCTGACCGGCATCGAAATTCATCCGGGTGCCAAGATCGGTGAGCGTGTTTTTTTTGACCACGCCATGGGTGTGGTGGTGGGCGAGACGGCCGAAATTGGCGACGGTTGCACAATTTACCAAGGCGTGACCTTGGGCGGCACATCGCTCTACAAAGGTGCCAAGCGCCACCCCACTTTGGGCAAAGACGTGGTGGTCAGCGCCGGGGCCAAGGTGTTGGGCGGTTTTGAGGTGGGTGACGGGGCCAAGATTGGCAGCAACGCCGTGGTGATCAAGCCGGTGCCCGCCGGGGCCACAGCGGTGGGCATTCCGGCTCGCATCATCCCGTCCAAAGCGGGCGAAAGCGCTGATGTGTCGAGCACAGACCGCAAGTTCACGGCTTATGGCATCACCCAAGACGATGACCCGGTGAGCCAGGCTTTGCGTGGCCTGATCGACAATGCGGCCGGGCAAGAACACCAGATTGCCATGATCTGGAAAGCCCTGGAGCAGTTGTGTGCCCAGCAGCAGCTGCCCATGCCAGGCGATGCCGCCACCGGCGAAAGTTTTGAGGCTGAAAAACTCAACCGTTTGCTGGACAAGTAAGTTCGGTCAAGCCTTGTCGGCGGGACGCGCTCGTTGCGATGAATCCCAACACCAAGCCCCTGAGGGATCAAGATTCGTTGGGTGCTGCCGCTGTGGCCATCAGCGCTTTGCGCCGTTCGTGCAGGCTGCGCCAGCGTTGCTGGGCTTCGGGGTCCTGGCCGGTGCTGGCCTGTGTCAGGGCTTCGGTTTCGAGCTGCTTGAGGCGGTCAATCAGCATCATGTTGAGCAGGCGTCGCAGCTCTTGTCGGGCTTCTTTCGGGTCGGGTGGTGGGGCCTCTTCGCTGCCCGGTGTGACCCCCAGATGGTCTTGGGCTGTCCAACGCCGGGCATCGTCGGCAAAGGATTGGCCTTGCATTTCGGCTTGCAAGGCCGACCAGCCCAAAGCCCCTTGCTCATGAAACTGTGATTCGAGCCAGGCAAACAAGGGGCCATGCGGCGCAGGCTGTGCACAGAGCATGGCGTGGTCTTCTCCGGCCAAGGTTTCCCAGAGCGCCATATTGCCCAGCAGCAGGCGGGCGGCATGGTCGGCGCGGCTGGCCGGTGGGGTGCGGGGGCCGGTGTAAACGGGCGGCTGATCACGCTTGAAGCGGCTGTTGCCCTTGAAGCCGGGTGTCCAGTTGGGATTTTTGCGTGGCCAGTTGTTGCCGCCAGCCCCGGCATGACCGTAGCCACTTGGCCCCCCATAGCTGCCAGCGGGCGCTGGGTGATGCCCAGGGTCGCTGGGCCAGGCGGTTGGCTCGCCATAGTGAGGCTCAAACTGGGGGTAATCATCGCTGCTGGCCGTAGCTTGGCTAAAGGCCGCGTTGGCTTGTTGCAGCGAGGGCGTGGCACTGCGGGCGGCAGGGGAAAAGCGTTGGTCACTGGCCGCTTGTTGGCCCCAAAGTTTTTCCAGGCCTGCCGTTTCCAGCTGGATGAGTTGCGCCAGCTCAGACAGCAGTTGCTGTTTGAGCGCCCCGTCCGGCAGCAGCTGCCACAGCGGACGGGCCTGGCTGGACAGGCGTGCGCGGCCTTCAGCGGTTTGCAGATCGCAGTCGGCACTGGCCGCTTCGATCAAAAAGCGCGACAGGGGCATGGCTTGCTTGATCTGCTCGGCAAAGGCGTCTTGGCCAAACTCGCGCACATAGCTGTCGGGGTCGTGCTCGGCGGGCAAGAACAAAAACTTGATGCTGCGCACATCGGTGGCGTAGGGCAGGGCACCGTCGAGCGCCTTGCGGGCGGCGCGGCGGCCAGCGCTGTCGCCGTCAAAACTGAAGACGACCGAGTCGGTGAAGCGAAAGAGTTTTTGCACATGGTCGGGCGTGCAAGCCGTGCCCAGCGTGGCCACGGCGTTGGCAAAGCCGAGTTGCGCCAGTGCCACCACGTCCATGTAGCCTTCGGTCACCAGCACATAGCCTGCGCTGTGCAGGGCTTCGCGGGCTTCGTAAAGGCCATACAGTTCGCGGCCTTTGTGGAACACCGGGGTTTCGGGCGAGTTGAGGTATTTGGGAGTGCCGCTGCCGATCACCCGCCCACCAAAGCCGATGCATTCGCCCTTGATGTTGCGGATCGGGAACATGATTCGGTCGCGAAAACGGTCGTAACGCTTGTCGTCTTCTTCGTTCACGATCACCAGGCCCGATTCGGCCAAGAGCGGGTCGTCGTATTTGGGGAAGATGCTGGCCAGTGAGCGCCAGCCTTCGGGTGCGTAGCCCAGGCCAAAGCGCTTGGCAATCTGGCCGGACAGGCCCCGGCCCTTGAGGTAGTCGATGGCGTGTGGCGTGATTTTGAGCTGGTCGCGGTAAGCCTCGCCTGCTTTTTCCAGCACATCGCTCAGGCTGTCTTGTTTGGCTTTTTGGGCGGCCGCTTTGGCGCGGTCTTCGGGCGACTGCTGCTCTTCGGGCACCACCATGCCCGTTTGCTGGGCCAGGTCCTTCACCGCCTCGATGAAGGTCATGCCCGCGTGCTCCATCAAAAAGCCAATGGCGTTGCCGTTTTTGCCGCAGCCAAAGCAGTGGAAAAACTGCTTGGTGGGGCTGACGCTGAAGCTGGGTGATTTTTCGCCGTGAAAAGGGCACAAGCCCATGAAGTTGGCGCCGCCTTTCTTGAGCTGCACGTACTTGCCCACGATGTCGACCACGTCGACACGGGACAGCAACTCTTGAATGAAAGACTGGGGGATGGCCATAAGAGGGCTATTTTCGCCGATCTGAAGCCGCCATCCCGTCGGGCCGAAACACTTGTTTCGGGGCAAACCAGCATGGCTTTCAGCCCCGGGTCAGGCAAACTGTTGAACATTTGAACGTCAGCCGCAACAGGACCTTTTCATGACCGATACCCAAGTCAGCATCTTCGACCAGGATTTGCCCCAGACCTCCGCCAACCATGCCCCGATCTCGCCCTTGAGTTTCATTGAGCGCACGGCCGAGGTCTACCCGACCCGCTTGGCCATCGTGCACGGTGATTTACGGCAGGACTGGGCCACCACTTACCGCCGCACCCGCCAGCTGGCCAGTGCGCTGGCGCAGGCGGGCATTGGCAAGAACGACACGGTGGCCGTGATGCTGCCCAACACGCCGCCCATGGTGGAGGCGCACTTCGGCATTCCCATGGCCGGGGCCGTGCTCAACGCCCTCAACACCCGACTGGACCCGGAGACGGTGGCCTTCATGCTGGACCACGGCGAGGCCAAGGCGGTGATCGTGGACCCGGAGTTTGCGGGTGTGATGAAAAAAGCCCTGGCGTTGCGCCAGTCCACACGGCCTGTGCTGGTGATCGATGTGGAAGACGCGCTTTACACAGGCCCGACCGAAAAACTGGGCGCGGTCACTTATGAAGCCTTTGTGGCCCGCGGAGACGCTGACTTTGCGTGGAGCCTGCCCGCCAACGAGTGGGACGCGATTGCGTTGAACTACACCAGCGGCACCACCGGCAACCCCAAGGGGGTGGTCTACCACCACCGGGGCGCGGCCACCAATGCGATCTCGAACATTCTGGAATGGGACATGCCCAAGCACGCGGCGTATTTGTGGACGCTGCCCATGTTCCATTGCAATGGCTGGTGCTTCCCCTGGACGGTGGCGGCGCGTGCGGGCGTGAACGTGTGCCTGCGCAAGGTGGACGCGCAGGCCATGTTCGACGCCATGCGCGACCATGGCGTCACGCATTACTGCGGTGCGCCCATCGTGCACGGCCTGCTGGTGAATGCTCCGACTGCCATGAAGGCGGGCGTGCCTGCTGGCATCAAGGCCATGGTGGCGGGCGCAGCGCCCCCGGCTTCGATGATCGAAGGCATGGAGCAAATGGGTTTTGACTTGACCCATGTGTATGGCCTGACTGAGGTCTATGGCCCCGCTACCGTGTGCCCCAAGCACCCCGAATGGGACGCGCTGGACATTGGTGATCGGGCCCGGCTGAACGCCCGCCAGGGCGTGCGTTACCACCTGCAGCGCGATGTGCGCGTGCTGGACCCCGAAACCATGCAACCCGTGCCGCAAGACGGCGAGACCATGGGCGAGATCATGTTCAAGGGCAACATCACCATGAAGGGGTACTTGAAAAACCCCAAGGCCACGCAAGAGGCCTTTGCGGGTGGCTGGTTCCACAGCGGCGACTTGGCCGTGCAGTACCCAGACGGTTACTTCAAGATCAAGGACCGCAGCAAAGACATCATCATCTCGGGCGGCGAGAACATTTCATCGATCGAGGTGGAAGACGTGCTGTACCGCCACCCCGCGGTGCTGGCCGCCGCCGTGGTGGCCAAGCCCGATGCCCGCTGGGGCGAGACGCCTTGCGCGTTTGTGGAGCTGAAAGCCGACGCCCAGGTCACAGCCGAGCAGATCGTGGCGCATTGCAAGCAACACCTGGCGGGCTTCAAGGTGCCGCGGGCTGTGGTGTTTGGTGAACTGCCCAAGACCAGCACAGGCAAGATTCAGAAGTTTGAGTTGCGCAAGCAGGCGGGATCGGCAGCCGCGATTGACGTGTGAAGCGTTTTAGCCGGTTTTTGATCTGGGCCGCTTGAGCGCTGAGGAACGCAGCGAGCAGACCGTTCGCGCAAGGAGCGAAGCCTTGAGATGAAGGCGTCCAAAAATGCAAAGGCCACCGCGAGGTGGCCTTTGTGGTGAGGGCGATTCTTGGGGCCAGGCCCCCAAAGCCGCCATGGCGTGCATCACTGCATCTTGCTTTTCTTTTTCGCTTTCTTGTTCTTTTTGCTGTTTTTGCCCGATTTTTTGGCCGCCTTTTTCTTGGCTGGCGCTTGTGCTTTGGGGGCAGCGGCTTGGACTGGCGCGGGTGTTTGTGCGGCTGCAGGTGTGGCCGTCACTGCGGGCGTGGCGATCACTGCGGGTGTCGGGGCCGATGTCACCGGCATGGCCGGGGCTGTGGCTGGAGCGGCTGTTTGTGCCATGGCCGTGACAGCCAAAAGAATGCCCGAAAGAAAAGTGATGGTTTTGATCATGTGAAGCCTCCAAAATGTCCAATAACAATACCTTTGTATTATCGATGTCTCTTGGCTATTTTTGGAGATCCATTCGATCATTTAAGCAATATCAAACGCATGGGTGCCAAACCGCCCCGCTTTGCGGTCCGCAAAGTAGTGTTCTAGCGTTTCCTTGACGGTGCGGAAAGCCAATTCGTCCCAAGGAATTTCGTCTTCTTTGAACAGTCGGGCTTCCATGGTTTCGTGACCGGGGTCGAACACGTCGCTGGTCAAGCGGGCACGGTAATACAAGTGCACCTGACCCACACGCGCAACGCTCATCACCGTGAACAGATCTTCCATGATGAATTGCGCCCCGGCTTCTTCGGTGGTCTCGCGGGCCGCGCCTTGTGATGTGGATTCACCCAGTTCCATGAAGCCTGCAGGCAAGGTCCACTTGCCTTTGCGTGGTTCGATGTTGCGCTTGCACAACAGCACCTGGTCGCCCCAATGGGGCACTGTGCCCACCACGTTCAGGGGGTTTTCGTAGTGCACTGTGTGGCAAACAGTGCAAATGGCACGCTCTTTGGTGTCGCCGTCATCGGGCAGGCGGCGTGCAACCAGAGCGCCACATTGGCGGCAATGTCGGATGGTGCGGTCAAACATCATGAGGGGGTTTGGTGTGGGGGCTGAAAGAACAAGTTGGATAGAGTCTAACCAGTCCATCAATGAAAAAGCCCCCAAGGCGATAGGCCTGAGGGGCTTCGTTGTTTTTGGGGGTCATCAAGTCAGGTACTTGATCAGGAACAGTGAGATGCCGGGGAAGAACAGCAGCAGAAGGGTGCGGACGGTGTCGCTGATCAGGAAGGGCATGATGCCTTTGTAGCTTTCGCTCAGCGGCACGTCTTTGGCCATGCCGTTGACCACATAAACGTTCAGGCCTACAGGCGGAGCCAACATGCCAAAGCCCACCGTCATCAGCACCATGATGCCAAACCAGATGGCGGTGTACTCGGGTGTCATGCCGAAGTCGAGCTTCATGATGATGGGGAAGAAGATCGGGATGGTCAAAAGCAACATGGACAGCTCGTCCATCACCGCGCCCAGCACCACATAGAGCAGCAAGATGCCCGCCACCACCATCAGCGGGGCAAAGTTCATGGCCACCACCATTTCGGCCAATTGCGCGGGCACTTGGGTGCGCGCCAAAGCCGCGTTCATCACATCGGCACCCATGAAGATCAAGAAGATCATGCCCGAGCTGATCGCCGTAGAGTGGAAGCACTGGATGAACTTTTTCCAGGTCAATTCTTGCTTGAGCAAAGCCGCCAAGAATGTGGAGGCTGCGCCTACGGCAGCACCCTCGGTGGGCGTGAAAAAGCCTGCGTAGATGCCGCCAAAGACGATCACAAAAATGGTGGCAATTGGCAAGATGCCTTTGAGCGACTCCAAAGTCAGTCGTTCGCGTTCTTCCTGATCGGGGGCTTGACCTGGAACCAAGCGAACATAGATGGCGATGGCGATCATGTAACCGACCATGGCGATGATGCCCGGCATCATTGCGGCGGCAAACAGCTTGGCGATGTTTTGTTCGGTCAAGATGGCGTAGATGACCAGGGGGACCGATGGCGGAATCAAGATGCCCAAGGTGCCACCTGCAGCCAATGTGCCTGTGGCCAATCGGCCAGAATAGCCATGGCGCTTCATTTCAGGCAATGCCACGCCCGTGATGGTGGCTGCGGTGGCCACCGATGACCCACAGATGGCTCCGAATGCGCCACATGCCAACACCGCGCCCATGGCCAAACCACCTTTGAAACGTCCCATGACCGCCGCTGCGAACTGAAACAGCGCTTTGCTGATGCCGCCTTGCGTCGCAAAGTGGCCCATCAAGATGAACAGGGGAATCACCGACAGGTCGTAGTTGGCCAATCGGGCGAATGCCAAATTGTTCAAGAAATTCAAAAAAGGCTGGACGCCGGCTTGCAAGATGAAACCCGAAGTGCCTGCCAGGAACATCGCACCTGCGATGGGCACGCGCACCACCATGAGCAGCAGCATGATGCCGAAAATCATCAAGGCCAATTGAATGGGGGTCATGCTGTGGCCTCCTCGTGATGTTGAAGTTGGGAGAGCGCTTGCATGAGTGCGATCAGGGCCGTGATGCCAAATGGAATGCACATGCTGGTGAAGACAATCCAGTCAGGAAAGCCCAGCAGCATGGAAGCCCCCATGGTTTCTTTGGCATTGATCGCACCCAGGGCACATCGCCATGACAACAGACCAAAAATAACCGCCATCAAGACATCGCCCATGCGGTCCAGCCCGTGATTGAAGCCTTCGCTGCATTTGGCTGTGAAAAAGTCCACGATGATGTTTTCACGTTTGAGTTGGCACAGGGGCATGAAAAGCGCAATGGCAGCACCTGCGCCCACGCCGGTCAACTCGAAGTCACCAATCAGGGCAGAGTCGAAAAAATTGCGGCTGATCAGGCTGTAGCAGGTCATGAGCATCAAGCCGGTCATGACCAGTCCGCCCAGGATGCTACAGAGTCGGGCGGTCCGCTCTAGTAAGTTTGAAAACATGGTGAAGGGTCCGCGCTGCGGAAATCAGGGATTGTCGACAGTCGCCAGGGCGACTAAAAGGCTCAGTGAAAACAACAATTCAGTCAAAAAACAAGAGCAGGGTAGGCCCTGCTCTTGTGTACAACGGCAAAGCCGATTACTTGGTGTATTGCTTGATCAAGTCGGTGGCGGACTGCAGCATGCCTTTGCCATCCATGCCTTTGCCAGTCATCTCGGCCACCCAAGCGTCGTCCAGAGAGTCAGTGGCTTTCTTCCATTTTTCCAGTTCAGTTTTGGGGATGATGCTGATTTTCTGGTTGGCCGAAGCTTCAAAGACTTTCTTGCCAACAGCATCGTGACCCGCTTGGGTTTTGCCCAAGAAAGCAGAGAACTCGCGGCCAGAGTTTTTGTCGATCACAGCCTTCAGGTCGGCAGGCAGCGAGTCGTATTTGGCTTTGTTCATGGGCACCACAAACACTGTGGTGTACAGGGCGTTGTAGCTGCGGTCGGTTTCAGCTGTGAAGTTGGTCAATTCGTTGACCTTCAGGCCGGGCGCAACTTCGTAAGGGATCACGGCACCGTCAATCACACCTTTGGACAAGGCTTCGGGCACTTGAGGCACCGGCATGGCCACAGGCGTGGCACCCATCACCGCGACCATCTTGTTGACTTGGCGGGTGGGCGCACGCACTTTCAGACCCTTGAGGTCGGCCATGGTGGTCACGGCTTTGTTCTTGGTGTAGATGTTGCCTGGACCGTGGACGTGGACGGCCAGCATCTTCACGTCTTTGAAGTCATCCTGGGCATACTTTTGGGCATAGTCCCAAGCGGCGCGGCTGGTGGCCTCTGCGTTGGTCATCATGAATGGCAATTCAAACACTTCAAGTTTGGCCAATTTGGGTGTGAAAGCCTGCAAAGTCCATGCCACGTCGACCACACCATCACGGGCTTGTTCGTACAACTGCACGGGTGTGCCACCCAGTTGCATGGCCGGGAAAATTTCGCATTTCAGACGGTCTTTGGAATCGCGAGCAATGTTTTTGCACCAATCACCCAGCATGCTGGTGTGCTGTATGGTTTGTGGGCCCAAAAAGTGGTGCACCTTCAGGGTGATGGTCTGGGCGTGAACGCCAAAGCCGATGGCCATCAGGCCTACAGCCAGCGCAGTTTTTGGCAATCTATTTTTCATTAAAGTCTCCGGCAAGTTGGTTGGAAAATGGATGATAAACCATTAACCAACCAAGCGGTCGGTTAATGAAGCATTGTTTTTGGGTGATGATCACACTTTAGTGCATGCAATTGGCCCAATCGATTTTTCGATATGAATTATCTTGCAAGTGCTGTGCCCGTGTTTAAGGGTAAGTACTGACTTTTAGGTTTTTAGTTTTGTCATTTAGGAAATGGCAATCTCAAGGCTGCCCAGTCCCGCCACTTGGCCGACCAATACATCACCTGCCACCACGGCTGCAACGCCTTCGGGGGTGCCGGTGTAAATCAGATCGCCGGGCTGCAGTTCCCAAGCGGCAGACAGGTGTTCAATGGTTTCGGCCACGTTCCAAATCAGTTTGGCCACA
The DNA here is from genome assembly GCF_003063265.1 of Limnohabitans sp. WS1. Taxonomy (GTDB): domain Bacteria; phylum Pseudomonadota; class Gammaproteobacteria; order Burkholderiales; family Burkholderiaceae_C; genus Limnohabitans_A. The sequence goes on from NZ_NERU01000002.1 coordinate 174,776, forward strand.
TTGCTGCGCTGGCGATCGGACCCGTTGACCTGCAGGCTGATCTCGGCGTTGTTGACATCACCGGCCTGGGCGATGGTGGTAATGGGGCCAATGGGGGCCGAGTGGTCAAAGGCCTTGCCGATGCACCAAGGTCGGCCCTGCTTTTTCATGTCGTTTTGCAAGTCGCGGCGCGTCATGTCCAGGCCCACGGCATAACCGTAAATGTGCTGAGCTGCATCGGCGGCTGAAATGTTGCGCCCGCCTTTGCCAATGGCCACCACCAGCTCGATTTCGTGGTGCAGGTTTTGGGTGAGGCTGGGGTAGGGCATTACACCCGTTTGCCCGGATTCCACCACGACCAAGCTGTCGGCAGGTTTGAGAAAGAAGAACGGTGGCTCACGCCCGGTGAAACCCATCTCTTTGGCGTGCTCTTCATAATTGCGGCCCACACAGTAAATGCGGTGCACTGGAAAACGTTCAACTTGCCCGAGCACAGGCACCGAGACCACAGGCATGGGTGAAAATACAAAACTCATGGGTCGCTTTCTTGAAAAATGAAAATCAGATGTTAATCGGAACGTCTGAAAATGGCACCCTTTCCACGCCCGTGGAACATCCGCAACACGACACCCACATGATTCAAAGCATTGACCTGCAGACCACGCCGGGACACTTGATCCGGCGAGCTCAGCAAATTGCAGTGGCCATATTTGCCGAGCAATTGGCCAGCGCCGACATCACACCTGTGCAATTTGCCATTTTGAATGCCCTGCTCGACAGCCCGGGCATTGACCAAGTGAGCTTGGCCAAGCGGGTGGCGTTTGATCCCGCCACTTCGGGTTCTGTGATCGGTCGTCTGGAAGCCAAGGGTTGGGTGGTGCGTGAGGCCGATCGGTCTGACCGCAGGCGCAAGCTGCTGGTGGTCACGCCGCTGGGGGTGCAGGCTATGGCCAATATCCAAAGTGATGTGGCCCGGGTGCAAGAGAAAATTCTGGCCCCCTTGACCACGCAGGAGCAAAGCCAGTTTGTGCATTTGCTCTCGCGTCTGGTGCAAGGCCATCAGGCGGCCTGAGGGTCAGTTCAAGCCGAGGCGAAGGTCAGCTCGAAGTGCTCCACATGCGGAGGCGCTGCAAAGAAGGGCCCAACGATGGCACGCCATTCAGTGAATAGCGGCGATTCACGAAAACCAACCGTGTGGTCTTCCAGGGTGTCCCAAAAAATTTGCAGCACAAAACGCTCTGGGCTTTCAATGCCACGGTTGACCTTGGCCCCTCTGAAACCCTTGGCCCGTGAGGCCACGGTGTTCAGGCCCAGTTCAATGGCTTTTTCAAATGCGGCTTGTTGGCCGGGGTGAATGCGGATGTCGGCGAGTTCGAGGATCATGGTGACTTGCAGGTTCAAAAAAACATGACCATACCCCAATGTGGTACCGACAAGCGTCACTTGTGAGGCAGTGATGCGTTCCGTGTCAACGAGGCGATTCAATCGTTTGGGGCAGCTTCAGGCACGTTCAAACAGGGGCTGAGACACTGGGCCAGTGAGGCGCAAGCGTCAACCGTGAATTGTCCGGATTGCATGCGCGAGACCACTTCGCAGGGGCTCAAGAGCAAAAATTCCTGCACTTCGCCGTCGGCATTTGTGGGAATCTCTTGATCAGACAAGTGCAGGGCGTAAACCAACAGTTGTTCGTCGTGCCAGCCTTGGGGCTCAAGTCGTTGGGTGCGAATGGCCCCACAAGAGCGCAAGCGGCTTGGGTCTGGCAAATACAAGCTGGCCTCTTCTGCCAACTCGCGCAGTGCGGTGGTCAAAGGACTTTCTCCGGCCGTTAAACCCCCTGCAGCGATGTTGTCCAACAAGCCTGGGTCGGTGGCTTTGCTGGCCGATCGGCGGCCACACCACAGATCACCTTGGGGCAAAAAACCGTGCATGTGAACGGCATGGCTCATCATGCCCAGATGCCTGAAGCCAGCTCGCTCAACACACAGAAACGGTGGCACGCTCAATGCAGGTGGCCAGGCGGGGGTGTCTGGCCACCAAGCAAAAAATTCATCACGCCAGCCCGTCAATTTGCCGCAATCGGCTTGATGGCGCAAAAAATTTTGCAAGGCTTGGCTGCGCTGCAAGGGCTGATCCATTGAGGTTTGCCAGTGCAGCTGCCCACGGACCATGGTGCAACCGGGCAGCATGGCCACCATGTCCTGGGCGCGTTCAAACAAAACCCAACCCAGATTCACGCCGTCACATGACCACCTGACACCCTCAGGGGGCGGTGGCTGTTGGGCCTGCAATTGGCCTGCAAGCCAGGTTTGCTGCGGACCGCTCAAACGGGCCCAAAAGGCTTGCTCAGGACGGGTGACGCTGGACATGCCAATTCAAGGGCTTTCGCCCAGTGCCATGCGTTGCTCAATGCGGGCAATCGCCAAGGGCAAATCGGCTACGCTGTCGATCACTTCATGTGCTCCGGCCGCTTGCAGCACGGCACTGGCCTGTGCCCTGGCATGGGCTTGGTCAGTGTGACTGGCCAGTTCCCAGTGCTCATGCGTCCAGCCCAGTGCGTTGCCACTGATGGCCACACCCACCGTCCAGCTGCCAGCGGCCAAACCTTCGGCCAGACCGGGCGCAGTGTCATCGACCTTGATGACGTGGGCGGCTTGCCCTTGTAAACCCATGGCCTGCAAACATGCTTGCATGCCCATGGGGTCAGGTCGGCTGCGGGCCACATCGTCGCAGCAAACCACCAAGGCGGGTGCGAACCCCTGGGCTCGGGCGATCTCAATCAAAGGGGTCATGATTTTTCGGGTGTAACCCGTGGTCGTGGCAAAAGCCAAGCCTTGGGCTGTCAGCGCATGATAAGCCGACAAGAACCCCGGGATGAAACTGCTTCGGTCCAGGGCAGCCTTGGCACTCATGGGTTCAAACTCGTTGAGCAGTTGCTGTGCATCTTCTTGGCCAAAAGACCTGCCGTGCAAGGCTTGCCATTGGGCTGCGATGGCTGGCATGCGCCCCAAGGCGGCGATGTGCTCAATTTTGGGCAAGCCCATGGGCACACGGGCCTCGGCGATGGTGATTTCCATGTGGTGACGAGCAAACAACTCGACAAAAGCGCCCATGGGGGCCAGGCTGCCAAAGTCGACGATGGTGCCTGCCCAGTCCAGCACGAGGCCTTGGATTTTGTGATCTTGGGCAGGGTTCATGACGTGCTCCAGTTTTGAATGATTTCTTCAGCCAAGCCAAAAGAGGTGCTCATGCCGGTGCCGCTGGTCACGCTGACGAGTTGTACACCGGGCAAAACCTCACGCACCAGGCTGTCTTGCGAGGCACTGGGATAAATGCCCGTCCAGCGTTCGGTCACTTGGTAGTGGCCCAAGCACAGCAGGCGTTGCATTTCATGAAGGATCAGGTCCTCCACTTCGCGTGAGGCAAAAGGGCGCATGGCTTGACCGTAGTGGTGTGAGTCGCCCACCACCAGCGAGCCGTCGTGGCTTTGCACGACGATCAGGTGTATGCCGTGGGCCAGCTCTTGGCTTGCCTCGATGCGCAGCTGATCAAGCAGCAATTGAGATCCGGGCAACTCGCAGTAACCCCGGTAACGGACCAAGCTCAAATCACTCATGACGCAGGCACCGAGTTTGTAACCATCTGGCGGCTGAACCCGCAGCATTTGCAGCTGGCACAGCTGGGTGTTGTTTTGGCTGAAGGCCTCGGGAAACAGGCTTCGCATGTCAGGGCCGGGGCAAACCATGATGCGCTCGGCCTGCAACCATTGGCCGTTGGTGAAGACAGCACCAGAGATGACCTCTTGCACATGCTGACCCATCTGAAACACCACCCCTTGTGTGGCCAGCCACAAACGCAGTTTTTCAATGGCGCTGCGTGCTTCGATGCGCAGCTCGTGAGGGCTGTACAGGGCCCCCTGCAAATGGTTCATGACAAACTGGGGGGCCTGGTCTTGCAGGGCTTGACCTTCGAGCCATTGCAGGTCCTGGCCTTCGGCTTGTTTACACAATTCCTGCAAGACCACTTTGGCTTGTGGACGTTGGGCCAGCACATACAAGCCCTGGTGTTCAATGGCAATGCCCGCTTGTGGGGCCACAGAGGCCCACACATCGCGTGAGCGCCGTGCGCGTCGCCAGGTGTCGCCTCGGCCTTGACCGGTCACGGTGACAAAGCCAAAGTTGCGAATCGAAGCCCCTACACAAAAAGGGTCGCGGTCGATGACGCGCACGCTTTTGCCTTGTTGCAAAGCCGCCCAAGCACAAGCCAGACCCACGATGCCGCTGCCCACAATGATCACGTCGCTGTTCATGCTGTACTTCCTACAAAATTGCGGCCTCGTGATGAGCCAAGAGCCTGATGGAGTTGCTCAAGACCGGCCGGGGTGCTGCGCAGATCGCGTGGCACGATGCCCAGGCTTTGCAGCCAGGCAGACAATGTTTCTGATGCCTGATTGGCTGGGCCATCAAAGATGGTTGCCAGGTCACCCTGCACTTGGGGACTGATGGCGGCTGCCATGTCCAGAACCATGGGCAGCCATACTGCACAAGCGTGTCCATGGGGCAGGTTTTCATTCAATGTCAAGTCATAGGACAAGGCGTGGGCCAAGGCCGTTTGGGTTTGCGACATGGCCAAAGCAGCCAACAAAGAGGCTTGGCTCATCTGTTCACGCAAATCTGTGTTGAGTGGGTTCTTCAGCAGCGCAGGCAGAGTTTGCAAAACCATTCGCGCCGAACGCACGGCCAAGGGGCGTGTGATCGCATTGGCGTGGTGGTTCCAGATCGATTCGAGCGCGTGCGCCAGGGTGTCCAAGGCGGTGTCCCGGGTCAGGCCTTCGGGGCAAGACAAGGTCAGATTCGGGTCAATCCAGGCTTGGTCGGCAAAGCCCTGGCTGCTGGCCCATGAGCGTTTGACCGCAGGTTGTGCATCGAGGTCCCACAGCGTGGCCCAAGGCGTGACCTCGCTGCCCGTGCCGGATGTGGTCGGCGCGCACCACAGGGCGTGTCTGCGGTGATCGGCAGGCAGCTTGTTGGACCGCCAAACCGCTGGAGCCAAGCTCAGGTCTTGCAGTTCAAAGCGGGCCAACTTGGCCAGGTCCAGGGTGGTGCCGCCACCGACGGCCAGCAAGGCGGCCTTCGGGTGGGCCGACCACAAAGGCCAAAGCTGCTGGCACAGTTCAAGTGCTGCCGTGATGCTGCTTTGGGCCGAACGCTGCCAGATCCAACCCAGACACAGTTCACCCCAGTGCCTTTTTAAATCGGCCTCCATGGCCAAAGGAATGGCGTGTGGATCGGCCAGTACAAAAAACGGTTGATCGGGTCGGTGAGTGCGCAAAAGGTCCGGGCCCCATTCGAGCTGAACCGGGTTGAACCACGTCAAATGAATCGCTGTCGAAGCCATGATGACCCCATGTCAATGAGAGAGACGGTGACAATCAGCATCAGCAAGACGGCGCAAGTCTGGGCGTACTCAAAGCTGCGGATCACCTCAAACAAAATGACGCCAATGCCACCTGCGCCAACCATGCCCACCACCGAAGCGGAGCGTACATTCGACTCAAAGCGGTACAGCGAATACGACAGCCACAGCGGCATCACCTGGGGAATCACACCGTAGGCAATTTCAGCGAGTTTGTGAGCCCCTGTGGCGCGAATACCTTCCACCGGACGCGGGTCAATGGCTTCGACCGCCTCAGAAAACAACTTGGACAAAGTCCCCGTGGTGTGCACAAACAAAGCCAACACCCCGGCAAAAGGCCCCAAACCCACAGCCACGATGAACAGCATGGCAAACACCATTTCATTGGTGGCCCGGCACGCATCCATCAAGCGGCGAACCGGCTGGTAAACCCAGGCCGGGGCCACATTGGACGCAGACAACAAGCCCATGGGCACGGCCGCCACAATGGCCAGCACGGTGCCCCACAGGGCAATGTGCAGTGTGATCACCATCTCGCGCAGGTACATCTGCCAGTCTTTGAAATCGGGCGGGAAAAAATCTGCGGCAAAGGTGCGCATATTCGCCGCATCCCGGATCAAGGCCAGGGGGCGTATTTCAGCCCCCTGCCATGCCCAGGCCAGAATGCCCGCTGCCACCAGCCAAACCAAGTAGCTCAGGCCCTGGCTCTTTTTTTGCGAGGCCAGTTGTTGTAGTTTTGCCAGGTCTGCGCTGGCCATGGCGTTGGGCAGTGTGGACATGTTTACTTCTTCAAAGCAGCCAGTTGCTTGTCAATCTCGGCCAATTGTTTGGCTTTGTCGGCAGCGGCCAATTTGTCATCGCCCTCGACCTTGCGACGGTCTTTGAACAACTCGAGTTGACGGATCGGGATCAGTTGGTCGTTGGTCGATTCGCGGAAACCGCCGTAGTTGTAGATGTTCTTGAGCACAGCTTTTTCAGCCGGGTCGTTTTTGGCGTAATTCAACACAAAATTCTTGATTTTGGTTTTGACGGCGGGGTCCATGTCCTTGCGCCACACAAAGGGGTCGCTCGGGATCAAGGGGCTTTTCCAGATCACGCGCAACTGGCTGAACAAATCTGGCTTGGCACTTTCGAGCTTGCCCATGTCTTCGGTGTTGTTGGTGGCCACATCCACTTGTTTGGCCAAGGTGGCCTGGATGTTGGCACCGTGGCTGGCGTTGCGCACGGTCTTGAAGGTGTTGCGTGCTTCGATGTTGCGCTGGGCAAAGATGTAATACGAGGGCACCAAAAAGCCCGAGGTTGAATTGGGGTCGCCAATGCCGAAGTTGATGTTCTTGCCGTTGGCGATCACATCGTCCAGCGTTTTATAAGGGCTGTCCTTGTGGGTGATCAACAAGGCGTGGTAACCGAAGCTGCCATCGGCGTACATGAGCTGGGCAAAAACTTCGCCGTTGGCGCGGTCGACCGCTTCCATGGCGGCTTTGTTGCCGTACCAGGCCACCTGGATTTTGTTGAAGCGCATGGCTTCGATCACGCCAGCATAGTCAGGGGCATAGAACGACTGGATTTTCAGGCCGGTCTTTTTCTCCATGTCACGGAAGAAGGGCTCCCAGCGCTCGCGTTGGGCCGATGCCGAATCGGTGGCGATGATGCCAAAGCTGATGTCTTGTGCGAAAGCGCTGATGGCGCTCAGAGAAATCAGGCCAGTGGCCAGGATGTGTGCAGGTTTCATGGTGAGGTCCTCAGGTTGAAAAAATCAATGCGCCAAAAGTTGAAGCGTCGGGTTAAAGAGGGGGTCTGATGTTTCGGGCGTGTGGTCCATGAACAACTCGTCGGAATGCGTGCCGTACAGATCGCGCAAGCGTTGGTTGTCCAGGCCCATGGGGGGGCCGTCATAAACCAGGCAACCCTCGCGCAGCGCAATGATCCGGTCGCAGTACTGACGAGCCAAATTCACGTTGTGCAAGCTGATGACCAGGGTCATGCCTTGCTCGCGCTGCAATTGACGCAGCAAGTCCATCACACGGCGTGTGGATTCCGGGTCCAATGAGGCCACGGGTTCATCGGCCAGCAAAATGCGGGCACCTTGAACCAAGGCCCGTGCAATGGCGGCCCGTTGCTGCTGCCCCCCTGAAAGGGTGGATGCACGTTGCATGGCTTGGTCAGCCAAGCCCACCGCGTGCAAAGCCTGCAAGGCCTTGAATCGTTCTTCTGTGCTGAATTGACCCAACAGGCATCTGTACAAGGGCATGTGGGGCAGCAAACCGGTCATCACGTTGGTCAACAAATCCATGCGTCCGACCAGATTGAATTGCTGGAAAATAATGCCCAGCTGTGTTCGCAATTGACGCACATCAGGACTGAGCTTTCCTGACTTTTGAAGACTCTTCCCCCAAAGTTGAACTTCGCTGTCCAAGCCATCGAGTCGCTCAAGGCCGCACAAACTGCGCAGCAAAGTGGATTTGCCTGAACCCGACGCACCCAGCAGGCCCACGCATTGACCTGGGTCGATGGTCAAATGGATGGCGTTGAGTGCCTTGCGCTGGGAATTGAAGGATTTGCTGGCGTTGATGACGCGAATGGCGGCAGGTTCTTGATGCATCCTGTCATCTTGATGGTTCTGCGTGACGAACTGGTGAAGAAAATATGACGCTTGCATGTCAGTGTGTGACTGTCATCGCCTTGACATCCAAACCACGCATATTTCAAAGGATGAACGCCTGTACTGAATCCATCCTTGCACTTTATTGGAATGGCGGTGATCGCCAATACTCGGGCGAACCCGTCACACAATGGGCCCATGCGTGGCAATGCGCCCAGCTGGCCGCAAAGGCTGGGGCTTCACCGGCCTTGCAGCTGGCCAGTTTTTTGCATGACGTTGGACATCTTGGGGTCAGCAGTGAAGGCACACCGACCTTGCGAGGGGAGGATGACTTTCATGAAAATGCGGGTGCTGCTTTGCTTGAGCCCATTTTTGGCAGGGCGGTATCGGAGCCTGTGCGCTTGCATGTGCGTGCCAAACGCTATTGGGTGACCACCAGTACGACCTATGCCCAAAAGCTGTCGCCTGATTCAGTGAGAAGTCTCCATTTGCAAGGAGGACTCATGTCTGCACAAGAGCGTGAAGCATTTGAAGCCGAGCCCTTTTTTAAAGATGCTTTGACTTTGCGGGTTTGGGACGACATGGGCAAAAAAGAAAACGAGCTGGGGGTGAGCCAACACGAGGCCAGCCGCCTGTTGGTGCAATTAATGGACCGTGTGCTGTCGCATGGCGTCACGAAAATTTAACGACATTTACTTTTTCTTGTCATGACCCCTGAGCAACATCAAGGGATTGATAACAAGGAATTGTCACCATGAAAGAGCTGCCCAATCCCACTTTTGCACTCTCGCCAGTTCAAATGCCACGGGGGTCACTTCATCCGGGGCAAATTGCACCCCACGTTGATTTTTTGCCTCGGCGCATGCAAAGCGCCATTGTGGTCGGTTGGGCGCAACATCAAGACGAAGTTCGAGAAGCGCAGCGTCTGAGGTACTCCGTTTTTGCGAACGAAATGGGTGCCAATTTACCCAACACCTTGCCAGGCCATGACATCGATTTGTTTGATGATTACTGTGAACATCTGTTGGTGCGAGACACTGCGAGTGGTCAGGTCATTGGCACTTATCGTGTGCTCACGCCAGCACAAGCCAAACGCGCAGGCAGCACCTACAGCGACACCGAGTTTGATTTGACCCGACTTCGTGACATGCGTCAGCGCATGGTGGAGCTTGGACGCAGTTGCGTTCATGCCGAGCATCGCCACGGCGGGGTCATCATGGCTTTGTGGGGAGCTTTGTTTGAGTTCATGGACCGTAACCGTTTGGACACCATGATCGGTTGTGCCAGCATTCCCATGTTGCACAACGGTGTGGTCACAGGCAATGCCGCTGCGAGCATTTGGCATCAATTGCGGCAAACCCACTTGGCGGAAATTCAACACCATGTTCGCCCCCGCTTGGCTTTGCCGATTGAGGCCTTGGAACACCATTTGCAAGTGGAGCCGCCCGCACTGATCAAAGGGTATTTGCGCTTGGGTGCCAAAGTCTTGGGCGCACCGGCGTGGGATCCCGACTTCAACACCGCAGACCTGCCGATGATGATGCGCACGGCCGATTTGCCTGCACGTTACCGCAAACATTTTTCGATGGGCATGGTGTGATGTTCGGCACCTCACTGGGGCAAAAAATGCCACATTTGACAGCCCATTTTGCGGGATCGGAAGCTCAACTTGTGCCCCAAAAAACAGCATGGTCTGTGCCTGAGCAAGTGGATACAGATGACGATGACACGCCACAGGGTCATGTCCGTTATCGGGCGGTCTTTATTTCTGACCTGCACATTGGAACCCCAGGGTTTCAAGCCGAGGCATTGCTTGATTTTTTAAAACACCACTCCAGCGAGAGTCTTTATTTGGTTGGGGACATTGTCGACGGGTGGCAACTGCGACGACGCTGGTTTTGGCCACAAAGCCACAACGATGTGGTGCAAAAACTTTTGCGACGGGCACGCAAAGGTTGCCGTGTGATTTATGTGCCAGGCAATCACGATGAATTTGCCCGGCATTTTGTTGGTCATGCGTTTGGAGGTGTCGAGGTGGTTCACGACACTTGCCACACCACGGCCAAAGGCATGAAGTTGTGGGTGGTGCATGGTGACCATTTTGATGGGGTGATTCAGTGTGCCAAATGGCTGGCCTATGTCGGGGATTGGTTGTATGAGCTGACCTTGAAAATCAACCGCCATCTGAACAGTCTTCGGGCCCGCATGGGTTTGGGTTACTGGTCTTTGTCGGCTTATTTAAAACTCAAGGTTAAAAAGGCGGTCAATTTCATCAGTGATTTCGAAGTGGCCGTGGCGCACGAAGCGCAGCGTCGGGGTTTTGATGGTGTGGTCTGCGGTCACATACACCATGCAGAAATTCGCCAGGTCAACGGGGTGTTGTATTGCAATGACGGTGACTGGGTGGAAAGTCGCACGGCTTTGGTGGAGCACATGGATGGACGTTTGGAAATTGTTCACTGGGGCGATCAGGCGCTGGTGTTGACCAGCACCTCATGGTCTGAAGAAGTCATTGGGGGTCCTGTCCATCGGGCAATGTAAAAACAACAGGCAGAAGAATTCCAGGGGTATTTTTTGTTGAACGTTGAGGGTTCATCTGAAAGAAAAACAAGATTTGGGCGGCAGATTTCAAACCTTCTATGGCCTTTACGCTTGGGGCAGATCAAACTTGAATGGGTCTGTGCGTTGGGTCACCAGACTGTCATCAAAATGACTTGACGCTTACCTAGAATGGACTTGAACCATTCAAGTACGAGACATGTCCAACTCAACCAAACCAAGCGATTTGAACGATGACCCCTCAGGCTTGCTGGACAGGGACCTGAGCATTCTGGCCTTCAATGAGCGCGTGCTGGACTGGGCGCACCGCCCCGAAGTGCCCGTTTTGGAGCGCTTGCGCTATTTGTGCATCGTGTCATCCAATTTGGATGAATTTTTTGAGGTGCGAGCTGAGCCCCATGTGATGGGGAGTTTGCAAGAACTCAAATCAGGCCAGTACACCGAGCAGACCTTGTCTGCCATAGCCGAAAAGGCCGGTGCGATGGTTGAACGCCAATACGCCCTTTACAACGATGCCTTGTTGCCTGCCTTGCAGAACAAGCACATTCAAATTCTGTCCCATGGTGAGCGCAATGCGGCACAGCGGCGTTGGGTCCACAGCTATTTTCAGCGAGAGGTTCAACCTTTGCTGGTGCCTGTGGGGCTTGACCCGGCACATCCTTTTCCGCAGGTGGCCAACAAATCGCTGAATTTCATTGTTCACTTGTCAGGCAAAGATGCTTTTGGCCGCTCCAATGAAATTGCGATCGTCAAAGTGCCACGCGTGCTGCCTCGATTGATTCCCTTGCCGGCCAAAGTGTGTGATGGCAGTACCGCCTATGTGCTGCTGTCCAGTGTGATTCGGGCCCACTTGGCTGATTTGTTTCATGGGCGTGAAGTGGGGCAGTTTTCACAGTTTCGTGTGACACGCCATTCAGAGTTGGCTGTCGACGAAGACGAAATCGCCAATTTGCGCATGGCTTTGCGACAGGGTTTGCAGCATCGTCACTATGGACAAGCGGTGCGTCTGGAAGTGTCGGCCAACTGTGCACCACGCTTGGTTGAATTTTTGCGCAAGGAATTTCAATTGCCCGAACGCGCTGTCTACCGCGTCAACGGCCCTGTGAATTTGGTGCGCTTGATGCAGTTGATCGACTTGATCAATGCGCCCGATTTGCTGTTTCCACCCTACAAGGCGAGTTTTCCTGCACAGTTGCCGCAACACGGTTCGATTTTTAACCGCCTCAAAACAGGCGATGTGCTGATTCATCAGCCGTTTGAAAGTTTCGATGGGGTCTTGGCTTTTTTGCGCGAGGCCGTCATGGACCCCCAGGTATTGGCCATCAAACAAACCATTTACCGGGCAGGCAGCGACACCACAATGATGGATTTGCTTCGTGAGGCTGTCAGACGTGGCAAAGAGGTCACGGCGGTGGTTGAACTCAAAGCCCGATTTGACGAAGAGGCCAACATCAATTGGGCCGAGCAATTGGAGTCCATTGGTGCGCAAGTGGTGTATGGCATTGTGGGTCTCAAAACCCATGCCAAGATGCTGCTGGTCACCCGCAGGGAAGGGCGATCTTTGCGCCGCTATGGCCACATGTCCACCGGCAACTACAACCGCAAGACAGCGGCCTTGTACACCGACATCAGTTACTTGACCGCCGATGCGGCCATGACCTTGGACATGGACCATTTGTTCGGACATTTGGCCAGCCAGAGCGAATTGCCCAAAATGAAGCGTTTGCTGGTGGCCCCATTTCAATTGCACACCGACATGTTGTTGCGCATTGCCAATGTGGGAAAAGCCGCCTTACAAGGCCAGCAGGCACGCATTGTGATCAAGATGAATGCCTTGACCGATGTGCCCTTGATCAAGGCTTTGTTGGAGGCCGGTCAACAAGGGGCCAAGATCGATTTGATTGTGCGTGGTGCCTGCATGTTGCCGGCCGGTGTGGAAGGCATGAGCGAAAACATCCGCGTGCGTTCGGTCATCGGTCGTTTTCTGGAACATTCACGCGTCTTTTACTTTTGTGCGGACCAAGAAGAGTCGCTTTACTTGTCCAGCGCCGATTGGATGAGCCGCAACATGACACGACGCATTGAGTTGGCTTGGCCTGTGTTGGATCCTGTACTGCGCCAGCGCTTGATTGACGAATGCTTGATTGCCTACCTGCACGATGCGCGTGATGCCTGGGACTTGGCAGCCGATGGTCAGTACCACCGAGTGGGTCTGAAGGCTCCAGGGCACAGCGCACAAAACGCCCTCATGCAACGCTACGGTGCAGCGCAAAACAGGAGATGAGCACCATGGATCTGATTGTGTGGCGTCATGCCGAAGCCTATGAAGCGCAAACAGGAGAGGACGACATGTTGCGGGCCTTGACGCCGCGCGGCAAAAAACAGGCTGAACGCACAGCGCATTGGCTGGAGCGGCAGTTGCCGCAAGGAACCCGGATATTGACGAGTCCTGCGCTCAGGGCTGAACAAACGGTTCGCTATTTAGGGCGCAAATACAAAGTTCGTGATGCCTTGTCGCCAGGGGCCTGTGTGCAAGACTTGTTGGAATCCGCCGGATGGCCAGATGCCAAGTATCCGGTCCTGATGGTGGGCCACCAACCTGCCATGGGGGGGCTGGTGGCCCATCTTTTGGGCATGCCAGAGCCTGCATGCACCATTCGAAAATCATCGGTTTGGTGGCTGCGTCACCGCTGTCGCGAGGAGCAAAGTCAAACCCTGCTCATCGCTGTGACGTGTCCTGACAAACTTTGAAATTTCAGTCTTTGGCAGGACGACCTGTTTTGATGGTGGGAATGCTGGCCAAGGCTTTCTTGAACGGGGCGTCTGACATACCCGAGAGCGCTTGAAGTCCAGCACGAATCAGTTCACTCTTTTTGACATCCACACCCAAAGCCAGCGCTCGTTTTTTCATGGCTGCAATCTGCAAAAGTTCGGTTTTGGGCAGCGTGAAGCTGTCACGCACCACTTTGACTTTTTTCTCTTTGGCAGGTTTGGTGGGTGTAACACTCGGGGCTTTGGCCTTGGGCTTGACGTCTTTGGCTTCTGCTTGGGTCTGAGCCTTGGGCGTGGGAGTTTTGGCTTTCACGGCTTGAGACTTGACTGGGGCGCTGACAGCTTTGGTTTTGGCTTTGCTTGGGGCAGCAGGGGCAGGCGTTGCAGTTTTTGCAATCGGTTTGCTGGGGACAACTTCGGTTGCGGTGCTTGGGTCGACGGCAGTTTTTGCGCTGCTGGCTTGCTTGGGGACAGCCTTGGCCGTGCGCTTTGTTTTTGGAGCAGCGGTTATGGCTTTTTCTGCGTTGCTGGGTTTCGGGGTGGTGTCGCCGGTTTCAGTCATGGTCATGTTTTGCATCACTGTGTCGCTTTCATAAATTAACAGTGCATACAGTTTATACCGTTATGGATGACTGAACAAGGGATGCATGGCTGATGCGTGCCCGTCAATGCCTTCGCGGCATTGTTCGGGTCGGTTTTTGAATGTTGGGCAATTTGGGTTTGATGTTGCCCAACTTCAGTTCATGTTGATTTGAAACGTCCAATCTGTTTTGAGCCATGCGCTGGTTTCTTCGCGCAGCAAATGGGCTGATTGCGGCCAGAGTTCAGCCCAGTCTGCGTCCATGCTCAATTGCGCCGTCCGGCGCTGCACATCGCACACCATGTTCAAGCCCGACAGGTCGGGGTCGCGTCGGGCGTGGCACAAAATGACGGCGACGCGCAGTGCCATGAGTTGCTGGACAAAGCTGGCGTCTTCCAGTTCAGATTCCAGCTTGCGCAGTTTGCCCCGGTGTCCCAGCACCAACTGGCTGAGCCTGTGCAACTCGTCCAGAGTGAAGCCCTGCAAATCGGTGTTGTCCAGAATGTAGGCGCCATGTTTGTGGTAATCGCTGTGCGATATCCGCATGCCGGTTTCGTGCAACTGGCATGCCCAATGGAGCTTTTGCAGGTAGCGTTGGCGTTCAGCAAGGGTCGTGTCGGAAGACTCGGGTATCAGTGCTTGCAACAGATGTTGGGCAGTGCGTGACACCCGCTCAGCTTGCAGTTTGTCCGTGCCAAAACGCTGTGCCAACCAATCAACCATGGATGAACGCACATCGTGCATGCCTTCGCGCTCGATCAGGTCGTACAAAGCACCGTGGCGCAGCGCACCTTGTGCTGCATGCATTTCGTCAATTTGCAGCAAATCAAACACGGCTTGCAAAACAGCCAAGCCCCCCCCAATGACGGGTTTGCGGTCTTCCTTGACGCCTTCAATGCGCAAGTTGTCTTGCTTTTGCGCCTTGAGCAATCTGTCTTTGAGCCATGCCAAACCCTCACGGGTCACTTTGCCATCGGGCCAACCTGCTGCGCTCAGCACATCCGACACCGCACCCACGGTGCCAGAGGAGCCGTAGCATTTGTCCCAGTGTTGACGATTGAACAGAATTTGTGCCTCGTCGAGCACCGCTTTGGCGCCGATCTCTGCGGCTTTGAAAGCCGACGGAGTCCACAGCCCATCAGCAAAGTACTTCATGGACCAGCCAACGCTGCCGACCCGATATGACTCTAAGGTGTTGGCACTTTCATGTTGGCCCAAAATCATTTCGGTCGAACGCCCGCCAATGTCCACCACCAAACGTCGTTCATCGGATTGCGGCAGAAGGTGCGAGACCCCCAAATAAATCAACCGTGCTTCTTCTCGTCCCGCGATGACCTCGATGGGGAAGCCCAATAGGCGCTTGGCTTTGCTCAAAAATACATCGCGGTTGCGTGCTTCACGCAGGGTTTGTGTGGCCACGGCCCGCACTTGACTGGGTTTGAAGCCTGCGATGCGTTCAGCAAAACGCGCCAGACATTCCCAGCCTCGGACCATGGCATCTTCGGTCAAGTTGCGTTCTGCATCAAGTCCATTGCCTTGGCGCACGGTTTCTTTGATGTATTCCACACGGCGCAATTGACCAGCATCCATTTGGCCAATTTCTAGGCGAAAACTGTTAGAGCCCAGATCGATGGCGGCGTAAAGGGACTTGGTGTGCATGCGGTATGACCAGCGTTATCGGGCGAAAAGCCGATTATGTGACGGAATTGTGAAAAATTGATGACGCCGTGTGCGGGCAGGTTAACGCATCAGGCAATGGCCGTCTGTGGGCTTTGTTGCATCCAAGGAAACAGCTAACCCTGGCGTGAATCACAAGCCAGATTGATCGCGTCGCCACAAGGCACACCTTGGCAGCAGTGCGCGGTCAAAAAGTCCATCAGGCTTTGCATCGCACCCAGATCGGCGCGGTAGCGCAAAAAACGGCCTTCGCGCTGTACGCTGACCAAGGCGGCGTGGTGCAGTTCCTTGAGGTGAAACGACAGCGTGTTGGCCGGAATGTCGAGCGCGGCAGACAGCTGCCCAGGCTGAATACCCTCGGGGCCCGTGCCCACGATGGCGCGAAACACCTTCAGGCGCGAGCTTTGTGCCAAAGCCGCCAAGGCCTTGACGGCCACGTCCTCGTCCATGACGCTGAACAAAGAAACCGGGCTCATGATGCGGCCTTTTCTGCAGGGGTGTCGGTGAGCACACCCAAGGGCAATCGCAGCGTGGCCAACCAGCACAAAAGCAGCATCAAAGCCGAGCCCAAGAGTGCGTACATCAACCCGCCCCATTGGTAGAGCAAGCCCGACAGCAGCGTGCCCATGAAGCGACCCAGCGCATTGGCGGCGTAATAAAAGCCCACGTCTTCGGCCGCTTTTTCAGAGCCTGCATAGGCCAGCACCAAGTAGCTGTGCACCGACGAATTGATGGCAAAGGCAAAGCCAAACAAACTCAGGCCACCCACCACCCACCACTGCAGCTGAGGCGCTTGCAGCCACATGGCCGCGGCAATGCCCAGTGGAATGAGCATGAGCACCGCCGACCACCAACGCGCGGCAGGCACCTCGCGGCTCAGGCCATCGGCGCTGCGGCGCACGATCTGTGGCGCCAGCGCTTGCACCAAGCCGTAGCCAATGGTCCACGCGGCCAAAAAGCCGCCCACCATGGTGAAGGTCCAGCCCACCGAGTAGAGGAATACCGGCACGCCCACCACAAACCACACATCACGCGCTCCAAACAAAGCCACGCGTGCAGCCGCCAGCGCGTTGATGCCCGCGTTTTTGGCGAACAACTCTTTGGCCGAGCCCGATGGTTTGCTCTTGCCCATCATGGGCGGCAAGCTGCTCACCACGCCGACGAGCACCAGGGCCAATAGCCCCGACATCGCCCACAGAGAACCCTGAAAACCCAGCGTCTCTAAAAGCAAACCACCCAGGAAAAAGCCAAAGCCTTTCATGGCGTTTTTGCTGCCGGTGAACCAGGCCACCCACTTGAACAGTTGCCCGTTGCCTTGGTCTTTGGCTTGCGCCTGAGTGATCTTGATGGCCGATTTGCTGGCGGTTTTGGTGAGGTCTTTGGCTACACCGCACACGCCTTGCGCCAAAACCACCCAAGCCACCGACATGGCCGCTGTCCACTCCGGCTGCAGGGCCGAGAGCAAGCCAAAGCCGATGATCTGCGTGACCAAGCCCACGGTGAGCATGCGGGCAATGCCAAAGCGCGTGGCCAGCCAGCCGCCGATCAGGTTGGCCAAGACGCCCGCGCCTTCGTACAGCAAGAACAAAAACGCCAACGTGAACGGCGAGTAACCCAGCTTGTAAAAGTGCAGCAACACCAACATGCGCAATGCGCCGTCGGTCAGGGTAAAGCCCCAATAGGCGGCGGTCACGATGCCATAGTGGCGTTCAGCGGCGTTCATCTCAGATGCCGACTTCGTTCATGTGGCAAGCCAGATCCACCATGCGGCAGGCGTAACCCATCTCGTTGTCGTACCAAGCATAAATTTTCAGCAGGGTGCCATCGGTCACCAGGGTGGACAGCGCGTCCACGATCGAGCTGCGTGTGTCGCGGGCGTAATCCACACTCACCAAGGGGCGCTCCTCGTAACCCAAGATGCCTGCCAGCGGGCCTTGGGCTGCGGCGGCAAACAAGGCGTTGACTTCTTCGGCGCTGGTTTCGCGCTTCATCTCGAACACGCAGTCGGTCAGCGACGCATTCAGCACCGGCGCACGCACCGCGTGGCCGTTGAGCTTGCCCTTGAGTTCGGGGTAAATCAGGGCAATGGCGGTGGCACTGCCGGTGGTCGTGGGGGCCAGGCTGACCATGGCGCTGCGTGCGCGGCGCAGGTCTTTGTGCGGGGCATCGACCACCAAGTTGGTGTTGGTCGGGTCGTGGATGGTGGTGATCTGGCCATGCTTGATGCCAATGGCTTCGTGCACGACTTTGACCACCGGGGCCAGGCAGTTGGTGGTGCACGATGCGGCCGTGACGATGCGGTCTTTGGCCGGGTTGTACAGCGTGTGGTTGACGCCCACCACGATGTTCAGCACATCGCCCACCTTGACGGGCGCGGCCACGATCACGCGCTTGGCGCCCCGGTCCAAGTGGCCCTGAATGGTTTCGGGCGTTAAAAATTTACCGGTGCATTCGAGCACCAAGTCCACCCCCATGTCGCCCCAAGGAATATCGGCCGGGTTGGCGTGCGACGAAAAGCCCAGGGTGCGATCACCGATGCGGATCTGGCTGTCGCCCTCGGCCTCGATGCGCTCGCGCCACTTGCCCTGCACGCTGTCAAAAGCCAGCAAATGCGCCGTGGCCGCTGCACCGCCCTTGAGTTCGTTCAGGTGCACCACCTCCAAGCGGTTGCCAGCGCGGGGGTCGTCTGACTGGCGCTCGGCAGCGCCCATGGCCGCACGCAGGGCCAAACGGCCGATGCGGCCCATTCCGTTGATGCCAACTTTCATGCTCTATCTTTCGATCATTCTGGAAATATCAATGCACGAACTTTGCCATGTCTGTGTGACAAAAAAATGACAAATTTTGACTTCGAGGGGATGTGCAGTGGCGTTTCAAAGCACCTTTTGCATTGATTTGTGAAGACGGATTTCGTGACAGCGGCTGATTAGCCATCAAACAGTCACAAAAAAACACTTCAATCCTTGAATCACCAGGAGTTCCGATGTCACACCACGATCACGACCCCATTCACAACACCTCAAACAACCCCCATTTCCAGGACGTCCTGAACCAGTCCCTGCAAAACCCGATGCGCCGCGGTTTGCTGCGTGGTGGTCTGGGCTTGGCGGGTCTGGCCATGTTGCCCGGTTGCGCCACTTTGACTTCGGGCATGGCCGCTGCGCCCCGGGCGCTGGGTTTTCCTTCTGTCGAAAAAAGCCTGCTTGACAATGTGATGCTGCCGCCCGGCTACCAATACAGCGTGCTGCATGCCACAGGCGATGCGCTGGACTCGGCCTTGGCTGCTTACTCGAACAAGGGCACAGAAGCAGACGACTGGTCACGTCGCGTGGGCGATCACCACGATGGCATGGACATTTATTACATCGACGCCAACGGCCGTTATTCCGAAAAGGAAACCGGCCGCGCCGTGCTGTGTGTAAACCACGAAAGTTCAGCCGACGCGCATTTCATGCACCCCAACGGCCAAACGTCCAATGGCGTGGCTGGCAAAAAGTTTACGCAGTTTGGTGACTGGGACTTGGGCACCCGCCCCGAGTTGGAAGTGCTCAAAGAGATCAACCACCACGGCGTGTCGGTGGTCGAGATCGTCAAAACACCACAAGGCTGGCGCATCAAGCAAGACTCGCCGCTGAACCGCCGCATCACCGCACAAACGCCTGTGCGCATCAGCGGCCCCCGCGCCCACATTGAGGCGATTCGCAGCTTCATGGTCACCCGCTGGGACACGGCGGGTGCCATGGCGCGTGGCACTCTGAACAACTGCGGTCATGGCAAAACGCCATGGGGCACTTATTTGGGCTGCGAAGAAAACTGGGCCTATTACTTTCAGACGATGGCCAATGGGGCTGCATTGCCGGCCAAAGAAATGGCCGCACGCAAGCGCTATGGCGTGCCCTCATCGGCTCCAGCAGCAGGCGCCAAACAAGCGCCAAGCCAGGGCTGGCACACCGTCTCGACCACCGACGACCGTTTTGTCCGTTGGAACTTGGCTGCCACTGGCGCCAACGCAGAGAAAGACTTCCGCAACGAAGCCAACACTTTTGGCTTCAACGTCGAAATCGATCCCTTGTCACCCAACTCCACACCCGCCAAGCGCGTGGCCATGGGCCGCTTCGCGCACGAAGCCGCTGTGTGCAGCCTGCCTGTGGCCGGTCAGCCATTGGCGTTTTACATGGGTTGTGATGCCCGCAACGAATACATCTACAAGTTTGTGAGCAGCGCGGTGTGGGACCCCCGCGATGTGGGTGGTGGCTTGGTGGCCGGTGACAAGTACTTGAGCGAAGGCAAGCTGTACGCCGCCCGCTTTGACGCCACAGGGCAAGGCGAGTGGCTGGAGCTGACCATCGATGACCCGCGCATTGCCAACCACAGTGCCTACAAGTTCGCCAATCAGGGCGATGTGTACATCAACGCACGCTTTGCAGCAGACGCTGTGGGCGCGACCAAGATGGACCGTCCGGAGTGGGGTGCGGTCAACTACCGCAATGGCGAGGTGTACTTTGCGCTGACCAACAACAGCGCGGCCAACCGCACGCCTACCAAAGTGGACGCTGCCAACCCACGCGCTTACATGGACATGGACGGCAAAAAAGGCACGGGCAACCCGCATGGCCACATCATCCGCTTCAAAGAGCCTGGCCACCAAGCTTCGGCCAAGACCTTTGCCTGGGACATCTTCTTGTTCGGCGCTGAGGAAGACTCGGGCGATGCCAACCTGTCGGGCCTGACCGCCAAGAATTCGTTCTCATCGCCAGACGGCTTGTGGTTCAGCAAGGCCACCGGCATTTGCTGGATTCAAACCGACGACGGCGCTTTCACCGACGAGACCAACTGCATGATGCTGGCCGCCATTCCGGGCCAGGTGGGCGACGGCGGCAAAGTGACCGTGAAAAACAAGATGGTGGTGGGGGGCGCTGAACAAACCGGCACTCAGGAAACATTCTTGGGCGCTGCCTTGGGCGACGCCAAGTTGCGCCGTTTTCTGGTGGCACCCCAAGGTGCAGAAGTCACCGGGATCACCGAGACCGCCGATGGCTGCACCTTGTTTGTCAACATCCAGCATCCTGGTGAATTGTCCAAGCCTTTGGCTTCGGGCTCGGCGCCCCAAAGCATGTGGCCAGGCAACGCAGGCTATGGCCCACAAGGCCGCCCACGTTCGGCGACCATCGTGATCACCCGCACAGATGGTGGGGTGATCGGGCTGTAAAGCCCGGGGGCCAAGTGTTCAAAGCAAGCGAGGAATGGCCTCGACATCCTCGGCGAACATTTGGCCCTTTTCAGCCAGCAGTACTTTGTGCTGGCTGTCCATCAAGAGCGTGATGGGCAAGCCCTTGGGTTTGGGAAATTGTTTGCGCCACTCGGGGCTGGCCCAAGCCGAGGGAAAGTTGTAGCCGCGCTTTTGCAAATACGCCAGTGCGTCTTCGGGCTTTTTGTCGATGGACAAGGCCAGCATGCGCAGGCCCCGGCTTTTTTGTGCTTGCCACAAGCCCTGCATGCTGGGGCTTTGCAGGGCGCAAAAAGGGCAGGTGCTGGACCACCAATACAACAGCAAAGGCTGGCGTTCGTGTTGAAAGTCTTGGCCAGTGAGCAAACGTATGGACGGCACTTTCAAAACATCGCCCACTCGTGGCATGGCAGGTGCCACGGCTTCCAGAGCGGCTTCGGAGGGGCTTTGGGCCTGAACACTGGCCCAAGGCCACAGTGCACCCAGACTCAAGCCCAGGGTCACTTGTCTGCGTGTTTGAAAAGCCATTGTCAATTCATGTGGAGCCATCATGGAGGACTTGATTGTGCCCCATGGTGCCCTGGTGAGCCCAAGTTCAGTTCATCGCCAAAGTCAGCAGCGCCTGCTCCACATCCTGAGACGCTTTTTTGAGGTGCGGGTTGCTGGACTCGCTGCCGGCGCGGCCCACATCCAAGTCAGCTTGAAAGCCATCACGCTCTGGCCAGACGGCGTTGAGCATGTCAAAACCCGCATCGGCAATGGTGGCTTCGGCTTGTTCGAGCAGGCGTTCCGAACGCCCGGTTTTGGACAACACAATGACGATCTTGTTGCTCACGGAACGGGTTTTGGCCAGCTTGCGTGCCAAAGCCAGAGTAGGGCGAAGATCGTCCATGGAGGTGCCCGTGGGCAAGAACACCACGTCACTTTCTCGGCTGACATCGGCGGTCAACTCATCGGCCAAGCCTCGCGTGTCCACCACCACCAGGTCGTAACCTGTCAATGTTTTGCGCAATTTCTTCATGTTGTTGAAGGCGCGGGCTTCAATTTCAGGCTCGATGCCATGACGCAGCCGCAGGGCACCCCACTCCACGCAGGTGAGTTGCTCCAGATCAAAGTCACCAATCAGCACTTTGTGTTGTGCACGGGCCGCTGCCACGGCCAAAACACGGGCCAAAGTGCTTTTACCGACACCGCCTTTTTGTCCTACAAATGAAGCAATTCGCATGAATCAATTCCTGACTTTTAAAAATGGCAATTTCTCAGGCCTCGGACTTCTTTGCTTGAGGTTTGTTCATCTCTAATGCTTGCATGGCCACATCGAATGTTTTGGCTTTGCCCATGTAATAGCGATCAAGCCGCCACTCTTGCAAGATGTCCATGGCCAGTTGGAAATCTGAGGTGTCCAGTTTATACAGATCCTTGAGCGAGACATCCACTTCGTCGACCAGGGAAGAAATCAACTGGGCAAAAATTTGAGCCGTGGGGGTCAAGGGGTCATGTGCAATGACTTGTCGGACTTTTTTGATGGCGCGCATTGTTAAATTCAAAAAATTCAATTTTGAATGCAACGATTAGTTCATTTGTGAAATTTTTATGAAGAGTGTGTGGCAGTAAAAGTTCAGTTTCATGAAACCGTCTGCAAGATCACAGGATGAGCTTTGGTCATACCCATGTCATTCGCATCGGGCAAGCTCAACAGCCATGCCACATGATGTCCAGCTCATATATTTCAATGCCGGAGGCGGGCACCGTTCTGCCGCCCTGGCGTTGCAGGAAGTCATCGCCCTGGCGCACCCTGACTGGGCGGTGACGCTGGTGAACCTGTTTGAGGTGATTGACTCTGACCGGTACTACCAAAAATTGACAGGCTTTGCGCCAGAAGACCTGTACAACCTGCGTCTCAAACGGGGTTGGACGCGAGGCCTGGCCACCGAGCTCAAGCTTTTTCAAGCCATGATTCGGCTGACTTTGCCCAAGCTCAAAAAGAAGATGCAATCGTTCTGGCACAAGACGCGCCCCCAGTTGGTGGTCTCGTTGGTACCCAATTTCAACAGGGTGATGTACGAGGCCTTGCGCGAAGAGTGGCCGGGCGTGCCCTATGTCACGGTTTTAACGGACATGGCCGATTACCCTCCCAACTTCTGGATAGAGCCCAACCAAGGCCAGTTCATCATCTGCGGGACAGAGTTTGCGGCATCTCAGGCCGCAAGCTTGGGTTATGACGCCGACGCCATCATTCGGACATCCGGAATGATTTTGCGCCCCAGCTTCTACAGCAAGCCATGCGTAGACAAGCCCAAGCGTTTCGCTCAATGGGGCCTGGACCCCCATCGCCCCACGGGCTTGGTGATGTTTGGCGGTCATGGCTCGAAGGACATGCTCAAAATTGCCAAGGCTTTGCCAAATCAGCAACTGATTTTTGTGGCGGGGCACAACATCGCTTTGGCCCAGAAAATGGCGGCGCAATCGGTCTCGTCTTTGCACCTTGTGTTGGGCTTTACCAAGGACATTGACCAGTTGATGCAACTGAGTGACTACTTCGTGGGCAAGCCTGGCCCGGGCAGTTTGAGTGAGGCGGTTCACATGGGGTTGCCCGTCATCACCTTCCGTAATACCGCCACCATGCCGCAAGAGCGTTACAACACGACATGGGTAGAAGAGAACCAACTGGGTAAGGTCATTGCATCGGTCAGTGAGTTGCCGGGTGCTGTGGATGCGCTGTTGAGCGAACAGCCCAAATACCATCGCCATGTTCAACAAATGAACAACCAGGCGGTGTTCGAAGTGGTCGATGCCTTGGGGGCGATCAAGGCGGGTTGAGCTGGCCTTATGGGGTAGGTGCTTGACCAGTGCACATTCGAAAAACACGATCATGACCTGGCACATTAGCGCGTGTGGCCAGCGCTGAATCGCCCAGCTGTTGGTTCCGAACTGAAGCAGGGTTCCAGATCGTTGGGGTTAACTCAACTCGGTGTCCACCATGCTTTGTCAAACCGTCGAGGACTGCCACGTCAATGAATGAGCCACCACAGGCTCATGGTTTGCATGATCCATGAAGCAGTTGCTTCCTTTAAAACAGCCGCATTAAAGCTCGAAAAATACATCCAAAGGCTCCGCTAAAGCGGAGCCTTTGGGTTTTGCTAGCTGTCCCTAGGATCAGGTACCAATCACGCCACCATCATTTTTAGTGATGATCACTGTGGCAGAGCGTGGCATGTTGGTGCCGCCATCTGGCCAAGTACTTCCACCGTTGCCGTTTTCGCCAGGGTGCTGGATGTTGATGAACAAGGTTTTGCTGTCAGGGGTGAAGGCCAAACCTGTCACCTCGCACTGCTTTGGGCCCACCAGGAAACGTCGAATTTCTTTGCTCACAGGGTCTGCCGCCAGCATGGAATTATTGCCTTGGTTGGCGTAGTTACCTAAGCCGGTGTGGTTGCCGTCGGTCTGGATCCAAAGGCGGCCGAACTTGTCAAATCCCAAGCCATCTGGGCTGTTGAAGGTGTTGTCAGCGGTCACATTGCTGGAGCCTGCTTTCGTTGTGCCAGGGTTGCCAGGCACTGTGGGGTTACCAGCCAACACAAAGATATCCCAGTCGAAGGTCATGGCCGCTGCGTCACCCCCCGTCTCACGCCAGCGAACGATTTGACCGTAGATGTTGCTGGTTCGTGGGTTGGCTTCATCTGCAGTGGTGCGGCCTGAGTTGTTGGTCAGCGTGACATAGACCTCGCCAGACGTTGGGTGCACCGTGACCCACTCAGGGCGGTCCATTTTGGTGGCGCCGACGGCATCACCAGCCAAACGGGCGTTGATCAAAACATCTGCTTGGTTGGCAAAGGTGTAGGCGGTGTAAGAGCCAGGAATGTTGCTGAGTTTCAGCTCCACCCATTCGCCTGTGCCCATGAAGTCGCCAGCCGTTGCGCCGTTGCCAAATTTGGCCACATAGAGCTTGCCGCTGTCTAACAAGTTGGCATTGGCGCGTTGATTGCCTTCAACATACTTTTCAGTTGAAATAAATTTGTAGATGTAGTCGTTGACTTGGTCATCGCCCATGTACACCACAACGCGCTTGTCTTTGGTGAAAGCATAGGCGGCGTTTTCGTGCTTGAAACGACCCAGTGCGGTGCGTTTTTTGGGCTTTGAAGTGGCATCAAAGGGGTCAATTTCAACGATCCAGCCGTGACGGTTGGATTCGTTGGGTTCTTTCTTGTAGTCGAAACGATCGATTTGTGTTTCCCATGCGTAGCCTGATGTGCCTGCCGTGATGCCATAGCGCTTCATGGACACATTGCGTCCATCTTCAGTGGGTGCAACGGTGGTGCCAAAATTGTTGTTGAAGTTTTCTTCACACGTCAAATAAGTGCCCCAAGGCGTGAAGCCGTTGCCGCAGTTGTTGAAGGTGCCCAGCACTTCGGTGCCTGTGGTGTCCACGCTGGTCTGGAGCTTGGCATCGCCTGCGGCGGGGCCTGTCAGTTGCATGGGTGTGGCCGCGGTGATGCGACGGTTGTAGGCGGAGTCCTTGACCACGTTCCACTTATTGGCATTGTCTTTCTTGATGTGAATGACAGAGCAGCCCCATGAGTTGATGGCTTTGTTCACGCGCTCCAGTGTGTTGGCAGGGGCTGGCGTTGGGCCAAACAAGGTCAGGTAATCTGTAAATGTTGGTGACAGTGTCGTGTTGTATTCATGGTTCATGACCAGCAGACCTTCTGTGCTGGATGTGCCATCAATCGCGAAAAAGTGGATGCCGTCGTGGTTGTCACCAACTTGGCGTGCTTGGTCAGCTGCAGTTTCGCTGCCAATACCGCTCCAAGTCGAGCCAGCACCTGTAGAGAACAAAGGTGTGCCCCAAGGGACAAAAGTGGTGGCCGTGTAGCCTTCAGCCACTGTCACAGTGTCAAGGCCGTTGGCTGCGACGGCTTTGAAACCCAATAATGAAGCTGTGGGGGTGTCGGTGCCGCCGCATCCAGCGAGAGGGCCAGCCAAGAAAGCTGCAACCGCAGCGCCACTGCCAAATTTCAGGAAGCCACGACGGCCTACTGCACGATTCACAACGGATTGGAAGTGCTCGTTTTGCGAGATGTTGGTTGGCAAATCTTCACTGTCAATCGACCTAATATCCATGATGCAAGCTCCAGAAATTCATGTTGAGAGGCTTGTATCTTTGCGGGTCAATATGAAGAAGTCATGACACCTCAAATTTTTCTGCAAGTGAATGGACAGTGATCCGCTAAGTCAACTTTATCGCGTCGATCATTCACTCACTTGATCGTTTTATGCAGTTGGATGATCCCGAACTCTCGGCGCAGGAAATCAAAGCTCACGCGCAACCGCGAGCGCACCAACGTCATGTGGCTAAACCCGCCGCGGGAGAATTCGAGCTTGCCAGAAAGAATGGCGATGGCAGTTTCGAAAAAAAGGACAACTTTGTTGACAATCACCGTCCGGAGGGTTTGCACCTGGTGACAGCAGACAAGTCACCCCATGGCAAGCCCCTGCTGGTGGTGGGCCATGAGATCAGCGGCACGACGGTCATCTATCAGATCAATTTGAAATACTGACGTCGAACTGACATTAAACTGACATCCAGCGAATCGGGCGGCCGCTGCACTGCAGGGGTCGCCCTTTTGTGTGTGTTTGACCCCCCATGGAGTCAAGGGGTCGGCAGTGATTTAAAAACACCTTGTAAGAAGGGTTTGTTTGACACAAGAATGTCACAATTGACCGTTAAAGTGATGTCAGTCCCTGAGATCAACCGGCTCAGGTCACTTTGAACTCGCACCCTCAACCAGGAGTTGATATGTTGAAATTGAAATCTTTTGTGGCAGCCGTTGGCCTGAGCGCCATCGCTGCTGCCAGCTTTGCTGCCGACATCACGGGCGCTGGTGCCACATTCCCTTTCCCCATTTACGCCAAGTGGGCTGAAGGCTACAAGGCCGCCACAGGTACAGGCATGAATTACCAGTCCATTGGTTCTTCGGGTGGCATCAAGCAAATCCGCGCCAAGACGGTGACTTTCGGCGCAACCGATGCGCCCGTCAAAGGTGAAGAGCTTGACAAAGACGGCATGGTCCAGTTCCCAGCCATCATTGGCGGCACGGTGCCCGTGATCAACTTGGACGGCTTCAAACCCGGCGAATTGCGCGTGACTGGCCCAGTGATGGCCGAGATGTTCCTGGGCAAGATCAGTAAGTGGAATGACCCCAAATTTGTTGCTTTGAACCCTGGCAAAAACTTGCCCAACGAAACCATCACCATCGTGCACCGCGCCGATGGTTCGGGCACCACTTTCAACTGGACCGACTACCTGACAGCCGTGAGCAAAGAGTGGGCTGACAAGGTGGGCAAGGGCGCTGCAGTCAAATGGCCAGCGCCCACCTCGGTCGGTGGCAAAGGCAACGAAGGTGTTGCGGCCAACGTGAACCGCGTCAAGGGTTCTTTGGGTTATGTGGAATATGCCTACGTCAAAAAGAACAAGATGAACTTCATGCAAATCCAGAACGCCGACGGCAAGTACGTCAGCCCAGACGATTTGACGTTTGCTGCAGCCGCTGCCAGCGCCGACTGGTTCAGCGTGCCAGGCATGGGTGTGTCCATGGTCAATGCCAAGGGTGCCAACAGCTGGCCCGTCAGCACGGCTTCTTTCATCTTGATGTACAAGAACCCAGCCGACAAAGCCGCATCGGCCGAAGCCCTGAAGTTCTTTGACTGGTCTTTCAAGAATGGCAAGAAAATGGCCGCAGATTTGGACTACGTCGCATTGCCTGACAGCTTGACCGACCAGATCCGTTCAAAAGTCTGGTCGCAAATCCAGAAGTAATCCAGGCTCCGGTCTGCTGTCCGTCGGTTGTCATTCGGTGACCGACGGATTTCTTGTTTAATTAGATGCTCTTTGTTTGATGGGTCAAGACATGCAAACCCCCCTTTCCAGCGCAGACAGAACCAGCCACATGTTGGCCGTGGTCAAGCGCCAGCGCCTGCAAGACGCGTTGTTTCACCGCTTGACACAGCTTTTCTCGCTTTTGGTTCTGGTGGCGTTGGCCGGGATCATCGTGTCCTTGTTCATCAATGCGTGGCCCACATTTGCCAAGTTTGGTGCGCGTTTCATCTGGTATGTCGAATGGGACATCATCAACGAAGAGTTCGGTGCCGCGATCGCGATTGTCGGCACGTTGGCCAGTGCAGGGATTGCCATGTTGTTGGCGGTGCCATTGGCTTTTGGCATTGCGGTTTTTCTGACGGAAACTTGTCCTGTGTGGTTGCGTCGCCCTTTGGGCACGGCCATTGAGTTGTTGGCGGCCGTGCCGTCCATCATTTACGGCATGTTTGGTCTGTTTGTGTTTGCGCCTTTGTTTGCCGATTACATCCAGGTGCCGCTGCGCGATGTGCTGGGGGGCATGCCCCTGATCGGCTTCCTGTTTGGAGGGGCCCCCAACGGCATGGGCATTTTGGCGGCTGGCATTGTGCTGGCCTTCATGGTCTTGCCTTTTGTGGCTGCCGTGATGCGCGACGTGTTCGAAATCACGCCGCCCATTTTGCGTGAATCGGCCTATGGTCTGGGTTGCACGACATGGGAAGTGGTGCGCAAGATCGTTCTGCCTTACACCCAAAAAGGCGTGATTGGCGGGATCATGTTGGGTCTCGGTCGCGCCTTGGGTGAGACCATGGCGGTGACCTTTGTGATCGGCAATGCCAACCGCATGCCAACATCGTTGTTCTCACCCGGCACGTCCATTGCTTCGACCTTGGCCAACGAGTTTGGTGAGGCCGCAGACTTCCATATTTCTTCTTTGTTTGCGCTCGGCTTTTTGCTGTTCGTGATCACCTTCGTGGTTTTGGCCGCCGCCAAAATCATGATCAACCGGGCTGAAAAAGCCAAGGGGTTCTGACATGGCCATGAACATGAATCAAGCCTTGTATCGCCGCCGCCGATTGGCCAATGCCTGGGGCATGGTGACATCCATGATCGCCATGGCTTTGGGTCTGGCGGTGTTGTTGTGGATTTTGGTGGTGCTGTTTTCAAACGGCTTTGCCGCACTGGACCTGAACTTGCTGACGCAGGACACGCCGGCACCCGGTACCGAGGGCGGTGGTTTGCGCAATGCCATTGTGGGCAGTTTGTTGATGGTGGGACTCACCGTGTTGGTGGCCACGCCTGTGGGCATTTTGGCGGGGATTTATCTCACCGAATACGGCGACCAAAGCAAAACCGCCGAGCTGACCCGTTTTGTGACCGACATCATGCTGTCGGCTCCATCCATCGTGATTGGCTTGTTTGTGTACGCGATTGCGGTGGCCACTTTGGGCACCTTTTCGGGCTACGCAGGCAGTTTGGCCCTGACGCTGATTGCCGTGCCTGTGGTCATGCGCACCACCGAGAACATGCTGCGCTTGGTGCCCGGCAGTCTGCGCGAGGCGGCATTTGCCCTGGGTGCTCCACGCTGGAAAGTGTCCTTGTCCGTCACGCTGCGTGCGGCCAAGAGTGGCGTGATCACGGGCTTGTTGCTGGCCGTGGCCCGCATCAGCGGTGAAACAGCTCCTTTGTTGTTCACAGCGCTGAATAACCAATTCTTCAATGCCGACATGAGCAAGCCCATGGCCAACTTGCCGGTGGTGATTTTCCAGTTCGCCATGAGTCCCTATGACAACTGGATTCGACTGGCGTGGGCTGGGGCATTGCTCGTCACCTTGGCTGTGTTGGTGCTCAACATTCTGGCACGCGTGTTTTTCAGGGACAAACAGTCGGCGTGATGCCGTTTGGCCCAAACACCTCAGCTTCTTCATTTTGCATTCACAGGAATCTCCATGCCTGACAAGACACCGACTCAAAACGCGCTGGAAGTGCGCAACCTTGACTTTTATTACGGCAAATTCAAAGGCCTGAAAAACGTCAACCTCAACATTGCAGAGCACCGCGTGACCGCCTTCATTGGCCCATCGGGTTGCGGCAAATCCACCTTGCTGCGCACGCTCAACCGCATGTACAGCCTTTATCCGGGTCAACGCGCTGAAGGCGAAATCAAGTTTTATGGCCAGAACATTCTGGACAAAGGCCAAGACTTGAACTTGCTTCGCGCCCAAATCGGCATGGTCTTCCAAAAGCCCACACCTTTCCCCATGTCGATCTACGACAACATCGCTTTTGGTGTGCGTTTGTACGAAAAGCTCAGCCGCGCCGACATGGACGAACGTGTGGAGTCGGCCCTCACCAAGGCCGCCATTTGGAATGAAGTCAAAGACAAACTGGGCCAAAGTGGTTTGTCTCTGTCGGGCGGTCAGCAGCAACGCCTGTGCATTGCCCGCACGGTGGCGGTCAAGCCCAAAGTCATTTTGTTGGACGAGCCGACTTCGGCTTTGGACCCCATCTCGACCGCCAAGGTCGAGGAATTGGTCAGCGAGTTGAAGAAAGACTACACGGTGGCCATCGTGACGCACAACATGCAGCAAGCTGCACGCGTGTCCGACTTCACCGCCTACATGTACCTGGGTGAATTGGTGGAGTTTGGTCAGACCGAGCAAATTTTCATGAAGCCTGCACGCCAGGAAACCGAAGACTACATCACTGGCCGTTTCGGCTGATCAGGGGAAAACCATGGAAAAGCACATTTCGAGTCAATTTGACGCTGACCTGACCAACGTGTCGTCGCGCGTTCTGGAGTTGGGCGGCTTGGTGGAGTCTCAGACCCGCCATGCGGTGTATGCGCTGGCGCAATTCAGTGTAGAAGTGGCCGATCAGGTCATTGCGGCTGAAAAACAAGTCAACAAACTGGAGGTGGAGATCGATGCCGAGTTGGCCTCCATCATTGCCCGCAGGCAGCCCACGGCACGCGATTTGCGCCTGCTGATGGCGATCTCCAAAATCACGGGCAATCTGGAGCGAGCCGGCGACGAAGCGGACCGCATTGCCCGCATGGTCAAACAAATTTTGGCACAAGGCAGCCCACGCAACTTGCCATCGTCAGAACTGCGTGTGGCCTCTGACCTGGCCTCAGGTTTGTTGCGCAAAGCCTTGGATGCTTTTGCTCGCCTGGATGTGAACACGGCCTTGGTGATTTTGAAAGAAGACGACCTGATTGACGCTGAGTTCAATGGATTTTTGCGCAAGCTGGTCACCTACATGATGGAAGACCCTCGCACCATTTCGGCCAGCCTGGACTTGCTGTTTGTGGCCAAAGCCATTGAGCGCATTGGTGACCATGCCAAAAACATTGCCGAGTTTGTGATTTATGTGGTCAAGGGGGCCGATGTGCGGCACACGGCCTTGACCGAGATTGAAAAAGCGGTGCGATGAGAACCCTGCCCAGGATCCTCATTGTTGAGGACGAATCGTCGATTGCTGAGTTGATCTCGGTCAACCTTCGGCACAACGGCTTTCAGCCAGTGTGGGCCATGGACGCCGAGTCAGCCCAAAAAGAGCTCGATGAAATCTTGCCCGATGTCATCTTGCTCGATTGGATGCTGCCTGGCGAAAGTGGTCTGACTTTGGCTCGGCGCTGGCGTGCCGCTGCACGAACCAAGTCCGTGCCCATCTTGATGCTGACTGCAAGAGGGGATGAGTCTGATCGGGTGGCGGGCTTGGATGCGGGTGCAGACGATTACATCGTCAAACCCTTTTCGCCGCGTGAGCTGCTCGCTCGCATCCGTGCGGTGTTGCGCCGTCGCGTGCCCGAGTCTGCGGGTGGGGCCGTCAAAGTGGGGGATTTGCAACTCGATGCCGACACCTACCGTGTGAGTTGGCAGGAGAAACCTCTCAAGATTGGACCCACCGAGTTCAAGTTGTTGCAATACATGATGCGTCATCCTGAACGTGTGCACACCCGTGGCATGTTGCTGGACAAGGTCTGGGGTGACCATGTTTACATAGAAGAGCGCACGGTCGACGTCCACGTCAAGCGTCTGCGAGAGTCCTTGGGGGATGCGGGCAGCATGATCGAGACTGTGCGTGGAGCGGGTTACCGTTTGACAGCTGCGCCTGCGGTGTGAGTGATGCTGATTTCTGTCATTGAACTTTTGGCCCTGTTGGGTCTGTTGGTCACACCGGTTTGGTTTTTTGGAGGACTGACTTGGGCGCTGTGCATGGCGGTGTTGGTGCTGCTCGGCGTGGTGTTGGTGCAGATTTGGAAAGCCGAGCGTTTGGAGTTGTGGTTGTCTCGGCCCAACTGGCGTGATGAGTTGGCGTGGGGCGGTGTTTGGGGTGAGATTGTTCAACGCATTCAACGCCAACTGCGTCAACACGACAAACAACTGCGCACCAGTGAACAGCGCTTGCAGTACTTTTTGCAAGCCATTCAGGCCTCACCCAATGGGGTGACTTTGCTGGACAACGAAGGGCGCATCGAATGGTGCAATGCCACGGCCTCTAACCACTTGGGGCTCGATGCCAAGCGCGATGTGCAGCAGCACATCGTTCATTTGCTGCGCGACCCGACTTTTTCCAAGTACTTTGCGCAGGAAGAGCATGACAGTGAAGTCATCATCGACGGTCGCTCGTCATCCTTGACGCAAATGCCCAAGCTGTCGATTCAGTTGCACCAATACGGCGAAGGTCAGCACTTGCTCTTGAGCCGAGACATCACCTTGGTCAGCTTGGCCGATGCCATGCGGCGTGATTTTGTGGCCAATGTGTCCCATGAAATTCGCACACCCCTGACAGTCTTGAGCGGTTTTGTTGAGACACTCATGACCATTCCCTTGGCCCCGGATGAACAGCAAACGTATTTGCAATTGATGTCTGTGCAGGCCTCACGCATGCAAAGTCTGGTGGCTGATTTGCTGACTTTGTCGCAACTCGAAGGCAGTTTGCCTCCAGGAACCCACGAGACGGTGTCTCTGAGTGATCTGATGTCGCAAGTGGCTTGTGATGCGGCCTCTTTGTCGGCTGTTTTGTCTGGCCAGGAGGGTGATGAACGAGGACCCGTGCACGAACTGGACTTCAGCAAACCCATTGAGTGGAATTTGCTGGGCGTGCGCACAGAACTTTTCAGCGCGGTGTCCAATTTGGTGAGCAATGGCGTGCGCTACACGCCGGCCGGTGGGCGTGTGAGTGCAGGCTGGTTCAGGGTGCCGGATGGTGTGGTGTTTCGTGTCACCGACACGGGTCCTGGCATTGCCGCTGAGCATTTGCCAAGACTTTCTGAGCGCTTTTACAGGGTTGACCGCAGCCGCTCACGCGAGACCGGTGGCACCGGCTTGGGCTTGGCCATTGCCAAGCATGTGGCGCAACGGCATGGCGGTGAATTGCGCATTGAAAGTCAATTGGGCAAGGGCTCGACCTTCATGTTGTTTTTCCCGGCCAGTCGGGTTGTGGCATTGACTGCTTTGGATCCGGTTCGGTGATGTTTGCAGCAACGCTTTTTGGGTGAATCGGTGCCATTGCCGCGATCAAGCCTCGCAGACCACCCAAAATCGCCCCGAGGGCGGGGCTCCCACAAAATGCAGAAAGCCCCCTGTAGGAGCGACGCCCCCGTCGCGATCAAGCCTCGCAGACCACCACCCATCGCCCCGAGGGCGGGGCTCCTACAAAATGCAGGCAGCCCCCTGTAGGAGCGACGCCCCCGTCGCGATCAGCCTCGCAGACCACCACCCATCGCCCCGAGGGCGGGGCTCCTACAAAATGCAGGGCATTCCCTGTAGGAGCGACGCCCCCGTCGCGATCAGGCCACGCAGACCACTCAGAATCGCCCCGAGGGCGGGGCTCCCACAAAATGCAGGAAGCCCCCTGTAGGAGCGACGACCCGTCGCGATCAGGCATCGCAAACCACCCAGAATCGGCCCGAGGGTGGGGCTCTTACAAAATGCAGGCAGCCCCCTGTAGGAGCGACGCCCTCGTCGCGATCAGCTTCGCAGACCACCCAGAATCGCCCCGAGGACGGGGCTCCTACAAAATGCAGGCAGCCCCCTGTAGGAGCGACGCCCCCGTCGCGATCAAGCCTTGCAGACCTTCACCCATCACCCAAGCAGCGGGCCTCGTGCACTGATCGCAGGGCCGTTCAATCACTGAAACTGGCCCTGCGCTTTGTCATTCAAAAGACGCAAAACTGACTTTGACGTTTCACGCTGTGTGTCAATCATCTCCCCCATAGGAGGTGCTGCAATGCGAGTCACGGTCATCGGTTCGGGTTATGTGGGTTTGGTCACTGGGGGGTGCCTCTCGGACCTGGGTTTCAAAGTGGTGTGTTTGGACAAGGATGCTGAGAAAATCCGCACCCTGCAAGAGGGCGATGTGCCCATTTTTGAGCCCGGCCTCAAAGCCTTGCTGAACAAAAATCAAGCCGATGGGCGCATCCGTTTCACCAGCGATGCTGTGGATGCCATTGACCATGGGGATGTGCTGTTCATCGCTGTGGGCACACCACCATCTGAAGACGGTTCTGCCGATTTGGGTCATGTGCTGTCGGTCGCGTCCATGGTGGGGCGTCACTTGAAAAGTTTCAAACTGGTGGTCAACAAATCTACCGTGCCCGTAGGCACGGCTGACCAAGTCCGGTCAGCGATTGCGCATGAGCTGACGCAGCGCGGCATGCCACACGACCTGTTCGACGTGGTGTCCAATCCTGAGTTCCTCAAAGAAGGTGCGGCCATTGACGATTTCATGCGGCCAGACCGGATTGTGGTCGGTTTGGATGAGGGTCCCCACCATGCCCGCAGCCAGCGCATGATGGGCGATTTGTATGCCAGTTTTAACCGCCACCATGCCCGCACGGTGTGGATGGATGTGCGCAGCGCTGAATTGACCAAATACGCTGCCAACGCGATGCTGGCTGCCCGCATTTCATTCATGAACGAGATTGCCAATTTGGCCGATGAGTTGGGCGCCGATGTGGACCAGATCCGACGCGGCATGGGGGCTGATGAACGCATTGGTTACGGCTTTTTGTATGCCGGGTGTGGCTATGGGGGAAGTTGTTTTCCAAAAGACACACAGGCTTTGGTCAGCACCGCCAAGTTGCATGGCCATGACATGGCCGTGGTCAGTGCGACAGAAAGTGTCAATGAACGTCAGAAACGGATTTTGGTGGATCGCCTGGTGCAGCATGCGGGCGAGGATTTGTCGGGTCTGAAAATTGCCTTGTGGGGCTTGGCCTTCAAGCCCAACACCGATGACATGCGCGAAGCTCCCAGCCGGGTGGTGATTCGCGAATTGTTGATGCGGGGCGCACAGGTCACCGCTTATGACCCTGTGGCCAGCATCGAAGCCATGAAGGCGCTGCGCGAGGACTTTGCGCAAGACCCTGAACTGCTCCAACGTTTCGAAATTGTTCCAAGTGATTTGCAGGGTTTGCAAGGAGCCGATGCTTTGTTGGTTTTGACCGAATGGAAGAATTTTCACAACCCTGACTTTGAAGCCATGAAGGCACTCATGCGAACGCCTTTCATTGTGGATGGCCGCAACCTTTACAACCCACAGGCTTTGCTGGCATTGGGCATGGCCTACCAAGGGGTGGGCCGTCGCAATGCCTTGGTTCAAGGTCTGAGGTTTGATCGCAGTCTGGCACCTCTTTTCAAGCCCATGCTTGAGAACCCACCGCCGTCTTGCACGACAGTGCATGCCTAAAGGTTTTTTCTTTTTGATCTTGGCGCAATTTGCCAGCGGCCTGGCTGACAACGCCTTCATGATCTTGGGGGTGTATTTTTTGCATGAGCAAGGCTATCCACCTTGGTGGGCTCCCTTGCTCAAGTTTTCATTCACCTTGGCGTATGTGTTGTTGGCTGCGATAGCGGGTCCGTTGGCCGATGCTTTTCCCAAAAGCCGGTTGATGGCCGCCATGAACGCATTGAAACTGATGGGCGTGATTTTGTTGGTCTCGGGTGTGCATCCCCTTTATGCTTTTGCATTGACGGGATTGGCCGCAGCCTTGTATGCACCCGCCAAGTACGGTTGGGTTTGCGAGTCGGTATCGCCACGCTTACTGGTCAAGGCCAATGCTTGGCTGGAAGTGTCTGTGGTGATGTCGGTGATGCTGGGTGTGGCCTTGGGTGGGGCGATGATCCATGTATACACTTTGGTCGAGGTGCCCGATTTTGTGCCTTTGCACGGATTTGAATCGCCTTTGAGCGTATCGACACAGGTTTGGGGTGCCTTCGCATGGGTGGCTGTGGTGTACGGCATTTCCGCCTTGTTCAACATCGGTGTGGGCGCGGCCCAAGTGCAGCCTTGTCAGCCACTGACCTGGTCTGCGATGCGCTGGTCCGCGTTTTGGCATCATCAACGGCAGTTGTGGTCCGACCCTTTGGGAGGCATGTCTTTGTATGTCACCACCTTGTGTTGGGGTGTGGGCGCGGTGCTGCAGTTTGCCGTGCTGGTTTGGGCGCAAAAAAATGCGGGATTGACCTTGCAGCAAGGGGCCTATTTGCAAGCCGTGGTGGCCTTGGGGGTGATGGGTGGGGCAGCCATGGCAGCCGCGACTTGCCAGATTTTCAATGCAAGGCGGGCATTGCCTTGGGGTTGGGTGTTGGCTGCGTTGCTGCCCTGTATGGCGCTCACCCAGGTCTTGTGGCTGGCCGTGATCATGCTGCTGTTGGCGGGATGGGCAGGCGGCATGTTGCTGGTGCCCATGAATGCTTTGCTGCAGCACCGTGGGATCAAAATCATGAAGTCGGGGCGCTCGATTGCCGTTCAGGGCTTCAATGAAAACCTGAGTGTGTTGATCATGTTGGGTGCCTACAGCGCACTGCTGGCCTGGGATGTGCCCTTGTTGCCTATCATGCTGCTGTTCAGCCTGCCTTTGTTGGCCGCGGTCATGCCGTGGAAAAGCAGGAACCCCAAAACTTGAGTCACGCCGGGTTGTGCGCGGTCACAACCGAGCGGAAGATGGTCTCAACCTGGTCGGCAATTTGATGCCAGTCCCAGGGGGCCACGCTGGCGGCCGTGTGTTGTCTCGCTTGGAGCAATGTGGCGCTGCTTCGGGTGATGTCCAACGCTTTCAACACATAGCGCTGCGGGTCTTCACCGGGCACCAGCCACCCATTGTGTTCGTGCCGGATGAGTTCTGTGGCAGCTGCACAGTCAAAAGCCAAAACGGGCGTGCCACTGGCCAGTGCTTCCAGCGTCACATTGCCAAATGTCTCGGTCAGGCTGGGGAATAAAAACAAATCTGAACTGGCGTAAGCCACGGCCAACTGCGCATGACTGCACATGCCCATGAACACCGCCTCCGGGCAGTCGATTTGAAGTTTCGCACGGTAAGGGCCGTCGCCCGCAAAAATCATTTTGACTTTTCGGCCACTTTGCTTGAGCGACTGGTAAGTGTTCACAATCAGGTCCAGGTTCTTTTCAGCAGCCAACCGACCCACCGACAGCAAGACCACCGTGTCGTCTTGCACTTGCCATGCAGCTCTTTGTGCCACGCTGCGCTGACCGGGGTGAAACACCTGTGTGTCGACACCCCGCGCCACAACACTCAAATTCTCGAAACCCGATGCCGCCAGTTGCGCCTGCAAGGCCATGGTGGGCACCATGGTGCACAGGGTGCGGTTGTGGAATTTCCGCAAATAAGACACGATGGGTTTGCTCAACCAACCCACGCCGTAGTGCCTGCTGTAACTGTGAAAGTTGGTTCTGAAATCCGAGGTCACGGGCAGTCGCAACACCTTGGCTGCTCGAAGGGCCGACCATCCCAAAGGGCCTTCTGTGGCGATGTGCACCAGGTCGGGTCGTTTGATGGTCCACGCCTTGATCAGCTGCTTTTTGCTGGGAAATCCCAATTTGAGCTGAGGGTAGTGCGGGATGGGCAAACCGCGCAACAAAATTTCTGACCAAGCTGTTTGCTGTGAAGCGGTGTCATGCTTGTCCTGCCGGGGGCGAATGAGTTGGATGGTGTGTTGACGTTGACTCAACTGCACGATCAGCTTGGACAGCGTCAGTGCCACGCCATTGACTTCGGGTGGCCAGGTTTCGGTGACCACAGCAATTCGCAATGCCGAATTTTCGGGCTCAAAGTTTTCCACCAGCAAGTGTTCGGTCGATGCATGTTCCATGAACCCATGTTGCCGTGTTGATTTAACAACTTGATGACAAACAAGCGGGTGCTTTTGAGCGGAGATCTAGGCCTTGGTGTGAGGGCATGTCACTGTTTTTTCACATGACTTCTTCATGATACGAACACCACTTTTGGAGGTTTTGTGTGAAAGATTTTTTTGAAGCTTTGCGGATTCAGCGCTGGGACGATCACCGTTATTACCACCACTGCCGCATCAACCAGTCCTTGCATTTTCTAAGTGCCATGGCGTTTGTGGTGGCCTATGTCTTGTTGTTCATTGACCCTCCCTTGGCGGCCTTGTTGGCTTGGCTGGTATCCATGACATCACGACAAGCGGGCCATTTCTTTTTTGAACCCTTGGGCTATGACGAAGTCAATCAAGCAACACAGGCGTTCAAAGAAGACATCAAGGTCGGCTACAACCTCCGGCGCAAGGTGGTCTTGCTCAGTGTCTGGGCACTTTTGCCTTTGATGATTTTCTTGAATCCCGGTCTTTTTGGCCTCTTGCCAACGCATGAAGATTTTTATGGCTTTTTGCGTGCGGTGGGATATGCCTGGTTGTATTTGGGCGCAGGCGCTTTGCTGTTTCGCACTTTGCATTTGTTTATTTTGCAAGACGCTCAAACTGGGCTGGTCTGGATGACCAAAATCTTGACCGATCCATTTCACGACATTTACCTCTACCACAAAGCACCTTTGCACTTGCTGCGGGGCCAACGCTTTGCACATCAGGATGCTCAGGTCAGCCGCTGATTCAGCACACCCGTCAGCTTCACATGACTGACGGGTGCAAGCTTTCAGCGTTTGAAGGTCTCTTTCAAAATGCGGCGGCGGATCGATCGGTTGGTGAGCTGATCATCTTGCCACCACCAACCGTCTTGTTGCATTTGTCGAGCCGCCCGCACAAACCGCTCCAACACAGCTTCAAAGTCGGCATCACTGTAGTTGAGGCTGAAGATCAAGCGACCCGTGCCCACCCAGCTCAGTGTCAAACCTTCAAGCCTGAGGTAGTACTGCAGCATCCAGTTGTAGCGACTCGCCTGGGTGTAAAACAAGGTCCAGACACTGGACATGTTGGCTGCTTGCAAGGGCAAGCCATGTTCTTGCATGGTTGCGTTGAAGTGCTGTGCACGCGCATTCCAAAGCGCATCGACACCTTGGTAGATGGCTTGAATTTCAGGCGTTTCGAGTTGGTCCAGAAAGGCCGACATGGCCCCCATCACCACCGGGTGTGCGTTGAAGGTGCCGCGTGCAAAACAAATGTCGGCGGGTCGTTTTTCATCAAATCGGCGCATCCATGGGTGCTGCCCACACACCACACCCACCGGAAAGCCCCCCCCCAGTGTTTTGCCATAAGTGACCATGTCGGCCTTGACGCCAAAGTAGGCTTGTGCACCACCGGCGGCCAGGCGAAAGCCCAAAAACACTTCGTCAAAAATCAGCACAATGCCTTTGTCGGTACACACTTGCCGCAAGGCTTTGAGCCAGGTGGTGTAAGCCTCTCGGTCATAGGCGGCGCGTCGGCTGCTGTCCACCAAGGTCGAATCTCCGGGTGCATTGGCGTTGGTGTGCAGCGCCTGCAATGGGTTGATCAACACACATGCGATGTCTTTGCGGCTTCGCAGCACCGCCAAACTGCGCTCGTTCATGTCGCTCAGGGTGTAAGTCTCACGCGGTGGCATGGGGTTGCCTGGCCCGGGTTGGACATCTTCCCACCAGCCATGGTAGGCGCCGCAAAAGCGCACGATGTAAGGGCGGCGTGTGTGGTAGCGGGCCAGTCGCACCGCTTGCATCACGGCCTCGGTGCCCGACATGTGGAACGACACCTCGTCCAGGCCCGAAATGGCTTTGAGGCGTTGTGCATTGCTGGCCACCACGGGGTGGTAAGAGCCCAGCACTGGCCCCAAGGCCTGTGTTTTGGCCAGACCATCGGCCATGGTTTTTTTGTAAAAGTCGGCACCGAACACATTGACGCCATACGAGCCGGTCAAATCGTAAAACACCTGTCCGTCCAGGTCAGTCACTTGAACGCCTTGGGCCGACTCCAAAAACGAACCCACTTTCAGATGCTTTTGCACCATGGGGCTGAATTGAAAGGGCACCCGGTAGGCCGTGATGAATTGCATATCCGAGATGTTGTCTCGGGCACTGACCGTGGCGGCAATGCTCTGGCTGTGCCGTGTTTGAAGTGTCTGCGCCAAGGCCATGAAGGCCGCCCGTCGCAGGGCCTGGATGTCGGCAGGTGCGCCATCGCAGCCAAAAAAAGTGCTCTCGTCAAAGCTGTAGCCGGGCAGCCAACGGGCCAGGCGTTTGGCCATGCGCGAGTGGCCGGCCAAAGAGCGGTGTTTGGCTCTGGAAAGCTGTATGCGCCGTCGAAGCGCAGGAGCCCAAGCAGCCAGCAATCCCAAACTGATCCAAGTGGAGTTCACAGTCAATTTCCTTGTGTCAATGAAATTTCTTTTTATTCAATTTGAGTGACAACATGATGAAGATTCGCAAGCTGTTCCAACAAACACTGCTGCAAGAGGACTTGAATTTCTTGCTCACCAACCGCATTCCACGCATCGCTTTGACCCATTTCATGGGGCGCTGGAGTCAGATCAAAAACCCATTCGTGGTCAAGGCTTCCATGGCCGTTTGGCGCTGGTTCAGTGACCTTGATTTAAGTGAAGCCAAGCAGCAAAAATTTGACAGCCTGCACGCTTGTTTTACCCGTGAGCTCAAGCCCGGCTTGCGGCCTGTGGACCCTGATCCAAAAGTCTTGACTTCACCTTGTGACGCCATCGTGGGGGCTTGTGGCGTCATCACCGAGGGACAAGTTTTTCAGGCCAAAGGTTTTCCTTACCGCTTGCAAACCTTGTTGGGCGATGGTGCTGCGTGCCGTGATTGGCCCGAGGCACTGGAAGGCGGCAAGTTCCTGACCTTGCGCTTGACCAACAGCATGTACCACCGATTCCATGCGCCGCACCATGTGCAACTTCAGCATGTGACCTACATCTCGGGTGACACCTGGAACGTCAATCCAGTGGCGCTGAAGCGGGTGGCACAACTGTTTTGCAAAAACGAACGGGCCGTGCTGCACATGCTGGCCCAATCGGGTGAGCCATTTTTGATCGTGCCCGTTGCCGCAGTGTTGGTGGCGAGCATGCGCTTGCATGCGGTCGATGTGCTGTTGAATTTGCGCTACAAAGGCCCCAACGAAATCCCTTGTCAAGCCGACTATGCCAAAGGCCAGGAGATGGGCTGGTTCGAGCACGGCTCCACCATTTTGGTGTTTGTGCCGGCCGGTTTTGATTGGGCCGATGGGCTCACCCCGGGCATGCGCATCAAAATGGGTGAACCCTTGTTGACCAAGGCTTGAGCTGTTTGAGCAGGTGTCAGTACTTTTCGGGCACCACCATGTCTTCGGGAACCGGGTGGCGAATGTAGTCCGGGTTGCGCACACGCCCGGGCAGCATGACCTGGGGGTGTTCCACCTCGTGGTAGGGCACTTGGCTCAGCAGGTGGTCGATGCAGTTGAGGCGGGCTTTTTTCTTGTCCACGGCTTGCACCACCCACCACGGGGCCTGCGGAATATGTGTGCGCTCGATCATGGTCTCTTTGGCGCGGGTGTAGTCTTCCCAGCGGCGGCGGCTTTCCAGATCCATGGGGCTGAGTTTCCATTGTTTCAGCGGGTCATGGATGCGGCCTAAAAATCGTGCATGCTGTTCGTCATCGGTGATGGAAAACCAATACTTCACCAGCTGAATGCCGCTGCGCACCAGCATTTTTTCAAACTCGGGCACCGAGCGAAAGAACTCTTCGTATTCTTCATCGTTGCAAAACCCCATGACCCGCTCCACACCGGCCCGGTTGTACCAGCTGCGGTCAAACAGCACGATTTCACCCGCTGCAGGCAGGTGCGAGATGTAACGCTGAAAGTACCACTGTGTTTTTTCGCGGTCGTTGGGGGCGGGCAGGGCGGCCACGCGGCACACCCGGGGGTTCAGGCGTTGCGTGATCCGTTTGATCACGCCGCCTTTGCCTGCAGCGTCCCGACCTTCAAACAAGATCACCATGCGGTGGCCGGTTTTGACCACCCAGTCTTGCAGCATCACCAATTCGGATTGCAGGCGTAAAAGCTCGCGAAAGTAGCGGGTTCGTTCGCTGCTGGCCAAAGGGTTTCCCCCCGATTGCTCGCCCCAGCGGTCGTCGAGTTCCAACTCCAACTCTTCATCGAGGCTGTCCAACAGGTCTTCGCGCAGTTGACGCATTTGTGATTCTTGAATGGACTCGTCTTTGCTCATGGGGTGGCCCAAAGTATTTGAAACTTTCAATATCACCCAAGCTCGTGAATGTTTGATGACGGTTTGGCGTCATTTCTGTCATGACACTTTCATGACGCTGTCCAACAATGCCAAGCCATGCGACAGAGGGTCTGTGGCAAGGAATGAACATGCGCGTTTTCACCATGGCCTCGCACGAGGTGCACGAGTCCAACACCATCCCCGCAACTTTGCCAACACAGGGTTTTGTGTGGATGGCTTTTTCTAGACGCGAATTCGAATTGTTGCAAGGCCAGCTTCAAAAAACGGTGGTGGATTGCTTGGGCGTCAGCCTGCATGAGTTGCATGTGCAAGACCTCTTGAACAACCAACTGCCTTCGCATTACGACTACACCGCGGATTACGACTTGTTGGTGTTCAGGCGATTGGCCAGAGGGCGAACTGAAACCGATTTGTCCAAACCGGGGGTCATCTTGCACCAGGAGAACACCATGGGTGGACCGGGTATTTTGAGAAAGATAGACACCAGTCCCGTGGCTTTTTTGTGGCTCGATCGCTTGGTGATTTCTGTGCACCCGGTGGACTGTGCAGTGCTCTCGCACTTTGCAGCCCGATTGTTGACGGCCAGCAGCTTGCCCCCCGCACAAGCGGCACACCGTTTGCCTGCCAATCCCGCTGACTTGATGCTGCGCATGGTCAGCCATGTGGTCGATGCTTACCTGGATTTGCGTCGCGAACTCACGCGCCAACTGGACCACTGGCAGGCCCGTTTGCTGGACCCGCATGCACATTTCAACGACTGGTCGGCCTTGCTCAATGCGCGTTTGAGCCTGCACTACCTTGAGGAAGTGTGCGAGGACCAACGCGCCGCCATTCAGGATTGGATTGCCGCGTTGAGCTCATGGCCAGAAGATCTGCAGTACCCCACCCAAAGTCTCGAGATGTTGAAGGTCAGAAGTCGCGATGTGCTGGAACACATTGAGCGCGTGGTCCACCATGTGGGGCGACTGGAGCAAAGTGCCGAAACCGCTGTTCAGATGCACTTCAATGTGCAAAGCAACCGCACCAACGAGGTCATGCGAACCTTGACGGTGTTGACGGCCATTTTTTTGCCATTGAACTTGATCACCGGGTTTTTCGGCATGAATTTTGAAAACTTTCCTGCGCTGCATGCCGAAGGTGGGGTGTGGTGGACCGAGGTGCTCATGATCGCTGTGGCACTGACTTTGGCCTGGGTTTTTCGGCGTCAGCGTTACATCGGGCGATGAGGGGCACGCGCCACACGCCACACCAAGCCCCCAAACAGCACCGAGACGGTGGCCAAGGCCATGGTGCTGGTGATCCAGAAGGTGTCTACTGAAGGGCGAGGGGTCCAGCTCAGGCCCAGGGCGGAGTCCTGATAGGCCCAAAGGTAGCCTCCCATGAGTCCTGCACCCCAGAGCAAGGCGGTGTAGATGACCAAGGGTGCCACGGTGATGCGGTAGCAACGCAGCAAAAACACGCTGGTGGCCTGCACCGCGTCGGCCAGATGGTAGAGGGCCACCCAGCCCAGCCACACCGTTGCAGTTTGTGCCACCACAGGGTCGGTGGTGAAGGCGTGCGCAATCGCGTCCCGCCCCGCCAGCAATGCGCCAGCGCACACCAAGGCGGCCCCCACCGTCAGCCCCAGCCCCAAATAGGTGGCCCGCCGTGCTTTGCCTGCTTGTTGGGCGCCCAGCCAATAACCGGTGCGGGCGCTGCTGGCAATGCCCAAGGCCAACGGCACCATGTACAACACCGAGGCCAGGCTGGCCGCAATTTGGTGGCCTGCCGAAGCCACAGCGCCGAGTCGGGCCACGAACAGCGCCATCATGGTGAACGAGGTGACCTCCACCATGACCGTCAGACCAGCAGGAATGCCCAGCTGCAAATAGCGTTTCAACAGGGGCCACTGCGGCACTTCGATCCGTTGCCACAAGCCATATGGCTGGTAAATGTCCTGGGTGCGCAGCAGCCAAAGACCTGTGAGCATCATCAAGCTGTTGACCACCAAGGTCGCCCAGGCACAGCCCACCACCCCCAGACCAGGCCATGGGCCAAGGCCAAAAGTGAACACCAGCGACAAAGGAATTTTGACCCACAAGGCCCCTGCTTGCAGCCAGGTGACCAAGCGCGGCAAACCCAAACTTTGGTTCAAGGTGCTGTACATCCTGAACAGCAAAGAGGGCACCAAAGCGATGGCCAAAATCCGCAAATACGAACGCACATCGGGCCACAACTCCAAGGGCACTTGTGTCCAAGACAACCAAGGGTCCGGGAACCACAGCCCGGCCATGCCCGTCAAAGTGGCCAAGGCGGTGATGTACAAAGCCTGCCGAAATGAACGGCCCAGCTCGCGGGTTTTGCCTGCACCGTGCAACTCGGACCACACGGGCAGCAGGGCCTGCAACAGGCCATTGAGGGCCACATAAATGCTGATGTAAATGGACGATGCCAGGGACAAGACCGCCAAGGCT
Organism: Limnohabitans sp. WS1; assembly: GCF_003063265.1. GTDB lineage: Bacteria > Pseudomonadota > Gammaproteobacteria > Burkholderiales > Burkholderiaceae_C > Limnohabitans_A. The sequence continues at coordinate 219,320 of NZ_NERU01000002.1, forward strand.
TGTGGGCTGTAGCGCCCAGCAATCACCGTGTCGGCCACGCCAAAAGACATGACCGCCAGTTGCCCCACCAACACGGTGCCGGCGTGCCGTGCGATGGTCTTGAATTCGGACATGGCTTCAGTCTTGTGGTGCGCTGGTCTGCAACGCAGGGTCAAGACGTGGGACTTGAGGTGGCGCTGAAGCACGGTAGATCAAGATGTGTTCATCCTTATCGGCCGGTCTTTGGGCTTTGGCATGTTGAACCCAACCCAAGCGCTCCATTTTGTCTGCCATCAAGGGCAGGTTTTTCTCGTCAATGATCAACCAGGGGCAGCTGGCCGTGGGTGCTCGCATTGCCTCCAGCTTGAATTGGCCATGGAACAGGAATGCTGTGCCTTGCGCCTTGCTCAGACCGGCATATTGCAAACAGTGGGACTCGCCCGTGATGGATGTCACTTTTTCAACCAAAGGGGCATAGCTGCGGGCGTAGTTCAGCAAAGGCAGCCACAGTGTCATCAGCAAAAACCAGCACAACACCGCTCCACCCGCTGGCAAGGCCATGATTTTCCAAATGGCAGCGCGGTGGTGACCAATGCGCCAATGGACCAACCAGGCCCAGGTTCCCGTGGCCAACAAGGCCATGCTGAAGGTGACCCCAGAAAACGCATTCACAAAACCGGGTGCCAATTTGGCCACGTTGGCGGCAGGGGTTGCAGGAAAGCCCGTTTGCATGGCCACCCAAACGACCCAGATGGCCAAGGCGCAAAACGAAAAAAACAACAAGGTGAACCAGTCGATCAAAGCCCCCCAACTGCGCCGGAGTGTGGGCAATGCAAACGCAGCCAGGCAGGCAATGGCAGGCAGGGCGACCAGCAATGCACGGTCGGTCAAACCCGTCAACCAGGTTGCCGTGATGGTCACCGCCACAAACCACAAGGGCAGGGCCAGGTGGGGGTGCCGCCAACCACGGGCCAATTGCCCACGCCAACGCCACAAGGACCAAATCGCCAAAGGCCAGGCCGGCCAAGTGAACCACAGCAAAAGCTTGGCCAAAATGTGCACATCGACCATGTTGTGCGCCACCACGCGCCAACGCCACAAGTCCAAGACCCCAGCGGTCGTGATGCACAACAGGCAGATCAAGGCCAGCAAACCCAAATCCAGCACCCGCATGCGTTGTTGTGTCGGATCTGCTTGCGCCGCTGCACGCAGGACTGAACCCCCAATCCCCAAGAACAAGGCCAAGCTGGGAGCGCCAGACAGCGTCAAGCCCAACATGCCCACGCCCATGGCCACACCACTGGCCAAGCGGTAACGCGGCAAAGTAGACAAGGCCACAAAGATCAAGGCGGCACAACACAGCTGGCTCAAGGCCGGTGTGGTTTCATGGGCCAGACGGGCCAAACCCAGGCAGGCCAACAAGGCCAGCAAACCCCCATCGGCCAAAGCTCGCGCGTAATCTGTGGGCTTGGCCTCACCTCCAAAAGCAAAAGCCACCGGTTGTGCTGCAGGGGCTCTGGCCAAGGCATACACCGCGTACCAAGTGGCCGCCAAGGTCAGGCCCAGCATGGCGACAAAAGGCAGGCGTGCAAACACATCCTCCCAGCCGGCAGGGGCCCAACGCAAAAAACTGGCCCCCAACCAATAAGGCAGCAAGGCCAGTTGCGGGTCGGTTTGGCCCAGCAAGGTGGGTTTGAACCAAGAAGTGGCTTCGCCCATGGCCGGTTGAACCAATTGAAGCATGTACCCAAAGGCCTCAATGTCTTGGGCTTTCCATGGCGTGCGCCCCAAAAAACCAGGCAGCACATAAGCGGCGCACAGCAACAGCAAGGCCAGGCGCGGCAATCTGCGCACGGCACTTTGTGCAACGATGGCGGGGGTGGTGTGGTTCACGTCTGAATCAAGATATCAGGGATGGGGCGGTGGGACTGTCACCTGTGACATGCCCATGGGCAAGTTGGGTGCTGTGGATCACCCAACAAAAAGGGCAGGCCGGTTGCCCGGACTGCCCTTTGTGGGACAAGCCAATTGAATTACTTGGCGATGGTGGTGGTTTTGCCGAAACGGTTGCGGAATTTCTCCACGCGGCCGCCCATGTTGTCCACCGACTTTTGTGTGCCTGTGTAGAAGGGGTGCGACTCACTGGTCGTATCCAGCTTGTACCAAGGCAACTCGCGGCCGTCTTCCATTTTGATCATCTCTTTGGTGTTAGCGCATGAACGGGTCACGAACTTGAAACCATTGGACATGTCTTGGAAGCAAACTTCACGGTAGTTGGGGTGAATGCCGTCTTTCATGGGGAAATCCTTTTACTTTCGCTACGGTAGCCACACTTCAGCCTATCTGAGTGCACTTTCCGCAAAACTTGTCGATTATAGGGTATCAACCGCCGCGTCGCATCATGTCGAAGAACTCGGAGTTGTTCTTGGTGGCTTTCATGCTCTTCAAGACCATCTCCATCGCTTCGATTTCGTCCATGTTGTACATGAACTGGCGCAAGATGCGGGTTTTTTGCAGCACTTCGGGTTGCAGCAGCAGCTCTTCGCGGCGGGTGCCACTGCGGTTCAGGTTGATGGCCGGGAACACGCGCTTTTCATACAGGCGGCGCTCGAGGTGAATCTCGCAGTTGCCGGTGCCCTTGAATTCTTCAAAAATCACCTCGTCCATGCGGCTGCCGGTGTCGACCAATGCAGTGGCGATGATGGTCAAGCTGCCGCCTTCTTCCACATTGCGGGCCGCGCCAAAGAAGCGCTTGGGGCGCTGCAGGGCGTTGGCATCCACACCACCCGACAGCACTTTGCCCGAGGAAGGCACCACGTTGTTGTAGGCGCGGGCCAGACGGGTGATCGAGTCGAGCAAGATCACCACGTCTTTTTTCAGCTCGACCAAGCGCTTGGCACGTTCAATCACCATTTCGGCCACGTGCACATGGCGCGAAGCGGGTTCGTCAAAGGTCGAAGAGATCACTTCGCCGCGCACGCTGCGTTGCATCTCGGTCACTTCTTCCGGGCGCTCGTCCACCAGCAGCACCATCAGGTGCACATCGGGGTAGTTGGCGGTGATGGCGTGGGCGATCTGCTGCATCATCACCGTCTTGCCCGATTTGGGCTGGGCCACGATCAGGGCGCGTTGGCCACGGCCGAGCGGGGCGATGATGTCGATCACGCGGGCGGTGATGTTTTCTTCGCCCCTGATGTCACGCTCCAGACGCATCTGCTCTTTGGGAAACAGCGGCGTCAGGTTTTCAAACATGACTTTGTGTTTGTTGTTCTCGGGCAGGTCGTCGTTGACCTTGTCCAGTTTGGTCAGTGCAAAGTAGCGCTCGCCGTCTTTGGGGATGCGCACTTCGCCTTCAATCATGTCGCCGGTGTGCAGGTTAAAGCGGCGCACTTGGCTGGGGCTGATGTAGATGTCGTCGGTACTGGCCGTGTAGCTCGAGTCGGGACTGCGCAAGAAGCCAAAACCGTCGGGCAATATCTCGAGCACACCATCGGCAAAGACCTGTTCACCAGCTTTAGCGCGTTTTTTGATGATGGCAAACATCAGCTCCTGTTTGCGCATGCGACCGGTGTTCTCGATTTCGAGTGTGTCGGCTTGCTTCAGGAGTTCGGACACATGAAGTGCCTTGAGTTCGTTCAAATGCATGGGAATGGGCCTGTGGCGAATCGGTCGATTGGAGACCGTTTTTCGGGGTAACCGGGTGGAAATGTTCAGAGCCAAAAACTGCCCAGGGGTTGGGGGCTGGAATTTTCGACAATCAAGGCGCTGGTCCCTGTTCGGGATGCCTGTGAGAAATTATGACAGGTTTTAAGGCCCGTCCAAAAACAAAAAAACCGGGCCCATGGGGCCCGGTGAGGTCTCAACCAGATGAACAAGGGGCTTGGCCCCTGCAGCATCAGGCCAATTGTTGGTCGATGAAAGCGGTCAACTGAGACTTGCTCATGGCACCCACTTTGGTGGCGGCAAGTTGACCGTCTTTGAAAATCATGAGGGTTGGAATGCCCCGAATGCCGAACTTGGCTGGCACATCGCGGTTGTCGTCCACATTCATCTTGGCGATTTGGAGCTTGCCCTCGTAGGCGCTGGCCACTTCGTCAAGGATGGGGGCAATCATTTTGCATGGACCGCACCATTCGGCCCAAAAGTCGACCACCACGGGCTGGCTCGACTGGAGCACGTCAGCTTCGAAAGTGGCGTCGGTGGTGTGTTTGATCAAATCGCTGGCCATGGCCTTTTCCTTGTGAACATTGAGATGCGGATAAAGTTAAGCCTATTTTGACAGAAACATGACGCCTTCGCCCAACAGTGCTGCGTTCTTTGATCCCCACCATGACTCCCACAGTGCCCACATCCCAGCCAGTCGATTTTCCTGTATTGCAAACCGAGGTGGCCATTGTGGGCGGTGGCCCCGCGGGTTTGATGGCGGCCGAGGTTTTGTCCCAGGCTGGCGTGTCTGTGCACTTGTTTGACGCCATGCCCTCTGTGGGGCGTAAATTTTTGTTGGCAGGTCGAGGGGGCTTGAACCTGACCCATTCCGAACCTTTTGAACTGTTTCGCACCCGTTTTGGTGCACGTCAAAACGAGATTGCAACTTGGCTCCAACACACCGATGCCCAAGCGGTACGTGATTGGGCAAAAGGTTTGGGCGTAGACACTTTTGTGGGCACCTCCGGGCGGGTTTTTCCAGCCGAAATGAAGGCCGCTCCGCTCTTGCGTGCCTGGTTGCACCGCTTGCGCCACCCCACTTGCGGTGTGCCTGTTCAATTTCACATGCGCCACCACTGGCGTGGCTGGCAGGACCACTGCATGGTTTTTCACCGCCAAACCGATGCGCAAACGGTGCAAGTGCAGGCCCAAGCCACCCTGTTGGCTTTAGGAGGGGCCAGTTGGCCACGGCTGGGGTCCGACGGCGCTTGGGTCCCTGTGATGCAAGATCAAGGTGTTGAGGTGGCTGATTTGCAGCCTGCCAACTGCGGTTTTGATGTGCTGGGGCGCGAAGGACAAGGGTGGACTCGGCATTTTGTGGATAAATTTGCCGGCCATCCTCTCAAATCGGTGGCCTTGACGGTGCAGGGGGGCGGTGACGCATCGACGGCCGACCGGTTTTCGCGCCGAGGTGAGTTCGTCATCACCCAAACCGGTGTGGAGGGCAGCTTGGTTTATGCCGCTTCGGTTTGGCTGCGTGACGACCTGTTGGCCAGTGGGCACGCCCAATTGATGTTGGATCTTTTGCCTGACAAAACTTTGGCACAAGTCGAAAAAGAGGTTTCATGGCCGCGTGGCAGTCGCAGCCTGAGCAGTCACCTCAAAAGCCGCTTGGGTCTGGATGGCGTCAAAATGGGTTTGCTTCATGAACTGTGCCCGCCTGAGGTGCTGCAACAGTCTGGTGCGTTGGCTGCACACATCAAAGCACTGCCGGTGGTGCTCAAAAGCCCTCGACCCGTGGCCGAGGCCATCAGCACCGCAGGCGGGGTCAAATGGTCATCCTTGGGGGCTGATTTGCGGCTCAATGCCCGACCTGATGTGTATTGCGCAGGTGAAATGCTGGACTGGGAGGCCCCCACGGGGGGTTATTTGTTGACCGCCTGTTTGGCCAGTGGGGTTCAGGCTGCCCATGGGATTTTGTCGAATTCAGTCACAAAAAAACACAAATGATGTATTCCAACCGGGTCTGCACCGCGTTATGCAAGGGTGAATAACTTCATCCCAAGAACGAGGTCGACATGACGTCAGCAGTTACCAAGGAATACCAGTGTGCCGTTGAAGAGGCAGCCAACGCTTTCATGAAGGTGATGGCTTTGCGCGGATTCAATGTGCGCGACTATCCGCAAAACTTTGTGGCCCAAATGGCCAAAAGCACCCGCTTGGATTTCGAGGTCAGCCGTGCGGGGCCTCACGCCCATGCCGATGCTTTGGTTTCTGAATTGCTCAGCACAGCGCCTTTGGCCCCCAAGCTCGTGGCAGTGTCCAAAGACCCCAAAATGGCATTCCCTTCTTTGCGCCGCCGTCTGGCCTAAAGCCGGTCCAGCACGGAACAGCGTGCAACCGTCCGCAGGGGCTGCGGCGGTAGATCCCTCCAAGGGTGTCCTTTCTTCCAAGCTCAGGCTTTTTGCAGCAGACCTGTCCACCGCGTGATGGGAAAGCAGCAAGGCTTTAACATGGTGAGCATGGAATCCCCCTTTCAAACTCGGCCGTGTGCCCCAGTCATGTCAAGACTTGGGGCAGCCTTCAAGACTTTGGTTTTCGGCTTGTGGCTGTTGTTGGGCCTTTCCTCGTCGCCAGCCATGGGGGCCACACAGCAAGAATGGTTCATCGACCAAGCGTTCCTCACGGGAATGTCCTTGCCGCGTCGTGTGGTGTTGCCCCATGTTCTGGCCCCTGAGGATTTTTCGCCATCGGGCAGTCGGGTTTTGTACAAACTGAGTCTGGACTTGCCTGAAGCCCCTCAAGGGCCATTGGCCATCCTCATTCCCAAGCTCAGCCTCTCCGGTTCGGTCTACATCAATGGCGCTTTTGTCAACAGTTGTGGGCAAGGGCCATTGGAGGCACTGCGTTGTTTGCACACGCCCCTCTTTTTGACCACCCCCGCCAGCGTTTGGCGTGCCGGTGACAACACGATCGAGGTTGAAATCTATGCAAGCGCCCGACAGGTGAGTGGTTTGTCATCCGTCCGGGTCGGTGAGGTCGATCGCTTATTCGACCAAAAATTTCGTGTCAATCAATGGCTCAAAACCGAATTTCTGGTGGCGCTTTTTTGGGTGAGCGCTGTGTTCGGGTTTTTGTCTTTGACGGTGTATTTCATTTTGAGCAAAGAACTGGCTTACCTGTGGTTCAGCTTGGGTTGTCTGGCGCACATGTTGGGTTTGCTCAACATGACGGTCACTCGACCATGGATCAACATCGAAGTGTTTGCCTGGCTTGTGGTGTCCTCGCGGTTTTTCGCGACACCCATGGCCTTGCTCACCATGTTGTCCTTGTTTGGCAAGTTGCGCACCTGGATGGTGGTGGCCATGTTGGGTTTTTCCATCACGGGCACATTGCTGATGGCGTTCACATCGGTGAACCGGCCCTTGATTGCCTTGTTGTTCATCGTCTTTTTGATCATTGGATTCGCCTTGATGACGCTGTCCATTTTTTGGGCATTTCAGTCACGCAGCCCCATCAAAATTTTCACCAGTTCCATGGCCATGCTCTTGGTGTTCGCTGGCGTTTTGGATTGGCGTCGTTTTGCGGGGTCCTCCAATTTCGAAGGAACCTATTTGTTTCCTTATGTGTACAGCGCCATGCTGCTCACCTTGGGCACGGTGCTCATTCGCAGTTTGGCCACCTCCTTGCGTCAATCCCGCGTGGACCGGGCGCAGCTCGAGCGCAGGGCCGCCGAGCGCATGGCCTATGAGATCACTGAAAACATTCCCGTGGGGACTTACACCCTGGTGTTCAAGCCGGGTGAGGCCCAAGGTCGTTTCATTTTTGTGAGCCAACGCTTCATTGAGTTGACCGGCCTGAACCGCCAGGATTTGTTGAACGACCCCAATGTGTTTGCAGAAATCCTGCATGAAAAAGCTTTGCCCGAGTGGGAGGCGTTCATTGGTAACTCCTCGAGTAAACGGGTGTTCACACCCAAGGAGTGGCCGATTTTTCCTCTGGGTCGTGAAATGCGTTGGGTCAACAGCGAGGCTGTGTCCAGAACCTTGCCTGACGGATCCCTCCTTTTTGAAGGTGTGTTGTTTGACCGGACCGATGTGGTCAAGGCCAAAGCAGAGTCGGACCGCATTCGAAACCAATTGCAGTTGCGGCAAATCGAACAATCGCGCACCAAGGAACGCGAGCAACTGCTTCGGGACATGCACGATGGTTTTGGATCTCAGTTGGCCGGTGTGCGCATGATGGCCGAAAAAGGCCGCATTCGGCCGGAAGAGTTTCCCGAGTTCTTGCGTGAAATCACCGCCGACCTGCACCTCGTGGTGGACACCTTGGGTCAGATCAACATCACCTTGCAAGAGGCCTTGGTGGACATGCACCACCGACTTGAGCGGCGCTTTGCCAGCAACGGTCCGCAATTGCAGTGGGATGTTCAGCTCAAGGACTTGCCCCCCTTGGCCCCGCGCAAAATTTTGCAAGCGCTGCGTCTGGTCCAAGAAGCCTTGAACAACGCCTACAAACATGCACATGCCCAACATGTGTATTTTTCAGCTCACTTTGATGCCCAGATAGACCAGCTGACCCTGTCGGTGCGTGACGATGGACGAGGGCTCATGCCACCCATGGACCGGGGCCGGGGCATCAGCAATATGCGCTACCGTGCGCGAGAAATGGGCGGAGTGTTTGTATTGATCGAGCACCACCCCGGGGTGGAGGTTTTGCTGCGCGTGCCCCGTGTGTCTGAGCAGCACCGGATTGATTCAAATGAGCTTGTAGCTGATGGCCATGTTGACCGCCTGTGATTGTGAATTGACGTTCAGTTTTCTGTAAAGGCTGCGCACATTTGATTGCACGGTCGACAAGGTCACGCCCATGCTGTCGGCCACCTTGTCGTACGTCAACCCTTGGGCCAGCAATTGCAGGGTTTCATGCTCTCTGGGCGAGAGTTTGATGTCTTTGCGCTCGGGTGCTTTTTCTCCCGCCGCTGACAGTTGCTTGAACAAAAAACGGGCCAGTCGGGGGCTCAAAGGATAGACCCCCTGCAGCACTTGCTGAATGCCTTCGGTGATTTCCGAAATGGACTCGTCTTTCAAGATGTAACCATTGGCGCCAGCCTCGATGGCGGTGAGCACCGCAGACTCTGATGCCACCACCGAGATCACCACAATGGGCATGTCCGCAAAGCGTTCGCGGCAAGTGCGAATCACTTCAATGCCACTCACATCGGGCAATCCCAAATCCACCAACACCAAGTCAACGGCTTTGATTTGATGCTCGATCCAATCTTTGGCCACCAAGCCCTCGCTGAATTCGGTAACCTGCCAATCGTCGGGCAGGCCCTGCATGGCATCGGTGATTTGTTCGGCAAACAGGTGGTTGTCTTCCACCAGCAAGAGCTGCCTTGTGATGCCGTCTGGAACGCTGTTGTGTGCTGAGGTGATCATCCATAGATGATACAAAACATGAGGGCCTTATTTGATGGATGCTTTTTGCCTCAATTCGCCCAATTTGAGTGCCAACGTTTTTTGCGCGAGCAACTCCAGCAGCTGCGGCCGGATTTTGTCCAGAGGTGGGGGGGTGACAGGTCGCGTGGCCTGCAAGTTCAGCACATGCCAGCCCAGGGCTGTGCGCACAGGCTCAGACCACAGTTGCTGCGCGGCCATTTGGCGGATGGCCTGCGCCACTTCGGGCACCAGTTGCTGGATGCCCACCCAGCCCACCAAGCCGCCTTGGGCCTTGCTGTCTGGATCGATTGAAAATTCGGCAGCCAAGGTTGCCAGCGCCTCGCCTTTTTGAATGCGCGAGATCAGGCGCTTGGCCAAGTCTTGGTCGTTCACCACGATGTGGGCAATCAGCATTTCTTGTGAGCCCCATTGCGCCAATTGCGCTTGGTACTCTTGTTGCACGGCGGCGTCGCTGATGGGGTTTTCTGCCAAGACTTTTTGCTGCCACAAACGGACCAAAGCGCCTTGGCTGGCCAGTGCCATTTGGGCCTGCACCAAGGGATTTTTGTCCAAGCCCTGGGCCCGTGCATCTTGTGCCATCAAAGCCTGGTGAATCAGGTCATCGCGCACGGTTTCGCGCAAAGCCGGGCTGCTGGGCGTGCCTTTGGCCATGGCCTCGCGAAACAGCACTTCGGCCAAGGCCGTGGGCTGCGCTTGCTCATTGACCCACACAAAAGGTTGCGCCAAAGCTTGTTGAACTTCGGGCGGAGTTTGGGCCATCACATGGCCGCTGCACACAGCCAGCAGGGCCAAGGCCCAGGGCGTGCGGCGCTGCTTTGAAAAAGGGTGAATCATCGTGCGGGGCTTCGGTATGGGCGTCAATATTTGGCAGAAAAGAAAGTCACTTTGAGGGGCGTTTTGTACGGTGTGGCAGGTGCCCCCAGCGTGGGATAAAACCAGGTGGTGGCTTGCAGCGGATTGTCATGCAACATGTACAGCCCGCCATCGACTTCAATCACCGCGCCGTCTTGTGTGCTGAAACGCAAAGCCCTAGAGGTTTGGTAGTAGACCCCACGCTCATCTGCAAATTTGGCTCGGTAAGGTGCATCCGGCAAGTTCAAAAAAACACCCGGCGAGACCGTGTGCTGGTGCGCATCGTCCAGCGCCAACCAAGAGCCTTGGGCATAGCCCCCGCGAACGCTGCCCAGCTCTTGCAAGTGGCCGCAGCTGCTCAAGGACAAGGCCAGCACCACGGCCGCGAGGGCCGACGAGCGCAGACCCAAGCTGCGCAAAAGGGGAGGTTGTTGAAGCATCATGACAAGGTCTTGTTAAAAGCCGATGGGCAAAGATCGCGTGCCCGTTGCAGAGGCCGTCAGGCCTATGGTGGCTGGCAAGGTCACGGTGGTGATTTTCAAATTGCCGCTGAGTGCCTTGACCGTGCTGGCGCTGGCAGCCATCAGTTTGCCAATTTGCACATTTCCTGTGGTCGCTTGTGCATCTACCGCCCCTGTGCCTGCGTCCAAGTTGGTGCCGATGATGGCAAAGGCCGGGTTCAGGCCCAATCCCATATTGGCCGCTGCCCGCAGCGTGATGCCTGTTCCCGCCTTCAAGGTCGTGAAGCTCAAGCCTTTCAAGCTGCTGGTGGCACTGATCGCGCCTGTGGTCGAGGTCAAGGTGCCCAGCGAGCCGATGCCCGTCATGTTCAGGGTGATCGGGCCATAAGCCGTGCCCGTGCCGACCGTGAAATCGGTGCCCGCCGTCACCTGGGCTGCGCCCGCGCTGACCGCAAAGGACGTCATGTTCAGGGTGGTGCCCGATTTGGCCACCAAACCGGTCTTGGCGCTGGCGGCTGTCACCGCCACCGAACCTGTCAAGGACTCGGTGTTGACGCTGCCGTTCAAGCTGGTCAAAGCCCCTGTGCCCAAGTTGCCCGATGACTTGAGCAAAACCGCCGCCCCCCCTGACACAGCGCCAGTGGTCAGTGCTGCACCTGTGACCTCCAGGTCCACCGTGCCCGCACTGCTGGTCACTGCGCCCACACTGCTGATGCCCACGGCATCCAGGGTGATGTTGCCACTGGCGGTGCCGCTGGTGCCGGTGAAGGTGCTGCCTGCGGTCAAGGTGGCTGAGCCCGCGCTCACGGTGTAAGTCGTCAGGGCCAAACTGGTTTTGGCATTGGCCACCAGGCTGCTGCCCGCTTTGGCCGAGGCCAAGGCCACGGAACCCATGGTGGACAAGGCATGGATGCCCCCGTTCGCGCTGGTCAGCGCACCCGTGCTCAGGTTGCCCGAAGACTTGAGCACCACACCGGTCAAGCCCGTGACTGCAGCCGTGGTCAGGGTGCCCGCTGTGACATCCAGATCGATCGAGCCTGCGCTGCTGGTCACCGTGCCCACACTGGTGATGCCCACCGCATCGAGGGTGATGTTGCCGCTGGCCGTGCCGCTGGTGCCGGTGAAGGTGGTGCCTGCCGTCAAGGTTGCTGTTCCTCCGCTCACGGTGTAAGTGGTCAGGTTCAATGCGGCGTTGGCATTGGCCACCAAACTGGTGCCCGCTTTGGCCGAAGCCAAAGCCACCGAGCCCGCAGTCGATTGGGCATTGATGCCTGCGTTGGTGCTGGTCAGTGCCCCTGTGCTCAGATTGCCCGAGGATTTGAGCACGACGCCCGCCACACCTGAGACCGCTCCGGTGGTCAGGGTACCGGCGGTCGTTTCCAGATCCACGGTGCCCTGGCTGCTGCTGACAGCGCCCACGCTGGCATTGCCCACGGTGTCCAAGGTGATGTGGCCCGTGGCTGTGCCGCTGGTACCGGTGAACGTTGTGCCTGCGGTCAAAACAGCAGTGCCTCCACTGACGGCGTAAGTCGTGACATTCAGGTCATTTTTGGCGTTGGCCACCAAGCTGGTGGCTGCCTTGGCCGAGGTGATCACCACCGAACCGGTGCTTGACAAGGCGTTGAGGCCTCCGCTCAAACTGGTCAATGCGCCTGTGCCCAGGTTGCCTGAAGACTTCAGGGTCACGCCCAAGCCTCCCGACACCGCACCGGTGGTCAAGGTGCCTGCGGTCACTTCCAAGTCAACGGTGCCACCACTGCTGGTCACCGCGCCCACACTGGTGTTGCCCACAGCGTCCAAGGTGATGTTGCCGCTGGCTGTGCCGCTGGTGCCGGTGTAGGTGGTGCCTGCTGTCAAGCTTGCAGTGCCTGCACTGACAGCGTAGGTGGTGACCGCCAAGGTGGTTTTGGCGTTGGCCACCAGGCCTGATGCGGCTTTGGCCGAGGCCAAGGCCACTGAGCCCGCTGTCGACTGGGCGTTGATGCCCGCGTTGGCGCTGGTCAAGGCGCCTGTGGCCAAGTTACCCGAAGACTTGAGCACCAAGCCGGTCAGGCCCGACACAGCACCCGTCGTCAAGGTGCCCGCCGTCACTTCCAGGTCCACTGTGCCCGCACTGCTGGTCACCGCGCCCACACTGGTGTTGCCCACGGCGTCCAATGTGATGTTGCCTGTGGCTGTGCCGCTGGTGCCGGTGAAGGTGGTGCCCGCCGTCAAGGCTGCAGTGCCGCCACTCACAGCGTAGGTGGTCACTGCCAAAGTGCTTGCGGCTTTGGCCACCAGGCTTGATGCGGCTTTGGCCGAGGCCAAGGCCACCGAGCCCGCTGTCGACTGGGCGTTGATGCCCGCGTTGGCGCTGGTCAAGGCACCAGTGGCCAAGTTGCCCGAAGACTTGAGCACCAAGCCGGTCAGGCCCGACACAGCACCCGTCGTCAAGGTGCCCGACGTCACTTCCAGGTCCACCGTGCCCGCACTGCTGCTCACCGCGCCCACACTGGTGTTGCCCACGGCGTCCAGCGTGATGTGGCCAGTGGCTGTTCCGCTGGTGCCGGTGAAGGTGGTGCCCGCCGTCAAGGCTGCCGTGCCGGCGCTCACACTGTACGTCGTGATGGTCAGGTCATTTTTGGCGTTGACCACCAAACCTGTGTTGGCTCTGGCCGAAGCCAAGGCCACCGAGCCAGCAGTTGACTGCGCGTTGATCGCTGCGTTGGTGCTGGTCAGAGCGCCCGTGCTCAGGTTGCCCGAGGACTTGACCGCCACGGCTGAGGAGCCCGACACAGCGCCCGTCGTCAAGGTGCCCGCCGTCACTTCCACGTCCACCGCGCCGGTGCTGCTGCTCAGGGTTCCCACGCTGGTGTTGCCCGTGGCATCCAGGGTGATGTTGCCAGTGGCGCTGGCGCTGGTGGCCGAGAGGGTGCCGCCTGCAGCTGCCAAGACCACGGTGCCCGACTGGGCCTTCAGCGCTCCCAAGCTCAGGTTGCCTGCCGTGCCCGCAGACACGATGATGCCCAGACCTGCGGTCAGGGCCTGCGCCGTCACGCCGCCCGAGGTGGTGCTGGTGATCAAAATGTCGCCCGGCACCGTGATGGCCCCCAGGCTGATCAGGCCAGCGGCCGTCACTTCCAGGTTTTGCGTGCTGGTGCCGCTGCTCAGTTGCACACCGCCTGCAGCGCTGCGCACCAGCAAGCCGCCGCCCAAAGCCGACAGCTTGCTGCCCACCACACTGCCTTGTGACAGCAGTTCGATGTTTTTGGCCGAGGTGATGGCGACATCGGTGGTGGCCTTGTTTTGCGCCAAGGTCACTGCACCTGTTTTGCTCGTGATTTGCAGCACCGACGCATCGGTGTCCAGCAAGCGGCCTGCCGCCGAGGAGGCCAAAGCGGCGTTGCCCACATCGCCCAGCGCACTGACCGACACCCCACCGCCTGCAGCCGTGACTTTCAGGTCATAAGCGTTGGCATCACCCGCATCGCGCACAGCGCCTGCGGTGGTGGAGACCAAAATCGCGCTGCGTGTGGCATTGTCCGAGCTCAGGCCCGTCAAGCTGATGTCGCCGGTGGCCGTCAGCACCAGGGTGCCCAGACCGCCATGGACCTTGGCCCCGTCGGCCATCGCAATGGTGGACCCTTTCATGACCACACTGCCCGCCTGGTTGCTCAAGTCGGCGGTAGAGGCCAGGTTCAAACCATAAGCACCGGCATTCAGGGTCAAGCCTTGTGCAGCGCTCAGGGTGCCCGTCAAGTTCAGGCCATAGGCGCTGCCATTGAGGGAGATTTGCCCTGTGGTGGCCTGACCGTTTTGCACCGTCAACACGCCCCAAGGCGAAGTCACGTACACCGAGCCATAAGCGCTGGCCTGGGTGACCACGCCGTTGGCCGCCGTCTTCAAGGTCATCGGCAAATTGGACTGACCCAGATCACCCCCGGCAGACAATGCAATGTTCGTCCCCTGCACCGACTGTGCGTTGGTGCCGCGTTCGTCAAAGATGGAATAGGCCGAACTCAAGGAAGCCATGCCACTGGCCACCACTTGCGACACGCGCAAGATGCCCGAATTGGCGCTCAGGTAGGCATCGCCAGTGCTCGACGTGGCGATCAAACGGGTCACTTCCTTGGGCAACACATCCACGGCCTTGGTGCTGGTGCCAATCGAGCCCACCGCTTGCAGCGTCACACTGCGGCCTGTGGCATTGATCAAGCTGGTGTCGGTGTTGTTGTTGGTCATCGCCCCCCGGGCGTTGACCACCACGGCTCGTGCGGCATCCAGCCGACCCAGGCCCACATCGTCGGCCCCGACAAAAATATCACCCGACACGGCTTGGAACATCGAGCCACTTTCCATGACGATGTCGCCGGTGCCCTCGGTCTCTACCGACAAGCGGCCAATGGCCTTGATGTTGCCCCGCGCTTGCAGGTTGCCCGTCGGCGAATACAGGTCAATGTCCAGGCCCGAGTTGATGTTTTTGACGCTCAGGCCTGTTTCCGCGCCTTGCAAATACACCGAAAAGCCCGTGGGTGTCGAGGCATTGACGCCCCCGGACGCGCTGGCCTTGACCACCAAGGGGTTGGCCAAGGTGCCCACCGATCCATTGAGTGCGGTCAGCGATGCCTCACCGGCCTCCAAAGAGCGTGTGCGTTCAGTGCCACGCGCATCGATGATGGCGTTTTGCGCCGTCAGCCCCACAAAGCCGGGTGAATACACATCGGCAATCCGCATGTCACCGGTCTGTGTGATCCAGATGCCGTCTTGGGCGCGTGCCACCAAGGTGGCATTGCTGGGGGTGCCCCCGCCAGTCAGTGTCATGGTCACCGGCTTGAGGCTGGTGCCGATGCTGCCTGTGGCCGCTTCCAAAATGGCCTTGTGGCCCTGAATGACCGAATCGGTGGAGCCCGAAGCATTGAGCACCGAGCCACTGACTTTGATGCGGATTTCGCCGTTGCCGACCACTTTTTCCAGATTGGCATCACCCCCGTTGGGGTAAGCATCGGTGGACTCGGAGCCCAGGTACACAAAACCGTTGGAGGTGAGGTTCAGCTTGTTGGACAACACATCGAAAGTGTCCTTTTTGACCACCGTCAGCATCCAGGTCGATTTGTTCAGCACCATGTCGTCCGACTCGGCCGACATGATGGTCAGCTGGTCTTCGGTGGTCAGGCCACCGGCCTTGAGCAAATTGATGGTGACCGCGCCATCGTCTCGGCCGATTTTTCCACCGGGTCGCAAAACCACGCGGTTGCCGATCACGTTGGGTGCTTCGATGCGCGTTTGGGTGTCGGTGGAGGACTTGGAGAAAATCGCCTTGGGCAGAGGACTGCTCAACTCGGCGGTGCTCCAGGTGGACATGGCGTCCACCGCAGGTCGTCCTGCCGCCACGTTGGCCGCATTGATCTGGTCAATGATCAGCGTGTCCGAGGTCTGGTAAGCGGTGGTGCCGTACAGCGCATGCAAATCTTTGAGCTCTTGCGTGCGTGCCGATTCCAGCGCCGTGATCTGGGCCGCGCTCAGGCCGTTTTGGCTCAGCTGCTGCTTTTCGGCGGTGGTGTAGGTGAAGGCATAGGTGGCCGGGTTGTAGCTGTCGGCGGTGTAACTGACCACCGCACCGGTGCTCGGATTGACCGAGGTGACCACCGCATTGCGCAAGCCCCAGTAACGTCGGAAGGAATTGCGGGCGCTGCGCAGGGTTTGCTGGCGGCTGACCTCGGCATCCGCGCCTTGCAAGGACGCCGACTTCCACAAGGCCAACAGCTCTTCTTCGGTGCGCACATCGCGGGTCTCGTTGCGGTTGTTGTCGATCAAGTCGCCACCCGCTTCGATGTACACATCGCCCCCACTGGAGGCCACCTGGTTGACCCACAGGTTGCCCGTGGCTTGCTTGAGTGCAATGCCGCGTGCTGCCGTGGCCGTGATGCCACCACCCGCCGAGTTTTCGGTCTGGATGTTGAGGGTGGACTTGACCGAGCCATCGGCGTTGAAACTGCCAATGCCCCCGCGCGGCGCCGAAATTTCGATGCTGCTGCCCGACACATGCACCTTGCTGGGGTCCACGCCCACAATGTCCTCGTCGCCGAACAACCAAATCTTGCCCGTGGTCGAGACTTGGTTGATGCGCAAGGCACCGCCCAAGCTCTGAAAGGCGATGTTGCCCTTGGTGGAGGTGGCTGTGAACGAGCCGGTGCCGGTGATCACGTTGATCGGGCTGCCTTGGCTGCCGATGCCGGTGGCGGCGTAAAAGCGCAGATCGTCGCCCGTGACCGAGGTGCCGCCGCTCTGCTGCACGATCGAGCCCAGTGAACTGGTCAAAGAGACCAAGCCCACGTCGTTGACCAGGTCACCCGAAAAACGGATGTCTTTTTTGCTGGCCACTTGAATCAAACCACTCGTGTAGCCCACCATTTCGATGGCAATCGGGTGGTCGGCACGCACCCTTTGGGTGAACACATCCTTGCTGCCCACCTCGGTGCGGTAATCCACGTAGAAGGTTTTCTTGAAGCACATGAAGCCGCACTTCTTCCACTGCCGCTTGTAAATTTCTTTTTCTGCGTCGGTGGTGATCGTTTGCGTGCCCATCCAGAAATTGCCAGAGGGCGGACTGGCCGTGGTCACATAAATGCCCTCGGCCATGGCCGAGGCTGTTTTGACGATGGTCTCGACACTGTTCCAGTTGATCGCCTTCAGGTTGATCGCCCCCCACAACATGGACGACTTCTGGTACCAGTAGCGTTTTTCCTGGTTGTATTCGTAGCCCGCAGACCAGACATAGGTGCTGTTGGTGACCGGGTTGTAATTGAAGGTGGCCAAGAGTTCCGGACGCGCGGGGTTTGGACTGGCCAGGGTGGAGTTGCTCGAACGCAAAACGGCGGCCGTGGCCCCCCGACCGGCCGTGGTGGTCGACTTGAACACACCGGCCACATTGCGTTCGTAGGTGGTGACCTCGTAGCCCGTGAGGGTGCTGCCCGTGTAGACCGGGCGGTTCAAGTCGGTGATGCGCACCACGCCCGCATCGCCGCCGGTGTCCAGTCCCAGCAAATCCAGGCCATAAGACGTTTGGTTGTCGATGTTGAAACGGGCAAAACCATCGAGCGCCCGGACCACACCACCACCGGTGTTGATGATGGAGCCCACCATCTCCACCAAGCCGCCGGTGATGTTGGTTTCGGCCACTTGCAATCGGTCTGTGGACGCGTTGTAGTGGATGATGGGTTCTTTGCGTCGTGCAGCAATGGCGGCCAATTCATTGTCGCGTTGGGTTTGGGTGATGGTGCCGTTTTCAAAGCGTTTGGTGACATCCAACTCGCTGTCGGTGCTCAGGCGGCCGCTGATTTGCAACAGCGGTGAGCGCGACCGGTTTCTCGGCCATTCTGTTTTCCAGCTGTTGATCCTTGAACCCACTGATGCGTCGGTCAGTGTGACGGCGTAGTCGGACTGGCCCGACTGGATCGTGCCATTGATGTTGAGGTAGCGGGCCCCCAAGAAAATGCCACCACTGGCGTAAATGCCGCCCGTGCCATTGCGCAAACAATTGGATGAGAAGCTGGTGCTGGCAGGGCTGCCGGCGCGGGCCGTGCCGCAGCGCACCACGCCCATGTTGTTGAGCTTGTTTTGCTGGTCATCGTTGTAGGCCACCGCATACAGGTTTTCGGGTGAGCCCCCAATCGACTGGCTCACGGTGGGCGAAGACAGCACAAAGTTCTTGCCCGAATTGACGGTGATTTCCAGGCCATCCAGACGCGGCGTGTACAGCGCATCCTCAGCGATCACCGAAATGCTGCCCGAAGTGTTGTCCAGCAAGATCGAGCCGAGTTTGTTGTAGGCCAAGCCGTTGACCCGGATTTCGGGCGAACGCATCTGGTCTTGCCGCAAATCGGCGCTGCTGCCATCCGGGGCGGTGGCGATGACCGGGTTGGCCGAGACCACACCCGTGGACACATAGCTGTTGAGGATCTTGATGGTGGGCAAGGCCTCGGCCGGGCCACCGCCTCGGGTGTCGATGCTGTCCACGGTGATGTTGATGCCCGTCTTCACATCGCGGTTGAAGCTGGCAATGTCGGCATTGCTCTTGAGGTAAGTGCCGTTGTATTTGGCAAAACCACCGCTGCTGTCGATGATCAGGTCCTTGGCCCGGATGTTCATTGGGCTCTTGTTGTCGATCAAAATTTCAGAGTCGGCTCTGGCCACCACTGTGGCGGTGCCGGTCACGTTGTTGCCAAACAGCTCCACGTTGCCGCTGCCAGCCCGGATATTTTTCAGGGTCAAAAAGGTGCCCGGCACGTTTTCTTGCGGCACGATCTGCGTGGCCCCGGTATCGGGGTCGGTCTCGATGGTGGCAAAACCTTCGCGCAGCAGAGTTTGCAAATAAAACGCCATTTCGGCTTCCACGAAGGCCCTCACCTCGGGAATGTCACCGTAGTTTTTCAACTGGTTGTACAGCGTTTCCAGGTAGGCGGCTCCTGTGGCGGCCAAGTCTTCGGTGCCAATGCTGTAGCGGATATTGCCCTCGCTGGACGCCACCGAACCATTGGCGTTGATCACCAGTTTTTGTTTGTTGCCATAGCCCGCCTCAATCAGGCCTTTCAAGGCCACATTGGCCGTCAAGGTTTTGTTGGAGCTGCCGTACTCGCTGCTCAAACCCATCAACTCGCCCACTTCGCGGGTCCAGTCGCTGACCTTGCCCTTGCCCTCCACGATGTAAGTGCCGCTGATGCCCCCCAATTGGATCAAGCCACCCGAGCGAACCGATTGGCTGTCGAGCGTCAGGTTGTTGGTCAGGTTCAGCGTGGCTTGCACGTCGGGGTTGACCGACACCGGAATCGCCGAGTGGTTGAACAAATCGGCCCGCGCCGTGACAAAGTTTTTGTTGCGCCAAAAATCCTTGTCTTGACCGGCCAAAAGCGACACCGAGTTTTCACCCACAATTTGGGTGCCCGTGCCCACGCTGACCAGGTTGGTCACGTTGGCCAAAGCCAGCGCATCGCCTTGCGCTGCGGCCGCTGCGCCATAGGTTTTGGTGATGGTGTTGGCCTCAATGTCCACATAGGACAAGGCGTTCACATGCACATCACCGGCCACCTGAATGTTGTCGCGTGCACCCAATTTGGCCGTGGCGTTGGCGATCGAGTTGATTTCGGTGTCCACCAAAGCAATCGGCAATGCCCCGCCAATGTCCAGGCGTCCCAAAGACGAGCCCCGGAACTGGTTGTAGGCCCGCACTTCCAGCAAGCCATTGCCGCTGTCGCCCAGGTTCAACACCACATCGTCCCCGATTTCGGCCACCGCGTTGCCATTCAGGATGGTTTTGGCATCGGCACCCGCACCGGCAATCACACCGCCACCGCCGCCTTGTACGTTGATGGCCGTGAGGTCCGTGCGCTCCACATCGTTGGTGGCCAAAATTTGCAACTGGGCCCCCGTCAGTTTGGCGTTGTTGCCCAATTTGGCTGTGGCCGAACCCGTCAGAGACGCCACGGTCACCGCACCCGAACCCCCAAATGCCGAGGCATTGATGGTCGAGGCCTGGGTGTCAAAGCGCACCTTGCGCTCTGCCGTCACGGCCGTGAGGCCATCCACCAGCAGGCCTGAGCCGCTGCTGGACAAAGTGGCACTGACGTTTTGAACATGGTTGATGCGGGCATCAGCCCCCGCCCCGGCCACCACACCGCCGCTGCCCGCCACCGCATCGGCATCGATCAACTCGTCGCCCCGTGCGCTCACCGTCAAGGTGCCTTGAACGCGCCCGGCCAAGCCACTGGCATTGGACGAGACGGTTGAATTGCTCTCGGTCATGGCCACGGCCACACCGGCCCCCACAAACCCTACACCCACCCCGGTGGACTCCGAGTTCATGCGCATGGCGTCGTTGGCCATGATGGCCACATCGCCCGTGGCTGCCAAAGTGGCCCCGTTGCTGAAGGTCACGGCGGCTGTACCTTGGTTGCTGGCCGTGGCCCCGGCGCCTTGTGCGCCCAAGAGCAAGCCCCCGCCACCGGCCACAGCCTTGGCCGTCACGCTCGAGTCGCCGTGGCCCAGCACCGCATTGACCAGCATGTTCTTGCCGCTCAAAGACAGCGGTCCATTGGCCAGCACCTGCACGTTGGTGTCCACCTCGGACAGCGCCACCGACACCCCCATGCCCACGCCGCGCCCGACCGAAACGCCCAAAGCGTAGGCGTCTGCGCTGGGCGTCGACAAGGCCAAGAGCGACAAATCGCCCGTGCCCGCGTCGAGCACCGTGTTGCTGGCCAGTGTCAAAGTGACCGAGCCACTGTCGCTGGCGGTCGCGCCTGCGCCCGAACCTGCATACACACCGGCCGAGCCCCCCGTGGCTTGGGCGGCGGCTGTCGCACTGCGTTCGGCTTGCGCCGTCCAGCCCGTGCCGCTGTGTTGACCGCTCACCGTGGTCGCCACGCTGCCCGACTGCGTGGCAGTGGCTGTGACCACCCCGACTGACACCACACCGGCAGTGGCACCGACGGCCTCGCTGCGCATCGAGGCCTGGTCCAGCGCCTGCACATTCACCGAGCCCCCGGCACTTGACGTGCCGGCCAAACTGGCCGTGCTGGCCGTGGTGTTGGACGCCACCGACACCGCGGCGCCCACGCCCACAAAACCGCCCGCGCCCGAAATCGCCCGGCTCTCAACGGCCGGAACGCCCTCGCTGGGCGTGCGGTTGCCCGACTGAATGTCGATGTTGCCGGCCACGGCCATATTGCCCACCGACACCCCCGCATGGTTGGCCCCGCCCAGCAGGGTGATCGCCACGCCTGCACTGATGCCGGCCGCTCCGCCCAAGGCCACGGCCCCGGCGTTGTTGTCCACCGAGGTGCGGTCCAGACTGGCCACCGTCAGTGAGCCGGCCGTGACTGTGGTCGCGGCCACGGTGGCCGAGGTGCGGTGGCTGCCCGAGGCCCCTGCATACGCCCCTTGGGTGTCGTAGCGACCGCTGTTGTTGGCCGAATCGCTTTCGGCCGTGGTCAGGGCCGAGCCCGAGCCTTGTGAACGGTTGGCTTGGGTGACCGAGCCAATTTGTCCCAGGGTACTGGAGCTGCCGGTCAATTCGCTGTTGGCATTGCTGTCGGGCGCACTGCCAAACACCAACACGCCCACCGCACCACTGACACCCACAAAACCGCCACCGCCTGCGGTGGCCGTGATCATGTCGATGTTGGCCTCGCGCTCGGCCTTGACATTGAGCGCACCCGAGACCCGCACGCTGGAGGCGTCCACTTTGGCCACCACCGTGCTCTTGCCCACCACCACGTTGGCCGACGAGCCAATGCCCGCCACGCCACCCACGCCAATTTGCCCGGCATTGTGGTTCAGCGTCACCGTCTCATTGGCCGTGACCGACAAAGAGCCTGCACCCGAGGCCTTGTTCAGGGTCACCCGCGAGGTCTCGCCCACCCCAGTGGTCACCACCGCCGTCAACACGCCATCGCCCAGCGTGCGCACATCGGCGGTGTAACTGCCGTCGGCGTTGCGTGTGGCCGTGACCGAACGTGTGCCATCACCCACCGTGACCACGGCTGTGCCGGTGGGCTGAATCCCGCTGTCGCCCTTGAGCACAAAACGCACCGCGCTGTCGTTGCGGGCATCCACCTGGTCAAAACTGGACAAAGTGGCAATGCGTGTGGCTGCCACCGGCAAAGCGCCCAACACCGGGGCGGTTTCCGAGCTGTTGATGCCGGTCGATTTGAACAAGGTCGTGCTCGACGCCTTGCTGGTGCCGCTCTCCGTCAGCACCACCTTGGCCATCAAGGGGCCGTCGGCTAGGCTGGCCACGTTGGCGGTGTAGGTGCCGTCGGACTGGCGCACGGCGGTCACCGTGAGTTCGCCATCGGACACCGTGACCACGGCCGAAGCCGGATTGACCCGACCATTCAAGTCGTTCAGGCTAAAGCGCAGCTGGGTCTGGTTGCCCGTGCCTACCTGGTCATAGTCCGACGCCAGGGTGATCGCCACTGGCGCATTGTTGGACGAGGCCACCAAGCCCGTAGCCAAGGTGCGCCGGCCCAGCGTGGACGTGCCGGTCAGTCCCGCCTCGGTGGCACCCTCCATCACCGTCACTGCAGCGCCCACGGCCACACCCGCCAAGCCGCCCACGGCAGCGGCTGCGCTGACGGCAAACGATTCGGTGCGGTTGTCGGCGTCAATCACCACGGCCCCATCGGCCTTGAGGGTGGTGTTGTTGACTTTGGCCCGTACGGTCGAGCCCGACACATTGACCGTGAAGCTCAGGCCCGCGCCCAAAGCGCCACCCCCTGCAATGGAGCCGGCCACCAAATTGGCACTGTTGGTGCCATCGGCCACCACCGACACGGTGTCGGCCGACAAGGTGCTGTTGTCGATCAAGGCCTCGGTGGTGCCCTTGAGCAGCACCACATCGCCGCTGCCGGCCAAACCCGCAGAAGCGCCGCCTGCGGCCCCGACCGAGATTTGCGCCACGGAATTGGTGGACACGGCTTTGACATCCGCAGCGCCTTTGGCAAACACCCGTGCGCCACCGATGATCTCGGCCCGAGTGGCGCGCTCCACAATTTCGGTGCCCAAGGAACCCGAAACCCCCACGCCCCCAATGGCCAGGGCCGAGGCCGAGCTGGCCACCATGGCATGGTTGGCCGCCATCACATCCAGGCTTTGGGCGGCATTCGCGCCCGCTGTGTCTTGAATGAAGCGTGCCTTGTCAATGTAGGCGCGTGTGGTGCCACCAATCTGGTCCACATTGATGGCCGCACCTGCAGCACCCGTAAAACCGCCGCCAGCGACCGCTGTCACCGCCCCGATTTGCTGAATGGCGGTGGCTTGCACCGCCAGACCCTTGACCGTTCGGGTGCCAAAGCTGGCTCCGTTCATCACCGAGTCTGACACCTGGTTGATGTTCATCAAATTGGGGGCGCTGGCCAGGCTCGACTGGCGCACCGTCAGGCCACTGCCTTGGGCCATGGCGTTGATGTGCGTGTCCAAACCGACCACGCCCGCAGTGGTGCTGCTGGTGATGATGTTGGTCAGTACCCCGCCCGCTGCACCGACCCCGGCGGCCCCAAAACCCACAGCGCCAGCCAAGGCGCGAATGCGGTCCCGGCTGTTGGCTGTGATGGCGACCGAATCGGTGAAGTACAGGTCGCTGACGGTGGCGTCAGCCCCCACGGTGGTGTGGGTTTGTGCGTTGATGACACTGACCGCCACCGAGCCTTGCACACCGGCCGCACCGGCGCTCATGCCTACGGCAATCGTGTCAATTTCGTTGTCGCTCTCGGTGGACACCACCAGGTCGTCACCGCTCAAGGTCCAATTGCCCTGACCTGCATAAAACCGCGCAATGGGTTCACCCAGCAAATTCGCGCGGGTCACGGTGCCAATGCGGTTGACCGCCACAGCAGCCCCCACGGCTGCACCCAGGCTGCCCGATACGTTGCCCGCCAGAGAGTCGATGTTGGAGGCTTGTCGTGCGCTCACCGTCAGTGAGCTGGTGCTGGACAGGTTGGTGCCTGTCCAGTTGGCCGTGATCTCGTCTTCGAGCAAGTTCGTGGCGTTCGACCCCGAAATGGCGGCTGTGCCACTGGCTCCTGCGGCGACGCCAATCGACTCGATGGACGAGGTCGAATAGGCGCTGACCACCGCTGGGCCTGCGACGCGTACATTGCTGGCGAGCACCTCGGCTTTGACCACTTTGCTGCTGTCGGCATTGCCCGCCGTGCGGCCCAAATAATTCAAGGCCAAAGCTGCGCCACCCCCGGCCGCGCCGCCGCCCGCCACGGTGCCCGCAAACGACTGAATGCTCGAGGTGTCACGGGCCAGCACATTCACTGCGCTGGCATTGACCACCAAATTGGTGCTGTCCAGTTGCGCCAACACCGTCGAGGTGATGGCGTTGGTGGTGTTGGAGCCCGCCAGAGCCACCGAGCCGCCGCCGGACATGCCGGCCGCCACGGATTTGATGGCCCCCGAAGACGTGGCCTGCACATCGACCTGACCGGGTGCACGCACCGTGCTGCTGGCCACGCGAGCCGTCACATCGCCGCCAATTTCGTTGACCGCCACCGCCGCGCCCACGGCCGCCCCGCCCGAGCCGCTGATCGTGCCGGCCAGAGAAAAAATATCGCTGTCGTTGTCGGCCGTCACGCTGAACGCGCCGCCGTTGGTGACCTGCAACACGCTCACCGCTTGGGCTTTGACGCTGGCGGTGAGTTGGTTGGTGGTGAAGCTGCCATTGACCGAGGCCACGCCATCGGCCGCGCCCGAGGCCGCCACCGATTTGATTTCGCCGCGCAAGTCGGCATCCACCGCCACGGCCGCTGCCGCGTGCAAGGTCATGCCCGACAAATGGGCCTGCACCGCACTGCCCACTTGGTTGACGGCAATGGCCGCGCCAAACGCACCTGCGGCGCTGCCCGACACATTGCCTGCAAAAGTGCGCACCGTGGCGGCGTCGTCGGCTTGCACCGTGAGCGAGGTGGCCGTGCCATACAGCGAGCCCCCTGACCAAGTGGCTGTGATCTCGTCTTCAAGCAAGTTGGTGGTGTTGGAGCCGGTCACCGCGCCGCTGCCGCTGCCACCCACCGCCATGCCCATGGACTGGATGGTGGCGGTGGACAAGGCCTGCACCTGCACCGCGCCGCCCGAGCTCATGCTGCTGTTGACCACCTCGGCCTTGACCCCTTTGCTGCTGTCGGCGTTGGTGGCCGTGCGACCCAAAAAGTTGAGCGCAAACGCCGCGCCACCTGCGGCCGTGCCGCCCCCGGACACCGTGCCTGCAAACGACTGGATGACCGAGCTGTCCAGCGCCTTGACCCGCACCGACGACGAAGACGCCGATTGCGTCACGCCACTGACTTGCGCCAACACCTGCGAGGTGATGGCGTTGGTGGTGTTGGAGCCCGCCAGGGCCACCGTGCCGCCGCCTGACATGCCTGCCGCCACCGATTTGATGGTGCCCGACGACGTGGCCGTGACCCCCAAAGCGCCTGTGGCCCGCAAGGTGCTGTCGGCCACCCGGGCGGTCACATCGCCGCCCATTTCGTTCACGGCCACCGCCGCACCGATGGCCGCAGCGCCTGATCCGCTGATGGTGCCCGCCAAAGAAAAGATGTCGCTGTCGTTGTCGGCGCTCACGGTGAATGCGCCACCGTTGGTGGCTTGCGTCACGCTGGTGGCCTGGGCTTTCACGCTGGCCGTGAGCTGGTTGGTCGTGAAGCTGCCGTTGACCGAAGCCCCACTCGATGCAGCACCCGAGGCCGCCACCGACTTGATCTCGCCACGCATGTCGGCATCGACCACCACCGCAGGTGCCGCGTTCAGTGTCATGCCCGTCAGCGTGGCCTGCACCGCGCTGCCCACCTGGTTCACGGCAATGGCCGCACCAAACGCGCCCCCGCCGCTGCCCGCCACATTACCCGCCAAAGTGCGCACGGTGGCCGAGTCATCGGCTTGCACCGTGAGCGACGTGGCCGTGCCATTGAGCGAGCCGCCCGACCAAGTGGCCACGATGTCGTCTTCGAGCAAGTTGGTGGTGTTGGAGCCCGACACCGCGCCGCTGCCGCCACCGGCCACGGCCATGCCCATGGACTCGATCAGCCCCGAGGACAGGGCCTGCACCTGCACCGCCCCGCCAGAGTTCAAGCTGCTGTTGAGCACCTGGGCCTTGACCCCCTTGCTGCTGTCGGCGTTGGTGGCTGTGCGGCCCAAAAAGTTGAGCGCAAAGGCTGCGCCGCCTCCAGCCGTGCCGCCCCCGGACACGGTGCCCGCAAACGACTTGATGATGGAACTGTCGAGCGCCTTGACCCGCAAAGACGAGGACGCCGCCGACTGCGTCACGCTGCTCATTTGCGCCAGCACCTGCGAGGTGATGGCGTTGGTGGTGTTGGAGCCCGCCAAGGCGTTGGTGCCGCCGCCGGCCAAACCGGCCGCAATCGATCCAATGTTGCCCGACGAGGTGGCATCGACCTGAACGGCCCCGGTGGCCCGCAGCGTGTAGCTTTGCAGGCTGGCGGTCACGTTGCCGCCAATTTCGTTGGTCGACACGGCCACGCCAGCGCCGGCCGTGCCGGCCCCGCTGATGGTGCCCGCCAGGGAAGCGATGTCGGCATCGTTGTCGGCCAGCACCTTGAAGGCACCGCCGTTGCTGTTTTGGCTGCCACCCACCACCAGGGCCTGCACATCGGACTCGATAACGTTGCTCGTCACGCTGCCGTTGATGGCCGTGGTGCCCGCACCGCTGCCCGAAGCGGCCACCGAGCGGATCGAGCCGTCGAGCTTGGCGTCAACGGTCACCGCCACCGGCGCCACCAACACCGAGTCTTTCAGGCGTGCCGTGACCTTGAAGTCTTCAGGCCCCTTGCCCATGTGGTTCACCGCCACCGAGCCCCCAATCGCCCCGGTGCCCCCGCCCGTGACCGCACCGGCCAAGGACTCGATGCTGCCCGCTTGCGAGGCGTGCACCGTCAATGTGGTGGCCGCGCCGTTGAGGGTGCTGTTGTCCACGTTGGACAAGGTCGTTCCATTGAGCACGTTGGTGCTGGACGAACCTGCAGCGGCATAGTCTTTGCCACCGGCCAAGGTCACCGACAAAGTCTGGATGCTGGCGTCCGAGTCGGCCAGCACCGACACCGCCGTGCCCGCGTTGATGGTGGACGACAAAATTTGCGCTGAGCGTGTGCTCTCGATGGTGTTGTAGCCCAAGGCCAAAGCGCCCGAATAGCCCTTGGACGCCGAGACGCCACCGGCCAGTGAGCGGATGCGGGCGCTGCTGGCACCACTGCCTTCACCGGCTTGCACACGCACCGTGCCCCCGGTGACGGTGGACGTGCCAATGCGGGCTTCGGTCACATCGGCCGTTTCGTTCACGGTCACGGTGCCTGCAAAGCCCACATTGCCCGTGGACGCTGCGCCCGAGGCGGCCACCGACATCACATCGCTGGTGTTGCTGGCTTGCACCTGCACCGTGCCCGAACCCACGTTGACAGTGGTGGCGTCGATGGTGGCGGCATTGCCTGCCGAGCGTGTGCTGATGGACGAGCCGCCCGAGGTGTAGGTGCGCGTGCCGTTTTGTGTGTAGGCCACGGCAGCGCCAGCGGCCTTGCCATTGCCCCCGCCCACGGCAAAACTCAGGTTGCCGGCCAGGCCAAAGGTGTTGCCATTGGTCTCGGAGTTCACGCTCAACTGGCTGGCCGTGACCGTGCCGCCCGTCACTTGCGCCTGGGTGCGCTGACCCATCAGGTTCACGCTGGCCGAGCCCATGCCCGAAAACTTGCCCTTGGTTGCCCCCACGCCCGCAGACACACCCACGATGTCGGCCCGGCTGATGGCGGACACGCTCACGCCACCGGTGGTGGTGATGCTGCCATTGAGCTGTGCGCCGTACGTGGTCTGGATGTCGTTGTGTACATACGACAGTCCCAGGCTGGACGCATTGCTGCCCAGGGTCACGCTCAGGGTGCCCGCCACGCCCACCACACTCTCGCCGCCCACCGCGTCTTTGAATTCGCTGGTGTAGCCGTTGCTGGCCGAACTCATCTCGAAGTCGATCACCTCGGACGCCCGCACCGCACCGATCAAGCTGTCCAGCGTCGCCGTGGCGCTGGCGGCCGTGCCGCCGCCTTGCACGATCAAGTCACCCGTCAGGTTGACCACCGCGCTGTTTTTGACGCCCGCACTCACGGTGGTGCTGACATGGTTGGTCACAAAAGAGCCCATGAGTTGGCCCGCCGAAGTCGCGTCGCTGCTGGTTTGCACCCCCGCCACGGCGCCCACGCCCACCACTTTTTGCGACGACAAAGCCAGCACCGACAAGTCATGGGCCTGCGTGAGCGCCCCCCCGGACACCTGCGCCTGCGTGCTGCCTTTGGCATTGACGATCGAGACGGCCGCACCCACCCCGGCCGAGCCCTTGCCCGTGCTGACCGACAAAGCACCCCCCCCCGCGCCAATGCGGCTGCGGTCATAAGCCACCACGGTCACACCCGTTGCCGTGGGGCTGGCCACATTGCCCGTGACGGTGGAGTTTTCAATCGACGCCAGGGTGTCATCGTTGGTGGTAGTGACCGAGGCCGCCCCCACCACCGACACGCTGGTCTTGCTGCCTTTGGACAGGTTGGCCGAAATACCCGTGGCCACAGCCGTGCGCTCGCCCGACTTGATGGCCTGCACGTTCAAGCTGGTGGCGGTGTCGGCCAAGTCGGTCACGCTGCTGTCCACAATGCGTGCGGTGGTGTCGTCGTCTGATTTTTGCAAAGCCACAGCGCCCGCAATGGCGGCGCTGAAGGTGGTGGATGCGTTTTTGGACATGGCCAGCGCGCCGCCACCGGCCACGCTCACTTGGGTCAGATCGGACAGCGCCCGCACCGTCAAACCGAGGGTGCCAGCGCCTTCGGCCTTGATCACGGCGCGGTCCACCAGCGCTGTGGTGTCCAGGTCGGTGGTGTTGGTGACAATCGCACCGGCCCCGGCAATGGCAAAACTCGGCGGCTTGCTGGCGGCCGGCTCGCTGGCGGCGGCACTGTCCGAGCCCGAGCCTTTGGCCGGTTCGCTGGCTTCGGCCACGGGGGCCATGCTGGCATCACTGCCGTCCAGCTGGGCTTGGGTGTCGGCCGAATCGGTGGCGGTTTTGTCGGCCAGGTTTTCTCCGGTGCTCTTGGGGGCGGCGGGTGGTTTTTCGCCCGCTGTGGCCCCGGCCACGCCCATGGCCACAATTTTTCCGTCGGTTCGCGCTTCGACCCGCATGGCCCCCGCCACGATGGCCCCCACCGTGCCCTCGGTGGTGTCGGCACCGCCCGAATCGGCGTCGTTGTCACCCACATAGGCGCGGGTGTCGCCGGTGATGCTGTTGATGGCCAGGCCAATGCCCACGCCCGAGTTCTCGCTGCGCGAGACAGCGCCGGTCATGGCGATCACCCCCAGCGAGGCGTTCGCTTCCACCACCACTTGGGTGGCATTCACAAAGGCTTCGCGGCTGATCGAGGCGCGGGTGGTTTCCTTGAGCTTGTTGTAAGACGCGATGCCATTGACGGCCACGCCCGCGCCTTGGCCCGAGGTGGGCGAAATCGAGACCAGCCAGTCGTCGGTTTCGGCTGTGGTTTCCAGCCGGAAGGTGTTGATTTCGGCCCGGTCGGCAATGCCGGCAATGGCCGTGTTGTCGCGCGACACCATCGAGAAAGTGCCCCCCACCGAGGTGCCCGATGCGCCTGCGGCCGGGGCAGGGCCACCGGCGTGGTGCAGGCTCTGCACATGGTTGGCGGCTTTGACCACCGTGGAACCGGTGAAGCTGCGGGTGAAATTGATCTCGTCCACCGCTGGCCCGGTGGGAGCGACCCGTGTGGTGCTGACAAAGTCGCCCAGCACACCCAAGTCCTTGTCCAGGCTGTAGGTGTTGATGGGGATCAGCATCTCGACCAAGTCCGAATCAAACCCGACTTCTTTCACGTCATACGTCCAGGCGGCTCCCCCGGTGATGTGGGTGGTCAGCTTGGCCCCCGTGTCCACCCAAGCCCGGGTGTCGTTTTTCATGAAGCTCAAGTTCACCGCCCCGGCGGCGGCCAGGTTGGTGGCCGAAGACGTGGCCCCCACGCGGGTGTTGAAGCCGTCCAGCAAAAAGTCGGTGCCGCCCATGATGTTGGCATAGGCCGAGGAAAAACTGCTCCAGTCCAGCGGCAAACCGTTGGTGTAAAACTCGGGCATGTCGGTGGCCGCATGCACGGCCACATGGTTGCCCGTGACTTGGGCCCCCGAGCCCACCAAGGCGCGGGTGGTCATGTTGTGGTTGCCGTAATTGAAAGCGGCGGCCAGGCTGACTTTGGTGCCCTGCGAATCCTTGGTGTCCGAGGTCGCTTCGGCGGTGGCCACGCTTTGCAGCTGGCCCACCAGGGTTTGGGCGTCCACCACCGCGTTGCCCCCGGCGGTGACGATGGCCCCTGCGCCCACCGTGGCGCGGGTGGTGTGGTGTGATTCCGACCAGGTCAAGGCCCCGGCCAGGCGCAGGGCAGGGGGTTTGGACTCGGCCGGTGCACCGCCCGATTCCGTGTCCGCGCCGCCGGAGACCTCATCCGCCATGGCCTTGAAGCTGGCCAACAAACCTGCTTCGGCCGCAGCGCCTGCATCGTCCTTGGAGTATTCCAAAGAAGTGGGCAATCCGGCCAAAGCGCTTTCTTCCTCTTCTTCAGAGGCGTTGGCCGAAGTGGCCGAAATCGCGTTTTTGGCCGAGGCGTTCATGGCCATGATGCTGACGTGGCCGTCGGCCGTGATCTGCCCGTCCATGGTCACGCTGGTGGTGGACTTTTGCAGCGACAGCGCCCCCACCACCCCGGCCGTGCCCCCGCCATACACCGTCACCTCGGCGGTAGTGTCGTACTGACCCGAATGAAAGGCTTGCAGCAAGACATCGCCGCCGCTTTGCAGGGTGGCCCCCGCCGCCACATTCACCGTGGTGTTCACCTCGGAAGTGGAACCTGCAAACACAATCGACGCCACATTGGCTGCGCCGGTGTCGGGATCGGTCACACCCGCTGCCGCACTGGCCATGGACACCGTGGTTTTGGAGGCGGCCACCAAAGCGATGTCGCCATCGGCCTGCAGGCTGGCCCCGCCTTTGACGTCGACCGTGGTGTTGCCCAGCACGCGGGCAAAACCGGCGCTCAGGTTGGCTTTGGCCGAACCTTCTGTGGCGGTTTCCACACTCACCGAACGGTCGGCCATGGCCGTCAGGGCGATGTTTTCGGTGGCTCTGAGCACCGCCGTGGGCTGCAAAGTGACGGTGGCATTGCCCTTGGCCTGCACATAGGACAGGCTGGCTGCAAACGGCATTTCGCTCAGCGCCAGGTTCACGAGCTCTTGCTGGATGGTCCCCGAGGTGCCGCCAAACGAGGCGGCCGACTCGATCGAGGCCGTCAGCGTGACATTGCGCCCGGTCAGTGTGCCCGCCACATCGATGCTGGCGTTGGCCTCTGCCATGCTGATGAAGGTGACCCATTCGCTGGCCTTGCTGGCCGTGAGCGTGATGTCCCCCGCCGTGTAGGTGGTGCCGCTTTGGTTGATGACCGACGCGTCCAGCGTGGCCCCCGACTGCACCGTGATCGACGGGGCGTCCAAGGTGATGTTGCCGCTGTGGCCCAAAGAGGGCGTTGAGGGGTTGTTGCCGATGGCGGTGGCGGCTGCGGCCACGCCGCTGGCCGAGCCTGCCGCTGCCGTCACCTTGCGGGTGTTCAGCGTCACGCCGGAGTTCACCTTCAAGGTTTTGGTGGCGTCCAGCGACAGGTTGGCCCCGTTGGTGTACACGCTGCCCGAAACCACCAAGTCTTCCGGGTCAATGTAGGCCAGACCGGCCGGGCCCTGGTCGCTGCCCGCGTCCAGGGTCACGCTGTTCAAGTGGATTTGTTTGGCCGCCGACAGCTCGATGAAACCGCCCGCGCCCGTGCCGTCACCGCGCGCGGCCAAAGTGGCCCCGGCCGCATTGCTGGCGCTGCCATGGGCAAACAAGCTCACTTGCCCGCCCTGGCCCCCACTGCCCAATGCGGCCGTGGCCGACACCAGCGCTTGTGCCCCCAAATCGATGTTGCCACCGGCCACCACACGCACCCCTCCGGCCTGATTCCAGTGCGAGGCGTCGGCCAAGAGTTTGCCGTTCAGCAGCACATCGCCCGGGGTGGTGATGTCGATCACGCCATCGCGTTCGACCACCGGGTTCAAACTGCGCAAATCGCCCAGGTTGACCGCCGAGCCCGCTGCGCGGCCCCCCACCATGACACGGCCATTGACCACCACCGCTTGCGCGGCGTCCTGGCCCTGACCGGCCATGATCTGCACGCCATCTCGGGCGTTGATTTCGCCGTCGATGCGCACCGAGCCGGTGCTCGAACGCTCAAACTGCCCCGACAAAATGCCCGTGACCTGGTTGGCCGACAAGCCCGGGCCAGAGGCCAGCATGGCATCCACAAAGGTGGTGGAGGGCGCGGCAAAAGTCAGTCGGCCCGTGTCGATGCGGCCATTGGGGCCAACACCAAAACCGTGCCGGTCGATGAACAACAAATTGCCGCCCACCGCGCCCGCGTCCGAGCCCAGGCGGCTTTGCAGCACACCATCGACTTGCACCCGCCCATCGCGCACCACATTGACCAGCCAGTTGGCCCCGGTGGGCACCACCAGCTGGACGGTGTCGCCGTTGCCCACCTGAAACCGCGAGAAGTTGTTGAAGGCATTGCCATCGCGCAAGGTCGTTGTGGTGACCGTTTTGAGCCCCACTTGCGGGCTGTTGACCAGCGTTTGAGTGGCGGCCGAGCCGCTCAGGGTGGTGATGACCGTGCCGTTGGTGGTTTGCGCCACCGCCCAAGGCACCCCTGCGCCCAGCGACACCGCCGCTGCCAGCGGCAACTGCGCCACCCGAACCACTTGGCGGCGCAAGCTGCTGGCCGACTTGACAGAGGCTGGCGGTGTGTAAACGGGCTTGGACATGGTCAACTTTCGGGAAGCGCACAGGCGCTTTTAAAAACAGGGAAATGCGGCAGTCACAACGCAGCAAGGCAGGGGCAAAAGCCCGTCAGGTGGTTTTGGCGGCAGGCACAGCGACCGACTCGGCCTGAGCCAAAGGCCCGGCTTGGCCGTTCAAAGCCGCCAATTGCTGGGCTTCTTGCAAAGCCGCTTGTTTGGCCAACTCGCCCGAGCGGGCCACCAACTGGCGGAACTGGCGCAGCGACAACAGATGCAAATACGCCAGTGTCAGTGCGCCGCTGGTGTGCAGGGCGTGCACCGTGTCGGCCGGCAGGCCTTGCAGCCTGGCCTCGTCCACCGTCATGAAGCCGTGCAACTCCAGGTCGCGGCCATCGGGCAAGATCACTTGCAAAGACCGATCAACCAAAACACCGGCCGCATCCAGCTGGGCCAGCTGCGCGGTGGTGGCCCCCATGCCCGCGTCGGTCTCGGTCAGCTGGCGCAAGCGCTCCAGCAGCCAAGGCAGCTCTTGCCCCTCAGCATTAAAGAGCGGGTCGCCCACCGAGGGGTTGAGGGCCTCGGGCCGCACCGCCACCAAAAAACGCCCATCGTCGGACTCGCGCACCAAGCGAAACGGCCAAGTGGCCAAGGTGGCGGGCAGGTACTGACCCTGCCAAGCGCCGTCGGCCGCCACAAACAGGTTGTGCCCGGCCTGCAAACCGGTCACGGCCAAAAGGCTCAGGGCACCGTCGGGCTGGCGTGCCATGACACAGGGGTATTCGGCGCAAGCCGCAGGCAGCTCGGCCACCGTCAGGGCCACCGTGACCGAATCGCGGGCAAAACCGTAATCGGGCGACTGGCGGTTGAGCTTGAGGTGCCCGTGTGCCTCGCGGTGCAAGATCACCAGGTCGTTGTTCACAGTTGAGAGTTCAGCGGTCATGGTTCAAGGCTTTCAAAAAATTCGGGTCAAAAAGTGTCTGAGAAATGGGGGCCGATGGGAGGGGTGGAGAACTCGACCTCACCCCGGTCGCCGGGCCAACTCGCGGCGCAAAGCCTCTTCGTCCCGGCGCAGGCGTTGCAAGGCGTTGTCCTCGTCGGCACTGAACTGCGTCCGGGCCGACAAAGACTGGATGCGGGCCTGGGTGCTGGCCAACTCGGCCAACACGATCTCGCGGGCATGCCGGTCACGCTGGCGCTGGGCATCACCACCGGACCCCGCTGGAGCGGCTTGTGGGCTGGGTGGGGGTGCTGAAGTGGTTGAGGCGGTGTGTGACACCGTTGCTGAGGCCGTGGGCCGCAGGGCCAAAGGGGGTGGCACAGACGGGGCCGTGTTGGACTGGCCAGAGGCGGGGGCTGCCACCGTGGCAGCGGCCAGGGGCAGCTGGGACACCTGAGGTGCAGCCACAGGCATCGCCCCCAGGGGTGGGGTGGGTAAACCGTCGAATGCACCGAAAGAGCCAGAAACAGCAGAGGAGCCAGAACCACCAAAGGACCCCAATGAAACGGCGGAAGGGCTTGGTACGGACGTGGAGGTCGGTAACTGTGGTGAATTGGCAACAGCGCCAGTGGGCAAGGCATTCGGTGAAAGCACTGCCACACGCTGAGGCAGGGCAGGGGCCTGGGCCTGCGACCAGCGGCCTTGTTGGGCCAAAGTGCAGCCCTGTGCCCGGGCCTGCAGCGGGTGAATGTCATTGGTGAACAAGGGGCCGGGACAGCTGTAAAGCGGTGCGGCTGAAACAGCCTCAGAAGGGGACAAAGGCGGCGCAGCCCCCGCCGCCAGCGCCCAAGCCATGCCCACCACACCGGCCACTGCACCACGCAGCACGCCCTGCGCCATGAAGCGCTCAGCGGAAGGCACAGGCAAAGACAAGGTGTTCATTTCAAAATAATTTTTGTGTATTTATTGATGTTAGCATTTGATGCAAATGAGATTGTTGTATTTTACGATTGCATGCTAACATTTCCCCGTCAATCGACAGGATCGACAAATTCCACTTCCCCAACCCTCAAGGAAATTTCCATGAAGCGCAACCTCAAACCAGCCGGCAAGCAACGCGGCTTCACTTTGGTCGAGATGTCCGTCACGATGGCAGCAGCAGGTTTGCTGTTTTCCGCCGTGACCACCGGCCAAGAACTGATTGATCAGGCCAAAGCGACCAAGCTGATCAACGATGTCAAGACTGTTGAAATGCAAATTCAGCAATATGCGCAGCTCAAGGGCCGTATGCCCGGTGATTGCGATGCGGATGGTGTGATTGATTACAAAGCTGATGAAAACACAACAACCAGCTTACGCACAGATACCGGTAATAACTCTCGCGCCAGCGAATACGCTTACACCGTAGCCTTGCCCACCATTCCAGCCGATGGTGCAGCTGCAGCAGCCCAAACTGCTGGTTGTGCTCTTATGGGTGCAGGTACTGTGGCTGACGTTGCTGCAAGTACTTCCAACGCCAACGTGTGGCTCAACGACTTGAAACTCGCCGGCGTGGTCAGCGACAGTGCATCCAACCGCAAATTGGCCAAACTCGTGCATGAAGATTTCATGTTCGTGGGTAAGGTCACCGATGCAGGTGGTGGTGCTGCTGTTGGCGCTGACTACAACGCCATCGTCATTCACAACGTGCCCCAGTGGATGGCGCGTCGCCTCTCCACATCCATCAACGGTCAAGATTCACGAGCTGACCGCACACGCGTTCGTTTGTTGCAACGTGAAACTAGTACAGCAGGTACTTATTCCCAACTTTGGCAAACTATTCAAATGGACGACGATGCCGGTGCTGTAGGAACCACGACCACTGCAACCCGTGACGGCATGGTCACCGTGGTTTATTTCTTTGATCGCATTCCAGAGTCCAAGGCTGGCGCAACTGCATCAACAACACCAGTTTGATGACCTTCTGATCTAACGCCCCCCTAAAGCCCCGGGATGCCCAACATCCCGGGACCGCTTTTCTCTATTTTTCCAAATTCGACGGCATCCACGCTCCTCCCCATTTCATGAAAACCCTGTTGGTCAGCATGTCGCGCACCGCGACCGCCTACGGTACACACCCCGTTCGCTATGCCGTGCTCAGTGGCCGCAAGGTGCTGGTGCAGGGGCAGGGGGCGATTGACGAAATGGCGCAGCAGGGCGGGCAGTCTTTGCGGCTGAGCCTGGACTCGCCGGCCAACCTGACCGAGCGTTTGCGTTTGCGTGCCCTGTCGCGGCGTTTTGTGCCGGTGCTGGTACAGCGGCATTTGACCGACAGCGGCACCTTCACCGAACGCTTTCGGGTTCGCAGCCGCGTGAACTGGTTGCGCCAGGGCGAGGCCGAGGTCGATGTGTTGGCCATGCTCGAAGACGATGCCGAGCTGGCGCACGAGTTGTTGCCCACACGCGAGCGGCCTTTGACCCATTTGTTGACCGCCGAGGCCGCTGTGGCCGCCCTGGTGGGCGCGGTCACGCAGGCGGCGGTGCTGGTGCACTGGTGGCATGTGGGCGGCTTGCGCAGCTTGGGCGTGCGCGAGGGCCGGGTGATTTGGCAGCGTGTGCAGTCCTTCAACATCCAATCGGGTGATGTGGCCACGGGTGACTTGGGCGCTGGCAAGTGGAAAACCTGGCTGGACTCGGCCGTGCGCACCGCGCCTTTGGAGTTTTCGGGCCTGCATGGCCATGTGATTCGCTTGGGCAATGGCCCGTGGGCGAGCGAGGGCGAGTGGGCCAGCAACGGTTCGCGTGAACTGGTGCTCAAGCTGCAGGCTTTGTTTCAGGGGCTGCCGGGCAACGAGGTCTTGCTGCAGCCCGAGTTGTATGGGCTGGCTTTTGCTTCGCCCCGTGAGAGTTTGATTGTGAACGGCTACCGTCAGCGTGTGATGGCCTGGCATGTGGCCCCGGCCTTGGCGGCCACGGCGAGCTTGTTGGGTGTGGTCTTGCTGGGTGCAGGCTTGTGGTGGCACACCCAGGCGCAGCAAACCCTGGCAGGTTTGAAACAAGAACAACTGGGCATGCAGGCGCAGGCGCAGGCGCTGCAAAAGCTCAAGCCCCCGCCCGAGGCCGTGATGGCGCTGCGTTCGGCCGCCTGGCGCGAGACCGCCTTGGGCGCCAATTTGCGGGCCGACCGATTTTTGAAAGAAATGCTCACCCAAATACCGGCCGGGGTGCAGGTGCAGTCCCTGACCATCACACGCAACGGCGCGGCTGCCGAGCGGGTGCGAGTGGCCGATGGCCAGCCGGTGCTGCAGGCCAATGCCGGTGCGGGCAACGGCCGCAAGGCACAGCTGGCCAAAAAAGACAGTGCCAAAGACCCGGGCGCGGTGAGCTTGCAGCCCGCTGGCTTTGTGGATGGTTTTACCTCGGGCACCCCGCTGCGGCGCATGCCGGTGGCGGGTGAGCCGAGTTTTCAGGTGGACTTGAACATTGTGGTGCCCGGCAGCTATGCCAGTGCCAAGCTCAAGGCCGAAAGCCTGGCCGAGCGCCTGACCCTGATGGGCCGCTTGACCGACACCCAGCTGACCTTTGAAGACACCGCAGCCGGTACCCCCGGGGCGCGTTTGAAGACGCGTTTGACCATTGCAGCGGGGGCTTTTTGAGCAACGCCCGCAGCCACATGGCCACGGCCGCTTTGTCGCTGGACGACGAAAAATTGTTGCAGCAGTTGGCCAGCAACGGTTTGCTGTCGCCCCAGCAAATGGATTACACACGGCGCATTGGCCAGTCCATGGGCTTGGGTGCGCCACAGGTGCTGCGCTTGTTGCGCCTGGCCAGCGACTTTGACATGGCCCGCGCCTTGGCCAGCTTGCATGGCCTGAGCTATTGGTTGCCCGACCCGGTGCAGGTGGACCCGGACGCCCTGGCCCAAGTGCCGTTTGCCTTTGCCCGTCAGCACCGCATGCTGCCGGTGCGCAGCCAAGACGGTGTGCTGCAAATTGCAGTCGACGACCCAACCGACCTGGATGCCCAGCAGCGCCTGAACCGCCATGTGTCGGGACCGGTGGCGTTTTGGGTGTCGGCGCGGGGCGCTTTGGCTTCGGCCATCGAGATGGCCTACCACTTTGCCTCGCACCCCAGTGCCGAAGAACTGGCTTACGAGCTGGCGCGGGTGGGCGGCGACCTGGACGGCGGGCGCTTGGTGCGCCTGGCCCTGGCCGACGCGGTGGAGCGCGGGGCCAGCGATGTGCACTTTTCTCCCAGCGGTTTTGCCTTGTTGTTGTTTTACCGCATTGACGGTGTGCTGCACCTGCACCATGTGCTGCCCAATGCCCTGCATGCGCGGGTGGCGTCGGCCTTGAAGGTCGAGTCCGGCATGGACATTGCCGAGTCGCGCCGCCCTCAGGACGGCAGTTTTGCCCTGAATGTGGTGGGCCAGGCCTTTGATTTGCGCGTGTCGTCCATGCCCACCACCCACGGCGAGAACTTGGTGGTGCGAATTTTGTCTTTGCGCGGCGATGTGTTGCCGCTGGACCAGTGCGGGTTTTGGCCCGAGCAGGTGGCACAAATCACGCGGCTCATGCGTGCGCCCGACGGGCTGGTGCTGTCGACCGGCCCCACCGGCAGTGGCAAAACCACCACCTTGTACGCCGGTTTGCGCCTGGTGAATGCGCTGGAGCGCAACATCATGACGATTGAAGACCCGGTCGAGTACCAGGTGCCGCTGGTGCGCCAGGTGCGCTTGAACGAAAAAGCGGGCATGACCTTCACTTCGGCCATCAAAGGCTTTTTGCGGCAAGACCCTGACGTGGTGCTGGTGGGTGAGATTCGCGATGGCGACACGGCCACCATGGCCGTGCGGGCCTCACAAACCGGGCATTTGGTGCCGGCCACGCTGCACACCAACGATGCGCTGAGCAGCATCAGCCGCTTGCGCGACTTGGGCGTGCCGGCGTATTTGTTGTCGGCCACCTTGCGCGGGGTGATTGGCCAGCGCCTGGTGCGCCGCCTGTGCATGGCTTGCCGCGCCCCGGTGGGTGGTGGGCGCTACAAGGCGGTGGGTTGCGAGCGCTGCAATGGCACCGGCTACCGTGGCCGCCTGGCCGTGGGCGAGGTGCTGGTGGTGGACAACACCTTGCGCGGCCTGATTGACCAATTGGCCGGTGAGGCCGAGATGCGCAGCAGCTTGCACGCACGCGGCTTTGTGCCCATGCGGGCCTGGGCCCAGCGCCTGGTGGATGTGGGCGTGACCGACCCGGCCGAGGTGAACCGCGTGTTTGGTGAGTTGTCGCCATGAGGCTGTATTGGTACCAGGCCATGACGTCCGAGGGCGCGAGTGTGCGCGGCTCGGGCGAGCACATTGATTTGAACGATTTGGTGAGCGCTTTGTCGGCCCAGGGTTTGCAGCCTTACCGGGTCTGGTCTTTGCCGACTTGGCTCAATGTCCTGGTGTTGCGGCCCTTGAAGCCTGCGGCGGTGACCGAGTTTTGTCACCTGATGGCCAGCCATGTGCGGGCCGGGGCCGATTTGCGTTTGGCCTTGGCCGAGGCGGCGGCCAGCGCCTCGACCACGCGGCTGCGCATGTTGTGCGCCCGCCTCAAGCGTTCGGTGGAGCGGGGCGACACGCTGTCGCAGGCCCTGGACCAGACCAAGGTGTTTCCGCCCATGCTCAGCCAGTTGGTGGTGGTGGGCCAGGAAACTGGCCGCTTGGGCACGATTTTGGCCATGGCGGCGGCCCAGTTTGAGCAAATGCGCCAGCTGCGCAATGCGCTGCTGCGGGCCTTGATTTACCCCGCCCTGGTGTTGGCGGTGTTGGTGGTGAGCGGTTTGTATTGGTTGCTGATGGTTTTGCCCAAAATGGCTGCTTTGTTTGAGTCTTTGCGCGTGCAGCTGCCGCCCACCACGGTGTGGGTCATGAAGGTGGCCGAGGGCATGAAGGCGAATGTGGCTTCGCTGCCCCTGGTGTTGGGGGGTGTTTTGCTGCTGTTGGTGCTGTTGATCAGGCTGCCGGCCATGAAGCCGGTGTTTCATGCCCTGTATTGGTGGCTGCCCGGTGTGCGTGAGTTGGAACGGGCGCGGGTGTACCACGCGTTTTTCAGCCACTTGTCGGCCATGCACGGCGCGGGCCTGACGCTCAGCCGCACGCTGGCGGTGTTGATGCAGCAGCCGCTGAACCAGTTTTTTGGCGGGCGCATTGGGCGCATCGGGGCGCATGCGGCGCGGGGCCAGTCGCTGGCCGAGGGTTTGGGCAGCACGCGCGTGTTTGAACGTTTTGCCCTGAGCCTGGTGCGCTTGGGTGAAAACACGGGCACGCTGGACGAGCAAAGCACGCGCCTGAGCGAGCACTATGCGCAAAAGCTCAAGCAGCAAATTGAAACCGGCACGCGTTTGTTTGAGCCGGTGCTCTTGTTGGTGTTGGCGGCAGTGTTGTTGCTGGTGGGCAGCACCATGCTGGGGCCGGTGTACGACTTGGCGTCTCGGGCGTCTGCAGGAATCCAGCCATGAGCCGACCTTTGAAACCTGCTGTGCGGGGGTTTTTGCTGATCGAGTTGGCGCTGGCGCTGCTGGTCATTGGCGGGCTGGCGGCCATGCTGATTCCCTTGCTGGCCATGCAGGGCAAGCTCGACAGTGCGCGGCAGGACGCTTTGTCCATGCAGCAAGCGCGTGACGCTTTGGTGCGCCAAGCGGTGCTGGGCATGGGTTTGCCCGGGCCGATCCGGTTTGCTGAGGCCGACACCGGGGGTTTTGGCTCGGCGGCCAGCCATGTGGCTTTGAGCCCCACGTTGGAGTTGATGGCGCTGGGGCGTCCGGGCGCTTTGCCGGGGCAATTGCTGGGTGTGCCCACGGTGTCGCCTTGGCAAACCGCATACGCTTACGACGTGCAACCGGCTTTGCGGGCCGACGCGGGCACGGCTTTTTATCCTGCGGTGGAGCAAGTGGGGGCCAATTGGGTGTTCAAGTCCATCATGAGCCAGCTGGACCCTGCGGTGAACGCCAACATGTCCACCGGGGGGGTGCGCACGCAACTGTGCCGCCACCTCAACACCTTGCAGGACATCGAGCAAAAAATTCGCATCTACCCGACCACCACCAGCGCTGAATACCGCCGCAGCTTCATCAACGTGACCTTGCCGCGCATTTGGGCCAAGGATTACGAGAGCAATTTTGTGTGGAACTCGGCATTGGGTTACGCCACAACCTCCGCTGGCACGGTGGACGCGGTGTTTGAAAACTCTTCGGCAGCGGCCTTTGTGGTGGTGCGCCGCGCTCCCCCGGCGCAGCGCCGCCTGGACCGTCAAAATGCCTTGTTTCAGCAGGTGGGCACCACCGGGCTGGACCCCACATTGGCTGCCCGGGGCACGGTCTATCCCGCTTTGGCGGGCGAGCGGGGGTTTCGGGTGTACGAGAACCCCTTGACGCCTGCCGTGGACAGCCCCACCTCGGACGCCAACGACTACGACGGCCGGGTGCAGGCGGTGTCTTTGGGTGAACTGCTCGATGGTTTGCGCCAGGCCGGTGTGTGCACCACGCTGCCCGAGACTTGCAAGGTCAACCAGCTTTTTGTGCGTTTTGCCAACTATGTGAGTTCGGCACCTTTGACCGGCAGCGCCCAGGGCCTGACACTGCGCTGGGAGCTGATGAACCGCGACCCCGTGAGCGATGCGTACACGGTGCTGCAGTCGGGTGACATTGCCAATGGCAGCACCTCGACGGGGGTGTGCCTGGACAGCTTCAACACGGCCGTGACCAGCGAGCCGCGCAGCCGTTATTTGCGTGTGTCGTTCATCAGCCCCACCGGGTCGGTGGGTTATGCCGACGGTGCGGCGGCCGGATATTGGTACCGGGGCGGCTTGTTGGTGGACCCGACCTTGACCGCAGCGGCCACCGCCGCCGACGATGGGGTGACGCGTTGGCGCAACC
Organism: Limnohabitans sp. WS1; assembly: GCF_003063265.1. Lineage (GTDB taxonomy): Bacteria > Pseudomonadota > Gammaproteobacteria > Burkholderiales > Burkholderiaceae_C > Limnohabitans_A. Next base: position 260,953 of record NZ_NERU01000002.1, read on the forward strand.
TGAATGCTTTGGCCGCGGCCACAGCCGGGCAGACGGTGACGGTGTCGTGCAGCGGCACGCACACGCTGCTGGCCAGCAATGAATTCAACCGGGCAGGGGCGGCCAAGCCGACTTGCACCGTCACGCAATTGCCTTGAACCGGAGCGCAAGCACCATGTCTTTGTCCTTTCATTCGAAAACCGTGCTGTGGCTGAGCGTGGCCTCGTGCCTGTTGGGTGCGGGCATTTACGCGGCCATGACCGGGCAAGCGGCTTTGGCGTTTTCTCAGACCCAGCAGGTGGCGCTGGAGAAAACCCGCAGAGAACTCGACCAGGGCCGCGAGCGTGCCGAAAACTACCGCAGTTTGATTGACCGCATTGGCTGGCGGCCCGGCCAGGCTTTGCGGCACGAAACCATCAACACCAGCGCCACGATTGCGGGCCATGAGAGTGAGCGACTCAACGACATCTTGCAGGCCAACCATGTGGGCAAGGGCCAGTTTTTTCTGCGCTCTTTGACGATCGAGGCCTTGCCGGGCACGGCCAACGCCGAGCCCGCGCTCAGGGTGAGCGTCAAGGGCGACAACATTTTGGTGCTGGACCGTCCATGAAACCTTTTTTGCCTTTTCTGCTGATTCCGGCTTTGAGTTTGGGCGGGTGGGGGCTGTCGATGTACGGCTTGTCCCCCGAGCGCTTGGCCTTGCCCGCCGTGCTGGCCCTGGACGCCCCGCCCGCTTTGGGCGTGGTGGTGCCCGCCAACGATGCGCAAGAGGTGGTGCGTGTGCCGGTGAACGTGCTGCTGCCGCCTTCGGTGCGTGTGCCCGCCCCGCGTGGCCAAACGGCTTTGCGCCCACCTGGCCCGCCCGAAGTGCCTCTTGTGGCCGGTATTTTGGTCGATGGTTCACGCAAAGTGGCCCAGGTCAACGGCCAGGCCTTGACGGTGGGCGAGAGCCATGGCCTGTTCAAGGTGGTGGCCATCGAATCCCAACGTGTGCAATTTGACCACCCCGACCTGCGCCAAAAGCGCTGGGTGGAGGTGCTTGAGCGATGAAACTCCAACCGAAAATGACCCTGCTTGTTTCTTCCCATTTGCCGTCGCCCCGTTGGGTGCTGCTGGCCGTGTCTTTGTCGGCGTTGGTGGCGTGTGCGCCCCTGAACAAGGCCTTGCCGGGTTCGGAGTCGATTCCGCCTTCGGCCTATGCCCCGGTGGACCAGCAGTTGAAAGAAAAGAATGCCTCGCTGCCCAGCAGCGAATCGGCCTTGCCTTTGACCCAGCGCATGCCGACCTTTGACAGCGTTCAGGACGCCGGATCGGGTCAGCCCCAGCTGTATTCCTTCAAGGCGCGGCAGTTGCCTTTGCGCGATGCGCTGGGTTTGCTGGCCAAGGCGCATGGCCTGAACATCGTGGCCGACCCAGAGGTCACCGGCATCGTGTCGGTGGATTTTCATAACGTGCCTTTGGCCAAGGCCTTTGACATTCTGCTGTCGAGCCTGGGCTATTCGTGGGAGGACGATCAGGGGGTGATCCGTGTGCATTCAAGCATCACGCGCACCTACGAGGTCGATTACATCCAGGCCAAACGCAGCACAGGTGCCGCCGGTGGTGGCGGGGGCGAGGGGGCCGCGTTTTGGCAGGAGTTTGAGACCCAGATTCGCTCGCTGTTGTCGCCCAAGGGCCGCTTGATCGTGAACCGTTTGACCGGCACGGTGATGGTGACCGATTTGCCTGCCCGGGTGGAGTTGGTCACCCGCTTCATCGGTTTGATGCGCGAGGGCATGTACCGCCAGGTGGACATTGAGGTGCGCATTGTGGAGGTGACGCTGAGCGACAGCTTTGCACTGGGCCTGGATTGGTCACGTTTTCAGCAGGTGGCCGGGCGAGACAACTCGATTGGCTTCAACACCCGGGTGACCGCACCGCAGGGCACCAGTGCGCTGCCCAGCACCATGACTTTGCGCATGACCAACCCGGCCAGTTATGTGTCGCTGCTCGATGCGCTGAGCCAGCAAGGCGATGTGCGCATGGTCTCGCAGCCGCGCATCCGGATCATGAACAACCAAACGGCGCGGGTGAAGTCGGGCACGGACGAGGCGTTTTTTGTGCGTTCGTCCAACCGCGTGTTGCAAAACTCGGGCGGCGTGCTCGAGACGGTGAACGAGCAGCCCCAAACTGTGAGCCTGGGCGTGACCTTGAGCGTGACGCCGCAGATTTCGGCCGATGGCTGGGCCATGCTCAACATCACCCCCAGCTTGACGCGCTTGATTGGCACAGCGGTGTCGCCACGCGGTGACAGCACGGCCCCCATTTTGGATGTGAGCGAGGCCACCACCATGGTGCGGGTGCGCAGCGGTGAGTTGATCATTTTGGGGGGGTTGATTCAGGAAGAAACCAGCGACACCAACCGGCGTGTGCCGGGCTTGGGCGAGGTGCCTGCTTTTGGCAATTTGTTCAAAAGCACCTACAAGGCGGGTCGGCGCAAAGAGCTGGTGATTTTTCTGGCCCCAACGATTCAGCCGGGTCAATGAATGGAAATGGAGAACGCTGTGCCGTCCAATCCTCTGGAGCCTTGTTACCGATTTTTGGGTTTCGAGGGCGTGCCGTTCTCGATCACGCCCGACACCGAGCTGTTTTTTCCGGACAGCCAGCATGTGACGGCGTGTAACCAAATTCGCTATGCCTGCACCAGCGGCACCATGGCGGTGTTGACCGGTGAAATTGGTCTGGGCAAGACCTTGGTGGTGCGCACGGTGCTGCGGCAATTGCCACCCGAGGTGCGGGTGGCGTATTTGATCAACCCTTTCATTGACCACCACGATTTGTTGCGCGACATCTACACCCGCTTTTCGGACACGCCCTCGGCGGCCGAGATGTCGCTGTCGCAGGTGCACGAGGCCTTGCTGCAAACGGTGATGGTGGGCACCCTCAAGGGTTTGCGCTATGCGGTGATCGTGGACGAGGCGCACCGCTTGCACCCCGAGGCGCTGGAGATGCTGCGTTTGTTGTCTAACCTTGAAACCGAAAAGCACAAGTTGATCAGTTTGATTTTGGTGGGCCAGCCTGAGCTGGAGCGGACTTTGTTGTTGCGGGCCATGCGGCCATTGCGCGAGCGCATTGGGGTGTGGCTGAAGTTGTCGCCCCTGAGCCGCGATGAGATGGACGCCTACATTGCCCACCGCATTCGCTTGACGCACAGCCAGGGGCGTTTTGAGTTCACCACCTTGGCTTTGTGGCATTTGCATCGGCGCACCGGGGGGGTGCCACGGCGCATCAACTATGCGTGCGAAAAAGCCTTGCTGCTGACTTTTGCCGACAAGCGGCAAAAAGTGGGTTTGTCACAGGCCCGGCAGGCATGCCGAGAGTTTTCGAAAGCCTGGTCATGAGCGCCTTGGACAAAGCCCTTCGGCAAATCGACCAGCAGCGGCACAGCGCCGCTCAGGACCACGATGCGAGGCTGTCTGAAATGGCTTATCCGGGGGAATATGTGCCCCCCAAAAGGTCGGTGTGGATGCCGGTGGCCTTGGTGGTGTTGAGCATCGCTTTGGTGGGCTCTTGGGTGATCATGGCGGGCATGCTGTCGTCCAAGCCCCAAAGCTTGTCGCGGTGGCTGCCCTGGGGGGCGTCGGGTGAAGGCGCGGCCCGATCTGCTGCGGCTGAGCCGTCGTTCCTGCCGCCTACCCAACCCCAAGCCTTGGCTCAGGGGCTGCCGCAGATTGCTGCGCCCAATGCAGGGGCTGTGAATGGGGCTGTGCCCAGTTCAAACCCCGGCTGGCCAGCTTGGTACCGTGCCGGTGAGCGCCAATGGGACTGGGGTGTGTGGGATAAGGGCGCTAGCCTGTGGTTGATGGGTTTGCAGACCGAAAGTCCGCAAACCGCCTTGCTGCTGCTGGGCGATCAGCAAAACCTGGTGCAGGCATCCAATTTGTACACACGCTGGTCACGCGAGATGCCGGTGGTGGTGCTGGCCCGTCAAACCGGGGCGGTCAAGCTGTGGGTGGTGTTGGCTGTGCCTGCGCCGGGCGATGTGGAGCGAGCCCGTCAGAGTTTGTCGCAGGGCTTGTCGGTGCCGGTGGCCGTGAACACCTGGGCGCAGTGGCAGCAAGCCCTGGGCCTGGCAGCGACACCGCGTGAGGGCGCGGCGGTGGCTGCGCCGACTGTTTCTCCTGCACCTGCACCTGCACCTGCACCTTTGCCTGCACCTGCACCTGCACCTGCACCGCCGTCTTTACCTGCACCCGCACCGGCTGTTTTGCCTGCACCTTCGAGCAGCGCCGCGCCTCGCATGACCACGCCAACGCCTGCTGTGTCGGCCGCGCCCGTGTCGGTGCCTTTGCCCGCTTCGACCCCTGCACCTTTGCCTGGTAAAAGCATCGGCCAAAACCCCAGCACCCACAACCTCAGCACCAACAACCCGGGTACAAACACCCCCAGTGTCAACACCGCCAGTGGCCAAAACAAAGCGCCCTCTGTCAATCTGAACCCGGCGGATTTGGCGTCTGCGGCCCATATGAAACCTTCGGTGGTGGTGACCCACTCGGCAGCCGGGGCCAGCGCCTCAAACGCCAAAGCCGCCGTGGCAGATACTGCCGCCGAGGCACCCCAGTTGACCCGAACCGAGGCCGAGCGTTTGCCTGCTTCGGGTCCGGTGTCCACGGCGGCCAAAGCCATCGATGTGGATTTTCAGTCGGTCGAAAAAAGTCTGGCACGCGGAGACCACCAAGGGGCCTTGGAGGGGGTGACCAAGCTGGAAAAGTACATTGGCGAAAACTGGCGCACCCAGTACTTGACGGGGGTGGCCTTGATGGGCCTGAGCCGTTGGGAGCCGGCCATCACCGCTTTGGGCAAGGCTCAAACGCTCAACCCAAGGCACCCCACGGCCGCCTTGTATTTGTCGGTGGCTTTGCAAGAGCGTGGTGACCATGCCCGCGCCATTCAGGTGCTGGACAAGGCGCAGCAGTTGCTGCCCTTGTCGCCGGAGTTGTGGCTCAACCAAGGCCATTCCTACCAAGCGCTGGGGCAAAAAGCCGAGGCCCGCAAGGCCTACAGCCGCTTTTTGGACTTGAGTGTGAACAGGCCGGACATGGCGACGCAACGAACTTGGGTGCAAAACCGCCTGCAAAAGGACAACGGATGAGCGAGCCTGTGTGCGTGCCTGTGTGCGTCAGAATGCCCACCCCAAGGCGGCCCCGCTGGCAACAGCGGGGCTTTACGCTGTTGGAGGTGGCCGTGGTGTTGGCCTTGCTGGGGGTGATGACGACCATTGCTTTCAAGTCCCAAGAGATGGTGGAGCAGTACCGGCAGGTCCAGTTTGTCAACCATGTGCGTGTGCTGCAAGCCCATTTGAACGCATACAAGACCACGTTTGGCCGCTTTCCGGGTGACTGCAACCGCGATGGCTTGATGGATGCACCTTTGGTCACCGTCAGCGCCCTCAATGCCGATGCCTACGACTACGGCATTCCGACCGAATTGACGGCTGCGGCCAGCGTGAGCACCACCTATTCGTTGGGTCTGTTGTGCCCGGCATCGACGCTGGCGCCCTACACCCAGTTCAATGTGGCCTTCAACGAACTCAAATGGGGTGGGCAAATGCCTGCGGGCGAACCCAACCGCAAGGCCAGTGCCCACGGCGTGGGCGGGTTTGCGTTTTTGGGGGTTTTTAACATCAACCCCACCCTCAACAACTCCGAAGACCGCTTCAACGCGCTGCTGTTGACCGATGTGCCCATCGTGGCCGCACGCCGTTTGGCCGCCGCGATCGATGGCTCGGATGGACCCGCTGCCAATTTGAACCGGGTGCGCCGCAGCGATGACCTGGTGACCTTTGCCCCCCTGTGGACGGCCTCGGGCGAGACCGAGTTGAAACGGATCACCGTGGTCGTTTTTTTTGACCGAATACCCCCTTGAGGATGAATGTGATGACTTTCCAGTTGCTGTCTTCTGGCGCTTTTGCACCGTGTGTTGTGCCCTCATGTGCTGGGCTGAAACGGTCGTATCCTGTTTGGCTCACTGCGCTGGCCGTGGGCGCGGGTTGTTTGCTGCACGCCCAGGCCCATGCCCAAATCCTGAACCCGCTGAGCGACACCACCAACTTGCTGATGCAAGACCATTTGAAACGCATGGAGGAAGCGGCTTCGGCCAAAAAACCCCCGCCCACCGCACCGTTGGCAGCGCCTCGGCCGAGCGCCCCAGCGTCTGATGTGGTGGTGCTCATCAACGAGATTCAGTTTTCCAAAACCCAGCTCTTGACCCCCGAAGAATTGAAGGAGCTGGGCGAGCGTTATGTGGGGCGGCGTTTGGGTGCAGGCCAGATTCAGGCTTTGCTCGATGACGTGTCGCTGCTCTACCAGAACAAGGGCATCCTGACCGGCGTGCCGGTTTTGCCCAAGCAGGACTTGCAGACCGGGGTGCTGCGGATTTTGTTGGTTGAAGGGCGTCTGGGCGAGGTCAAGGTGGCCGAGCCGGGCATGGCGCAAGTGGACTGGGTCAAGCGTTGGTTTGATCTGGAGCGCAATGCGGTGTTGACGCAAGAAGCTTTGCGTGAGCGTTTGGTGCTGTTCAACACGGCGAGCGATTTTTCGGCGACGGCCGACATGGTGGCAGGGGCCGCATTTGGACAAACCGATTTGAGCGTGGCAGTCAACGAAGGCAAGCGGGTGCAGACGTGGGCCTTTGTGGAGCGGTCCACGGCCAGCACCTCGCCGGTGCAGTTGGCCGCAGGCTTGCGTGTGGTGCCCTTCACCATTTACGGCGGGCGACAGGACCTGTCCATCTTGGCCACGAGTGCTGGCAAAACCGGCACGGGGTCCATGAGTTTTCCGCTGGGCACGGGGGGCTGGCGCACCACCTTGAGCGGCTCATTGGCACGCTCTGAAAGCGTTGTCAAAGGCAAGGACTCGTCCGATTTGGCCATCCGTGGCGAATCGGCCGCCTTGACCTGGGATGTCTCACGGGCTTGGGTGTTGGCCGCGCCTTGGCTGGCGGGCACCACCCTCGGTGTGTCCAAGCATCGGTCTCAAACTTTCCTGGACACCAGCGATGTGCCCTTGCTTGATCGTCAAAGCCGCAAACTGTCTTGGTTGGGCACGGTCGAGTACGACACCCCGCGCCAAAAAGGCGGTTTGCGCGGCACCTTCCATGTGGCCTCGGAGACCCAAAACTACCGTTATGCCGAGTTCACCGGCCAATGGCGTCATACCTTGGACGAGGCGGGCTTGTGGAGTGTCAAGGCTGCTGGGCTGCTGCGCTTGAAGCCCAGCGGCGAGCTGAGTTCGATGGACCGCTTTTATTTGGGCGGTCAGGACTCGGTGCGGGGCTTCAGTTTGGGCGCTGGCAGCGGTGACCGGGGCGCTGCGACCCAATTGGAAATGCGCCGCAGCTTGCGCGATTGGGGTGGCGAATCGGGTGAGGCCTATGTGTTTTGGGATGCAGGTCTGGCCAAAGACCCCACGCGTGTGGCAGACGACCGTTTGCGTTCGGCCGGCATGGGCGTGCAAGTCAAAATCAACGACAGCCTGGGCCTGGATGCGCTGGCCAGCCGCCAACTGTCCAACCCGCAAGCCTCCCCCAGCCGCTTGCTGCTGCGCCTGGTTTACAGCCATTGAGGAACACTGGATTGGAAGCAAGCCTGTGGATAACTTTGTGCAGAACTGGTTTTGATTCCGTTGATTTGAAAACCCGGGTTTTTTAAAGGCTAAATTTGGTTTATTTGAAATAATTGAAAAAAATATTAAACCACTTCACAAGTATTCAAATATTTCAAAAACTCAATGGGGTAAGCAAGGGTTTTCAAAGTTCAAAAATGTGGATGACTTTGTTTCAGCACATGGCATTGAAGGCCTTGAGTGTGGCGTTTTCTGGCAGCCTCGCCCTTATTGATCCGGCCCTGAGAAGTTTGAAGTGGAAGGCTTGCCTTGGGGACAGTGATCAACGATGGGGGCTTTGTGGGAGCCCCGCCCTCGGGGCGATGGGTGGTGGTCTACGAGGCTCTATCGCGGCGAGGGCGCCGCTCCCACAAAGAAAGCGTTCATGCAAACTTCATCGGGCCGGATCAATAAGGGCGAGGCATTTTGTGGGAGCCCCGCCCTCGGGGCGATGGGACGTGGTTTGCTAAAACTCGTCGCAACGCAGGGGTTTTGTGGGGATGTACCTGTCATGCAACAGCTTGCTGCGACTGGGACGACAGATTGAAAAGAAGAAGGTGACGAGCCTTGACCCCGGCACTGGATTCACAGTTAGGGCTGCTTGGTTCCCCACCTGACCCGGTTGGCCGCTTCACCATGCGGGAAGGCCCGTCGGGGTTGATTGTAGGCGAGCTTGGGTGGGTCCGGCGTGGGTCAGCCTTGTTTTTTGCATGGTGCTGGCCGCGTGCCGGGGGCCGATAGAATCAAGCCCCATGTCCTACCTTGTTCTCGCGCGAAAATACCGCCCCCGCAATTTCACCGAAATGGTGGGGCAAGAGCATGTTGTTCAAGCTTTGACCAACGCTTTGGTGCAACAGCGCTTGCACCATGCCTACCTGTTCACGGGCACACGGGGCGTGGGCAAGACCACGGTGTCGCGCATTTTGGCCAAGTCCTTGAATTGCCAAGGCGTGGACGGGCAGGGGGGCATCACGGCCGAGCCTTGTGGTGTCTGTCAGGCCTGCCGCGACATTGATGCCGGTCGTTTTGTCGATTACACCGAGTTGGACGCCGCTTCGAACCGGGGGGTGGACGAGGTGCAGAGTTTGCTCGAGCAAGCGGTTTACAAGCCGGTGCAGGGGCGCTTCAAGGTCTTCATGATCGACGAGGTGCACATGCTGACCAACACGGCCTTCAACGCGATGTTGAAGACCTTGGAAGAGCCGCCCGAATACCTGAAGTTTGTCTTGGCCACCACCGATCCGCAAAAGGTGCCTGTGACGGTGTTGTCACGTTGCTTGCAGTTCAACCTGCGGCCCATGGCGCCCGAGACCGTGTTTGAGCACTTGACGCGTGTGCTCAGCGCCGAGCACTTGACGGCCGAGCCTTTGGCCTTGCGTTTGTTGGCGCGGGCAGCACGCGGCTCCATGCGCGATGCTTTGAGCTTGACCGATCAGGCGATTGCCTTTGGCAATGGCTTGGTGCAAGAGGCCGGTGTGCGCCAGATGTTGGGCAGTGTGGACCGCAGCCATGTGTTGAACTTGATTCGCGCTTTGACGGTGGGTGATGGGGCCACGGTAGTCACCCAGGTGGACGCTTTGCGGCTGCAAGGCGTGTCTGCGGCGGCCACCCTGGAAGACATGGCCATGCTGCTGCAACGCATGGCCGTGATGCAGATGGTGCCGAGCATGGCGCACGATGGGGAAGATCCGGACACCCAAGGTTTGGCCGAGCTGGCCATGGCGATGCCTGCCGAAGAAACCCAATTGCTTTACAGCCTGTGTTTGCATGGGCGCACCGAGCTGGGCTTGGCCCCGGACGAGTATGCGGCGCTGACCATGGTGCTGTTGCGTTTGTTGGCGTTCAAACCGGCTTCGGGTTTGGCTGAAAAAAAAAGCCCACGAATTCCCCCCCGCCCGGCCATTGAGCCCCAAGACACCCGTCTGATCGCGCCCCAAGCAGTCTCGCTGCCTGGGTCTTCGGCGGCGAGCGCTGTGCCTGTTCCTGCCCCATTGGGGTCTGCTGCGCCCGAGTTGGCCAGTCCTGCGGGCGAGGTGAAGGCTTTGGCACCTGCAGTGCCTTCAGCGTCTTCAGACGCCGTGGCTCCCGTGCCTGCGCTCGCCTCACCAGTCCCACTGGCTTCATTCACACCTGTCTTAACGCCTGTCACCCCAGTCGCTCCGACAACAATCACAGCATCGCCCCCGGTTGCCGTGGCACAGCCTGTGCCAGCAGTGCCAGCAGTGCCAGCGCCTGTATTGCCCCACCCCGTCGCCCATCCGGTGGTCAAGCCGGTGGCCCCTGCCGTGGCCTATCAAGACGCAGTGGATGCGATGGCTCAGGACGCTGAGGACGCTCAGGATGAGTCTCCGCCCTGGGATGAGTGGCACGGTGCCCACGATGACCGCCTGAGCCATGAACCGCCAGGGGCCTCCGCGATGGCGGCTGAACAGGCTCAAAGACCCGTTTCGGGTCTGCGGTCTTTGCCGGTGCGTGACATGGCGGCTGTGGCGGGCCGTGCCGATGTGCCGACACCGCTGGCGGTGCAGCTCACGCCCGAGGGCGATGTGTGGCTGGCCGTGGTGCAGGGCCTGATGGCCCAAGAGGCCATCACTGCCTTGGTGCGTGAGCTGGCCTTGCAGTCGCAGCTGATGTCGCGCACGCAGGATCGGTGGCAATTGCGCGTCGAGAACGAGATGCTGAACCATGCGGTCAGCAAGGAGCGTTTGCAGTTGGCTTTGCAGGCGGCAGGCCATGGTGATGTGCAGCTTGGGGTCGAGATCGGGCCGGTCAGCGACACTCCAGCCCGACGTTTGGCCATTTTGGCGGCCGAAAAAATGCTGGCCGCGCAAGACCTGATTCAAAACGACCCCCTGGTGCAGGCCATGGTGCGTGACTTCGGCGCGAAAATTGTGCCTGGCAGCATTCAGCTGATTTGACTTTTCTTTTTCTGTTCAACTCCCCCCATTCAAAGGAATCACCATGTTCAACAAAGGACAACTTGCCGGCTTGATGAAACAGGCGCAGGCCATGCAGGACAACCTGAAAAAGGCCCAAGACGAATTGGCGTTTGTCGAGGTGGAAGGCCAGTCGGGTTCGGGCATGGTCAAGGTGCTGATGACCTGCAAGCACAGCGTGCGCCGCGTGACCATTGACCCCAGTTTGCTGGCCGATGACAAAGACATGCTGGAGGACTTGGTGGCCGCTGCTTTTAATGATGCGGTGCGTCAGGCCGAAGAGGTGTCGCAGCAAAAGATGGGCAAATTGACGGCCGGTTTGCCGCCCGGCATGAAAATGCCTTTCTGACCGATTGATACGCCCACATGGCCGATACCCACGCCCTTGCCACTTTGGTTCAAGCCCTCAAGGGCTTGCCGGGGGTGGGCATCAAGTCGGCCCAGCGCATGGCCTTTCAACTGCTGCAAAACGACCGGGCCACAGCTCGCCACTTGGCCGCGGCTTTGCAGCATGCCGTTGAAAACGTGCGCCACTGTGCGTGTTGCCACACCTTCACCGAGGCCGAGTTGTGCGATACCTGTCTGGACGCTTCGCGCGACCGGACACTGTTGTGCGTGATTGAGACGCCGGCCGATCAGTCGGCCATCGAGCGCACGGGCACTTACCGGGGTTTGTATTTTGTGTTGATGGGCAAGCTCAGCCCCTTGGACGGCATTGGCCCGCACGACATCGGCTTGTCCAAGCTCAAGCAGCGTGTGGCCGACGGGGTCTTGACCGAGGTGATTTTGGCCACCAACTTCACGGCAGAAGGCGAAGCCACGGCCCATGTGATTTCGCAGATGATTCGCCAGCAAGGTTTGAAGGTCACGCGCTTGGCCCGGGGCGTGCCAGCGGGCAGCGAGTTGGAGTATGTGGACCTGGGCACGATTGCCCATGCTTTGGTGGACCGCCGCTGATTTTGCGTACGTGAAAACCCGCTTGGGATCATTCCCGATGCGCGTCAACAGGGCTTTGCTTAAGCTTGGGGCATTGCATGTTTTCAAGGGAGCTGGCCTGTGTCCAAGGCGGTCTGGGGTCGTCGTTCGTTTCTGTCAAGCGCCATGGCTTGGCTGGCCTGTGCGCCGGCTGCCGTGTCCGCCAATGTGGAGCCCGGACGTTTTTTGCCTCGGGTCAAAATTGCCTTGGCAGCAGGGCAAAGCCTCTACCACTTGCCCTTGACCTTGGCAGACCAATTGGGCTATTTCAAGCAGGCGGGTGTGGCGGTGGAATGGGTCGTTCATGAGTCCGGAGCCAAGGCGGCCAGCAGTGTGTTGCAGGGTCAAGCCGATGTGCTGTCCGGCTCGTTCGAGCATTTGTTTTTCTTGCAGCAAAAAGTGCAGGGGTTTCAGGCCTTTGTGCAAACGGGGCGAACACCTCAGTTGAGTTTGGGGGTGAGCACACGGCCGGGATTGGTTTGGCGTTCGGTGATGGATCTGAGGGGCCTGCGTGTGGGGGTCTCGTCTCTGGATTCGGCCACCTACTGGATGACCTGCCATTGGCTCATGAACCATGGTTTGTTGCCCGAAGACGTGGTGTTTGTCCCGGTGGGGTCGGCTCCTCAGGTGGTGGAGTCTTTGCGCAGCGGCGCCATTGATGCCCTGTGTCAACCCGATCCGGTGATGCATTGGTTGGAGCAAAAAAACGAAGTTCGTGTGGTGTTCGAGGCCCGCAGTCTGGCCGCGACCCGCAAGCTTTTTGGGGGCATGGTGCCCGGGGCTTGCTTGATGACCACGGCAGATTTTCTACAGCGCCAACCCGAGCGCGTTCAGGCCTTGAGTGATGCAGTGGTCCATGCTTTGAAATGGTTGCAGACTGCGGGTTTGACCGATGTCTTGAAGGCCGTGCCTGCGGGTCATTGGTTGGGCGATCGGGCCATTTATTTGAGCGCTTTTGAGAAGCTGCGCGAGTCCTATGCGGTCGATGGCATCTTGCGCAGCGAGGAGGTGATGAACGCTTGGCGGGCGCACTCTCGTTTGCCCAATGGCTCGGCCTTGGCCCGGGTGGTGCCTGAAAAAACTTACACCAACGCCTTTGCCCTTAAATCGCGGGTGCGGTTTTCTGCATGAGGGGTGTCACAGGAGACGGGGTCTCAGCGTTGGGACTTTCTTGCAGTCGCTGTGCCTTTTTTGGGACCAGTTTGTCGACTTCGTGCGCTTGATTTTTCTACCCTTCGTGGCGCTTGTGAGGGCACCAACAGGGTCAGTGTTTGACCGTTGCTGAGACTGACCTGGGGTTTGAGCCGGTTCCATTCGGCCACGTTGGCGGCGCTGACACCGTGTCTGGCCGCGAGGCTGGCCAAAGAGTCGCCTTTTCTGGCTTTGACCTGGATTTTTCTCAGCACCACTTCGGGGGCCAGGGCCAAGTGGGCGTTGTCGGCCAGATGTTCGGTGACATCGTTGTCCAGTTTCCCCTGGCGCGGTACCAGCAGGGTGGAGCCGGCTTTGACCAGCATGCGCGGTGGTATGCCATTGACCGAGCGCAATTGCTCGGCGGACAGGCCCAGCTGAGTGGCCACTTCTTCGGCCTTCATGGTGCGTGGGGCTTGCCATGCGGTCCAGGTGGACAGTCGGCGGTTGGCGTGTGATTGCAGGTTGGTCTCAAAGATGGTGGCGTTGTCCCATGGCAGCAAAATTTGGGGTGTGCCTGCGGCCAGGATCACCGGTCGGCTCATGGCGGGGTTGAGGGCTTTGAAGTCCTCCAAGGAAACACCGGCCAATTTGGCGGCCACCTCGACATCGATATCGCGGTCAATGGGCACACTCTTGAAGAAGGGGTGGTTCTGGATCAGGGGCAACTGGGTGCTGAAGGCCTCGGGCTGGGCCACGATGTTTTTGACGGCCTGCAATTTGGGCACGTAATAACGGGTTTCGTTGGGCATGTTCAGATCGCTGTAGCTCAGCGGTTTGCCTTGGGCCCGGTTGCGTGCCAAGGCACGGCCCACACTGCCTTCACCCCAGTTATAAGCGGCCAAAGCCAAATGCCAGTCGCCAAACAGGGTGTAGAGCTTTTGCAGGTAGTCGAGGGCCGCACGGGTGGATTCCAGCACGTCGCGACGCTCATCCCTGAACAGGTTTTGCTTGAGGTCAAAGTACTTGCCCGTGGCGGGCATGAACTGCCACATGCCTGCGGCTTTGGCGCTCGAGACGGCCTGGGGGTTGAAGGCCGATTCAATGAAGGGCAACAGGGCCAGTTCGGTGGGCATGTTGCGCCGCTCCAGTTCCTCCACGATGTGGAACAGGTAGGGGCGTGAGCGTTCGGTCATGCGCAAGATGTAGTCGGGGCGACTGGCATACCACTGTTCGCGGTTGCGCACGAGTTCGTTGTCGAGGTCGGGCATGGCAAAACCACGGCGAATGCGTTCCCAGACGTCAACGGGTGGGGCTTGAAGGCCAATTTGTGATTGGGGCTTGAGCACCACGGCACGGTCAGGCTCTGCTGGGGCAATCGACACCACGGGTGGTGCGTTGAGGGAGGCATTTGCCGCGTCTTGTTTGACGGGTGAGGTCGAGGGTGACGAAGGTGTTGCGCTGGGAAAGCTCGATCTGGGGCCTGACGAGGGGGTGGCGCAGCCCGCCAGCAGCAAGCTCAAGCCCAAAATCAAGGCCCCAGCGGGGCGGCCCAGGGCCTTCAGGGGCGATAGGAGGAGGTTCATCGGAAGTCGTTTTTCCATTGACGAAGGGCCGCAAAAATGGCGATGTCGTCCACCGCGTGAGGCGCATGTTGTTGCACTGCCGTGACCACATCAGGTGCGCGGCTGCGCAGGAAGGGGTTGATGGCTCGCTCTGTGTGCAGGTGTGATGGCAAAGTTGGCAGATCTTGCTGGCGCAGTTGGGTGCACCGCTGCACGTATTGCTGCAAGTCGGTGTTGTGAGGCTCCACGGCCAAGGCAAATTTCAAGTTGGACAGGGTGTATTCGTGGGCACAACACACCCGGGTGGCAGAGGGCAAAGCGGCCAGGGTGTCCAGCGACTGCAGCATTTGAGCGGGAGTGCCTTCAAACAGCCGTCCACAGCCGCCAGAAAACAAGGTGTCGCCACAAAACAGCACAGGGTCTTGGTCTGGCGGTTGCGCCCAAAATGCGATGTGTCCCAGGGTGTGGCCGGGCACATCGATCACCTGGAAGTTCAGGCCATGCCAGTCCAACGCATCGCCTTGTTGCAGACCCTGAGCTTCAACAGGCAAGCGCTCCATGGCCGGTCCTTTGCACAGGGCACCCGTTTGGGCCACCAGCTGGGCCACGCCCCCGGTGTGGTCGGCATGGTGGTGCGTGACTAAAATCGTGTCCAGTTGCAGCCCGGGGTGTGCCGCCAGCCAGTCCAGCACAGCCGCACCATCGCCTGGGTCAACAGCCAGAACGTGGTGGTCTGTGTGTAACAACCAAATATAGTTGTCGGTGAAAGCGGGCAATGCAATGAGTTTCATGGAGAGTCCGATTATAGAAAGCAAGCATTCAAATGCCGATTGGTTGTCCAGTTTGGGGCCGTCGGTGGCCGCGCGTTTGTTGGCCTGGGAACAGGCCCAAGCCGATGCACTTTTGGCCGATGTCTTTGGCTATCACGCCGTTCAGCTGGGATGGCCTGACCTGCAAGCCTTGCGGGGCAACCGAATGCCACACCGTTGGCAGGCGCAGGCCGAGTTCGAGTCTTCGCAAGTCGCATTTCATCACAACACCGATACCCTGGCCCAAGGCCCTGATGTGTGGCTGGACAGTCGCGCTTGGCCTTGGTCGGCCGACAGCCTGGATTTGGTGGTCTTGCCCCATGCCCTGGAGCGGTCAGCCGATCCTCACGCCTGCTTGCGCGAAGTGGAGCGGGTGTTGATTCCTGAGGGGCATGTGCTTATCACGGGGTTCAATCCCTTGAGTTTGTGGGGTTGGCATCAGTCAGGTGCCTTGCGGCGTCAGGGGGTGGGTCATGGCCTGGGCCAGTCTTTGATCGCCTACCGACGGTTGCGCGATTGGCTGCGTTTGTTGGGGTTTGAGGTTCAGGTCAGCCGTTTTGGAGGCTGGACACCGGCTTGGCGTCAAGAGCGATGGATGCAGCGCATGGACTGGATGGACCGGGCGGGTGAACGTTGGTGGCCCATTTTTGGGGGCGTTTATCTGTTGATGGCCACCAAACGTGTCCATGGGGGCCGTTTGCTGGAATCTCGCCCTTGGCGCAAGGTACGATCGCCCGCTGCAACGACTGTGCCAGTGGCCCGGTCCGATACCTCCATTGGCCGTCAAGCGGCCGCGAAAGACAGTGTTGACCCACGTTGAAATTTATACCGATGGTGCCTGCAAGGGCAATCCTGGCCCGGGTGGCTGGGGCGCACGCTTGCAGGCTGGCCGGCATGTGCAGGAGTTGTTTGGTGGTGAGCTTAATACCACCAACAACCGCATGGAGATGACCGCTGTCATTGAGGGCCTGTTGGCACTCAAACGCCCTTGCCAAGTCACTTTGTACCTGGACAGCGAATATGTGCGCAAAGGCATCACCGAGTGGATTCAAGGCTGGAAAGCACGGGGATGGCGCACAGCCGCCAAGCAACCGGTCAAAAATGCCGACTTGTGGCAAAAATTGGACACAGTCGTGTCCACTGCGGGACACCGGATTGACTGGCGCTGGGTCAAGGGGCATGCGGGCGACCCGGGCAATGAAAGGGCCGATGCACTCGCCAACCTCGGCGTAGACAAAGCCTTGGGCCGGTGAGGCCAATCCTTTGGCGTTGGCCGAGCTGGTGTGGAAAGCCATTTTCTTGAGCCTGAGCCGAACCGCGACCTCTTGGACAGGGCGGGTGCCGCTGTTACATTCTGTCAGTCTTGGTGAATTCAACCTGAGAGAAATCTGAATGGCTTACAAGAAAAAATATGCCCTGCTGGCGCTCGTCGGGGTTTGTGTGGCGTCTGGTGCGGCGTGGTGGTGGCAAAACAAGCCTGCCACAAGCAGCCCTGTGGCCCCCTTGGCGGGGCCGGGGGCGGCCACCGGAAGTCCAGGAGCCGGCGCGGCCCGTGCCCCTGCCGTGGAAGTGGCCAAAGTTCAGACCCAGCGCCTGGTGGACGAAACCCAAGCGGTGGGCAGTTTGCGCTCCCGTCAGGGTGTGATGCTGCGCCCCGAAGTGGCCGGTCGTGTCAAACAGATTTTTTTCAACGATGGTCAACGTGTGCGCAAGGGCCAGGTTTTGGTGCAGTTTGAGGACCAACTGCAGCAGGCACAGGTGTCGCAAGCCCGGGCCGAGTTGTCGATTGCCGAGGCCAACCACAAACGCAACCAAGAACTGGTAGGACAAAACTTCATCAGCAAGCGATCGCTCGATGAAAGCGGTGCGGCGCTGGAGGTGTCTCGCGCCAAGCTGTCTTTGGCCGATGCCACCTTGCAGCGTTTGAAGGTGCTGGCACCGTTTGATGGCATCGCTGGCCTCAAGCAAATCAATGTGGGCGATTACCTGAAAGACGGCGCGGACATGGTCAACATCGAGGACCTGGATGCGGTGTTGCTGGATTTCCGATTGCCTGAGCGCTTTCAGGCCAAGATCCGTGCGGGCCAAACAGCCCAGCTGACGGTGGATGCTTTGCCCGGACGTCCCTTCACGGCCATTGTGCAGGCGGTGGACCCCTTGATTGAGGCCAATGGCCGGTCGGTCGGCGTGCGCGGCTGCATCGACAACCGCCAACAGGCTTTGCGTCCCGGCATGTTTGCACGGGTCAATGCGGTGTTTGGTTCGCGTGAAAACGCTTTGATGATTCCCGAAGAGGCGGTCATCCCTCAGGGAGGACGCAGCTTTGTGGTCAAGGTGGTGGCAGGCGAAAAGCCCGATGCCTTGATTTCTGAGCGCGTGGCGGTGAAGTTGGGCTTGCGTTTGCCGGGGAAAGTCGAAGTTTTGGAAGGTTTGGCCGAAGGTGACACCGTGGTCACGGCAGGCCACCAGCGGTTGCAAAAAGACGGCACAGCTGTGCGCGTGGTCGACTTGTCGCAGCCCGGAGGTGGCAAACCGCCTGCTGGCGCTGGGCCTTCTGGGGCTGCGGGTGCTGCCGCTGGCCGTGCGCCTGGAGGTGCCAACGGTGCCCCTGCAGCAGCAGGGGGCGCTGCAGGGGCACCGGCTTCAGGCGCTGCAGCTTCAGCTGCACCTTCAGCTGCACCTGGTGCAGCTTTGCAAAGTGCTGGACCCGCTGCTGCGGCCAAGCCGGGTCAGTCTGCAGCCCGAAATGTGGCGGTGTCCGGCCCCAACCCTTGCCTGAGGGGCAACGATGCAGCTCGCTGAAGTCTCCATTCGGCGGCCTGTACTGGCCGTGGTCATGTCCTTGCTGATTTTGCTGATTGGCGCTGTGAGCTTCAAAAGTTTGTCTCTGCGCGAATACCCTAAGATCGACGAGCCCACCGTCACCGTAACCACCCGCTATGTCGGGGCCTCGGCCGAGGTGATCGAGTCGCAGGTCACCAAACCTTTGGAAGACTCGATTGCGGGCATTGATGCGGTGGATGTCATCACCTCCATCAGCCGCGCCGAGCAGTCGCAAATCACGGTGCGCTTTCGCCTTGAAAAGGACGCCGACACGGCCGCAGCCGAAGTGCGTGACCGCACGTCGCGGGTGCGCAACCGTTTGCCTCAGGCCATTGAAGAGCCCGTCATTGCCAAGGTCGAGGCCGATGCCTTTCCGGTGATCTGGCTGGCTTTTTCCAGCGACACGCTCAATGCGCTGCAAATCAACGACCTGGTCAACCGCGTGGTCAAGCCGCGCCTGCAGACCGTGACCGGTGTGGCCGATGTGCGTATTTTTGGTGAGCGCAAATACGCCATGCTGGTGTCCTTGGACCATGCGCGTTTGTCGTCTTATAAGCTCACGCCGCAAGACGTGGAAGACGCCATCCGGCGCAGCAATCTGGAACTGCCTGCGGGTCGCATCGAGTCCAGCAACCGTGAATTCAGTGTCTCGTCACAAACCGACCTGACCCGCCCCAGCCAGTTTGGGGACATCGTGATCCGCAGCGTGAACGGTTTTCCGGTCAAGCTGCGCGATGTGGCCCAAATCAAGGAAGATGCCGCCAACGACCGCAGTGTGGTGCGCCTGAATGGCCGGTCTGCGATTTCTGCTGGCGTGATCCGCCAGGCCACGGCCAACCCGCTGGATTTGTCCAAAGGTGTGCGCGAGATGATTCCCCGCCTTCAGGCTGATTTGCCCGGCGACATCTCGATCGACGTGGCCAACGACAACTCCGTCTTCATCGACCGCTCCATCAAGAACGTGTTCCAGACCATTGTGGAGGCGGTGGTTTTGGTGGCTTTGGTGATTTTTGTGTTTTTGCGCACCTTGCGGGCTTCGATCATCCCGATCATCACCATCCCGGTCAGCTTGATTGGGGCGTTTGCCATGATGGCTTTGGCCGGTTTCACCATCAACACACTGACCCTGCTGGCGCTGGTGTTGGCCATTGGTTTGGTGGTAGACGACGCCATTGTGGTGCTGGAAAACATTTACCGGCACATTGAAGAGGGGTTGGACCCGTTTTCAGCGGCCATCAAGGGCGTTCGGGAAATCAGTTTTGCCGTCATCGCCATGACCTTGACGCTGGCCGCCGTGTTTGCGCCCTTGGCCTTCACGCCGGGGCGCACGGGCAAGTTGTTTGGTGAATTTGCCTTGGCCCTGGCTGGGGCGGTGATTGTGTCGGGCTTTGTGGCCTTGACCCTGGCCCCCATGCTGAGCGCCAAACTGCTGCGCCACAACCCCAATCCAAGCTGGTTTGACAGTTTCATGGAGCGCAGGCTCACGGCCTTGTCCAACGGTTATGAAAGTTTGTTGGGCTTCATTCTGACCCGCGCACGTTGGGTGGTGGTGTTGGTGATGGTGGGCTCAGGGGTGGGCATTGCCTTCATTTACCCCACCATGAAGCAGGAACTCGCACCCCTGGAAGACCGGGGCGTGATTTTGGCCACTGTCAACGCGCCCGATGGCTCCACACTGGAATACACCGACCGCTATGCCCGTTCGCTGGAGAAGTTTGGCCAGGCGTACCCCGAGTTCGACCGCATTTTTGCCAATATCGGCAACCCCACGGTTGGGCAAGGTTCGGTGGTTTATCGTGCGGTGGACTGGGACGAGCGCCAACGCACCACGCTGGAGATCGCGCGTGAATTGGGTGGGAAATTCAACAGCTTGCCCGGTGTGAATGCCTTTCCGATCACGCCGCCTTCTTTGGGGCAGGGTTTTCGCGAGCGGCCTTTGAACTTTGTGATCCAGACCTCGGACAGCTACCAGAACTTGAATCAGCTGACACGCCAGTTGATGGACGAGGTGGCCAAAAACCCCGGCATCTTGTCACCCGACGTGGACCTGCGTTTGAACAAGCCCGAGCTGCGCATCGAAGTCGATCGCGTGAAAGCCGCCGAGCTGGGCGTGAGCATCGAGGTGGTGGCCAAAACCATCGAGACCATGCTGGGGGGCCGGGTGGTGACGCGTTACAAACGCGACGCCGAGCAGTACGACGTGATCGTGCAAACCTTGCCCTCAGCCCGCAACACGCCCGACGACATCGACGTGATCCAGGTGCGCGGTCGCAATGACACCATGGTCCCGCTGTCGAGTCTGGTCAAGGTGCGCGAAAGCGTCTCTCCGCGCGAGTTGAACCACTTTGGTCAACGCCGGTCGGTGTCGATCACGGCCAACTTGTCGCCTGACTATTCTTTGGGCGAAGCGATCAAGTTCATGGATGAAACCGCGGCCAAGGTGCTCAAACCCGGCTATACCACCGAGCTGAACGGCACTTCGCGCGAATTCAAAAGCTCGCAGGGGGCTTTGGTCATCGTTTTCGTGCTGGCGCTGTTCTTCATCTTTTTGGTGCTGGCGGCGCAGTTTGAGAGCTTTGTGGATCCGTTTGTGATCATGCTGTCTGTACCGCTGTCCATGATCGGGGCGCTCTTGGCCCTCAAGTTCACGGGCGGGTCACTCAACGTGTACTCACAAATTGGCTTGATCACCCTGGTGGGCTTGATCACCAAACACGGCATTTTGATTGTGGAGTTCACCAACCAGCTGCGTGAGCAGGGCATGGCGATGCAAGAGGCCTTGGTCAAGGCTTCGGCCCAGCGCTTGCGTCCCATTTTGATGACCACCGGGGCCATGGTGTTGGGTGCGGTGCCGCTGGCCTTGGCCACGGGCGCGGGCGCGGAGAGCCGGACGCAAATTGGTTGGGTGATTGTGGGTGGCATGAGCTTGGGCACTTTGCTGGCCATCTTTGTGGTACCCACCATGTATTCGCTGCTGGCCCGCAAAGCGGTGCCTGGGCCGAACAAGGCGGTGGCGCATGAGGCACCGCCTGAGGTGCCTGTGCATTGATCGCACAGACGCGGCACGCGCTGTGCGGCGTCTGAGTCATGAAAAAAGCGGCCAAGGCCGCTTTTTTCATGGGTGCCGGATTTTCCGGTTCACAGGTGCCCGTCAAACATCATCACATCCACCAGGTCGCCCACGGCCACGTTGCCTTGGGCGTGGCCCAGCACGATCAGGCCGTTGGCTTGAACCATGGAGCTGAGCACGCCGGAGCCTTGGTTGCCGGTGATGCTGACCTGCAAGTCGCCAGCCGCGTTGGTGCTGACGATGCCGCGCTGGTATTCGGTGCGGCCGGGCTTCTTGCGCAGTGCTTCGGTGCTTTTGGCTTTGAGCAGGGGCAAGGCTGGTGCCTGCCAGCCCATGAGTTGCTGCAAGGCGGGGCGCACAAAGGCAGCAAAGGTCACCATGACGGCGACCGGGTTGCCCGGCAGGCCAAACAGTACCGCTGAGCGGTTTCCACGCTGGATGCGGCCCACCGCCATGGGGCGGCCCGGGCGCATGGCGATGCGCCAAAAGGCCACATCGCCCAGTTTTTTCATCATGGCCTTGGTGTGGTCGGCCTCGCCCACGCTCACGCCGCCGCTGGTGATGATGGCGTCGGCCTGTGCAGCCGCATCCACAAAAGCTTGTTCCAGCGCGGCAGGCTCGTCGCGCACCACGCCCATGTCGATCAGCTCGCAGCCCAGCGCCTGTACCATGCCGGCCACGGTGTAGCGGTTGCTGTCGTACACCGCGCCTTCGCGGGGCGCTTCGCCCAGGCTCAGGATTTCGTCGCCAGTTGAAAAATAGGCCACTTTGGGTCTGCGCCACACGCTGACACTGGGCAAGCCCAGGCTGGCCAGCAAGCCGCAGGCAGCGGGCGCGAGGCGAGTGCCCGCACGCAGGGCGGGTTGCCCAGCCATCAGGTCCTCGCCCAAAAGGCGGCGGTTGTCGCCCGTTTGCAGCAGGCCGGGCGGAATCTGCACCTGGTCGCCGTCCACCTTCACCAGCTCTTGCGGCGCCACGGTGTCCAGTCCAGCGGGCATGATGGCCCCGGTCATGATGCGCACGCACTCGCCCGCATTCAGCGTGCCTTGCCAGGCAGCACCGGCGAACGCGGTGCCTACAACGTTGAGGGGTGTTGGACGGTCGGGCAGCAGTTCTGCGCCGCGCAAGGCGTAGCCGTCCATGGCCGAGTTGTCATGGGGCGGCACGCTGATGGGTGAGACCACGTCTTGCGCCAGGATGCGGCCATGGGCCTGCATCAAGGCCACGGTTTCTTGTTCGCGCAGGGGCTGGACCAGCTGGGCCAGAAAGTCGTTCACATGGCGGGCCGACAGGGCTTGCGGGTCGTAGCCTTGCAGGCGGTCGGCGATTTCGCTGAGTGACGGTGTGGGTGACAGTGCGGGGGGCAGGGGCATGGTCATGGTCGGCGCGGCCATTGTGTGGCCATGGGATTCAGAGGGCTTCGAGTTGCTGCAGTTCGGCCAGTGTATTGGCGTTGGCAAAGGCCTGTGGGCTGTCGCCAGGCAGGTCAAACGGGACGATGGCGCAGCGGTGCTGTGCGGTCCAGGCGTCGATCTTGCGGCCACCGCCTTGGGTGAACTTGACCAGACTTTCGAGCAGATCGGTTTTGAGCAGGCAAAACACCGGCTGAGGGCGCACCGTGCCATCGGCCTCGGGGGCGGCGGCCATGGCCAGATCGGCGTCTTGGGCGTTCATGGCGTGGACCAGGCGCTCCACCAGATCGAGCGGAAACAAGGGCGTGTCACAGGGCACCGTGAGCATGAGCGGCGTTTCGCAGCGCTCCAAACCCGTTTGAAAACCTGCCAGAGGCCCTGCAAAGCCGTCGATGCTGTCAGGCCAAACCGGCACGCCCAGCGATTCGTAGGCCGCCAGGTTGCGGTTGGCGTTGATCAGCACCTCTTGCAGTGGCAGGCTTTGCAGCTGAAGGCGCATCAGGGTTTGCAAAGCCAGTGGCAGGCCGTGGAAGTTTTGCAGGCCTTTGTCGCTGCCACCCATGCGCGAGCCGCGCCCGCCTGCGAGGATGAGGCCGGTGATGGCGGGTGCGTTGTTGTTCATGGCCTTCAGCCTCCGATGTAGCTCATTTCCACCCGGCGGCCGGGGCCGCTGGCGGTGTCCGGCCCGCGCAGGCTGCGCAGACGCGAGTATTGGTCTGTGCGCCCGCGCCAGATGGCGTCCACCGTGGCAGCCAGTGTGGTGTCGCTTTGTGTGGGGTCGCGCAAGAGCTGGCGCAGGTCGTAGCCTTGGCTGGCAAACAGGCACAAATACAAGCGGCCTTCGGTGGACAGGCGGGCGCGGTTGCAGTCGCCACAAAAGGCCTGCGTCACGCTGCTGATCACACCCACTTCGCCCAAACTCGGGTCGTGCTCGCCCTGGGCGTTGGCGTAACCCCAGCGCTCGGCGGTTTCTCCCGGGGCTGAGGGGTCGAGTTGCACCAGCGGCAGCTCGGTCTGCAGCAGGCGGATCACCTCTGCGCTGGGCAGCACCTCGTCCATGCACCAGCCGTTGGTCGCGCCCACGTCCATGTATTCAATGAAGCGCAGCACGATGCCTGTGCCCCGAAAGTGCCGCGCCATGGGCAAAATTTCATGCTCGTTGGTGCCGCGCTTGACCACCATATTGACCTTGATCGGCCCCAGATCCGCTGCCCGTGCCGCCTCGATCCCGGCCAGCACATCGGCCACCGGAAAGTCCACGTCATTCATGCTGCGAAACACCGCATCGTCCAGCCCGTCCAGGCTGACCGTCACGCGTTGCAAGCCTGCGTCTTTCAGGCTCTGGGCCTTGCGGGCCAAGAGCGAGCCGTTGGTGGTCAGCGTCAAATCGAGTGGCTGGCCGTCGGGGGTGCGCAGTGCGGCCAGTTGTTTGATCAGGATCTCGATGTTTTTGCGCAGCAGGGGCTCACCGCCCGTCAGGCGGATTTTGCGCACGCCCCGGCCCACAAACACGGTGGCGATGCGGGTGATTTCTTCAAAGCTCAGCAAATGGCTGTGCGGCAGGTAGGCGTAATCCTTGTCAAAGATTTCCTTGGGCATGCAGTAACTGCACCTGAAATTGCAGCGATCGGTCACGCTGATGCGCAAATCCGTCAAGGGTCGGCGCAGGCCGTCCAAGGGCAGTGGGTTCAGGTCGTGGCTGTGGCCTTGCACGGTGGCGGGCAAAGGCAAGCTGGGATGGCGCTGGTCAACCAGCGGAATGACGCGTTCAGACATAGCCAGCGATTGTGCCCGACACGCCACCCCCTTGGAGGTGGCATGGTCAAGGATGGACAGATCTACAAAAAAGCGTTCATGCAAACGCCATGAGTTTCACCCCTGTGGGAGCCCCGCCCTCGGGGCGAGGGGTCGCGGTCCGTGAGGCTCTATCGCGGCGGGGGCGCCGCTCCTGCAAAAAAGCGTTCATGCAAGCACCATCGGGTCGGATCAACAGGTGGTTTCAGCCGTGTGAGATGGCCACGGTTTTGAGGGTGGTGAAGCCCAGCAGCGCTTCCAGGCCTTTTTCGCGGCCGTAGCCCGATGACTTGACGCCACCAAAGGGCAGCTCTACCCCACCCGCCGCGCCGTAGTTGTTGATGAACACCTGGCCGCTGCGCACCCGTTTGGCCATGCGGAACTGGCGTCCGCCGTCGCGAGTCCAGATGCCCGCGACGAGGCCGAACTCGGTGGCATTGGCCAACTCGACGGCGTGGTCTTCGTCTTTAAAAGCCATCGCCGAGAGCACGGGGCCAAACACCTCTTCCTGCGCCAAACGGTGCATCACCGGCACGTCGCGCAAGAGCACCGGGGCTTGGTAAAACCCGCCTGCAGGCACGCCGGGCGCGATCTGGCCGTGCGCCACGGTGGCGATGCCGTCCGCATTGGCTTGCTCCAAAAAGCCCGTGACGCGTTCCAGCTGGCTGGCGCGGATCAGGGGCCCCAAATCCAGGTTCATCGCGGCTGAGCCCACTTGCAGGCGGCTGAAAGCTTCACCCAGGCGTTGGAGCAGCGGCTCGTAAATGCCTTGCTGGATCAGCACGCGAGAGCCCGCGCTGCAGGTCTGGCCCGAGTTTTGCACGATGGCGTTGACCACCACGGGAATGGCTGCGTCCAGGTCGGCGTCGTCAAAAATAATTTGTGGGCTTTTGCCGCCCAGCTCCAGCGTCACGGGGCAATGCCGTTCAGCGGCCACTTGCTGGATCAGGGTGCCCACGCGGGGGCTGCCCGTGAAGCTGATGTGGTCGATGCCGGGGTGGCGGGCCAGCGCGTCACCCACCTCGTGGCCATAACCCGTGACGATGTTCAAGGACCCGGCCGGAAAACCGACTTCGGCCGCCAACTGCGCCACACGGATCAGGCTCAGGCAAGCGTCCTCGGCGGGTTTGACCACGCAGGCGTTGCCCGCTGCCAAGGCGCCGCCCACGCTGCGGCCAAAAATCTGCATGGGGTAATTCCAGGGGATCACATGGCCCGTCACGCCGTGCGGCTCGCGCCAAGTCAGTACGCTGTAGCCGTTTTGATAGGGCAGGGTGTCGCCGTGCAATTTGTCGCAAGACCCGGCGTAAAACTCAAAGTAACGCGCCAGGGCCACCGCGTCGGCCGCAGCCTGTTTGGTGGGTTTGCCGCAGTCGCGCTGCTCCAGCGCCGCCAATTCGCCCGCGTGTTCGGCCACTTTGCGCGACAGCGCCATCAGCAAACGTCCGCGCTCCGTCCCCGTGAGCCAACCCCAAGGGCCGTTGAAAGCGGCCCGCGCCGCTTGCACCGCCTGGTCGATGTCGGCTGCCTGGCTGCGCGGGATCTGTTCAAACACCTGCCCGTCAGAGGGGTCCAGCACGTCGATGGTTTGGCCGGCCAAGGCAGGGGTGGATTGGTTGGCGATGAAATTGTGTTGCATGCCGCCATTGTCGGTGGTGGTGCGGCCTTGGAAATCACGCACGAGACATTCTGCACAGGAGCACACGCTGACGGTTGCACAAAGGCAAGGGGCGAAAGCCCCGGTAAGGGGGGTGCCCAAGCTTTCGCAAGCCCTGTGAAAGTAAAATCGGGGTTAATCCCTAGGATTTTTCGTTTCCACTTAACTTTCAAAAGCAGACACCATGTCCCTGAACAAAGTCACCCCCGGCAGCAAAGTGCCCGACGCATTCAACGTCATCATCGAAATCCCGATGAACTCCGACCCTGTGAAGTACGAAGTGGACAAAGAGTCCGGCGCTTTGTTTGTGGACCGTTTCATGGGCACCGCCATGCATTACCCCACCAACTACGGCTACGTGCCCCAGACCATCGCCGGTGATGGCGACCCGGTGGACGTGTTGGTGATGACCCCCTTCCCATTGCCCCCAGGTGTGGTGGTGTCGTGCCGCGCCATTGGCATTTTGTTGATGGAAGACGAAGGCGGCATGGACGGCAAGATTTTGGCCGTGCCCACAGAAAAAATCCTGCCCATCTACGCCAACATCAAGGCCTTGTCCGATGTGCACGAGCTGCAACTCAAGCAGATTGCCCACTTCTTTGAACACTACAAAGACCTGGAAAAAGGCAAGTGGGTCAAGGTCAAGGGCTGGGAAGGCGTGGAGTCTGCCGCCAAAGAACTGATGGACGGCATCGCCAATTACCAAAAGGCCTGATCGCCTGGCTCAATGGCTTCTGACAGAAGCCGTTGAACCCCAAAACGCCTGCCCGGCTTGCGCCGTGCAGGCGTTTTTTATGGGGCTGGCGCGATGGAGATTCGCAGGCCGGTGGCTTTGAGCACAGCCGCCAAGGTTTTGATTGTGGGATTGCCCCGGGCCGACAAGGTGCGGTAAAGCGTTTCGCGTGACAGCTGAGTCTGCGCGGCCAAAGCCGTCATGCCGCAGCGCGCGTCAACCACTTTGCGCAAAGCGGCCAAATAAGTCTTGGGATCGTCATCCTCATTGGCTGCATTCAGGTATTCGGCGGCAAATTCGGCATCTTGGAGTTGTTGAAAAAGCCAGTCATCGTGTTTTGCGGTTTCATTCATTTTGAACTCCTTGTTTGCCATTCCAACCAGCGCTGCACGGCTTGGTCGATATCGGCCTGCTGCGAGCGCTTGTCTCCTCCTTGGCACAGCAAGACGACTTTTTTATCGGCCAAGGCGTAATAGACGCGGTAGCCCGGACCCCAATCAATCCGCAGCTCCCAAACACCCGCCCCAACAGGCTTGCAATCGCCAAAATTCCCGTTTTGCAGCCGGAGCATGCGCGCCGAAACTCTGGCTCTCGCTTGTTTGTCTCGCAGTTCATCCAACCACAAACCAAACAGGTCCACTCCCTGGGGACTGACGTAGTGCTTCAAAAGAAACATGGCAATTGTAGCTTTAAAGCTACCTTCCTGATGTATTTTTATACCATCAAGTGAGCCACTGAGCGCGTCAAAGATCAAGCCTCTGCAAGCCGATTCATTGGCTGGACTGACCTTGTCTTCGAAATCCAGGGCTCGGCGACAGAATGTGTCAGAAGGGGGCGCAGGTTGTGGCTTGGCGGTACGACATTTTCCGGTGGTGCGACATCGCGCATGGGGATGACGGAGAAGGCTTCACGTCGGACATGAAAGTGCCGACCTACAAGTTGGGCTGCTGCGTTTGTTTGAGTGGTGAGTGCTGATTGAGCGCTTCGAGGTAGTTCTCTACCCCCGCTTTTTCCCGCTCCAAATACCGCGCCACCGCTTCTGAAAACGCCGGGTGCGCCAGCCAGTGGGCGCTGTGTGTGGGCGTGGGCAGCAGGGCGCGAGCCATTTTGTGTTCGCCTTGTGCGCCGCCTTCAAAGCGTTTGAGGCCGTGCTGGATGCACCATGCGATGGGCTGGTAGTAGCAGGCTTCAAAGTGCAAGCAGTCCACCCGCGCCAGCGCCCCCCAGTAGCGGCCATAGGCCACTTCGGGCTGGCCTTGGGCGTCCAGGTGCAGGCCGATCAGGCTGATGCCAATGGGTTGGCCTGCGTGTTCGGCCACAAACAGCAGCCAGTTTTGGGCCATGTCGGTGCGCATGGAGTCAAAAAACGCCGGGGTCAAATACGGCGCGTTGCCGTGTTCCCAATAGGTTTGCTGGTAGCAGCGCAGCAGCAGGGCCCAGTCGCCTTCCGTCATGTCGGGGCCGCGCACGGCGCGAAACGTCACACCGGCATCGGCCACTTTGCGGCGTTCTTGCCGGATTTTTTTGCGTTTTTCTTGCGTCAGGCTGGCCAAAAAGTCATCAAAGTCGCGCCAGCCTTGGTTTTGCCAGTGGAACTGCACCTGGTCACGTTGCAGCAGGCCAGCTTGCTCACAGGCCTGCAAGTCTTGTGGACTGCCAAACAGGATGTGCAGCGAGGGGATGTTGTTGGTTTGGCAAATGTCCAGCAAGGCGGCCAGCAGGGTTTGGCGGGCGTCTTCGGACTCGGCCAGCAATCGGCTGCCGGGCACGGGCGTGAACGGTGAGGCGACCAGCGCTTTGGGGTAATAGTCCAAGCCGTGGCGCTGGTAGGCGTCGGCCCAGGCGTGGTCAAACACATACTCGCCGCGTGAATGGGTCTTGATGTAGAGCGGGCAGGCAGCGGCCAACACATCGCCTTGCGGGGTGCTGCGCCATAAACTGAGCACTTGCAGCGTCCAGCCGGTCTCGGGCACAGCCGATCCGCTGGCGTGCATGGCCGACAAATAGGCATGTCGCATGAAGGGCGATGGCGCATCTTGCTGGGCGAGCAAGCCGTCCCAAACCTCAGGCGCGATGCCACTCAGGTCATCCTCTACCCGGGTGACATAATTCAAGCTCAATTTTTCCAGCACCTGTATGACTCTCCAAATTCGTGTGGCCCAGCTCAACTTTGTCGTTGGTGACATGCCGGGCAATGCCCGCAAAATCATTGACGCCGCCGCCTCGGCTTATGCCCAGGGGGCCAGGCTGTTGATCACGCCCGAGCTGTCGATTTGCGGCTATGCGGCCGAAGACCTGCTGCTGCGCCCGGCTTTCATTGACGCCTGTGATGATGCCCTGAAAACGGTGGCCCGCGAACTGGCTGGGTTAAAGGGCCTGCATGTGGTGGTGGGCCACCCCGAAGGTGGTGGCGTGCGCACCCGCAGCGTGGCCGTGACGCGCCGCCACAACCGCGCGAGCGTCCTGTGCGAGGGCAAAGTCGTCTGCGCTTACGACAAGCGCGAGTTGCCCAACTACCAAGTGTTTGACGAGCGCCGCTATTTCACACCCGGCAACGGGGTGGGGGTGTTTGAGGTCGAGGGGGTTCGGGTGGGGCTGCTCATTTGCGAAGACGCGTGGTTTGACGAGCCGGCCCGCCTGGCGCGTGACGCGGGCGCGCAAATGCTGGCGGTGCTGAACGCCTCGCCTTTCCATGCGGGCAAGGGCCCGGAGCGCGAGCAGCGCATGCGCGAAAGGGTGGCCGATTGCGGTTTGCCCCTGATTTACGCGCATTTGGTGGGCGGCCAGGACGAGGTGATTTTTGAAGGGCGCTCGTTTGCGCTCAATGCCCAAGGCGAAACCGTGGCGCGGGCCGAGGGCTTTCGCGAGGCGGCCATGACGGTGCAAGTTCAAGTCGCAGCAAGCGGTGTGGATGTGAGCGCTGCGCCCGAGGCCTTGGTGCCCATGGCCTCTGCAGATGCCGAGTTGTGGGATGCGCTGGTGCTGGGCGTGCGCGACTACCTGGGCAAAAACGGTTTCAAGGGCGCAATTTTGGGCCTGTCGGGTGGCATCGATTCGGCGCTGGTGTTGGCGATTGCGGTGGACGCGATCGGGGCCGACAAGATTCATGCGGTGATGATGCCTTCGCCCTACACGGCCGACATCAGCTGGATCGATTCGCGCGACATGGTCAAGCGCCTCAATGTGCGGTATGACGAAATCTCGATTGCGCCCTTGTTCGACGGCTTCAAACAGGCGCTGTCGGCCCAATTCGAGGGCCTGAAAGAAGACACGACCGAAGAAAACATCCAGGCCCGCATTCGCGGCACGCTGCTGATGGCGCTGTCCAACAAGACCGGGGCGATTGTGCTGACCACCGGCAACAAGAGCGAGATGGCCACCGGTTACTGCACGCTGTATGGCGACATGGCGGGCGGTTTTGCGGTCATCAAGGACGTGGTCAAGACCCGCGTGTTCGACCTGGCCCGCTGGCGCAACCTTCATGATCCGTATGGCACGGGCAGCCAGCCGATCCCCGAGCGCATCATCACCCGCCCGCCCAGCGCCGAGCTGCGCCCGGACCAAAAAGACCAGGACAGCCTGCCTGCCTATGAGGTGCTGGACGCGATCATCCAGCGTTACATGGAAAACGACGAGGGCGTGGAGGCTTTGATCGCAGACGGTTTTGAGCGGGCCGATGTGGAAAAAGTCACACGCCTGATCAAGCTCAACGAGTACAAACGCCGCCAGTCGCCTGTGGGCATTCGCGTGACGCACCGCAGTTTTGGCAAGGATTGGCGTTATCCTATGACCAATAAATTCCGCGCCTGAATTCGGGTGCTTTCCATTTTTTGAGGATTTTTTTCATGAAACAGATCACCGCCGTCATCAAACCCTTCAAACTGGAAGAAGTGCGTGAAGCCTTGGCCGAATGCGGCGTGACGGGGCTGACAGTGACCGAAGTCAAGGGTTTTGGACGCCAAAAAGGCCACACCGAGCTGTACCGGGGTGCCGAATACGTGGTCGACTTTTTGCCCAAGGTCAAGGTTGAAGTGGTGGTCAAGGACGACGACGTGGACAGCTGTGTCGACGCCATTGTCAAGGCCGCCCGCACCGGAAAGATTGGCGACGGCAAGATTTTTGTGACTTCGGTCGAGCGCGTGGTGCGCATCCGCACCGGCGAACAGGACGAAACAGCAATCTGATCAGGCGGTAGGTGTATGGCCTTGAATGGCCACATGGCGATCTGTGAAGCTGTGATGAGGACAGGGTTGATGGTTGTCAGGCCCTCAAGGTCGATCAGAGCAGTTCGACTTTGGCGCGTGGAGAAAAGCCCGCTTTTTGCACCAGACTTTGCAGCAGCAATTCGGCCTTGGTGCCCACGGACACCAGCTCTGTCTGCCAATGCCCCATGAAGCCTTGATCGACCACTTGGCCAATGAAAGCCATCAAACCATCGTAATAACCGTTGCTGTTGAGGATGCCGATGGGTTTGTCGTGGTAACCCAGCTGACGCCAAGTCCAGACTTCAAACAATTCTTCAAAAGTGCCGATGCCGCCGGGCAAGGCCAGAAAAGCATCGGCTTTGTCGGCCATAAGGCGTTTGCGCTCATGCATGGTGTCCACCACATGCAGTTCGGTGCAGCCGTGGTGCGCCCATTCCTTTTCGACCAAGGCTGTAGGAATGATGCCCACCACGGTGCCGCCTGCGGCCAGGGTGGCTTCGGCGACCAGGCCCATCAAGCCGTTGCGGCCGCCGCCATAAACCAGTTGGCCGCCATGCTGGCCAATCCAGGTGCCCACTTGGACGGCGATTTGGGCAAATTCAGGCGAGTTGCCGGGTTTGGAGCCGCAGTAAACGCAGACCGAAAAGGCGGGCGATGTGGCCGGGGTGTTGTTTTCGGTCATGACAAGCGTTGCCAAAGCGCAGCCATCCAAACGCCAGCGCACAGCAGCAAGCTGAGCAGCACCGCAGCACTGCCCATGTCCTTGGCACGCTTGGACAGGTCGTGCCATTCCGGGCCGATGCGGTCGATGGCCGATTCGACACAGGTGTTGAGCAACTCGACGATCATGACCAGCAAAATCGTACCGGCCAGCAGGGCGGTTTCTACCCAGTTTTGCCCCAGCCAAAAAGCCAAGGGCACCAGCCCCATGGCCAAAATGGCTTCTTGACGAAAAGCGGTTTCTCCCCAGCCTGCACGCAGGCCCTGCATGGAGTAACCCCCGGCATGAAGAATGCGGTTAAGGCCTGTGCGAGCTTTTTGCGGGTTGACGATGTTGGTCGTTTGGGGTTTATTGCTGGACATAGGCCATCAGGATTTGAGAGCTTGCTGCGCAGTGATCAGACGCGTGCGGGACCAAGCGTCGTGCCAAAACTGGCGCTGAGGATGAAAGCGGCTGAGGATGCTCCAAATGGCCACCCATCCCAGAGTGATGACGCTCAGTTCGATCACAGACAGGTGAAGCGCGTAGGAGGTGATGATCGGTGGAAGAAACCAAATCCAAGTGGCCAAGTACCGTTTCAAGGCGGTTTTGTTGCTCACCCTTCGCCCATCGGTGCCCACAATTTCTATGCGCCATGTTTTCATGGCCAGCGTTTGTCCACGCCGCCACATCCAGATGAAGTAAAGACCCAGCACCAGAAAACAGGTGGCTTGAAAGCCTGATTTGAGTTTCGGCTGACTGTTCATCTCCCCCGGCGACAGGCCGGTGATCCAGGATGCGGCAATGAAATAAACCAAACCTGATGCGACCATCACACCGAACAGCAGCATGCCTTCGTAGAGCCAGCAGGCCATGCGCCGTTTGAGCGATGGGGCGAGAAATTCGTCTGCGGGCGCTGGTGCGAGGGGTCGAGAAGACACGGGGTCGCTGTGGGTCATGACAACTGTTGATTCAGGGGGTAAGTTGCGAGGCGATCCTCGGTTTGGGTGCATTCGGCTGTGAAGCCGTTTGAATGCAAAGCCAGTCGCTTATTGTGACCCAGGCTTGGGCAGAAGTGTTTTGGGGTCAATGGGTTGGGATGGGGCCACCAACGGAATGCCTTTGGGCGTGTTCACAGGCATGGCCGGCGGACTGACCAGTCGGCTGTTGGTGGGCAGGGTCGTGCGTGCAGCACTTTTGACCGGTGGCTTGGGTCCCGAGGACAGTTGTTGTTTGTCCTGGGCGGGCAGGGATTGGTAGGCTTCCCACTGAGCCCGTTTGTCATCAATGGACAACGAGCGGGTGCTGTTGAAGTTGAATCGGGCAGCATTGCGGTCTTTGGGGCTCAGACGTGCCCATTCACTCATTCGACCGTGCATGGTCATTTGCTCTTCATCGCTGAGTTGCAAAAATGTGTCACTGATGCTCAGCCACTTGGTCCGTTGTTGCGCGGTCAGGGTGTCCCACTGGCCTCGCAGGGGTGACAGAGCTTGCTTTTGCCGTTCGCTCAATTTTTGCCAGCGTTTGAGGACAGGGGGCGGCGAGGGCATGGCCGGGCTGCTGGCCGATGTGACGTCGCCAGTGACGAGGAGCGGAGCTGCCGGTGCAGGGTTTGCGTCGGCGGGTGCAGGCGATTGGGCCAAGGATTGCGTGATGCAAAGACTCGACAATATCCCGCTGAGGATCGTCAACCCAATCAGGTCACGCAGCGTCAAGGGCCTGTGAGTGAACAGTTCAATCATTGGCAGCGGTACGGACCAATTGGAGCTTTAAAAATTGCACAAAGCCCGGGTCGGTGTAGGCGTCTGGGGGTAATTCGTCGGTCAGCAGTGCGGCGTCAATGCGGGCAATGTCAGAGGTCACATCATCGGATTGCATGTCCTGCAGAACCAACAGGCCCAAGACCAAGGCCAAGATTGGCAAAGCGGAAGCAAAAATACTCCAAAGGTTCAGGCCTTCTTCTGGAGTGCCGGTCAATGTGCCTTGGCTTTGAACCGAGCCGGCCATACGGCGTTGCATGATGACCACAGGTGGGCGTGACTTCAGAGCGAGTTGCCGTGCGATTCTCAATCTTTCGCTGATGTCATGGCCCAAATCCAAAGAGGCCGTGCTTAACTTGGCCGACAGTTGTTGGCCAAGTCGGTCCACGTCGTTGTCGGGATGGATTTGTTGGTGTTTCATGGTTTCAGGCCTTGGTCAGACAAGGTTTTACTCAGGGCCTGGATGGCCCGGGAACAATGGGTTTTGACGCTGCCTTCGGTGCACCCCATCACGGCGGCAGTTTCTGCAACATCCAGCTCCTCCCAATAACGCAGCAGGAAGGCTTCTCGTTGACGCGTGGGCAAGGCCATGACCGCCGATTCAATGTGCTCAAGAGTTTGCACTCTGCCCAGCCAGCTCTCTGCACTTTGTGTGGCCAGATTGTCTTCGGCACCGTTGGCCACTTCCATCAAATCGAAGCCTGAATCGGTTTCATCCGAATCGAGTTCGTTCATGTTGGTGAACAAGGCTTTTCGGGTTTTTTGGCGTCTGAACCAATCCAGGACGGTATTGGACAAAATGCGCTGAAAAAGCAGGGGCAGTTCACTCGGGGGCTTGTCCGCATAACTGCTGCACAGCTTGATCATGCTGTCTTGAACAATGTCCAAAGCACCTTCTTCATCACGTACGTGATAGTAGGCACGCTTGAATGCTTTTTTTTCTGCGTTCTTCAGAAAGTCAGCAAGTTCTTTATCGGAGGCCAACGTGATTTCAGCGTCGCTGTTTGAGGTGTGGGGGCTGTTCTTGATCCTGTCAACTGAGCAGGCATTGACCCTGGTGGGTGAATGATTATGTCACTTGACGAGCTTTGGGAGAACTTTTGCGTAGGCATGCGTGTATCAATGCGATAATGAGCGATTGCAATTGAAAAAAAGCAAACGGATCACCGTCCGGCACTTTTACAGTTTGGTGCCCATGTCTGTGGTCTTAAGTCCCAAAGCCACTTCACAAGAGTCGAGCCCAGGGGCACCCAAGGTTTTTCGTTAGAGAAATTCACAAAGGTTGAATATGGAAATGAACAAGGCTGATACAGCCAACACCCCTGCGGGCGCTCAAGAATTGCGCGGCGCAGAAATCCTCGTCAAAGCGCTCCAAGCGGAAAACGTTCAGTACATCTGGGGTTACCCCGGCGGTGCCGTTTTGCACATTTATGACGCTTTTTACAAGCAAGACACCATTCAGCACGTCCTGGTGCGGCACGAGCAAGCGGCTGTGCACGCGGCCGATGGTTTCGCCCGTGCCACGGGCGAAGTCGGGGTGGCTTTGGTCACTTCCGGCCCCGGCCTGACCAATGCCGTGACCGGCATCGCCACGGCTTACATGGACAGCATCCCCATGGTCATCATCAGTGGCCAAGTGCCCACTGCGGCCATTGGTCTGGATGCTTTCCAAGAATGCGATACCGTGGGCATCACCCGTCCAATCGTCAAGCACAACTTCTTGGTCAAAGACGCCAAGGACATGGCCGAGGTCATGAAAAAGGCTTTCCACATTGCACGCAGTGGCCGTCCTGGCCCCGTGGTGGTGGACGTGCCCAAGGACGTTTCTTTCAACAAAGCGCTGTACTCGGGCTACCCCGAGACGGTAGAAATGCGCTCTTACAACCCTGTGCGCAAGGGCCACGGTGGGCAGATTCGCAAGGCTTTGCAGTTGTTGATGTCGGCCAAGCGCCCTTACATCTACACCGGTGGCGGCGTGTTGCTGAGCAACGCCAGCGCAGAGCTGCGTGCCCTGGTGGACATGCTCAACGTGCCAGTCACCAACACTTTGATGGGCTTGGGCGCTTTCCCCGCCACCGACCGCCGCTTCCTGGGCATGCTGGGCATGCACGGCACGCTCGAAGCCAACAACGCCATGCAAAACTGCGACGTTTTGTTGGCCGTAGGTGCACGGTTTGACGACCGCGTGATCGGCAACCCCAAGCACTTCGCTTCGGTGGACCGCAAGATCATCCACATTGACATCGATCCGTCGAGTATCTCCAAGCGCGTCAAGGTGGACGTGCCGATCGTGGGCGACGTGAAAGATGTGTTGACTGAACTCATGGGCATGATCCGTGACTCCGGCCTCAAGCCCGATCAGCAGGCCTTGGCCCAATGGTGGGAAACGGTTGAAGGCTGGCGCAGCCGCGACTGCATGAAGTACGACAACAGCAACAGTTTGGTCATCAAACCGCAAAAAGTCATCGAGACTTTGTGGGAGATGACCAAGGACGCCGATGCGTACATCACCTCGGACGTGGGTCAGCATCAGATGTGGGCCGCTCAGTACTACAAGTTCAACGAACCACGCCGCTGGATCAACTCCGGTGGTTTGGGCACCATGGGCGTGGGCATTCCTTATGCCATGGGCATCAAGTTGGCCAAGCCGGACAGCGAAGTGTTCTGCGTGACGGGTGAAGGCTCGGTGCAAATGTGCATTCAGGAACTCTCAACCTGCTTGCAGTACAACACGCCCATCAAAGTGGTGGCCCTGAACAACGGTTACCTGGGCATGGTGCGCCAGTGGCAGGAAATTGATTACTCTGGTCGTTACAGCCACAGCTACATGGATGCATTGCCCAACTTCGTGAAGTTGGCCGAGGCCTATGGCCACGTCGGCATCCTGGTTGAAAAACCAGAAGACGTGGAGCCGGCTTTGCGTGAAGCCCGCAGGCTAAAGGACCGCACGGTTTTCCTGGACATCCGCACGGACCCGACAGAAAACGTGTTCCCCATGGTGCAGGCCGGCAAAGGCATCACCGAAATGCTGTTGGGCGTGGAGGATCTGTAATCATGAAACACATCATCGCTGTACTGATTGAAAACGAAGCGGGTGCTTTGTCCCGTGTGGTGGGCTTGTTCTCGGCCCGTGGCTACAACATCGAGTCTTTGACCGTGGCCCCGACCGAAGACCCCAGCTTGTCGCGCATGACCATCCAGACCACCGGGTCGGATGACGTGATTGAGCAAATCACCAAACACTTGAACCGCCTGATTGAGGTGGTCAAGGTCGTTGACCTGACCGAAGGTGCTTACACCGAACGCGAGCTGATGCTGGTGAAGGTGCGTGCCGTGGGCAAGGAGCGCGAAGAAATGAAACGCATGGCCGACATCTTTCGCGGCCGCGTGATTGACGTCACCGACAAGAGCTACACCATTGAGCTGACCGGTGACCAATCCAAGAACGACGCCTTTTTGGAGGCGATCGACCGCAGCGCCATTTTGGAGACCGTGCGCACGGGTGCATGCGGAATCGGGCGCGGCGAGCGCATCCTGCGCGTCTAAACTTAACTCTTGAACCTGTTTATTCCTAAGGAGAACCCTGTGAAAGTTTTTTACGACAAAGATTGTGATCTGAGCGTCATCAAGGGCAAGACCGTTGCCATTCTTGGTTACGGCTCGCAAGGCCACGCCCATGCTCAGAACCTGAACGACAGCGGCGTCAAAGTGGTTGTCGGTCTGCGCAAAGGCGGCGCATCGTGGGATAAAGTCGGCAAAGCCGGTTTGACTGTGATGGAAGTCAATGATGCGGTCAAAGCCGCTGACGTGGTCATGATCTTGTTGCCCGACGAAATGATCGCCGAGGTCTACAACAACAACGTGGCACCTCACATCAAACAAGGCGCTTCGTTGGCTTTTGCCCACGGTTTCAACGTGCACTACAACCAAGTCGTTCCCCGTGATGACCTCGATGTGTGGATGGTTGCCCCTAAGGCCCCAGGCCACACCGTGCGCAACACCTACACCCAAGGCGGCGGCGTGCCCCACTTGGTGGCGATTCACCAGGACAAGAGCGGCAAGGCCCGCGCTTTGGCCCTGAGCTATGCCATGGCCAACGGTGGCGGCAAGGCCGGCATCATCGAAACCAACTTCAAAGAAGAGACCGAAACCGACTTGTTCGGTGAGCAGGCTGTTCTGTGCGGTGGCGCGGTTGAGCTGATCAAGATGGGTTACGAGACCCTGGTGGAAGCCGGTTACGCCCCTGAGATGGCTTACTTCGAGTGCTTGCACGAGTTGAAGCTGATCGTGGACTTGATCTACGAAGGCGGCATCGGCAACATGAATTACTCGATCTCGAACAACGCCGAGTACGGCGAGTACGTGACAGGTCCTGAAGTCATCAACGAAGAGTCGCGCGTCGCCATGCGCAATGCCTTGAAGCGCATCCAGACAGGTGAATACGCCAAGATGTTCATCTTGGAAGGCAAGACCAACTACCCCAGCATGACGGCCCGCCGTCGCCTGACTTCCGAGCACTCCATCGAAGTTGTGGGCGCACAATTGCGCGCCATGATGCCTTGGATTGCAAAGAACAAGCTGGTTGACAAGACACGCAACTGATTGTCTTGTGCGATATCGAAAAAGGCCACTTCGGTGGCCTTTTTCTTGGGCGCGTGGACTGCCTTAAACTTGGCTGACAAGCGATGGCTCCGAATCAACGCAAGAGGAAAAACCGATGAGCAAATTCAACGACAACGACAGTGCCGAAGGCACCGAGGTGGTTGTGCCTGTGCGCAAACCGTCTAAGGGCATTTACATGTTGCCCAACATGATCACTTTGGCGGCCCTGTTCGCAGGTTTTTATGCCATTGTCATGGCGATCAATGGTCGTTTTGACTTGGCCACGGTGGGCATCTTCAGTGCCATGGTGCTCGACAGCTTGGATGGCCGCGTGGCCCGAATGACCAACACCCAAAGTGCCTTTGGCGAGCAAATGGATTCGCTGTCCGACATGGTGTCGTTTGGTGCTGCGCCTGCCTTGATCGCCTATGTTTGGACCCTCCAGGAGTTGGGGCGTTGGGGCTGGATTGCCGCGTTTGTGTATTGCGCCTGTGCAGCGTTGCGCTTGGCACGCTTCAATGTGAACACGGGGGTGGTCGACAAGCGGTATTTTCAGGGATTGCCTTCGCCTGCTGCGGCGGCTTTGGTCATGGGCTTTGTCTGGATCATGTTTGAAAACGCCGTACCCGCTAAAACCGTGGCGTGGGGCATGTTTGCGGTCTGCCTGTTTGCGGGTTTGACCATGGTGACCAATGTGCCGTTTTACAGTTTCAAGGACATGCACATGAAAAAGAGCGTGCCTTTTGCCACTTTGGTGTTGGTGGCTTTGGGCATTGCGGCGGTGAACATTGACCCGCCTACCGTTTTATTTGGCATCTTTGTGCTGTATGGTTTGAGTGGCTATGTGATCTACATCTGGCGCAAAGCCAAAGGTCAGCCCACCAGCATGATCAGCACCTCCACCGATGACCCCGATGAGCGTGGCTTGCATCAATGATGTCCGCTGCAGGACAGTGGATGCTGTGAATTGTGCTAAAGTAATCGCATGAACTTTTCTTTGTTTGCACTACTGCTAGCGCCCCACGGGCGGGATGTGTAGCGCACGCAAACATTGTCCCAAAAGGCCCGTATGCCATCCGCATCGGGCCTTTTGCATTTTTTGCTTGGACTTGCGGGTTTTTGACCAGGAGTGAACATGACTGACAAACTGATTATTTTCGACACCACCTTGCGTGATGGTGAGCAATCACCAGGAGCCTCCATGACCCGCGACGAGAAACTGCGCATTGCCCGCCAGCTCGAGCGTTTGCGCGTGGATGTGATCGAAGCCGGTTTTGCCGCCAGCTCCAATGGTGATTTTGAGGCGGTCAAAGCGATTGCTGACGCGATCAAGGATTCCACCATTTGTTCCCTGTCGCGTGCCAACGACCGCGATATCGCGCGTGCGGCCGAGGCGCTCAAAGGTGCCAACAGCGGCCGCATTCACACCTTCATTGCCACGTCGCCCCTGCACATGGAAAAGAAGCTGCGCATGACACCCGACCAGGTGTTTGAGCAGGCCAAGCAGTCGGTTCGCTTTGCTCGCAATTTGGTGGGTGATGTCGAGTTTAGCCCCGAGGACGGCTACCGCAGCGACATGGACTTTTTGTGCCGCATTTTGGAAGCCGTGATCTCAGAAGGTGCCACCACCATCAACGTGCCTGACACCGTGGGTTATGCCGTGCCCGAGTTGTACGGCGAGTTCATCCGCACCTTGCGCGAGCGCATTCCCAACTCGGACAAAGCGATTTGGTCCGTGCATTGCCACAACGACTTGGGCATGGCCGTGGCCAACTCCTTGGCGGGTGTGAAGATTGGTGGCGCACGCCAGGTTGAGTGCACCATCAACGGCTTGGGCGAGCGTGCGGGCAATTGCTCACTCGAAGAAGTGGTCATGGCCGTTAAGACACGGCGAGACTATTTTGGCCTCGACATCGGCATTGACACCAGCCACATCGTGGCTGCCAGCCGCATGGTCAGTCAGACCACCGGTTTTGTGGTGCAGCCCAACAAGGCCGTGGTGGGAGCCAATGCCTTTGCCCATGCCTCGGGCATTCACCAGGATGGCGTGCTCAAGGCGCGCGACACCTACGAAATCATGCGTGCCGAGGACGTGGGCTGGACCACCAACAAGATCGTGCTGGGCAAGCTCAGCGGTCGCAACGCGTTCAAACAGCGTTTGCAAGACCTCGGTGTCACTTTGGACAGTGAGACTGAAATCAACAACGCTTTTTCCAAGTTCAAGGAATTGGCCGACCGCAAGAGCGAGATTTTTGACGAAGACATTCTGGCCTTGGTCAGCGATGAAAGTGTGACCACTGAAAAAGAGCAGTTCGGATTTGTCTCCATGTCTCAGCACAGTGAGACGGGCGAGCGTCCACATGCGGCAGTGGTGTTCACAGTGAATGGCAAAGAGGTTCGCAGTTCATCGGATGGCAATGGGCCCGTCGATGCGTCTCTCAAAGCCATTGAGTCGCACGTTCAGAGTGGTGCTGAAATGGTGTTGTATTCAGTCAATGCGATCAGCGGCTCCACTGAAAGTCAAGGCGAAGTGACGGTTCGATTGCAAAATTCTGGCCGTGTGGTCAACGGTGTCGGCTCGGATCCAGACATCGTTGTGGCTTCAGCCAAGGCTTATCTGAGTGCGCTGAATAAATTGCAAAGCACCGCAGATCGGGTTGCAGCTCAAGGTTAAAATGACTTCTAAATAGGTAATTTTAAACTTTATGAAGGTCACGTAAGTTGCTGTTCTTGCGTGACTTTTTTATTTGAGTACACTGTTATTACCTGATCCCAAAATAAACCATGGCCTGACCTGAAATGCAGCTGAAATTTGCTTCTTTGAATTCCTTTTCTTTGGCATCCTGGCGTGCTTCCTCTCTGGCTTTGGTGGCAGGTTTGATGATTGGCTGGGTCGGCCCCAGCAATTTGGTTTATGCACAGTCCAACTCCACGGCGTCTTCAGCCAAAGGTAAAAAGTCAAACAACCATGCCCAAAAGTCAGTGCAACGTCGCTCCGCGCAAAACGGCAAGGGTCGTTCTGTACAAAGCGCCAAAGGACGATCTGCTGGCGGTGTAAAAAGGGGCTTTGTGTCGGCCCAGGCCGCAGTTCCTGTCAAGGCATCTTTTGGTCAGATGGCAGGTTTGCGTTCCACAGCCGATGCCTTGGATTTGAATTCCAGTGTGGCCTTGGTGGTGGATCAAGACACCCACGAGGTGCTTTACCGAAAAAACGACCATGCCGTTTTACCCATTGCTTCATTGACCAAGCTGATGACAGGTTTGATCATCTCTGAAGCGAACCTGCCGATGTCTGAGCGGCTCACCATCACGCAAGCTGATGTGGACACAGAAAAAGGAAGCTCCTCGCGTTTGGCGGTTGGTACTGAATTGAGTCGCGGTGAAATGCTGCATTTGGCTCTGATGTCCAGTGAGAACAGGGCAGCCAACGCTTTGGGTCGGACTTTTCCGGGTGGTTTGAGTGAGTTTGTGGCCCGTATGAACAGCCGAGCGCTGAGCTTGGGCATGACCGATACCCGTTACGTGGAGCCTACAGGTCTTTCCAGTCGCAACCAGTCAAGCGCCAGCGATTTGGCGGTCTTGGTTGCCGCGGCTTACAAAGAGCCTGTTTTGCGTGATCTGTCGACTTCGCACGGACGTGAGGTAGCCGTGGGTAACCGCACCTTGCAATACAACAACACCAATCGCTTGGTCAAAAATCCTCAATGGGACATTGGTTTGCAAAAAACAGGCTATATCTCTGAAGCCGGTCAGTGCTTGGTCATGCAAGCGCAGGTGGCAGGGCGCAAGTTGATCATGGTGTTTTTGGACTCTGCTGGCAAACTCAGTCGCATTGGAGATGCTGAACGTGTGCGCAAATGGGTCGAAAACAAGTCTACTTGGCAGTCCAGTCAACACTTGCAGCAGGACCGTCCCGGTTGATGAGCCGTCAGGGGCTTGTCAATGCCCTGACTCGGGGCGTTTAACCTTCTGCGTGGTGCCCCAGTGTGCTGGAGATTTCCCGTGCTGTTTCTTGCAGTTTCGTCAACCAGCTGTCATCGATGCGGTCTGCTGGCGCAGAGATGGACAAACCGGCCAGCAATTTACCTTGGTCATCATGAATGCCCGCAGCAATGCAGCGCACACCCAACTCCAACTCTTCGTTGTCGCGGGCAAAGCCAGACTGTTTGACGCGTGTCAATTCTCTTTCCAGAACCTGCAATTGGGTGATGCTGTTGCGGGTTTGGCCCGCTAAACCTGTACGTGTGGCGTAAGAGCGAACCCGCAAAGGGTCATCGGCTGCCAGAAAAAGTTTGCCCACAGAGGTCAGGTGCAAAGGCGCCCGCCCACCAATGGCACGAACAACTTGCATGCCCGAGCGTTCGCTGTAGGCGCGTTCGATGTAAACAATCTCGTCGCCCTGTCGCATGCTCAAATTGACAGGTTGCTGAATCAGTTTGTGCAGTTCGCGCATGGGTGCCAATGCGGCATCTCTCACATTGAGCCGACCTTTGACCATGTTGCCCAATTCCAGCAGACGCATACCCAAGCGGTAGCTTCCTGCTTCGGGGCGGTCAACAAAACGTCCCGTGGCCAAATCGTTCAGGATGCGGTGCGCGGTCGAGGGATGAAGTCCAGTTTTTTGACTGATTTCTTTCAGGGAAATCGCCTCTTCTCGGGATGCAAGAACATCCATCAAGGTGAACATGCGTTCGATGACTTGGATGGTGGGCGAAGCGGCAATGGTGGGATCTTTTTTCATCGAGTACAGCAGATGTGATTGAATTTTACACTGTGAAATCGAAGGGGAGTCTTTAAGGCATGGGCAGCCATTCACCATGGACTCGCAATTCGCCCGGTTTGAAACGGGCTTTGTAACTCATTTTGGGACTTTTTTCGATCCAGTAGCCTAAGTAAACATAAGAAAGACCCAAGTCGACAGCTTGCTGGATTTGCCAAAGAACGCCATACGTGCCGTAGCTCGCTTTGTCATCTGGTTCGTAGAAGGTGTAAACGGCGGAGAGGCCATTGTTGAGGACATCGACAATGCTGATCATTTTCAGAGGGCCCAGAGTGCCTTCTGGTGCGGGTTCGCGAAACTCGATGATTCTTGAATTGACGCGACTTTGAAGCAAGAACTGGGTGTATTGATCCACGCTGTCCTGGTCCATGCCACCGCCCATGTGACGCGAATTTTGGTAGCGCAAGTACAGGGCGTAATGCTCGGCATCAAAATGCAAGTCCAGCACCCGCACTTTCAAATGCTGGTGGGCTTTGAGGGCGCGTCGCTGACTGCGGTCTGGTTGGAAAGTGAGCACATTCACACGCAGGGGTTGGCAAGCTTGGCAACCATCGCAATAAGGACGGTAGGTAAACAATCCGCTGCGCCGAAAGCCTTGTTGCACAAGGTCTGAATAAACCTCGTTGTGAATCAAATGGCTGGGCGTTGCCACCTGTGAACGTGCTGACCGATCGGGCAGGTAACTGCAAGCATAGGATGCCGTGGCATAAAACTGCAGAGCCTGAAGCGGGAGGTCTTTCAGATGGGTCACTTAGGGTTGTCCAATGCCGTCAACGCGTGCCAGTATAAAGTTTGCTGTGCCCAGTCAATGCCGGGTCGGTCCATCGCTTGCCTGACGCCTGTCATGAAGGTGTCTCGCGACATTTCGTGTGCGCCCAAAGAGGCCAGGTGACGGGTGTTTTGCTGGCAATCAATGGCCAAAACACCGTGCTCCAAGGCGACGCTGACCAAAAGGGCCAAAGCCATTTTGGAGCCATCGTCAATGCGGGTGAACATGGACTCGCCAAATACGGCTTGGCCCAGCGCCACAAAATACAACCCTGCCACCAGCGTTCCATCAAGCCAAACCTCTGCGCTGTGTGCCAAGCCCAGTTGGTGGAGTTCTGTGTAGGCACTCACCATGGAGGGCAAGATCCAGGTGCCTTTTTGGCCCGGGCGAACGGCGCTGGAGCAGTGGTGGATCACCCCTGCAAAGTCTCGGTCAAAACACAATTCAAAACGGGGTGATTTCAGGTGTTGTTTGAGCCGTTGACGCAAGGAGCGGTGAAAGCGAAATTGATGGGTCTGAAGCACCATGCGGGGATCGGGGCTCCACCACAACACAGGCTGCCCTTCACTGAACCATGGAAAAATCCCGTTGGAATAACTTTCGATCAGGCGTTCAGCATTCAGATCGCTGCTGGCAGCCAAAAGGCCAGGAGCAGGCGATGAAGGCCCCCAGGTCAGCGAGGCGCAAGGCAGTGGCTCCCCAGGCTGAACCCAGGGCAGGGTGGGCGATGAGGGTTCGATCAACATGCAGTCATTACACAATAAATGGCATGCGCACGGCGTCAGCCGCTATGATTTTGTGATGCATGCTTTTGATTCAGACTGGATTCAACCCGAGTGGCCTGCCCCGTTGGGAGTTTGCGCCATCATGACGACGCGTCAAGGTGGCGTTTCAAGTGGGCCTTGGCGAAGCATGAATCTGGGGGGGCATGTGGGGGACTCTCACGAGCAGGTTCAGGCCAACCGTGACCTTCTCGCCAACCAGATCAAGAAAACCCCCGTGTTCATGGACCAAGTTCATGGCACACAAGTAGAGGCGCTGCCGACAAATGGGGTCCATCTGCCGCAAGCGGATGCTTGTTGGACCGCTGACCACCAGCTGGCTTGCACCATCATGGTGGCCGATTGCTT
Organism: Limnohabitans sp. WS1; assembly: GCF_003063265.1. Classification (GTDB taxonomy): domain Bacteria; phylum Pseudomonadota; class Gammaproteobacteria; order Burkholderiales; family Burkholderiaceae_C; genus Limnohabitans_A. Next base: position 305,423 of record NZ_NERU01000002.1, read on the forward strand.
GCCTGTGCTCTTGTGTGATGCCTCGGGTCAATGGGTGGCGGCTGCGCACGCCGGTTGGCGTGGTTTGGCGGGCGTCAATGGCCAAGGTGTGCTGGAGTCGCTGTTGTCCGAGTTGCCCGTGCATGGCCACCATGGCGAGCTGATGGCTTGGCTGGGGCCATGCATTGGCCCGAATGCATTTGAGGTGGGGCAAGAGGTTCGGTCTGCATTTCAAGAAGGGTCGACCAAGAATGACGCATTCTTTTTACCTTTGCCAAATGGGAAGTACTTGGCCGATTTGGCAGGTTTAGCCCGACAGCGATTGCATCAGTTGGGGGTTGGACAAATTTTTGGCAATGATGGTCATCCTTCTTGGTGCACCTTCACCAATTCAGACCGGTTCTTTTCTCACCGGCGCGACAGCCGCGTCCTCGGCCAAAGTGGGCGCATGGCCGCTTGCATCTGGCTGGACCGATGAGTTGATTTTTGATTCGGCCTCCAGCCTGTTTTGCTCGGCCTTGAGCCGTTCTTTTCTTCGAAGTGGGGTCCCAAACAGGTAAATCACCAACGATATGGGCAACAAGCCATACAGCAAGAAGGTGATGATGGCACCCAAAACAGTTCCCTGTGTACTAAAAGCCTCGACCAAAGCCATCAGCAATGTGACATAGAACCATGCAATAACGATCAAATACATAAATTTTTTGTGCCTTGTAATTTGGGTGACAACAAACTGAAAGATACTGTACTCAAGCCATTTCAAAAAAACGATTGAATCAGGAGACAACATGAGTGCATCCAAGCCAAACGACTGGGCCCAGATGAACCAGGATTTTCAGCAAAAACTGTCTCAAAGTTGGGGTCAGGCCATGCAGCATTTCCAGACCATCGACTTGGGAGGTTTGAAGCCGGTCCCCGAAGCTGACACGCCTGCACTCAAATTCTCTCCGGAAAAGATTCAGGCCCTTCAGGGGCAGTATTTCAAAGACGCCTCAGATTTGTGGAATCAAAGCCTGAGCAACAGTTTGCAAGTCAAAGACCGGCGTTTTTCGGGTGATGCCTGGACCTCCAACCCTGTGGCAGCGTTCAATGCGGCCACTTACCTGCTCAATGCCCGCACCCTGATGGGCTTGGCCGATGCGGTGGACGCCGATGCCAAAACACGCACCCGCATCCGCTTTGCCATTGAGCAGTGGGTGGCCGCTTCGTCCCCAAGCAACTTTTTGGCCTTTAATGCCGAAGCCCAAAAGAAAGCGATCGAGACAAAAGGCGAAAGCATCGCCAAGGGCATCCAGAATTTGATGCACGACATGCAGCAGGGCCATGTCTCGATGACCGACGAGAGCCTGTTTGAAGTGGGCAAGAACGTGGCCACGACCGAAGGTGCTGTCGTTTTTGAAAACGAATTTTTCCAGCTCATCGAATACAAGCCGCTCACCGCCAAGGTCTACGACAAGCCGTTTTTGCTGGTGCCCCCTTGCATCAACAAGTTCTACATCCTCGATCTCCAGCCCGAAAATTCGCTGATTCGCTACGCTGTGAGCCAAGGCCACCGCACTTTTGTGGTGAGCTGGCGCAACCCTGACGAGTCCATGGCGCAAAAGACCTGGGACGACTACATCGAGCACGCCGCCATCGAGGCCATCCACACGGTGCAGGCCATCACCGGTGCGCCCAAAATCAATGCTTTGGGCTTTTGCGTGGGAGGCACCATCTTGTCGACCGCTTTGGCCGTGTTGGCCGCTCGAGGAGAAAAGCCGGTGGCCAGCGCCACCTTCCTCACCACGCTGATCAACTTCACCGACACCGGCATTCTGGACGTGTTCATTGACGAGAACTTCGTCAAGTTCCGCGAGCAGCAAATGGGCCAAGGCGGCTTGCTCAAAGGCCAGGATCTGGCATCCACTTTCAGCTTTTTGCGCCCGAATGACCTGGTCTGGAACTATGTGGTGGGCAACTACCTCAAGGGTGAGACACCGCCGCCTTTTGACCTCTTGTACTGGAACAGCGATTCCACCAATTTGCCTGGCCCGTTTTACGCCTGGTATTTGCGCAACACTTACCTCGAAAACAAGCTGGTTCAACCTGGCAAAGTCACCGTGTGTGGCGAGGCCATCGATCTGGGCAAGGTCGATCTGCCTGTCTACATCTACGGTTCTCGCGAAGACCACATCGTGCCGATTGGTGGGGCTTATGCCAGCACACAAGTGTTGCCGGGCAAGAAGCGTTTTGTGATGGGGGCTTCGGGCCACATTGCGGGCGTGATCAACCCGCCAGCGGCCAAAAAGCGCAGTCACTGGTTGAGTGAAGGCACGAAATTCCCAGCCGATGTGAACGACTGGATCGCCAGCGCCCAAGAGGTGCCCGGCAGCTGGTGGACCGATTGGTCAGACTGGCTCAAAGGCCATGCCGGCAAGCAAATTGCCGCGCCCAAAGCCTACGGCAAAGCCAGCCAATTCAAAGCCATCGAGGCGGCCCCCGGTCGCTATGTGAAGGCCAAGGCCTGATTCGTTTTTTTATTGGAGACAAAAATGGAAGACATCGTCATCGTTGCAGCAGCCCGCACCGCCGTGGGCAAATTTGGCGGCTCGCTCGCCAAAACGCCCGCCACTGAGCTGGGCAGCATCGTCATCAAGAGCCTGCTCGAGCGCAGCGGCTTGCCGGTGGACGCCATCGGTGAAGTCATCATGGGCCAGGTGCTGGCCGCAGGCGTGGGCCAAAACCCCGCCCGCCAAGCCATGATGAAAGCCGGTGTGGCCAAGGAAACACCGGCGCTGACCATCAACGCCGTGTGCGGCTCGGGCCTGAAGGCCGTGATGCTGGCCGCGCAGGCCGTGGCCTGGGGCGACAGCGAGATCGTCATCGCCGGTGGTCAGGAAAACATGAGCGCCAGCCCGCACGTGTTGAACGGCAGCCGCGACGGCCAGCGCATGGGCGATTGGAAGATGACCGACACCATGATCGTGGACGGCTTGTGGGACGTGTACAACCAGTACCACATGGGCATCACCGCCGAAAACGTGGCCAAGGCCCACGGCATCACCCGTGACATGCAAGACGCCCTGGCTGCAGGCAGCCAACGCAAGGCCGCAGCCGCACAAGACGCGGGCAAGTTCAAGGACGAAATCGTCGACGTGCTGATTCCACAGCGCAAAGGTGACGCGCTGGTGTTCAACACCGACGAGTTCATCAACAAGAAAACCACGGTGGAAGTGTTGGCTGGCTTGCGCCCTGCCTTTGACAAGACCGGCAGCGTGACCGCAGGCAACGCCTCGGGCATCAATGACGGCGCGGCCGCCGTGATGGTCATGTCGGCCAAGAAGGCCGCCGCCTTGGGCCTCAAGCCCCTGGCTCGCATTGCCGCTTTTGGCACCAGCGGTCTGGACCCGGCCACCATGGGCATGGGCCCTGTGCCTGCGTCGCAAAAAGCGCTGGCCCGCGCCGGCTGGAAAGCACAAGACGTTGACCTGTTCGAACTCAACGAAGCCTTTGCCGCACAAGCTTGTGCCGTGAACCAGGCCTTGGACATCGATCCGGCCAAGGTCAACGTCAATGGCGGTGCGATCGCCATCGGTCACCCCATCGGCGCATCCGGTTGTCGCATCTTGGTGACTTTGTTGCACGAAATGCAGCGCACCCAGGCCCAAAAAGGTTTGGCCGCGCTGTGCATCGGCGGCGGCATGGGCGTGTCGCTGGCCATCGAACGCGTTTAAAAACCAGGCACGCCGCCGCCTTGGATTGGCACACTGCCCAGCTGTATAAGGGCAGCCCTTCCAAAGGATGTGAGTGCCTTCACTTCATTTCACTTCACTCATAACAAGGAGACAATCATGAGTCAAAAAGTAGCGTACGTCACAGGTGGCATGGGCGGCATCGGTACCGCGATTTGCCAGCGCCTTCACCAAGAAGGCTTCAAAGTCATCGCCGGTTGCGGCCCTACGCGCGACTTCACCAAATGGCTGGACGAGCAAAAAGCCTTGGGCTTCACCTTTTACGCCTCGGTGGGCAACGTGGGTGACTGGGACTCTACCGTGGAAGCCTTCTCCAAGGCCAAAGCCGAGCACGGACCGATCGACGTCTTGGTCAACAACGCCGGTATCACCAAGGACCGCATGTTCCTGAAGATGACGCGTGAAGACTGGCAAGCCGTGATGAACACCAACTTGGACTCCATGTTCAACGTGACCAAGCAAGTGGTCGCCGACATGGTCGAAAAAGGCTGGGGCCGCATCATCAACATCAGCTCGGTCAACGGCGAAAAAGGTCAGGCCGGTCAGACCAACTACTCGGCTGCCAAAGCCGGTATGCACGGTTTTTCGATGGCCTTGGCCCAAGAGCTGGCCACCAAAGGCGTCACGGTCAATACCGTGTCACCAGGCTACATCGGCACCGACATGGTCAACGCCATTCGCCCTGATGTGCTGGAAAAAATCGTTGCCACCGTGCCCGTCAAGCGCTTGGGCAAGCCCAGCGAAATCGCCTCCATCATCGCATGGATGGCCAGCGAAGATGGTGGCTACACCACCGGTGCTGACTTCGCCGTCAACGGCGGTTTGCACATGGGTTGATGCTTGTTTCTGGCACAGTTTGGCAACGCCAAGCTGGACCATTCAAGCCAGCAGTGCCTACTAAAAAACCCGCCTCGGCGGGTTTTTTGCGTATGCCGGTCGGCTTTAATCCGCTTGTTTGCTCGTGCTCACCATTTGCATGGCCGAGGCGATCAGGCCCGACACTTCGCTCATGTTGCCCGGCACGATCAGCGTGGTCTTGGCGTCTTGCGCCACCTTGGCGTAGGCCTGCACCGCTTGCTCGGCCACCTTGAGCTGCACGGCTTGTTCGCCTCCGGGCTGGCGGATGGCGGTGGCAATTCGCTCAATCGCCTGAGCCGTGGCATTGGCCATTTCGGTGATGGCGGCGGCATCGCCTTGGGCTTTGTTGATGGCGGCTTGTTTTTCGCCTTCTGAGCGGGCAATGAAGGCCTCGCGCTCGCCCGTCGCGATGTTGATCTGCTCCTGACGGCGGCCTTCGGATGCGGCGATCAGCGCGCGCTTTTCGCGCTCGGCGGTGATTTGTGACTGCATGGCCAGCAAAATTTCTTTGGGCGGTGTCAGGTCCTTGATCTCGTAACGCAACACCTTCACGCCCCAGTTGAGCGCCGCTTCGTCGATGGCAGCCACCACCTGTGCGTTGATGATGTCGCGCTCTTCAAAAGTCTTGTCGAGCTCCAATTTGCCGATCACGCTGCGCAGGCTGGTTTGTGCCAGCTGGGTCACGGCCACGATGTAGTTGGACGAGCCGTAACTGGCCAGTTTGGGGTCGGTGACTTGAAAGTACAAAATGCCGTCGACCTGCAGCTGCGTGTTGTCTCGCGTGATGCAGATCTGGCTGGGCACGTCCAGGGGGATTTCTTTCAGGCTGTGTTTCTGGATCACGTTGTCCACAAAGGGCACCACAAAGTTCAGGCCCGGGGCCAGACTGGCGTGGAATTTGCCCAGCCTTTCGACCACCCAGGCCTCTTGTTGCGGCACGACCTTGACGGTCTTGATGATGAACAGGACCGCGATGATCACGAGGATGGCAGCGACTTCCATGGTTTTTCTCCCTTTTCGGTGTAGTGAGCGGTGTGCTCAGATTTTCTCGAGGACCAGGCGGTTGCCCGCCATGGCCTGAATGCGGTGAATGCCAGCCGTGGCGGTCTGGCCCGGGGCCAGCACCGCGGTCCAGGCCGCGCCCCGGTGTTTGACTTGTGCGGTGCCTTGCGCGTCCCAAGCATCGACCTGCACCGTGGCACCCAAGTCCAAGTGTTGGTCTTGGGCTTCTTGTGGCGTGGTGGTTTGGCGCATGCGCCATTGGCCCAGCAGCACAGCCCCCAAGCCGCCGACGATGGCCGCTGCCACCAGTTGGGTGCTCAGGCCATAACCAGCCAATGCGACCAGCGCAGCGGCCACAGACCCGAGACCCAGCATCAGCAGGTAAAAGGTGCCCGTTACCAACTCCAGCGCCACCAGCACGCCGGTCAGCACCCACCACATCGTTGCATTGCTCATTTCGCCTCCTTCAGCTTCATCCGCGTATTGTCGGGCTTGAACTTCTGTCTTTATACGCCGACCACCCATCGCCTGGGGCAAGTCCGTCACAAGCCAAGGATAATCAGCCCCCAAATTCAAAGGACAACCTTAACCATGATTGGTGAGGACTCTAGGGGTTCCGTGTCTAATTGATGATCAATTGCGTTGTTAAGCTGGAATGCAATCATCGTGTATCTGTGGGCGTGGCTGATGGCTAATTGATCATGTAAACAGTTGTTGACCCAGCTGATCCCAATGCCTCAGATATGCTTTGGCACATGTTTTTCAGTGAATTTCGTGGGGATTATTTTTCTTTTGTTATTTTTATTGGATTTGAATTAACGTCAAAGAAAGATGAAATGTTGGTCGCAGGTGCTGAAGGTGGCTTGGTGGAACACGTGCAGATTGCCTGCAACGCAGCACAAGACATGTATTTTTCATCCGGCGTGGCGTCATTCATCTTTTACGTCGAAAGTTGGTGGCCATCAACAGCGTGATGATCCCTGGTGCAGTACGCGATGCCGTTTGGGCGTGCTTTGCACAAGTCTTGGAAACTATGCAGTCGGAGTGCATGACCCGCGAAATGGGGCTGGCCGATGCTGAGGCGCTGCGCAGCGAGTTGATGACGTGCCAGGTGCGCCGTGTGGTAGTGAGTGTCACCGATAAGGGGCCCATTCAGAAGAACCCCATACGGATCACAGAGACGCGCGCTCAGGCCACTCGACCCAAGGCGCGCAGCACTTTCTCAGGCGTGATCGGTTGCGACCAGAGCTCCGCCTTGAACGGCGCCAAGGCGTCGTTGATCGCGTTCATGACCGCAGCAGGTGCACCCGCAGTGCCTGCCTCGCCTGCGCCTTTGGCCCCCAGCTGGCTGGAGCGCGTGGGTGTCTGCACATGCGCCACCTCGATGTCGGGCATTTCACCGCTCATGGGCACCAGGTAATCGGCCATGTTGGCATTGCGCATCAGCCCCTCATCGTCGTACAGGCACTCTTCAAAAAGGGCTCCGCCGATGCCCTGCACAATGGCTCCCCGAATCTGCTCGTCCACGAGTTTGGGGTTCAGAACACGACCGCAATCCTCGACCGCCCAGTGTTTGAGCAGCTTGACAAAGCCGGTGTCCGGGTCCACTTCAACATAAGAGGCCTGCACACCATTGGTGAAGATGAAGGGGTAGTCGCGCTGAGCATAGTGGCGCGTCACCATCAGCTCCGGCGTGAAGTCATTGGGCAAAAGGTCTGAACGGAAGTAGGCAATGCGGCCAAGTTCGGCAAAGTCCAGCACCGACTCCAGCGTCTGGGCGTCCACCACATGGCCACGGCGCACGGTCAATTCAGCCTCGCTGCGCTTGAGGATGACAGCGGCCAACTTGAGGATGTTGGCGCGCAGCGCCTGGGAGGCCAGCAAAACCGCCTCACCGCCAACACCCGCACCGCGCGAAGCCCATGTGCCTCCGCCATAGGGCGTGACATCGGTGTCGCTCATGATGAGTCGCACTTTTTCAAGATCTACGCCAACACCATCCGCCGAAATCTGTCGGTAAATGCCGTCATTGCCCTGGCCCTGTTCGCCCACACTCACGCTCACGCTGATGGCACCCGAGGGGTCCAGACGGATGGTGCAGCCGTCCTGAGAAGCGATGCGCGCGCCACCCACCCCATAAAAAGCCGCACTCGGGTTTGTGAGCTCAATCAATGTCGCAAAGCCAATGCCGCGGTAAATGCCTTGTTCACGCAGCTGGGCAATCTCCGCCTTGAGACGTGGGTAATCCATCATCTGTTCGATTTTGCTCAGGCAGGCCTCATGCGACAAGACTTCGAGCTTGATGCCGCTGGCCCCTGTGGTGGGATAAGCGTCGTCGGGAATCACGTTCTTCTTGCGAAACTCCAGCGGGTCCATGCCGATGGCCCGCGCCGCTTGGTCAACCAATCCTTCGGTCACTGCGCAGGCGATGGGGTGACCCACCCCGCGGTACTGGCAAGTGGGCGTCTTGTTCTGAAACACCACGTCCAAGTGCGCCCGGTAGTTGGCGTGTTTGTAGGGGCCACCCACCAAATTGACCACCTGATTGCCCTCGATCGCGCTGGTGCGCGGGAACATGGAATACGGACCAATGCCCGTCAGGTCATTCATCTCGAAAGCGAGGATCTCTCCGCTCTTGTTGGCGGCAATGCGTGCCTTGACCAAGTGGTGACGCGCGTGAATATCGCTGGTGAAACTCTCCATGCGATCGGCCACAAACTTGACCGGGCGTCGGCACATCATCGACAAGGCCACCGTGGCAAAGTCATCTGGATAAGCATGCACCTTGATGCCAAAAGAGCCGCCCACGTCCTTGCAAATCACCCGCACTGCGTGTTCAGGCAGATCAAACTGCCTGGCATACAGGTCCTGCATCATGTGCGGTGCCTGGAATGAGTGGTACACGGTGAGCTTCTGATCGGCAACATTCCAATCGGCAATCTGACAACGGGGCTCCAAGGTCACGCCCGTGTGTCGCCCGAATTCAAAAGTGGTCTCAACCACTGCATCGGCATTGGCAAAAGCCTCGTCAACCTGGCCCACATTCAGCTTGCGGGTAAAACACAGGTTGTCGCCCAGCTCCGGATGAATGAGTGGCGTCGAAGGGTCGAGCGCGGTCTCCATGTCCACCACCGCTGGCAATTGTTCGATCTCGACGTGGATCAGCTGCAGCGCGTCCTCGGCCTGCTCGCGGGTTTCTGCAACGATGGCCACCACCGGCTCACCCTGCCAGCAGGCACGGTCCAGGGCCAGTGGATACTGCGGTGCCGATTTCATGCCCGCGAGATGGCCCAGAACCGCCACCCATGGCTTGCATATTTTGGCCAGGTCATGGCCATCGGCGACCAGAATCACCCCGGGCATGCTGCGAGCAGCAGTGGCATCGATGTGGGTGATCTTGCAATGCGCGACGGGGCTGCGCCAGTACACGACATGGGCCATTCGGGGCAATTCAATGTCGTCGATGTAGGTGCCTTGACCTTGAACCAATTTGCGGGCACTGGGGCGTTCAACGCTTTGTCCAATGTAGCGGGGGTCCTCAGTCAAGGCATGCAAAGGCTTTTCTTCGTGGTCGACTTTTGGCGAATCTTCCACTTCAGGGCCTGCAGTGCCCGACAAGTTATGTGTCATGGTGTTCATGCGCTCACCTTTTCGGAAGGACGGCTGGACGCGTTCTTGGCGCGCTCGGCCAGGGTTTCGCAAATGGCATCGACAATGGCGTGGTAGCCGGTGCAGCGGCAATAGTTGCCACTCATCCACTCACGCACTTCTTCCCGGGTCGCATCGGGTTTGACCTCCAGCAACTCCTTGGCGGCCATCACCATGCCCGGCGTGCAAAACCCGCACTGCAAGGCGTTGTTCCTCACAAAGGCATCCTGCAGATCACGCACATCACCATCGGCACTGAGGCCTTCGATCGTGCGGACCTTGCCGCCCTGGGTTTGAACGGCCAGCGTCAGGCAACCGCGCACGATGCGTCCATTCACCTCCACGGTGCATGCGCCACAAACACCATGTTCGCAACCCAGATGCGAGCCTTTGAGGCCCAGTTCGTTTCGAATGAAGTCGACCAGGTGCTGGCGTGGTGCCACGCTGCGCACTTGCGGTTGACCGTTGACTTCAACTTGAAGTGTTTGAAGAGATGCCATGCGTTTCTCCCGGAATAAATCAGACAGCGATCGCGCTGCGGCTGGCCTGCGCAGCCGATAGCAAACGGCGAGCCAGTACGGTGGCCAAGTGCCGCTTGGTTTCGGGGCTGTGGGTTAGATCAGGAAGGGGATCGAGCTCGGCTTTGAGCGAAGCCACCGCAATCTCCACCGTTGCAGAATCCAGCGTCTTGCCCACAAGCAAGGCTTCGGTTCGGCGTGCACGCCAAGGAATCGCACCAATGCCCAGGAAAGCCAGATTCACACGCTGGGCCACCGTGCCAGAGAAGTGGGCGGCCACCGCCAGACCTGCCACCGCGTAATCGCCGTGACGTCTTGCCAGTTCATCGAAAGCAAACCAGTCCGACTGACCCGCCAGAGGCACATCGGCCCCCACAACGACTTCATCAGGCGCGAGAGCTGTCGTGTACAGGTCTACGAAAAAATCAGTGGCCGAGATCTTGCGAAGGCCCTTGGGGCTTTGCAGGTGAATCTGCCCATCCATGGCGCAAAGGCAGCACGGCCATTCAGCTGCCGGGTCCCCATAAGCAATCGAGCCGCCCCAAGTTCCCGAGTTGCGAATCGCTCGGTGAGCAATATGAGGTGCAGCCATGGCCAGCATCGGGGCATGTAGGCTGACCAAGGCGCTGTTTTCAATGTCAGTGTGCGTGGTCAGTGCGCCAATGTAGAGGCGATCGCCCTCTTGGCGAATGCCCCGCAGCTCATTCAGGCCCGTGATGTCAATCACCAGTTGCGGTTCGGACAAACGCATGTTCAGTGTGGCCAGCAGGGTCTGTCCCCCCGCCAAAATTCGGGCGTCGTCCCCGTGGGTTTGAAGCAGCTCGAAGAGCTCGGCCATCGCGGCGGGCTTGACGTAATCAAATGCAGCTGATTTCACGGTGGGTCTTCCAGTTTGTGTGTTCAATATCGGCCAAACAAGGCCCGCCTCAGAGCTGAGCGCCGAGCCACACGCCAACGGCTGTGGCCAAGACCCCCAAGGCAAACCATTTCACGCGCAACCACTCCATGTCGTTTGGCAATGGACGGGTTGGTGGCTGCGCAACAGCCGCTCCAGCCAAGGGCAAATCTGCGCTTGGGGTATGGGCGGCCGAGGGGCTCACTGGGACCGCTTCAGGCGTATGTGACTCTGTTAGTGGCTTGTCGGCATCCGGTTGAGTCGGCGCAAGGTGCAACTGAAAGGCATTAAAAAACTGATCCGCCATCTGTTTGGCGGCCCCATCGATCATGCGCCCCCCAACCAAGCCCAGCTTGCCAGCCACCGAGGCCTGAACCGTGTAATGCACACGTGTGTTCTCGCCTTCATCACTGAGACTGACTTGCGAGCGACCCCGGGCCATACCGGCTGCACCGCCAGACCCTTCGAAAGTCATGGCGCAACTTTCGGCCTCGATCACGTCGCTCATCAAAATGCGACCGCTGAACTTGGCACGAACCGGCCCCACCTTGACCATCATGCGAGCGGTCTTTTCAAGAGGGCCGACCTGCTCCACAGCTTCACAGCCGGGAATACAAGCCGTCAAGACAGCTGGATCATTCAGTGCCATCCAAACACGCGCTCGAGTCGCGTTAATTACAACGTCGCCTGTCAATTCCATGGGGTCATCTTTGGGGTTTTCACGGGGTTGTTTTGTTTACCATGCGTTCAATAATCCTATTCCAAATTGACCATACGGTAAATAGCATGCCCATACAGACAAACCCTGAGCGGGCGCTTGACCCCGCTGCCGGGTTAGCGCCCGAGCCTCCGCGAATGCGGCGGCGGTTGGGTGTTGCCGAACGTGAGCGTCAGATTTTGGAAGGTGCCATTGGTTTTTTTGCACAAAACGGATTCGGTGCTCAACTACGAGATTTGGGCCGCAGCATCGGTGTCACACATGCGCTTCTTTACCATTACTTTCCCACCAAACAAGCCTTGATCGACCGGGTTTACTTGGAGGTTTTCGAAGGGCGTTGGAATCCCGAATGGGAAGCCTTGCTGGATGACCCTGAGAAAACGCCTGAAGAAAAACTCACCGGCTTTTACGACGATTACATCAACTCAGCGTTGAACCGTGAGTTCACGCGTATCTTGGTGTTTTCGGGCCTTTCCGATCACGCCATCACCGACAGGTTCTTTTCGCTTCTTCGCCAGCGGCTGTTCCCTCGCCTGATTCGAGAGACAAGACGCTTTCGCGGCTTGAGCAGTCGAGCCAAATCCAGTGAACGTGAGTTGGAACTGTTAATGGGGTTACACGGTGGTTTTTTTTACATCGCGATGCGGCGCTGGATTTACGGTCAGGGTGTGGCCAACGATCAAGCCCCCGAACGTTTCAGCCATTCCCTTGTCCATGATCGCGTGCTGGGCTATTTGATTGCCAGTCAAACATTGTTCGGCCAAGCCCATATTTCGGCAGCCTCTAAGACCAGTGCCGGCACAAGAAAACGGAATCCATGAAATTTTTTCACCCCGCTGCAGCCTACCGGCTAAGGCATTTAAGCGCGGCAATGGACTGCCGCTATTCAACCAAAAGGAGAACGCATGAAACTCAACAAGTTGGCCCTTTCCGGGTTGATCGCGATCGGTTGCGCAACTGCTGCCAGCAATGCAGTCGCCCAACAGCGCATCAACGTCAACATCGGTGCAAGTCATCCGACCACCAACATCTGGGCCTACGCCATGAAAGAGGTGTTCCAGCCCGAAGTTGATCGGCTGCTCAAGGAAGGCGGAGGTAAGTATGAAGTGCGCTGGCGTGAGAGTTACGGCGGAACGCTTTACAAGTTTTCTGAAACACGCGCTGCCGTCAAGGACGGCATTGTTGACGTGGGCATGGTCGGCACCGTCTGGGAAAACTCAGCCATGCCTTTGCAAAACGTCACTTATTTCACGCCGTTTGCCACCACCAACCACGAAATGCTGATCAGCATTTTCGACAAACTCAACGACACGCACCCAGCGCTCAAGGCCAGCTGGACTGCGCAGAACATGGTGCCCTTGTCGTCTCTCATTACTGACAGCTACGACATCTATGCCAACTTCCCTGTGACCAACATGGCCTCGCTGCAAAACAAGAAAATCCATGCACCAGGCACATCAGCCAACTGGATGCGCGACACTGGAGCCACACCGGTTGAGGGCGCTTTGACCACTTATTACACCAATATTCAAACAGGTGTGACCCAAGGTGCCCTGAGTTTTGCCAGTGGCATTGGTCCTGCGCGGGTCTACGAAGTGGCCAAGCATTTGACACGCGTGGATGTGGGTGCCATGTATTTCGGCAGCGTTGCAGCCAACAAAAGCTTCTTTGACAAACTGCCCAAGGAAGTTCAAGAAGCCTTCACCAAGGCTGGCAAGGCCACATCGGTCGCCCACGGCAAGCATGTCACCAATTCCGCTGTGAAGGCCATGGAAACCATGCGCGCCGCAGGCCTGCAGGTGTCTGATCTTCCAGCCGCTGAGCGTGCCAAGTGGATCAACGGCCTGCCCGACATCGTTACGCCATGGCTGCAGACCACAGGCGATGCTGGCAAGTCCGTGCTTCGCGCCTATTTTGACGAATTGCGCGCTCGCGGTGTGAAGCCTCTGCGCGACTGGGACAAAGCGGCCCGCTGACGGCCCACGCGCCCATGTTGATGCCTGCAGGATCTTTTTTCAGCTGAAGGCCCTGCAGGCCTGCCTTGTCATCCATCAAAGGAGCCCATCTTGCATGCCGATCCCCAAACACAAACACCTGCCTCACAACGGCATCCCTTGGAGTTTCCAGCCAATTTGCTCGCCTCCATCGGGACCGTCTGGATCTTTTTGATCATGGCGTTGGTGGTCGCGGACGTGATCGGTCGTGATTTTCTGGACAGCCCCATCACCGGTGTGGCTGAGTTTTCATCACGCTCGGTCGGTTCCATTGTTTTTCTTCAACTGGCCGCTGCCGTTTGCAGCAACCGGATGACGCGCAGTGACTTTTTGCTCAACCTGATCGGCAAGCGCTCGGCCAAAGGTGTCGTGGCACTCAATGTCTTCAATGCCTTGGTGGGTGCTGGATTGTTTGCAGCTTTGGCCTGGATTGGTTGGTCTGAATTCAGCAACTCTTGGACAAGCAACGAGTTCTATGGCGTGCAGGGCGTCTACAGCGTTCCGGCCTGGCCGTTCCGTGGCCTGCTCGTTGCAGGATCTGTCGTGGGTGCTTTGTGCTATTTGATGAGCATCCCCGGCATCTTGAAACAACCAGGATCCCCAGTTCCTGCTGACGATCCATTGGGAGGTGGCGTATGAGCGATTTGGGCATGGGCGGTTTGCTCATTGGCGTGCTGGTCATGCTGGTTCTTCTTGGCGTGCACATTGGTGTGGCCTTGCTGGCGGTCGGTTTTGCTGGCGTCTGGCTGGTGCGAGACAACCTCGACATGGCCATCAAATTGTTTTACATGTCGGCCTACAACGGCGTAGCCGACTATGTGTTTGCGACCATTCCGCTGTTTGTGCTGATGGGACTGCTCGTGAGCATTTCCAACGTGGGCAAGGATACCTTCACGGTCGCAGAAGTCTTGCTTCGCAAGCTTCAAGGAGGCCTCGGTGTGGCCACTGTTGCCGCCAACACGGTTTTCGCAGCGGTCACAGGGGTCTCCATCGCGTCGGCTGCGGTGTTCACCCGCGTGGCCGTGCCCGAAATGGTCAAACACGGTTATCGCACCACCTTTGCCACCGGCACCGTGGCTGGAAGCTCTGTGTTGGGGATGATGATCCCCCCCAGCTTGCTGATGATCATTTACGGCGTGCTGGCCGAACAATCCATTGGCAAATTGTTTGTGGCTGGCGTGATCCCCGGGTTTTTGCTGGCCATGGTTTTCGCCATGATGATCATGCTCATGGCGCGATTCACGCCAGGACAAGTCTTTGATCCTTTGCAGCAATCTCAGTTGCTGCGGGGACGACAGATTCAAGTCACACTGACCAAGCTGCAAATGTTCACTAAACTGGTCCCCATTGCTGCGCTGGTGGCCTTGGTGTTGGGCGGGCTGTACGGTGGCTTTTTCACACCCACCGAAGCCGGTGGTGTGGGGGCGTTTGGTGCGCTGGTCATTGCCCTGATGCGACGTTCGTTGGGCAAAGGCAAGCTTTGGCAGGTTTTGCATGAAACCGGCAGCGTGTCTTGCACCATCTTGATCCTGCTGGTGGCGGCCAGCTTTTATAGCCGCATGCTCAGTGTGGCGGGTGTGCCTGTGGCCATCAGTGATCTGGTTCGTGACGCGGGTCTTGGGCCCTATGGGTTTTTGACCTTGTATATCGGGATCGTGCTGCTTCTAGGCATGATTTTGGACTCCAGCTCCATCTTGCTGATCATGACCCCAGTCGCTGCACCTATTGCAGCGAGCTTCGGTTTCGACCTGATCCATTTTGGCGTCATCACCGTGCTTGCCGTTGAGATGGGCTTGCTGACACCGCCATTCGGCATCTCGGTGTTCACGGTCAAATCAACCTTGAACGACCCCAATATCTCAGTGGAAAGCATCTTTGCCGGATGCATGCCCTTTCTCGGGGCGATGTTGGGCGTGCTGGTCTTGGTCTGCGCATTCCCCTGGCTGTCCTTGGCGCTGATCTAAGGCGTGTCTGTGTAGCAACCTCCATCCAGGCCAGACCCCTGGGCGGATGCAGCAGTCACAGAACAGCTGGAATCCAATGACAAAACCTTATATCTCAAGATCCGAAGGATATTTAGATTGCACCTGCTCGACGGTTTGATCTGCCCCCGGCTGAGTCTTTCCAAATCGATGGAGCCAAGTCCGCTCAATTTGGAAAATGGCGGATATGCAGACCACACGGTTCACCGGTGAGCAGATCATCGGATTCTCCAAGCAAGCCGAAGCAGGCGTGTCCATCCAAGACATTTGCTGCTCAGAAGGCTTTATCCAGCCGATCTTTTATCAATGGCGCTCGCGCCTTGGTTCGTGACAGAGTGCGTGTTTCAACATCTCAAGGCTTGTCGTTTTTGTTTTGCCGTAGGTCTTTTTGATTGTTTCGGTGTGGTTTCCAATCAGGTCTCTGGCAGCAGCACCTTTGGGAATGGGAGAAAATCCAGAACTGGCAATCTGGTTTGCTTTTGATGCCATTCCCGTTGACCAGTTCTTGGTTTCACGTTTGGTATCGAAGATTGAACATCGAGAGAGTCCCTGCCGACTAACCTTTACTCTCCATTTTCAAGCGGGTAGCTGCGAAAATGTTGCGAGTGAGTGCGATCTGTGTGTAGAGATTGATGAACACATTGTGTTCCTGGTGTTCACCTTGTGTGCAATGTGTATGCACTTCATGTAAATAATGGCCGAAATGCAGCATTCGATAGAAAATAAAATCGGTATCAATCAACAATTTAGCCCTTGGCGGCTCAGTGTAGCCCCCATGATGGATTGGACCGATCGGCACTGCCGGTTTTTCCACCGCCTGCTGACCCGCCACACCTTGCTTTATACCGAGATGGTGACCACCGGTGCCTTGCGCCACGGCAGCGTGCAGCGGCACCTGCGCTTCAACGCCGAAGAGCACCCCGTGGCCCTCCAACTGGGCGGCAGCGACGCGGCCGATTTGGCCCACGCCGCCAAGCTGGGGCAAGAGTGGGGTTATGACGAGATCAACCTCAACTGCGGCTGCCCCTCAGACCGCGTGCAGCGTGGCGCATTTGGCGCTTGCCTGATGAACGAGCCGCGCACCGTGGCCGATGGCTTGAAAGCCATGCTCGATGTGGTGGATGTGCCGGTGACGGTGAAGCACCGCATCGGCATTGACCGCATTGAGAGCTACGACTTTGTGCGCGACTTTGTAGGCACCGTGAGCGATGCCGGTTGCAAAGTCTTCATCGTGCACGCCCGCAATGCGTGGCTCGACGGCCTGAGCCCCAAAGAAAACCGTGAGATTCCGCCTCTGCGTTACGAGCTGGCCTACCAGCTCAAGAAAGACTTTCCGGGGTTGCTGATCGCCGTGAACGGCGGCATCAAGACCAACGAAGAGATTGCTCTGCATCTGCAGCACGCTGATGGCGTGATGGTCGGACGCGAGGCGTACTACAACCCTTGGCTGTTGGGCAGCTGGGACGCTGCGTTTTATGGCGATTCCCACGAGGTGCCCAGTCGCGAGGCGGTGGAAGAGGCCATGGTGACCTACATGGAGCGTGCCTTTGCCGAAGACGGCTGCCCTTGGTACGCGATTGCCCGGCACATGTTGGGCCTGTACCACGGCCAGCGCGGTGGGCGTTTGTGGCGACAGGTCTGGAGCGACCACAAACTCAAGCCTTTGCCACCGCGTGAAGTCTGGCAGCTGGCTCGCGCGGCGTTGGCGCGGGGGGCGGTGATTCACGATTGAAGGCTTGGGCCGTGTCCTGTAGGTCGGAGCTTCAGCTCCGACGATGCATGCTTCGGCTCATGTCCCATGTCGTGGCTGAAGCCACCGACCTACGGCTGAGCGGTTTCTCAGGAGCCCGCCATGCAGTTGATAAGACCCAGGTCGGGATTCGGGGCCCTTTACAGACGAGGGGTGCTCATTGCGCGGCCTGCAAGCCGTTCATGAAATGCGCCGACATGCGCTCGGCCGCTTGCTCGGGCTGGCGTTCGGTCAAGGCCTGCACGATGGCGCGGTGTTCGGCCAGAGATTGCTCCATGCGGCCCTCTTTGAACAGCGAGCTGTGGCGGTTGAGCTTCATCACCTTGCGCAGGTCGGCCACCATCTGGTCGCGCCAGCGGTTGTCGGCCAATTCCAGCAGCAGCATGTGAAAACCTTCATTGATCTCGAAAAAGCGGTCTCGGTCGTGAGTGGCTTTTTCCAGGTCCGCGTGCAAAGAGGTGATCTGTGCCATTTGTTCGGCGCTGGCGTTTTGCGCCACCACACGCGCTGCATCCGATTCGAGCAAGGCCAGCAGGTGGTACACATCGCGCAGGTCTTTTTCGCTCACCTCGGTCACATAAGCGCCCCGGCGCACCTTCATGGTCACCAGGCCTTCGGCCGCCAACACCTTGAGCGCTTCGCGCAGCGGGGTGCGGCTGATGCCCAGCGCCTCTGCAATGCGCAACTCGTCGATCCAGCTGCCCGGCTCCAGTTCGCGCGCAAAAATCCGCTGCCGCAACAGTTCGGCAACTTCTTCGTACAGGGCGCGGGGGGCGAGTGACAGGGCGGACATGGGCTGTTTTAGACGGGATGCTGTTCGGGCGTGGCCCAAAGTATTTCAGGCGTTTCAGATGCTGAATTGTAAGCCGGTTAAAATATTCTGCATCAATAATTATGAATCACAGTACTTGTAAGCCGGTAGGCAGCCATCAGCTGCCAAAATCAGCACAAGTAATATTTGTCTCGAAAGTGGTGAGCCATGTCGTCAAAATCCTTTGAATTCAACGCTTCCAACCTGGAAGCCTGGCAAAAAGCAGCGGTCAAATCAGCCCCCGGTGGCGATGTGAACGCCCTGAACTGGAAGACGCCCGACGGCATCGTCGTCAAGCCGCTCTACACCGCCGAAGACACAGCCAACTTGCCTTACGCCAATACGCTGCCGGGCTTTGAGCCTTTCTTGCGCGGCCCTCAGGCCACCATGTACGCCGTGCGCCCCTGGACGATCCGCCAATATGCAGGCTTCTCCACTGCCGAGGAATCCAACGCCTTTTACCGCAAGGCCTTGGCCGCAGGCGGGCAGGGCGTGTCGGTCGCGTTTGACTTGGCCACGCACCGCGGTTACGACTCCGATCACCCGCGTGTAACCGGCGACGTGGGCAAAGCCGGTGTGGCGATTGACTCGGTCGAGGACATGAAGATCTTGTTTGACCAGATTCCGCTGGACAAGGTGTCGGTCTCGATGACCATGAACGGTGCGGTGTTGCCCGTGCTGGCGGGCTACGTGGTGGCGGCCGAAGAGCAGGGCGTCTCGCAAGACAAACTCTCAGGAACCATTCAGAACGACATTCTGAAAGAGTTCATGGTGCGCAACACCTACATCTACCCGCCAGAGCCGTCGATGAAGATCATCGGCGACATCATCGAGTACACGGCCAAGAACATGCCCAAGTTCAACTCGATCTCGATCTCGGGTTACCACATGCAAGAGGCCGGTGCCAACCAAGCGCTGGAAATGGCCTTTACATTGGCCGACGGCAAAGAGTATGTGAAGACGGCGATTGCCAAAGGCATGGACGTGGACGAGTTCGCCGGTCGCCTGTCCTTCTTCTGGGCGGTGGGCATGAACTTCTATCTGGAGATCGCCAAGATGCGTGCCGCCCGTTTGCTGTGGTGCCGCATCATGAAAGGCTTTGACGCCAAGAACCCCAAGAGCCTCATGCTGCGCACGCACAGCCAGACCTCGGGCTGGTCGCTCACCGAGCAAGACCCGTACAACAACGTGGTGCGCACCACCATCGAGGCCATGGCGGCCGTGTTTGGCGGCACCCAGTCGCTGCACACCAACTCGTTTGACGAGGCGATTGCCTTGCCCACCGAATTCAGCTCGCGCATCGCGCGCAACACCCAGCTCATCATTCAGGAAGAAACCCACATCACCAATGTGATTGACCCTTGGGCGGGTTCTTACATGATGGAGAGCCTGACGCAAGAAATGGCCGACAAGGCCTGGGCGATCATCGAAGAAGTCGAAGCCATGGGCGGCATGACCAAGGCCGTGGGCAGCGGCTGGGCCAAGCTCAAGATCGAAGCTGCGGCCGCTGAAAAGCAGGCCCGCATCGACTCCGGCAAAGACGTCATCGTGGGCGTGAACAAATACAAGCTGGCCAAAGAAGACCCGATCGAGACGCTGTCTATCGACAACGTGCGGGTGCGCGACGGCCAGATCGAGCGCTTGGCCAAAATTCGCGCCACCCGCGACAGCGCCAAAGTGCAAGCCGCTTTGGACGCTTTGTCCGCGTCGGCCGAATCGGGCCAAGGCAACTTGCTGGACTTGTCGATCCAGGCCGTGCGCCTGCGCGCCACGGTGGGTGAGATTTCCGACGCGTTGGAAAAGGCCTTTGGTCGCCACCGCGCCGACACACAAAAGGTGACGGGCGTGTACGCCGCCGCCTACGACGACGGCGAAAACGTGGGGGACACCATGGAATACTGGAATGCACTCAAAGCCGACATCGCCGCCTTTGCCGAAGCGCAAGGCCGCCGTCCCCGCGTGATGATTTCCAAACTCGGCCAAGATGGCCACGACCGTGGCGCCAAAGTGGTGGCCACCGCGTTTGCCGACTTGGGCTATGACGTGGACATGGGCCCGTTGTTCCAGACCCCCGAAGAGTGCGCCCGCCAAGCCATTGAAAACGACGTGCACGCCGTGGGCGTGTCCACCCTCGCCGCAGGCCACAAAACCCTGGTGCCCGCCATCATTGCCGAACTCAAAAAGCAGGGCGCAGACGACATCATTGTGTTCGTGGGTGGTGTGATCCCGCGCCAAGACTACGACATGCTCTACGAGGCGGGCGTCAAAGGCATTTACGGCCCAGGCACCCCGATCCCGGTCAGCGCCAAGGATGTGCTGGAGCAGATCAAGAAGGCTTTGGCTTGATGCTGGCGGATGCCCTGAAACGGTATTGACCACAGATTCCATCGGTTCTCCATGCTGTACTCCGTTCAATTTGAACCCTTGCTCGAAACTGAGCTGGAACAGGCCGCTGGTCGTTTAGGCGTGAGCCCGTCTCAGTTTATTGTTTCGGCGATGGAGCAGGCTTTGGCGCAAGCCAAAGAAGACGGCTTGCCGTTTCAGCCATCACGGCACGGGGAAGTTTTGCCAGAAAGCATGGAGCACCTGTCGGCGACCAAGTTGGCCATCCGTTCCAAGCTCAAGGCCCAGCACGTATCAAACCAAGACGATTGGCTGGCCTATCAAGAGGCCAAAAGACAAGGACGCCAGTGGGTGCCCACAGAGTCACCACAAGCGGTTGGTGATTCTCAAAATGGTAGGTATGATTTGGTATCTACCAAAAAGAGGTCGGCACCATGATCACAGACACCGCCAAAATTTTCACCACAGGCCGCAGCCAAGCGGTGCGCCTGCCCAAGGCCTATCGCTTTGACACCGCCGAGGTGTTCATTGAGAAGGTGGGCAACAGCGTCATCCTTCGGCCCAAAAAGGACGAACCCGGCGAGTGGGGTACGCGCTTGCAAGCCATTTTGAGCGGCTGGGAAGGCATGCCTGAAGAAATCGAGCGCGAGCACACCTTGCCACTGGACGACATCGAAAGCCTCGACTGATGTCTTCCCTGTACATGCTCGACACCAACATGGTGATCTACATCCAGCGTGGCGTGCCCAATGTTGTGGCGCGCCTGAATGAACTGGGGTCTGACCGTGTGGTGTTGTCAGCGCTTGTTGCCGCCGAGTTGGCTTATGGCGTGGAAAAGAGCGATCAAAAAGCGCGCAACCGCAAGGTGCTGGAATTGTTCCTGAGCGAAGTGCGCGTCTTGCCCTGGACGCAAGACGCCATGTGGCACTACGCCCGCCAACAACACTCACTGCGCTCAACTGGCAAAAGCATTGGTGAGTTGGACTTGTTGATTGGCTGTCACGCCTTGGCTTTGGATGCCGTTTGCGTGACCAACAACACACGGGAGTTTGAGCGGATTGAGGGTTTGAAGTTGGAGAACTGGGTGTTATGACAGCGCAACACAACACATCCGTGAATGATTTTTTTCAATTATTTTGCGTCGAGCTGGATCAATTTCAAAAATTCTGCTTTGCCAAGGAAGATAAATTTAACAGTTATAAAAAGAAGGATCCTCAGGCTGTAGCGGTTTTGTGTTTGGCAATTCAGTCTTTTGATTTTGGTCGGGGATTAAAGGCTTTGCATACCAATGGAAAGTCTTCCAGTAGCCAAATGACTTTATTGAGAAGCTTATTGGAGTGTGTTGTTCGTATTAAATACCTTGTGCTTTTTGATGATGGATTCCAGAACCTTCGATATACTGATCTGAATTCTTATATTTCAAGGTATATGGATGCTTTCAAAGCGTGGCCTGATCGCTTGAAGGTAGATGGTAACGAACCAAAGCCTATTCAGGATGCAAGAGAAGCAAAAGCTAAATTTGGCAAACCACTTCCTAAAGATTTCCACAAAATAGAAACATTGCTAACGCAGATCGCATTAAAAGACAGCGAATTTGAAGCTCTGCCAGCGTATTCTTATTATCGAGAGCTCTGTCCTCCCGCTCATTCTGATTTGGGTTATTTGCACAAGCGACTTTTCTCGAATGAAAAATCTCCCTTTTCTTGTGAGTCAGAAATTTATGAATGCGCGACAGCCTGGCTTCGATCTGCTGGGCATGATTTGAATTTGGTAATGAATAGGTTAAAGGCTGCGAATGCTTGATATGGTTGATCTCCTTCAAGGCATTCTTCACGGCACCGCCCCCGTGCAGCGTCGCGCCATGGCCAAAGCCATCACGCTGCTCGAATCGACCCGCGCCGACCACCGTGCTTTGGCCGACGAGTTGCTTACTGCCATGCTGCCGCACACCGGGAAATCTTTCCGCTTAGGCATCAGCGGTGTCCCAGGCGTGGGTAAGTCCACCTTCATCGAAGCGCTGGGCCTGTACCTCATCGGTCAAGGTCACCGCGTGGCGGTGTTGGCGGTGGACCCGTCGAGCACCGTGTCGGGCGGCTCCATCTTGGGCGACAAAACGCGCATGGAGTTGCTCAGCGTGCACGAGCGCGCCTACATCCGCCCCAGCCCCAGCAGCGGCACCTTGGGTGGCGTGGCCGAAAAAACCCGCGAGTCCATGTTGGTCTGCGAGGCCGCTGGCTACGACGTGGTGATCGTCGAGACTGTGGGCGTGGGCCAGAGCGAAACCGCGGTGGCCAATATGACCGACATGTTTGTGCTGATGCAGCTGCCCAATGCGGGTGACGATTTGCAGGCGATCAAAAAAGGCGTGATGGAAATTGCCGATTTGGTGGTCATAAACAAGGCCGACATCGATGCCATCGCGGCCACCCGTGCCGAGTTGCAAATCACCAGCGCCTTGCAGCTCTTGGGCATGCACGGCGGTTCGGGCCACGCTCATGCCGACACCACCCAGTGGCACCCCAAGGTGGTGCAGTTGAGCGCTTTGCTGGGCCAGGGCGTGGACAGCTTTTGGGCGGCGGTCAGCGAGTTCAAGGACCTGCAAACCCGCAACGGCCGCTTTGCCACGCGACGCCAACAACAAGCCCTGTCGTGGATGTGGGAACGCATTGACGCCGGTCTTAAACAAAACTTCCGGGCGCAGCCGCGTGTGCAAACGCTGCTGCCCCAACTCAGCCAACAAGTCGCTGCGGGCCAGCTCGCCGCGTCTACAGCGGCCCGTCAACTGCTCGGCGCTTACCAGGCGCAGAGTGAAACCCCATCTTCCTGAAGAAAAGAGAGAGCCACCATGCAAGACATCATCGAACAACTGGAAAAAAAGCGCGCTGCGGCCCGCTTCGGCGGCGGGCAAAAGCGCATTGACGCGCAGCACGCCAAAGGCAAGCTCACCGCGCGTGAGCGCATCGAAGTGCTTCTGGACGAAGGCACCTTCGAAGAGTGGGACATGTTCGTGGAGCACCGCTGCACCGACTTCGGCATGCAGGACAACAAGATCCCCGGTGACGGCGTGGTCACCGGCTACGGCATGATCAACGGCCGCTTGGTTTTTGTGTTCAGCCAGGACTTCACGGTGTACGGCGGCGCTTTGTCGGAGACGCACGCTGAGAAGATCTGCAAGATCATGGACCAGGCCATGAAGGTCGGTGCTCCGGTGATTGGCCTGAATGATTCGGGCGGTGCCCGAATTCAAGAAGGCGTGGCGTCCTTGGGCGGTTATGCCGATGTGTTCCAGCGCAACGTGATGGCCAGCGGCGTGGTGCCCCAGATCAGCATGATCATGGGCCCCTCAGCAGGTGGCGCGGTGTATTCGCCTGCTTTGACCGACTTCATCTTCATGGTCAAGGACACTTCTTACATGTTCGTGACAGGCCCCGAAGTGGTCAAGACCGTGACGCATGAAGAAGTTACAGCTGAAGAGTTGGGCGGCGCCCTGACACACACCACCAAAAGCGGCGTGGCCGACATGGCGTTTGAGAATGACGTGGAAGCGCTGCTCATGCTGCGCCGCCTGTACAACTACTTGCCGCTCAACAACCGCGAGAAGGCACCTGTGCGCCCCAGCGGTGACCCATCGGGCCGCATGGACATGAGCTTGGACACCCTCGTGCCGGAGAATCCCAACAAGGCTTATGACATGAAAGAGCTCATCGTCAAGACCGTGGACGATGGTGACTTCTTTGAGCTGCAACCCGACTACGCCAAGAACATCCTGATCGGCTTTGCCCGCATGGAAGGCCAAACCGTGGGCATCGTGGCCAACCAGCCTTTGGTCTTGGCCGGATGCTTGGACATCAAGAGCTCGATCAAGGCTGCCCGCTTTGTGCGTTTTTGCGACGCGTTCAACATCCCCGTGGTCACCTTTGTAGACGTGCCCGGCTTCATGCCAGGCACCTCTCAAGAGTACGGCGGCATCATCAAACACGGCGCGAAGTTGTTGTACGCGTATGCCGAATGCACGGTGCCCAAAATCACCGTCATCACCCGCAAAGCCTACGGCGGTGCGTACGACGTGATGGCCTCCAAACACCTGCGTGGCGACGTGAACTTTGCCTGGCCCAACGCTGAAATCGCGGTGATGGGTGCCAAGGGTGCGGTGGAAATCATCTTCCGTGAAGACAAGGGTGACCCCGAAAAGCTGGCCGCCAAAGAAGCCGAATACAAAGCCCGTTTTGCCAACCCCTTTGTGGCAGGTGCTCGCGGCTTCATCGACGACGTGATCCAGCCGCACGAGACCCGCAAGCGGATTTGCCGTTCTTTGGTCATGCGCAAGGACAAAAAGATCGAGAACCCCTGGCGCAAGCACGGGAACATTCCGCTTTGATCGGCACCCCGTTATGGCGGACTTGATTCGCCAGCCATGGATCCCGGGTCAAGCCCGGGATGACAGATAAAAGGATTCCATATGTTCAAGAAAATTTTGATTGCCAACCGCGGCGAAATCGCCTGCCGCGTCATCGCCACCGCCCACAAAATGGGCATCCAAACCGTGGCCGTTTATTCCGAAGCCGACAAAGAAGCCCGCCATGTGCAACTGGCCGACGAGGCTGTGTTGATTGGCCCAGCCGCGTCGCGCGAGTCGTATTTGGTCGCTGACAAAATCATCGCCGCCGCCAAGGCCACTGGCGCACAAGCGATCCACCCCGGCTATGGTTTCCTGAGCGAGAACGCCGAGTTCTCCAAGCGCTGCGAAGACGAGGGCATTGCCTTCATCGGCCCACGTCACTTTTCGATTGCCGCCATGGGCGACAAAATCGAATCCAAAAAGCTGGCGGGTGCTGCGGGCGTGAACTGCATTCCCGGCGTGAACGATGCGATTGAGACCGCCGAAAAAGCGGTTGAGATCGCCAAGGGCATTGGCTACCCCGTCATGATCAAAGCCTCCGCTGGCGGCGGTGGCAAAGGCCTGCGTGTGGCCTTCAACGACAAAGAAGCTTTTGAAGGCTTTACGTCGTGCCGCAACGAAGCACGCAACAGCTTTGGTGATGACCGTGTGTTCATCGAAAAGTTTGTCGAAGAACCCCGCCACATCGAAATCCAGGTGTTGGGCGACAGCCACGGCAACGTGGTGTACCTGAACGAGCGCGAGTGCTCGATCCAGCGCCGCCACCAAAAAGTCATCGAAGAGGCACCGTCGCCTTTCATCTCTGAAGCCACCCGCAAAGCCATGGGCGAGCAAGCCGTGCAACTGGCCAAGGCGGTGAAATACCAGTCGGCCGGTACGGTGGAGTTTGTGGTCGGCAAGGACCAGAGCTTTTACTTCTTGGAGATGAACACCCGTTTGCAGGTGGAGCACCCCGTCACCGAAGCCATCACCGGGCTCGATTTGGTCGAGATGATGATCCGCGTGGCGGCTGGCGAGAAATTGCCAATCGAGCAAAAAGACGTGCAACGCAATGGTTGGTCCATCGAGTGCCGCATCAACGCCGAAGACCCGTTTCGCAACTTTTTGCCCTCCACCGGCCGACTGGTGCGTTTCCAGACGCCCCGCCAAACCATGTTCCAAGGCAACACCACCGACCTGTATGGCGTGCGCGTGGACACGGGTGTGCAAGACGGTGGCGAGATCCCGATGTTTTATGACTCGATGATCGCCAAGCTGATCGTGCACGGCAAGGACCGCAACGACGCCATTGCCAAGATGCGCGAAGCCTTGAATGGTTTTGTCATTCGCGGCATCAGCTCCAACATCCCTTTCCAGGCCGCTTTGCTGGCGCACCCGCGTTTTGTGTCGGGCGACTTCAACACCGGCTTCATTGCCGAGCAGTACAGCCAGGGCTTCCGCGCCGAAGACGTGCCGCACGACGACCACGACTTTTTGGCGGCCTTGGCGGCTTTTGTGCGACGCAAGTCGCGTGAGCGTGCCGCCAACCTGAGTGGACAGCTGCCAGGTTACGACGTCAAAGTGGGTCAAGACTATGCCGTGGTGGAACTGGGCAAAGCAGGCCAGAACCGCTATGTGCCCGTGCATGTGGCCGAATTTTCAGGCAAACACGGTGAAGCGCACATCACGGTCAATGGCAAAACCTATGCCATCGCCAGCAACTCACGCTTGAACGACATCCGCATCGAAGGCACTTGCAATGGCCAACCGTTCACGGCACAAATTGAACGCGGCACCTTGAAGAACCCGCTGGCCCTGCAAGTGCAACACAACGGCACCCGCATCGAAGCGTTGGTGATGTCGCCCCGCATGGCCGAGCTGCACAAGCTCATGCCTTACAAAGCGCCACCGGATTTGAGCCGTTTTGTGTTGTCGCCCATGCCCGGTCTGTTGGTGGACGTATCGGTGCAGCCGGGTCAGAAAGTTCAGGCGGGTGAGCGTGTGGCCGTGATCGAAGCCATGAAGATGGAAAACGTGCTGTTCGCGGCGCAAGACGGTGTGGTCAAGAAGGTGGTGGCTGCCAAAGGCGAATCGCTCACCGTGGACCAGATGATTGTGGAGTTTGAATAAATGACGCGCCCTTTCAAAGTGCTGGGCGTCCAGCAAATCGCCATCGGCGGGCCTGACAAGACCCGCCTGCAAAAACTCTGGGTCGACATGTTCGGTCTGGAAGTGACGGGCACCTACAAAAGTGAACGCGAGAACGTGGACGAAGACATCTGCGCCATCGGCACCGGCCCCTTCAAGGTTGAGGTCGATTTGATGCAGCCGCTGGACCCCGAGAAAAAGCCTGCCGTGCACAGCACCCCCCTGAACCACATCGGCTTGTGGATTGACGACCTGCCGGTGGCGGTCGAGTGGCTTACGGCCCAAGGTGTGCGTTTTGCGCCCGGTGGAATCCGCAAAGGTGCAGCCGGTTTTGACATCACGTTTTTACACCCCAAAGCGAATGAAGAGTTCCCGATTGGCGGGGAGGGCGTGTTGATCGAGTTGGTGCAGGCTCCGCCCGAGGTGGTCAAGGCGTTTGCAGCTTTGGCTGCCAACGCACATTGAGTTGATTCGGACCATCAGGTCCGATTGAAAACCTGTCTCGCCTGAAGCCTGCGACCTACAACAGACTGTCTCGCAGGTCGGTGTCGGTGGCTTTAGTCCCGACATGCGCTTCAAAAGCCCGTCAAGCTCCCGCTTGGCGGGCTTTTGCTTTGGCGAGTGCCGCCTCGATGATGGCGCGTTTGCGGTCCAATTCGGGCGCGTTGTCTGTGCCCTTGGTATGTCCGGCCAAATCGGCCAGTTTGTGTTCGGCCTTGGCTTGTAATTGCTTGTGGTGTGCGGCTTCTTCACGAACCCGGCGTCGTTGGCGAGATTCAAAACGTGTGCGGGATGTGTCGGCTTGCTCGGCGGACCAAGCGGCCCAGCCAGTATCTGCGCCCGTCACATTCTCCAGTGCGATGCAGTCCACCGGGCACACCGGGATGCACAGCTCGCAGCCCGTGCACCAAGGCTCGATCACGGTGTGCATCAACTTGTTGGCCCCCAAAATCGCATCGGTCGGGCAAGCCTTGATGCACAAGGTGCAGCCGATGCACCAGGCTTCGTCGATGATGGCCACATGCCGAGGGCCTTCGGTGCCGTGATCGGGGTTGAGGGGCAAGCTGGGTAAACCCGTCAGTGCAGACAGCCGTTCGATGCCCTCTTGCCCTCCGGGCGGGCACTGGTTGATGGCCGCTTGTCCCTCGGCCATGGCCCGCGCATAACTGGCACAGTCTGGAAAGCCACAACGCGTGCACTGCGTTTGGGGCAAGGCATCGCTCAGCAATAAGAAAAGCGCCTGGGTCTCAGGCGCTGTTCGGTTTAAGTGGGGCATGGGCCTCAGGCTTTGCTTGAAGGGTCAACCCAAGTGGTTTTGACCGAAGTGCTGGCAGCCGACTTGCCAGATGTCTTGCTCAGCGGAGCCGATGCCGATTTGGCAGGTGATTTTGCAGCTGTTTTTGCCGAAGCTTTGGCTGCAGGCTTGCTGGCCACTGAGGGGGCTGATGGGGTCACCGCAGGTTTTGCCTTGACCACGGTTGACTTAGGGGCTGCGGGCTTGGCTGCCGATTTGGCAGCAGGCTTGGCTGGCGAGACGAGGGTCGCATTGGATGCGCCAACGTTGGTGGGTGCGCTGGCTTGCGCCACTGCAAGCGGCGGGGTGTCCGCTTGAGCCAGGGCTTCGGGAGCCACGGGGGCGGGTGAAGCGGTGACCGCAGCGGTTTTGACCGCTGTTTGCGGTGCATGGCTCGAAATGAACTTGACCAGCTCTGGATAAACAATGTCGCGCCAACGGCGGCCACTGAAGATGCCGTAATGCCCAGCGCCGGGCACTTCAAGGTGCTGACGCTCGCTAGCGGGCACGCCGCTGCACAGGTCTTGTGCTGCACGCGTCTGGCCTGAGCCCGAGATGTCGTCGAGCTCACCTTCAACGGTCATCAGGGCCGTGCCCTTGATGTCTTGGGGGCGAACGCGTTCAACTTTGCCATCGACGCCTTTGACGTCCCAAGTGCCGTTGACCAGTTTGAAGTCCTGGAACACGGTGGCGATGGTCTCAAGGTAGTAATCGGCATCCATGTCGAGCACCGCGTTGTACTCGTCGTAGAACTTGCGGTGTGCTTCGGTGCTGGCGTCGTCGCCTTTGATCAGGTCTTTGAAATAGTCGTAATGGCTGGTGGCGTGGCGGTCGGGGTTCATGGCCACAAAACCGGTGTATTGCAAAAAGCCGGGGTACACACGGCGACCCGCACCCGGGAAGTTGGCAGGCACACGGTAAATCACGTTGTTCTCGAACCACTCAAAACTCTTGTTGGTGGCCAAGTTGTTCACCGATGTGGGTGATTTGCGTGCGTCGATGGGGCCGCCCATCATGGTCATGGTCAGTGGGGTTTTTTCGCCACGGCTGGCCATGAGAGAGACGGCGGCCATGACGGGCACCGTGGGCTGGCAGACGCTCACGATGTGGCAATTGCCATAAATGGATTGCAGGTGACGAATGAATTCCTGCACGTAGTTGATGTAGTCGTCCAGGTGGAACTCACCATCGGACAGAGGGACCAAACGTGCGTTTTTCCAGTCGGTGATGTAGACCTTGTGGTCTTGCAACATGGTTTTGACGGTGTCACGCAGCAGCGTGGCGTAGTGACCCGACAACGGTGCCACGATCAGCACCGCTGGTTGGGCCTTGAGCTGGGTCAATGTGGCCGCGTCGTCAGAAAAGCGCTTGAAACGGCGCAATTCACAAAAGGGTTTGTCGATTTCGATGCGCTCGTGGATGGCCACATCGACACGGTTGACCTTGACGGTCCTGATGCCAAATTCTGGTTTTTCGTAATCTTTGCCCAGCCGATGCATGAGCGCATAGCCTGCCGATGTGCGCTGAGCCATAGGCGTTTGCGACATGGGGTTCAAGGGGTTGCTGAACAACTTGGCAGCAGCTTGGGCCAGATCGGAAAAAGGCTCCATGATCGAGCGTTGTGTTTCAAAAATCTGGTAAAGCATGTGACAGTTTCCCTTGAGACAAATGGTGCGGTGCAACAATACTACAGGAGACTGTGCAGTATTTTTTGAGTACTCCCCCTAATTGGGAGTCACCTTCTTGACCGACCAAAAAGAAACCGCCCCGTCAGGGGCGGTTGCAAGCCGAATGTCAGCTTAAAGCGGGATTTAGACGACTTTGGCGATGGCCGCGCACACGTAGTCGATGTTTTTGCTGTTGAGCGCGGCCACGCACATGCGGCCGGTGTCGGTGCCGTACACGCCAAACTCGCTGCGCAGACGCACCATCTGGTCTTTGGTCAGGCCCGAGTAGCTGAACATGCCGATCTGGCTGGTAATGAAACTCATGTCTTGCTGAACACCCGCTGCTTTGAGGCTGTCCACCAGTTTTTGGCGCATCGCCTTGATGCGAACACGCATTTCGGCCAGTTCTTGCTCCCACTGGGCACGCAACTCAGGGTTGTTCAACACAGCCGCCACCACCGCGCCGCCGTGGATGGGTGGGTTGGAGTAGTTGGTGCGGATGGCAATTTTCAATTGCGACAGCACGCGGGATGCTTCTTCTTTGTCAGAAGCCACCACCGACAGGGCGCCCACGCGCTCGCCGTACAGGCTGAAGCTCTTGGAGAAAGACGTGGACACAAAGATGTTGAGGCCCGCAGCCACAAACTTGCCGATCACGGCACCGTCTTCGGCAATGCCGTGGCCAAAACCTTGGTAAGCCATGTCGAGGAAGGCCGTCAGGCTCTTGGCCTTCACCACCGCAATGACCTGGTCCCATTGGGCGTCGGTGATGTCATAACCCGTGGGGTTGTGGCAGCAAGCGTGCAGCACAACGATGGTGCCTTCGTCAGCAGCGTTCAGGCTGGCCAGCATGCCGTCGAAGTTCACGCCGCGTTTGTCGGCGTCGTAGTAGGCATAGGTGCCGACTTCAAAGCCCGCGTTCACAAAAATGGCGCGGTGGTTTTCCCAGCTGGGGTCAGAAATCAGCACTTTCGCATTGGGGCTGACTTTCTTCAGGAAGTCGGCACCAATTTTCAGGCCGCCCGTGCCGCCGATGGCCTGCACGGTGGAGACGCGACCGGACTTGACCACGTCAGATTCAGCACCAAACACCAGCGCCTTGACGGCGTTGTCGTAGGCCACGATGCCGTCAATCGGCAGGTAGCCACGGGCGGTGGGGGTGGCCATCATGGTTTTCTCGGCCGCTTGCACACATTGCAGCAGGGGCAGTTTGCCGTTGTCGTCGAAGTACACGCCCACGCCCAAGTTCACTTTGTTGGGGTTGGTGTCGGCGTTGTATTGCTCGTTCAGACCCAGGATCGGGTCGCGGGGGGCCATTTCGACGGCGGAAAACAGAGACATGGAAAGTCCTTGGATTGTGTTCAGTGGTGGCAGAAAACCCGTTCCTCGGTTAGGCTTTCGGGTTGACCCTGATTTTAACGGCCCCCGCCGTCTGGTTTGGCCAGGCGGTCCTTACAAAGATGACCACCGTGCCCGAAGCCCCCGTTGTAGAAGTTGTGTCTGATGTGGACAAGTACGCTGAGGGGAAGTTCATCAGCTACCCGGGCTCTCCGTTTGAGCTCTACCAGCCTTACCCGCCTGCAGGTGACCAGCCCGTGGCCATTGAGCAGCTGGTTGAAGGCGTCCATGACGGCGAGGTGTTCCAGACCCTGCTGGGCGTGACCGGCTCGGGCAAGACCTTCACCATGGCCAATGTGATCGCCCAGCTGGGGCGTCCGGCCATCGTGTTCGCGCCCAACAAGACACTGGCGGCGCAGCTGTACAGCGAGTTTCGCGAGTTTTTCCCCAAGAACGCCGTCGAGTATTTCGTTAGTTACTACGACTATTACCAGCCCGAGGCCTATGTGCCGCAGCGCGATTTGTTCATCGAAAAAGACTCGGCGATCAACGAGCACATCGAGCAGATGCGCCTGTCGTGTACCAAAAGCATCATGGAGCGGCGCGATGTGGTGATCGTGGCCACGGTGTCGGCCATCTACGGCATTGGCGAGCCCGAGAGCTACCACCGCATGATCATGACGCTGCGCACCGGCGACAAGCTGGGGCAGCGCGACGTGATCGCCCAGCTGATCCGCATGCAGTACCAGCGCAACGACATGGAGTTTTCACGCGGCAAGTTCCGGGTGCGGGGCGACACCATCGACGTTTTCCCAGCCGAACACTCCGAGCTGGCCATCCGCATTGAGCTGTTTGACGACGAGATCGAGAGCTTGCAGCTGTTTGACCCGCTCACCGGCCGCATACGCCAGAAGATTCCGCGCTTCACGGTCTACCCGTCCAGCCACTATGTGACGCCGCGTGACAAGGTGCTGGCGGCGGTGGAGACCATCAAGCTGGAGTTGGCCCAGCGCCTCAAAGAATTGTTGGGCATGGGCAAGCTGGTCGAAGCCCAGCGCCTGGAGCAGCGCACCCGGTTCGATTTGGAAATGTTGTCCGAAGTCGGCCACTGCAAAGGCATTGAGAACTACACCCGCCATTTGTCGGGCGCTGCCCCCGGTGACCCGCCCAGCACTCTGACCGACTACATGCCACCCGACGCGATCATGTTTCTGGACGAAAGCCACCAGATGATCGGCCAGCTCAATGCCATGTACAACGGCGACAAGGCCCGCAAGACCACGCTGGTCGAATACGGCTTTCGCCTGCCCAGCGCGCTGGACAACCGACCGCTCAAATTCGAAGAGTTTGAAAAACGCATGCGCCAATGCATCTTCGTCTCGGCCACTCCCGCTGATTATGAAAAGACGCATTCGGGCAAAGTGGTCGAGCAAGTCGTGCGCCCCACAGGCCTGGTGGACCCGCAGGTCGAGGTGCGTCCCGCTACGCACCAGGTGGACGACGTGCTGCAGGAAATCCGCATCCGGGTCGAAAAGCACGAACGGGTGCTGATCACCACCCTCACCAAACGCATGGCCGAGCAGCTGACCGAATATTTGAGCGACAACGGCGTGAAGGTGCGTTACCTGCACAGCGATGTGGACACGGTGGAGCGGGTCGAGATTTTGCGAGACCTGCGCCTGGGCGCTTTTGATGTGCTGGTGGGCATCAACCTGCTGCGCGAAGGCCTGGACATTCCCGAGGTGTCGCTGGTCGCCATTTTGGATGCCGACAAAGAAGGCTTTTTGCGGGCCGAGCGCAGCCTGATCCAGACCATTGGCCGTGCGGCTCGAAACCTGAACGGCCGGGCGATTTTGTACGCCGACCGCATCACCGAGTCCATGAAAAAAGCCATGGGCGAGACTGAGCGCCGCCGCATCAAGCAATTGGCGCACAACGAGGCCATGGGCATCACGCCCAAGAGCATTGTGAAAAAGGTGAAAGACCTGATAGACGGTGTCTACAGCGAAAAATCGGGCAAAGAGGCCGAGCGCCTGGAACAAGCGGCCATGCAAAAAGCCAAGGTCGAGGACATGAGCGAGAAAGACATCGCCCGGGCCATCAAGCAACTGGAAAAGCAGATGATGGAGCACGCCCGCAACTTGGAGTTCGAAAAAGCCGCCCAAGTGCGGGACCAGTTGACCATTTTGAAAGAGCAGGCCTTTGGTGCAACCGGTGGCGACAACATCGTGCCTTTGATCCGGGCCTGAATGACCCTATAACCCGAGTGATTTAATCGGGATTGGGGTATACTTGACTCGTTTAGTCGGGAACCTGATCAGTCAGGCTTCGACGACCTTCCCCCCACCTCAGGAGTCTGCCATGCGTTTAACCACCAAAGGCCGTTTTGCCGTGACGGCCATGATCGATTTGGCTCTGCGCCAAGACGCTGGCCCCGTGACCTTGGCCGCCATCAGCCAGCGTCAACAGATTTCACTGTCTTATCTAGAGCAATTGTTTGGCAAGCTGCGCCGCCACAACCTGGTCGAGTCCACCCGTGGACCCGGCGGCGGTTACACCCTGGGCCGCAAATCCACCGAAATCACTGTCGCCGACATCATTTTGTCGGTTGACGAGCCGATTGACGCCACCCACTGCGGCGGTAAAGAAAATTGCAACGGCGGCGATGGCCGCTGCATGACGCACGACCTGTGGGCTTCCCTCAATTCCAAAATGGTGGAATTTCTGGATTCGGTGTCGCTGCAAAAGCTGGTGGACGATCAATTGGCCAAAGGCTTGGTCGTTGAAAACAAGCCCAGCCTCAAGCGTGCCATTGCCCCCATGCCCATCAGCCAACCGATCCGTGTGAATGTGCCCAACTCGGTCTTTGACTTGGGCAATATGTTCGCCAAATCCTGATTACCGAAGCAGACCAGACCATGACTACACCTCATTTCCCCATTTACCTTGATTACGGCGCGACCAATCCCTGTGACCCCCGCGTGGTGGACGCCATCATCCCTTGGCTGCGTGAGCACTTTGGCAACCCAGCATCCCGCAGCCACGCCTGGGGTTGGGAAGCCGAGGCGGCCGTTGAAACCGCCCGCGAGCAAGTGGCTGACCTGATTGGTGCCGACCCCCGCGAAATCGTCTGGACCAGCGGTGCCACCGAATCGAACAACCTGGCGATCAAGGGCGCAGCCCAGTTTTACAAGTCGCGCGGCAAGCACCTGATCACCGTCAAGACCGAGCACAAAGCCGTGCTGGACACCATGCGTGAGCTCGAGCGCCAGGGTTTTGAAGTCACTTACCTCGATGTGCAGGCCGATGGCTTGCTGAACATGGATGCGCTCAAAGCCGCCATCCGCCCCGATACCATTCTCATCAGCGTGATGTTCGTGAACAACGAAATCGGCGTGATCCAGGACGTGACCGCCATTGGCAACCTGTGCCGCGAAAAAGGCATCGTCTTCCACGTCGATGCCGCGCAAGCCACCGGCAAGGTCGAGATCGATATGACCCAGCTGCCCATCGACTTGATGAGCCTGGCCTCGCACAAAACCTATGGCCCCAAAGGCATTGGCGCTTTGTATGTGCGCCGCAAACCGCGCATTCGCCTGGAAGCACAAATGCACGGCGGCGGTCACGAGCGCGGCATGCGCTCGGGCACCTTGCCCACCCACCAGTGCGTGGGCATGGGCGAAGCGTTCCGCATCGCCAAACTTGAAATGGCCCAAGACAACGCCAAAGCCCGCGCCCTGCACGACCGCTTGATCAACGGCCTGAGCGACATGGAGCAGGTGTTCCTGAACGGCCATGCCACCCAGCGCGTGCCGCACAACATCAACATGAGCTTCAACTTCGTCGAAGGCGAATCACTCATCATGGGCATCAAGGGCTTGGCCGTGTCGTCCGGTTCGGCTTGCACATCGGCCAGCCTGGAGCCCAGCTATGTGCTGCGCGCTCTTGGCCGCAGCGACGAGTTGGCCCACAGCAGCTTGCGCATGACGATTGGCCGCTGGACCACCGAAGAAGACATCGACTACGCGATCCAGACCATCCGCGAGAACGTGGCCAAGCTGCGCGACTTGAGCCCCCTGTGGGAAATGCACAAAGATGGCATCGATCTGAGCACCATCCAGTGGGCTGCCCACTGAGTTCACACTGACCTGAATACGGAGAAAACACCATGGCATATTCTGAAAAAGTGGTTGACCACTACGAAAATCCCCGCAACGTGGGCTCTTTTGACAAGGGCGACGACAGCGTGGGCACCGGCATGGTCGGTGCACCGGCTTGCGGCGACGTGATGAAGCTGCAGATCAAGGTCAACCCGACAACCGGCGTGATCGAAGACGCACGCTTCAAGACCTACGGTTGCGGCTCGGCCATCGCCTCCAGCTCGCTCGTGACCGAGTGGGTCAAGGGCAAGACGCTCGACGAAGCGGCGGCCCTGAAGAACAGCCAAATCGCCGAAGAGCTGGCGCTGCCACCCGTCAAAATCCACTGCTCCATCTTGGCCGAAGACGCCATCAAGGCCGCAGTGGACGACTACAAAAAGAAACACCTGAACTGACATGGCCATCTCACTGTCTGCTGCCGCAGCTCGGCATGTGACCCGGTACCTGGCCAAACGTGGCTCGGGTGTCGGTGTGCGCCTGGGGGTCAAGACCACGGGCTGCTCGGGCCTGGCCTACAAGCTCGAGTACGTGGACGAGATCGCCCCGGAAGACGTGGTCTTTGAAGGCCACGGCGTCAAGGTGCTGGTGGACCCCAAAAGCCTGGCCTACATCGACGGCACCGAACTCGACTTTGTGCGCGAAGGCCTGAACGAGGGCTTTCGCTTCAACAACCCCAACGAGCGTGACCGTTGCGGTTGCGGTGAGTCGTTCCGTGTTTGAGCCGAGTGTGAGTTTTTGCGCGTGATTTCCCTCCAAGCCAACGACTTCGAGCTGTTTGATGTGCCGGTGCAGTACGCACAGGACCGCGCTCAGCTCGACGCCCGCTGGAAGGCCTTGCAACGCGAAGCCCACCCCGACCGCTTTGCGGCCGAAGGCGCAGCCGCCCAGCGCATCGCCATGCAGTGGTCGGTGCGCATCAACGAGGCGTACCAGCGCCTGAAAGACCCGCTCAAACGTGCCGCCTATTTGTGCGAGTTGCAAGGTGCGCCCGTGCAGGCCGAAAACAACACGGCCATGCCCGCCGCATTCTTGATGCAGCAAATGGAATGGCGCGAAAACCTCGAAGACACGGGCAGCGCCCAAGGCCTCGAATCCTTGGCAGACGAAGTGGCTGCCGAGCAGCGCCGTGTGCAGCAAACGCTGGGCGATTTGCTGGATGTGGCCAAAGACCCCGCGCAGGCCGTGGGGCAGGTGAGGGCGCTCATGTTCATTGAGCGCTTCACGCAAGAAGTGAACGCTAAACTCGACCGATTGACTTGACCCTCGGGTCGCAGCGCCTCATGCAGGTGGGCGACTTGAACACCATCCCTGATTGACCATGGCGTTACTGCAGATTTCTGAACCGGGCCAGTCGCCCGACCCGCACCAGCGCCGCATCGCGGTGGGCATTGACTTGGGCACCACGCACTCGCTGGTGGCTTCGGTGCGCAATGGCGTGTCCGAATGCCTGCCCGACGACGATGGCCGTGTGATTCTGCCGTCGGTGGTGCGCTTCATGCCGGGCCAGGGCCGCCAGATCGGTTTTGACGCTGTGGCGTCTGCCGCTTCCGACCCGGTCAACACCATCGCTTCGGTCAAGCGTTTCATGGGCCGTGGCCTGAACGACATCGCCGACCGCAGCAAACTGCCTTATGAGTTCGTTGCCAGTGAGCAAGGCATGCTCTCCATCCAGACGGTGCAAGGCCCCAAGTCGCCCGTCGAGGTGAGCGCCGAAATCTTGGCCACCTTGCGTTACCGCGCCGAAGACACCTTCAACGACGACCTGTACGGCGCCGTGATCACCGTGCCCGCCTACTTTGACGATGCCCAGCGCCAGGCCACCAAAGACGCGGCACAGCTGGCTGGCCTGAATGTGCTGCGCCTGATCAACGAACCCACCGCAGCGGCCATTGCCTATGGCCTGGACAACGCCAGTGAAGGCGTTTACGCCGTGTTTGATCTGGGTGGCGGCACTTTCGATATTTCCATCTTGCGCCTCACGCAAGGCGTGTTTGAGGTGCTGTCCACAGGCGGCGATTCGGCCTTGGGCGGCGACGATTACGACCAGGCCTTGGCCGACTTCGCCATGGCCCAACAGCCCGGCTTGCAAGCCGCCACGGCCGAAGACAAAACCCGGCTCAAGGCGGCAGCCCGTGCCGCCAAAGAAGCTTTGACCAGCGCAGACGCCACCAGTCTGGATGTGGCGCTGTCCACTGGCGCTTTGTCGGTGCAGATCAGCCGCGCAAATTTTGAGCAAGCCACACAGACTCTGACGGCCCGCTGCGTCACGGCCGTGCGCAAAGCGCTGCGCGATGCGCAGCTGGCCAAAGACGATGTACAAGGCGTGGTCATGGTGGGCGGCTCCACCCGCATGCCGCAAATCCAGCAAGCCGTGGCTGACTTTTTTGATCAAGCCCCGCTCAACAACCTCAACCCCGACGAAGTCGTCGCCTTGGGCGCGGCCATCCAGGCCAACCAGTTGGCAGGCAACAACGCCGCTGGCGAGTTGTTGTTGCTCGATGTGATTCCGCTGTCGTTGGGCATCGAGACCATGGGCGGCTTGGTCGAGCGCATCATTCCGCGTAACCAAACCATCCCCACCGCCATGGCGCAGGACTTCACCACTTACCAAGACGGCCAGACCGCGCTGGCGCTGCATGTGGTGCAGGGTGAACGCGATCTGGTGCAAGACTGCCGCAGCCTGGCCCGCTTTGAGCTGCGTGGCATCCCGCCCATGGCTGCAGGTGCAGCCCGCATCCGCGTGACTTTCACGGTGGACGCCGATGGCTTGCTGAACGTCGGGGCCAAAGAACAAATCAGTGGTGTCGAAGCGCGCATCGACGTCAAGCCCTCGTATGGCCTGAGCGATGACCAGATCGCCACCATGCTGCAAGAAAGCTTCACCACCGCGCAAGCCGACATGAAGGCGCGTGCGCTGGTGGAAGCCCGTGTGGATGCCGATCGCATGCTGCTGGCCACGCGCAGCGCCTTGGCAGCAGACGGCGATTTGCTGCAAGCGTCAGAGCGCAGCGCCATCGACGCACTCATGGCCACATTGCAAGCCGCCGTGCAAACCGAACAAGACGCCAAGGCATTGGAAGACTGCACCCAAGCGCTGGCCAAAGGCACCGAAGCCTTTGCGGCCGAGCGCATGAACCACAGCATCCAGAAAGCCCTGGCCGGTCAAAACATCCAGGCCTTGTAAAAGCCCGACCTGCCCTGAATTCAGAAGACTCTTATGCCCGTCATCAAAATCCTGCCCCACGCCGAGTATTGCCCCCAAGGTGCCGAGATCACCGCGCCTTCGGGCACCAGCATCTGCGAAGCGCTGCTCGACAACCACATCAACATCGAGCACGCCTGCGACATGAGCGCGGCTTGCACCACCTGCCATGTGGTGGTGCGCGAAGGCTTCAACAGCCTCAATGAGATGGAAGAAACCGAAGAAGACCTGCTTGACCGTGCTTGGGGGCTGGAGCCCAATTCGCGCCTGAGCTGCCAGGCCTTTGTGGCCAAGAGCGATCTGGTCATCGAGATCCCGCGCTACACCATCAACCACGCCAAAGAACTGCACTGAGCCGGAGCTGCAAGCCATGCGCCAAATCGTTCTGGACACCGAAACCACCGGCCTCTCAGCTGAGGGCGGCGACCGCATCATCGAGCTCGGTTGTGTGGAGCTTTACGCCCGCAAGCTCACAGGCAACAACCTGCATTTCTATTTCAACCCCGAGCGGGACAGCCACGAAGACGCCCTCAGGGTGCACGGCATCAGCAATGAATTTTTGCGCGACAAACCCAAGTTCGCTCAGTTGGCCGATGACATCCTGAATTACTTGGCCGATGCGGAATTGATCATCCACAACGCCGCATTTGACATTGGCTTTCTGAACAAGGAACTCGAACGCGTTGGCAAAAAGCCTTTGAAGGCCTATGTCAGCGGCGTGATCGACACCTTGGCCATGGCCAAGGAAATGTTCCCCGGCAAACGCAACAGCCTCGACTCGCTGTGTGATCGCCTCGAAGTCGATAATTCCGGGCGCACCCTGCACGGCGCTTTGCTTGACGCCGAGCTGCTGGCCGATGTCTACATCAACATGACTCGGGGGCAAGAGGCATTGTTGATCGATGCAGGTGACACGCCCACTGATACGCAGACTGTGGTGGTGCAGGTCGATTTGAGCACCTATGTCTTGCCCGTGTTGCCCGCCAATGTTCAGGAGTTGGCCGCGCACGATGAGGTCTTGGTCCAGCTTGATAAATCGAGCGGAGGAAAAACCGTATGGCGTCAACTTGCGGCGGTTTAAAAAAATTGCTGAAATTTTGAAGCCTGTTTTCTGTAATCGAATTTTTTTATGCCATAATCGAATTCTTCGCTGAGAGGCGTAGGGCGGTTAGCTCAGGGGTAGAGCACTGCATTCACACTGCAGGGGTCACAAGTTCGAAACTTGTACTGCCCACCAAAAATTCCCAATGAAAACAAGCACCTAGCGGTAACGCAAGGTGCTTTTTTTTCGTCTGTCGTGGGGTGTGTGTAATTTCCTGTGTAAAACGCTTTTACACAGGGGGTCAGCCGGTCATGAGATTGCCCAGTTTTTCGAGGGCTTGTCGCTGTGCGTCCACCTGCAGGTGGCTGTAGCGCTGGGTGGTTTGGACGGTGCTGTGTCCAAGGATCTTGCTGATCGTGTACAGGTCCACACCCAAGCCCAGCATGATCGATGCGCAGCTGTGGCGCAGGTCGTGGAAGTTGACGTGGGGCATGCCTGCCTTGATGCGGGCGCGCTGCCATGCGGTCTTGATGCCCTCGACGCCCACTGTGGTGGGAAAGTACACCAGCCACGGCCTGAGCGCCGGGATGATGGGGATGATGCGGGGCTTGAGGGTCTTGGTGTGGCTGCCGGGCAGGCTGATCACGTCCTGGCCAATGTCTTCGGCCCGGATCTTCACCAGCTCGCCACGGCGGGCACCTGTGAGCAATGCAGCCCAGATCACGGCTTGCACTTGCTTGGTGCAGTGCTGGGCAATTTGGCCCACTTGCTCGATGCTGAGAAACACTTCACGCTTGTTGTTGACGGGCACGAACTTGATGCGCAGGCCAAAGTTTTCGGGGGTCAGGCTTCGCTCCCAGGCGATGGTGAGGCCTTTTTTGAGGGTGGCCAGTGAGCGGTTGACGGTGGCGGGGGCGTACTGGGTGGTGAGGTCTTTGACCGCGTGGGCGGTGAATTCGCGGGCTTGGGATGCGGTGTACTTTTCGGCCCAGGGCACCAGGCGAAGGGCGTGGTGTTCGCTGGTGGATGCGCTGCGCAGGCCTGCAGCGTGGGCGATGTAGAGCTGCAGGGCACCCACCATGGGGAAATCCCCCACTTGGGGGATTTGGCCGGGGGCCTTGGCCAAAGCCCCCCGGATCTCGCTTTCTACGCGCTTGGCATCACTCGCAGTTGCACCCGCCTTAAGGATGCGGTGGACGCGCTGGCCATCGACCATGACGCCGACGTGCCTACGGCCTTTTTTGTCTTCCCAGGTTGACATGCTTGGTTTTCCTTTAGCCACTGTTTACATTCGGCGAGATCGTAGCGTTTGGCGCGCAGCCCCACGGGCGTGTAGGGCAGGCCCGCCAATTCCAGGCGCCTGACGGTGCTTTCGCTGATCGCAAGGGCGGCACAGAGTTGTTGGCGGTTCAGGCTCATGCCGCAATCCTTCCTTCAGCGATTTCGCTGTAATTGGCCCGCACCAGCGCCTCGGCTGGGGGTGGGCTCACGCTGTTGCCGCACATGCGGACCTGTGCGGTTTTGGTCATGGGCTCGCCGTCTGCACCGGTCTCAAACTGGTAGCTGGCCGGAAAGCCTTGGGCTGCGTAGAGCTCCTTTGGGGTGAGCATGCGCAGGCCGATGTCCACGATCACCCATTCCTCGCCCGCGATGGTCACGGTGACAAGGCCCAGGCGGTCTTTTGTCGGGATCGTGTGCGCCGGGTCGGTCAGGCTTTGGTCTTGCCCGCCTTCGCTGTAGTACTTGACCAAAAAGGCCCGGACTTCGCCGTGGTGGGTGCCTTGGGCGCTGATCGTGTGCAGGGGCTCGGTGACTGGCCCGCCCACGTTGTCGCCGCGCAGCTTGACCAGGTGGCTTGTGACCAGGCCTGCAGCCGCGCCCGATGCGGTGACGGTGTTCAATGGCTGGGCGATGTCTCGCACGCCGTGTGAAAAGCGCTTGCCGCCTTCTTTGCCCTCGCCGTGCCCCATGTGGATCAGTGACGCGGTGACCAAGCTGTGATGGTCCACGCTGGTGACGGTGCCGATGGGGTCGGCTAGGTCTGAGCCCACTACGCCGGTGTAGTGTTTGGCAAGGAAGGCCGTGACCAGGGCGTGATGCCCGCCAGTGGTGATGGTGCGCACCGGTTCAGTGACGGCCGCGCCGGGGTGGCCAGTGGTGTTGGTCACAATGAACGGCTTGCCCGCCTCGATGACGTACCGCACCAAGCCTTTGGCAATCCGCCTGCATGTCGCATCTGCCAGCGGCTTTTTGCGCTCAAAGATGCTCGGGCAGGGGATCGACCAATCGATGCACTCAGCGGCCGTGCGCCAGGGCTTGAGGCCTTTTGGGGCCTTGCCTTTGGCGTCAGGCTTGGTGTGTGTGGGCTCAGGCCACACGATTGGCAGGCCATCCCGGCGGGCCACCAGAAACAAGCGCTTGCGGATCGTGGGGGCACCGTAGTCGCAGGCGCGCAGCTCACGCCACTCCACCTTGTAGCCCAGGGCCTCCAGCTGCCCCACCCACTGCTTGAAGGTCTCGCCTTTGCGCTCGGGGCATGGCCGGTTGTCTTCACCCAGCGGCCCCCAAGTCTGAAATTCCTCGACGTTCTCGAGGAAGATCACTCGGGGCTTGACGGCTTTGGCCCACTTGACCACCACCCAGGCCAAGCCTCGGATTTTCTTGGACACGGGCGTGCCGCCTTTGGCCTTTGAAAAGTGCTTGCAATCGGGCGATGCCCACAGTGCGCCCACCGGCTGGCCATTTGTCACAGCGATGGGGTCCACCTCAAACACGTCGCTGATGAAGTGACGGGTCTGAGGGTGATTGGCAGTGTGCAGGCTGATCGCTTCGGGGTCGTGGTTGACGGCAATGTCAACGTGCCGGCCGATGGCGGCCTCGATGCCGGTGGACGCGCCGCCACCGCCTGCGAAAAGGTCAACAACCAGCTCGTGGGCCAGGGGCAAAAGGAATTGAGGGGGTTTCATGCCGCCTCCGACTGATTAACCAAGGCCACGGCGGTGGCTTTGGCGGTGATTTCGGAAAATTTGCCCATGGTGTGGGTGCGCAGGTTTTCGGTCATGAAGACCAAGGGGGTGCCGGGTGTCAGGTGGGTTTTGTTGTCGTCAAACCAGTTGGCGGCTTGTTGGCCTTTCCAGAAGATGCGCCAAGATTCGACTTGCTGTGTGGCGATGCGATCGACGCACAGCAGGGTGACGGTCCACTCGCCTTTGCTGTCTTTGGTCAGGGTGGGTGGGGTGCGGCTCAAAAAGAGCATTCCGGTGGCTTTCATGGTGGCTCCTGGTCTTAGGCGCAGGCCTGCGCTGGGGTGGATGGGGTGGGCTTGGCTGGGGCTTTGATCAACCTGCCCCCGGTACGCGCGGTTTCGGATTTGGCGTGGTGCCACGCCTGGTCGTATTCCTTGGCACTCAGGTTTTGCAGTTGGTATTCGAAGAGTTCGAGCAGTGTGGTGACGCTGTCCAATTCGTCGAAATAGAGGCTGGTGGGCTTCCATGTTTTGGTTTTGCGGGCGCGTTGCTCGATGCGGGCCAGGGCCAAATCGGCTTTGGTCAGGTGCTCGATCAGGCCGCGCACGATGCCTTTTTTCTCGATGCTCAGCGAGATGGCCACGGCACTGGCGATGACTGTCCATTGCAGCTCGGTGGCGCGGCCTTCGCGCAGGGCGCGGTGGGCGTCGCGCAGCGGGTCCATGCGGGCTGCGATTTCGTCGGGCAGCAGCTTGGTGGCGCGGAACAGGGCGATGTCGAGCGTGTTGGTCGACTTGACCCAGCGGGGGCGACGGGGTTTGCGTTGGCCGTTCATGGGGCACCGCCTTTCGTCACCGCATAGCCATGCTTTTTGAGCAGCTTGATGGCCGCCCGGATCGCGGTGGCCTCGGCTGACTGGTGCTCAAAGTTCCAGGCGTACATGCCGCTCTGCAGCAGCACCCGGCCCATCTTGATGTCGTGCTTGAGCAGCAGCCAAACAAGGTTTTGTGTGTGGCTGGGCAGGTCTACGTCAAACGCGATTTCAGCGGCGCTCATGGGGCGGGCCGTGCTTTTGAGCAGGTCGCGGATGCTGCCTGTGCGGCTTTTGGACTTGGGCTCTGCGCCCGGTTGCCAGGTGGTTTGCACGCGCCGTTTGCGTGCCAGCGCTTTTGACATTTGCTCAAACGGGTTCATGGTCGCACCTCCACCAGGTCACCGAAGTCATTGACTACGGCGGTTTTCGAGGGGATGAAACAACCCTCGGATGACAAAAAAACGACCAGGTACGTGCCTGCGCGGTAGTAAGGGCTGGGTCCGTAAATGGGGACCCAGCCGACACTGATCTTTCCCCAGGTGGTCATGCTGCACCGCCTTTCGTTTGTGCCTGGTCGTATTCAATGGCCTTGGCCACATCGTGGCGGCCGGTCAGCAGTGCGATCCAGCGCATGGCGCACAGGGTCTTGGCCAAGTGGATTTGAGCGGGGCTCATGCTGCACCGCCTTCTGTATCGTCTGCAGGCAGGCGCTGCACAGTTGGGGCGTTGGCTTTTTCGTGCGCTTGCGCTTGCTCGG
Source organism: Limnohabitans sp. WS1 (assembly GCF_003063265.1). Lineage (GTDB taxonomy): Bacteria > Pseudomonadota > Gammaproteobacteria > Burkholderiales > Burkholderiaceae_C > Limnohabitans_A. The sequence goes on from NZ_NERU01000002.1 coordinate 349,418, forward strand.
GTGTGGCCAGTTCAAAGCGGGGATGGTGCTTTCCATCCTCTGTCACGACTTCGAGGGTGTGCAGACTGAACAGGCCGCCCAGTGTCCAGTTGCAGGGCTTGCCGTCTGGGGTTTTGCGCGGCGATCCGGCACCGGTCCAGCGGCCGACACATGAAAAGCCGACGTACCCATCGACGGCCACGAAATCAGCACCCGCACCTGCTGCGATCAGGTCGCGGGCCGACTGCACGGTTTTGCAGCGTGGGCACACCACGGCGAGGTCTTCGCGGGCCTTGACGCCCTGTGCTTGCAGCGCGGCGTGGAATTCTTTGATGGTCATCGTTTTCATGCTGACACCGCCATTCCTTGCACAGCCTTGTAAGCCGCTTCGACAAGCTCAGGCGCGTCGATGATGGCGTCGGTCAGGGTCATCACGGGCATTTGCAGGCCTTGGGCGATGCTGCGTTCCAGGCAGGCGCCGCGGCTTTCGGCCCAGCCGGGCAGCATGACGATGGCGTCGCAGTCAACCAGGGCTTTGATGTCCACCTGCATGTAGGCGCGCCATGCTTCGGCTTCGGTCATGCCGTCGGTCGTGGTTTTGAATTCAGCGGGGTTGATCACGCTGTAGCCGATTTGGCGAAGGGCGTGGGCGGCGGCGTTGAAGGTGGGGAAGTTGAGGTCGGGCAGGCCGGACATGGGGCCGCTCAGGTAGACCGTGGTGGTGGTTTTGCGGGCGGGTTTATCGCCCGGGGTTTGCACCGTGTGGGTGGTGTCGGCCTGCTGGGGCGCGTGGGTGGCAGTGGCAGTGGCTTTGTCGGCCAGGGCTGAGATGTACTGCAGCACTTTGACTTGCTCAACTGGAGTCAGCTGGATGGGGTGGGTGGCTTGGTTCATGGTGGGCTCCTTTGGGTTAAGTGACAGGGGTTGCGGGGTTGAAAAAAGATTGCTCGGTCTTGGCCAAGATGGCGTCGGCGCGCTTGATGTGCTGGGCGCGGCGCACGGCGTAGGCCAGTTCGTCGAAGTCGGTGACCATGGCGGCAAGGCGGGCGACATGGCGCAGGACTTGCACTTCGTCGGTGCTGATGGGGCCGATCAGGGTGTCGGTGACCAACACCTTGTCGGGCATGACCACCAGCCGGGGCTGGATGGTGCGCATGGGGCGTGTGGCCAAGCTCATGGGCGGGTGCCCTTGGTGCGCTTTTGCACAGCTGCCAACACCTTGGCCTGCAGGCTGACCAAGGTGTTGGCCAAGGCCTGGCGCACGCGCTGGATGTGGTGTGCACGGGTGGGGCGGTATGGGCCGTCCAGTTCCACGCCTGCTGCGTAGTTGGGCCGGTAGATGTTGTTGTTCAACACCTTGAGCAGCTGCTGGGCTTGCTTGTAGGGGCAGGGTCGGTTGATGTTGCTCACGAGGGTCTCCTTTGGGTGTGTGACAGCGGGGAAAAAATCAGCGTCCAGACTTGCGGCCGGGTTTCTTGAACACCCAGCAATGCACGGTCTTGGGGGTGTCGGGCATGGCGGTGTTGGACTTGCGCACATGGATGGCGCTGCTCACGTCTTTGATCGCCGTCCAGGCGTAGCGCTTGCTGGTCTTGAGCACCTTTTTCAAGTCGCTCAGCAGCGGGATTTGTTGGCGGTGCTGTGCGGCCAACTCGATAAATTCATTCAAGTTGATCGCCACCAGATCGGGGTCGCGGCTGTGGTTCAGCAGGGGCATGTAGTCCATATCGCCGCGAATGGTGGTTTTGCCCAGCGCGTCCAGGTATTCCACAGACTCCCAAAACTCGGCCACCAATGGGTGATCGGAATTGATGGCCAACTGGCGTTCGCGGGCCATGGCCTCGACCTGTTGTTTGACCTGGTCAAACTGGGCATCGGACACGCGCACCAACTTGCGCAGGGCCAAACACATGGCCATCAATTGGCCGTGGTTTTTTGCAATTCGGGGCTTGTGCACACCGTCCAGCGTGAGCAGGTGGGTCATTTGTGCATCGGTCTGCGTGGTGATGGTCTCCATCACTTCGGCCTCTAACTTGAGGGCCTGCAGAATGAAATTCGACACGTCGGCAATGTCGGTTTTCTCAAGCGCCTTGGCCGCTTCGTATGACTCAGGGGTGAAGCCCTTGGTGTCAAACGTCATGTGGCAGATACGCTCCATGATCGGCTGACTGGCGGCCACGGCGTTGTTCTGGCTGATGACGATGCTGGCTCTGAAAGGCGGGTCGTAGGTCTCGTTACCGCCGGTCTTCACACCGGTCGTTCTGATCGAGTTGCCGTTGTAGGCGTCTTTCAGTTCGTCCCAATCAAACGACTTGATGTGCGCGGTGTTGCCCGTCTTGGTTTCGCGGTCGGACTCGATCAGCACGATGGGCAGGTTGCTGACCTGAGTGAAGGTGCGCATGCGTCCGGCATTAGTGGACTTGCTCGGGTCAAAGCCTTCGTAGTCGCGGCCAAACAGTTTCCACATGAAGCTGATCAGCGTGGTCTTTCCGGACCCGGGCTCGCCCACGATTTCGAGGAAGGGGAACGACTGGTGCTCAGCGCGCACTTGCTCAGCAAACAAACTGCCAAACCAAAACGCCAGGGCCACGTAGCCCTTAGGGCCAAAGGCTGACCACAGCGTCTGGCCCCAAGCCTTGGCGCGTGGGCTGGGCTCGGTGTTGATGGTCAGGCCAATGCTGCCTTGCAGGGACTTGATGCTGAGCTTTTGAAAGTCAAAGTAATCCTCAGCATTGCAGGCCTGCACCGTGCCGTCACGCACGGCCACGGTGCCCAATATGTACACCTTGTGCAGCATGCTGTAGCCGATGTAATCGACGGTCTGCACCACCTTGATGTTGTCCAGTTGGCGCAGCATCATTCGCTCGAGCTGCACGCTGTTGCCGCTGTACATGGCACCGGGTGCCATGTGCAAAAGTTGCTTTTTGAACTCGCTGGCCGATGTGAGGTGGCCGCTGGTGAAGCTGCCTTTGATCGTGCCGCCATCGTGCGGAAACGCCACGCTGAAGTAGTACCAGGCCTCTTTTGTGATTTCGTTGCGCTGGTAATAAAGCGCTTGCGGCAAGCAATTGGCAATGGGCTGCAGCGTGCCCGACTCGCTCAGGGCCAGGTCGCGCAAATCATCGTCGGCCATGGGCTCACGGTGGCCGTCTTCCACGTCGCGCTCCAACTCTTCGCGGCGCTTGCGGTACCGGTCCACATCCAGTTTGAACCAGTACAGGCGGTTGCTGTGGGTCAGCTCAAATTCGGCACGGCCTGAGTGGTTGTAAATCAGCAGCGCTTTGTCTTGGGCGGTGGCGGCCAGTAGCAGGGCACCGTGGTACAGGTATTCCTTGATGTCGTCCTCGCCCAGCTTGCCAGCAAGGTGCAAGTCGTTCCAGTCGCTCTTTTTCTTGCCACTGGGCGGCTGTGCGGCGGTCACCACCCAGCCTGCATCGCGCATCTTTTTGGCGTGCTTGCGCGTGAAGTCTTGGCCTGCCTTGTCGGCGTCCAGGGCCAGCACCAGGCGCGGGGCCTTGACGGTGCCGCCTTGGCGCTGCAGCTGGGCTTGCAGGGCGTCCAGGGCAATGCCGGGGTAGTTGTTGCACGACATGAGGGCCACAGCCGAAATGCCGTGGTGCGCCAGGGCGATGGCGTCAAAAATGCCCTCGACCAGCCACAGGTCTGCAGGCGCGGGCACCGCCTCTGCATTGGGGCCAGCGTCTGCAAAGCTCAGGTCGGGCATGCACCACCACTGGCCAGCGTAGGTGCCGCCCAATTTGAAGTTGGCCTTTTTCTTGCCAAACCGGGCGGGCTTGTCAATCAAGCGTTCCCAAAACGTGCTGCCCACCACAAAACGCACGGTGGCGGTGGCTGCGCCCCGGCCGTGGTCGGCGCTTTGGTCAAAGTAATGCTCTTGCGTGAACAGGCCCTTGACCTTGGCCAACTCAAAGCCGCGCATCATTTGCAAATAGGCCTCAGCAGCGGCGTGGGGGTTTTGCTGCTCGATGGGCTTGGCTTGCTCGGGCACCTGGAAGCGGTCGGTCCAGGACTCGAACAAATCGCTGAACAGGTCTTTGGTGTGGGCGCTGTAGCCACAGTTATTGAGCCTCTCGCACTGCACCACAAAGGGCTTTTCTGCCCAAGTCCACAGGCTTTTGTTGTCGCAATGCGGGCACTTGCCCTTGCGCAAAAACTTGGCCACCGGCTTCATGCCGTAGTCATGCTGCAGCCGGCGGGATATCTCGGGGACGAAATCTTCAAACACGGGCACCACCCGTCATGGTGTGGGTGCAGGTGTGGGTGGTGGTGTTGATGCAGCTGCCGCCCACGCTGGGGCCCAGCATGGCCTCGACATGGTCCAAGGCCTGCGCGTTGCTGCGGGCTGGCACCAGCAGCACACGGCGCGTGCCCGTGGGGTCGGTGTGCTTGACGCGCCACACGGGCGGTGTGGGCAGGCGGTACACGTTGGACAGGGACATAAAAAACACCAGTGCAAAAAATTTGGGCAAAAAAAACCCCCTGGCCTGATGAAAGGCCACTTGATCGGGGGGGTGGGAAAGACTTACAGCCGGGCTAATCAGCCGGACTGGGGAGGGGGGTCGTCAAACAAATCGGGATACCAGGGGCGGCCACTCAGGCCACAGCTGGCCACATCCAGGCCCGCCACGTCGGCATGGGGGGCCATGCGCATCTGGTCGGTCAGGCGCTGGCGTGTGATGGTGGGGCTCAGGGGCAATAAAACACGGGGGTTGGGCTGGGCGCTGGGCGACAAGGTAAAGCCCACCGTGACGGTGATGGTGAATGTGTGCCCGCAAGCGAGATTGGTGCACTGGGCGTAACCGGTGCGGGCCGTGTCGGTGGCTTTGTGTGAGCTGGTCACGCGGGACCAGCATTCGCAGTGTGGGCATTGGATCTTCATGAGGGGCCTACCAGTGCTCAGCGTTTTGCAGACCCGCACTCACCCCGGCCTTGGCGGGCGCACTCGCAGTGCATGCCCACCTCGCCCATCACGGCCACGGCGTCCAGGTAGCGGGTGGACACCAGCACAAACCCGACTGAGCCGACCAAGGCGTCGATCTTGTCGATCGTGATGCCACCTTCACCGCCCAAAAAACGGCTCACTTGCGACTTGTCCCAGCCGACGGCGTCGGTGACTTGCTGACGGCCGGGGCCGGTGAGTGCAGCGCGCAAAGACTGCTCGATGCGGCCGCTGTGGTTGTGGTTGGCGTTGCTCATGGCGCTGCTCAACGCGATGCACAAAAAGTTGTGTGCGGTTGTGCAGTGCCTGTACCAGACTGCACCAGCACTTGAGCCAACAGCATGTTGGCCATGGCGTTCAGGCTGCGGTTTTCAGCAGTGGCGCGGGCCTGCAGCGAGTCAAACACGCTCACAGGCAAGCGCAGCTGGATGGGGTGCTTGGGTGGTGTATTGATTTTTGGCATGGAAGGTAAAATGAATTGAAACGAATCAAAGTAAAACGGAATGATGCAATTATGCACAAGAAATTGTGTGCCAACAACTCGTTGACCAAAAAATATGTGTATTTCTGACCGCTTTCGGGCGGAACGTGAACGCCTTGGGTTTAGTCAGCGGCAGCTGTCTGAGCTCTTGGGGGCATCACTCAATACCGTCAACAACTGGGAAAGGGGCGTGTCCGCCTGCAGCGCCGAAGCGGTTAGCCGCTTTGGTGACCATGGGGCTGACGTGCTGTACATCCTCACGGGCCAACACATGCCCAGACCCACACTGAGTGCCGAAGAGGCCTCGCTGCTGGACAACTACAACAACTCGACCGAACAAGGGAAAGCAGCTGCCAGGGCGGTACTAGAAGCGGTTTCGGTCCAGAAACAAAAAGCGGCCTGAGTAGAAGGCCGCACAGGGAGGCTGTGACCCGCCAAAGATGCGAGCGCAGTCAATAAAACAAAACTGAAAAGGGAGTGAATATGTCTATCGTTGCTTGCAGAGTTTGCAAAAAAGAAGTTTCCAAAACTGCCCCAACGTGTCCGCACTGTGGCGAGTCCAAGCCTGGGGAGCAAAAAGCCACGGTCAAAGACGGGCTCGTCGGGCTTGCCATGGTCATCGCTGCCGTGGTGGGCCTGAGCCAGTGCATGGGCGGCGACGACAAAGCCGCCAAAGTGGACCAGCCTCCCAAGCTGGACGACGCGGCCTGCGCCAAAGACCTGCAGTGCTTTGGCGAAAAAGCCCTGATCCACAACACCGCGCAGTGCAAGCAGGCGGTTGAAAAGCTGGCCAAACATGATGTCAAGTGGACCGACACACTGCTTGACTCCAAATTTAGCCGCTACAGGTGGCGCAACCAGGACAAGCGGATTGCCACCTTGATCGGTGACAAGGCGCAATTTCAAAACGGCTTTGGGGCCTACACCAAGATCATTTACGAGTGTGATGTGCAGCAAACAGGGGACAAGTGGGCTGTGCTGGGGGCGCGGGTTAAAGAGGGCAGCTTGGCTGATTGAATGAAAACGGGTTAATCATGAGAAAAACAAAAGCCTCTATTTTGGCCGTAGCCTTGCTTTTGGCCTGCGGTGCCGCCATGGCCAAAGGGCGACAGCCATGCTCTGGATCAAAAGGCGGTGTGTCGCATTGCGACGGTGAGACATTCATGTGCAACGATGGCTCTGCCAGCCGCTCGACCAGGTCATGCAGTGCGAGTGGTGCGGGTGGCACCACCGCCAAGGGTGGGCGCAGCAAATCTTCGGCTGGCCAACACAAGACTTCTACCAGGCGACGTGCCAAGCCGTGAGCCTGGGTGTGAAAATTTTTCAAGACGAAAGCAGTCAATGACCACAGAGTTCCCACTCCTCGGAGAACATGCCTATGTTGCGTACATCCAAAAACTGGACAGCATGGGTGCCAATTCGACCACGCACATTGCTGAAGTCCGCTATCCCGTGCAGGCGGCACCCGTTTTGAGTGTTGTGAAGTTTTTAGACCCCAATTGTTTGGCAGCATCCAATGAGGCCATCGCATGGCTTTTTTTGCGAGCAGCCGGGTTTGTTGCACCAAGGCATGCTGCCATCCTGGCGCTGTCTGCAAAAAAAGCACGTGATGTGGTTGGCAAGAAGGCGTTTGATGAAAGCCTTGTTACACAAGATTGTGTGATCGCCTGGGCGTCGCAGAAGCTGGACTTTAAAAGTATCCGGGCTTATTTCGCCGGGACACGAGCTGACGCCGAATGGATTGGCCTTTTGCGTACATTACATGGGGCACAGATTGCAGCATTCGATGAAGTGTTTTTGAACGCCGATCGCAATACAGGGAATGTCCTCTATTCAGGTCGTGACAGTTGCATTCCAATCGACCATGAACAAATCTTTGATCATCAGGACTGGATTGGTGGAAATATCATGGCATCAACCCGTGACAGCGATAGCTTGCGGGTGATCAAAAGGGCTTATGACGGTGGGGCGTTAAGCTTGGGCGCTTACAACGACATTAAGAACAAAATGGTACACCACGCACAACAGCACGAATCTGCATTGGCTGCGTGCAAAGATCAAATATCGAAATTAATTGCTAAGGTTTTCAAAGATGGGTCGGCAACATTTGAGGAGCGTATCCTGAGTTTCGCCGCCGAGAGAACAGCAGAGCATTGGATGGAAACGAGATTGGGGGTAGTGTGATTTCACTTGACCACTTTAAAGCGCAAGACACAACAACCCAGATCGGGTTTGAAGGGCAGTGGCACGCCATTCACTTTCAGCCTGACTTGTCGGTACCTCAGACATTTGTGATTGGGGCCGCCCTATCGTCAAAAAGCAAGCTGGTGGCTCATCGGGTTGCTGAGGAAGCACCACGGTTGAAATGTTTTTACCAAAACAGATTTTCTAAAGATGTCTGGTCTTTTTTGAGAACTGAATTAGTGGCTGAGTTGAACGATCGGCTAGGCAAATCGCCATCTGGCTTTGCCAGTGCAAGCCCTCAACTTGTTTTGAGCCCTGGTCATTACGTCAGTGGATCAAGCAGGGACTCCGTCCTTTCCAGGACGTTTGCACGCATCGTTACGGTGGTTGCAGGCGACAGGAAACCTCGCCACACAGGACTGCCACAACAGGAGTTGCGGCTCGCAGTTGGCAACTATTTGAAGCTGAAATTGAGCGCTCGTTTTGAGACCATCAGTCAGCCAGAAGATGGACTTCAGATCCGAGATGGTGATGCTGTCCATACGTTCGATATTGGCTTCGATGACACCGATGTTGCCGCGAGCGTTGTCTCTGCATCTTATTCAACACTCGATAAGGCACAGAACAACATCTATCGTGCAACAAGCGATTTGACAACGTATGGCGCTATAAAAAAGCGCGATCAGCTCGGGTTGGCTGTGCTTCTTCCAACGACTGATGATTTCCCTATGGAAACGGTGAGCACTTGGAATAAATGGTGGGAAAACGAGTCTTACAAGTTGAAGGAGTCAAAGCTGTTTTTGATTGCTGAGTCGCGTCGAGCTGAGGATCTTGCAGACCAAGTTTCTGATTGGTACAGCTTGAGTGCTTGAAATTTAACCTCCCTGCATGGCCCCACCAGCCATGCCCTCCAGCCCGCACCGGCCCAGCCCGTGCGGGTTTTTTTTTTCCTCGTTGTTGTCGGCGTCTTCCACCGGCGCTGTCCCAAACTCCTCGGGCGTCTCGCTCAGGTCCCCTGCCAAGGCGTTCAGCTCACACTCAATCTTGGTGGTAAATCCCTGGTCGTTGATGTCATGCACCACGCGCATCACCAGCCAGCCCGAGTCGTCAATGCCTGCTTTAAATCCGCTCACGCGCACCGGTGTTTGTGGGGCCAGTGCGGGTTGGCCAAGCGCCAGGGTCAGGCTCAGTTTGGCCCCGCCACGGGTGATGCGCTGCATTTCGGCTTGGGCTGCAGCGCGGGCGTCGGCCTCGGCCGTGTAGGTGTCTTTGAGTACCTTAACTTTGTCCAGCCCCTTGTCCACTTTGCCCACCACCACAGCTTTGCGGGTGGCTTTTTTGCCGTCGGTCCAGTAGGCGCGCACGGCGGTGTAGCTGTCGCGCTCGGCGGTTTGGTAGTGGTGCTGGTCACCCAGCTGGCGTGTCAGTCGCAGGGTGGGCAGGGCTTGGCCGCTGGCCGTCTTGGCACCGCCTATGGGCGTCATGACCAGGTGGCCTTTTTTGACTGAGCACACCGCGTCGGCTTTTTTGGCCAGCCGGGTCAAAAAGTGCAGGTCGCTTTCGTTGGTTTGGTCGATGTGCTCGATGACCCGTGCTGCCAAGGCGGCATCGATCTTGGCCACCAGTTTGTGGCGCTGCGCAATGGTCTGGGCAATTTGTCCCAGTGTGGTCTTGTGCCAGCTCTTTTCTGCGCGCTGCTTGATGGGGCCTGCAAAGGGCACCGCCCGGGCACGCACGGCAATGGTGTCGGGCGCGCCCTGGTGCTCGACTTCGTCGATGACAAAGCTGCCTTTGTCCACCAAGCCCTCGCCCTCCCAGCCCAGCTGCAGGGTGATGGTGCCGCCCTTGGGCGGCAGGGCCATCAAGCCGTCGGCATCGTCCAGTGTCAGGCTCAGTTCGTCGCTTTCGTTGCCCCGGCTTTCGGTCAGGCTCAGGCTCATGAGGCGGGCATCGATGCGCTTGGTGATGTCTTTGCCGTCGATGCTGATTCGGTAGTCGGGCGACACGGCCCGGTAGGTGTTGGGCGTGCTCATTCCCACCACCATCCAGCCCATTCGTCATCCCCGTTGTCGGGGTTGATGGGGGTTGGCCCGCCCGTGGGGTCGGCCAAAAGGTTGTCTGTGCGCTTGAGGGCCAGCGTGAATTCAATGCGCCGGGGCACGCCATCACCGCTCAGCACACTGCCTGTTTGCTGCAGGCTCTCGATGACCCAGGCGCCTTCGTACACGCGCCCGGCCCCGTTGACCAGGGCATAGGCTTTGCCGCTGTTGCCCATTTTTCGCAGGGTGTCAAAGCTCGCTGGGTCGCCCATGAATTCGGGGGCCAGCAGGCCTTTGAGGTTGATTGAGTCATCGCCCGGCCCCACAAACTGCAGCGCGGGCGATGCGCCCACGCGGCTGTTGCTGGGGTGGCGCCAGGTGCTGTTGCGGTCCAGCTCTTCAAAGGCCAGGGTGTTGAGCGAAAAAACAAATTGGCCCAGGGCCATCAAATAGGGTTGGCTCATGGGGGTACCTTAGTCGATGTCTTGCATGGCGCTGCGCACACGGCTTTTGCCTGCGCGTTCGCGCCGGTCCAGTTCGGCTGCCACGGCTTTGGCAATGGCTTGGGCGTCCATGCCGGGTGCCGCGTTGATGGTGATTTGGATGGGGCCTGAGCTGGCTGCACCACCACCACCACCACCACCACCGGCGCGGCTTTGCCCTTGGGCAGGCTCACGCGGGGTGACCAAGGGCGATGGTGCGGTGTTGATCAGCGGGGGCGTGCGGGTGTCGGTGGGCAGGTCTTGCGCCATGGTCGGCAGGTCTTGCGCCATGGCGGGCATGCCCAGCCCGGCGGTGCCCAGTGTCAGGCTCACGGCCAGGCCGGCCAGTTGCTTGCGCATGGCGTCGCCCTGCAGGGCTGGCCAAGCCATGGGGGGCATTTGTGGCGCAGCGTGCACGGGGGGCACGGCTTGCGCGACAAAAGATGCGGGGCTTGGCCAAGTGGGCGCGGGCAGGTTTGCCGCTGTGCTGGCTTGGCCCATGACCTGCACCGCCGGTGGCACGGCAGGGGGCAGGCCCAAGCCGGGCAACTGGGGCGCGGTAGGGCTTGGCCAAGTGGGGGCAGGCAGGGCCAGTGCCGCCCCGGCTTGGGTCAGCTTGTCGGCCATGTCGCGGGTGCGTGCCAGTGGGTCAGCCTCGCCTTTGGCCAGGCCCACAGTCAACCCGCCCATGACGTGGCCACCGATTTCGGCAAACACCCGGCTGGGGCTTTTGATGCCCAGGGCGTTGCGGGCGGCGTCGGCAATGCTGGTGCCCAGGTTGGCAAACCAAGCCTTGGTGGCCTCCCACTTTTGGGCCAGGCCGCCCATCAAGCCGTCCATGATTTGGCCGCCAATGGTGGCAAAGCGTGCGCCCAAGCCGGTCATAAAGGTGGTGATCGAATCCCAGTGCTTGATGATCAGGCCGGGCAAAGTCCAGTTTAAAAAGAGCTGCCAAATCGTGTTGGCAGCGCGGGTGACTGAGCCGGTGATCCATACCCAGGCAGTCGATGCCCCTTGCGCGATGCCCGACCACAACCCCGCAAAAAACCCCTTGATGGGACCCCAGTATGTGTAGATAAGGAAGGCGGCGGCGGCAATGGCGGTGACCACCAAGCCGATGGGGTTGGCCATGAAAATGCGGCACACCCACATGAATGCGGAGGCCAAGGCCATGAATGCCGTTTTGGCCACGGCGATCAGGGGGGCGGCTTTGGCCATCATCAAGCCCATGCCCGCCCACGCTGCCCACAGCGGCCCCACGGTGATCAGCACCGTGCCCATGGTCGCCAAAAGGCCAGCCAGTGCAAAGGCCCCAGTCATGACGGCCGACACAAAGCGGGGGTTGTTTTGGGCAAACGCTTGCAACTTTTCAATAAAACCGGCCGTGCGGTTGAAGACGCCCACCAATGCAGGCTTGAGGGTCTCGCCCAGCGCCGAAGCCAAGTTGAACACCCTGTTTTGCGCCATTTGCAGCTGTGCGCTCAAAGCCGATTTGCGCGCTTCGGCTTCGCGGTCCATGCTGCCCTTGGCATCGTCCGAGTTGGCCAGCTTGCGTTGCCGTGCCAGTTCTTCGGTGCCGTTGATCAGCTTGGCCAAGGTGTCGGCGTGTTCTTGTCCCACCAGGTCGGCCATCACGCCCAACTGCTTTTGCTCGGGCATGGCCTTGATCTTTTCCATCACGCCCAACAGCGTGCCCATGGCGTCGGTGGCCATACCGGCTTCGACGGCGTTGGCATCCACGCCCATGCTGGCCATGGCTTCCTTGAATTTTTTGCTGCCTTTGCTGGCCATGGCAAATTTGGTGATGATGGCGTTGGTGGCCGTGCTGGCGTTTTCGGTGCGCTCGCCCAGCGTGAGCAGCGTGCTGCCCAGGGCGGCGTAGTCGTTGCTGCTCATCTTGGCCAAAGATGCCATGCCTGAGACGCGGTTCATGTAGTCGATGATGTCTGCGCCCTTGCTGATGGCGTTGTCGTCCAGGTAGTTGATGGTGTCGGCCAAGCCGCTGATTTGGTTCAGCGGGATCTTGAAGTTTTTGGCCACCTTGCCCATCGCCTCGGCAATTTGGTCAGGCACCGCGTCAAAGGCCATGGCCATGTGGGCCACTTGCTTGGTAAAGCCTGCCAGTTCATTCGTGGGCACTTCCATGCGGGCGGCGGCGGTCATCATCTGCGCGATCTGCACCGTGGTCAGCGGCAGCTCGGTGCTGAGCTTGCGCACCTCGGCCTCGGCCGTGCGGTAGATGGCGGTGAGCTGGCCAGCGCTGTCGCGCGCGCCCTGCACTTGGCGTGCAATGCCCATCATGGCGTCTTCGTGCGCCATGAAGTCGTTGATCGGGGTTTGCATGCGTTCTTTGATGGCCCCGCCTGCGGCTTGTGCCCCAAAGCCTGCACCGGCCACCATGGCACCTTGCACCACAGCTTTTTGTTGGGCCGCTTTCATCGCTGCCAATTTGCGCTCACGCTCCATGACCTGGTCAAGCTGGGTTTTTTGGGCGGCCAAGGCGGCGGTACCGGCTTTGATTTTTTGGGTCAGGTCGGCTTGGGCAGTGCTCAAGTTGGTCACGCCTGCGCTGCTCAGCGCGGCGCGCATGTCAAGCGCTCGGGCCTTTTGCGCGGCCAACACTTTGTTGGTGGCGTCCAGATCTTGGGTCAGTTTGCGTTGTTGGGCAGCGGTGGTGCCACTGGTGCTGCCCGCTTGCTCTAGCATGACTTGCAGGCCCTTGGCTTTTTGGGCCGTGAGGGTCATTTCGGACTTGAGCTTTTCCAGCGCGGCGATGCTGCGCTGTTGGCCCTCCAGGTCGCGCAAATGCGCTTTGGCATCACGAAACTTTTGGGCCACGTCGGTGGTGTTTTTTTGCAGGCCTTTGAGCACGCCGCTGGCCTTGTCCACCATGGCCAGCACCACCTGCAGTTTGAGTGTGTCAACGGCCATGGGGGGTTTCCTTTTTGCTGTGTGTTATTCGTCTTGCGGTCTGCGGTCCATGGCCCGCTGGTGCCAGGCCATGAGCTCGCCCACGGTCATGGCGCACATGTCGGCCAATGGCCAGTGCCACAGGGTGGCGATGTCGGCCATGGCGTCTTCCACATGCGTGGGCAGGCTCAGTCGGTCGCCTGCGCTGTCATCGCTGCCACTTGGTCGGGCACCAAAAAACCCAGCACCTCCCCGCCCAAGGCAATCAGGTCGGCGGCGCTCAGGGCGCTGGCTTCGGGCTTGGTGATGGGCGGCTCGGTTACGCGGGGCAGCAATGTCACCAGCGCGGTGGTTTGCATTTGCAGCAGCTCAGACAGGCTGAGGCCTCGCAGTTCGCCCGCGCTGGGTTCGCGCAGCTGCAGGTGGGTGATGGTGTGCTCGCCACGCACGATGGGACGGTGCAGTTTGGTGCCGGGGGGGGTGATCAGGTCAGCAGTTTGGGTGTCTTTGGCCATGGTGTGCAAACTCAAAAAAAGGGGGTTGGGAAAACCGGCTGCAGCGACATGGCTGCAGCCGGTTTTTTGGGGTGGATCAAACCAGGTCAAACCGGGTCAAACCGGGTTTAAACAGGTCAAAGCCGGTCAAAGACCAATGGCCGCCCGTGTGGCCGCTTGCAGGTCTTTGCCGTTCACGATCTCGACCATGTTCACAAAGTCCAGCTCCATGATGACCTTGCCGTCCACCGTGAGCTTGTAGTAAGTCAGCGCCGTCTTGATCTTGATCTCGGTCTTGTCGCCGCCTTTGGCTTTGCCGGTGTCGATTTCTTCGTGTCGGCCACGGGCCACCACTTCGAGGGCTGAGACTTTTTCGTCGTCGTCGCTTTGCACCGCGCCCATAAAGCGCAGCAGCGCGGCGTTGTGCTTGGATGCGCCCCAGTTGTCGAACAGGTTGGGCGACCAGCCGGACACGGTCCATTCCATCTCCAATTCTTTGGGGCCAAAGTCGAGTTTGACGGGGCCGACCATGCCGCCTGCGCGGTGCTCGTCCATCTTGCGCATGAGTTTTGGCAGGTTGACTTCGTCAATCTCGCCCTGGTAGCCACGGCCTTCAACGAACAGGTTGAAGTTTTTGAGTTTGCGGGGGAGTCCCATGATGTGATCCTTTGAGGGGTGGGGGTGAGTGGGTCACCCCGCCCGGCAAGCCGGGCAGGGTGGTGTGGTGCTTACTGGCCTACCGCCACGCGCAGCGCAAAGTCTGCAAAGTAGCGGTCGGTGATGCGTTGCTGAAGCACCATGTTTTCCAAAGGCGGGATGGGCGTGTAGTCGTAGTCCAGCGTCAACTTGCCCGCCTTCAGCGTGGCGGTTTCGTTCACGCTTTCGTCGTACCAGCACTTGCCGTCGAGGATGTAGCCGCCTGCTTTGAGCTCGCGAAACTTGGCGTTGATGCCTTCAATGATGTCGCGCACCAGCGTGGGGTGCAGCGGTTTGTCCACCGCCCAAAAGTGCCCTTCGGCCATGGTGTCGGCCAACACTTGGGCGGTGCGCACGGCGCTCTCAAACGCAAACAGCGGGTCGGCGCTGCAGGTGCGACTGCCCCAAAAGCGGTAGCCCTGCTTTTCAATCAGCGTGGTGACTTGGCTGCCGTTGAGTAGGCCCGCGTCGGTCTCGGGGTTTTGCAGGTCCCAATACACATCCTTCGTCAAGCCCACCACACCAGCCACGGGAACGTTGCTCAGCGTCTTGTGCCAGCCTTGGGTTTGGTCAATGCCAGCGCGCAAGCCCAGGGCGTAGGCCACGGCAGGCACGGCGGTGGTGGTTTGGGTGTTGACGTCGTAGCCCTTGAAGTCGGGCCAGATGATCATGAGTTCACGCGCTCCAAATTTGTCGCGGTAAGCCAGGGCGCTGCTCACGTCGTTGCAGCCCCAGGCGCTGGCGTAGGCAAAGGCGCGCAGCTTGGGCGCAATGGCGGCCAGCGCGGCGGTCACCTCGGGCGTGTCCAGGCCGGGCACACCCAAAATGCGGGGCTTGACTTTGAGCTGCACCTGTGCGGCCAGCAAGGCTTGCATGCCGGTGTATTGGCCGTTGGTCACGGTGCCAATGACTTTGGCGTTTTGGTCGGCCAGCTTGTCTTCGGGCTTGGCCCCCACGCCGTCGGCCACGCGCACCACCACCACAATGGGTTTGGACTGCTCGCTGATGCCTTGCAGCGTGGTGCGCAGCGTGCCTTTGGTGCCCGCTTTGTCGATGGCTTTGTCGATCTTGGTGACCAGCACGGGGCGGTCGAGGGGGAACATGTTGGCGTCGGCGTCAGAGCCGGTGCACACGATGCCGATGATGGCGGTGGACACGACCTGGATAGACCGGATGCCGTCGCTGATTTCGGCGACTCGAACGCCGTGGTGGTAGTTGGCTGTGGATCCCATGTTGGAAGCTCCTTAAATGATGGGGGTGGGGTGATCAGGGGGTGGTGGTGACTTCGGGGCGAACGATCTCGGGCCGCACGATCTCAGGGCGCACGATGAGTGGTGCAGGCTGGGGCACGATGACCGGGGCGGGCTGCGTGACCACGGTGGGGGTGTGGGTCAAGTCATAGATGGACTCGCCAGCAATGCGGCCGCTGTTGCCGCTGGCTGCGCCACTGTTGGCCCCAATGCTGTAAGAGCCGGACCCCAGCACGCCGGTGCCGCTGAGCACCATGTTGGGCGCAGGCGCCTGGATCTGCCCCGCGATGTGGGTGATGGCCCCAAACGTGGCGGCGCTGGTGGCAGCTTGGTCGCGGCTTTGGCCCAAACCCAAGGCCGTGGCGTTATCGCTTTGCCGCATGCCTAATTTGACGTTGCTGCTGATCATGTAGGCCTGCGTGAGCCCTGGCACCAGCACGCTGGCCCACTGCAGCGCCGTGCTGCCGGGTGCGGTGGGTGCGGCCACGGTGCTGGGGGCTTGGCGTGCGCCATCACCCAAGCCTGCCAGCGACATCACGGCGGCCACACGGGCCACGCTGTCACCGCTTTCGGCAATGCGGGCCAGTGCGGTGTAGCGCGCTTGGTCGGCGGTGCTTTTTGCTTGGGCCATGGCCATTTGGGCTTGGGCGTAGTGCTGATAGTCTTGCGTGGCGCAGCCGCTCAGGGCCAAGCTGGCGGCGGCCAAGCCGGTCATGGCCAGGCGCGAAAAAATGCGGCGGTGGGTCTGCATGGCGTTGTCTCCTGTGGGGTCAGTGGGTGGGTTGGTAAGTGATTCGGGGCGTGCCCAGGTGCTGGGTCAAAGCACTTGGCCAGCCGCACGGGCCGGGGGGCACCCAGCCTGACCGCTTGTAGGCAGCGGTGACCAAGGCGCTGCAAATCACGCCGCCTTGGCCCTCGGTCACCTCGGTCTCGTGCGGCTCGGGCATGGGGTCATCAAACAGCCGGGCGGCCAAGCGCACCAAGCCCCAGCGGGCCAAACGCCGGATGTCTTTGAAGTCGTAATCGGCCAGGCCGTCAAGCATGTGCACCGCGTGCGCGCTGGCGGCATGGCCATCCACCCGCTCAGGGGCTGAGTAAATGTCGAGCTGGCTGTGTTGGTAGTGGCGCAAGGGCGTGTAGCGGCCACCGCCGGGGTTTTCTTCGACCACAAACACCCGCTCGATGCCGTCTATCAACACCCGGCGCACCAAGCCCACATGGCCATGAGGCCCCATGGCCCCCATGCGCAGTGCAGCGCCATAAACGCCACGGGCATGCACGGCCACGGTGTCGCCGTTTTGCACGGCGTCACGCAGGGCGTCATAGGTCATGTAGTGTTGGGGGGTCATGGTGGCATGGCCTTATGACTGCCCGAACTGACGCTCGGTATCGGTGATGGGGGCCAACTGCACCCGGTCTTTCCAGTCCGCATCCAGCACCTTCAGGCTGGCCAGCATGCCCAGGCCTGTGGCCAGGCCAGCGCCGTCCAGGTCAATGGTGCGGCTGCTCAAAAGGTCAGCACGCAGCGTGGCCACTTGGGCTTGCAGCTGCTGGGTCTTGGCGTCAGCGGCGGGGTTGACGGTGCCTGCAAGCAAGATGGCGGCACGCTCAGCGAAAGTGAATCGCAGGTACAGCGCACCGGCCGCAATGAGACGGCTGGGGGGCACGGGCACGGGCTCGGGTGGTGGTGCGGGTGGTGTCCAGTCCGGGTCGCGCTTGACCGTCTTTTTCTTGGCGTCGTACAGGTAGCCGTCCAACTCGGACAGACCGAAAGTGTTTTCCACGAAGGTGATGGTGGGGTTGGCCAGCTGGTGCGCTTCGAAGTCGCTGTCGTAGATGCCTTGGATCAAAACGACTTTGCCGTCTACCACGCCGATGTAAATTTTTTGCATGGCGGGCTCCTCAGAATTCTTCGATGACGCAAAAGCGGGCGGATGCCGATGTCATCACGATCGTTGCGCCAGCCGGAAGGTATGAAATGCGGTTGACGAAACCACGGGTATAAAGTTCAGAATATGTAACGCCACCATAACCAGCGCCAGTACTTTTAATGCCGAAAAAGTTCCCTGCCAAAGCATCTGCTGTGCTTGCAACAGGTGCGGCAGTCTGGTCCGTGCCAGAAAATTGCCCAGTTGGCATTGAAGTCGAACCGATCCCAAAAGCACCTCTCGTAACTACAGCGCTGTAAGAATTGACCGATGCGTTGATTGAATACCGCTCCAAAATCACCTTCGCCACCCGCCCTGCCGGTACCGTGTAAACCGTGGTGGCCGTAGCACCAATGGTTACGTCAAAAACTTTGACCTGCTTTGCCATAAAAATTCCTTTTCAAAAAATCAAAACGCGCTGAAGGCTTCGCCGCCACCGCCCGAATTCCAAGCGGCTTTTTCAGCGTCGCTCACAACCAAATTTGCAGACCAAGCACCCCAAGCGGTATCGAACATTTGCCGCATCACGATCTGTCCGTCATTGCCCGCAAAGCCGTAGGCAATTTGGGTCTTCCAGCGGTTGTTGTGCACCATCTGCTGCACCAGCCACCAGCCCGTGGCATTGGGTGCGCCAGTGGCGGCTGATGCCATCAAAAAGGCGTTGGCGTCGGGCGTGACGTTGAAGTCGGTCACGCTCACGCACGGCCCGGCATGGCCCCACAAGCCCACGGCCATCTTGTTGCTCCAGGCCTGCTTTTCAGCGTCGCTCACCAAGCGGTTGTTGGTGTCTTGCTTGATGATCGATGGGGGGTGCTCAGCTGGGTGCGCATAAGCGTTGGCACTGGCTTCAATGCCCGCCAACTTTTGCCGCTCAAGGTCGGTCATGAAGCGGTTGCCAGCGTCTTGCTTGATGATCGATGGGGGGTGCTCAGCCGGGTGCGAATAGGCGTTGGCCTGGGCTGCAATGCCGTCCAGCTTGGCTTTGTCGGCGGCGGCCATGAAGCCAGCGGCGGCAGCGGTGGCGGCGGCGTGGCCGTGGGTGCCCAAGGTGTTTTGCGCGGTGGCCATGGCCGTTTGCAATGCCTTGATGGCCGCGTCGGCCAGGGTCAGGGCTTGTGCCAGGCGCAGCACGTCTTCACCCAGCAAGTTGCTGGGGTGGGGCAAGGGCATTTGCAGGTGGGGGGTTTTGTCATCGACCATGTGTCGTGTCCTTGGGGGTTACAGGATCACCACGCGCAGGTTGTGCACGGTGGGGCGTTGGGTGTGGGTGCCGCTCAGGCTCAGGCGCACGCGCAGGCGGTCGGCGTCGATGCTGGCCAGCTCGTAAGTCAGCTCCAGCACGCCCACTTGGTGGGGGCTTTGGCTGGTGTAGGGCACGCTGACCCAGGCGCCTGCAGTGCCTTGGCCGTTGCCAGTGTTGGTGCCGGTCACGGCTTGCACTTGCACGCTGCAGCCGCTGCCGTCGGGCAGGTTGGCTTCCAAAATGATGCGCACTTTGCAGCTGCCCCCGGCGGTGATCAGGGGGGTGATGTAGTCGCCGCTGGTTTGCAAGCTGCCTGCCACAAGCTGCACGCTGGGCTCTAGCACAGCGCCCAGGCTGGCACTGCCGCGCAGGCGGGCTTGCACATTGACTTTGCCGCTGTAGCGCTGGGGCAGGCGCAGCACTTGGCCGGCGGCGGCGGTGTAGCGGGTCTTGTCGTCCAGCGTCAGCACAAAGTCGCCGGTGGCGGTGGCGGTGGGTTGGTGCACATGGGCGCTGATCATCAAGTCGCTGGCGTCCACCACGGGCACGGTGCCCAGGTCAATCAGGTGCTCGGGGTTTTTGTAGTTCACGCCCAAAAGGCCAAAGGTCAGGTCGGCCCCTTGGTGGGGCGTCCAGGTAGCCGCGTTGCTGCTGCTGAGCAGCACGCCCACGGTGTAGGGCTGGCTGGTCACCCAGCGGCCGGTGCTTTTGTCCCACTTGCCCAGTTCGGCAATGCTGGCAGCGGTGATCGCGTCGTCGCACAGCAGCACCAGGGCGTATTCGGTGTTGGCGTCCAACAGCACGGGCGGCCATGTCACGCGGGTGGCTTGGCCAGCGGGGGCCATGTCCACGGTCAGCACGCGGGTCTCAGACAAGATGCGGGGGCTGGGGTAGCCGTGGTCGGTCTCGCGCAGCTGAACCAGCACGTTGGCACCTTTGGCACCATTGCGTTCGGCAAACCACACGTCCACCCCGGCCACTTGGGTGGCCACCGACAGCGTCAGGGTTTGGGCCAGGGGGTCAACGCGCTGGTACCAAACTTTGGTCACTTGCTGCGCTTCGCGTGCCACGGCGGTGCCCTGGCCCACAAACAGGGCACTGGCGCTGCTGCCCCCACTGCCCGCAATGGCCACGGTCTTGGTGCCTGCAGGCACGCGGGGGGGGATTTTGAATTTGGCTTGCAGCCGCCCGTTGGCGTCGGCCACGGCGGGGGTTTTGCCGTCAAGCAGTGTGGGCGTGAGGGTGATGTCGTCAAAGCTCAGCCGGGTGACGGCTTCGCCCGGGCCAAAGGCGCAGTCAATTTGCACGTCAATTTCGCGCAAAAAGGCCAGCGCGGTGGCGGTTTCTTTCAGCGTCATAGTGCTTGTGCTGCGGCTCGTTTCGCGGGCGCTGTTGCCAGATCCTTCAAAAAAGCTTTGCGACAGCGGGCTGGCCCATTGGGTGGTCACTTCGCTCCAGCGGTCCACGGCGGGGCTCAGCGTCATGTCCACGGGTAGCTTGTCAAAAGTGCTGTAGGGGTTGATCAACATGCTGCCGGTGTTGGACCACTGCCCCAACACGGTGACATGGGTGTGCGGAATGTATTGCCGCTGTGTCAACGCGCCCACTTGCGTCACGGTCACAGCCACGGGCAGTTGCAGCGCGCCGTGCATGACGGCGGCGGTTTGGGGCTGGCCCGCATCGCGCATGTCATTGTTCAAGAACGGGTCGGCAAACAGGCCTTTTTTAATGCCGGTGTGGCGGCCTGCCATGTCCAGTGCCAGGCGCATTTCGGCTTGGTCCACACGCAGGGTGTCCAAGCGGTTGGCGTAGTCGCTCAGGGTCTGCATGTCCACCATGCGCACGCCGTCGGGCACCAGGCGGCGGTCGGCGTCCCAGCTTTGGTACACGGTGGCCAGGCTCAGTGATCCTTGGGGCACGCGGGGGGGCTGGGGTGACCATTCGGCGCTCACGCCTGCAATCCAGTCAAAGCGGCCGTCGGCACTCATAACCAATCGGTCCCACCGGCGCAGGGCGGCGGTGTAGCTCAGCAAAATCTGTGTGCCTTCCAGCGCGCCGCTCAGGGTGCAGCTGCGGCTGCTCACGTTGCTCAGCGTGGCGGTGATGATGTGCTGGTAGGTCACCACATAGGTGCTGCCCGGTGCGGGTTCGGCCCCGCCGGGTGACCAGTCCACCCGCCCGGCGGTGAGCTTGAAGTCAGCCGTGGGCGCAAAGGTGGTGGCACCTTGGGTGATTTTTTCAATCTTGATGACGCTGCCGTCGGGCAGGGGGTCGGCCGTGCCCTCAAAGCTGCCGTGGGTCACAGTCTTTTCGCTGCGCACGGTGATGCGTGCGGTGGGCGTGCCCAGCATGGGCCAGCGGTCAAAGTTGATGACTTGCGCGGCCACACCGGTGCTGGTGTGCGGCTCGCTGTCCACAGTCAGCAAATCGGGCTTGGCTTTGTAGACCATGCGGCGGCTCGATGGCATTTCGAGCGATCGGCCTGCAATGCGCACCGCACCTTCACCAATGGTGTAGACCTGGTCGCCGTCGGGTGTGTCGGGGCTTTGCACCACGTGCATGCCGCGCACGATGTAATGGCCGCCCACGCTGTCTTGGTCGTAGCGCTCAATGGCTCGGCTAATGGAGTCGATGAACGGCGGCGCTTCGCGGGGGCGCAGCTGCCCGTCTTCGATGACAAACAACGGGTAAAAATTGCCTTCTTGTTTGTTGGACTGGCCCCACACCACACGCACGCGCTCACGGTCGGCACCGGGCATGGCGTAGCCGTGCATGCCCAAAGCGGGGTTGAGCAAAGCGGGGTCTTCGTCGGCGGTGATGCGCTCGGTGGTGAGCCACACCCCAATGGTCACCAGCCCGGTGACAGAGATCTGCAGGTCAGCCGCTGGCACATGGCGCACGGCCCCGGCAATGTAGACCTGACCGGCTTGGCAGGCAGCGGTACCGGTGCTGGCGTTGACGGTGCAGCTGGCCCCGGCCACCAGGTCGCCTTCTTTGAAAATGCGGTCGGCCACGGCACGCAGGCGCTGCCCGATGATGGACTGCATTTCGTTCAATTCGGCCGACTGCAAGATGCGGTCGGGCCGGAACAGCAGCCGGTCATACCCCTTGGCGGGGTCGTGCGGGTTGTAGGTCTCGTCAATCATGGGGCAAGGGTCTGGCGTGAAATTAGAAGGGCAGCACGTACTCAAACACCTGGCGCACGGTGTTCACGCGGGGGAAGGCCTTGACGTATTCGACGGCGTACAGGTCGCCCGGGGTCAGCAAATCACCCGGGGCGTAATAGGTTTGGGTGGCGGGCACGGTGGTCTTGAGCGTGGTGCCTGCCAAGATGCCCAGCTCTCGAATGCTTTTGCCCACGGCATCGCCAAAGTCAAAAACAAATTTGAGATAGACCAAATCGGTGGGGGTCGCGCTCAGGTTGTATTTGCCCGAGGACAGTTCGACGGTGCCAGTGGCGGATGCAACGGCATACGACACGGTTTGTGCTTTGCGTCGGCCCAGCTCGGCCAACAAAGCGGTGGCGGTGGTGGGCTCAACGGGGGGCGTGGCGTCCCATGCGGCAGAGCCTTCGCCCCAGGCCAAAAAGATGGGCAGGCTTGCAAATTCTTTGGCCAACAAGATTCGGCCGGCGCGTTGTAAAGATGACATGGTGGGGTGCCTTTCGGTGAGGTGGGTGTGTTTTGCTGAAGGGGTGGATCTGCGTGTTCAGGGCGCTCAGGCCGTCAAGGTGCTGGCCCGGCGGTCCAGTGGCAGGCCCCATCGTTCGGTGTTTGACCAGGTCTTGCTGGACCAGCCCAGCGGGGTAAAGCGCTCGGGCCAAAGCGTTTGGCGGGTGTGGGCGTGGTCGCTGCTGCCCAGCGTGCGCACCCAGCTGGCGCACACGCTGCCCCATTGCGCCCAGGCGCTGGATGTTGTGACCGCCATGGGGGCTGCAGGTGTAGCGCTGCTTTGCAGGGCTTGTGTTGTGGCCGCTTGCAAGGCGTCTGCGCGGGGTGTCAGGGCGCTGGTGTCGCCCAGGCTTTGCTGGGTGGCGGGGCTGGCCGTGGTGCTGGTGCTCAGTGGCAGGGCGCTGGTGCTTTGCGCTTGGCTTGTGGGCAGGGGGGCCACGGCGGCAGTGTTGGCGGTACCGCTTTGCAGGGTCAGTGTGCTGTTGGGCTCAAGGGCGTCGCCCGTGCGCAGCGCGGTGCTGGTGTCACCCAGGCTTTGCTGGGTGACGGGGCTGGCCGTGGTGCTGGTGCCCAGCGGCAGGGCGCTGGTGCTTTGGGCCATGCCGGTGGGCAAGGGGGGCACGGCGGCGGCGGTGCCATCGCCGCTTTGCAGGGCTTGTGTGCTGTTGGGCTCAAGGGCATCGCCCGTGCGCAGTGCCGTGGTGGTATCGCCTTGGCTTTGCTGGGTGGCGGTGCTGGCGGTGGTGCTGGTGCCCAGCGGCAGGGCGCTGGTGCTTTGCGCTTGGCTTGTGGGCAAGGGGGGCACGGCGGCGGCGGTGCCATCGCCGCTTTGCAGGGCCAGTGTGCTGTTGGGCTCAAGGGCATCGCCCGTGCGCAGCGCGGTGGTGGTGTCGCCTTGGCTTTGTTGGGTGGCGGGGCTGGCGGTGGTGCTGGTGCCCAGCGGCAGGGCGATGGTGCTTTGCGCTTCGCCTTGGGCTTGGGTGTCGCGCAGGGCTTGCGTGTCGGCCAGGGCCAGGGTGCTGTCTTGTGTTTCGCTGCGGGCGCTGTCGGCACCGGTCAGCCAGTGGCCCAGCCAGCTTTTGTCGTCGTCCCAGCCGGGCTGGGGGGCTCGCTCGGGCAGGCCTTGGCTGTGCGCGTTGCAGGTGCTTTGGGCCAGGGCGGGCAGCTCGCGCAGCAAGGTGGTGCTGTACAGGGCTTGCGCTTCAGAGGGCGTGGCCGTCAGGGTGGCCATGGGGGTTTGGTTGCCGTGCAGCTGCAGGCCGTTGCCGTCCATGCCCGGTGCCCAGGTGCTCAGGCCCCAGCCACCGCCGGTGGCCCAACGCAGGGTGCCTGCAGCGCGGTGGGGCAGGCGGTCTGATCGCCAGGCGGCGTGCGTCCAGTCCACAGCGCCTTCGGGTTGCTTGGGCAGCAGGCGGCGGTGCCAGCTGACAAAGCTGACTTTCAGCGCGCCGGTGCTGGTGTTCACCCAGGCGCCGCTGTCGGTGTCCAGCATGGCTTGGTCCAGCGGCTGTCCACCGTCCAGGCGCAGGGCGCGCAGGTCCCAGCCGTGGTACACGCGGTAAAAGTGCACATGCAGCGGGATGCTGTGGCGCACCAAACGGGCCACCACTTCCAGCTCTTCGGCGCTGGCCACGCGGCCCAGGTCAATGTGCAGGTAGGGGCCTTCTTCTTCGAGCACCACGTTGGTGGTGTAGCCCAGCCAGCCCAGCACGCGGCGCACAGCGGCGGCGCTGCCGCGCTCCCGCAGCCAGGGCACACCGGCTTCAAGCAGGGCGTCAATGTCTGCAAATTGGTCGGCAAAGGGGCTCAGGCCCCATTCAGCGGCAAGCCATGGTTTGTGGCTGGGGTGGTTGCCGGTGTGGGCGCTGTCGGCTTGCACTTGGCTCAGCAGGCTGTCCCACTGGGGGCATTGCTCATCAATCAGCTTTTCCAGCGCTGAGCTGCCCGATGGCAGCAAGCTGGTGCGGGTGGGGCGGCGGTCCATGACGGGGGCGGTCATGCTTGCACGCCTTTGTCAATCAAGCGCACCACGCCCGGTACCGGAAATTCGTTCGATGCCAGGGGTGTGCTTTCGGCCGGTTCGGTGTCGCCCACAAAGCGCACAGCGGCCACGCCGTCGGTGTGCAGTTGGGCGGTGATCCAGCTGCGGGCCACGTTGCCCCCCAATTTGGCATGTCCGGACAGCGCGGTTTGCAGCCGGGTGGTGAGGCGTTGGGCCAAGTCAAGCGGGGCTGCGGCCGTGCGCCAAATGTGCGCGTGCACGTCAATCGGCCGGGGCTTGGCCAACTGCACACTCACGGACACACCCAAGGGGCGGCCGCGTGGGCTGTTCACTTGCTCAGCCACTGCGGTGCGCAGGGCTTCGGGGTCGGCGGCGTGGGGCTGGGGCCAGATCAAGATCTGCACATAGCCCGGCCGCACTTGCACGGCCACCGCGTCGCGAATGTCCAGGCTGGTGGCCATGGCCATTTCTTCATAGGCTTCTTTGGTGCCGTTGCCTGCCAGGGCACGGATTCGCAGGCCAATGCGCACACGGTAGCGGTCGTCGCCTTCGCCCGTCATGCGGGGGCACCCGTAAAACTGGCCTTTGTGGTCCAGGTCGCTGCCACTGGCGTAGGCCAACAGAAATGAGCGCATGGCGTCATTCAGGCGGGCACGGTACAGCAGCTCTCGGTAAGCAAAGGCTTGCAGCAGCTTGGTCAGCGGCTCGCTTTCAAGCGTGAGCACGCCTTGCAGTTCGGGGGCACGGGCCAGCAGGTCGGCGCGCACGGCGGTGTAAATGTGCTCAAAGTCCAGAGGCTCCAGCACCAGGGGTGCGGGCAAGGTGGTGGGCAGGGTTGTGCCCAAGGCGGTGGGCTCGGTCATGCCAGGGCTCCGGTCATGGGCACGCTCAGGTCGAGTGCACCACCGTCAGCCACCGTGAGGGTGCCGCGCACTTGCAACACGCATTGCCCGGGCGCTTCGCCGTGCAACAGGCTCATGGCCGATACGTGCACCCGTGGCTCCCACTTGGCCAGCGCACTGGCAGCGGCCGAATACACGCGCAGGCGGGTCAGTTCGTTGTTGGGGTGGTCCAGCAGCTCGGGCACCAAGCTGCCATAGTCCCGGCGCATCACGCGACTGCCCAGGGGCGTGGTCAAGATGTCGGCCATGCTTTGTGCAATGTGGGCACGCAGGCCCAGGCGTTGTCCGGTGTGGCGGTTCATTGGGGTTTCCCGCTCTTACCCAGGCCTGCCGTCACTTTGTCATGCACATGGGTTTTGCCGCTGATGCCGTCGGCAAAGCTGTCTGGCGTGGCGCGCAGGCCTTCGGCACTGAGCACGGCACGGCCACCACCGGCTTCGAGCACGATGCGGTCGGTGCTCATGCTGATGCGGGTGTTGCCCACTTTCAAATCAACGGCTTCGCCCACATCGATCGTGAGCTTTTTGGTGATCTTGAGGGTGGCGCTGCCATGCCCGTCGTGCTCAAAATATTCTTTGTCGGACAGGTCCACACGCAGGGCTTCGAGCTTGTCGCTGCCGGGTGCAAAGGCGTCGCTGTACAGGCCCAGCAGCACCAGGCCTTGGGTCATTTCGCCGCCGGGTGACAACACCACGCATTGCTCGCCCACACGCGGTGCCCACCAGGTGCGGGCACGCTTGCCACCGGCACGGGTGCTGATCCAGGGCAGCCACTGGGTGAGCAATTCGCCGGACTTGACGCGGCACGCGGCCGTGGGTTTGGCACGCACTTCGGCCACGGTGCCCACACGCAGCACGTTGGCCAACTGGCGCGATAGCTCCAGCGGCGATTGTTCTTGTGTGGTGGGGGTGTCCATGCCCACATGGTGCCCGTGCAAACCCGCATGGGCAAAGGGTTTGCGTCCTATACCAGAGGGTTAGGTTTTGAGGTGTTCAATCAGCAAATCTTCCACCATTTTTCGGTCGTCGTCGGCAATGCCAATGAGGCGGCGCACGGCGTAAATGTGGCGTGGACCATGGGGGGTGACGTGGCCTTCCAGGCCGTATTGGTGGATGCGGGCAATGCGGCTGTCGGTGCGGTTGAAACCGACTTCGGCGTTGCCTCCGGACACGCTTGTTTTGAGGTGGCTGGCTTGGCGCAATTTCGCAAACAGGGGGCCTTGCCTTGGGCCTTGGCTGTTGTGCGCTTGGGCTTTGATGCGCCCGGCGCGCACGGGGCGGCGCTGGGTGTTTTTGCGGGCCTGCCAGGCTTGGCCGTCCGGGTCTTTTTGCGCCGCCATGCGCTTGGCTTGGGCTTGGCGCAGGCCGGTGGCAATTTTGCGGGCCAGTTGCTTTTGTGCGGCCGGGCTCAGGCGGGCCAACAGGGGGGTGACCCAGTTGGCCAGGGCGTCCAGATCGCTCATGTGGGCAGGCTCAAAAGGTCTTGGCCAGGCGCAGGCCGTAGGCGGTGCCAGCGCGCTGGGTTTGCACGCCACGGCGGGTGGTGCTGTCGTCTGTGCTGCGAGTCGTTTGCAGTACGGTGTAGATGCCCATGGGCCAGTCTTTGCGCCAGGCAAAGCTGAGGCTGTCCACTTGCAAGGCTTGGCCGTTGGGCGGTGCCGGGTAGGTGGTGATGTTGGTGTAGCGGCTCAGGCCTGCGGCCATGCTTTGTGTGCTGTCGGGTTTGTAGATCAGCTCCAGCGTCTTGCTTTTGCCGTTCCACGCGAATGGAAATGCAGGGTTGGCCTGATCGCCCACGTATCCCGATAGGCTTGCGCGCAAGTCCAGTCGCTGGGTGATGTTGCCCTGCATTGCCAAATAAAAGCTGTCGTAGCGCATGCGCCGTTGATAGCTGCCTGTGTCGCTGTTTTGGTCTTGGGCAGTGCGCAGCCACCCGGCGCGGGCTTCGATGCCCGTGGCCAGGTGCACAGCGTTGACGCTGGCCCCGTAGGCTTGGTGCTTGACTGTGGGGCCTACGGGTACGAAAGGCCCGAGTTTGTCGTTTTGTCCGTCAATCAGCGGGCGGTAGATGCCCGCCATGCCGTCTATCAAAAACCCGCCTGCGAGTGCTGAGCGGTAGGCCTGCAAACCGAATGCGCCTTCGGCTACCTCGTTCAACCCGGCAAACCGGCAAAAGGCGTCCGGCTCAGACAGCCACGGGCCACCGTCTGCACGGCACCATGTCAGGCGGTAGGGCAGCACGCCCACCCGCACGCCACCATGGCCCATTCGCAAGTCGGCATCAAGCCGGTCAATTCGGCCTTGGTGTTCGGGGTCTGTGCGGCCGCTTGCTGTGAGGGTGAGCGGGCCAAAGTCGGTGTCGGTGCGGTGCTGCAGCTGGCCTCGCACCCAGGGTGTGAGCGGCTGGTAGCGGGGCGATGCGTAGCCGGGCAGGTAGCGCGCAGGCTCACTGGGTGAGCCCCAGTAATCGGCCCCCACGGTCACGGCGGTGGTGGTGTCGGCGCGGGCCACGGCGGTCAAGGTGGTGGCCATGACCACACCCACAGTCGCGATGGCCAACAGGCGCATGGCCCAAAATTTAAAAACAGGGCGCAACATCGCGGCCTCCCACAAAAAACCCCGCGTAGCCCACGGCAGGCGGGTTGACACCCACTTTGTTGAGCATTTGTTCGGGGGTCTGGACCACACGAATACCACGGTCCACCAGGTTATTGGGCGATGCCATGCGCTCAGCGGCCTCGGCACTCAGGCCCAGTTCGGCAAAGGCGGCGCGGCTGTCCGGGTGGCTGGCGGGCAGCATCACCGCCAACAGCCATGTGCTGCCCAGCAAGACGGGTTGGCCGCTGTAGGCCTGTATCAAGTCGGTGCGCTCAATGGCGCGGCGCTTGCCTGCACGTTTGCTTGTGGTGCCCACTGCGGCCCCTGCAGCAGTGGCACCGTCGGGCAAGTCGGCCTGGGCAATGGCCACGCGGGTTTGTTGCGATGTGGTGCACACCCAGTCAATGGCGTGGGCGTGCAGCATCGCTGTGATCAGCGTCAACCCCACGGCAGCGCGTTTCATTGGCGGCCCCGAAGCGACTGGCTGATCGCGCTGACTTGCTGCGACACGGCGCGCATGTCACCCGCCATCACGTCAAATTTGCCGCCCATGTCTTTGATGGCCGCATTGATGCTGCCCACGGCAATTTTGAGTTCACGCACTTCACCGCTGGTGAGTGCTTGTTCAGCTTTGACCTGGTTAATCGACTCGACCGATTTCTCAATCGACTGCACGCGGCCGACCAGTGCTTGCTGTTCTTTGCCCTGGCCGACCAAAAACCAGCCCAGGGCCACGGCCCCGATGATTTGGGGCCAGTATTTGTTGATTCCCTGCACGCTGATCGCGCCGACGGCGGGCTGTGTTTGGGGCATGGCGGCGATGATGGTTTTGAGGTCTTCAGGGCTCAGGCTCATGGGGTACTGCTTTCAAAAAAGGTTTAAATCACATCGGGCCGGTAGTCCCACTCGCCCAGCTTTTGGCCCAACACCCACAGCTCCCAGTGCTGTACGGGGTCGGTGCTGGTGCTTGTGTTGCCACCCGTGCCACCAGCTGTGCCACCACCTGTGCCACCACCTGTGCCAGTGCTGGTGCCGCCACCCGTGCCAGTGCCGGTGCTGGTGCCACCACCCGTGCCACCACCATTGCTGGTGCCACCCGTCCACCCCGCATCGCTGGGGGTGCTGCCCACGCGCATGGGCTCGGGGGCGTGGTGCAGCTGCATAGGGCCACCAGGTGTGGCGGGCTTGCGGGCAATCACACGCTCGGTCAAGTCGATGTGAATCAACAAGTCGATGGCGGCGTGGTTGAGGTATTCGGCCTCAAATTTCACGGCGCGGCTTTGTGTGTCGGGGTTGTCAAACAGTTCGCGTTGGTGCACTTTGAGCCACTGCAGCACGGGCACAAACACGGTGTCGGGGTGCCCGGCGTAGTCGAGCACGGTGATCTCCAGCGTGTAGGCGTACTCAAAGCTGAGGCTCTGTGTGCCGGTGCTGGCCAGCCTGCCGTCTTTGATGAACAAGCTGAGCTTGTCCGGGTCACGCGCCAGGGCGGGCACTTGCCGAATGATGTGGTTGCGCAGGCTTTGGGGCTTGTACATGGTTCAAGGCCCGGGGGTGCCGTTCAGCGTTTGGCGGGCAGCGTTGTAAGCGGCAATGCAGGCGTTGCGCTCGACGATGGCGGCGTCACCGTCGGCGGCGATGCCGACAAGAGTTTCAGCAGTCGCTGGGTCAAGATCGGCTCGCGGTGTGTCTGCAGTGCTGTCGGCAGGGGTGGCATTTGCACCTGGCGCACCGCCGGGCTGTGGGCAGTGGGCGGGGATTGACAGGCGCTGAGCGCCGCTGCGAAGGTCAGCCACAAGGCGGTTTTGCAGGTTTTGCGCATGGGTTTGCTCCTGGTTGAGTTTGTCGCTGATGGCCTGGGTGGTGGCCAGTAGCAGGGTTTCTTTTTCACGCGCCGCTTCGCTGGCACGGGTGGCCGCTTGGGCGGTTTCGCGCTGCAGGTCAGACAGTGCCATTTGTGCAGCGGCCAAGTCGGCACGGCCCATTTCGTGCACCGCAAGCCCAACGGCCAAAGCCACAAACAGGGCCAGCGGCCACAGCCACCAGGGCACCAGGTCAAACACCATCTTGAAAAGTGCTTGCATCACACGCGCCCCTTGTATTTGGGCATGCGCACATCGACCACGTCATGGACGTGGTGGCGTGAGATGTCGCAGGCTGAGCGGGTGCCGTAGAGGGGTTTTTTGGATGCGGTGCAAGTCTTTTCGACGTGGTCGTGCCATTTGTTAGGGTCGCATCCAGACTGCAGGCCACAGGCGCGGCGGTCGTTCAGCACACGGCCAAAACCGGCGTTGTAGCTCAGGTCAGTGAACATCAAGCGCATGTGGGGGTCGGCCACCAGTTTGGCCACGCGGTTGAAGTTTTGGCGACTCATGAGCACCATGGCGCGGATCTGCAAATCGGGCCGCTCGAAAAGCGTGTCCCAGCGCAGCTCGTTGAGTCCACGCGGGTCCAGTTTTCGGGCTTCCATGAGTGAGTCGAAGCGCACAGATCCATCTTCACGGTAGGCCACGGTGAGCTGTGCAAGCCCACCGCCTTTTTCTCGCTTGCTCAGCAGGCGCGCCGTGGGTGACCAGCACATGCGCTTGAGTGACGGGCACCCGCTTTCGTGCTCGATGAGCGCCCCAAAGTAATGGGCTGGAATTTCCGGTACCAGCTCACGCGCTTGCTGTCCCACCAAGGGTAGAAATGGCGCGGCTTGCGGGGGTATGTCTTTGGCCAGGTCAAAGGCCTTGGCAGGCTGAGAGTAGATCAGCGCCACCATGGCCAGGCCAAAGCCCAGGGCGATGCCGCTGGCAGCAAACACCACGGCGGCGATCAGGTCTTTGAATGCGGCCCACATGGCGATCAGCGCTGCAGCATGGCAAAGAAAATCAGCAAGCCCACCAGCACGATCGCGCGCAGCAGGCACACGCCCAAATACGCTTGGCCCGCTGCAGCGTTGCCTTGTTTCACCAGGTCATACAGCTCTTCACTGCTGGCTTTGCCCAGCAGGCTTTTGGCGATGGTGTAGGCCAAGCCGGTGACCAAGAACGCTTGCGCCCAAATTTGAATGCGCAACAGTGTGTCTGCGCCTTTGCTGGGGTCGGTCCACACAAACCAGGCCACCACGAACAGGGGCAAGATGAGGAATTGAAAAAATCGGCTGGTGAAAAATTGGCTCATGTCAGGCTTTCGGTGGTGGGTCAGTCAAAAATATTGATCAGCTTTTGCGTGTTGGCCACAGCAGGGGCCAGCGTCACGCGCTGCCCGGCCACCAGGTGTGGGCGGCTGGCCAAGCCGGGGTTCAGGGCCAGCGTGGCTTCGGTCACGGCGGCGGTTTGGCCCAGGTGTCGCCAGCACAACTGGTCCACGGTGTCGCCGTCGCGGGCGATCACGGTGCGGGGGGTGGTGGTGGTGGCGTTGCTCACAGCAGGTCCACCGTCACGCGGGTTTTGCCGCGCAGGTCGTTCAGGGCGTTGTGTGCGGTGCGGCGGTATTCGGCCACCACGTCGGCCATGAGTTGCATGCGCGATCCTTCGTGCGCGGTGCTGACCACGGTGTCCACAGCGCGTGACGTTTCTGTCAAGGCCGCTTGCACGGTCGCATACACCGCACGGGTGTAGTGGTGCACTTTTGCGCTCACGCCGGCCACTTGCTTGGCGGGCAGGTCGGCCAGGGTTTCAAAGCCGTCCTCGATCGCTTGGGCTTGCAGGTCTTCCAGTTGGCGGTTCACTTCCACCAGGGCGTTGATCAGGGCGTGCGCCAATCGCTGGGTGCTCACGGTGCCGTCCAGTCGGCAGGCGTCGCGCAGTTTCGTTGCGGTGATGTCGGGCCAAAACGAGTCGTTGCCCACCACAGCATCGGTGGCCTGCTCGGGCGGGGCGGCGGTGGCGGTAAATCCGTTCATGGGGCTCACAAAAAATAGTTGGCGGTGGTCAGCAGGCGTGGGGGCCGGGCACTGCAGGGCAGGGCCTGCCCCCTGCCTGCTGAGCCGCCAGGGTGCGGGGTACGCTCGGTCAGGTGCTTGGGTCGGGGGGCGTCAGTTCTTTGACGCGCCGCTCCAAGCGTTCCAGGTCTTTTTTCACGCCAATTTGGGCGTGCAGTTCAAGTGCGCGGGTCAGCAGGGCGTGTGCGCCTTGTGCTTGTTCCAGGCTCAGGGTTTTGTAGTCACTCTCAGCGTCTTGCAGCCGGTCGGCCAGGGCGTAGCCCATGGCTTTGTAGAGCTTGGCCCGGGCTTGGTCGTGGGCGTCCAGCGGGTCGGTCATCTCAGCCACCTTGGCCAAGATCAAACCGGCTTCACCGGGCTCCATGCGGCCCTTCAGTGCGGCTTCGCCAAATTCTTCGACCAGCAAGGTCGCCACGTTGCGCTCAAAGCGATCGGGCAGGCTGAGTTTGTGGCGCACGATGTAGTCGGCCAGCTGCAGCGCGGTGTCGTAGCTCGCCGCGTCGATGTGCCAGACCATGAGCGTGGTCACCACCTGGTCGGCGGCACCGGTGTCAGCGGCCAGCACGCCCTCCAAGTAGGCGCTGTAGTCGGCCAACATGCCGCGCTTGACTTCGACTTTGCGCTCGACCGACTGGATGGCCTTCAGGGTCTGCGTGTGCTCGTACAGCTGGGCCAGCACCATTTCGTAGGCACTGCCGGACATGGGGCCACCACCGCTGGTGATGGCCTCACGTTCGGCACTGACGCGGGCCATGTGCTGCATGAAGGGGGAATTCATCATGTGCTTGTCCTGGCGCGGGTTAGGCGGCTTCGGGTTCGATCTGAATGTTTTCCACCATGGCCAACAGGCCGTAGTCTTGCAAGACGTAAGCCTCGCGCACGCTCTCGTAGTTCTCGATGCGGTCGCGCTTGGGGTTCTCGACCAAGTGGCGGCGGCGTGAGCCTTTTTGGTAGTAGATCGCCAAGTTGTCAAACGTGGTGATGGCCAGCGTGTTGTCAGGGAAGAAGGGCAGGTCCACCGGGGGCAGGCCACCCAAGTGGCGGGCGCTCATGAGGATTTCGGTCGCCACTTTTTCGGTCGGCTTGGCCACCTGGTTGATCACCGGGAAGTACTTCGCGCCCAGCATGTTGCGTGAGCACAAGACCACCAAGTCGGTGCGGCGGCGGTACCAGGGGTCCAAGGCGTTCAGGGCGTCAAACACCAAGGCGTCCAGGTTCTTGTATTTGCCATTCGGCCCAACTTTCACCACGTTGGCACCGCTGCTGGCCGTGGTTTTGAGCACGCGCTGCGGGGCCTTTTGGCGCTGCAGTTCCAGCCAGCCGATGTTCATGTCTTCCAACATGGGGTTGGCTGTGGGGTCGCTTTTCGCGGCCACGCTCTTACCGTGAAAGCCAATGACGATGCGGTCCAGCGCTTGCTGGCGCACGATCATGTCGCGCACGTTGGTCTGGAATTCCGGGAACATGCTCCAGGCGTCCAGCGTGTCGTAGTCGATGGCCGTGTCGAATTCGGTTTTGTGTGCCTGGTAGCCATCGTCCGTGGTGTCGTGTGGGTCACGGGCTTGGCGGTCGTCTTTCTTTGTGTCGGTGCGGCGGGCAATCGGGCCTTTGACGCTGATGGAAATGCGGCGACCGACTTGGTCACGCACACCGATGATGCTGATCTTGCTCAGGAACTCACTGGATTCCTGGATCTTCTTTTCCAACGTGGCTTCGACTGGTGGCGAGACCGCAAAGGTCTGACTCACGTTGGTCACGCCGTTCAAGCGGGCCAAGTCTTGCATGTACGTTTCAATGGCACGGCGCAGTTCGGGGTTCATAAGGGTTTCCTAAAAAAAGGGTGATGGGGCGGGCGTGGGCGTGGCGTGGTCGCTTTGTGGGCGATCAGCAGTCCGTGGCTTTGAAGAAGTTGTCACCACCGCCGGTGGCTGGTGGGCGGTTGAAGTTGCCGGTGGGCGTCTTGTCCAGCTGTGCGTGCAAGGTGTTGAACTTGGTCGCCAACTCTGTGTGCTGGGTCTGCAGCGCTTTGAGCTGGTCGCCCAAAGTGGTGGCCAGGTCTTTCATGGCGTCACCGGTGGCGGCGCTGAATTGCTTGACCAGCTCGGTGGGGTCCACAGGCGTGTCGGGCTTGGTTTCAGGCTTGCTCTCAGGGGCTTTGCTGAACTTGGCCAGCACGCCCTCCATCGCGGCGGTGAACTTGCCCAGCACGCTGTTCACGGCTTTGTCGGTGTCGGTGCCCTTGTCTTCGTCTTGGTTGGCCATCAAGGCGCTGTCCACTTCCATGCCCGCGCTGTACAGCGTGTTGGGGTTCGTCTTGCGCCCGGCGAATGGGTTGGCTGCGGGGTTTTGCGCGGCAAAACTCAGCACTTCGGTGCCCAGGCTGGCCGGGCTGTCGGTCACGGCCAAGCCCACCAGGTAGGCTTCTTTGGTGTCACCAAAGCTGGGGTCAATCTCGCAGCTGGTGTAAATCTTTTGCTTGGCCTTGTTCATGGCCATCAGCTCGGGCAGGGGCTCAATCTGTGCCAGCAAAGTCAGCTTGCCGTCCACCTCTTCGGTCTTCACGGCCAACACATCGCCGTAGGCCTTGAATGGCGAGTCAGGCAGCATGCCCCGGAAGTGCTCCAGCCAAAGGCGTGCACCGTACTTTTGGCGGTTGAAGTTCTTGGCGCACTGCTCAATCCAGCTTCGCTGAATGGTGCGTCCGTCGGTGGTCGCGCCTTCGGTCGCAACGCGGAAAAATTTACTGGCCATGTGTGTGTCCTGTGGGTCGGTGGGTCGGGTCTGTGTCACTTTCGGCGACTGGCCCCGCCATGGTCACGCCCAATGCCGGGCTTTTCAAACGATTTGCCTCCTATAAAAAAACACTAGGTCAAACGGGGTCTGAAAAGCCCTCGCGCGCGCGTCACAAGGGGGGCAAAGTCAGGCCACATGTCACACACAGAGCCCCAAACAGACCCGGACGCAGCCACCGCCATCGCAGCGGCCGGGGCTTTGCCTGCGCCGCTTGCAGACAAGGCCGAAGCTGCAGGCCTGCCCTCGCCAGAGCCCAAACGCCAGGCGCGGTTTTTGTATTGGTCCGGCTGGCGCATCACCCACATCGCTGAGCTGCTGGGTGTGCCCCGCACCACGGTGCACGATTGGCGTGCCTCAGAAAAGTGGGACGACGCCCAAGCCATTGACCGGGTCGAGGGCGCGCTCGAAGCCCGGCTGGTGCTGCTCATCCAAAAAGACGGCAAGACGGGCGGCGACTTCAAAGAAATTGATCTCCTCATGCGCCAAGTGGCCCAAACAGCCCGCGTGCAAAAGTACCAGGAGACCGGCAAAGAAGGCGACTTGAATCCCAACATCGCCGCACGCAACGCAGGGCCGAAGAAAAAGCCCAAGCGCAATGAGTTCGCGCCTGAGCATGTGGACGCACTCACGCAGGCCTTCAGGGATTCGCTGTTCGATTACCAAAAAGTCTGGTCCGATGCGGCCAACCAGCGCACCCGCATGATTCTCAAGTCACGCCAAATCGGGGCCACTTGGTACTTTGCGCGTGAGGCCATGGTGGATGCGATCACCACCGGCCGCAATCAAATCTTTTTGTCAGCGTCCAAGGCGCAGGCGCATGTGTTCAAACAGTACATCCAGGCCTTCGCGGGTGAGGTGTGCCAGATCGAGTTGTCGGGTGACCCCATCACGCTGGGCAATGGGGCCATCCTGTACTTTTTGGGCACCAACGCCAAAACAGCGCAGGGTTACCACGGCAACTTTTACTTTGACGAATTCTTTTGGACGCACGGCTTCACAGAGCTGAACAAAGTGGCGTCCGGCATGGCGCTGCACAAAAAATGGCGGCGCACCTACTTCAGCACGCCCTCAAGCATCCAGCACGAAGCGCATGACCTTTGGAGTGGTGCCCGCTACAACAAGCGCCGGGCCAAAGAAGACCAGATCGAACTGGACCTGAGCCACAGCGCCTTGGCCCCGGGCCTGGTGGGTGGCGACAAGATCTGGCGCAACCTCATCAACATCTACGACGCGCTCGCCGGTGGCTGCGATTTGTTCGACATCGATGAGCTCAAAACCGAATACAACCCCGAGGAATTCGCCAACTTGCTCATGTGCGAGTTCATGGACGACACCCACGCGGTGTTCCCCCTGTCGGCCATGCAGCGCTGCATGGTGGACAGCTGGGTCGTGTGGGACGACTTCAAACCCTTCGCCCGCAAACCCTTTGGCCTACGCCCGGTGCTCATCGGTTATGACCCTTCGCAGTCCGAAGACTTTGCAGGCTGCGCCGTGGTGGCACCGCCCGACACCAAGGGTGGCAAGTTTCGCGTGCTTGAACAACACCAGCTGCATGGTGACTTTGAGGCGCAAGCCCAGTTCATCAAAGACCTCACGCTCAAATACAACGTCATTTATGTGGGCATCGACACCACCGGCATCGGTGAGGCCGTGCACCAGTTGGTCAAAAACTTCTTCCCCGGGGTGACCACCTTCAAATACGCCATCGATGTCAAAACCATGCTGGTCGCCAAGGCCAAGAATGTCATCGAAAAAGGCCGCTTGGAGTTTGACGCTGGGGCCAAAGAAATCGCCCGGGCTTTCATGTCCATCAAAAAGACCCTGACCGACTCAGGCCGCCAAATGACCTACACGGCTGGCCGAAACAAAACCACAGGCCACGCCGACTTGGCTTGGGCCGTCATGCACGCCCTGGCCTATGAGCCACTGGACGCCAACAACAAAACCCGTTCTATCGTTGAGTACACATGACCACAAACACCACCACCACACTGAGCACGATCACCGAACTGCCTGCACAGTCCGGCACGCCCGCCCAACACGTCGAGGCCTTCACCTTTGGTGAGGCTGAGCCCATGGACCGCTCAGCCTGGTACGACTACCGTGAGTGCTGGATCGCGGGTGACTACTACGAATACCCCATCCAGCCCGCCATCTTGGCCAAGCTGCAGATCTCCAGCCCCCACCACGCCAGCGCGATCAACCTCAAGCTGAACATGATCCGGCGCCTGCAGCAGCCCACCACCGAACTCAGCCGCCAAACCTTCAGCAGCTGGGCGCTCGATTACCTGATCTTTGGCAATGCCTACCTGGACAGCCTTTACAGCCGCACCGGCCGCTTGCTCAAACTGCAACACGCCCTGGCGATGTACATGCGCCGTGGCGTCAAGCTCGACCAGTACTACATGGTGCGCCAGTGGATGAACCGGCACGAATTCACGCCCGGTGCTGTGCACCACCTGATCGACCCGGACATCAAACAAGAAATTTACGGCACGCCCCAATACCTGGCCGCCATGGCCAGCATCATGCTCAACAACAGCGCAACGATGTTTCGCCGCCGGTACTACGACAACGGCTCACACGCCGGTTACATCATGTACGTCAACGACGCCCAGCTCGAACAGACCGACGTGGACGCGCTGCGCGCCAGCCTGAAAAACGCCAAGGGTCCCGGAAATTTTCGAAACCTGTTTTTGTACTCCCCCAACGGCAAAAAGGACGGGGTCCAGATCATTCCGATCAGCGAAGTGGCGGCTAAGGACGATTTCAACGCCATCAAATCCACCAGCCGCGACGACATCCTCGCCGCCCACCGCGTGCCGCCCCAGCTGCTGGGCATGGTCCCGCAAAACTCGGGCGGCTTTGGCGACATCGTGGCCCAGTCGCATGTGTTCTACGCCCTCGAAGTCCAGCCCATCATCGAACAAATGCTGCAGCTCAACGAATGGGCAGGCACCGAAGTCCTGCGCTTTGCACCCTACGTCAGCCCCGTGCCCACACCCGCCACCCCCATGAAATGAGCGAGGTGACCCAAATGGCCCAAAACACCCCCAAAACGCCGTTTTTGGGGGCCAATTCCAGCAAGGGTTCGGGGAAAACCCGATATTTTTGTTTTTGCCCACAAATCGCCCGCTAACCCGCATGGATGCTAGGTTTTTCATATCGGAAGTGACCCCGATAAGACCCGATACAAAACCCGATACAGCGCTAAGTTGTTGATTTATATAGGGTTGGTTTTTTGGTTATATCGGAAAAACAAAGGTCGATATTATCGGGTTCATATCGGAAAAATATCGGGTTTGCTCAATTCGCTCAAAGCCTTTATCCATGCGGGTTCCAAGCCATTTCTGAAAATCTATCGGGAATATCGGGTTTTCCCCGAACCCTCACCGGAATTTTGAAAAACCCAAAAACGCGCCCCTCATGACCTGCTCATGAGGTGTTCTGCGCACCTTTCAAGGCGCTCGCTCTCACTTGGCTTTGCGGCCGCGTCACGAGGGGTTCGCGGGGCAGTCCACCCGATATGCCAAAACCCGTCAAAACCCGGCTTGCCCCTCAATCGCTCCTGACCTGGTCAACCCCCCAGCCAGCCCACACCAGCCCAGCCAAGCCCCAATTCCCCCCCTAGCCCACCAGATGCCGACACCCCCGACAAAATCCCCCACCGAAGCCCGGGGGCGGGGCGGGGTCTCGACCGCGCGCCGTGGGGTTTGGCCGGGGTGGGCAGGCTGGCCAGGCCGGGCAGGGCGTGGCAGGGGCAACGGCAGGCCTGGCAGGGGCTGGGTGGGGCTTGGTGCGGTTGGTATGGGGTGCGACGCAACGCAACGCAACTTGTGTTGTGTTGCGTTGCAGGCCCTGTGTAATCGTGTGTAAAACAGGGCGCGCCAATGGCGATTCAGGGGGGCCATGCCTGCGGCCGTCACTCTGAGCGCTGCAACAGCAATGGCGTGCTATAGCATTCACACTGCAGGGGTCACAAGTTCGAAACTTGTACTGCCCACCAAAAACACCCGATCAAAAAGCACCTTGAAATTTTTTTCAAGGTGTTTTTTTTATTCCAGAGTGATGCATTCAGGTTCACTTCGGAGCACGGTTTTTTCGATAGATGACGGAACAGTCAAGCATCCAGCATTCAATGTCTGAGCAGTGACGCTCGCATTGTGTCGATGCTTCATGGCTTATTGCCCCTGCTCTGAATCAGCAAGCGCTGTGCCTTGCTTCAAAAACAATGCGAGTATCCGAGCGAGTCCAGTACTCGGCCCAGAGAGGCCAAGAAGAAAAGCGTTCGTGGCTTTTTTGAAGCCCGTCTGCCCCTTAAAAATCAACCACCCGTTGCATCCTTGATGCATTTCTTTGTGAAGCTGTTCTTGGCAGCACCCGCCAGCTTTTTCTCAGAGGCTTGTGCTTCACATGTGGATGTGGCAGTGGCGAGAGTTGCTGCTGCGTCTTTTTCACATTTGGTGACATAGCTGTTTTTGGCAGCACCCACCAGTTTCTTTTCGGCAGCTTGTGCATCACATGTGGCGGCAAAAGCAGATGAACTCATTGTGATGAGTGCGACCGAAAACAAGCCGATCAAATTTCGCATAGGTGTCCCGCAAGCAAAAAAACTACAAATTAACAAAAATCACTAATTTTGGCAATAGTGTAGAAACTTGCTGGTGGACGCGCTGCGTTTGCTTTGTAGGGTGTCCAGCAACCAGACCTTGCAACCCCGACGAAAACGCACTGCGGGCTTACTATTTTTGAGTCCTTAGGGGCAACACAACCCCGATGTGCAACTTGAAAGATGGTTCTTGGGATTTCAAAATCGGTGCAATAATGGATTTGATCGCTTAAGTTTTTTCTACACCGTAGACGAGAAAATTCCGGTAATGGGCTGAATCGCTCACAGGAGATCAACCATGTTGTATCCAATTTTCCACCGCAGCCGCCGTGGACTGATGATTCTCCTTGCCACCATGGCCATGGGTGCATCGGCCCAAAATTGGCCCGATCGGCCGATCAAACTGGTGGTCCCATTCCCTCCAGGCGGTGGTGCAGACGTCGCCGCTCGAACGTACGCAGAGAAGTTGTCGGCACTGCTGGGGCAGCCAGTGCTGATCGACAACAAGCCAGGAGCCAGCGGCAACATCGGTGCCGAACTGGTGGTACGAGCGCCTGCCGACGGATACACGCTGCTTTTCGCCAACGAGTTCTTGGCCACCAACCCGCTGATGTTCAAGGAGATCCGCTACGACTCACTCAAAGACTTCGTACCGATCGCCAAGGTGGCCAGCAATGCCGCCGCCATTGCGGTACATCCCAGCCTAGGGGTAAAGACGATCCAAGAGCTGATCGCCATGGGTCGGACCAAAAACCTCAATTACGCTTCGCCCGGCGTTGGCACCGGCCCTCACCTGTTTGGGCAGCTGATTGCGATCCAGACTGGTGCGAAATTCACCAACATACCCTACAAAGGGTCCGCGCCAGCAACGGCGGATGCGGTGGGAGGACAGGTGGACTTCATCATCTCGACCTTGTCACCGATGGTGCCGCACTTCAACTCAGGCCGACTGCGCGGACTGGCCATCACCGGTGACAAGCGCTCACCGCAGGCGCCAGATGTGCCGACACTGGTCGAATCGGGCTTGAACATGCAACGCTACGAAGTCTGGTACGGCGTGGTGGCAGCTTCTGCCGTTCCGCGACCCATCATCACCCGGCTGCAACTGGCGTCTGCGCAGGTGCTGCGAGATCCAGAGTTGCTGAACAAACTGCGCAGCGCAGGTTTTGATGTGGAGCCGAGCATCGGCGACGACTTCGGAGCTGAACTGCGCGCAGCCATTGATCGCTGGACGCGCGTCATCCGCGAAGCGAAAATTCCACGCGAATAGGAGAAACAACATGAAATCTTGGTGGATCCGCACAGCCGGTGTAGAAATGTCGCTCGACATGCGAGACGTACCTGTACCGCAACCAGGGCCCGGTCAGGTGGGCATTCGCATCCGAGCGGCTGCTCTCAACCGTGGTGAGTTCATCGCGGGCCACGGCCTGCACACGGCGGCTACGGCACGGCCTGCGGGTTTCGAGGCAGCGGGCGAAGTGACGGCGCTGGGCGCAGGTGTCACGCGCTGGAAACTGGGTGATCGGGTCATGGGCCGCTGCGACGGCGCTTTTGCCGAACACGGTTGCATGAATGCCGAGGAAGTGTTTTCAGCGCCCGTGCGCCTGACCTGGGAACAGGCGGCCGCCACAACGGTGGTGTTCCTCACGGTGTACGAAGCTTTGATGGCGCATGGCCGCTTGGCTGCAGGCGAAACGATGCTGGTGACTGGCATCTCGTCGGGCGTGGGTGTGGCATCGCTGCAGGTGGGCAAGGCTCTGGGTGCGCGAGTGATCGGCACCTCTGGGTCGCTGGAAAAACTCGAGCGCCTGAAGGCGCTGGGCCTTGACGTTGCGTTGCACACCCGAGCGCCCGACTTCGTCCCAGCCGTCATGCAAGCCACCCAAAACCAGGGCGTGGACCTGGTGGTAAACACCGTCGGCGGCAGTGTCTTTGCCGCATGCATCGAAGCCATGGGCTTCCAAGCACGGCTGGCCATGGTGGGCTATGTCGACGGCCAGGTTGACGCGCGCATCGACCTCGGGGCGCTGCACAGCAAGCGCTTGCAGCTGTTCGGTGTATCCAACAAGATGCGCAATATGTCTCACCGCATTGCTGCGGCTCAAGCCCTGGAGCGCGACCTGCTGCCCATGTTGGCCGATGGCCGTGTGACGCCGTTGGTCGACCAAGTTTTCGCGCTCGATGACCTGCCGGCTGCGCAGCAGTGCATGCAGGGAAACCAGCATCTTGGCAAGCTGGTGGTCCGAGTCGACTGATCCGCGGCTCTTGCAGACTCGGTGCATTGGTTCATTAAACGGCTAAATTTTTTATCCCTCAAACCACTCGGAGCACAGGATGATCAAGCAAATAACCGCCATTGCGCTGACCCTTGCCACTGTTGGGATCACACAAGCTCAAGCCCAGGGTTACCCCAACAAACCCATTCGCG
Source organism: Limnohabitans sp. WS1 (assembly GCF_003063265.1). Taxonomy (GTDB): domain Bacteria; phylum Pseudomonadota; class Gammaproteobacteria; order Burkholderiales; family Burkholderiaceae_C; genus Limnohabitans_A. The sequence continues at coordinate 390,994 of NZ_NERU01000002.1, forward strand.
TCGTGCTGGGCTACACCGCTGGCGGCGCTGCGGATGCTGCAGCCCGTCCTCTCATGAGAGTGCTCGAGCCTCTGCTGGGGCAAGCCATCATTGTGGAACCCAAACCGGGCACCGCTGGCGGGGTGGCCGCAGAGTTCATCAGCAAGGCACCACCTGATGGTTACACCCTTTACTTTGCCGATGGCGGGCCCTTCACCACTGCGCCACACCTGACCAAAGTGGGGTACCACCACCTGAACTCATTCACCCACATCGGCCATGTTTGCAGCACTGGAAGCGTCTTGGTGGTGCATCCCTCTTCGCCGTTCAAGAGCGTGTCCGACGTGGTGGCCGCTGCAAAAAAGGAACCGGAAAAATGGAGCTACGGCACCTCAGGCATTGCAGGTCCGCATCACTTTTCCGGTGAACTGCTCAAGAGTTTTACCGGCATTAACCTTTTGCATATTCCTTACAAAGGTGGAGCACCGGCTATGACTGACCTGATGGGCAACCAAGTGCCCATGCTCTTTTCTTCATTGACGGCGGCAGTGGGGCCATACAAGTCCGGCAAGGTGCGTGCCTTGGCAGTGACTTCGCCAAAACGCTCAGGCGCATTCCCGGATGTTCCGACCATGGACGAGCTCGGCTACAAAGGTTTTGATTCCACCGGTTGGTTTGAACTGATGGGCCCGGCGGGCATGGCACCGGATGTTGTGACGCGACTGTCACAGGCGCTGCTCAAGGCGGGAGAGGACAAAAATCTGCAAGAGCAATTCAAGCAGCTGGGTTGCGACGCAGAATTTCTGACGCCCGCGCAGACTGTCGATAAGGTCAAGAGTGACCACGCCAAGTGGGGCAAAGTCATCAAGGAAGCCAACATCAAGGCCGAATGAATACAGTGGAATCCAAAGTCAAGCCTGACTCTCTGGCCTATTGATTTGCACTCAACTTCTGGCAGCAGGAGGGCGCTTGCCCGTTTTTTACATTTGGTTTTGCAGTCCTATTCTCAATCCTGACATTCGCAGCCAACAATCCTGCTCTGTCCGGTTAAAGCGCTGCGTAACTGTTTTCTCTAAGTAACGCAGCCAGGTCAGGCGTTTCAATGCAGATGGCCAGTTGCTCCGCCTTATCCATGAGCCAATAGCGATTGGCCTCAAACTCAAAGATCGTGCCGTGGTGCATCAGCTGGTCAAGCATGTCCCTGATGGCCACCCAAATTCCCCCACTTATGGCCACCTCAAACTCCCCCACCTGAATTGATCGGGGACAGGGTCTCAACGCCGACACCGTCGGCACCTGTTGGCAGGACGCATGTTCTGGCCTTCCTCGAAGGAAGGCCAAGGAGTGAATGTCTTGAAACCCAACCAACGCGCCACGGTGATCACGCTGCTGCAGCGCAACACGCCCCAGCGCGAGATTGCCCGCATCACCGGCATCGACCGCAAAACCATTCGCAGCTACCACACCCGCTGGCTACTTGATCCTTCAAACTCCCCCGGGGTGGCCACCGGCTCTCGTTTCCACTTCCTCCAGCCTGTGCGAAGTCCACCGCGTCTTCATTGAGGCCCAACTTCGCCTTCGCCGCAACGCCACCGCCATCTTCCAAGACCTGGTCGATGCCCACGGCT